>CALYAW010000001.1 GCA_944393685.1 uncultured Alphaproteobacteria bacterium
GTCTTACCATGGTCTACGTGTCCTATCGTTCCGATATTGCAGTGCGGCTTCGTCCGCTCAAACTTCTCTTTTGCCATTTAGATTTTCTCCAAATAAAAAGTTAAAATTAAAATAAATCAAAATCTGGAATCAAGAAGATAAACAGAGCGATTTACCATATATTTAAGCGGAAACCGCTCTGCATCATCTTCTTAAAACCAAACTAATTAAGCATTTTTGGCTTTTACCTTATCAGCCACATCCTTTGGTACTTCAGCATAATGATCAAATACCATTGAGAATTGTGCGCGTCCCTGAGACAAAGAACGTAAAGTATTAACATAACCAAACATATTTGCCAAAGGAACATGAGCATCAATCACACGAGCATTGGCTCGTTGATCCATACCGTTAACCAATCCACGACGGGAGTTCAAGTCTCCGATAATATCTCCCATATATTCCTCAGGAGTGACGACTTCAACCTTCATAATCGGCTCTAACAATTTAGGAGCAGCTTGACGCATACCTTCTCTGAAAGCTGCGCGAGCAGCAATTTCAAAACACATAACGTTAGAGTCAACTTCATGATAAGCACCGTCATAAAGATTGCATTTAACACCGGTAACCGGATATCCGGCAATAACACCGGCATCCATAGCCGTACGCAAACCTTTTTCAACGCCGGGGATATATTCTTTCGGAACATTACCACCAACGACGGTATTCTCAAATTCAAAACCGGTATAACCTTCAATCGGTTCAAATTTGATTTTAACCTTAGCGAACTGACCGGCACCACCGGACTGTTTCTTGTGAGTGTATTCAATATCGCAAGGTTTTGTAATGGTTTCACGATAAGCAACTTGCGGCTCACCGACATTACACTCTACCTTAAATTCGCGTTTCAAACGATCAACGATAATTTCCAAATGCAACTCACCCATGCCTCGGATAATAGTTTGACCGCTATCCGGATCGGAAGAAACTTTAAATGACGGATCTTCCATTGCCAAACGAGACAAAGCCAAGCCCATTTTTTCAACATCGGCCTTAGTCTTCGGCTCGACTGCCAATTCAATAACAGGCTCCGGGAATACCATGTTTTCCAGAACAATAGGCTTAGATGCATCACAAAGAGTATCACCTGTTGTTGTATCTTTCAATCCTGCCAAAGCAATAATATCACCGGCATGAGCTTCTTTCAAATCTTCACGTTTGTTAGAATGCATCAACAACATACGACCAACACGCTCTTTTTTATCTTTCACAGAATTGTAGATATAAGAACCTGCAGTCATTGTACCAGAATAAATACGAGTAAACGTTAATGAACCGACAAAGGGGTCGTTCATAATTTTGAAAGCCAAAGCAGCCAAAGGCTCATTATCAGCTGGTTGACGAACTTCTTCGGCATCAGTATTTGGATTAATACCCTTAACAGCAGGAATATCCAAAGGAGACGGCAAATAATCGATAACTGCATCCAACAAAGGCTGAACACCCTTGTTTTTGAAAGCGGTACCACAGAAAACCGGAACAAAATGTTGAGCAATTGTTCCCTTGCGAATACATTTCTTCAATGTATCTGCAGAAACATCTTTACCCTCCAAATAATCTTCCATGGCTTGCTCGTCTTCTTCAACAGCCATTTCAACCAATTGATGGTGGTATTCTTCAGCCTTATCTTTCAAATCGGCAGGAATTTCTTGGATTTCTATTGGAGAATCTGGAGTATCGCCGGTATAAACGATAGCATTCATATTCAACAAATCTACAACACCGCGAAATTCTGCTTCAGAACCGATTGGAAGCTGCATTGCCAAAGGCTTTGCTCCCAAACGATCAACAATCATATCCAAACAACGATAGAAGTTTGCGCCGATTCGATCCATTTTGTTACAAAAACAAATTCTCGGAACATTATATTTATCTGCTTGTCTCCAAACAGTCTCAGACTGCGGTTCTACACCCGCAACCGAATCAAAAACGGTGATCGCGCCGTCCAATACGCGGAGCGAGCGCTCAACTTCTACGGTAAAGTCCACGTGACCCGGCGTATCAATCAAATTGATACGATGTCCTTTCCAAAAACAAGTTGTTGCAGCGGAAGTAATAGTAATACCGCGCTCTTGCTCTTGTTCCATCCAGTCCATGGTGGCAGCACCTTCATGCACTTCACCGATTTTATGAGTTTGGCCGGTATAGTACAGGATACGCTCACTGGTTGTCGTTTTTCCGGCATCAATGTGCGCCATAATACCGATGTTTCTATACAATTCCAATTTATGTGTACGAGCCATTGTATTTTCCTATACTTTATCGGTTAAAATTTATAATGGGAGAAAGCCTTATTGGCTTCAGCCATTCTATGAGTATCCTCACGCTTCTTAACGGCGGAACCTTTGTTGGCAACAGCATCTAACAATTCGTTAGCCAACTTTTCGGTCATCGTGGTTTCCGAACGTTTTTTAGCTGCTTCGATAATCCAACGGATAGCCAAAGCCTGACGACGATCCGGACGGACTTCCATCGGCACTTGATAGGTTGCGCCACCAACACGACGAGATTTAACCTCGACCAGCGGCTTAACATTATCAATAGCTTCTGCAAAAATCTTCAAAGCATCTTGTTTTGATTTGGCGGCAATAATATCAAAAGCCGAGTATACAATTTTTTCTGCAACGGCTTTTTTACCATGCTCCATAACATTATTAATAAATTTTGCGACTACCTTATCGCCGAATTTGGCATCAGGCAGTACGATTCTTTTTTCAGCTGTATGACGACGTGACATCTTCTATACTCCTTATTTAGGTCTCTTAGCGCCGTACAGAGAACGACGTTGACGACGTTTAGATACACCTTGAGTATCCAAGGTACCACGAATGATATGATAACGAACACCAGGTAAGTCTTTTACACGGCCGCCTCTAATCAGTACCACTGAGTGTTCTTGAAGATTATGACCTTCACCAGGGATATAACTGATTACTTCAAAGCCGTTTGTCAGACGAACGCGAGCCACTTTACGCAAAGCAGAGTTTGGTTTTTTCGGGGTTGTTGTATAAACCCTTGTACAAACACCGCGTTTTTGTGGGCAAGCTTTCAAAGCCGGAACTTTGTTTCTCTTCACTTTGGGTGTTCGTGATTTACGAATTAACTGATTAATTGTAGGCATCACAAATTTCCTTAAGTATTAAAATTATTGTTAAAATTACTCACTAAAGCCGTGCCTCAAGACATAAAAAAGCCTTGCTCATTCTTTATTGAGTCTCGGCATACTAGATTCATATAACCGTCAAGTCAACAGTTTTTTACAAAAATTTTGAGTCTAAAAATCTTTTAGCAAACCCTGCACCTCGATTCAACGAGCGCCCTAATCGACTGTTTTGACTCGGAATATATTTTTCATGCGCTGACACTTTTTGAGTCTATTTACGTCCAAAGGATATTCTATTTTTATCCAATACAGCCATTAATTTAGCAGTCAAATTTTGACGAGATTTTTCTTTAGTCCGCATAATTTGGCAGTGATTATTAATTTTATCCTCATACTCCGGTAGCGCAAAAGACATCATTCTCAAACTTCTCTCATCATCCTCAAAATGAACTCCAGATACCAAAACAGTTCCTTTACCGAAACGTTTTACCAAAACAGCCGGAGGCTGTCCTTTTGCATCTTTATAATATGCCAAAATTTCTGCATCTTTTTCCTCTGGCATCAACTCAAATTTTGGACCGCCGTGATAAAGTGTACCATGATGTTCACCATCTTCTCTCCAAACGACATCAACAACGGCAGCATTATCCGGTGTCGGTCGAACATAAGGAGTAAGCCCAAAATCTTCTTTCAAAGTTCCGCGAGCACAGGCCTCTATTAAATTTAATTCGCAATACTGTTCCAAAGCGGCTTCTGGAACATCTTGCTCAAACGCTATCTTGCGACACGCATAATACGCTCCGGCACAAATTCCAAAATAAACACCGCCACGCTCAACATAACTTCGGATTTTATCATTGCCGAGGACACGCAATTTATTAAGAAACGGGGTAGCCGCCCCGCCTGGCATAATAAAAGCCAAGACATTTTCATTCAAACAATCTTTTTTTATGATATCATCGGCAGATACGCATTCTGTCTGAACATTTTTTGAAGAAAAATGTTGTTCTGTACATTGAGCCAAAACCTGAACACCGGAACATCCCTCATCATTATAAATCAAAATTTTATTGCGCATATTACCTCCAGAGTGCCCCAAAAGACTATTAAAATAAAAAAATGTCAATCAAATTCGCGCATGATTTAATCGCTGATATTTGCATAAAGAGTAAATAAGTCTTGCCTTTCTTGGCAGAAAATAATATTTTCAAAAGCATTGAATAACTTTTTAATCGAGGACAGATAATGACTAATTCTATTGATGACATTTCATGCGCAAAAAGAACAATCGACAGAGAAGTTGAATCTCTCCGCATGATGGAAAATTCCTTGGATAACTCTTTGTCTCAGGCACTAGATATGATGCAAAACGCCCAAGGTCGCGTTCTTGTTACCGGCATGGGAAAATCGGGACATATTGGCCGAAAAATAGCAGCAACATTAGCTTCTACCGGTACGCCATCCTTTTTTATTCATCCTGCAGAAGCCAGTCACGGCGATCTCGGCATGATTACCGAAAAAGATGTTGTTTTGGCTATTTCCAATGGAGGAGAATCTAAAGAATTATCAGATATTCTTGTATATTGCAAAAGATATGGCATTCCTTTAATAGCAATGACTAAAAATCCGAACAGTTCCCTCGGCAAAGCCGGCGATATTCTGCTTCGTCTTCCCGACAACGGAGAAGCCTGCCCGCTCGGGCTGGCTCCGACATCATCTACCACCGCTACTTTGGTCTTAGGTGATGTATTGGCTGTTTGCTTAATGGAGCGAAAAGGTTTTTCACAAATAGATTACAAGAAGCGCCATCCTGGTGGCAAGCTCGGAGCTATTCTACAAAAAGTATCCGATCTCATGCATACTGGCGAAGAAATTCCTTTAGTCAATGAAGCGGCGTCCATGCAAGAGGCCATGCTCACCATGACATCGAAAATGCTCGGATGTGTTGGAATTACAGATCAAAACGGGCATCTTATAGGAATTATTACTGACGGCGATTTACGTCGTTGTATGTCCTCTGACATCCTGACACGCAAAGCTGTTGAGGTTATGACGCATAATCCTAAGGTTATTGCGCCTGATGTTTTAGCAGCGGAAGCTCTCCAAATCATGAACAACACGGGCAAAGGCATAACCCAATTGTTCGTAACACAAGATAACAAGCCCATAGGCATCATACATATTCATGACTGCCTGCGCGTCGGTGTTGCTTAAGAATTGATTCCATGGTAGATGTCAAAGACATAGATGCATATTTTAACGCAGATTCGGAGCAACCGAAAAATCGGCCGGAAGACAAACAGAACCGCCATTCGCGTTTTGTACATACTGCAAAACTTTTATTACCCAGTATTGCTGTTGTGTTGATAGGGCTACTGCTTGTCTTCCCAAGCATAAAAAAAGATATGCACGATATACATTTAGACATTACTCGCCCCAAACAAGGAGAGCTCGAAAAACTTCATGTTGAAAATACCGTTTTTTATATTACGGATAAAAATAACCGCGTAAACAACTTTATTGCAGACAACATTGATGAAACAGAGCCAGGTTCCAAACTGATAAAGCTCACCAAACCTGAAGGAATGCTTCCTTCCTCTGAAACTGTATGGAGCAACATAAAAGCACCTGTCGGATATTATAATCAAAATACTGAAACACTCAAACTTGAAGATGAGGTTGAACTTTTTTATAGTGAAGGCATGACTGTTAAAACTGCTGAGGCATTTTATGAATTCAAAAAAGCACGCGGCTATGGCAACAAACCGGTAACGGCACAAGGATTTTTAGGAGATTTAACCTCTCAAGGATTCGAAATTCTCAATTCTGATTCCATTCTTGCTTTTACGGGACACACAGAAATAACCATAAAAGAAGAAAGTCTACAAAGGAAAAAATAATGAAACTGTTTTATATTATCTTTTTGTTTTCATATTTTATAACATTGCCTGGAATTGCCTCAGACATAAACATCACCGCGGAAAAACGAGTAGAATGGCATCAAAAATCACAAAAAATGATTGCTACCGGTAATGCCGTTGCCACCAAAGATGACCTCCGCATCAAAGCTGATACGCTCACAGGTTACTATGGAAATAACCAAAAAGAAAATAAAGACAGCATTACTCGTGTAACGGCTCAAGGAAATGTCCATATGTCCAGCCCCAAAGCGCAAGCTTATGGCGACAAACTTGACTATGATTTAATTAAAGAAGAAGCAGTCCTTACCGGAACACCATCCAAAATTGATACCGGCAAAGAAACCATCACCGCTGTTGACAGTATCACTTACTATCCGCAGCAGCAAAAAGCTATCGCTCTTGGCAATGTCATTGCCATTGACAAAGACAAAAACACCTTAAACGCCGACAAGATGATAGCATATTTCACAAAAGAAAACTCTAAAGAGGAAAAACTTAGCCTACAAAAAGTTGATATCTTCGGCAACGTAAAAATAACCACAAAAGATGCAATAGTGACAGCTGACAAAGGAACATATCTTCCTCAAACCGGACTAATCAAACTTTATGATAATATAACCATAAATCAAAACGGTAATATTTTACATGGAGACAAAGCCGAGACCGATTTGAACAGCGGCATCAGCAAACTTCTGTCAACCTCGCCTAAAAATCGCGTCAAAGGCGTTTTCAAGGAAAAGAAATAAGTTATGATAACAAAGTTTTCATCCCAATCCAAACTCGAAATTTTTAATATTGGCAAAAAATATAAAAACCGTCCTGTTTTGCGTAATGTTTCACTTAACGTCAAAAGAGGAGAGGCCGTTGGTTTATTAGGTCCTAACGGAGCAGGCAAGACCACTTGTTTTTATTGTGTCACAGGTTTAATAACCCCAGACTACGGAGATGTACACATTGACGGCCAAGACATAACGGATTTACCGATGTACAGGCGCGCCCGTCTTGGCATCGGTTATCTACCGCAAGAAGCATCTATTTTTCGATCTCTGAGCGTTGAAGATAACATCAAGGCAATTCTTGAGATTGTTATTGAGGATGAAAGTAAACGAGAAGATATGCTGGAAGAATTGCTGAGTGAATTTTCCATTGCGCATTTACGCAAAAGCCCTGCTATTGCCCTTTCTGGAGGAGAGAGGCGTCGTCTGGAGATTGCCAGAGCTCTTGCCAGTCAACCACATTACATACTGCTTGACGAACCTTTAGCTGGTATTGATCCCATCGCCGTTGGAGAAATTCGCAATTTGGTTTCACAGCTCAAACACAGAGGTTTAGGCGTCCTTATAACCGATCACAATGTTCGTGAAACACTTGATATTACCGATCGTGCTTATATCTTACATGGCGGCACGGTATTAATGGAAGGAACTCCTTCGGAAATAGTTGCCAACAAAGAAGTTCGCAAAGTGTATCTCGGCGATAATTTTTCGATGTAACCTCTTTGCAATTCTGAGGATTTTGCAATGGCTATCACGCCCAAATTGGAAATACGGCAGTCTCAATCTTTATTAATGACGCCGCAATTGCGTCAGGCAATAAATCTGCTACAAATGTCCAATCTTGAGTTATCTGAAGTCATAGAGCAAGAATTAACAAAAAATCCGCTTTTGGAAAGAGAAGAAGCCTCCTCTAAAGAAGATATTTCATCCATTCAAACGATAGACGATTATGATGCGGCACAAGACACTTTTTCTGAAGAAGAGTTTTCTGCTGATAACATTGATTATGATTCAAATTTTGACGATTTTGGCAGCGACAGCGTCGGTTATGAAGAAACTAATTACGATTGGGCAGACTACCATCACCGTAAAGATCCAAATCTAGATGAAAATTTTGACTATTGCGAAAAAAGGCTTGCAGACTCCCCGTCAGTATATACTCTCATTGATCAACAAATAGAGTTAAATATTACATCTCAACGACACAAGATGATAGCTCGTATTTTAAGCGAGCATCTTGATGATGCCGGGTATTTCCGAGGAGATTTACAAGAGATTTCGAAGCGCTTACAAACATCCCCTAAAGAGCTTTCAAATATATTGGCCACACTTCAAACTTTTGAACCATCCGGCATATTCGCACGCGACCTCAAAGAATGTCTCAGCCTTCAACTCAAAGATATTAATCGTTATGATCCGTGCATTGAGCTTTTACTTGAAAATTTAAATCTTCTGGCCACTCATAAACTAAAAGAACTTCAAAAAATCTGTCATGTAGACGCTCAAGATTTATCGGAAATGATTGCAGACATAAAACGCTTAGATCCTAAGCCTTTAAGCAACTATCATAACGATATCACCAGCTACATTATTCCAGATGTTTTTGTAAAACGCAGCTCTTCCGGAAACTATCGCGTTGAACTTAACAATATGTCACTGCCGCGTTTGTTAATAAATCACAGCTATTACACAGAAATTCTTAAACAAGATAAAAGCGCCAAACGCTTTCTTAAAGAAAATATGAGTCATGCTACTTTTTTAATAAAAGCCATACACCAACGAGCCGATACGATATTACGCGTCAGTGAAGAGATTGTTCGCCAACAAATGGCATTTTTTGAAAAAGGAATTGATTTTCTCAAACCATTAAACCTCAAAGACATTGCTTACACATTAGAGATGCATGAAAGCACCGTAAGCAGAGTAACCAACCACAAATATATGCACACACCGTGCGGAATATTTGAACTCAAATACTTTTTTTCACAAGCAGCCGGAAGTTACATTGGCAATGAAGAAACCTCAACAATAAGCATTAAGCACAAGATTCGCCAAATGATAGAGAATGAGACAGCAGAGCACATCCTTTCGGACGACAACATTGTTAGCCTTTTAGCCAACGAAGGAATAAAAATTGCTCGTCGTACAGTCGCCAAATATCGCGAAGCGCTCAAACTTCCTACCTCTGCCGAACGCAAGCGTCAAAAGCGTAGATAAACAAAGCGGCGAACTTGACTTTTATATTGACTTTGATAAAATAAGACTGTATTTGTAACAATCTGTTTGAATGCTTACTGTTTATATATTAAATCTAAAGCGTCAAAGGTTTTAAATCACATTTTGCAAGGAAGAATTATGAAAATTACATTATCAGGAAATCAAGTTGATATTGGCGAAAGACTTCGTCAACATGTTGAAGAAAACGTACTGAATGCCGTAAACAAATATTTTCCGGCACCGGTTAGCTGCAACGTTGTTTTCAGCAAAGAAAAAGATAACTTCATTGCTGAAGTTACGGTTCATCCTGCGAAAAACATTATTCTCCAAGGAACCGGTTCAGCCGGCGATCCTTATTCGGCTTTTGACGCCGCCAATGAACACATTGCAACCCGTCTACGCCGTCACAAGACCAGACTAAATGATCACAAAGGCAAAACCGGTTTAACAGAAATTGCCAATGAAGCCGTTTTCACCATTGATGAAAGCGCTGAAGAGGTTGAAATTGCGGATGCTCCGTTAACTATTGCCGAGCTAGAAGCCAACATTCCGGTTTGCACGGTTTCTGAGGCTGTTATGTACATGGACTTGAATGAAGAAGTTGCTTTGATGTTCAAAAACATTGCCAACAACAAATTCAATATGGTATATCGCCGCAAAGATGGCAACATCGGTTGGGTAGAACCCAAAGAATAACTTAAATCAATAAGCAAGAGGCTTTATAATGAACATTGCAGACATAATGACCGAAAAAAATATATTTATCGGCATTAAATCAAACTCCAAGCGTGAATTTCTTCAAGAACTGTCATCCCTTGCTGCGGAACAGACAGGTTTGGATGAACGCACCATATTTGATACTCTGCTCGAAAGAGAAAATCTCGGCTCGACCGGATTCGGCGGGGGAACAGCCTTACCGCATGGACGTTTTGAAGGACTAAATAGAGTATATGCTTTTTTAGCAAAACCCAACTCTCCTCTTGAGTTTGACGCAATTGACGGTAAACCGGTTGATTTGGTTTTTGCGTTGCTTTCTCCGGAAGGTAACGGTGCCGATCATTTAACAGCGCTAGCCAAACTTTCGCGCATCCTCAAAGATGAGAATTTATGTCATAAACTGCGCCAAATATACAAGCCCATAGAATTGTATGCGTTGCTTAACAATGAAGACTAACCACAAAAAACCCGCTTTAGAGCGGGTTTTTTTACAACAATTATTTTAATGAACGCTGTGAGGTTCCATATCATTTTGCCGAGCAACAATAAAAGCAAAATCACGATTATCTGTAGCAGCAATTTTTTCTCCGTCTGCGCTACAAATAAGCCACATCAATTTTCCGTTATACAGCCCTTGCTTGATGAAAGCCGATTTATCATCATTCCACTCGTCTTGCTCAAGCAATCCTTCAACTTCTGTCAATATATTCTTATCTAACATTTCATTCTCTCTTTAACATTTAGAAATATTTTATCATGTATAATGTTAAATATTAACTAACAATTTGGAATTTTGCCATGTTTGTCAGCATAAACAAAAAAATCATATACAGCATCCTTTTTCTGTTTTTATTTACATCTATAATTTTTGTTTCAACATTTTACATTGTCTACGGCAATAAGATTCAAGAAGAACAGCTATACAGCATCCAGCGTAACCAACAATATATTGATTTGCTATATCGCAACATTAATATGATAAAAGATTTTCGAACTATTGTTCTTGAAAATCCCAAATTAAAAATTGACGAAAACATTAAGACGACCATTTTCGCTTCAGAAGAAAGCCAATTAAAAGAATTATCCAACAGAAAAGAACAAATGGCCAAAATAAATCAAAGTTTTGATGAACGATACCAAGCCATACAAACCAGCCTGCAAATTTTTGGAATTAGTTCAATTTTGCTGTTTATAACAATCATCTTAGTAGGCTATCTTATCAGTCGCTGGGTGCTCATGCCCATTAATCGAATTTCCGCGGTTTCAGAAAGTGTGTCTAGGGGAAACCTAAAGATTCGCATTAAAAATCCCAAAAAGACTTACTTTAAGGATGAATTGGACAACTTAACCAACACATTTAATCTCATGTTGGACAATTTAGAAAGTGTTATCCACGAAGTAAAAGACAAAGAAGCGTTTTTACAAGCCCTAATAGACAGTATACCTGATGGAATCCGAGTTATTGACAAAAACTACAACATCATCATAGCCAATAAAGCTTATTACAATCAAACGGGCAACAAGCAAATTAAATGCTATAAATCCTCACAAAATATTGACCACCCGTGTAATGAACAAACACATCTCTGCCCACTACATACCCTTTTGCAACAAAAGACTCAAAATGTCCGTTTTATCCAACAGTTCAACAAACATCCAGAAAGGCACTTATCAATCAACGCAGCCCCTTTAACTCATTACGGCAAAAAAAGATACATTGTTGAATCCATCAGAGATTTAAGTGATGACATTAATTTTTCTCATCAACAAAAACTTTCTTCTTTAGGATTTCTATCAACATCAATAGCCCATGAAATGAAGAACCAACTTGGCGCCTTAAGGATGATACTTGAACGTCTCAAAGACAAATATTACGAAGACAAACCCAATACAGCCGAAGACAAAAAATTACTTGAACTTGTCCATTCCGGATTGATAAACTGTATAGACATCCCCGAAAGACTTCTTAAACTAACTAGAAACTCATCTTCCGAAATTTCAAACATTGACTGCATTTCAAGTATAAAGGATGTAATCAATCTACTTGACTTTGAAGCTAAGAGTAAAGGTATAGTTATAACATTTGAACATCCTGACAAAACATTATATATTCGCGGTAATGAAGCAGATTTCAAGATGGTAGGGATAAATCTTATCTTAAACGCTCTTAAAGCGATAGAAAACACCGGACAAATTAATATAAGCCTAAAAGCAACATCTCAAAAAATTTTGATAAACTTTGCCGATACCGGTATTGGCATATCCAAACAAGATATCAATAGAATTTTTGATCCGTTTTTTTCTAACGGCGCAGATAATAATTCTAAAGGAAATGGTCTCGGTTTATCAATTTCCAAATCAATCGTAGAAAAAGCTGGAGGACACATCAGCGTCAAAAGCACCCTAGGCAAAGGAAGTGTCTTTACTCTTTCCTTTCCTTTGATAAAAAATCTTGCAAAAAATTAATTCTCGGTTTATTAATATGCACAAAATAACAAAAGAAGGATTTTTTTATGAGTAAAGAAGAGTTATTGGAACTCACCGGAGAAGTTATTGAAAAACTGCCCAATGCCATGTTCCGTGTCAAATTAGAAAATGGTGTTGAAATCTTAGCACATACAGCTGGAAAGATGCGTAAATTTCGCATCAGAGTTATGGTTGGCGATAAAGTCGATATAGAAATGACGCCCTATGATTTGACCAAAGGCAGAATTACTTTCCGCCACAAAGAATAAAACAAGCCGCTCTTTAACGAGCGGTTTTTTATGACACCACATCATTTATCAGAACTTAACACCCTCAAAAAAAGCCGAAAGTTCAAACATACAAGAACATTTGAACTTTCGGCTCATAAAAACATAATATAAATTACACTAACATAGTATCCAACAATTCTTTGCAATAGGCTCTCATATCAGGATCTTCCATCAAAGTAAGTTTTAGATTTGACTTTTCCAATTCTTTATTTGTACCGCAATCAAAACGCAAAGCATCACAGAGCACTCCCGTCAACTTCATACCGCGTTCTGCAGCCAGCCCCATTGCATCAGCCAAATTAATTTCACCATTGGTCCCTTTGCGAACTTCTGGCAAAATATCCATAATTTCATTAGGCAAAATATAAGGCCCCATACTTGCATAATTAGACGGTACATCCTCAAGAGCCGGTTTTTCAATTTTACCTTTAGCATGAACAATCCGCCCATCACGAACAGCACCAATCAAAGCACCGTAACGAACCATTTGCTCTCTAGGGAATTCCATAATATTCTCCACCATGCCGCCTTCTTTTTCGTATACCTCCAACAGCTGTGCCAAAATACCTTTACCCTTACGAATATTAACATATACGTCATCGGGCCACATCACAACAAAATCACGATCCCCAACAATCTCTTTAGCCATCAATACGGCATGCCCATTTCCTTTTGGTTCAGACTGCTCTGCGAACGAAAATTTCATACCCGCGGGAATAATATCACGCACAACCTGAAGCAAGTCCAGTTTATTTTTTTCACGCAAATGATTTTCAAGCCATGGATACGGAGAGAAATGTTTTTCAAATAAATGCTTACAAGATTGATCACTATATATAAAAACAATCTCTTTAATTCCGATTTCAGCACAAGCATCAACCGCATATTGAATAATCGGTTTACTGTGAAGAGTAAGAAAGCCTTTGTGAAGAGCTTTGGTTGAAGGAAGATTGCGGGTAGACAAACCGGCAACTGGAAGAATACAAACTTCTGGTCTTCTGCTCATTTTAAAACTCCAAAAAATCTAACTATTTTATGTTCCAAACTATATCACAAAAAAACGATTCGACAACCCTAATTGATTTTTCCCCTACCCTTTTTAACTACATTTTCCGAACTTGATTGAGCAGTTGTGTTTATTCTTTTTTTAGGTTTTGAAAAATCAAGAACCTTTATTTCTTTATCTTCAACCAATTCTTCGGCTTCTTCAATATCTTTAATATCACGGACGACCTCAACGACACGACCGCTTTTTTTAATACTTATGGAACCTTTATTTTCCTCTACTTTACGTTTAACTTCGGCTTCGCGAAGTTTTGCATTATAAGCCTCCTCAGCCACAGCAACCTTTTCTTCAGCGTATTTTCGCATATCAGCCAAAGTATTTTCCATACTGACAATATCAGCCTCCAAACCGGCCAAAAGTTCTTCGCCATCACGATTATAAGCAGCAACCTCATTTTCATCTTCAGATTTAAGGATAGCATTTTTTTCATCCAACATCTTAAGATTATCAGCCTCAAAACCGGCTGCTTTGTCTTGAACAAAGGCATTCCATCCTTGCATATTTACATCTTCATCAAGCTGATAATCAGTAACAATCTCTGCTAATCTAGAATTAAAACTGTCGCGAGCGGTATTATATTGAAATAAAATTTGCTTAGATTTATTAACTTCGCTAACAATCTGGCTATAAACATCAGCAATATTTTTCTTTACATCATCCAAATAGGCTCTGCTTACTTCCCGCTTTAATTTCTCAAGCTCCACCAATCCATTCTGATTAATTTTTTTAAGCTCATCAACTGTAGCTTCAGACAACGAAACCGAAGAATCGACATCAACCTTTTCAATCAAATCAGCAGCTAATTTACCGGCTTTCTGACGCAAAGAATCATACTTATAAGTTGTATTCTGATCATATACTTCTTTAGATTTTTTTGTTATATTATCGTCAATTTCTTTCCGAATTTCACTTACCATACTGCTGGCAATATTTTTTTGTTCTTCAATAAGCAATTTAATACGGTTATCTTCTGCTTCTCTGGCGATTCTGGCGTCATTATCTATTTTATCTTGTCTGCTTTTATACAAATTAAACAAAGAACTGACATTAACATCCAGAAGCGGGGCATTTGTTGGACCCTTCAAACTAAAACTATAGCCCGGCAAATATTTAGCATCATCATACTTAACATCACAAGTTACATTCATTTCCCAAGGCTCAAAAGTACCATTTCCATAAATTTTGACTTCGGCTCCATTACCCTTCATAACAGTATTAGACAAAGTATATGTTCCGTTTTCAATAACAAAATTTCCGCTAAAAGTATTAAAAGCCGATGTCCCTTTCATTAGGTTATCTTTGATAGTAGCTGCCAAACCATCAACAGTTTCACGTTTTTTTATATCATCCCAGTTGGCTCCCAAATTCCAACCTTTGACATTAATATCCGAAAAGACAAAATCACCATTTCCTTTTATGGTTTTGGCAAAATTTTCAAAACTTTCAGCCTCTCCTTCTACAAAGAATTTGCTGTTTAGCATTCCCTTGTTCAAACCATAGACTTTTCCGCTCCAAGCCATCGGAGCAACGTCCATATTATTAATTTCTGCCTGCACACTCATATTTGGACGATCCAACATCTTAAGAGTCGCTTTTGCAGAAATATCTCCACTTCCTTGGCTTATTTTTCCTTGTAATTCTTGAATATCAAACACCCCGTTGAGCAAAGACACCATTAAAGAAGCATCCCTAAGCTTATAATTATAATATGACAAATCTTGGACACTAAAATTTCCGCTCAAATCAAAATGCGTATAAAAATCATAATTTATTTTTGCAGCATTCCAATTTGGATTAGCCAAAAATTCAACAACGTCTATCTTATCAGGCTTAATGCTGGGACGCGCAGAAGCTACGTTGTTTTTATTCAAGAAGCGTTCGATTTCAAATTTATTGATATTCAATTCCGCCATCAAATTCGGACGAGCGTCAATTTTTTCATAATTAACAGAACCGGCAAATGTACTATAGCCTATGTTTGCCTCTTCTATATCCAAACGAAACTGATTCTTGTTTCCGTTTATTTTTGAACGCAGTCCGAACAATCCGAGAGCTTGTCCTTGAGGCAGATAAGGTGAGCGCAAATCTTCCAACATTTTTACAAAATCAGGATGTTTCAAAGACAAATCGCCGCTCAGATTCAAGATTTCAGCTTCTTGCATAACTTGCCCTTGAAATTCTGTTTCCAAAGATTCCAGCTGCATCTGAGAATTAAGCGCAAAATGGTTAACATCACCGGTCATAACGCCTTTAGCATTCATATGAGCCAATTTTTTGTAATCCAAATCCGGAACCTTAAGCTCCAATTTATTAATAAAGCCCGAAACATTATCTGTCTTAATATTGTAATTCAATTCATCAAAGTTAGGTATATCGCCAAAACCGGCAACCTGTCCATTCAGCTCAACAACAGCATTGGCCACAGAATTAATGTTTAATTTATTTATATCCATTTTTCCATTAAGCAAAACGGCGTCAAAATCAATTTTTTCAAACGGCATATTTTCATAGATTGCCGCATCTAATTTTGCAGTTATCTGCATATCAAAATCATTGAGCATTCCAAGTTTTGAGAACCGATATTTCATTCTTTCGGTCCAAGTTTTATTTTTTTCTTCTACCGGTAGAGCACTTATATAATTGTCAAAATTAATCATATCTGTATTCAAAACCAACATCATGTCCGGACGCCCGGTCAATTTAAATCCTGCCTCACCGGAAAGAGAACTTTTATCAATGCTGACATTAAAAGGAGATACCTGTATTTTATCTAAGGTACCGGACAATTTTGCCGAACCGACAGCTTTTTTATAAGTTGAAGCCACGCTGACAATAGGATGAATCCCCGCCCAATTAAGTGTTTTTAAGAAATCTGTGGACTTAAAAGTCACATCCATATTATAAAAAGGCTTGTCTTCATAGGCGGAAACACTTCCTTTCAATGATACATCTGTATCTCCTGGAAGCACCGCAGATATAGTATTAACGGTAATTATGTTTTCAATTACATCGAAACTGGTTTCAAAGTTCTTCACAGCCTGACCATTATATTGCGTTCGCACGGACTTGATATCAGCCAAAAGATCAAAAGGAAGCGACGGATTATATACCCCCTCTGCTCGATAATAGCTTTTTAAGTTCATCAAAGTATAAACCACCGGATCCAGATTAAAATCCGTAAAATTAAAAGCGAGATCAACACGAGGTTTAACGCCGTCTTCTCCAGCTCCGAAAACGCCGTCATTTAAAGGAATCTGCATATTTCCGGCTCCTTGTGTTTCACCATAACGAACCACAATATTAGAAAGATTAAGTTGTCGTTCATTAAAAGCAGCATCAAATGTCAACGCCAATGGAAAATCATATGCTTCATCAAACTTCATATCTGGCCAATTTGCTTTCCAAAAATCTTTTAATTGGGCTGATTCAAAAATCACATTACCATTTAGCACTTTGTTTTTCAGCATAAAACTTCCATCAAAGCGCACATAGCTCTTAGACACCGGATGGGTTAACACCAAATTAAGCGATGTGGCAAAACTATCCGATAATTTTCCGACAGAAATAGCAAATCCTTGAGGATTCCCATCTTTAATATAATTTCCTTCAAGTCGATAAGGCCCATACAAACTTTGGGCAACAACTTCACCGCTTAAATTATCAACACGCAAAGTAATATCTCGCGCTAAATCTTCATAGACAAGAGCTGCATTTTTCAAGCTGACACTATTTAAGGAAATCTCGGCTTTAGGAGTTTCGGCAGTCTCACCGGATTGCCAACTGAGTTTTCCTTCATCAGATAATTCAACATTAATTTGAGGACTATCCAAAACCATTCGTCTCACTTCGAAAACACCGGACAACAAAGGCTTAGCAGACAATTCCGCTACTAAGTTTTTAACCTCGACCAATGGTTTTGCTTGAATATCTTGTGGATTCAAAATTTTCACATTTTGAGCCGTCAACGACGGATAAGGCATAAATTTCAATGAAACAGGACCGCCAAAAACTATTTTTTTTCCGGTCATTTCATAAAATTGGGACGCTAACTTATCCTTATGCTCATTCCAATCGATTGAAGATATATAAAATGTTGTCCCGATTACTCCGACCACAACAAGCCCCAAAACCCACAAGACAATTTTCTTCACACGTTTTCTCCTCGACAATTTTGGATGAGCTGCAAATATGCTTTGCTTTTATCTTAAACTACAATTATTATAAAGTCATAATAATTAATAAAACTTTTAACACCCAAAGGCAAGTCATGAATAATCTTCAAAAACTTTTATCTTTAGCACAAACTGCCGCAAGCAACGCTTATTGTCCTTATTCTCATTTTTCCGTCGGAGCCGCTATTGAAAGCACTGACGGTAAATTTTATTCCGGCTGCAATGTCGAAAACATCTCTTTTCCGGTAGGCACTTGTGCAGAAGCAGGAGCTATAGCGGCAATGATAGCAAATGGAAGTACCAAAATACAAAATATATTAATCTACGCGCCCTCACAAAAATTAATAACTCCCTGTGGAGCTTGTCGCCAACGAATTGCCGAATTTTCAACTCCGGAAACAATAATTTATCTTGCCGGAATTGACGGCATCAGCAAAAGCTATGGCATCAATGAACTTCTTCCTTCCTCTTTTTCGGAGTTTTAATCATGACAGACACCGCCTATTCTATAGCCCAACAAATCAGTTCTCAATTATCGGAACGCACACCGCACATTGCCGTTATTTTAGGCAGTGGTTTGGGAGGACTTGCCGAAGAAATCGAAAATCCCCTTATTATTGAATATTCTTCCATTAAAGGTTTTCCAATCAGCACTGTTTCCGGACACCGTGGAAGATTAATTGTTGGTACGATTTCAGGAAAAGAAGTTTTATGCATGCAAGGACGCATACATCTTTATGAAGGCTACGCCCCATCTGCCATTGCAAACATCATTAAGGCATTCAAATTAATAGGTATTGAAAGCCTCATTGTCACCAATGCCGCAGGTTCCTTGCATAAAGAGATGAAGCCCGGATCATTAATGCTCATAGAAGATCACATAAATCTCAGTGGTTTTAATCCGCTCATAGGCCCTAATGATGAACAATTTGGACCTCGTTTTCCCAGCATGACTAACGTCTATACTCCCGCTTACCGCATTTTGGCACAAAAAGTTGCAAAATCGCAAAACATCACCTTGCACCAAGGTGTATATTGCATGCTGTCCGGTCCGGCATTTGAAACTCCGGCAGAAGTTCGTGCTTGCCGCATATTGGGAGCAGATGCCAATGGAATGTCTACCGTCCCAGAAACCATGACAGCGGCTTGGTGCGGAATAAAAGTTCTTGGCATTTCTGCATTAACAAATTATTGCACAGGCATTGAAGGAGGCAACCCCAGCCATAATGAAACCCTTGAAACAGCGGCAAAAGCCTCTAAGGATCTGATTTCATTGGTCAAAAATTTTATTGGAGAAGTTTAATGAAAGATTTATCTGCCGCTCAAATACTCATCAATTCATTGGATTTGACCTCTCTCAACCACGACGATACCAAAGAAACGATAAAAGATCTTTGCAACCGAGCATCTACTCCTTTTGGTACAACGGCGGCTGTTTGCATTAATCCGGAATTTATTCAAACTGCATTACACGAACTACACGACAACATAAAAATTGCCACTGTTGTTAATTTTCCTGATGGGAGTAACGACATTAAACGTCTGGAAAAAGAAATCAAACAAGCCTTAAAACTTGGTGCTGATGAAATTGACGCTGTATTACCCTATCAAGATTTTTTAAATGGCAATATTGAGCAATGCATTCATTTTTTGGAAAAAGCACGCGAATTCACACAAAACAAAATTCTCAAAATCATCATAGAAAGTGGAGAGCTGAAATCCACCCTCAATATCAAAAAAGCAACACATATTGCCATTGAAGCCGGAGCAGACTTTATAAAAACCTCAACCGGAAAAACATCTGTTTCCGCCACACCTGAGGCTGCTAACGCAATATTGGAAGAAATCCAAAAGAGTGGCAAAGACATAGGATTTAAGGCCAGTGGTGGCATAAAAACATTAGAAGATGCCAAAAAATATCTTTCACTTGCCATTGCCATTATGGGACCTGAGTGGATAACGCCTAAACATTTTCGCATCGGAGCAAGCTCTCTTTTGAATAACCTGCTTGAACACTTAAAACAAGGATATTAATAATGCTGCCACAAGAAATCATTCGCAAAAAACGTAACGGAAACAAATTATCTCAAGAAGAAATCAACTTTTTCATCCGAGGCATTACCGATAGTTCTATTGTCGATGCTCAAACAGCAGCTCTCACTATGGCTATTTTCTTAAACGGCATGGATGTAGAAGAAACCACAGCTCTCACCATGTCAATGCGAGATTCGGGCGATGTTTTGGATTGGTCAGGACTAAATGGTCCAACCTTAGACAAACACTCATCCGGAGGCGTAGGAGACAAAGTTAGTCTAATGCTGGCACCTATGATTGCCGCTTGCGGCGGCTATGTTCCGATGATTTCGGGGCGCGGATTAGGACACACCGGCGGAACACTTGATAAATTCGATTCCATCCCCGGTTATCAAACAGTTCCCGATAACGAACTTTTTAAAAAAGTGGTTAAAGAAGTTGGCTGCGCCATCATTGGACAAACCGGCAATCTTGCTCCCGCCGACAAAAAAATCTATGCCATTCGCGATGTATGTGCCACGGTTGAGTCCGTCCAATTAATTACAGCCTCAATCTTATCCAAGAAACTAGCCGCCGGACTTAACTGTTTGGTCATGGATTTAAAATGCGGCAACGGGGCATTTATGGACAGTCTTGAGCGAGGTCGAGAACTTGCTCATTCCATTGTTAATGTTGCCAATGCCGCAGGTACTCGAACCAAAGCGGTTTTAACAGATATGAACCAAGTTTTAGGACAAAGTGTTGGCAATGCTCTCGAAGTTGACGAAGCAGTTGCATATCTTAGCGGCACATATCGTGATCCGCGTCTTCATACCATTATGCTGGAACTATGTTCGGAACTATTGGTTTCTGCAAAACTCGCCACCGCGTTACCGGAAGCCAAAATCCAATTACAACACGCCCTTGATTCCGGCAAGGCGCTTGAAATTTTTGCGCATATGGTAACAGCGCTCGGCGGACCATCTGATTTTTGCGAAAAGACCTCAAAATACCTTCCCAAAGCAGCAATCATTCGCCCTGTATATGCTAAAGTTCCTGGCTATGTTCAAAGCATGGATACCCGAGGTGTTGGTCTGAGCATTATTGAAATGAAAGGCGGTCGCACCACACCAGAGCAAAAACTTGATTATGCCACCGGCTACACCGACTTTTGCCAAATTGGAGACTATGTTGACAATCATAAACCACTTGCAGTCATTCACGCCCAAACCGAAGAACAGTTTTCGAATGCTGCAGATACCTTAAGAAAACTAATTACAATAAGCAGCGAACAACCACAAAAGACACCAGAAATTATAGAAAAAATATCATAACCAACAAACGAAAAACCGCCTAAACATCTCGTTTTGGCGGTTTCTCTTCAGGTTAACAAGATTGGTTAGAGTAAGTCAAAAGCAGAAGCAAACGCTTCGTACTGAGACTTGTTTCTCCATAAATAGCTATAATTATGGAGATACTCTCGTTCTTGAATTGCGTTTTTCACTTGGATATTTTTTTGTAGCAACTGTCGCCAAACAGCAACACAGCGTTCATATCCTTTTTGATTTCTTTGGTTACTGCATTCAAATGCGATATCCAGAATAATCAGACACTGTAGTACCGAAAGCGGCATTTTTTGTCTCACGGCAGATTCCAGATATTGAAGTGTTAATGCTGATAAATCAGCGTTTTTATAGTGACTGAGAGTAACTTCATTTGGACGGTGATTTGCATATCGCCCAATAAAGTCCAAAATCTCTGCGCACCGAAGAGGATTTTCCTCTTTATGAAGTTCAAGAACCTCATTCAGACGCACCCAAAAAAGCTCATTTTCTTCCGCAAAGAACACTTTTTCGAATATCTTTCCGTTTACTTCCTTTTCCATGTTATTCCACGGAAATTTCTCTGCTAATTGAGCAGTAAAATCGATACAATGGCACATAATAGTTTTGTTTTGTTTGACATAATTGTACGTGATTATGTTATATAAAATACAACAAACGGCACTTTGAGTCAAACACTATTTTCGGAAAATTTTGTACAAAAAAGTGCTGCTTCCCAAATTTGAAAGCAGCACTCCCAACAAAATTAGCTTACGGCAACAAAGGAGACCAAGCCGGATCAGACCCATCAGCAGGAGTTAATATTTGGCGCTCGTTATAACCTGTTAAGTCAATAGAATAAAGTTTAACCGGAGCCGTTGAACGACGACCGCCTTTTTCCTGACGAAAGTACATCAACACACGACCATTTGGAGACCATGTCGGCCCTTCAACCAGATATCCACTAGCCAACAACCTCTCTCCGCTACCATCAGGATACATCACGCCGATATAAAATTGTCCGCCTGCCATTTTTGTAAACGCGATATAATCTCCGCGCGGAGACCACACAGGCGTAGCATAACGTCCTGAACCAAAGCTGATACGTTTAACATCGGAACCATCGGCATTCATAACATAGAGTTGTTGATTTCCACCGCGATCAGAGTTAAACACAATCTGTTCACCATCAGGAGAATAACTGGCAGAAGTATCAATCGCACTGCCAAAAGTCAGCTGTTTGCTGGTACGTTTTTTCAAATCCATCTCATAAATATTGGTTTTTCCGCGCGACGCAAAACTCAACAAAACTTTCGAACTATCAGGAGAAAAGCGGGGAGCAAACGTCATTCCCGGAAAATTACCAAGCAACTCTTGTTTACCTGTTTCAATATCAAGAATATACACACGAGGAGTATTACCGGCATATGACATATAAGTAATTTTTTGCAAATTTGGAGAAAAGCGGGGTGTCAATGCCATAGAAGCTCCCGAAGTCAAAAATTTATGGTTCTCGCCATCTTGATCCATAATTGCCAATCTTTTAACACGTCGCGTTGCAGGCCCTGTTTCCGAAACATACACAATCCGCGTATCAAAATAACCTTTCTCTCCGGTCAAGCGCTCATAAATAGCATCAGCCATCACATGAGCAACACGCCGCCAATTATCTTTGGTTGTTGTAAAAGACTGCCCTTTCATCTGATTTTCGGCATACACATCCCACAACCTAAATTCAACACGTAAATTATTAGCATCAACCTCTTTAATAGCAGACTGAATCAAAGCCATTGCATTAATTGCTTTCCAATCCACAAATGTGGGTTCTTGCTCCATGGAAGAAAATTCTTGAATATAACTACGTTCATCCACAAATTTAAACAAACCGGAACGTTCCAAATCCGCCATCACCACTTCCCGAATTTTTTTGCCATATTGCCCGACAAAGAAACCATCATGAATCATTTCCGGAAAAGCAACCGGCATTGGTTCTCGCATTGCTCCGTTCACATCAATACTTAATTCGGCTTTAGCAACGCCGATTGCAAAAAAACTAAGAACAAAAGCTAACAAAAATTTATATTTCATATCTTTTCTTTCAGCAAAACAAAAACACTTTTCTATATTAATGAGAGATTCTTAAAAATCAATTAGCAAAGCATTAAAAAGATTATTTTCAGAGCAATTCTTAAAAACTTGACAGCCACACAAAATACCCTAAACTAGGTAAAAACATGAGGAAGGACACATGGAATTTAATGAATTTAAAACAGCACTCAAACCTCATACTGCCATTTTAGGCTTTGATTACGGAGAAAAGCGCTTAGGTATTGCCGTATCAGACCTTTTATGGATGGTTGCCACACCAGATAAAACAATCTTTCGAACCACTCTCCGGCAAGATATATCAGCTATTGAACATCTGGTCAAAGAGCGAGAAATCGGTGCTTTTGTTTATGGACTTCCGCTCCAAATGAATGGCGAAGAAGGAGAAACCGCCAAAGCTGTCCGTAATTTTGCCGCGGAAGTATACAAAAGCATTCCTCTTCCCTACACTTTTTGGGATGAGCGATTGTCCTCAAAAGCAATGGAAAATTTTTTAATAAAAGAAGCTGATCTTTCTCGCACTAAGCGCAAACAAGTCCTCGACAGTTCGTCTGCCGCCTATATATTGCAAGGACTGCTTGACAGACTTCATTTTTGATATGCGTAAGCAACAGCACGCAAAACATTTAAAAAATTGTTTTCTTTCATAAAATCAAAATTATCAGGCAAAATATTATCGACCAAATGATAAACATCGGCGTCTTTTTTCACATATTGAGGCAAATATCTCCGACAAAAAGCGTATGCCGAAGCCGAAACGGCATCCGGCGTGCGTGTATCATAACCAATAATCCGCAATAGTTCCGCAATATCATCGCATTGTATTTTTTTTGCATCCTCCGTCTGATACCACAATCCTATTCCTTCCTTAGCCAATACTTCCCAAGGAAACGCCATCCCGGGATCTGGCTTGCGCAAAGGAGCAATATCAGAGTGTCCAACCACATTTTGAGCACTTATATCATATGTCCGTATAATCTTTTGACATAGTGGAATTAATTTTTGTACCTGAATTCGCGTAAAACTCTCTTGTCCCAAACTAGGCGAACAAATCTCAATTCCGACAGAACAAGAATTCAAATCATGATCAATACCTCGCCAATAAGAAACACCGGCATGCCATGCCCGATATTTTTCGTCAACCAATTTAATCAGTTCACCATCAACGCTCAGCAAATAATGGGCACTTAATTTTAAATTATCCAAACAGTGTGCGGCCTCAATTCCTTTGTGCGCGGTCGCATGCAAAACCAACATACTGATATTTGTTTTACGTTCATCAAAATGTTGCAATAAATATTCTTTCATCGCATACCTCGAACTTTCATCAATTCCTGATAAGCATAATTAATTTCCGCCATTTTTGCCGTTGTTTCTTTAATTTCTTTTTCACTGGCTCCTTGAGCTTGTAATCTATCAGGATGATATTTAACAATTAATTCTTTCCAACGAGCTCTGATTTCCGCATCCGCCGCCGTACAAAAGATTCCCAAAATATCACAACATTTTTGAATTTTTTTGTCTTTTGCTTTAGGCATATATAACTTTTTTATCACCTCAAAATTATCAGCGGGCAAATCTATTGCGGCAGCAATTTTTGCAAGTAAATCTATTTCTTCGCTTTGAAGAGCGTTATCCGCACGAGCCACCTGAAACAAATTATCAATAATATTTTCTTTTAGCTCAATTCGATTAAACGTAATTTTTTGCAACTGCTTACAATAAAATTCATAGCCTCTGACACTTTTTTTTGCATCATTAAAAACTTTTGCAGCCACACTACTTTCCGCCTCTTTAATTTCAAACAAGCGTCTAAATGTTATAATCTCATTTTCACTAACGACGCCATCTGCTTTAGCAACTTTTGCAGCCAAACCGGCAACCGCCCGCACATAAGCCATATGTCTGGCTTCTCGCGAATACCGCCACAAATGCAACGGACTAAGAGCACAAAACATCTTACTTAATTTTTGTAGCGGAAACATGACCGCGTTTTCCACGCGAGCGTAATCAATAAAAAAACCGACAATCACGCCACAAAACAATATGATGTCACTTCTGCAAACAAAACCTAGTGTTGCGCCACAAATTTTTGCAATATGTCTATCCCAAAAATCATCAAATTTCCGCCTGCATTCTTTGGCATGACGACTTTCCGGCGTATCAAACACAAAATGACCTATGATAAATAACACAATAAAACCGTACCAACCATACAATACCGAGCCAAGAAGGGCACCCCAAATTTTCCCCCAAAAATGTCCTTCTATTTGATTGTAATAATGATAATATTTATACGGCAACAGTAAGCGTATATTATCATCAACAATGCCTAAACGTCGTTGCAAAGAAACAATCAAATGAGTTCTGTCAATGGCAAAATGTCCAAGTATCATGCCGACAAAAAAACCAGCTGCCCCAAAAACACGAAGCCCTATAATTGCCAATGTAAATTTTCCAAGTGGAGACATAAACACCCCTTACAATACAATACAAGATATTTCCGTAGGAAAACATTTTGGTTTTTGAATCAATTTCTGATGTGTAAAACGCCTAAAGCTATAATACTCGTTGGTTAAAGCATAGGTGTCTTTTCCAGAGACACTGATATTTTTAATTTCTTTTAGTTCTAGACGGCTACGGCAAAAATCTTCTAAATCAAATTGAAAATGATTCTTTTGACCGGCTATAAAAAAACGTGCATAATTTTTATCTTTTTCAACAAACTGGCGATAAAAATTATCATCAACCTCATATGACTTTTGAGCAATACACGGCCCAACCGCGGCGCAAATATTTTCAAGCTTTGCACCTCTTTCGAGCATCAAATCAATTGTATTTTCAATTATTCCGCTCCAAGCGCCTCGCCACCCTGCATGAGCAGCCCCAATAACACCTTGCTTATAATCAGCTAACAAAACCGGAGCACAGTCTGCAGTCCGAATACACAAAACAATATCTGTTTTATCCGTTACGACACCATCGGCCTGCATTACATCTCTTGTTGGAGCATCCACATATTGAACAACATCGGATACACCTTGATTAAGCAAATGTAAGCTATTACTTTTCAGACCAAAATATCCGGCAACTTTGTCTAAATTAGCAGCAACACATTCAACGTTATCATCGCTTTTGGTATTAACATTCAACCCCTGATAAAAACCTGTTGAACACCCTCCTTGTGAACCAAAGAAACAGTGTTTTGCCCTCAACAGATTCTGTGCCCAATATGTCATTTAACATCCTTCCAAAAAGATGTTCCATATTCAAAAGGTTCCAGATTAAACATCTCCGCAATAGTCTGAGCAATATCGGCAAAACTGTTTCTCTGTCCGAGATTAACAGACTTAATCTCTTTTCCAAAGACCAAAACGGGAACTTGCTCTCTGGTATGGTCTGTTCCGCGCCACGTCGGATCATTACCATGATCTGCGGTAATAAAAACGACATCATCATTTTTCAAATATTTTTCAATTTCCGGAAGACGGCGATCAAAAGCCTCCAATGCGCGAGCATACCCTTTTATGTCGCGGCGATGTCCATAAAGCATATCAAAATCAACAAAATTGGTAAAAATAATCGATTTATCTGCAGTATTAAGTATTGCCTCAAAAGTTTTATCCCAAAGCTCATCATGACCACTGGCCGGCACTTTTTGAGTAATACCGCACCCTGCAAAAATATCGCTGATTTTTCCAATTCCGATGACCTGACCACCGGCAGCCTTCATTTTATCCAAGATAGTTGGAGCAAAAGGTTTTACCGAATAATCATGACGATTTTTGGTCCGTATAAATTCTCCTTCTTTTTCCCCGACAAAAGGTCTTGCAATAATTCGTGCAATCCGATAGGGTTCGACTTTTCTAAAAGCAATTTCACACAAAGCATAAAGCTTATCTAGTCCAAAGTACTTTTCATGAGCTGCAATTTGCAAACAACTATCAGCCGAAGTATAAAAAATTGGCTTTCTTGTTTTAATATGTTCAACACCCAATTCTTCAATAATCTGAGTCCCTGACGCCGCACGATTCCCAAGTATTCCCGTTATACCGGCCTCCTGACAAATTGCATCAATTAACTCTTTCGGAAAAGAAGGATAATCCGGCTTAAAATATCCCCATTCACGCAAAACAGGCACACCGGCCATTTCCCAATGTCCAGAAGTTGTATCTTTTGCTTTGCTTATCTCTTTGGCATGGCCATAGCTACCGGACAATGTCATATTAGCCTTATCCTGAATTCCTATTTCCGGTTCGGATATTGCGGCCTCTTTAGCTGCTTTCATCAGCCCGAGAGACACCAAATTTGGAATATTTAAACCTAAATTAATTTTAGCAATATGCCCTAACGTATTGGCACCTTCGTTGTCAAACATACAAGCATCGGGAGCTCCGCCAATTCCAAAAGAATCCATCATCAAAATGATTGCTCGTGCCATAACAAACTCCTTACCAATAAATTTGAGATAAGAGGAGTTTAACACAAACGCAATTAAAATCCATCAAAAAGCGTTTGTTATACATTATCCGAAACAAAAAAACAACTAATCTTCAGACATTCTTAATGCTTCAATAAACGCGGATTGAGGCACTTCGACCTTTCCGAATTGGCGCATTCTTTGTTTACCTTTTTTCTGTTTATCCAACAATTTGCGCTTACGAGTAACATCTCCGCCATAACATTTTGCGGTCACGTCTTTACGCAAGGCAGAAATCGTCTCTCGCGCCACCACACGTCCACCGATTGCGGCCTGAATTGGGATTTTAAACAAATGCCTGGGAATAAGATCTTTAAGCCTCTCACAAATTTGACGCCCTCGTGCTTCTGCCTCGCTTTTATGGCACAAAAAAGCCAGAGCATCGACAGGTTCTTCGTTAATCAAAATTTGTACTTTAACCAACTCAGACTCTTGATAACCGACAAGTTCATAATCAAAACTGGCATAGCCGCTGGTAATCGATTTTAATCTATCATAAAAATCAAAAACAATCTCATTTAAGGGAATTTTATAAACTACCATTGCCCGACTGCCGACATATGTTAGCTCCTCTTGTTCTCCGCGACGCTCTGTACACAACTTTAAGACAGCACCCAAATAAGAATCCGGCACCAAAATAGTCGCTTTGACCATAGGTTCCTCAATACATTTTATCTGCGTTGGCTCAGGCATATCGGCAGGATTATGCAAAGTAATTGTGTTCCCGTTGGTAAGATGAACTTTATAAGCCACTGATGGCGCTGTGGTAATCAAATCAAGATCAAATTCCCGTCCCAAGCGCTCTTGGATGATTTCCATATGCAAAAGCCCCAAGAAGCCACAACGGAAACCCAAGCCCAAGGCCGCTGAATTTTCATTTTGATAGTCAATACTGGCATCATTCAATTTCAGCTTTGCCAAAGCATCTTTAAGTAATTCATACTGACTTGAATCCACTGGGAAAATAGAACAAAAAACAACCGGAACAGACGGCTTAAAACCTTTCAAAGGTTCCTCGCTTGGACGTTTATTATCGGTAATTGTATCACCGACGCTGCAATCACTAACACTCTTAATGCTTGCCGTAATATAGCCGACTTCTCCCGGATACAAAGCTTCAACTTCCGTCATTTTTGGAGAAAAAACACCCACTCTATCAACCAAATAAGTCGCGTTGTTTGACATCATCCGAATTTGTGTTTTTTTGCGCAAAACACCATCATGTACCCGTACCAAAATAATCACTCCCAAATAGCTGTCATACCAACTATCAATAAGCAGAGCTTTAAGCGGAGCGTTTTCATTACCTTTTGGAGCAGGCAAGCGATGAACAATCGCTTCCAATAGTTCCGACACACCGAATCCGGTTTTACCAGATGTTTCCACAGCATCAGATGCGTCCAAACCGATAACATCTTCAATCTGCGCCTTAACGCGTTCGGGCTCGGCGGAAGGAAGGTCTATTTTATTAAGGACGGGAACAATCTCATGATTATTATCAATAGCTAAATAAACATTGGCCAAAGTTTGCGCTTCTACGCCTTGAGTGGCATCCACCACTAAAACAGAGCCCTCACACGACGCCAAAGAACGAGACACTTCATAGGAAAAATCGACGTGTCCGGGAGTATCAATTAAATTAAGCTGATATGTTTTGCCGTCTTTAGCCGTATAATTCAATCGCACGGTTTGAGCTTTTATGGTAATACCGCGTTCTTTTTCGATATCCATATTATCCAAAACCTGTTCGGTCATCTCACGTTTTTCAAGTCCTCCGCAAGCCTCGATCAAACGGTCGGCCAAGGTCGATTTTCCATGATCGATATGAGCAATAATCGCAAAGTTTCTGATTAAATCAAGATTATGTTCACTCATTTTTATCTTCCAAAAAATTCTAAAGTCAGTAAGAAAATACTAAATTTTCCCAAAAGAGCAACAACAAAATACATATAAGAAAAAATCTATAAAGATTGACGACACACAGAAAAAAAGCTATTATCTATTTATATATTATTAAGCCTCAGGAGAGCCGCCATGAGAAAGATGATAGACATTGATTTTGGATCTACGCGTTATGACGAACTGGTTCAGCTTCGCTACAAAATATTATTGGAGCCTCTTGGGCTAAAGTTTTTGGATTCTCACCGCGAACAAGAAATGAACTATCTTCATGTTGGCTGTATTGAATGTCTGGACGATAGGTTAATCGGCGGTCTTCTCTTAGCTCCCATAAATAACGACACTATCCGTCTGATGCAAGTTGCCGTCGACACCAAATATCAACATGAGGGCATTGGCAGTGACATGATTCACTACGCCGAAAGAAGAGCCAAAGAAGCCGGCTATAAAAAAATCATCATGCACGCGATGTTAAGCGTTGTTACCTTTTACGAAAAGAACGGCTATCATCAAGAAGGAGAAATTTTTGAAGAAAAAGGCATAACTTTCGCCAAAATGGTAAAGAAGCTCTGATATAAAGATACAAGAAAGCCCGCTTAATTCCGGCGGGCTTTCAAATTCTATCACAAAAAGTCACTCACTAACCCTGACGAGCTTTTAATTTAGGGTTCTTTTTATTGATAACGTAGACGCGACCTTTACGGCGAACGACTTTGCAATCTTTGTCGCGAACTTTTTTGCTTTTCAACGAGCTGTAAATTTTCATTTTCGTATCCTTATTGTCAAAAGTTATCCGCAACTTATGCTAAATAATAATCTTTGTCAACTCAAATTTTTAAATCTTGGTAAATTTTTAAGATTACTTTTGCTTTTTGAAACAAAATTTGTATAATTCGGAAAGATAGAGTTTATAAGGATAGACAATGAAAAAGATTCTGAGTTTTCTGATATGCATATTCTGTGCAACTTCTTCTCATGCGCAAATGCCCTATATTGAAGAAGTCCGAGCGCTCGGGGCGATTTCAGGTCAAGGCTTAGCGTGCGGTTCCTCCAAATATGACACTTTTGAATTATTGGCTCGCGCTATTTTACTAACCAAGTCTCCATCAGATAAACTTCAAAATGATGCTATTTACGCATATTCGGAAGAAAAAGCAAACGCCTATATTTCGAAAGAAATGGATGGATTTTATGAATGCGCCGCCATCAATCGTCGTTTTGACAATCAAGAAATATTCAAAGCGGTTCTCTATGCGGACGGAACAATAAAAATGCCGGACGGCAAGGTTCTAACACCGCGCAAACCGTATGACGCTACAATGATATACAAAAAAAATCCGAACAGTCTCAAAGAAGCGCAAGCCATATACAATGGGCGCGAGGCCAAGATTTTAAAAGTAGATGTCCGAGATGATACAATAGCAGCCATGCAGCAACCCAAGACACCGCAACCTCAAATCAAATTACAAAACAGTGTCAGCCGTATCAGCCGCAAGCGCTGAAAATAAAAGAGCTTGCAATTTTCAAACGAGTCTATATAGTCAAGTCTAAGTTTATTTTTTCAAGGAGAAATATAAAAAATGGCTTCTGTTCAATATGTCTATGTCATGCAAAATCTCACCAAGGTTTTCCCTGGAGGCAAAGAGCTTTTCAAAGGGATTACCTTGTCTTTTTTGCCCGGAGCAAAAATTGGTGTCTTAGGAGTTAACGGCGCCGGAAAATCGACACTGCTCAAAATCATGGCAGGTGTTGACAAAGAATTCAACGGCGAGGCCTGGGCGGCAGATGGAATAAAAGTAGGCTATCTGGAACAAGAGCCCAAACTTGATCCCAACAAAAATGTCATGGAAAACATTATGGACGGCTTGGGAGAAACCAGAGATTTGCTCAAAAAATTTGAAGAAGTATCTATGCGTTTTGGCGAAGAACTCACTGATGAAGAAATGAATGATCTCATCAATGAACAAGCTGAACTTCAAGAAAAAATAGATGCTTGCAACGGTTGGGATATTGAACGCACGATTGAAATTGCCATGGATGCCCTACGTTGCCCTCCGGCCGATGCGGATGTAACCAAGCTTTCCGGTGGAGAAAAACGTCGTGTGGCATTATGTCGTCTATTACTATCCAAACCGGACATGTTGCTTTTGGATGAACCTACTAACCACTTAGACGCAGAATCTGTTGCTTGGCTTGAAAACCACCTCAAAGAATACACCGGAACGGTAGTTATGGTTACCCACGATCGTTACTTCCTTGACAATGTCACTGGCTGGATTCTGGAGTTGGACAGAGGACAAGGCATTCCCTATGAGGGCAATTATTCTTCCTGGTTAGCACAAAAACAAAAACGTCTTGAGCAAGAAGCCCGAGAAGAAACTGCCCGCCAAAAAACTCTTGCCAATGAATTGGAGTGGATTCAAAAAAATCCCAAAGCTCGCCAAGCTAAATCAAAAGCCCGTATTAATGCCTACGATGAACTTTTGGCCCAATCTACCAAAGACAAAATTCTCACCGCCAATATCAATATTCCAATGACCGAACGTTTGGGAGATTTGGTTATAGAAGCAAATCACATTAGTAAAGGCTATGGTGATCGTATTCTGATAGATGATTTGTCATTTAAAATTCCCAAAGGCGCTATAGTTGGTATTATAGGCCCAAACGGCGCCGGAAAAACAACCCTTTTTCGTATGATTACCGGCCAAGAGAAACCAGACTCTGGCGAGATTCGCATTGGTGAAAGCGTCGACTTAGGCTATGTGGATCAAAGCCGAGATGAACTAAACCCGAATAAGACCGTATGGGAAGAAATTTCTGACGGATTAGACATGATTCAACTCGGAAAAAAAGAATTTCCTTCTCGAGCCTATGTTGGACAATTTAATTTTAAGGGCTCTGATCAACAGAAGAAAGTTGGCCAACTTTCCGGTGGCGAACGCAATCGCGTACACCTTGCCAAAATGCTCAAAAAAGGCGCCAACGTCATATTGCTTGATGAACCCACCAATGATTTGGATGTAGATACTTTGCGTTCTCTGGAAGAAGGTATTATGGAATATCCGGGCTGCGTTTTAGTAACCTCGCACGACCGTTGGTTTTTGGATCGTTTGGCCACTCATATCATCGCCTACGAGGATGATGGCCATGTTGAATGGTTTGAAGGCAACTTTGAAGAATATGAAAAAGACAAGATTCGTCGTCTTGGCGAAGAAGCCGTGCATCCGCATCGTGTTCGCTATAAAAAGCTGGAACGCTAGATAAAAAAGATTATAACAACTTTAATCATAAAAATTTTTGATTATATCACTCCTGTCTTTCTTAAAAGAGAAGACAGGAGTTTGTCTGTTTATAATGAAAGGTTATTTCTATGGCAAAAGGTACGGTAAAATGGTTTAACACTAAAAAAGGATATGGCTTCATTGTTCCCGAAAAGGGAGAAAGAGATATTTTTGTTCACATAACGCAATTAGAACATTTGGGCTTGCGCCATCTAGAGGAGGGACAACGTATTTCATATGAATTATACGCAGATCGCAATGGCCGGGCAGCGGCCGGGAATCTGAACATTTTACAATAAAAAATATAAACGCGGGGACAAAGCCCCGCGTTTTTCAATAGGTTTCAAAAGCCAATATAAAAGCTAACTATCACTTGATATAAACGGTATGCAACATATTGGTTCTGCCTGCGACATTGAGAGGGAAGCCCGCCGTAATAATCACATGATCACCGGACTTTGCCATACCGCATTTAACAATAGCCTTAACAGCACATTCTTCCACTTTCTCAAAACTTTTAAAACTTTCCTTATTGATATGCGGACGAACCCCCCAAACCAAGACCAATCGCCGAGCCACCTCTATATTTGGAGTTAAGGCCAAAATAGGCAACGATGGACGTTCTCTGGCAGTTAAAAAGGTAGTAAATCCTGATGTCGTATAAGATACAATTGCTTTAACATTTTTCAACACGGAAGAAAGTTCACTTGCGGCAAAGCTGATAGAATCAGCTTCACTGGCATTACAAGGAATTCTACGAGAATCTTGCAACAATTTATAAAATAAGGAATCAGACTCCACTTGAGAGACAATTCTATGCATCATCTTAACGGCATCGACCGGATATTTTCCCGCAGCCGTTTCAGCAGAAAGCATAACTGTATCGGCTCCGTCATAAACAGCTGTTGCCACATCGGAAACCTCGGCACGTGTTGGATTCGGATTATTAATCATAGACTCAAGCATTTGAGTAGCAATAATAACCGGGCGCGCATATTTACGACAAGCGGCGACAATTTTTTTCTGCAACACAGGCACTACTTGAATCGGGCACTCAACCCCCAAATCTCCGCGAGCAACCATGATTGCATCTGATTCTTGAATAATATTATCCAAATCATCAATCGCACTAGGTTTTTCCAATTTAGAAATAACCCAAGCACGACCATTAATTAACTTTTTGGCAAATTGGACATCTTCAACCTTTTGCACAAAAGATAAACCAATCCAATCCACTCCCAATTTCAAGGCAAATTCCAAATCTTCACGATCTTTTGCTGTAATGGCAGAGATGGGCAATTGCGTATTTGGAAGATTAACGCCTTTATGACTTGAGATAACACCGCCGACCTTAACTTTTGTAACAGCGTGTTTTTTATCACAACTCATAACTTTCAAAACAATATAACCATCGTTTACCAACAAATCATCTCCCGGTTTAAGCGCCTGAAAAATTTCTTTATGCGGCAAACAAACACGCGCATCATCACCGGGTTCAGGATCCAAGTCAAGTACGAAAGTCTGTCCTTCTTTTAGTAAAACGCTATCATTACGAAAAGTGCCGACTCTAAGTTTTGGTCCCTGCAAATCAGCTAAGATAGAGATGAAACGACCTTTTTCTTTTTCCAACTGCCGAATAATCTTAACTCTTGCCTTATGTTCGGCATGCGTACCGTGACTAAAATTGATTCGAAAAGCATCAGCTCCGGCATCAATCAATTTTTCAATTTGTTCCTTAGATGCAGAAGAAGGGCCAATAGTGGCCAATATTTTGGTATGAGTATCAATCGGCATATTACACAATCCTTATTCTATTAAACTTTGATATTCGGACTATACTTCAGAATATCTTAAAAAGCTCTTATTTTTTTACGCGTCATCCACAAATTTATTACTTGTCAATAATAACAAATTTTGTTAGCTTTCTTTCCAATATAGTCACACAAAAGGAGAATAAAATGAGTGAAGAAAAAAACGAAGTCGGCGGAATTGCCGTAGACAGACTACGTTCTTTAATTGAACGCATAGAAAAACTGGAAGAAGAAAAAGCAGCAATCGCCTCTGACATTCGAGATATCTTTGCAGAAGCCAAATCGGCAGGTTTTGATGTCAAGATTATGCGTACAGTAATCAAGTTACGCAAAATGAACGCCGCTGATCGCGACGAACAAGAATTTTTACTTGAGACATATCGCAAAGCTCTAGATATTTAGAGTTTCAAGACAACACCGATAATTGCCGAAAGCCCCAGATAAAAAATGGGGCTTTTTTTATAAAAACGTATAGAAGCAAACAAAATAGCAAAGATCAAACCATGTACCAAATCTACTAGACTGATTTTTGCCAATTCCAGCCCTGCAAAAACAATCAAAGCAATAACGGCGGGTCTGATTCCTTCAAGCATAGTATTAACCCGCCGATTACAACTGTATTTGCTCATCAAGCGACAAATAATTACAATTACAATAACCGATGGCGTCACCAAGCCTAAGGTTGCGATTATCCCTCCTAAAATTCCCGCAGCATTAAACCCTGCATAAGTAGCCATATTAACCCCAATTGGTCCCGGCGTCGATTCTGCAATAGCAATCATATCAGTCAATTCTTTTGGCGTAAACCAAGCATATGTTTCGCTCAAATCAAACAAAAAAGGAACAGTAACCAAACCTCCGCCAATAGCAAACAAGCCGATTTTGAAGAACTCAAAAAACAACAATAAATAAATCATTTTTTGACACACTCCCCAATAAGCAAAGCCACAAGAGCTGCTGTAATTACAATCCACACAGCCGAAAGGTTCACCACCCCCAATAATACCACCGCTATAACAAAGATGATACCATCGGCATAGTTTCGAATATTTTTCTTCCATAAATCAAGTAAAACACTTGCAATCAAGGCAACAACGCCGATGCGAATTCCGGCAAAAGCATATGTAACATAACGATTATACATATATTGTTTAAGCACCATTGCAATCAAGGTAATAATCAATAAAGAAGGAAAAATCATTCCCAAGGTTGCAAAAACAGCGCCTTTTATGCGAGCTTGACGATAACCGATAAAGGTTGCGACATTAATAGAAATAATCCCCGGCGTACATTGCCCGATAGCATACATATCAAGCAACTCATCCTCACTAAGCAAACGTCTTTTTGCAACCAACTCCTCTTTAAGGAGAGGCAACATGGCATAGCCGCCGCCAAAGGTAAACAAACCTATTTTGAAGAACAACAAAAATAAATCTTTTAAACCAAGCATTTGATCCGCCGTTGTTAAATTTCTTTGACTGACTATATTTCAATTTAGTTTTACATATAGTTAAAAAGAAGATGATAAAATGATTATTTCCATTCCCAAAGAAACAACTCCTTCTGAAACCAGAATAGCGGCGTCGCCTGAAACCGTAAAACGCTATATCAATATGGGAGCGAAAGTTCAAATAGAAAGCGGCGCCGGAGATTCTTCTGGTTTTAGTGATGAGCTATATCACGAAGCCGGCGCCGATATAATCACTCATGCCAATATTTATAGACAAGCTAACATAATTCTCAAAATTCAGGCTCCACTCTCGGAAGAAATCTCCAAACTCCAAAAAAAACAAACAATTATAGCTGATTTTACAAATACACATTCATACACAGATTTTGCAACAAAAAATCTGACATGTTTTGCTCTTGAAAAAATTCCGCGTATATCTCGAGCTCAAAGCATGGATATTTTATCATCACAAAATAATCTTGCTGGTTACAAAGCAGTGATAAAAGCAGCAGAATACTCTGTCAAAAGCTTTCCTTTATTAATGACATCTGCCGGCACACTTGCCGCCGCAAAAGTTTTTGTTCTGGGTGTTGGAGTTGCGGGACTACAAGCCATAGCCACAGCCAAACGATTAGGAGCCAAGGTTTACGCCTCAGATATTCGCCCCGAAACACAAGAGCAAGTACAATCTCTGGGAGCACGCTTTATTGAATCACATAATATATTATCCCAACTAAAAGAAACCGATATTTTAATTACCGCAGCGCAAACTTTAACCCCAAAAGCACCTCGTCTCATCAGTGAAGAGACATTAAAACAAATAAAGCCTAATTGTGTAATCATAGATCTTGCCGCAGCAAAAGGCGGTAACGTTGAGGGAAGCAAAGAAGGCCAAATAATCAAACAAAAAGGGTTAACCCTCATCGGAGCAAGCAGGTTAGCAACAGAGCTTCCTTATGCAGCAAGCAATCTTTTTTCCCAAAATATCTTAAACTTTATGACATTGGCTTTTAATTCTCAAACACATCAGTTCAATTTTGACTTTAATGACGAAATAATAAAATCCACTTGCATCATAAAAAACGGACACCTAAACAGCGAGGATATAAATGATTGATTTTTGGATGCTTTTTACAATTTTTATATTATCGGGCTTCATTGGTTACTTTGTAGTCTGGGGAGTAACTCCCGCGCTTCATTCTCCTTTGATGAGTGTTTCCAATGCCATCTCCGGAGTCATCATCATAGGGGCTCTAACCACTGCCTCAGCTTCAGAAATGGACACCTCAAAAATTTTGGGTCTTATTGCAGTTTTTTTGGCCTCAATAAACATATTCGGAGGATTCGCCGTTTCTCATAGAATGCTGTCACTATTCAAAAGAAAGGAGAAAAAATAATGTTGTCTGCCTTCATCCCCATAGCACATATTCTTTCTTTTGCTTTTTTTATTTTGGCAATTCGCGGTTTGTCTTCTCCTCATACTGCGCAACACGGTAATTTTTTAGGCATCCTCGGTATGTTGCTAGCCGTTGTTTCCGTTTTGCTGTTATCCCCTATCACTGAATTAGGACAAGTCCTCATAAGTATCATTTTAGGTGCCGGAGTTGGAATTTATCCGGCGCTAAAAGTTAAAATGACATCGCTTCCGCAAATGATTGCCGCTTTCAACGGATTGGGGGGATTATCTGCCATGTTCATCGCTTTGGCAGAAATCTTTTCCGGATCTGCATCTCATTTTGATACGTCAATCGGATTAATTATAGGCGCCTTGGCATTTTCTGGTTCTATGATTGCTTTTGCCAAACTACAAGGTATAATAACATCAGCTGCAATAAATTTTTCATTTCAGCAGACAATCAATTTTTTGTTGGCATTAGCTATCATCATCCTTTGTGGCTTATTTGTCCTTATGCCAAATATAAATATTTTTATCTCTCTCGGTATTATATCTATCATATTAGGAACTTTGTTGGTACTGCCTATTGGAGGTGCCGATATGCCTATTGTTATATCGATTCTCAATGCATACTCTGGTCTGGCTGCGGCAGGAATTGGTTTTTCACTTGGCAACGTTTTGCTAATTATCACCGGAACGATTGTAGGCGCAAGTGGCACGATTCTGTCTTATATTATGGTCAAAGCCATGAACAGGACGCTAAAAAATGTTTTATTTGGTGGATACAGCATTCAAAAACACAATAGTTCATCTCTGCCCATAAACACACAATCTGCGCATGTCGGCTCACCTCAAGACGCCGCATATATCATGGAAAATGCCAATAAGGTAATCATAGTCCCTGGGTACGGTATGGCTGTTTCGCAAGCACAACACATTTTGCAAAAGATGGCTTATGATTTACACAGCAAATACGATGTTGAAGTAAAATTTGCAATTCATCCCGTCGCCGGTCGCATGCCGGGACATATGAACGTACTATTAGCAGAAGCCAATGTTCCGTTTGAGGATATATATGCTCTTGAAGATATTAATCACGAATTTTCATCTGCCGATGTCGCCTATGTTATAGGAGCCAATGACATTACCAATCCTTTGGCCAAAACGGATACGTCTTCGCCAATTTATGGAATGCCCATTCTTGAAGTAGAAAAAGCTAAAACTGTTTTTTTTGTAAAACGCTCATTAAACAGTGGTTATTCAGGTGTCGAAAATCCTTTGTTTTTTGCAAATAATACGATAATGCTATACGGAGACGCAAAAAAAATCACGGAAGAAATTGTCACCACTTTGGAAAATAAATAACCGAATAATTTCATCAGATATTAATTTTTTTATCTTAAACTTTTTGCGTTCAACCAAAATAACGAAGAGATAAAGTGTTATGCACGCAATTCACGCCCTGATTATAGATTTAACATTAATAACCATTTATGCCGGTATCACGACACTTATTTTTAAAAAGCTAAAGCAACCTACTGTATTGGGTTATATTCTGGCAGGAATTTTTGCCGGTCCGTTTTTCAACTTTGTTCCAACGGTATCCGACAAAGAAAATTTAACATTATGGGCAGATATAGGCGTCATTTTTTTGCTTTTTGGACTTGGACTCGAATTCAGTTTTAATAAAATGATAAATGTTGGCAAATCAGCCATGATAACAGCCACCGCCAATATTTTCTTTATGCTTTTTCTAGGATATTATACAGGATTACTGCTTGGCTGGCCAGTAATTGACAGCTTTTTCTTAGGCTCTATGATTTCAATGTCCTCAACCACCATTATTATCAAGGCATTTGACGATCTCAATGTAAAAAAACAACGTTTTACGGATCTTGTTTTCGGTGTTTTGATTGTTGAAGATATAGTGGGCATTTTACTTCTTGTTTTGCTCCCCACAATAGCTCTTGGCAGCACCATAAACAGTGAAGAACTTGCTTTCAGCACGGCCAAACTCATTTTTTTCTTAGTATTATGTTTTGTAATAGGGATATATCTTGTTCCGACATTTCTAAAAAAAATATCGGTTTTTCTGAATGACGAAATGATTTTACTCATAACCATCAGCCTATGCTTTGGTATGGTATTATTGGCAACTTCCTCTGGTTTTTCATCAGCTCTAGGGGCTTTCATCATGGGCTCGATTCTGGCAGAAACCGAAATCATCGAAAAGATAGAAAAAACATTCAAACCGCTCAAAGACTTTTTTGGAGCAGTGTTTTTTGTTTCAGTCGGCATGATGGTTGATCCGAGTATGTTTCTAAAATATGCCTGGCCGATTTTTGTTATCACCGGCATTGTCATAATCGGCAAAGTCTTATTTTCTTGTTTTGGTTTTTTACTCTCGGGACAAACTCTTAAAACCTCAATCCAAGGAGGCTTTTCTTTAGCCCAAGTCGGAGAATTTGCCTTTATTATTGCCAGTCTTGGCATGAGTATTGGCGTCTTAAATCAACGTGTGTATCCAATAATTGTAGCTGTTTCGGTTATCACAACATTTTTAACACCTTTGATGATAAAAACCTCAGATCAGGCATACAAAAAGATTTCCAGACTTCTGCCTCAAAAATGGAATATGCTTATAGAGCGCAACACATCTCTTTCTAAAGAGACACAAATGGAAGAACGTCGTTGGAAACTTTTATTTAAGAGTTATTTCTTACGTTTGGTTTTATTTAGTATGTTTCTATATACCATTATAGCGTTATCAACCTATTTTATCCGCCCGTTTGTTAACGATTTGATACCCAACAATTGGGGAGCGCGACTTGTCGTAACCGCAATAACATTTATTCTAACCGCACCGTTTCTCAAAGCCCTCATCGGCTGGGAAACCATTTTACCTCTTTATCTTAAAGAAAAAATAGCCCTACTCGCTTGCAAAATAAGTTCAGCATCCAGCGAAGAAGCTAAACAAACAATTCTCAAAAGACTGGAAACAAAACTTGATTTTTGCAACGTCAGCCACGAAACGGAAAACGCGCGCAACTTTTTTATTTCCAATAACAAAATCGCGGCTCTTTATTACAAACTCTGGATGTCCAAAAAACTTAATCGATTACCGTTAATTCTGCTGACTAGTTTTAGACTTCTTTTAGTGCTGTTTTTTATTGGTATGATTATCCACCAATTTTTGACGGAAAACCCTAGAATCACTTTAGCTCTGGCAATAATTTCCATTTTTATTATTTCTCAGTCCCGCTGGTTATTCAATCAATACATGAGTATTGAGACGCAATTCTTAAAAAATCTCAACGGAAATCGCCAAAATGAAGAAAAAGAAGAAACACCACCTTCTCAATCTTCTTCATCTTCAAACATATCAAATAATAACTAGAGCTAGCTCAAAGTTGAATAATGTGTTGACACAAAGTCATCTCCAGAGTTAGCATAAGACAACTATAAGGAGATGCCGAACATGGGATATTCAATTGGGCAAGTTGCCAAAAAGACTGGTCTCACAGCCCATACATTGCGTTACTATCAAAAAGAAGGATTGTTGCCGTTTCTTCAAAAAAGCAGTTCTGGTCTGCGTGTTTTTTCAGAAACGGATTTAGGCTGGCTTGAGCTCATAGAATGTCTCAAAGAGACAGGCATGCCTCTTAAAGATATCAAACAATACATAGACTGGTATTTAGAAGGAGACACAACACTTTCTTTACGTTTAGAAATGTTCAAAAAACAAAAATCAAGAGTGGAAGCGCAAATCAAACAATTTCAAAAACATCTCAAAAAAATCGAATACAAAATAGCCCTATATAATGAAGCTGTTAAGCAAAACAGTCTTGAAAAAGCAGTTTCCGCACCAAAGATACAAGAGCTCAAAAACCAAGTTTATAAAACGGACAAAGAAAAATAAATCAAAAAAATCATATCCATAAGAGGAGAAAGACATGATAAAAAAAATACTATCTACCCTTGCTGTAGCTTGCTGCTTATCCAATGCAGTTTCGGCTCAGGAAAGCATAAAAAAACTTCCCGCCCCACAAACAGAAGGCGGCATACCTCTAATGGAAGCAATACAAAAACGAAAAACCTTTCGTGAATTCAGTTCCGAACAAATAGACGACCAAACACTAAGCAACATTTTATACGCGGCATGGGGTATTTCGCATGATGGCAAAAGAACTATTCCAACTTCACAAAACAAGCAGAATCTCTCTGTATACGCCGTTTTGCCTGACGGCGTTTGGCTCTACGACGCAGCAAACAACCAGCTCACGTTGGCAAGCAAAGACGATCTAAGCCCCTTTCTTAATACACAAGATTTTATGCAAGACGCTGTTCTAACACTGATATACACTGGTTCAGATCCCAAAAATTCGCCGATGCATGCTGGATCTGCCTACCAAAATGTTGGTCTTTATGCAACTTCTCGAGGTCTAAACAATGTTGTCCGCGGCTGGATAAATCGCGAAGGCATCGCGAAAGCTCTTAATCTAGGTTCAGAAGAAATAATCATCAGCCAAACAATCGGCTGGCCATACAAATAACAAACATCTCCATTCATAACCGATTTTACAGCTTTGCAAGCGGATTGGTTTTTATAAGAGAAAAGCTCTCTATTAAAGAGAGCTTTTCTATATTGGCGGAGTAGTAAATCTCAACGGTATTAAGCATACTAAAGCTTTACATTTCTCAAGCCAAATAACAGGGAAACTACAGGGAAATTTGCCTTGTTTCTACCCAATATACCATCTTAAAATCCTTGAATTTATTACCTTATAAAAACATCGCACCTAAAATTATCAGGGAATTTAAAATTAAATACAGGGAAAATTTACAATTAGGAATTGCTTTTTGCAAAGTACAATAGTAACAATATATATTATTGATTATTGAAAGAATTAGGAAACAAAAATGAGTTTTCAAGCGCCTTTAACAATTAAAAAAGCCCTAGAAAGAATAGATAAGAGAGAACTATTACTACCTGCAATCCAAAGAGAATTTGTATGGAGTGCAGATGATATAGAATTATTATTTGATTCTTTAATGTGCGATTTTCCAATAAACTCATTCCTTTTCTGGAAGGTAGATAATGCTGAGAATAAAAATCAGTATAAATATTACCAATTTCTAACTAAATATATTGAATATTACCACGAAACTGCTGATTCTTTTAATACAAATGGAGTAAATGACTTTTGTGCTGTACTGGATGGACAACAAAGACTAACAGCGCTATATCTTGGGCTAAAAGGATCTTATGCATATAAAAAACCTTATGCTCACTGGGATAATTTAGATAACTATCCAGAACGAAAATTATATTTAGATATCTGGAAAAAATATAAAGAATATACAGAAGAAGAACATAAAAATATTGCTGAATATGATGATGAAAGAGAATATGGCTTCTACTTTTTAACAGAACAAGAGTTTAATAACTTAGGTGGTTCCTCACGTTTCTTTAAAGTAGGAGACATTTTAACAGAAAAATACAAAGATGTATCCTGTCTCATAAAAACATTAGAAGAACAGTTTCCCAACAACAAATTTGCTCATGATACCATAGCAAAGTTATATGACATTATTTATAACAAACCTTTAATCAACTATTATCTTGAAGAAACAGAAGATTATGATAAAGCACTAAAAATCTTTATAAGAACAAATAGCGGAGGAGAAAAATTATCTTTTTCAGATCTACTAATATCTACAATTATTTCAACTTGGACTTCCGTTGATGCAAGAACAGAATTTAATAATTTAGAAAAAGAAATAAAAAACATGGGATTTTATAATTTTTCGAAAGAATTCATTGTTCGATGCGCTCTCCTCGCTTATAGTAAAGATATAAAATTTAAAGTTAATAATTTATCTTCTGAATGTTTATTTCAATTTGAAAAAGAATGGAATTCTGAAGGAGGGTTAAAAGCTACAATTAAAGAAGCTTTTACATTATTAAAAAATTACGGCCATAATGATAATACAATTACATCATACAATGCAATTGCCTTAATTGTTTATTATTTAAATCACACTGGAAAAACTAAACAATTTTGTGACAAGGTGGCATATAAACAAGATAGACTTATTATTTTAAAATGGCTAAATATTGTATTTCTTAAAAAGATATTTGGAGGCCAATCTGATTCAATTTTAAAAGAGATTCGTGATGTAATACAAAAGTCTAAATCTCACAACTTTCCGGTAGAAGAAATAAAAGAAAAACTGGAAGGTACAAGAAAATCATTAAAAGTTGATAATGAATTTATAGAGAGCTTATTATTTGAACAAAAGGAATCTAGATATGCCTTTCCAATTTTATCGTTGCTATATGATGGTTCAGATTATAGAGCAACAAAGCACAAAGATCACCTTCACCCCGAATATTGCTTTAGCAAAAAAGAACTTAAGAAACTAAATCTGTCAGAGGATGACCTCAAATTCTATCAGGATAAAAACAACTGGAATAGCATTCTAAATCTCCAATTACTTTATGGCAATGACAACGAAGCAAAAAATAAAAAATCTTTAGAAGAATGGATAGAAAAAAACAATATAAATTGTAAAGAACAGCTAATCCCTTCTAAATTTGTCGATATTAAAGACTTTCGCAAATTTATTGAAGAACGCAAAAAAATCCTTACACAAAGGCTATTAAAAGCTTTTGAATAAAAATATAATTCAACATAGAGCAAAGATCAGATTTCTTTATCTTCTTTTAAGTCAATACCAGGAAGAGATAATAAACAGCTAATTTTTGTTCTTGGATATTTTGGATTATTCAACGTTTGTAAACTAGCAGAAAAAAATACTTGTTTTCTAGCTCTTGTAACCGCCACATAAAAAAGGCTAAGAATATCAATGTAGCGACAATAAAACTTTTGATCCATATTGCTACTTTTGTTTAAACATCTATTACAATCATCATGGTTTGCTATTTCCGGACATACACTACATAAAGATTGCCAATTAGGAAAACTATTTCGCTCCATATCAGGAAGTAAAATATAATCCCATTCCAATCCTTTTGCACCATGCACCGTTGTAACTACAATTTTTTCTTCCAATAGTTCCATAGATTGTTTTAAGGAATTATTTGATAATACATCAATTATTAGCTGATATTTTTCTTCATTATTAAGATAAATCTTATTTGTGATATCAGAAAAAAACACTTTTAACAATTTTATTAAAGATGATATTTCATCTGTCATGTGAGCATCATAAAAAGCAGAAACTTTTTCGTAAATTTGAGATAAAAAAGATTTGCGAATAGTTTTTAATTTACTTTTGTTATAACTATCTATAAATATTTCCAATACATCTTTATGAAATTTTTTATAAGAATAACTTTCTTCGTTGAATAATCCATTAAAATAATCAATTGAGTTACTAGCTAAATAATCCAAGATATAATTTAAATTTTTTGTTCGGGATTGAATTAAAATTGCTATTTTGCATCCTTGATAATGATTTAATAAATAAATTAATTTTGATTTTATATAGACTGCCTCATCGTGCTGTGTATAATACAAATTACAAGGAACAACCGCATTTTGAGTGATAATTATAGAATTGCCTTTACTATTTTCTCTAATGTTTTTATCTAATTGCAGCATATTCGGATTATCTTTAAACCGATAATTTGTTGTTATTTTAAATATATTCATAGAATATTTTGCACATGCTTTTTCCATTAAACCTGGAACAGCACCTATAAAACCATAAATTCTTTGTAAAGGATCTCCCATAAACAGAAGAGAAGTTTTTTCTGTTATCAGTTGTCTAAGTATTGCCCAGCTAATACTACCAGTATCTTGAAATTCATCAATTATTATATAAGGAAATAGTTTTTGATAAAACTGTAATATTCCACTATATTGACTTAAAAGTTTCAATGTAAGTAATAATATGGCATTATATGTAATATGATTATTTGGCAGAAACTTATACTTTATTAAAGCAATATACTTCTCAAAATTTTCATTCAAGTAACCATAATTATTATCTTTGATACATTGAGAATAAGTACTTAAAAAATCAGCTTCTGACATAAGTAGCCCTATGTCTAACTGTGTTAATTCATCGGTTTCTGCATCATCATCTATAGAAAATTGGTTTAATTGCAAAAGATTATCATTTAATAAATACCCATATCGACTTAGAATTCTACGCGAAAAGCCATGAAAATTAGTAACTATGATTTTATCTTCTAAATCGTGAATATTTCTTATTAACTTAGGTACATTTTCAAAAACTTCTTTTTTTATTTTGTACGCAGCATTTACACCAAATGTTAATATCAAAATTTTTTTATTTACAGGAATCTTATTTGTACTAAGCAAATAAGCTATTTTACTAACTAATGTCTTTGTTTTACCGCACCCTGCTGATGCTTCAACAAGGATTCGTTTTTCTTGAGAAAATATGATATCAAGTTGCTCCCTATCATTTTGATGCATTTCTTTTAACTTATCTTCAATACAAGACATTATTCGACTGCCTTAAGAATAGCGTTTTTGTAACATTCTGGAATACACACTTCGGGACAACGCTCGCCAATACACTCTCCAAATACAACAGTTTTATTATTTTGAAAAAATGAAACATACATATATTTTAAAATTTCATCTGGATATTGGTATGAAGCGAATTGGTAATCTTGTTCTTCTAATGGAGGATTTAGTGCGTACTGCTTATTAAGTTTAGCAACAGAACTTCTTTGAATTATATTACACCTATAATCATTCTGAATAACCTTTAGAACTTCAATTCCGTCATCATTATATAAATTAAAAACTATTTCACTATCAAAACATTTAGTTTGCGTAACAAACATATAATCTTTAAAATGTGTAATATCTTGATCTTTATTACCTCTTTGATATTCATCATATTTATCTTTATCAAAAATAAGTATAGGTTGTATATTAAATTTCTCAAACAAATAAGCTAATGGAAAAATACTATTAGCGCCAGATGCCTTTACGATAGCAACACCATAATCATCCAAATTGATTTTTAATGTTTTTGCAAAGCTATACAAGGCGCCCTGTTCACTATCACCTTCCACTAATATAACTTTTTTTGCAAACAAAGCCTCTTTAACGTAGGTTAGTGCTTTATACCAATGTTTTTCTTCCGATGTTATTGAAATATCGGCACCACATACAGCTTTTACTTTGGATTCGTCTTTATATAAACGAATGATTTGTTTATAGTTATTTTCGACAATTTCTCTGGAATGGGTTGTCAGCAATATTTGAGCAGAAAAATGATCAATATCAAATAGTTCTTTTATAATTGCATTAAAATCATCATCTTCTCCTTTTGCAATCTTTTTGATATTGTACAATATGCTTCTTTGTAAAAAAGGACTTAGATGTATCTCAGGTTCATCAAAAGTAATAATACAGGAAAATGTTTTATTATCAGGCAATCCTTTTTTTTCAGAATATCTTAAAATTTTTTCTAAAATAGATAATAAAATAAGTATATTAAACTGTACTCCATATCCTGAGCACTCTAAAGGAATGTTCCCTGCTTCGTATAGATCAAAAATTTTGGGTAATAATTCATCTGCATTATTAGATACATCTGATTTTATATTAAACTTATTAAAACACGTAAGTTTTTCAAGAATCCCTATAATATAATCATTTAATGAGTTTATATTTTCTTCTACAAGATATAATTTAGAAGCATTTTGAGATAAATACCTTCTTATAATATAATTTAAAAATGCTCCTACACCTTTACTCTTTTCAAAAGTTATTTCTGTTTTAGGATTTCTTAAAGAATCATATACAATCACATTTAAATTATTAATTATATCTGCTCGTGAAATAGAGTTTCCACTTTCTTTGTGTCTATAGTTAATATAATCATCAGGAGTTGCTTGCTCTGCGATAATATTAACTAAATGATGGTCGTCTGGATCAAAATAATCATCAAAAGCACCTAATTCTTCATCCGAGAGTTTTAATGTAAAAGAAATAACCAGTGGCTTACTTTTATCATAAAAATCTATTTCATCAAATTTCTTACCCGTTAATACAGATGTAATAGCATATAATAAATTTGATTTTCCAATATTGTTTTCACCAACAATTGAACAAATTTCATCAGAGAAAATCGTTGATATTCCTGACAAATTTCTAAAATTTTCAATAGTCAATTTTGATATTTTCATAAATTAACTCCTAGTAATAGAGAATGAAACTTATTCAATTTCATTCATCTCTTCAAATAGATACGGAGCTACAGAGATTTCCTTTTGTTTTTCAACTTTTCTTTTAAATGCCTCTATATTTTTACTAATCTCCATAAGAGCTGAAACCCTACCAATCTGTAAAATAAGGATATTTCTTCCCTCTTCAGTTAACCACCTATGAAACTGAGCAATTCTTTTTCCATCTTTTTTTATATTCTTCTTATTAAGTTCTTCTTTTATATATCCGTGCTCTATTGGCTCATACACATATTTATTTATAAAGTTTCCATAATACATCGGCCTTTTACGAGAAATAGTGATTCCGTTATTATAAAGACGATCTAGTTCAGCAAAAAAAGCATCCGGAAATGTTTTAATCCATTTTTGTAAACCTTCTTCAATATATTTTGCTAACAATATCCTTAATGCATCGTGTTTTCTGTCATATTGATAACCCGTTGCTTCATCAATTAATGCATCTATACCAACTTGAGCAAAAGCCATTAATAGAATTTCAGATTTCTCTGCAAGTTTCTTTTGTGAAGCTGTTAATTGGTTGTCTCTACGTGCATTGAGATAAACTTCACACATTTTAGGTAATATACTGGCCAAATAACCTGTTTTTTCTATAGACCCATCAATATATGTGATTGGGGTGGCCTTCTCAATAACTTCTGAAGTTATATATTTTTCTAAGTTTTTTGCGGCCAAAAATGGAGGTATTTTTGTTCCTTCAATTTCGAGCCTTGAATTCATACCTTTTCTAGTTCGATCAAAAGCATTAAATATAGATGTTGCGGTTAAAACTCTCCGACCATCATCTAATACAGCACAATCTATTTCCACATCGCCAATAGGAAGCACTCCAGTATATAGAGCCTTAGGAAAATTGCTTTCATTAGTAGCACTTTTTTGCCATCTTGATTGCGCCGCTTTTATTGCTATCTCTCTACGTTGTTCTGATGATAATTTTTTTGCTCTAACCTTACCACCTTTAATTTGATTTACATTCATATTTATACCTCTTTTTTATGCTTGCTGATATTTTTTATATTGCATGCTTGCTATAGAGTCAAGAATTTTTCTTTTAACTAATTTAATGATTGTGTTTTCAATAATCGCCAGTATAATTTCAATATATTAGTAAAAACAACATAGGAAATAGCTATGACTGAGGCAGAAAAAAGAGAAATACTAGCAAAAGCAAAGGATTTTTTTAGAGAGAAAATTGTTGATAATCATAAAAGGAATACAGAAAGATTAGGTAAATTATCGGCTTTTCAACCGAATCCTTTTTTAGAAAAATATCTAGCAAACTTTGCTTTTGGTAATTGTAACGCTTCTAGCATAGCAAAGGCTTTAATATATCCTAGGGTTTTAGGAACATCAATAAATACTACATTCGGTACACAAATGCAGGCTTTTTGCAAAGATGTGCTTAGTGGTTTTGCATCCACTACTCCTGGTATAGATATTGAATTTATTGACCAAATAGATAATCGCCGCAAATATTGCCAAATAAAAGCTGGGCCTAACACCATTAATAATGATGATATTACAACTATTAAAAATCATTTTGAATCTATTCGTCGTATAGCCCGCACCAATGGTTTACGAGAATTTAATGCTGATATTGATTGTATTGTTGGTGTTTTTTATGGAAAAAGTGATGATTTATCACAAATGTATCGGACAATTGATCGTTCGCATCCAGTATATGTCGGCAAAGATTTTTGGCACCATTTAACCGGGGATCCCAGCTTTTATGATGAATTAATAAATGAAATTGCGTCTATTGCAACAGAGGTTGATGGAACCGAATTATTAAATAATGTAATTAGGCAGCTATCTACAGAAATAGAAGAAAAATATAATCAATAACGATATTTTAACTTATCTACAGCTATCTTAATAACCCTTGCATATATGCAAGGGTTATTTTATTGTTCCTTTATTGAATCAAGGAGTGTCTTATGCAGTTATCTATTCATGAAGTTAGCCAAAAACTTAATCTTTCAATTGATACAATCAGACGATGGGAAAAAAAAGGTCTTATAAAAGCAGAAAGATCGGATAAAAACCATAGAATTTTTGATGAAGATGAAGTAAAAGCACTTCTAAAAAAATTAAACGACAAATCTGAAGCAGAATTTAAAGTATTAAAAAACAAAACACCATCCCCTTATACTGCAATAGAATTATTTGCTGGAGCCGGAGGAACAGCTTTAGGCTTTGAAAATGCTGGAATACACCATGTACTTCTAAATGAATTTGATAAAAACTGCGTAGAAACCTTAAGAAATAACTTCCCTAAAGGCACAAATATTGTTCATGCTGATATACATAATGTCGATTTTTCATCATGGAAAGGTAAAGTTGATATCGTGCAAGCTGGTTTCCCTTGCCAAGCCTTTAGTTATGCGGGAAAAAGCATGGGTTTTGAAGACACACGAGGAACCTTATTTTTTGAATTTGCTCGTTGTGTTAAAGAAACCATGCCCAAAATTGCTGTTGGTGAGAACGTCAAAGGATTATTAAAACACGATAACGGCAGAACGCTTCAAACTATGGTAAATACTTTAACGGAACTTGGTTATAATGTAAGATATAAAGTACTTAGAGCACAATATTTGGATGTCCCTCAAAAAAGAGAGCGATTAATTATAATTGGAATTAGAAAAGACTTAGATATACCTTTCATTTTTCCCAAAGAAAAAAATTATACCGTTTCTTTAAGATCAGCATTAAAAAATTGCCCAAAATCTGAAGGACAAAGCTACCCTAAAAGAAAAGCTGAGATTCTCTCACAGGTTCCAGAGGGAGGATACTGGCGAGATCTTCCGATAGGGTTACAAAAAGAATATATGAAAGGAAGTTTTTACCTTTCTGGAGGAAAAACAGGTATGGCAAGACGTCTTTCCTGGGATGAACCCAGCCTAACTCTAACCTGTGCACCGGCACAAAAACAAACAGAACGATGTCACCCAGAAGAAACTCGGCCATTGACTATTAGAGAATATGCAAGGATTCAATCTTTTCCAGATACTTGGGAATTTAAGGGATCTATGGGAGCTCAATACAAACAAATAGGGAATGCTGTACCAGTAAATTTAAGTTATCACATTGGCCGCTGTTTGATTGCTATGCTTGATAAAAACTATGATATTGAAGATGCTGTTATTGAAGATAATACAAGCCATTTATCTAAAGCTGCATAACTTTAAATATACAGATGCTTATGTGCAAAGAGATAATTATCTACAAGTTAAAAAATATATTAATAAAGTAAGAAATATAGATCTTAATGCTTAAGCATCCAGAAAATAATAGAAAAATACTTGAGTTATTTCAAAACTTCAACAAATTTGGATAAGGTATGAATTTGTTCATCCGAAAGGTGCCTAATATTTGCAATCAACAAGGACTCTTCAGCTGCACGTTTGGGACTAATGTTGTCATCAACATTATCATCTAAAATCATGCTTAATCGGCAATTAAGAGCTTTTGCAATATCGACCAAGGTCTCAAAATGTGGATAATTGACACCTCTTTCTATGTTTGATATAGCCTCAACAGAAACATCGCAACGCTCAGCTAAAACTTCTTGTGTCATTTTAGCCGCTTGTCTAATAGCCTTAATTCTCAACCCGATCTTTTTCTTCATGTTTTACCCCACAATTAGAAGTTTAACTTAAAGTTTTTGCTTGAAAACGGAGTAAAACTTGTATAATTTTTATGTAATAGAAGTTTTACTTAATAAAATAAAAATCTATAGGCTAACATAATGAAAAATCGAGCAATGTCTGAAAAATTTTTTTATGAGTTTAAAAGCGGAAAGTATCAAAACATCCTACAAACTGTAAAGCAAGACGATGATTTAATTATGTGCCTGCGAGGTGATTATATTACCATATATTATAAGAGTATGCGTATATTGGAAATATCCGAAAATGGCGAATATGATGTTGATAAAAACTACGGCATTATTCCTCCAAACGATGATACAAATTGGATAGAATATTTCAAAAATGCAAAATTTGCCTTGAGTTCCTACAATAAAACTAAACAAATTAATAAACTTGAAAAGGAAGTTCAACAAGCGATTGTTAAAGAAAACAACACAAGCTCTATCTGCAATGAAACCGATTACTTTATTATTGATATAGAATATACTCAGCCGGAATTTGATGGTAGATTTGATGCATTAGCTGTCTATTGGCCTAAAAACAAACGCAAAAACGGCCATGACCTACAACTAGCGTTTATTGAAGTTAAAGCCGGCAATAATGCTATTGGAGGGACTTCCGGTATTGTAAAGCATTATGAATCGGTTATTGAATTTTTGAATAATCTTACCAAGAATAATGAAAAAGAACAATTTATCCAAGATATTGAAAAAGTGATAGCTCAACAGCGAGACTTGGGATTATGGAATATTCCTCATAATAAACACGAAATAACTTTGTCTCGCTCAACCAAGCCTCAATTAATTTTTATTCTTGCCAACTATAATCAAAACTCAACAGTATTACGCAATGAATTAAATCTTTTTCCCAGTATTAACAAGAAATATAGTAATGAGCTTCCTTTTGAATTGAAATTTGCTACGTCATCTTTTGTCGGATATGGCTTATATAGTAACGGAATGATTAATATAGATAATATATTAGATAAAAAATAAGGGGCTAAAATGAAGGCATGCATTAGAAGAGGAGCAAACCAAATCGGAGGATCTGCTGTTGAAATTATAGCAGATAATCAACAAAGGTTGATTATAGATATTGGGTTACCTCTTGATGCAGAGGAAAATACTCAAGACCTTCTTCCTCAAATTGACGGTCTTAAACATAGGACACCTGATTTGCTAGGTATCTTAATATCTCATCCCCATCAAGATCATTATGCCTTAGGATTACATATTGATAAAGACATCCCTATTTTTATGAGCCATGCGACATCAAAAATAATGGAAGTTACCACACAACATAACATTCCTGACGCATTTGTCTTCAACAATATCAATATCTTTGAAAATCAAAAAAGTTTTAAAATCGGGAACTTCAACATTACACCCTATTTGGTTGATCATTCGGCCTATGATGCTTATGCTTTTTTAATTGAAGCTGACGGCAAACGTTTGTTTTACAGCGGAGATTTTCGTGCACATGGTCGAAAATCCAAATTATTTGAATCATTCATCCAAAATCCTCCGCAACATATAGATACATTATTAATGGAAGGCTCTTGTTTAGGACGAGATAAATCCGAGCAATACGAAAGTGAAACCGAGTTGGAAGAAAAGTTTTTTGATATATTTAAGCAAACAAGGGGTATAAGCCTTATTCAAACATCTTCGCAAAACATTGATAGAATTGTTACCATCTACCGAGCATGCAAAGAAAGTAACCGCACATTGGTAATGTCTGGGTATACAGGACATATTCTGCAATGTTTAGAAAATTCACATTTACCAAATTTTACATGGCCAAATGTTAAAAAAATGAGCCAATCAGTTACAAGAAAACATGAAATATCTGTTGAAATGATAGAAAAGTCTCCCGATAAATACACAATCCTTTTGGGCGGCCAGATATTTAATATGCTAAAAAACAGTTTCCTTTTAAATAATGAAGCTTCATTTATTTATTCCATGTGGGATGGTTATAAAGAACTATATAAAGAGCGACTGGAACTAATTCAAAATAAAGGGGTTAATATGTTTGATATTCACACCTCAGGACATGCAGATATTCCAAGTCTTCAAAAATTTGCATCAGCTCTTAATCCTCATCAATTGGTTCCGATTCATACTTTTCTCCCACAAGAGTTCAAAAAGCTATTCAATAATGTAGTTATTTATGAAGATAATCAAATATTTACAATATAAGGACAAAGTAAATGGATTTAAAAAACAACTTAGAACTTATAATCGGTGGTATTGCATCTACTGTCGCCATGGCCGCAATTATTTTTAGATTTGTCTTTTTTGAAATAGATTTAAGCACAACAGCTGATTTTATAAAAGACTTTTCAGAAATTATTGTATCGGTTTTAGTCTTTTTTGTTGCCGTTAAAAGTATCTTAAGCCAGAGTAAAAAAAAGGAAACTTTCAAAAAAGTTTTTGATGAAGAGCTTCAAGCATGGATGCAACGCAATCGCCCACTGATTTCTAAAGAGAACCGTTTTCAGGTTGAAAATGCTGACAGATATTTTATTTTGTCGGATCATGATCACATTTTTGATATTGGAGAAGATTTTCAAGACGACAAAAAGTATCAAAAAGGTGTGTTTGTTCAACTTCCCCACACATTTACAACTAATGATAAAATTATTTTCTTTATGAACAAGAGTACATTTATGGCACGAGCAAAGGCTAAAGACAGCGATGTAGATGCAGAAATAGATAAACTCATATATCGAACTGCAAATTGTATTAGTGCCAAATTTGGTAAAGAATTATTTGAGGCAAGTGGAGATCCCAAACATCATCAAATCCATGTCAAAATAAAGACCCGAGATCTTGACACGCCAGAAGATGCCAGAACAATAATAAAAATGCTTGATTATGTAATGATTTTATACTTAGCCGCAGCTTAAATTTTAACTCAAACCGAAAGGAAAAAGACATGAGAAATTTTAAAATAGAAAGAACCGGAGTCGTTCGAGATGAAAGAGGAATGAAAGTTGGTACGGTTCAAAGAAATACCCTAAGAGATGCTAGAGGATCCCGCCTCGCAGAAATATCTGGAGATAGAATCAAGGATAGTCGAGGTTTAACTTTAGGAGAAATTAGCGGCTCAAGAATAAAAACGAGACGAGGAAATACAGTTATGGAAATTGATAAAATTCCTCTTGATTACGAAATGCCAGTTTCTCCGGCAATGGCCGCAGCAATCATGCATTTTTTTATCAAACCGATTTTTGATTAAAATTTCAGCTTAGTTATAATTGAAAATGCCGAGTACTTACTCGGCATTTTTTGTTATACAATGGAAAACAACGTATATAATATACATAAATACACTTAAATAAAAGTATTGACATTTATAATATACTTTGATATACATAAGCACATAAGAAGGTAAGGAGGGCTCTATGGCATTTGAAAAATTTATTATCCAAACCAAAAAAAACTTCCCAACTGCGTCAATTTCAACGCTCGGAAGACTTAGTCTAAATGAGGCTGCAATCGCTGCTTTTGGCTTACAAACAAAAAACTTTGCAGAACTTTTTTACGATTCGGAAAAGGCGCTTATTGGCATAAAATTTTTGAATTCAGAGACAGAAAACAGTCTCAAAGTCCAAAGACGCGACAACTCTGGTATGTTTTTATCGGTTAAAAGCTTCTTCAAAGCCTATCAGATTGACTACTCAACTACATATTCTTGTGAAGTATCACAAGATGAAAAGGATAAAGACTTTTTGATAATAAACTTAAACACCAAGACAGAAAGGAGATAGACCAATGAACCGTTGACAATAAAAAAAGAGGTTAAGAAACTGCAATTTCCCAACCTCAGAAGAAATGTTAAAAATTAACATCTCCAATCAAGAGCTATCTTAACATTTCTCCGAATAAAATCAATCTTTTTTTACTTATACCATTTGCGGTTTAGGTACAAATTTGTTTAAAAATTTTATAAGGGAGATTTTTATGGTTAATCATCTTTCTGTTGAAAATATAAATCTTACTTCGCTAAAAACATATCATAACAACGCCAAAGTACATAATGAAGAGCAGCTTCAAGCCTTAGCGTCATCAATTAAACAATTTGGCTTTAATTCCCCCATTTTGATTGATGAGAAAAACGAAATCATTGCCGGGCATGGCCGATTAGAAGCTGCCAAAATTGTCGGATTGACAGAAGTTCCTGCCATCAGGCTAACTCATTTATCTGAAGCTCAAAAACGCGCATACCGTCTTGCTGATAACAAAATTGCTGAAAAAGGCGGATGGAATGAAGACATTCTCAAACTTGAACTTTCTGAGTTAGAAAGCCTGTGTAATGATTTTGACATAACGATCACCGGTTTTAGTTCTGTCGAGTTAGATGTGTTGCTTGATGACACCGGCAATTCACATAAAATTGATAAGCAGCTTAACACTGATCCTTTTGTTCCTGAAAATGAAATAATTACGCAGCCAGGAGATGTTTGGCACCTTGGCAATCATCGGATTATCTGCGGCAATTCTCAAGATGAAGAAACCTTCTCAAAATTGATGCAAACTCAAAAAGCAAAGATGGTTTTGCAAGATCCTCCTTTTAATGTTGCCATTAACGGGCATGTTTGCGGAAGCGGCAAAACCAAGCATAAAGAATTTGCTTTTGCCTCTGGTGAAATGACTGATGATCAATTTATCAAATTTTTAGAAACAAACTTCAAACTTTGCGCCGCTTTTTCACAAGAAGGCTCTCTTCACTATAACTTTATGGACTGGCGACATATTCTTCATATATCGGTTGCAGGAAAAAATGTTTTTGACTCATTGATTAACCTTTGTGTGTGGAACAAAGGAACTGGCGGCATGGGCAGCTGCTACAGAAGCGCACATGAACTCTGCTTTATTTTCAAAAAAGGAAATAAAAGTCACACCAATAATGTTGAGCTTGGCAAAAATGGTCGTTATCGAACAAATGTTTGGAATTATCCCGGAGTAAATAGTTTTGGCCGCCATCGACAAGACTTAAAAATGCATCCGACAGTAAAACCAGTAGAAATGCTTTATGATGCTATTTTAGATGTAACCAAGCGTGGTGATTTAGTTTTAGATTCGTTTTTGGGTTCTGGCTCAAGTTTAATTGCCGCCGAGAAAGCACACAGGGTTTGCTATGGTATTGAATGCGAGATGCTTTATATCGATACCACAATCAGACGTTTTCAAAATATCTTCAAGATTGATGCTGTCCGTGAAAAAGACGGTAAGACATACAATGAATTATTGGCAGAACTAAAATCAGGAGACACTCATGACTAATAAGACTTATGATGTTGGCTATTGCAATCCACCACAACACTCTCGCTTTCAGAAAGGGAAAAGCGGCAATCCTTCAGGGCGTCCTAAGCACAGCCGAAATACGTATAAGCTATTGGAAGATATTTTGGAGCAGAAGGTTTCAATCGTCCAAGATGGTAAGCAAATCAAAATTTCAAAAAAGGTAGCGATTCTTTTGCAGGCAGTCAATTCTGCGGTTAAAGGCGATACAAAAGCCATTCGCGATTTATTTCCTCATTTGTTGGCTGTCGATGCCAAACAAGAAGAGAAAGAACAAAAAAGAGCTTCACTTAAAGCTGATGATTTAAGCATAATTAATAATTTTTTGCAAAATAAGGAGACCGGAAATGGTTAAATTTAAAGTAGATAAATTACTCAATTTTTTAGAACAAATAAGTCACAATGCTTCCTCTCCAAAGCAACTACTGCAAAATCTTGCAAAAGATTTCCGGTCGTTAAGCTCAGAAGAACAAAAAGATTTTCAGCAATTATTGCTTGATATGCTTGATAAAACTTGCAGTTTTAAAAAGATAAAAATTGCTCAGGATGCCGAAAGTAAAGTAAAAAGGCCTGAATTTCCTAAAGACATTTTTGAAAAATTGCTTTGGGAATTACAGGACAAACCATCTGAATATATTGAACCTCGGCTGGAGATGATGCGAGCTTGTCTTTCTTTTCCATCGGGCAAACAATCTAAAACAGCATCAAGCGCTATTCAAGAAATGAAGTTGAGCTTATCTCACAAAGGTTTTTCATTGGCTAAAAAACGCAACGTCTTCTTAAGATGTTTGTACGAAACATTTTTGCTTCAGGAGCTGTACAATGATATCGATGAATAACCAAGACTTGCTTAAGGCTATTTTACGCTCAGATCTAAAATCATTTGTCACAAAAGTGTTTTTTGATGTATCACCCTCGGCTCAATATCTTGATAATTGGCATATTGATCTTATTTGCCAAGAATTAGCACAAATGATAAATGGTCAAGAAACGCGTTTAATAATTAACATTCCACCTCGATATTTAAAATCCATAATCTGTTCGGTTGCGCTTCCAGCTTTTATTTTGGGACATAATCCGCAAAGCTCTATTATTTGCGTAAGTTATTCGGATGATTTGGCGGCAAAACATGCTAATGATTGTCGCAGAATAATTACCTCACAATGGTATCAAGAGCTATTTCCCGAAACAGTGTTAAGCAGCAATAAAAAATCAACATCAGATTTTGAAACTACTAAAGGGGGTGGAAGATTTTCTACCTCCATAAGCGGCACATTAACCGGACGAGGAGCAGATTGGATTATAATTGACGACCCCATAAAACCGACAGATGCAATGTCAGACAATATCAGAGATAAAGTCAATGATTGGTATCGATCAACTCTATACTCTCGCCTCAACAATAAGGTCGAAGGAAAAATCATTCTGATTATGCAGCGCTTACATGAAAATGATATGACCGGATTTTTGCTTGAAAGCGATAAAAAGTTTAAGCTCATCAAACTCCCCGTCATTGCGGAAGAAGATGAAACATGGATTTTGAAAAATCAATTTACGCAAACTACGCGCACAATCGAGCGACATCCTGGAGATCTTTTGCATCCGCAAAGAGAAAACCTTGAAACGATTAAAGAATTGCAAGATTCTTTAGGCGAATTTGCCTTTGCAGGGCAATACCAGCAAAATCCTGTTCCCCAAAGTGGTGGAATGGTAAAAAAGGACTGGATGTACTTTTATAATGAGCTGCCAGCATTTAAGCAAATCATCTTGTCTTGGGATACGGCAAGTAAAGAGGGCTTTGACAATGCATATTCTGCATACGTCTTACTTGGTGTAGATTATAACCGCAAATATTATTTGATTGAGGCTAATCGTTACCGGCTTAATTTTCCAGAACTAGTAAAAACAGTAGATAGAATGAACGATCAATGTATTGATTTATTTAAGCAAAAGCCGTATATCCTTATTGAAGATGCCTCATCTGGGACACAACTTATCCAAGTTTTAAGAGGAGAATATGGTCTATCTCCACATGCAATTAGAGCTGAGCAAAACAAAATTTCACGTATGCAAGCGGTATCTCTAGCAATAGAGCAACAAAGACTATTATTTCCTAATCAAGCCGGAATATGGTATCAAACTTTTGAAAAAGAGCTTTTAACATTTCCAAAATCAAGATTTAAGGATCAATGTGATGCCTTGAGTCAAGCAGTGTGCTTTTTATCTTCAGAGATACAAAATCCACAAATCAAACCGTATATAGCCACCGGCAATCATTTTTACACTAGTGGACATCGATCAACCTATAAAGTACATCCTATGCGAGATCCAAGGAAACTAAGACATTAATAAAACTTGACTTAAGACAATGAAAGAGCCTTCATGCAACAATATGGAGGCTCTTAATGTATAAAAAACCGCCTATAGCACACCAATTTCAAAAAGGAAAATCTGGAAATCCGAATGGTCGACCCAAAATCTCCGATTCGGCACTATTTGATTTGACTTCCTTGTTTTTGCAAGCGTTACTGTTAGCAAGGAACAAAGATAAAAGTTCCCGAGACAAATTAAGCAAAATAAGGGAGATATTGTATGAAAAGGAAAATTCATCTACCCAAAAACATCGAAGAGCTAAAAAAATTATCACAAAAAAAGCAGGCTAAGCTTTGGGAGCGTTATGTAAACAGCCCTTACAATCACCAGCTTCGAGCATTGTGGTATTATATTGCTTGCGAAAATGCCAATCTTAAGATTGAACGCAAACACCTAATTAAGTTAGAAAAATATGCTGAAAACCCGGATGAATGTATGATTAAGGTATACAAAACCAAATATAACCTTCATCCGGGGACAGAAATTACTAAAACCTTCCGCAACCACCAATACAAGGTTATTATAAACGAAGCAGATGATTTTATTTTTGAGGGTAAACATTATAAAACTCTATCGGCGGTTGCCAAAGAAATATGTGGAATAAAAGTATCAGGCTATGACTTCTTTGGCTTAAACAACAAACGAGCATTAAAGGAGGCAACACATGACTAGAATAAATTGTGCCGTCTATGTTCGTAAATCTACCGAAAAAGGATTGGAGCTTGAGTTTAATTCATTGCATAATCAAGAAGAAGCATGCCGAAGCTATATATTATCACAAGCCTTTAACAACTGGGAATATTTCAAAACTTATACCGATGGCGGAATTTCCGGTGGCACCATGGAACGTCCGGCCTTAAAACAAATGCTTGAAGATATTCGACATGGATTAATACAGACAGTGGTGGTTTATAAAGTCGACCGTTTATCCCGCTCAATTATGGACTTCCATAATATGATGAAAGAATTTGATAAATATGGCTGCAGCTTTGTTTCAATTACCCAAGCCTTTGACACATCGACTTCCATGGGCAAGCTAACGCTAAACATGCTGCTATCATTTGCTCAATTTGAGAGAGAGGTGTCTTCGGAACGTGTCCGTGATAAAATCCGTGCCAGTAAAGCCAAAGGCCTATGGACTGGAGGGATTCCTAAACTAGGTTATGATATTATAGATAAAAAACTGGTTATAAATTCAATAGAAGCTGAACAGGTAAAAGATATTTTTGAAAGCTATTTAAAATGTGAATCTTTGGTAGAACTTGAAACCTTTGTCCAAACCAAAGGAATTACTCATAAACATTGGATGACAAATAAAGGTGTTGAGAAAGGTGGAAAACCATTAAAAACATCGGCCTTACATAGGTTATTGCATGAAAAAATATATTTAGGTTTAATTGAAAACAAGAAAACAGGGCAAACTTTCAAAGGACACCATCAAGCAATTATCTCCAAAGAATTATGGGAGCAGGTACAAAATAAGCTGAAAGAAAATGATAAATGCAAAAATCCCAATCATGTGCCAAATAATAATTTACTTACCGGAAAGCTGTTTAACACAGAAGGAACCGCCTTTAGCAACCAAGCAAACAGCAAAAAGAAAAGTACAAAACGCCATTATTACGCAATAAAAGGTTTATTCCTACCAACAGAGCAAATTGATAAACTTACAAAAGATGCAATAAGCGAAATTCTTGACAGCAATCTCAATGGACTAAACAAAGACAGTTCACTTACTTTAAAGTTAATAAATTTTGCAGATATGGACTATTTAAAGCAGCGCAACTTTATCCGTAACTTTGTTAACAAAATAATTTATCAAAAAGATCGCTTAACATTCTTTTTTAACACCAATCCTTTAATTCTATCAGCTTATACAGGCAATGCGTTAAACGAAAATAACAATCCATTAGACTTTATAGCCGACAATACCAACAATCAAATCATCTATGAAAAACCGGTAATCATCAACCGCGGACTATCAAGCAATGTCTATAACGCCGGAAAGGTTGGACTGATGAGTATCAATGATAACAATCGCCTCATTGTCCGTGCCTTAGCTTATGCTTGGAAATTTAAGAAACTCTACGAAAAGGGACTAAGTACCGATGACATAGCAAAACAAGAGAAAATGTCAAAACGAACCATCTACAAATACCTAAATCTTGCCTACCTCTCACCAAGAATAATTAATCAACTTCTCGATGGAATTTTAACCTTTAACCTTCAAACACTCTTCGAAATCGCCTCTAAAAACCTGAGCTTTGACGAGCAGGAAAAGATGTTAGCTATTTAATAGCCTAATTTACATTAAAAATTTTTCAGAATATCATTCATTATGGCAAAAAATTTGTGGATAAGAAAATGAGTGAGATTCAAAAACAATACTATCAACAACTTCAAAACCAGCTAAAGATTATGTGCAGTGCAACTATTCACGCACTAATTGATACCTATATGCTTATGTTTCCTGAGGCATACAAACAGGAAAACAAAAATACCTTTATGTTTCGATACACTTTTTATGCTTTTCAGCAAAGAGCTATGATTTCTGTTAGAAAGTTAATTGAACCTTCAAGTAAAAACAAAATCACAATTGAATCTATTGTTAAATTAGCTACGAAACCAGATTTTTCACTTTTGTCTGAAAAAGAGAAAGCTGCATTAAAAGCTGATTACGATGAGCTATTCAACTCAGAAGAAACAAAAAGGATAAAAGAATTTCGAGATGCTTTGTGTCATAATCTTTTAGATGGAGATAAAGCAATGTATTATTATAATGATTTTATGTTCATTGTTAGTGGATCAATTCATATTTTAGAACAACTATACCTGATTGTTCTATCATCGCTCCCAACTTTTTTTGTTGAAGCCCGTAATATTGCAGAATATCTCGCATCTAATTATTGGAAAGCTCTCGATATAGCCGCAAAAAATTCTAACAACAATCACGATATAAATGCTAAATTACAGAAGCTTCTAGATGGTGAATTTTAAGGGCTGAAGTGACTCGCCCAAATTCGGCAATGTATGTAAGTGCCAAAAATTTTGCATTTTCCAATATAAAACAAGCTTACCATAGTCATTTTGGCGATGTCAACCGCCGGCAAAGCCCGTATTTCCGCCGAATACGAAAAAAGACGCTGTTCCCAAGCGTCTTTTTTATCAAAATGGCGGATGAGGAGGGATTTGAACCCCCGATACGAGTCACCCCGTATACACGATTTCGAGTCGCGCGCATTCAGCCTCTCTGCCACTCATCCACAATTTGTCTGGCTAAGTATTAAAGATTTTCTTTCGATTTTGCAAGCGTTTTTTTAGCTATTCGATAAGTATATACTTTTAACGCCATTCCATATGAGGTCGCTAATATTTCTTTCTCAGGAACAAGCTGCGTAATAGGAAAAGCCTCCGAAACGATGACCGCATCGTTTTTTAAACTTTCTACAAATTTCTTACCCCACTGTGCAAATAACTTTTTTCCTCCAAAGATTAATACGACATCTGCCTCACTCAAATCAGCCTGAGTAAAATCAGCACAAAATAGCTCAACATTTACAATATGCCGAGCACGAAAAGAAGCTATTGCATAAGGAACAACATCCCAATCATAACCAATAAAACGATGTTGAGGAAATTTTTTTGCCAACGGAATAAGTAAGCTACCGCTTCCGCATCCCAAATCTACAATCGTTAAAGTTTTTTGAGACTGACGCAAAATCTGTTCAGCTTCTTCCAAACATACTTTTTTCATTTTTCCGAAAGAAGGAAAAAAAGGAGGAAACTCTCCAAAACGAGAATGCATATAAGCCACCACAAAATAAACTTCTGCCACACAAGCAGAAATTCCCAAAAGCAGCAACAAACATACAATTAAATCGATCATAGCGCCTCTTTACTTCAAACGATCAAACAACAACAATGCAGCCCCCAACATTCCCGCATTATTTTCAAATTTAGCCTGCTTAAGGGTAAACGGCTGGGTTAGAATATCATCATTTGCCTGCCGATTAAGTTTATCATATTCAACAAACTGAGCCATGGAGCCGGAAAGAACAATTATTTCCGGATCAAAAATATTCCCCATCAAGACTAACGTATTTTCGAGATGTGATTGCCAATGATCAAACGCTTCTTTGGCTTTTTCATCACCATTTTTTAACCCGCGAATAACATCGTAGCTTGTCATATCTTGTCCCATATAAAGTTTTGCATCCGCGGTTAAAGCGGTTCCTGATACATAAGTTTCTAAACAATCCCACAACCCACAGGTACATTTCCGATTATGCCTATCATCAAAGCGCACATGCATCTCTCCGGCTGCTCCTGATTTTCCTTTAAGAAGTTTGCCATCAACAATAATTCCCGAACCGACGCCGGTCCCGAGAGTTAACACCACTGCATGTTTTGAGCCTTTTGCCGCTCCCGATTTATATTCTGCCCAAGCAGCTGAATTCGCATCATTTTCCAACAGGACCGGCTTATCCGTCAAAGCCATAAAATCAAGCTGATTATATCCTTCGGGCAAATTTCCGACGTGGCTTATAATTTTTGTGTTTTCATTATTAACAGCACCTGCTGTCGCAATAGAAACCCCATCCACTTCTGCTTCCAAACCTTTTACCACGGTCTTAAAAAAATCATAAATTCCTTCAGCCGTTTTAGGGGTTGTAACTTTCACCACATCATTCACAAAATTACCATTTTCATCAATAATCGCATAGGCGATTTTAGTCCCACCGATATCAAAAGCCAAAACTTTTTTCATATGTCCGATTCCTTCTCAAATAAAGATACTATGATTTATAGTTATATCTTCTCAATTACTTAAAAAAGGTTAGGATTATTAATTTATTAATCAAAATAATTTAATATCATCCCAAGCAACCAAAGGAGAGATTAATGTTTTATATTTTATTTGCTTTTACATATGGTCTTTTCATCCCGTACATGGCTCGTCGATTTGCAAAATTTATGCCTGCCTCATTTGCCTATGCCATATTCCAAATCTTCAAACCGTCTGCCAATGCCAAACAACTGATAAAATCTCCTTTATACAAGACTTATTTATGGCGCTCACTGATGAGTGGAATAATCTCTGCATCTCTCAGCTATGCATTCATACAACACTTTGGTTACGAAAATATCGGATGGAAATTGGCTTTTCTTTTTCTTCTTCTGCTTCTTGCCGAAATTGATTGGCGAATGTACTTACTGCCCGATATTTTGACTGTTCCTTTACTTATATTGGGTTTTTTTGCCAGCAGTTGGAATTTCGGTTTTACGATTGCGGCCGACAGCGCACTTGGCGCAGCAGCCGGATATTTTATCCCCTCTCTTGCAGCTTTATTTTTGGTCTGGAAGAACCGAGACGCGTTTGGAGGCGGAGACATCAAACTGTTGGCTGCCGTTGGTTCTTGGCTAGGGATTGAATGCCTGCTGTATAGTATTCTTTTAGCGTCTATCTCGCAGTTGTTTATCTCTTTTATAAAGAAGCAAAAATCAAGTCCTTTCGGACCTGCAATTGCATTTTCGGCAATTATTATTGCAATCTGTTTTTTTTGAGCTAAAATGTCCTAAACTTTTCAAAAAAGGAACAAAGCTATGGTCACAAAATCTAAAACCAAACCCGAGCCCCAATCATCCAAGCTCAAAAAGCTGACAAAAAACATCCGCAGCAAATTGTACTACAAAGATGACCAAAGACGTTTAGCCAAATTGGTCTCCGGTTTCAATTTTGATATTTTCATCATGAGCATTATTTTGCTAGATGCCGTTATCATCGGATTTTTAGCCTCTGGTACGATGGGATTTTATTTCTCAAACGGACTATTTTTGCTTGACCGTTTATTTATGGGCATATTTATTGTTGAAATGTTCCTCAAAATTTATGCTCTTAAAAAGAATTTTTTCACCTCGGGATGGAATATTTTTGATTTAATCATCGTTGCCATATCCTCTGTCCCGGCAACAAGTGCTTTCATCGTTTTACGAACATTCCGTCTGTTCAGACTACTCAAATACATTCATAAATTTTCACGCATGTACGACATTGTTGATGTCTTTATTGCCTTATTACCGACTTTTGCGGCTTTTTTAGGCATTTTTGCAGTCTTTTTCTATGTTTTTGCAATTATTGCCATGAGTTTATATGGGGATGTTTTCGGCAGTTTTGCCAACCTAGGCTCATCAATGTTCACATTATTGCAGGTCTTTACGCTTGACGGCTGGGCATCGGCCATTGCACGTCCTGTCATGCTTGTTTTTCCACATGCCTGGCTGTTTTTTGGCATCGTTGTAGTATTTTCATTTTTACTACTCGTCAGCTTTGTTACAAGCGCCATACTTCAAATTATGGACATGAGAAAATAGCATTATTTTCAAAGAGCTCTCGTTTGAGAGCTCTTTTTTTTTGCAAAAATATAACAAAAAATACACACATCAACTTGACATCGCAATTTTGAATAACTAACTAAGCAAATAGATAAAAATACTATAACCAAATGGAGTTAAAAAAGAGATGAAAGTTACACCATTGCATGACCGCGTTTTGGTAAAAAGACTTGAAGAAACCACAAAAACAGCCGGAGGGATTATCATTCCCGACACGGCCAAAGAAAAACCCAGTGAAGGTATTGTAGAAGCTATTGGCAACGGATTCCGGGCTGAGGATGGAAAAATAGTACCTATGAGCGTTAAAGTAGGTGACAAAGTTTTGTTTGGCAAATGGTCTGGCACCGAAATCAAGATTAACGGAGAAGAACGCCTAATCATTAAAGAAGCTGATATTTTAGCAATTGTAGAAAATTAGAAAGGAAAAATATTATGGCCGCAAAAGATATTAAATTTGGCACCGACGCACGTGCAAAAATGCTCAAAGGCGTTGAGACACTGGCAAAAACAGTTAAAGTTACATTAGGCCCCAAGGGACGCAATGTTATTTTAGACAAATCTTACGGAGCCCCCAAAATTACAAAAGACGGAGTTTCCGTTGCCAAAGAAGTTGAATTGGAAGATAAATTTGAAAACATGGGCGCCCAACTGGTAAAAGAAGTTGCCCAAAAAACCGCAGACAAAGCCGGTGACGGCACCACCACGGCAACTGTTTTGGCAGAGGCGATCATTAAAGAAGGCTGCAAAGCCGTAGCAGCAGGCATGAATCCGATGGATTTAAAACGTGGTATTGACATGGCCGTCGAAGCTGTTGTTGCCGATGTAAAATCACGCTCTGTTGCCATTAAAACATCTGAAGAAATTGCTCAAGTCGGAACAATTTCAGCCAATGGAGACCGCACAATTGGAGAATATCTTGCTCGCGCTATGGAAAAAGTCGGCAATGAAGGAGTTATTACGGTAGAAGATGCCAAAGGTCTTGAGACAGAGCTTGATGTTGTTGAAGGAATGCAGTTTGACCGCGGTTATCTTTCACCTTACTTCATCACCAATCCGGATAAAATGACCTGTGAATATGAAGCTCCATATATCCTTTTATATGACCAAAAGATTTCTACATTACAACCATTGATTCCGATTCTTGAAACAATCGTTCAGTCTGGCCGCGCTTTGGTTATTGTAGCAGAAGATATCGAGGGTGAAGCTTTGGCAACTTTAGTTGTTAACCGTATTCGAGGCGGTCTGAAAGTATGTGCAGTCAAAGCTCCTGGTTTTGGTGATCGCCGCAAGGCAATGCTTGAAGATATCGCTGTTTTGACCGGAGGACAAGTTATTTCCGAAGAACTGGGTCTAAAACTAGAAAATGTCAACCTCGACATGTTAGGTACGGCAAAGCGTGTTGAAATTTCTAAAGATGATACCACCATCATTGACGGCGACGGAGAAAAAGATCTGATTGAAGCTCGCGCTAACCAGATTCGTAAGCAAATTGAAGACACCTCTTCAGATTACGATCGGGAAAAATTACAGGAACGCTTAGCTAAATTATCTGGCGGCGTTGCCGTTATTAAAGTTGGCGGAGCATCTGAAGTAGAAGTTAAAGAAAAGAAAGACCGCATTGATGACGCTTTGAATGCTACTCGTGCAGCAGTCAAAGAAGGTGTAGTTGCCGGAGGCGGATGCGCCCTTCTTTATGCCGGCAAAGCTCTGGATTCTCTCAAACCCGAAAACCAAGACCAAAAAGTCGGTATTGAGATAATTCGCAAAGCAACACAAGCTCCCATTCGTCAAATTGCCGAGAACGCAGGTGTTGATGGAGCGGTTGTTGCCGGAAAACTGTTAGAAAGCAATGATGCTAACTATGGTTACAATGCCCAAAGCGGAGAATATACGGACATGGTTAAAGCCGGTATTATTGATCCGACCAAAGTTGTCCGCACGGCTTTGCAGGATGCAGCTTCTGTTGGAGGTTTGCTAATCACAACAGAAGCCATGGTCACCGAAGCCCCGCAAAAAGATTGCCATTGCGGTGGTGCGGCAGCCCCAGCTGGAATGCCCGGCGGCATGGGTTTCTAAAAAGCTCACAGGTCACAAAAAAACCTCTGCTAAAAACGGAGGTTTTTTTATGCTTGGAAAATTATAAAAAACATTTATATTTAGAATCAAGCCAATCAGGAGACAGACCAATGCTGGATGCCGACAAACTCAAACAACTAAAAGACAACGGACACATTACAGAAGAAGAATATATTGACGAGAAAAAAAGATTAGCCGCTCAGCTTCTCAAACGAGAAGATCCGTCTCATGCCAAGAATGGTATAATATACATACTGCTAGGGTGGTTTTTTGGAACAATAGGACTACATAATTTTTACGCCGGTTATTGGGGAAGGGCATTGGTCCAACTTACTTTAACCATAATTTCACCTTGGTTTTTGTATATTCCTATGCTCATTACTGCAACTTGGGCTTTCGGGGAAATTTTATTTATCAGGAACGGCGCTCACCATATCCCTTTCAGCGGAAACCGTAAAATAATCCTTCTCCTCAAAATTATGGCTGTAATTATTTTTGTCATTCTTCTAATGCGTAATCGTCTAATAACGCAAGAGGTCATCATAAACGATACCTCAACAAATATTGAGGAAATCTCCTCTAACTTCATAGAATAATAAAAAGCAAAAAAAACAAAAAAAGTACTTGCAATTTTTTTTGACTATGTTATTAAGTATCTCGTTCTACAAATGCGGGCGTAGCTCAGGGGTAGAGCGCAACCTTGCCAAGGTTGATGTCGAGGGTCCGAATCCCTTCGCCCGCTCCATCAATATCAAAACGACCTATGTGGTCGTTTTTGTGTTTTAAATTATCCGAAATATTCGCCAAGAACAAATAATTTTCAAGAATAACATTTCTTTAAATTTATAGACATTTATAAAGCATTTGCTATAATAAGATGTCATTAAAGAGAAAAAGATATGAAGTATCAAATCACTATACATGAATTTTCTTTTAACAAGATAAAAAGCGGTTCACGCAAAATCGGCGTTCACCTATTTGACAAAAAAGCACAACAAGTCAAAATTCACGATACTTTAGAAATGCAAAACGCATCCACCGGAGAAAGAATTGAGTGTGAAGTGACCGGTATAGCCATTTTTGATAATTTCAGCGATTTAATAGATGCTCTGGGAGCACATACTTTAGGCTACGACAATAAAGAAGAAGTTATGATTCGTCTAAATCGTATTTTTCCTCAAGAAGCACAACAATCTCTTAATGCTGTGGGATTTTTTCTAAAACTTCTCATTGACCATCGAAAAGCCAATCACCGCCCTGAAATTGAAAGATAATAGCAAAGAGCCCTTTGTTATAAAGGGCTCTTTTTAATAAGACTAAATCGCTTTCAAAATATATTCGCTAAGTTTCTCATTAAACTGCGATGGATTGGATACGGGCTCTCCCTCAGCAATTTTAGCCTCATCAAGTAATAATTTTGAAATATCTTCAACCACATTTTTTTGAGCCTCATCCAAGCTCAACTCAGCCAATTTGATAATCAATGGATGATAAGGATTAATTTCCAAGATTCTGGTGCTGGCAAAAGCTGTTTGTTGTTGATGAGTCCGCATTAATCTCTCCAAATGCAAACTCATTTGACCATCTTCAACTTTCAAACTTACGGGAGACTTTGTAAGTTTCTCAGTTGTAACCACTTTTCCGACCTCAGCCTTAAACCAATCAGTCATAAATTCCATCAGCTTATTAAGGCTTCCTTCATCGGCTTTAAGCTCAGTGCGTTCAAAACTCATATCGTCTGCCAGAGCAATATGTTTGACAACAAATCCTTTATAATTAGGCAACACTTGAGGCCAAAACTCATCAATCGGATCATTCATTAACAAAACTTCAATTCCTTTTTCGGCAAATGCCTCAAGTTGAGGATTATTGCGCAACACCTCAATATTGTCACCGGTAATATAATAAATAGTTTTTTGCCCCTCTTTGGCTCGAGCAATATATTCATCCAAACTTGTCAATTTATCTTTGTCATTGGTAGAGTAAAAATAGCTCAAAGCGGCGATTTCTTCCCGATTGGAAAAATCTTCATATATTCCCTCTTTTAAAACAATACCGAAGTTTTTCCAAAAAAGAATATAATCATCATAATTTTTCATACGTTTTTTGAGCTCTTTTAATAAGCGCGACACGGTTCCATGTTTAATTTTTTCTATCAAGGCGCTGTGTTGCAGCATCTCACGAGAAATATTCAATTGCAAATCCGCTGAATCGATAACCCCTTTTACGAAACGTAGATAATTGGGCATCAGTTCTTCTACTTTGTCACTGATAAATACTTTGTTCACATAGAGTTTCAATCCGTTTTTTTTGTCTGGCTGAAACAAATCATACGGCGCTGCCGAAGGAACATACAACAGACCAGTATACTCAATATTTCCTTCAGCTTTAAAATGTAAAGTAAGCCACGGATCATCAAAATTTTTAGAAACATGATGATAGAAATCTTTGTATTGTTCTTCTGTAATTTCTGATTTATGACGTGTCCACAAAGCCGAAGCTGTATTCACGGTTTCTTCACCGGCATCGCCTAACTCTAGAACAATAGGATATTCGACATGATCAGAATAAGTCCTGATAATATGGCGTAAATAAATTGTATCTGTATAGTTTTTATCATCTTTCTTCAAAAATAATTTAATATCGGTTCCGTTAACATCTTTTTGCGTCTCACTTATTTCAAAACCATCACAGCCGTCAGAAACCCATTTCCAAGCCTGTTCCTCGCCTGCTCGTCGAGTAATTATCTCAACTTTTTCAGCCACCATAAAAGCGGAATAGAAACCGACACCGAACTGCCCAATCAAATCACATATACTACCGTTATCAGCCGCATTTTTAACAAATTCTGCAGTTCCGGACTTTGCAATTGTACCCAGATGTTTGATTAAGTCATCCTTATTCATGCCAATACCATTGTCAGATATGGTCAAAGTATTTGCTTTGGCATTTGCCAGTATCTTAATTTTGAGCTGTCCGGAATCTTTAGCAAGACCGGGATTTGTCAAAGCCAAATATTTGAGTTTATCGCAAGCATCCGAAGCGTTGGAAATCAATTCACGCAAAAAAATCTGTTTTTCCGAATAAAGGGAATTTACAACAATATCAAGCATTTTACTAACATCTGCTTGAAAAGACATTTTATCAGACATGTTATTTCTCCGTTTTTGCATTTTTATTACTGCTTATTTAGAGATTCTTTTGCTCTTTTGCAAGATTATGCTTGATTTATTTAATAATCGGTCTAAATTAAAGGAGATTTTTTGTTAACAAAATATATGGAGTAATAAATATGGCCTCTGTTGTTAATGACGCTTGCGTAAAATGCAAATCTTGCGCTGATGTATGCCCGGTTGATGCTTTCCATGAAGGCGAAACCATGTTGGTTATTGATCCAGATACATGCATTGAATGCGGTGTTTGCATTTCTGAATGCCCGCAAGAAGCTATCACCACAGAAGATGAAGCTGATGAAAAATGGATCAAATTCAACGCTGAGAACGCCAAAAACTGGCCTAATGCAAACGAATAAGTTTCCATTATCCGATACCAAGGCCTCTTTGATAAGAGGCCTTTTTTTATGATTGAACTTATTTTTTTTATGAATTAGATTGTACAAGACAAATAGAGCTCCAACAAATCAAGGAACAAAAAATGATAAACAAAACGGAAACCACGTATTATGATGTAGTTGGCATCGGCAACGCCATTGTTGATGTATTGGCAAAAGTGGGGGAAGGATTTTTAAAAGAACGCAACTTATCCAAAGGCTGTATGACCTTACTTAATGCAGCCGACGCCGGCAAGATATACGCCGATTTGGTACCCGAACGAGAAGTTCCAGGCGGTTCTGCAGCCAACACTGTAGCCGGTCTCGCCTCACTAGGGGGAGCGCCCGCTTTCATAGGAAAGATACACGATGACGAGCTCGGACAAGAGTTCACCCGAGATATTGGCGCGGCAGGAGTTGACTTTTTCACCCCCCCGCTTGAAGAAGGGCCTGTTACCGGTCGAAGCATTGTTTTAGTAACACCGGACGCTCAACGCTCTATGTTTACATACCTTGGAGCAGCCACCCATTTAACAGAAAATGATATAGATGAAAATGTTATTAAAGCGGGCAAAATAACCTACATTGAAGGTTACCTCTGGGATGTGGAAAATTGTCGCAACGCATTGATAAAAGCATGCAAAATCGCGCATAAATACGGCCGTAAAATAGCATTTACACTCTCTGATACTACCTGCATTGAACGCAACAGAGATAATATTCTTGATTTTATCACCGAAGATGTAGATATTCTTTTTGCCAACGAAGATGAAATCAAGGCACTTTTTTGTGAAACAGATTTTTATGAAAGCTTGGATAAGATTAAGCCCTTGGTAGAAATTGCAGCCATTACCCGTGGCCAGAAGGGATCAGTTGTTGTTAACGGACGGACCAAGACCTTTGTCGAAGCAGAAAAAGTTCCTGACGAAGATGTAGTAGACACGACTGGTGCCGGAGACTTATACGCGGCGGGCTTTCTTTATGGCATGACGCAAGAGCGTAGCCTCGGTACATGCGCCATGATTGGCTCTATTGCTGCCGCAGAAATCATTACACACTACGGTGCCAGACCGGAAGTCAGCCTAAGGGGTTTTGTTCGTAACAAACTTCTTTCATATGGCAAAAAGGCATAGCAAAAAGGAGTTCTTTTAAAAAGAACTCCTTTTCTTTCATAAAAATTTCTAATGTCGGTAACGACGAAAATATCGACATCGACGGATTGCGTGCACGATCTTAAAAATCGCCTCCTTTATAAACCATGAGGCAAAGAAGAAAATAATCGCCCAAATGACCATAAATTCAAACGGCAATCCTTCGCCCCAATTTACGATACCGGCGCATACAAGTCCCCACACCCATATCATGTAAAAGACTCTCTGCTTAATTTTTTGAAGAGATTCTCCGCGATGCCATGACGTTTTTTGTCCAACATAGCCCAAAAAACAAACCAACCCCAGCAGATAAATCAAACCGGCAACCAACAAATGTAAATTTTCCATAATCTAATAAGTTTTAAATAAATACCGAAAGATAGAAACATTATAAATAAATTTCATCCGAAAGCAAACATTTTTGTCCAAATTTCAAAAAAAGATATTTTTTTTGAACTAAATTATTGAAATTTAAATTCAAAAGAGTATTGTAAGGCGAATTTACAACATAAAAATATTTCAAAGCACGATGTTTTCCATTTTATATAACATCCGTGCTGAATATAGGTCTGTAAAACAAGCAGAACAAGCAAGACAACACAAACCTGCTGTAAGACCCTTAAAGGAATAATAGACATGAATATGAGAAACATTGCCATAATAGCACACGTTGACCACGGCAAAACAACCTTGGTTGATGGTCTCTTAAAACAAAGCGGAACTTTTCGTGACAACCAAAAAGTTGAAAACTGCGTAATGGACAGCAACGATTTGGAAAGAGAACGCGGAATTACAATTCTTTCAAAATGCACCTCTGTGAACTGGAAGGGAACACACATCAACATTGTTGACACCCCGGGTCACGCTGATTTTGGAGGTGAAGTAGAACGAATTTTATCAATGGTAGACGGCGTTGTCTTATTGGTCGATTCTTCAGAAGGCCCCATGCCTCAAACCAAATTTGTTTTGGGAAAAGCGCTCAAACTTGGTCTTTGCCCGATTGTTGTTATCAACAAGGCAGACAAAGCCGATGCGCGTTGCGACGAGGTTTTGAACGAAATTTTCGATTTGTTTGTCAGCTTAGATGCCAACGACAAACAACTTGATTTCCCAGTTCTTTACGCATCGGGACGCAATGGCTGGGCAGTAAAAGAACTTGAAGATGAGAAAAAAGATTTAAGCCCGTTATTTGAACTAATCTTATCTTATGTTCCGGAACCGGCCTGTGAACCAGACAAACCATTCTCAATGCTAGCCACCACCCTGGAAGCAGACAAATTTATCGGCCGTTTGCTCACGGGAAAAATTCAATCCGGTACCTTGCATGTCAATGATACCGTAAAAGTTCTAAACGGTGACAACAAAGAAGTTGAACGCGTTCGTATCAGTAAAATTTTAGCATACAGAGGCCTTAATCGAGAAGCTCTTGAAGAAGCCCACGCCGGAGATATTGTGGCTGTTGCAGGCGTTGTTAAGGGAACAGTAGCAGATACTCTATGCGCATTTGATATTAACGAAGCAATCCATGCTCAACCCATTGATCCTCCGACACTCGCCATGACGTTTTCAATCAACGATTCTCCTTTGGCAGGACGCGAGGGAGATAAAGTAACCTCTCGTATGATATGGGATCGTCTGTGCAAAGAAGCCGAAGGTAATATTGCCTTAAAGATTTCGCGAACAGACACCTCGGATTCTTTTGAAGTTGCCGGTCGCGGAGAATTACAACTTGGTGTTCTAATTGAAACCATGCGCCGCGAAGGATTTGAACTTTCCATTTCCCGCCCGCGAGTTTTAATGAAACGAGATGAAAACAATCAGCTTCTGGAACCGATAGAAGAAGTTGTAGTTGATGTTGATGAGGAATATTCCGGTACCGTCGTCGAAAAAATGGGACAACGCCGAGCAGAAATGATTGAAATGATTCCCTCGCAAGTAGGAAACAAAGTCCGCCTGATTTTTAATGCCCCGTCAAGAGGCCTCATTGGATATCACTCAGAATTTCTGACAGACACACGCGGCACCGGTGTCATGAACCGACTTTTTAAATGCTATGAACCCTACAAAGGAGAAATAGACAGCCGCCGTAACGGAGTTTTAATTTCCTCAGAAAGCGGCACGGCTATTGCTTATTCTTTATGGAAATTACAAGATCGAGGCCCAATGTTTATTGATCCCGGTGTTCCGGTTTATGTTGGCATGATTATCGGTGAACACACCAAACCCAATGATTTGGAAGTCAACCCCTGCAAAGCAAAACAGTTGACCAATATTCGTGCAGCAGGCAAAGACGAGGCGATTGATCTTGTACCGCCCCGTAAACTGACGCTTGAACAAGGATTGTCCTACATTCAAGAAGACGAGCTTTTAGAAGTAACCCCCAAAACATTACGTCTGCGCAAAAGGATTTTGGATCCTATCGCGCGACGTCGTCAAAAACCGGATGAAAAATAAAAATGCAAAAATCCCGTGTTTACCAAACGAGATTTTTCATACATAAAAACTCCGGAAAAATTCCGGAGTTTTTATTAATATTTATGGAGAAGAAGTTCTATTTTGAAGCTTTGCCTCTTAACTGAGTACGAGCCATCTTTGCCACCTTTTGAGCGGCTTCAACATTTTCAACATTTTTGCCAATGCGCCCTGCCGCTTTTCCATTGACATCTCTGGTTTTTCCGCCCGAAGTTAACGTTTTTGAATATTCTGCGCTCAATCCAAAAGAAAATCCCGGAACAGAAAAGAAAACAGATCCTTTTCCGCTGTGCTGAGTTTTGATATTATCTCCCTCAAATCTTTGTACAATCTCATTCATAGCAATTCTCCATAAATAAAACAGCTCTTCTTTTGTCTATTATCGCAAAAGCATCTTTTTTTGTCAACAGCAAAAATCATCTATTTCCGTAGATTTGTCAACAATTTTTACTTTCTTTATATAAAATAATAATATACAATCCCTTAAAATCTACTTAATTATGCATTTAGGTCACAATTTATCATGAATTTATTCAAATCAATCGCCACCTTCGGCGGTTTTACCTTATTGTCACGCTTTACCGGATTCTTCCGAGATATGGTTCTTGCCAACTACCTCGGCGCCGGCTTAATATCAGACGCATTTTTTGTTGCCTTTAAGCTGCCAAACCTGTTTCGTAGCCTGTTTGCCGAAGGCGCTTTTACCTCTGCGTTTGTTCCAATGCTGTCGCAAAAACTTGTTGCAGAGAACCGTCAAGATGCAATAGATTTTGCAGCCAAAGCGATTTCTGTACTGGCATTTTTTCTCGGTATTTTTGTTATTTTGATGGAATTTCTAATGCCTTTGGTAGTCCAAATTTTAGCTCCCGGCTTTATAAATGACGGAGGAAAAATAGAATTAGCCACAACCTTATCTCGAATTACTTTTCCCTTTTTATTATTCATATCCATAGTTTCTTTCCAATCCGGCATACTAAACTCTCTAGGCAAATTTGCAGCTCCGGCAGCAGCTCCCGTAATTCTAAACCTAATGATGATAGCCTCTGTTTTCGTATTTGTTCCTTTTAGCCCGACAGCAGCACACGGCATTGCGATTGGAGTAACCTTTGCTGGTTTTATGGAAATTTTATGGCTAATGTTTTTCTTACATCGTCAACAAGTGTGGCTAAAACCCAATTTCCACATACTCACACTAATCAAAGACCAAACCATCAAAACATTATTCAAACGCATAGCTCCGGGGGTTTTAGGAGCTGGTGTATATCAAATTAATATGGTTGTAGACACAATTCTCGTGTCTCTTGTCGGTACGGGCGCCATTTCGTGGTTATATTATGCCAACCGCTTACAACAACTTCCTCTTGGTGTTGTCGGAGCGGCTATCGGCGTAGCTGTTTTGCCGATTCTTTCAAGACACCTAAAATCAGGAGAAGCCGACGAAGCAAAGCACGTACAAGACAAGGCTATTGAATATGGAGCACTTTTGTCAATCCCTGCAGCTGTTGCCTTGATTATCTTAGCCGAACCGATTATCAATATTTTATTTCAACACGGCAAGTTTGGAGCATTTGAAACAGACATGACATCCAAAGCCGTAATCGCCTATGCAATAGGGTTGCCGGCATATGTCATGGTCAAAGCTCTGGCACCAAACTTTTTCGCCCGCGGGGATACCAAAACCCCCGTAAAATACAGCATAATTGTCTTCATAACAAATTTATTATTTTCAATACTTTTGATGAGACCGTTCGGCCACGTCGGTATTGCCGCCGCAACCACCATTGCAGCTTTTGTTTCCCTGTATCAGTATTTGCATGGCCTAAAAAAACGTTCCTTTTGGCATATTAGCTCTGCCTTGGTTGTAAAATGCCTTAAAATTACAACCGCAGCCTTAATTATGGGAGCAATGCTTGAATTGACACAAATCATGCTTAACAATATATACCTTAACTGGCTCAATTTGTCATTAATGCCTAAACTTGGCATATTCACGTTTTTATGCATTTTGGGTGTTGCAACTTTTGTATTTGCCGCTAAAATATTAGGCATTCTGGACTTGCGCGAAATACTGCACAATTTGCTAAAAAAAGGGAAACCCGCATGCTAAAATTTTATCTGGAAAAACTTCTTGGCCTATCAATATCGTTATTGTCTTTTTTACGTTCCAACATTATGACGCTATATGCCTTTTTAAAAAGGCATATAACTTCTTGGTCCAAGCTCGGGATTTTAGTCTTTGTGCTTCTTTTTGTTTTATACTATCCGCTCGGAGCCTTTATGACAAACAGTATTGACACAGATACTTCTTATGAAGCACCTCTAACCCAGAACCGCTCGGCAACTGTTTCCTCTGCAGCCTATCTTATCAAGCGCGAAATTAATGATAAAATCTGGACACCCAACCTACCTTTTTTCTTTCCGGCATCTATTTTAGACAATATGCCTTCTTTCCAAACAGGGCTAATCTCTGGTATAAACACAGTCATCACCGCCATGTCACAACGCGTTCCTGTTGAAGATAATAGTCAGCTGACACATGCCGCCGAATTACTCAACTATCCTCCCACAATCTGGATGTTTTCACCGCAAAACAAATTAATACCGGCTCCCTCATCCAACAGTCAATATCGCAGAGGGCGCAAACGTTTGCTTAAATATAACGATTCTCTTTCCCGCGGAGAAACAATCTTTATGAAAAGGCCGGAAGATTTAAAATATATCTTAACCAAAATACAACAGAATTTGTTAAAAAGTATGAACATTCTTGAAAGTCAAATTCGTGAAAATTCAGACAACATATTTGACACTAGGGCCGACGATATATTTTATTACCAACAAGGCAAACTCTATAGTTATTACATGATGCTCAAAGCTCTTGGTTCAGACTACAAAGATATTATTGTAGCTCATGATACATACCAACCATGGACCAAACTTCTTAAAACACTTGAAGACGCATCACACTTATCCCCCCTGATTATTCGTAATGGTAGTTTAGACAGTTCTTTTGCCCCCAATCATTTGGCAGTAATTGGTTTATACACCGACCGAGCTGTGTTAAGTTTGTTACAATTGACACAAAATCTTTCTAAGCTACCGCAATAAGGAATTTAGTATGATTATAGAAACGCAACAAACACCGGACATTAATGTTATCAATTTTTTTGCACCTCAAGCTCTTCTAAAATCAGGCTCGGCCGAATTTGTAGATGCAAAATCCGTACGAAAATCACCTTTAGCGGAGCATTTATTTGATATTGGGGGAATCTGTTCTGTTTTTATAAATAATGATATGGTCTCAATTACCAAGGAAGAAAACGCCTCTTGGGACACCCTGAAGCCTCAGATTATGGCTGAAATTATGGATTATCTTGCAACCGGAGAGGATGTTATGGTCTCCAAAGAAGTTTCCGCCTCATCAGCTGATGTCATCGGGCAAATCAAAGGGTTGCTTAACGCCAGAATACGCCCGGCTGTAAAAAAGGATGGCGGAGATATTGTATACAAAGATTTTCAAAATGGAATTGTTTATGTAGAAATGCAAGGTTCTTGCAAAGGATGCCCCTATGCCATGGTAACTCTAAAAGAAGGTGTTGAAAAAATTCTCAAAGACTACATTCCCGAGATTAAAGAAGTCCGCAACCTCAAAACTACGGAAGACGAAGCTCTTGTTAAATAAACAATCACTAATGATTTTATTTTGCTGCATTTTTTGGAATATTTCAGCCTTTGGCGCGGAATTATATCTTAAACCTGTAACAACGTCTGAGCTCAAGAAGTTATACGATTTTTACGGCTATCATGGCGAAAAAGATTATCTTATGCTTCCCTCATATAAATACCCGGCTCTTTTTTTATCGCATTTCCCCAAAGATTTTAACAAAATAACCGATGAAAAAGAACGCAACGCTCTGTTTATAAAGATACTTGCGCCCTTAGCCCTAAAACTCAACCAAGAAATCAAACAAGAGCGCTCCCAATTGTTAAATCTCAACAACAAATTTGAACAAAATGAGACATTGAGCAAAAAAGAAATACTCACATTAGAAGAGCTGGCAAAAAAATATGACGTTTTTACACGTCTGAAAGAAGATGAACGCACCCGTTTTCTACTGCGAGAACTCTTGCTGAAAATAGACTTCATCCCCCCCTCATTATTAATAACCGCTGCCGCAATAGAAACCAATTGGGGAACATCACGCATTGTCAAAGAAGGAAATTCTTTATACAAAATGCTGGTATGGCATACGGATAAAGGGCTCAAGCCCATAGGTGAAAAAGAAGATAACACATATCGTATAAAAACATATCCAGACATATACTCATCCATGAAGGATTTTGCACTTTCCCTAAACTCAGAACTAAAATATGCAGATATGAGAGATATACGCAAAGAATTTTTTTATCGAGACAACATTCCTTTTGGCAATATACTGGCTCCATATCTAATATGGAAAAGTCCGCTCAAGAACTATGCCGGCATGTTTCAATACACACTTGCTTACTATGAACTTAATATAATTGACAAATCCTCTTTGGATAGTACAATAAGTACGAAACGACTTCCCAAATCTCTTAAGGCTTTGGTTATGTAACAAAAATGTCATTAGCCTTTTAGAGTAATCCATATTATTATAAAGAATAGACAAAGTTATTGAGAAGAAGTGCCATGAACAACTCAGAACTAAATAAACAAGACGTCAAAAATCTTGCCGACAACCCTAAATATGCAACAAAATCCGTTGTGGCACAAAAAGTCGGCGTCTATTACAATGGTCGTACCGTAACGCCAAACGGCAAGAAATTAGCCGAAGACATTTTTCGGATAATGGTTCGTGACGTTGAGGTTAAAGTTCGCCAAGTTCTGGCAGACAGCCTTAAGAACTGTCACAACCTTCCTCAAGATATCGTAGATGCAGTTATAAACGATGTTGACACGGTTGCCGCTCCGTTTCTGCAATATTATCCGGATATAAGCAATGAGGATTTGATTAAGATTCTCAACATGCCGAGTATCAACAAACAAAAAGCGGTCGCCGGACGATTGAATTTACCAAATGAAATATCAGAATACATTGTTGAAAAATGTCCAGAAGAAGTTGTTGGCGTTCTCATCTCTAATGAAACAGCTGAAATACACGAAAAAACATTTTCTTCCATTTTAGCAAAATACCAACAAAGTGAAGACATTCAAAAGAGACTTGTCTACCGCACCGAATTACCGACTTCAGTTATTGAAAAAATAGCCAATTCATTATCCGAAGAACTAAAGAAACGTCTGATACTTTCGCACAATCTTCCGGCAGATTTAGCCTCAGATATTGTTGAAGAGGTCAAAGAAAAAACCACTTTGCGCATTTCCGAAGAATATAGCTCAGACAAACAAATTGAAGAACTTGTACATCAACTATATACATCCAACAGACTAACTCCGAATTTGGTTGTTCGAGCAATCTGCCTAGGGGATCTTAAATTTTTTGAATATGCGATAGTCTATCTTTCCAATACGCCCATACTTGAAGTCCGCAAAATTTTATTTAACACCCAACTAGACTTTATGATACGCAATCTTCTGCGCAAAGCATATATTCCCAAAACTATGTTTCCGGCGGTATTTAGCGCTCTTAAAATCATTCGAGAGATAAAATTTGATTGTGGACACACGGATCGTAAATCTTTTGCACACAAAGTAATTGAGCGTATTCTGACATATACGCCAAACAATGAAGAATTAAGTGAAGAAGATATTCGTTATCTTGTATCAAAAATCAGCTAGCTTTATATTTTTCTTAAACTTTTTGTTTTACACTTTTTTCTAAGTCACGAGGAGAAAAGAGTGCCTAGCAATAACGATATCATTTTATCCCAAATTCTGGAACTTTGCAAAAAAGTTTCGCAAAAGCAAGATAACAACGATGTTATCATTGCCATCCTATCGGCGGCGGCAGATGCAGCCAATGCAGATGGTCGTTTCTTTTTTGAGGTATCTTCGGATAAATATATGTCTCTTAATTATTCTTGCATAAACAGCTTGCAGGCAACACAAAACAGCTCCATAGAAAACAGTGTTTTTTTTCCTCCTGTACATGTCCCTGACATCCGAAACAAAATGGCCAAACGGCCTGCTGAAATTTGTGCTTACAATCGTGAAATAGTCAATTACTCCAACATTTTTATGACATCGGAACTTGACACTTCTTTTATCGCCAAATTTGATGAAGAAAATAATTATTCTACAGTTTCTGTACTTGATATTCCGTTGATTGACCGTAAAGATAACTTACTAGGAGTTGTTCAATTTATAAATGCCAAAGACAACTCCGGCAAAATAATAGCATTTACGGCAGAAATACAAAATATACTTATCTCAATGTGCAGTTTGATAACTATTTTCCTTGAAAACCGAATTCTCAGTGCAGACTATAAACAACTTCTGGAATCTTTTATTGAGGTTTTAGCTCGAGCCATTGATGCCAAATCTCCATACACTGGAAGCCACTGTCAAAGAGTTCCCATTATCACACGCATGTTAGCAACCGCCGCAGTGGAGCAGCAAGAAGGGCCTTTGAAAGAATTTGATCTTTCTCCTGATGATTGGTACGCTTTGCATATTGCTTCTTGGCTACACGACTGTGGAAAGATTACCACGCCAGAATACATTGTTGACAAAGCAACCAAGCTTGAAACCATCAACAACCGGATTCATGAAATTCGCAACCGATTTGAAATTTTACGAAGAGACGCTCATATTACATATCTGCAAAAGCGACTGGCAAATACAGACAGTAAAGAAAATCTACAAGCCGAATTTGTTGCGCGCGTCAAACAATTAGAAGAAGATTTTGCCTTTATAGCAGAATGCAACAAAGGAGATAAAGAGCTCTCCAGAGAAGATATCGATCACTTAGACAAAATATCCACACAACGTTTCACTCGTTATTTTAATCGTATGCTAGGACTTTCTTGGGCAGAGCGCAACCGTGTAAAAAACAAAGAATTATATGCCCATCCAGCCGAAGAAACACTTTTACAAGATCGCCCGGATCAACTTGTGGAGCAATATAATCGTGGTGAACTATATAATCTAAAAACGACGCAAGGAACCATCACAGAGGAAGAACGTCAAAAGATTAATGAACATATTGAAGTAACCATAAATATGCTGGAAGCATTACCTTTTCCCAAAGAATTGTCAAACATTGTCGAATATGCCGGTTGCCATCACGAAAGAGTTGACGGCAAGGGTTATCCGCGAGGTCTTAAAGGTAATCAAATGTCAATCCCCGCCAAAATTATGGCCATAGCAGATGTTTTCGAGGCACTTACCGCCAGAGATCGCCCCTATAAAGAGCCCAAAAAACTTTCCGAAGTTCTAAACATCATGCGAGAAATGAAAAATTCTGGACATTTAGACCCTGATTTATATGAAGTATTCATAAAAAACGGCGTTTACCTTGATTATGCCGAACAATATATAGAAAAAGAACAAATTGATGAAATAAATCCGGAGGAATATTTATAATGCCTTTACAAATACACCCTGTTTTGTGCCGTGCCGGAACAATGGATAACTATAGCTACATCATAGTTGATGAAGAAACCCTCACCTCAGCTGTCATAGATCCCTCGGAAGCAGCGCCTATTATCACAAAACTCTCCCAACTAAATCTTTGCCCGCAATACATTTTAAACACACATCATCATTTTGACCACACAGATGAAAACCTGACTATAAAAGAAAAATACGGAGCCAAAATCATCGGCAACCAAAACGACCGGAACCGAATTCCTGGTTTTGATATAGGAGTTCTCCCCGATACAACGTTTAGCATCGGCCAATCTGAGGCTCAAATCATTGATGCCTCTGCACACACGCAAGGCCACATTTTATGGTATTTTCCCTCATCTCAAGCTCTCTTTACGGGAGACACTCTATTTAATCTGTGTATCGGCGGATTATTTGAAGGCACGCCTCAGCAAATGTACAATGTTTTAGCAAAGATAAAGCGACTTCCCGACAATACTTTATTTTATCCCGGACACGAATACACACTCCATGCCGCACAAGAAGCCTTTTTGTACAACAATGGCAATGAAGAAATCCGCAAATATCTATCTCTGGCAGAACAAAACCTAAAACAAGGTTTACCGGCAGGACCTTTCACGCTAGAACAAGAAAAAAGCTGTAACCCATATTTGCAAGCCAAAAGCTTGGAAGAATTCAAAAGTCTTTTTTAAATATGACAAAATATTAGACAAAATGTTTTGATTGTGTTATTATGATGTCATAAACCGCTTTTTGGAGAACCAATATGCCTAAACTGATTGTACCCGCAGCAGCCGATGGAAAAACATGGGACAAACAAAGAGAAATCGCAGAACTTCAGGACTTTATAGCCAATAAGCCAGATTACTATAAGGGAGGAATGACAGAAATTGCCCTAGGGCATGTCATGCGTGAAACAGCCAAATACTACTGCTGTGACTTCGCAGAAATAAGAGACCAAGAATTTTTTAATACGGCCCTTTCCGAACAAAAAGATTCAAAATGCGATATTCTGCTGTGTTCTCCTCGCACAATCAAAAAAGGCAACAAGAGCAACGACCTTAAGGCTCTTACCTCCACACTTGCCGCCATCAAAAAAAATTCCAAACCCTACAAACAAATTTTTATTCCCATTGGCGCTCTTGACTATGGTGTTAATCACGCCATGACTTTAGCGATTGAAGGCAACAATGCCTATATATTTGAACAATTTGGCGGCACACGTTCATATGGAGAAGTAAAACAAGATATAAAACAAGCTCTTTCCGCCCTAGGTTACAATATAAAAATTAACCCCAATCCCCTAACTCCTACCAACCGGCTTGATTGTGCAACCGTCAGTAGCAAAGTCATTTTTGATGCTATGAATGCCGATTCTATTGAAGCATATTACCAAAAGACATGTAACACCTCTCCGCTTTATAGCTATAACGATATTGACGGCCATCACCGCATTGATCAACAATTTGCGCGCTTGGCACTCAAAGATATTCAAAACGGGAACCATAATAACCACAACCAAACGGCAGATATAATTTTACTGCAAGAATTGTTGACCAAAGCCTCATACAGTGACTTAGAATCCATGCTCTCTTTAACGGAAGAATTTTGGAAAAGCGATGATAAAGCACGTTTTGTAACAGAATACAAGCCCCAAAAGAAAAACAAAGACAATATTAATGTTGATGACAACGTCAATAATTCAACACCTGACGACGGTTGGAAGGCAGAAGTTCGTGAAGCTGTTAAAAAAGCCAAAACAGAGCTAAAAACTAATTTTGAAGAATACGAAGATGAAGAACACCCAGAGCGACTTTGTTTTCGAGACGGAGACGATAAAATCATCTTCTCGTCCAAAAATTCCGTCGCTGTTGAAGGTGATATTCAAACTTTCCGAACAGTATGCGAGACAGCGAAAAATCTCGGCTTCAAATCGATAAACTTTGGTAAATTCGAAGAACATCCCGAGTTCAAAGCAAGACTCTACCTGGCATGTCTGGAAAAAGACATGAAAATGAATAACGCACCTCAACTGGAAGATCTCAAAGAGTTTCCGGAATATCCTCAAATATTAAAACTCTACGTTCCCAAGAAACGCAAAGAATTAGCGGCCGATTTAAAAAAGAAAGCAGCTGAATTCAACAAAGCACGAACCGCCGCCCAAAATGATCAAGATTACAAAAGGCTGACTAAAGAGTTGCAAGAAGCAAAAAAAACCAGAGATAACGATGCCATTGAAAAAGCCAAAGAAGCTCTGTCTCAAAATGCCTCTCATAAAGCACTTGAACAGGCTCGACATCAATATAAAGACGCCATGAAACTATCCATCAATTTCTATATTCAATATGGCAGCGAAAACTCCAAACCGGATCAAACCCCGGAACAACGCCGTCAAAAAGTAGAAAAGCATCTGGAAAATTACAAGGCAGAGGAGTTTTTCTCTAAAGAATTTATTACAAAAAAAGAGCTTGCCGAAGGCAAAACAGCAGCACCTCGCCAAGCCAAAAGAGAAGAAATAAACAAATATTCCCCTGCACAAAAGATTGCTCGTGAAATTATGAACGTTGGCAAAGAACGATAAAATTTATTTTATAATACATTCCAGCGTGTCTGACGCAAAGCCTCCCCAACAACCATTGTCGCGGAAACAGCCACATTAATTGAACGAGCTTTTTCATTCATGGGAATAAGCAGTCTTGCATCAGCAATTTGATGAACATCTTCCGGCACTCCGGCAGATTCGCGTCCCATCAAAATAATGTCATTTTGCTCAAATTTGAACTTAACATAAGGTTGGCTTGCATGAGTTGTCAACAAAACAATCCGCCCGTACTCTTCAGGATGAGATGCTCGATATTGCAAAAAATCATACCATGAATCATGGCGACGATAATCCACCATATCCAAGTAATCCATTCCGGCACGACGCATAGCTTTATCATTAAAAATAAAACCGCAAGGTTCAATAATATCTATCGACAAATCCACACAAGCGCACAAACGCATCAAGGTTCCCGTATTTTGAGGAATATCAGGCTGAAACAAAGCCAAACGCATATAGTTTCTCCTCACACTAATTTTATCAACTCTAAATTTAATATAGCCACTACTCAGACATTAAAGAGGAAGTTCAACAAATCTCCATCTTGAACAACATAATCTTTCCCTTCCGAGCGCATTTTTCCGGCCTCTTTACAAGCCTGCTCTCCGCCGAATTTGACATAATCGTCATAAGAAATCGTTTCTGCGCGAATAAAACCACGTTCAAAATCGGAATGAATAATTCCGGCGCATTGAGGAGCCTTTGAACCTTTAAGAAAAGTCCAAGCACGCACTTCCTTTGGACCTGCCGTAAAATAAGTTTGAAGACCTAATAAATCATAACCGGCATGGATAATTTTGGTTAACCCCGTTTCATTTAAGCCCAAAGAATGCAAAAATTCTTTTTTTTCATCTTCAGATTCCAGCTGAGCAACTTCGGATTCGATTTCTGCCGATATGATAACTGCTTGCGCGTTTTCAGCCTTAGCTTTCTCAAACACCCGCTTTGAAAATTCATTTCCTGAAGCAGCAGATTCTTCATCAACATTACACACATACAAAACTGGCTTGGAAGTCAGCAATTGCAACATTTTATATGCTTTCAAAGCATCTTTGTTCTCTGTTCCCGGCATAGCCGTCCGAGCAGGTTTTCCGGCTTGAAGGGCTTCAATCACGGGCTGCATGACACTAACATTAAGAATAGCATCTTTATCACCGCCGCGAGCTTTTTTTTGTGCCTGATCGAACCGTTTTTCCAAAGATTCAAGATCAGCAATCATCAATTCTGTTTCGACAATTTCAGCATCTCTCACAGGATCCACAGACCCTTCGACATGAGTAATATTTTCATTTTCAAAACAACGTAACACATGGATAATAGCATCCACCTCACGAATATTCGCCAAAAACTGATTACCGAGTCCTTCACCTTTTGAAGCCCCCTTAACCAACCCTGCAATATCAACAAATTCAAGCTGTGTCGGAACAACAGACTTTGGCTTAACCATTTCTACCAGCTTATCCAGTCTTTCATCCGGAACGGCCACTCTACCAGTATTAGGTTCAATGGTACAAAAAGGAAAATTTGCTGCCTGCGCAGCAATTGTTTGTGTCAACGCGTTAAATAGAGTAGATTTTCCTACATTTGGTAATCCGACAATTCCACAATTAAAACCCATTTTAAAAGCTCCCTATTTTTTAACTGATAACTCACCGATTCTGCTTGAAAATGCGGCTACTCCTTTTTCAATCAAAACGCTTATGTTTTTGACCACCATTTCGATATCTGCAGCTAACATCTCAGCATCTGTCTTTGAAAAACGACTCAACACATGATTAACCACGGCCTCCCCGCCTCCTTGCGGATGCCCCACCCCTATACGAATTCGATTGTATTCTGACGTAATAGCAGCATCAATTGACTTTATACCATTATGTCCGCCGCTTCCCCCGCCGATTTTAGACTTAATCTTTCCGACAGGTAAATCCATATCATCATGAATAACAACAATATTTTGTGGCAAAATCTTATAAAAATGAGCAACCTTCACCACAGAATTTCCAGACAAGTTCATATAAGTTTGCGGTTTCAGCAAATATACCTTTTCGCCATTAATTGAACCTTCTGCCAATAAGCCATCAAATTTCTCACGAAAAGGACCGAAACCATATACCGCAGCAAGTTCATCTACAACCATAAACCCCACATTATGGCGAGTTCCGACATATTCATTTCCGGGATTACCAAGACCGACAACAAGAAACATTCATCACCCAAAATAAAAAAATCCTGTCAAACAGGACGATGCTCAACTATCTCTCAATCAAACAAAGACAAAGGCGGTACACCATTTGTGCACAAAGATGACACCGCCTTACTTATCCTTTATCAACAGCTCAAAACCCGAACTATTTACGCAAAAAGTCTACATGAATAGGAGCATCGCTGACCGGATGGAATTGAACATCCTGACAAGAAACTTTAATTTTTTTACCGTCCAAAACAACTTCAATATCCGCATCATAAAAACCGACAGTATCCAAAGCTTTTTCCAGTTCTACCGGATGCAAAGAAATCATAACTGTTTCTTGTTTTCCACCATAAATAACGGCAGGAACACGACCCTCACGACGACATGCACGAGCTGCCCCCTTACCTGCTTTCTCACGCTTTTCAGCATTAAATGTAATATTTACCATATTAAAATTCCTTTATATAAAAAAAACACGCCTGCCTGGCCTCCAGGGGTGCCGCAACAGGTGAGTCGACTCATACACCTTTTTTTTTGATTTTTCAAGAATTTTTTAAGTTGGCAAAAACAAAACAAGGTCCGCCAAGCAGACCTTGTTTCCAAACACAAAACTCAAATTCAAATACTTCCTTTGAGCTCTTCCAGCTTATAGATGTTATTTTTTTCGTCATAACCGACAACCAGAGCTTTTACTCTATCGCTTGAAGGTTTTTGAGAAAAAAACCACTATGATTGCCGCACAGAAAAAACTTACAAATCCACTTTCCGTCTTTCTCTGTTTTAACCCTGGCAATCACTATCTGGCTTTTCATTTTTTTGGCTCGGCGGACAGCAAAGACAATCCGCAAATAAATATATGCGACACAAGATGCCAAAAAGAGAACAAGTATCGCTTTTGAGCTAAAATTTTCCATGGTATAATAATTATTATAATCCGACAAATTCTTAAAAAATTAATACTTATAAAAGTATAAGAAGATTAATTCTCAAATGCTTTGGGCGTCAACTTAAAATCAACCTGCTGTCCACAAAAAGACAGGTCGATAATATCGACCTGTCTTAATCAATGCATCTTGAAAAAGATTATTTTTCGAGATCTTCTCCAGTCTCTTGGTTTACACGCTTTGCAGACAAGCGAATTTTTCCACGATTATCCGACCCCATACATTTCACCCAAATTGGGTCCCCTTCTTTATAAAATTCGGAAACGGTCGCAATTCGCTCCGGTCTGATTTCGGAAATATGAACCAAACCTTCCGTTGTTCCAAGGAAACGAACAAAAGCTCCAAAGTCCATGATTTTAGTAACCACGCCGTGATAAATTTTACCTTCTTCAGGTTCAGCCACAATACCCATAATCCATTCCAAAGCAGCATCTCCGTCTTCTTTTTTCATGGAAGCAATCTTAACGACGCCATCATCAGAAATATCAATCTTGGTATGTGTTTTTTCAACAATTTCACGGATAACTTTTCCACCTGTTCCGATAACCTCACGAATTTTATCAACCTGAATCTTAATTGCAACAATACGTGGAGCCTTATCCGAAACATGAGGACGTGCTTCCGAAATAGCCTTTGCCATTTCTCCCAAAATATGAATACGCCCTTCATGAGCTTGTGCCAAAGCCGTTTTCATAATATCTTTGGTAATAGACGTAATTTTAATATCCATCTGGAGAGCTGTAACACCATCTTTTGTTCCGGCAACCTTAAAGTCCATATCACCCAGATGATCTTCATCACCCAGGATATCAGTCAAAACAGCAATGCGACCATCATCTTCCTTAATCAATCCCATGGCAATACCGGCTACCGGCTTGGCCAAAGGTACACCCGCGGCCTGCAAAGACATCGTAGAACCACAAACCGTTGCCATAGAAGAAGAGCCGTTTGATTCCATAATCTCAGACACAACACGAACTGTATAGGGGAATGCATCTTTATCTTTTGGCATCATCGGATGAATTGCACGCCAAGCCAGTTTTCCGTGACCGATTTCACGACGTCCCGGACTACCGATTCTACCACACTCTCCGACAGAAAACGGCGGGAAATTATAATTAAGCATGAAGTCTTCTTTATACTCATCCATCAAACCATCAACAATTTGAGCATCTTCTCCTGTACCAAGCGTTGTCACAACAAGGGCCTGTGTCTCGCCACGAGTAAACAAAGCAGAGCCATGAGCTGTTGGCAACACATCAACTTGACATTGTATCGGGCGTACGGTTTTGGTATCACGTCCGTCAATGCGATGTCCCGTATTCAAAACTTTTTCGCGAACAACTCTGTGCATCAACTGCTCAATTGCGTCCCCGACATAGCGAACCTCGAGCTCATTTTCAGGATCAATGGAAGCCTTGACTTCTTCTGATGCCTGACCAACCAAAGTACCACGTTTGAGCTTGTCCGTTTCATTAAAGGCTTCCTCAAATTTAGGACGGAATTCTTTTTCAATCCGAGCATACAAAGCGTCATACTCCGGAGGAAACTTAGGCGATTCCCAAACTTCTTTTCCTGCTTCTTGCTTAAGCTCGCCAATCAGCTTAATAACGTCTTGGAAACTTTCAAATCCAAACATAACAGCACCAAGCATAGTCTCTTCAGACAATTCTTGAGCCTCGGATTCAACCATTAAAACACCCTCGGATGTACCGGCAACAACCAATTCCAAGTCAGTATCCTTCAACTGTTCTATGGTTGGGTTCAAAATATACTGACCATTTTTATAACCAACTTTTGCTCCTGCTATTGGTCCCATAAACGGAATCCCAGAGACCGCCAAAGCAGCCGAAGCGGCAATCATTGAAGGAATATCAGAATCATTTTCTTGATCATGCCCCAGAACCGTGCAAATAATCTGTACCTCATTTTTGAAAGCATCCGGAAACAATGGACGTATCGGACGATCAATCAAGCGAGAGATTAAAACCTCACGCTCAGAAGGCTTACCTTCGCGTTTTACAAAACCTCCCGGCAATTTTCCGGTAGCATAATATTTTTCCTGATAATTAACGGTCAAAGGAAAGAAATCCTGATCTGCCTTTGCTTCTTTTGCAGCACAAACAGTTGCAAGAACTTTTGTCTCTCCATAGGTCACAAGTACGGCACCTGTAGCCTGTCTTGCAATTTTACCTGTTTCCAATACTAATTTTCGGCCGCCCCATTCCATTTCTTTGCGGCATTCTTTAAACTCGATCATATTTCTTTACCTTTCTTTTCCATATAACCTCACCTGCCCCATGCAGGATTTTATAAAAATAACCGCGGGAACATATTTCCCCCGCAGTCTAAAATTTATTTTGTCGTAAAAAAGTGCGCTCTCTGCTCCACAACAAAATCCGATCCAACACATCAAGACAAAGAATATTTTTCGCGTTCATAATCATCGAGATATCGGAGTTCGGCTTAAGACATTGCATAAAGCGCACCTTACAATCTTATTTACGAAGATCTAATTTTTTAATCAAATCCTGATATCTGCTTTCGGACTTACCTTTCAAATAATCCAAAAGGTGACGACGACGACTAACCTTCTTCATCAAACCAAGACGAGAATGTGTATCTTTGGCATGAGTTTTGAAGTGCTCAATCAGGTTATTAATTTCAGCGGTCCAAATTGCTATCTGAACTTCCGGAGAACCGGTATCATTCGGATTCAAGCCATATGCTTTGACCAATTCTTGTTTTTTCTCATTAGAAATCGACATCTTTATTTTCCTTTTTTAATCAAAATTAAAAACACGAACCGGAGAGATTTTTCTCTCATCGATTCTCACCATGGCTACCAACTCATTTTCAAAGACAACTGCGGCCGTCTGACCCAAAAGATTTTTGACATCTATTTTCTTGGGCGACAACCCCTGCCCTTGTTTAAGCTTTTTAGCCTCTTCCTCCCCTACGGCAATGACCGCGATGTCGCGCAGACATGTCATGACGGGAAGTAAACTCTTCATGAGATTTTCACCATACTCCAAATTTTTTATATTTTCCAGCAAAATTTTTTGACTCAAATCAAAATTGCCGCATTTTGTCCGCCTTAACTCTTGCAAATAACCGCAGCTTCCTAATCTTCGAGCAATATCAGCTCCCAAAGTTCGAACATATGTTCCTTTTGAGCAACAAACTCTAAAGCGAGCTGTTCGAGTCGTCAGCATTTCCAACAAATCCAACGAATAAATTTTTACTTTTCTTTCTGGGATTTTCACCTCTTTACCTTGTCTTGCCAAATCATAAGCTCTTTTCCCATCGATTTTAATTGCTGAATAGGCTGGCGGAACCTGCCCAATCTCACCAATAAATTCCGGCAAAACAGCTTTTATTTGCTCTTCTGAAGGAATAACATCAGACTGAGCAATCACTTGCCCTTCTGTATCAAGCGTATCTGTTTCTTCGCCAAAAAAAAGCACAAATTCATATTCTTTATCGCCATCGCTCACATAAGAAATAAGCTTAGTCGCCTCTCCAAAAGCTATCGGTAGTACTCCTGTCGCAAATGGATCCAATGTCCCGCAATGTCCGTTTTTTTGAGCATGAAACAATCTTCTTGTCAAACTGACAACTTGTGTTGAGCCCATCTCTCTGGGCTTATCCACAATCAACCATCCGCTAATTTTCTCGCCTTTTTTAACTTTGGACATAGGGTTTATTTCAAATCTTGAGCGACTTTTGGATCGCGCAACAAACGCTCAATATTATCCACCGCCTCAAAAGTCTTATCAACACGAAAATTTATCTCTGGAACATAGCGCAAAGATGTTTTGGCTGCCACTTGTTTTCTGAAAAAGTTAGAAGCCAACTGCAAACCACCTAAAACTTCTTGCAAAAAATTTCCGTTAGTTGTCATAAACCAAACGGTGCAATACTTTAAATCAGGAGAGACGGTAACTTTGGTAACCGTAACAAGAGTATTAATTCCCTCCAAATTTCTAACTTCGCCTCGATCAATAAAATTGACAATAATCTTGCGTATTTCTTGTGCGACACGCAACTGACGTTGAGACGGCTCCTTATTTTCAGCCATAAAATTTCTCCTTAAAAACCTTTTATACTTTTATATAGGCACTTTATGATTTTATCAATAAAAAAACAGGCAAAATAAATTTTGCCTGTTTTAATAAAAAGTGACACAAAGCTCCAAAACGAGTTTTCTGCCTAAATCATAGCCATACCGCCATTAATATTAATTGTCTGACCGGTAATATATTGAGCTTCATCAGAAGCCAAGAAAGCAACTACGTTAGCAATATCTTGAGCTTCACCAAGTTTTGCAGCGGGAATTTTTTCCATCAATTTTGCTTTAACATCATCAGGCAAAACATCTGTCATTGGCGTACGAATAAATCCCGGCGCAATAGAGTTAACGGTAATACCGCGAGAACCGACTTCTTGGGCCAAACACTTATTCATTGCAATCATTCCGGCCTTAGAAGCAGAATAATTGGCCTGTCCGGCATTACCTGTAACGCCTACAACGGAGGCAATACCGATAATACGCCCGAAACGACGTTTCATCATACCACGAACCGCGGCTTTTGCCAATTTAAATCCTGCCGAAAGGTTAACATCCAAAACTAATTGCCAATCTTCATCACTCATCCGAATAAAGAGGTTGTCTCTGGTCAATCCGGCATTATTAACCAAGATATCAATACGCCCTAATTTAGCTTCAACTTGATCAACCAAATTTTTAACATCATCTGCATTTGTCAAATTAGCCGTAAAAACCTCTACATTGTCACCCAGCTCGGCTTTTAACTTAAGCATAGGTTCTTCACGCATGTCTGTCAGAGCCAAAATAGCTCCTTGAGCATGCAAGGTACGAGCAATTTTATCTCCGATTCCGCCTGCAGCACCGGTAATCAAAGCAACTTTTCCATCTAATCTAAACATATCTTTTTCCTAAATATTAATGTTAATTTTTCAAGCTATTTGCGAACTCTTCAATCTCGGCGGCCGAACCAACCGAAATAGCATTAATTTCACCATGACTTCTTTTAATAATACCCGAGAGCACCCTTCCGGCTCCGAGTTCGATAGCTTCTTTCACATCTTGTTCCGCCAGATAATCAACTGTTTCTCTCCAACGAACAGATCCCGTAACTTGTTTTACCAAATTACTAACCAGTTGTTTAGCATCTGTAACAGCCTGAGCCTCCACATTAGAAATCAACGGAATTTTCGGCTGATGAGCCTCCACTTTGGATAAAGCCTCCGCCATAACATCGGCGGCAGGAGCCATCAACGGGCTATGAAACGGCGCGCTCACCGGAAGTTTGATACAGCGCTTTGCACCAAACTCGCCAGCAATTTCAACAGCTTTTTCAATAGCTTCCATATGACCAGATAGCACAACTTGTCCATTGGCATTATCATTGGCAGCAACACACACATACTTATCTTGAGCGCAAGCCTCCGCCAAAGCAACAACATCCTGATAAGAAACGCCGATAACGGCAGCCATTCCTCCGAGCCCGACGGGAACGGCCTTTTGCATGGCGTCGCCGCGGGTACGGAGTAGTTTGGCAGTGTCAGTCAAAGAGAACACTCCGGCTGCACACGCCGCCGAATATTCACCCAAAGAGTGACCTGCAACAAAACTTGCGTAATCTGACAATTTGACATCAAATTCTTTTTCGAGAACTCTTACGACCGCCATGGAATGAGCCATTAAAGCGGGTTGAGCGTTAGACGTAAGAGTAAGATCTAGTTCAGGTCCTTCGACCATAATCTTAAACAAATCCTGATGAAGCGCCTCGTTTACTTCCTCAAAGACCTGCTTTGCCGATTCAAAATTATCGGCAAGCTCTTTTCCCATGCCGACGAACTGAGAGCCTTGACCGGGGAAAACGAATGCTTTAGTCATCAATAAAATATCCTTTGTTTCATTAAAATAACGTTTGAATCTTTAGCAATTTACACCCAAAAGTCAAGTCTTAAAACTCTGTTATCGGACGCAAATTATCTGCGATATTAAGAGAAAATTGAGAATTAGGCTATATACTTACGCATAATTAAAAGTCTGTTCAAAGAGGCAAGAAGCATGGCAAAACGCAAAAAAGAAAAATCATTTTTGGCAAAACTCGGAAAACATTTGTTCGGTTTGACACTTATTTTGTGGGTACTGAGTCTGATAATCAGTTGTATATTTTTTAATTCATCAGACGCCGGCTACAATCTGGCTTCCTCATCTCCGGCACAAAACTTGCTAGGTCTTTATGGCTCTCAAAATGCCGATTTGATACTCACTTGGTTTGGAATAGCCTTGCCTGTATTTTTGATTGCCCCCTTAATTTGGGGCTATGGTTTCTTGCGATTGAGAGAATTCATACATCCATGGTGGCGCTTGTTTGCGTTTGGGCTCGGAACAATATCTTTAGCCACAATGCTAGCCTTACTGACTAGTTGCTGTTCATCGTTCCGAATTGGTGGCAACATAGGATTATTTTTCTCTCGTAATTTTCTGACACTTATAAAAGAACTTTATGTTTTTGACTATGCTCACTATATATTGGCTTTTGTATTCTTTTTGATTTCTTTTGTTTCTTTTAATCTTGCTTGTGGTATAAATTTCTGCTCCTGGATACAGCTTGGCAAACGCATTATCTCCGCATTTATATTTGCGGCACACAAATTAGCAACTTTTGCGCTTTGGTTCAGCAACTTATTTAATAAAAAAACAAATGAAGCCCCTCGTATCAAAGCCCCAAAAACCAAAAAAGAGCCAAAACTTCGTAAAGAACCGACTATTGAAGAAAAATCAGTTGAAAACATCAAAATATCCAAACCGCGCAAAGCCGCCGATGATGGCTATCAATATCCAAGCATTGATTTGCTTTCGACCGCCAAAGACAAGGCTGCCAACACTATAAATCAAAAAGAGCTTGATAAAACGGCTTCGGATTTGGAAGCTGTTTTACAAGAGTTTGGTGTAAACGGCAAAATTGTCAAAGTACGGCCGGGCCCTGTTGTCACTCTTTATGAATTAGAACCCGCCCCTGGAACAAAAAGTGCTCGTGTTATCGGATTGGCAGACGATATTGCTCGCTCCATGAGTGCTGTTTCCGTGCGCATTGCTGTTGTTCCCGGTTCAAACACCATAGGAATTGAACTGCCCAACAAAACCCGAGAAATCGTTTACCTTCGCGACTTGCTAGAAAGTCCGGATTTTGCGGACTCGAAAGCAGCTCTAACCATTACGTTGGGCAAAGATATCGGCGGCAAAAACACCTATGCGGATTTAGCCAAAATGCCGCACCTTCTCGTTGCCGGTACCACTGGTTCAGGAAAATCAGTTGGTGTCAACTCAATGATTATATCCCTTCTTTACAAGATGCGTCCGGAAGAATGCAAACTAATCATGATTGACCCCAAAATGCTTGAATTCACTATGTACAATGGCATTCCACACTTGCTCACCCCCGTAATTACCGACCCCGGAAAAGCTGTTGTCGGCCTGAAATGGGCGGTCCGTGAAATGGAAGACAGATATCGTGCCATGGCAAAACTCAATGTTCGCAACATCACCGGCTACAACAAACGTCTGGAAGAACTTCGGATGAGTGGTGAAAAGATTTCTCGCACCATCCAAACAGGTTTTGATTCCGAAACAGGAAAACCCATTTATGAAGAACAAGAATTAGATCTCACGCCATTACCTTATATTGTCATTGTTGTCGACGAAATGGCAGACCTTATGCTTGTTGCCGGCAAAGAAGTGGAGGCTGCCATCCAACGCTTAGCTCAAATGGCTCGTGCGGCGGGCATTCACTTGATTATGTCGACCCAAAGGCCTTCCGTTGATGTTATCACGGGTACAATCAAAGCTAATTTCCCGACACGCATTAGCTTTCAGGTTACCTCAAAAATTGATAGCCGCACCATTTTAGGAGAACAAGGAGCGGAACAATTGCTTGGAATGGGTGATATGCTCTATATGCCGGCAGGCCAGCGCCCCAATCGTGTCCACGCGCCGTTTGTCAAAGACAGTGAGGTCGAACAAATTGTTGAATTTCTGAAACAACAACGCGAGCCAGAATATGTAGAAGAAGTGACTGCCGGAGAATTAAACCCATCAAACGGTAGTGACAAACCAGTTTTTGACAATGGCAATTTTGGTTCCGGCAGCGATGAGGATTTATACCATCAGGCTGTGGAAATCGTGCGCAATGACAAAAAAGCATCCACCAGCTATGTTCAGCGTCGTCTGCGCATAGGCTACAACCGTGCGGCCACATTAATAGAAAGAATGGAAGAAGAAGGAATTATTTCTGCACCGGATCATGCCGGTCGCCGCGAAGTCTTGTAAGATTATATCTTATCACTTTCTTCATGAATAAGCTGCCATATTTTATCAAACAGCCTTTCCATTCCACGCTGATTAATTTCTCAGCTTGCCCTCGAAAAAGAAAATTAATCTCAAGAAACGCCCAATAAAAAAAACACCGCTCCATTGAGCGGTGTTTCAACTTTAACAAGATAAAGAATAAATATCTGAAATCAGATAAATATTATTTTATAGTTTAGCAGCAATTTCCTCTACCTCGTAGCATTCAATAAAGTCTCCTTTTTGAATATCATTGTAGTTTTCAAAAGAAATACCGCATTCATAACCTTCTTTAACTTCTTTAACATCCTCCTTAAAGCGTTTAAGTTGACCGATAGCACCGTCGTGAATAACTACGTTATCACGAAGCAATCTAATCTTAGCTCCGCGACGAACCAAACCTTCGGTAATCATGCATCCACCGACTTTACCAACACCGGTAATGTTATATACCTCACGAATTTCGGCATAACCAAGAAGTTTTTCTTTAAGCTCCGGAGAAAGCATACCCTCAAGACCTTTCTTAACATCATCCAAAACATCATAAATGATAGAATAGTACTTAATCTCGACCCCGTCTCTGCGAGCCATGTCACGAGCCAACGGATTAGCGCGAACATTAAAACCGATAACCAATGCGTGAGAAGCCTTCGCCAAAGCAATATCAGATTCGGAAATAGGTCCGACAGCCGAATGCAATATCTGAACACTAACCTCATCATTAGAAAGTTTGTTAATAGTCCCCTCAATCGCTTCAATAGAACCTTGGACATCTGCCTTGATAATCAAAGGCAAATGTTTAACCTCGCCGGACTTGATCTTATCAAGCATCTGCTCCATTGCCGACTTAGCAGATTTAACCAACTTAGCTTCTCGTTCTTTACGAATTCGATAACTGGTGATTTCTTTTGCCTGATTTTCATCGCTAACAACGACAAAATCATCACCTGCAGACGGCGTTCCTTGCAACCCGAGAACCTCTACCGGAGTAGCCGGAGCGGCTTCTTGCAATTTTTGCCCATGCTCGTTAAACATGGCACGAACACGACCCCATTCTTTACCAGCAATACAAATATCACCAATATGTAATGTTCCTTTTTGTACCAATGCGGTAACCACTGTTCCGCGGCCTTTTTCCATTTTAGCCTCAATAACGGCACCTTCGGCCTTTCTATCAGGATTTGCTTTCAAATCCAGAACTTCCGCCTGTAATAAAATTGCTTCAACCAATTTATCAATATTAATGCGCTTTTTGGCAGAAACTTCGGCACATAAACAATCACCACCCATTTCTTCCACACCGATACCATGCTGTAGCAAAGCAGTTTTTACCTTCATCGGATCGGCGCCCGGCAAATCAATCTTATTTATAGCTACCACAATAGGAACTTCCGCAGCCTGAGCATGACGAATAGCCTCAACGGTTTGCGGCATAATACCATCATTGGCAGCAACCACCAAAACCACAATATCGGTTACTTTTGCGCCACGAGCACGCATTTCAGAAAACGCCTCGTGTCCAGGAGTATCAATAAAAGTAATTTTATCGCCGGTAGAAACCGTAATTTGATAAGCACCTATATGCTGTGTAATACCACCGGCTTCTTTAGCTGCAACGTTTGTTTCACGCAAAGCATCCAACAAAGACGTTTTACCATGATCAACGTGTCCCATAACGGTTACAACCGGAGCTCTATGAAGCAATTGCTCGGGCTTATCTTCTTCATGTGAAATTGCTTGTTCAACATCGCTTTCTGCCACACGTTTAAACTTGTGCCCAAACTCTTCGACAATAATCTGAGCTGTATCTGCATCTATTGGTTGGTTAATAGTGGCCATGACCCCCAAAGACATCAATTTTTTAATAACATCGGCGCCTTTTTCAGCCATACGGTTAGCCAATTCCTGCACGGTAATAACTTCCGGAATAACAACTTCTTTAATAACCTTTTCTTGCACGACAGGAGTTTCAACTGGCTTAGGCTGTTTTTTCTTGTAACGGCGACGACTACCAAAACCATAATCATCATCGTCATCATCGGTGCTGATATTATGAACACTGATTTTTCCGCTGCGTCTTTGCGGTTCAAAACTGCGTTTCATAACTTTTTTACGCTCTTGCTCAAAAACTTCTTCTTTAGAATTTCCCTTGTGAGAGGAGCGTCTAGCCCCTACATCATCATCTTCATCATCGTCAAAATCATGTTTTTTATCTCTAATCTTAACAGATACCTTATTTTCAGGTTCCAGAGAGACGGCCGCTTCACGCTGAGCTTTTTCCTCCAACTCTTTTGCGCGACGAGCTTCTTCTTCCATACGTTGTTTACGCTCAATTTCTTCTTGCTCTTTTTGTTTTTGGCGTAACAAATTCTTTTCTTCTTCCTCGGCACGACGTTTATTCTCAAATTCTTTTGCCTCGGCAATTAATCTCAGTTTGGCGGCGGTTTCTTCATTAATTTCGACTTTATTTTCGATTTTACCGGCATTAGGGGCAATAACTCTTTTTTTGCGAACCTCCACCTGAACAACCTTTTTCCCGTCACGATTTTGATTGCGGGATGCTTCTCCAAGCCCTTTCAATGTGAGTGTCGATTTTCCCGATAATGTTAACTTGTTCTTTGCATTATCTTCTGTCATTATAAAATATTCTCCGTATAAATCTCTAAAATTCTATGCAGCCGAAAAATCAGCAAATTTTCTGAATTCTCGCTTTACCATCTCGGCCATTTCGCTTTTCAAAAAGGCCACATGCACTATATTTTCTTTATTTAACGCCTGATCTAACTCCTCAGTTTCAAAAAGCTGAAAAACATCCATATCCTTTGATACCAGCATAATTCGTTGATGTCCATCATTTCCGGCATTTTTTGCCTCTAAAACAAAAGCAACCTTGTCTTTCTTAATGGCATCTAACACTTTATCCAAACCACAAACCAAACAACCAGCTTTTTTTGACAAAGAAATGGCCGCCAATGCGTTATGACGCAATAAATTTTCGGTCATAGTTACTAAGTCGGCAGCTGGTTTGATTTTTCTTTTGAGAACTTTTGCAAAGACATTTGCCGTCACGGCTTTGTCCAAGACCGCCTTAGAGTTTTCAACATACACACCTCTTCCCGAAAAACGCTTCTTAAAATCGGGAATTAACTCTCCGTCGGGCAATACGGAAAAGCGCAGTAATTTGTCTTTTTCCAGAATTTTACCGCTGACAATACATTTGCGAGTTGTTTCTTCCTGTTTCATAAAATCCTCAAAATCCGATACAATCCGCCCAAAGCTCTAAGAGGGACATAATTTCTACAAAAATTACATCCCTCAATCTTTTCTGGGAACTATTCCTCTTCGGCAAACCAGTGCTGTCTTGCCCCCATAATAATCTTATTGGCTTCTTGAACAGAAATGACATCTTCGCCAAGCATTTCAATCAATTCATCTGTTGCCAAATCAGCCAAATCATCAATTGTTTTGATGCCTTTTGAAGCCAATGTAAGCAGCATGTCTCTATCAAGCCCTTCGACTTCTTGAAGTTTTTCGTCAAGCCCAAGAGTTTTGCTCTTTTGAGCAAATTCGGCATCGCGTTTTTCTACATATTCTTTAGCTCTTGCTTGAAGTTCTTTAGCAACTTCCTCATCAAAGCCCTCAATTTCAGACAGTTCGCTCAAATCGACCATGGCAATTTCATCGACATTAGAAAAGCCTTCGGCAATCAACAAGTGAGCAATCATTTCATCAACATCCAAAGCTTCCATAAAGCGTTGAGAACGAACTTTGTTTTCATTAGAACGACGCTCTTGCTCTTGCTCTTCTGTCAAAACGTCAATATCACATCCCAACAACTGAGATGCCAACTTAACATTTTGACCACGACGACCGATTGCAATAGAAAATTGCTCTTGAGGCACGACAGCTTCAATACGGTTGTTTTCTTCATCAATAACAACTTTTGTAACCTCAGCCGGAGCCAAAGCGCTCACAATATATTGAGCCTTATCATCAGAATAAGGAACAATATCAATTTTTTCTCCTTGCAACTCGGTAACCACAGCCTGTACGCGAATACCGCGCAAACCAACGCAAGCACCGACGGCATCAACGGTTACATCGTCTGTTTTAACGGCAATTTTAGCCTTGGAACCAGGATCTCTGGCGACGCTTACGATTTTGACAATACCATCATAAATTTCAGGAACTTCCGAGGTAAACAATTTTGCCAAAAATTCCGGACAAGTACGAGACAAGAAAATCTGCGGACCTTTGTTCTCCCGACGAACATCCAAAACATAGGCTCTGATTCTATCACCATTTTTGAATTTTTCTCTTGGAATAATTTCATCACGACGCAAGATTGCCTCTGTCTTGCCTATATCCAAAACAACATTGCCGAATTCGATTCGTTTAACCGTTCCGTTAACAATCGTTCCTATTTTTTCTTTATATTCTTCAAACTGTTTATTGCGCTCGGCATCACGAACTTTTTGAACAATAACTTGTTTAGCTGTTTGCGCAGCAATACGTCCAAAATCAATTGGCGGCAACGGATCAATAATAAACTCTCCGACCTTAATATTTGGCTCATATGCCTGAGCATCATCCAATCTCAACTGGGCGGCTTCATTTTCGATTTCAGCGTCATTTTCAACAACTTCACGATAACGAGATAAAGCTATCGCACCCGTTTTACGATCAATTTGAGCTCTTATATCATGTTCAAAACCATATTTCGAACGAGCCGCTTTTTGAATAGCAATTTCCATTGCTTCCAAGACATCATCACGTTCAATGTTTTTCTCTCTGGCAACGGTGTCCGCAACCAAAATAATTTCGGGTCTGGGCATATTTTCGATATTTTGCATTTTATTCCTCAAATATAATTTAGGTTAGAGTTCTGTTTCCGCATGATTCTCCATGTATTGATTAAGGAGCTCATCGGTCAAAAGTAATTTTGCTTTGTTGACTGTTTCAAACGGAATAACATATTTTGTGCCATCCATATCAAAAACAATCTTTTGATTTTCATCAATATTTATAATTTTTCCCTTAAAACGTTTGCGGCCTTCGACCTCGATTTTGGTTTCCACTTTGGCTTCATAACCGGAAAAACGTTCAAAATGTTCAGGTTTTGTCAAAGGACGATCTAATCCGGGAGAACTAACCTCCAAAGAATACTCTCCCTCTATAGGATCTTTTTCATCCAAAACATCTGAAATCGCACGACTAACCATAGCACAGTCATCGACCACCAAATCTTTGCGATCTTTACGTTCAATCATAACCTGAAGAGTAGGATTTTTTGTACCGATAGTCATAACACGAACCACCTCAAACCCGAGGCTCTCAATAATCGGCTCTACAATATCCTGCACCGGATGCTTTTCAGTCATTATGCGATTCTCCTAACAAAAAAGCGGGAGTTTTACACCCCGCTTCCTATAATAAACCATAACTATGACTTCTATATATCACAAAAAATTTTAAAATCCAGCATTTTTTATCATCCAGCTCATAATATCATCCATCTTCCAAATGAAGCAATAACGAGACACTGATAAGAGATGTAATCAAGAATGGCGTTGAGACGGCTAAAATAAGCGGAATATAACCATTAATACCAAAGGCATAAACCAATTGCGTCATAAAATATACTAAAAAACCCGTTGTAATTCCGCCAACCACCAAATACATCACACCTCCGCGGCGATTATTCGGACGCAACGCAAAGACCGCCGCCACCAATACCATCGCACACAGTAACAACGGAGACACCAATAAAGAATAATATCTTAACCGATGCCGTTGCGCCGAGAAACCGGAGCTTTCATAAAAATCTATAATTTCCGGCAAAGCCCAAAAAGAGATAGCCTCAGGCTCCACAAAATTCTCTTTAATACGTTCACTGTCAAGAGATGTTTTATATTCCATACTTCCCATCGATTCGGTTTGATAACCGGGACGAAAAACATGAACATCTTTGAGGACAAATTTTCCTTCCTGTAAAACGCCAGCAAAAGCTTCGATGCGTTTGCTTGGCTGTGATTTTCTATCCATCTCAAGTATAGTAACACCGCGCATCAACAAATCTTCTTTTTCCTGACGCAAAGACTTTGCCTGCAGAACCATAACATTATTCTCATCTATGGCTTCACGTATCCACAATCCCTGATCCGAAAACAAAACCGCATTAGGATTTTTTGTTTTCATCCGATAATACAAAGTTTCGTACATATCATACATTCGAGCAGAAATTGGATTTATCATCATTATATTGACCAAGCCAACCAAAAAAACAGCAGTCATCACCGGCAACAAGAACCCCCAAATTGAGACACCGGCAGCTCGCATAATAACAAACTCATTACTTTTACTTAACTTCCAAAAAGTAGCCATAGCAGCAATCATAATCACAAAGGGAAAAACCATTTCAACTGTTTTAGGCAATTTAGTAAAAGCTAACTTCATAACCATACCAAACCCGACTTCTGGACGATCAGCCGTACGACGTAACAATTCAACCACCTCAAACAACATCACCACGCTCACCACCATAAAAAGCACGGCAAAAAAATTAAACAAAATTTGTTTGGTCAAATAACGTCCTAAAATCGAAGTAGGTTTCATTTCTCAAAATCTTTTTTTAGTTCAAACAATCTCAAAGATATGCACAAAAGAGGATTAACGCAAGTCAAAAATCAGCTTGATTATTTAAGGCTTGATAAATACCTGTCAATAGCATCGGGCAATATAACGACAATCTGTTTACCAGCAAATTCACTTCTGCGAGCAATTTGAACAGCAGCATAAACAGCGGCACCGGCAGATATACCTATCGGCAAGCCCTCAGCTTGAGCCACCTCTTCTGTCATTTTCATGGCCTGTTCATCACTTACATCAAAAATTTCATCCACTAAAGAATGCTCATATAATGGAGGTATAAAGCCGGCTCCAATTCCCTGAATCCCGTGTATTCCGCTTTTTCCGCCATTGAGTACGGAACTGTTTTTAGGTTCAACAGCCACAGCATACAAATCCGGATTAGAAGTTTTCAAAGTAGAAACAATCCCCGTCAACGTACCGGCTGTTCCGACCCCTGCTATCAAGACATCAACATCCCCGCCTGTATCCTCCAAAATTTCAACACTTGTCCCAAACCGATGAGCATTGACATTTGCCGCATTACTGAACTGATCAAAAATAATAACGTTAGGATTTTTTTCCCGTAACATATCAGCTTTGGCTAAAGCGCCTTTCATTCCATCTTCTCGAGGAGTCAAAATAACTTCTGCCCCCAAATGTCGCATCAAAACAATTCTTTCGCGACTCATATTCTCAGGCATTGTTATAACCAGCTTATATCCTCTTTGTGAACACATGGCAGCCAAAGCAATTCCCGTGTTTCCGCTTGTTGCTTCGACAAAAACTGTTTCTGGAGTAATTTTTCCTTGTTTTTCGAGTTGCTCAATCATATAAAGAGCCGCTCTGTCTTTAATTGAAAACAAAGGATTATAAAACTCACACTTAGCCAAAATATCCGTTTTTAGATTATACTTTTTCATCAATCCGTTCAAACGAAGCAAAGGTGTTTTACCTACCATTTCAGTGATAGAATTATAGATATTCTTCATGTCTGCCCTCTAAATATGTTCATAATCAGCAAAAATATATAGACCTGTATACCAATGATTTGTTATAATTACAATGATTTAAATATGATGCCGAACATGAAAAAATATATTTTTGCTTTAATATCTCATTTATTAATTCTATCCTCTGGCAGCAATGTATCTGCCGCCAGTTTGGACGATTTATATCGTGACATCATTCGTTCGGACAATCAAGGATACTTACCGCTGTTTGTTAAAAACCGCAAAATGCCGGACGTACTAGGAAACGATAAAATAGCTTCTCAAGAAATCCCCGAAAACACCGAAACGAGACAATCAAAAGAACAATCTTCAAGTATAAGTCTGACTAATCCAATTCCTCAAAAAGAAGCGGCGCTTCAAGCAAAACAATTGAAATGGGAACAAACTCTCAAAGCAGTTGAACAAAACCGGGTCACGCCGCTTGAACTAGATGAAATCCACTATCGTCTACACCAAAATGATCCCAAAGCGGTTGAAGTTTTAGCATGGATGTACACCAAAGGGGTTGGGGTAAAAATAGACTATGTTGAAGCCTACAAGCTGTATCTCAAAGCGGCCATGCTAAACGTCCCTCAGGCACAAGAAAATGCTCGTTTGGTTTACCAATCAATGAATGATGCTCAACGAAAAAAAATTAAGGGTTACTAGCCTCTTTGATTAATTCGTTTACAAAGCCTTTCATTCCTACTTGACGAACTCTTTTCATTCTTTCGCCGGAAATAATTTTTTGAATTTTTTTGACGGTTTCTTCCAAATCGACATTAACGATTACGTAATCAAACTCATCCCAATGGCTTATTTTATCAAGGATAATTCCCATTCTTTTTTCAATAACTTCCGGAGAATCTGTACCACGTTTGACTAAACGCTCACGTAATTCCTTAATTGAGGGAGGCAACAAATAAATAGTGACCACATCATCGGGAGCTTTTTTGCGCATTTGACGACACCCGGCCCAATCCATATCAAACAACACATCTTGACCGACATTAATAAAACTATCGACTTCCGAGCGCAAAGTTCCATATCTTGCCCCGTATTGAGAATCAACATATTCATAAAAAGCGTCTTGTTTAAGAAACTCATCATATTGTTCATCAGTCACAAAATAATAATCAACACCATCCACTTCACCGGGACGAGGCTCACGCGTAGTAACCGAAACAGACCATTTAATATTGCTGTCATTTTTCAAAATTTCCTTCGCAACGGTTCCTTTTCCGGTTCCTGAAGGAGCTTCAATAATAAACATTGCGCCTTTGCGAACTTTTTTCAATCTATTAATAATCTCATTCATAGGTTCAAATCCCCCTTGAAAATCATGTGCTGATGTTTATACTTGCGCATATCATACTCAAAAATACTTAACAAGATTTTACTTTTGGAGTCAAGAGATGCAAAATTTTCAAAACATTCTAATTACGGGAGCCTCAAGCGGAATTGGCGAAGCCTTGGCAATACACTATGCCTCCACAGGCGCAAAGAATTTGTTTTTATGCGGGCGCAATTCCGAGCGTTTAGAATCTGTTGCCGCGGAATGTCGTAAATACCAAACAAATGTTTATACCAAGATTCTGGATGTAAAAGACCGCTCTGCCACCAAGATCTGGATAGAAGAATGTGAAAAAACAGCACCTCTCAACCTTGTATTTGCCAATGCCGGAGTAGCCACTTTGCAAGAAACGGATGAAAACATATACAATACATTTGATATTAACTTATACGGCGTCCTCAATACGGCACTTCCGGCCATCAATATTTTCAAAAACCGTCGTGACTCCAACAAAACAATCGCCTTGACCAGCTCAATTGCCGGCTACCATGGTTTAATGACCTGCCCGTCATACAGCGCCAGCAAAGCAGCCGTCAAAGCATGGGGAGAAGCTCAACGACTAGCCTTAAAAGCTTATAATATCAACGTAAGTGTTATCTGCCCTGGCTTTGTACGTTCACGCATAACAGACAAAAACACTTGCCCCATGCCATTTTTTATGGAAGCTCCGCAAGCCGCAAAAATCATAGCAGAACGTCTTGAAAAAAACATTGGGCTTATCGCATTCCCGTGGCCAATGCGTTTAGCTTCTTGGTTTGGCTCAATTTTGCCTTCTTGGTTAAGTGAGTTAATTTATTCAAAATTGCCTTACAAGGTTTAGCCTCGAATAATCTTTGCCTTGATCATGTAAACCAATAACAACAACGATGGCACGACCATAAAAGATGTCAGCCAGAAAAAAGAAGACCATGAAACTGCAGCGGCTAAAAATCCAGATGTGGCTGCAAAGGCATCACGGGCTAAACTCATAAAAGATGATAGTAAAGCATATTGAGTTGCCGTATATTCTTTATTACACAAAGAAGATAAATAAGCTACAAAAGCAGCTGTTCCCATACCTGCGGCAATATTATCCAAAGATATCGTGACCATTAGGACGCTCAAATCATGACCGACACTTGCCTGCCAAACAAACGAGAGATTGGTAAGTCCTTGTAACACACCGCAAAAAAACAAAGATCGAACGATTCCATAGCGGTTAACAAGAGCTCCCCCAACAAGTGTACCGCCTATGGTAGCCATGATTCCAAATAATTTAATAATTGAAGCGATTTCAATTTTGCTAAATCCCATGTCATCATAAAAAGGATAAGCCATAGGAGCCATGTAAGCATCCGTCATCCGATACAAAAAGATAAACAACAAGATAACCAGCCATTTCGGACGATGCATAAAATCGGCAAATGGCGCCACGACAGATTTTTTAAAAAAACCAATACCACGTTTCCACAAACTGTTTTTTTCTTTAGCTTGAGGTCTTTCAATTTCTTTTGGTTCTCTAGAGCAAAAAATAGCAATCATTCCTATAAGAGACCCCAAAGACATAATTTTATACACATTTTCCCAAGACATTATTGCAGCCAAGAACAAAGCTCCAGCTCCGGAAAACAAGGTTCCGAAACGATATCCCAGCACAAATACGGCCACTCCCGCACCTTGTTCACGATTATTAAAAGATTCAATTCTATATGCATCTAGAACAATGTCTTGGGTTGCCGAAGCCACCACCGTCAAAAAAGCAAAGACAGCCATATTTACAGGATTTTGGGCAGGATTTGTTATGGACATCCCCCAAATAGCAAACATCAAACATAATTGTGAAAACAAAGCCCATCCACGACGACGTCCCAAACGCTGAAACAAAGGCAATCTGACACGATCAACAATCGGCGACCACAACCACTTAAAACTATAAGGAGCTTTCGCAAGAGAGAACAGCCCTATTGCCGCCAAAGAAACACCGGCATCTTTAAGCCACAAACTAAATGTTCCAAAAACCAAAAGGAACGGAAATCCGCTTGAAAATCCAAGCAAGATCATCGTCAGCATACGTTTGTCGCCATAAATTTCTATGGCTTTGAGCCATTTTTGAAACATCAGAAATCTCCTCATCATAAGACATCATAAGCACAATTAGTTAAAACTCCCTTTCTGATCTTCCAAAAATCTTAAGTTTTATATCACATACACAAGACGGAGGTTCAAGTTGAACCTCCGTCTTATTACTTCTCAAAAGCTATAAAGTTTTATTCGGCAGAATATGCCTTTGCTTGTTTTGCAGCTTCATCATCTGTTCTGGCCACATTAACCAAAATAGATTGAGAAATCTCAGGATGCAAATTGAGCTTAACTTCATAAACGCCAAGGTCTTTAATAGCTTTTTCAAGATAAACCTGACGGCGTTCGACGTTAAAGCCGGCTTCTTTAATAGCAGAAGCAATATCACGAATAGTAACCGAACCATAAAGTTGTCCAGTTTCTGCGGCTTGACGAATCAAAACAGCAGAAAAGCCTTTAAGAGAATCAGACAATTTACTTGCTTCTTCAAACAACTTTTTATTATGAGCCTCAAGTTCGGCCTTTTGTTTTTCATAAAAAGCCATATTAGCTTCAGTAGCACGCAAAGCTTTTTTCTGTGGCAACAGATAGTTACGGGCATATCCGTTTTTAACAGATACTTTTTCGCCCATTTTGCCTAACTTTTCAACATGTTCAAGAAGGATAACTTCCATTTTTCTTCCCTCCCTTACATTGCAACATACGGCAACAAACCGAGATAACGAGCCCGTTTAATTGCACGAGCCAATTCTCTCTGTTTTTTTGCAGAAACAGAAGTAATACGACTAGGAATGATTTTACCTTTCTCGGAAATATAACGAGAAAGCAATTTTACATCCTTATAATCGATTTTCAATCCGTCTTCGCCGGAAAACGGACAACTTTTTCTTCTTCTAAAGAATACTTGTTTAGCCATTTTGCGTTCTCCTATTCTTCTGCGGCAGCCGTTTCGGATTCCGAACCTGCGACCTCAGAAAATTCATCAACTTTAACGGTCATATAACGAATAATATCTTCGTTAACTCTCATCAATCTTTCATACTCCGCAATAGCGTTTGCCGGAGCGGAAATATTCAAAAGAACATAATGGCCTTTACGATTTTTCTTAATACGATAAGCAAGGTTTTTCAAACCCCAGTTATCAACACGGACAACTTCACCGCCTTCTTTGGCGATAACATTGCTCAGATCAGAAACAATGTTTGCAACTTGGGAAGCGCCCAAATCTTGACGTGCAATAAGCACGCTCTCATATTTAGTCATAAATAAAATCTCCTTATGGATTTCTCAACAAATAGCTCTTTTCACATTCCAAAAGAGCCGGTTCTTGTATAGCCGCCCTATCAAGCGGCAAGGGACGTTGACATAGATACCACAAAATCCGCAATTTGCAAGCATTTTCTTTAATTCTTTTTAATGAAGATTTAATCTTTTTGGCTTAAAGTAAGATAATCTGGAAGGGTAAGCAAAAATGAAACACGTCAAACTCGCCGCATTTTTAAGTTTTTTATTGATTTTGAGCAATGTTTCACCGGCAAGCGCTTGGTGTGACATATGCGACTGGAAAAATTTATTTAAAACGACGCCCAAGCCCCAAAAAGCCGAACCGTTACGCATTATTTCCGATAATGGAGTTTCCATTAATTTGCAAAATCCCCACACCCGCAAGATTGCTCGTTGCTACAACAACAATGTTTCCTCGGCAGAAGACTGTGCTCGTTATTTTGAACAACACGGTTTTGTAAGATTTCGTGATATTCCATACAAAACGGCCAATTACGATTTTTTACACGTTGACACATATCCCACCCGTCGCTGGCGTGATTCTGAACTCACCTCGCGTTGGTAGCAGCCATGCTTTCCCGAATTAACACACTCACCTTTAACGGACTTGAAACACTTGACGTTGACCTACAAGTACAAATTTCTTCTGGTCTTCCAAACTTCATTATCGTAGGACTACCGGACAAAGCCATTGCCGAAAGTCGTGAACGTGTTCGCGCGGCATTGCATTCGCTTGGCCTAAATCTCCCGGCCCAAAGAATTGTCATAAACTTAGCTCCGGCAGATCTTTTTAAGGAAGGCTCTCATTTTGACTTACCAATCGCCTTAGGTATTTTAGCCGCAATGAACGTTATTCCGATAACAGAGCTCAACAAATATCTTATCTTAGGAGAGCTTGGACTTGACGGATCCGTTCTGGGTATCAACGGAATTTTACCTGCCGCCATCCATGCTAAAAAGCAGCAACTCGGCCTAATATGCCCCGCAGCAAACGGTTCTGAAGCTTCTTGGTCAGAGCTCTCAAACATTCTGGCAGCAAGACGATTACTTGACCTAATTAATCACTTTCAACATACAATTACTTTACCTTCACCGCAAAAAAAGGTTCTAAGCACTCCCGTTTGCACCCTTGATATGTCGGATGTCAAAGGACAAGAAAGTGCAAAAGCTGCTCTTGAAGTTGCTGCCGCCGGCGGCCATAATTTGCTAATGATAGGGCCTCCGGGCTCAGGAAAGTCAATGCTTGCAGCCAGATTACCCGGAATTCTCCCCCCTTTAACTCCTGATGAAGTTCTTGAAACCAGTATGATACATTCCATTGCGGGAGAGCTCAACAACGGACAAATCTGCTTAGAACGGCCTTTTAGAGCTCCTCATCACACCGCTTCCACTCCGTCGCTGGTAGGAGGCGGACGTAAAGCAAGTCCCGGAGAAATATCTTTGGCTCACAACGGAGTATTGTTTCTTGATGAATTGCCGGAATTCAACCGCCCGACACTTGAAGCCCTGCGTCAACCGCTTGAAAACGGTTATGTCAGCATATCTCGTGTCAATGCTCACACGACTTATCCTTCTTCTTTTCAGCTTATTGCCGCAATGAACCCTTGCCGTTGTGGTCATCTAGGAGACCCAAAACTAGCCTGCAACCGAGCTCCGCTTTGCGCACGGGAATATCAATCAAAAATTTCCGGTCCTCTTCTGGATCGTATTGATATTCAAATAGAAGTTCCGGCTGTTAGTCCTTGGGAATTGGCCGATGTAAAAAGAGGAGAAAGCTCTGAAGTTATCCGCAATCGGGTTATAGCCGCTCGCAAAGCACAAAGTGAACGGTTGCGCCAATTAGGCATTAAAGAATTTTATACCAATGCCAGCCTTAAAGGCTCTCTTCTTGAAGAAATTGCCGTTTTGGACAATGAAGCTCAAAATCTACTGATAACTTACGCTGAACGCAACAAATTATCCGCGCGAGCTTATCATCGCACTTTGCGGTTAGCAAGAACGATTGCAGACTTGCAAAAAGAATCAAAAATTCTTAAAATGCATATCGCAGAGGCATTATCTTACCGACGAAGCCTCTTGCCTGACAGTAAATAGGAGCATTCTATAATGAAAAAAAACATAACCGCAAAAATACTTTTCTCGATTTTTTTGCTTACCTCATGCAGCAAAGAAAGTCCCGAACTAATTCCCTGTATGTGTGATGGTTCAGAATCAACCCTTGGACTGTTTGACTGCATGTGCGAGCCTATGAAGAAAAAACCTGTTCGCCGCATTTCCTATTTACAAGACAGCAATTCCCCAAAATACCAAACTCTAATTATAGATGATGAGCAACGGGATGCTTATCTCTACCTGCATAAGAGTCGTAATTTATATGCTCCCATAAAACTTGAATATGTAGATTTTCGCATTAAAAAGAACCGCAATTACACCGATTACGATCGTAAACTAGGTAACTATCGCTTCCGTATTTTTGGATGCCGCCGCGAAACAAAAAATGCCTTTCTCAACGAAGGACGCACCATGCAAAAAGACATGCACTTTTTTGATGTCTTTTATGAGACCATGAATGATTACTATCCTGTTGTTGTAGATAAAAGCAATATGTACTATCTCGATTCTGATCGTTTACCCTACCCAGAATATCTGATTACAGCGGAAATTACGGATTATTTCATGAATATTTGTGATGAATTCGATTGGGAAAACGTCAAACAGAAAAAACTTCGCTCAGGAAGTTCGGAAATAACAGTTGTATGGCGCGTAATGAACCTGCTCCGCGATGAAGTTTATTGCAAAGGCACAACTACCGGCTACGGCCAAATCTCGGAAGGAGAACCCAACGGAGAAACATTACTTGTTGAAAGAGCCTTTGAAGACGCTTTAACAAAATTACCTGAAGTTCAGTGCTTTAATTCCGCACTTTCACAGCGCATTCGCCCCGAAGACATTAAAGCTCAGCTTTCCTATCTTGACAGTATCAAACGTTCTGAGCAAACTTTTGCCAATCAATATAGTGCTGAACTGAAAGGCATTTCATTATTACAAGAATGCGCCAGTGGGCTTCCCGTACAATCCGCCATACCAATCAATACACACCCCGTAACGGCACAGACGGTTGAATCTATGGAGCTTGTTCCTGTTGCGGAATTATCCTCAGGTCCTGTGGTTGAAAACGCAGGGATGATAACTTCGCAAACTTCCGTAAACTTAAAACCGGATTGCGGAGCTGTTGAATTAAGCGGCGGCGTCAGTGGCGATAATTGCACAGTAGTCCAAACCGTCAAAGATAACGTCAATATTTCCGACGACTATTGGATTGATGTTCCTTTGGATACAGAAGATAAAACCATTATAGAAAAGCGCAATCAGATTGAGAGTTCTTTTGCAGGAGCAACCAACAGATTTTGTATTGCCAATCAAGCTCCATATCAGGATTTGAACGCGCAAAACCTATATAAAGTTCGAGCCTCGATTGTTGCCGTTGAAAACAGCCTTAACAAGAAAGGAGCCGGCTTGATTATTGCCAACAACCTTGTTTTGACTTCTGCCGACTTGATGGTAAAAGGCAATAACAATTTTGACCTAAAAACAATCAACGGCAAAACAATGAAAGCCTCCGCCATACGCGTCAACCCGACCAAAAATGTGGCTTTACTTCTCTTACATGAACCAACACAATATAAACCACTACCTCTTTCTTTAGAGCTACCTGAAATAGATAAAGATATATTACTCACCTTAGGTTTACTAGACTTAGACACCGAAGGCGAAGGTTATATTGATAACGAAGGTAAGGTCACGGGTTACCGTTGGTCTGAAGATAAAGGAGCCGAAATAGAGGTAGATACTTTTGTTCAAACAGTTACCCTCGGGGGAGCTTTAATTGATATGCACGGAAATATCGTTGGTCTGTCACATGTCAGCAAGAAAACAGACACCTCGCCGGATCTTTTCATTCCGATAGAAACAGCACTCCAAGGATTGGGCCTTGAGATTTGTGGTCGACAATTCGGTAATAACAAACCCAAAGCTGTCAAGACATATCAAACGCCTCTTGCCGATGCGATAGACAACTCCAAAGATAAAACACCTATACCTTTGGAAGGTTTGCAACGCAAATAAAACTCATAAAAAAGCCTCTGCAATAAAAAAACAGAGGTTTTTTATTGCATTTGAACAAAGTTTTTCCTACATAATAATCAAGATTAACAAAAGAGGGAAATCGATGACCACAATTTTATGCGTTCGCCGCGGCAACGAAGTTGTCATGGCCGGAGATGGCCAAGCCACGCTTGGAGAAGCCATTGTCTTTAAATCAAAATCAGTTAAAGTTCGCCGAATTGGAAACGGAGACATCATAGCAGGATTCGCCGGAGCAGCCGCTGATGGAATTACTTTGATTGAAAGATTGGAAACCAAATTGGAAAAGCACGCCAATCAACTTAAAAGAGCTGCCGTTGAGCTTGCAAAAGATTGGCGAATGGACAAATACCTTCGTCAACTTCAAGCCTTTATGATTGTCGCCGACAAAGACACTTCTTTAGTCATATCAGGAACAGGAGAAGTCATGGAACCAGACGACGGCATTATAGGCATCGGAAGCGGCGGCAATTATGCCATGGCTGCTGCCAAAGCTCTATATGACATAGAGGGGCTTAAACTTGAAGACATAGCATCCCGAGCAATGAAAATCGCCGGAGATATAGATGTATATACCAATCACAATGTTATTATAGAAAGAATAGACAATGAGTAATTTCAGCCCGCGTGAGATTGTTTCCGAATTAGACAAGTACATAATAGGTCAAAATGATGCCAAAAAAGCCGTTGCCGTTGCCTTGCGCAATCGTTGGAGACGCATGCAACTTCCGGAACGTTTAAGAGAAGAAATTGTTCCCAAAAATATCCTCATGATAGGACCTACCGGCGTTGGCAAAACAGAAATATCACGCCGTCTGGCGAAATTGGCAAAGGCGCCTTTTGTTAAAGTAGAAGCCACCAAATTCACCGAAATAGGCTACGTTGGTAGAGATGTAGAAAGTATCATCCGCGATCTGATTGAAATTTCCTTAAACGAGACACGCAAAAGAGCACGCAAAGAAGTACGCGCCCGAGCAGAACAAGGCACGATAGATCGCTTGCTGGAAGCTCTGGTCGGAGCATCTGCCGGAGAAGAAACGCGTCAAAAATTCCGCAAACTTTTGCTTGAAGGCTCCTTAGATGATAAAGAAATAGAAATCTCTCTCATTGACAATAGTAATTTATCCATGCCAACAATAGATATACCGGGCATGCCGGGAGCTTCCATGGGCATGGTTAGTCTTGGCGACCTTTTGGGAGGAAACACCCCCAAATATAAAACGCGTAAATTAACAGTTGCTCAAGCTCGAAAACTACTAATAGACGAAGAGTGCGACAAATTACTTGATAACGAAAAGATAACCGCCGATGCGATTGCCTCTGTTGAAAATGATGGTATTGTATTTATTGATGAGATAGACAAGATAACAGGCAAATCGGAAGGCGGGAGAGCTGATGTATCCAGAGAAGGCGTCCAGCGAGACCTTCTGCCGTTAATAGAAGGAACAACCGTATCCACCAAATACGGCATGATAAAAACGGATCACATTCTTTTCATCTGTTCAGGAGCTTTTCACCTGGCAAAGCCATCTGATTTGCTTCCGGAGCTCCAGGGAAGGCTTCCTATTCGAGTAGAACTTCAAGCACTGACCCACAATGACTTTGTCCGCATATTAACAGAACCGGAAGCCAACCTGATAGAACAATATACCGCTCTGCTTGATACGGAAAATTTCCACATAGAATTTGAAAAGTCCGCAATTGATAAAATTGCCGACATTGCCGTTGCCATTAATGAAAACGTAGAAAACATCGGAGCGCGCAGACTCCATACCGTTTTAGAGATTTTATTGGAAGATATCAGTTTCAGCGCCTCAGAACGCAGTGGAGAAAAAATTATCATAACAGCGGCGATGGTAGAAGAAAAATTAAATAAATTTACCCAAAGCAGCGATTTATCAAAGTTTATACTTTAATGTCTGATTTTGGAATTTATATTCACTGGCCTTTTTGTAAAAGCAAATGTCCTTATTGTGATTTTTTAAGCCGCGTCAAAAAAAACGTCGCGCAAGACACAATTATTGATTCCTACATCAAGGATATACTCTTTTATGCACAAAAAACCAATTCACATAAAGTAACATCAATATTCTTTGGAGGAGGCACGCCGTCATTGCTTTCTCCTCATAATGTTGAAAGGGTGATTGATGCGGTTGCTAAAAACTGGAGGCTTTCGACAGATGTTGAAATATCAATGGAAGCCAATCCTAACACAGAAAACGGCACTCTTTTTTCAGATTTGCACCTTGCCGGAATTAACAGGATATCTTTAGGTATTCAATCATTAAATGATGACGAACTAAAATTTCTTGGCAGGACACATAACGCCTCTCAAGCCATTCATGCGCTTGAAACAGCTCTAAAAATTTTTGATAATTGCTCCGCAGACTTAATCTACGCACTTCCACAACAATCTATGAAAGAGTGGAATAAAACACTGCAAAAAATTCTAAGCTATCATCTCGGACACTTATCCTTATATCAACTCACCATAGAAGAAAATACTGTTTTTGCCAAAAAAGGCATTCTCCCTCTGAATGAAGAAGCTGCCGCAGACATGTATTTATCAACCACAAACACTCTGCAACAAAATGGCTTTGAACACTATGAAATCTCTAATTATGCGCAACCGAACCGTCAATGCCGACACAACCTTCTGTATTGGCAAGGAGATGACTATGTAGGGATAGGCGAAGGAGCGCACGGCCGCTTACGCATTGAGAATCATTTTTATGCCACAACCCACCATCTGCAATTGGAAGAACTAACAGCGACAGAACGAGCAGAAGAACTTTTATTAATGGGGCTTCGGCTGCGCTCCGGTATAAACAAACAAAAATTTTACCAAAACTGCGGATTAAACTTAGATGATATCATAGATACAAAAGCCGCCAAAGATTTTGTCTCTGACGGTCTCTTGATTAACACGCCTCAAAACCTTAAAATTACTTCTTCAGGTCTTTTGGTAACAAATAAAATTATAGAAGAATTAATTTAATTCATTTTATGCTGTACAGCCTCTTTTAAAGAGCAAGTAGGAACAAAAATCATTGCTAACGCAGACAAACCGACAACAATATAAACCAACCGGCTCAAGACACTCATTGGACCAAACAGATAAGCAACCAAATCAAAATCAAAAGCCCCAACTAATCCCCAATTTAAACCTCCAATAATAGTTAAAATCAGGGCTAAATTTTTCCAAAACGTGTTCATAGTTTTTTCCTTTTCAAACAAATTGAACTTTTTGCCTTATTGATATAAAGTAGATAACAAGAATTTCAATACCAGCTATGGATACAACTTTATGTACAGTGATAAATTTCAAACATTCATAAAAATGTGGCAACAAGAATTTGGCATTGAAAGAAGCATTAATGATAAAATCTGTGTTGACAAAGATGGTCATCCCATACCTTGGTATACATATCCGGCAATAGAATATTTGAATCAATTTGACTATTCTTCAAAAAACATTTTTGAATACGGCTGCGGAAATTCTTCTCTTTATTGGGCCTCTCGTGCTGCAACGGTTACCAGTGTTGAAGATAACCAAGAATGGTACAAAAAATGGCAAAACGAGCTACAAGCATCTAATCTTGAGATATTATATCGCGAAGAAAGTAAAGCATATGAAAATGCAATTTTTGAAAAGGACATCTTATTTGATGTTATTGTCATAGATGGTAAACGCCGTGAAAGGTGTTCTATTACCGCATTAAAAAAATTAAGTTCCAACGGAATAATTATTCTTGATGACAGTGATCGCATCAACACCAGTCAAGAATACATTCAAGCGGTTTCCACTCTCAAAGAAGCAAATTTGCTTCAAGTTGACTTTTATGGTTTTTGCCCAATGAATAACTACACCAAAACAACTTCAATATTTTTCAGGCGCAGTTTTGATTTTAAAACCCTACATGAAATCCAGCCGATAAACGGTTGGGGTAATCTTTGGTCCATGGGACGCAAATTCCGCAAAGAATTTTACAAAAATAACAAATAAAGCCTTACTTCAACAACGTTCTTCTAATTATCAAAATAGGTTAGAGGTAAAGTTCTTCCGTTTGTCTCAGACAAAGAACGATTATTGTTAATAACACCATAGCATTTAAGTTTTGTTCCGTCATAAGGGCAATTGAGAATTTTCTCACCGGTTGTAATATCGCAGTTCGTATCAGAGAACAGAGCCGGACAAGTTGACACTTTTGTCAAACTATTTCCTTTAGAATCCGTTTCCGAGCCGCTTCCACTACCGAGACTTGCTATATAATTGCCTAAACGAAACGTTGACATAGAACAAGCTGTTTCCGAGGCAGCACAATTTGTTTTAATAGTATACAACATACTTTCACCATCAAAATATGCCTGTAAATGTGTGTCGTTCAGCCCATAAAGTCCATTATTAAATAAAGTGTTTCTGTCACGAGGAATATCACTTTCTCCCTCATCTGCATCAGGCTCTTCAAAATTGACAACCAATAAAGAATTAGTAGGCATAATCAAGGTCGATGTTCCTGCAGCAATATTAACAACGCCTTGGTTTAACATCAAGACTCCTCCGGAATTAAAAGAAACGGCCGCACCATCAGCAAAAGTAACCGGACTTGCCGACTCAATGACGCCACCTACACTTTGAGCACCGTTACTAAAAGCTTTTGTCGTGGCCGTAACACTAACATCACCGTTTATAAGGGATGACACACCCCCAGACGCCGAAACGACACCTTTGTCCATTTCAATATTAACGACGCTTCCTTTTTCAACGGTCATTCCCGTATTTTCATTAAGTTTTATAGCTGTTGCGGAAGTAATACCTTCAGCAACCAAATAAATATCAGCGCCTTTCTTAAATGTTAATTGCCCATTTACAGCACTTGTTCCTGCCAAAATTTCAATTCCTGTTTCAGCATTGATTTCTGCGCTTCGAGAAAAGAATCCCATACACTCTAAAGAACCTTGAGGTTTATAACACAATGTTGAGCCAAAAGCCACATGAGCGGCTCGAATACCTATACCACCGGCGCTACGATTATATAATTGCAAATAGCTGTCTGCTTCAAAGATATTTTTTACATCAATCAAAGGATTGGCCGTGTATGCTTCCATTTTAACGACACCTTCTCCTGCATAGCCTTCATTGCTGATTGTAAGAGAGCCCTCTGACTCAATAGCTTTGCTGGAAGAAGCTGTTGAAGTATTCTTAAAGTCAAAGTCGCCCGATATTGTCAAGGTTCTATTTCCCTCCGAATAAATACCGACAGTATTTCCTTCTAATCTCATCCTAGTATTATAAGGCCAAACTGGTAGCACTCCGCTCATATTTTTGAAGAGTATGGCCTTTCCGCCTTCCAACGCAAAATCAACATATGAATAAAGAGTTGCTGCCCCATCGGTATTATACAAAGACATTCCCAGCGTTTTTGCATTAACTCTTAATTTTGTGAACATACCATTTCCCTGCGTCATTTTAAACGTTTCAATACCATCAATACCCTTATCATAACCTGTCACAACGACCTGCGCATCAGCTCCAAGAGTTAATTTTGTACCCGTATTTGCTGACGAGATATTACGACCTTTAATTGCCGTTGTGCCATTAACCAAAGTCTCTCCCTGAAGTAAAATACTTGAACCGTTGGAACCAACATCTTCAATACCGATACCTTCATTGCCTTCAATATAAGCATTATTAAAAGAAACACCCGAAGACGAATTAACATAAACTGCGGCAACATTTGGATTAATAACTGAAAGATATGTTGTCTCAACACCTATATCTTGCAATACAGATTGCCCTGAAAGAGTCAATTTGCGAGTTCCTGCAGAACTATCTGTTGCATCACCGTTTACCAATAAACGATACTTACCTGAAGAACACTCTCCCAACTCTTGATTACATTCGCACCCAACGGTAGAACCACTAGCACCGAGAATAGTTTTTCCTGACGGAACAGACAATGCTCCTGTCAAAGTAATATCGGCTTCAACCACCACGGTTGATATACTGCTCTGAGCAACCGCAGCCATCAAATCTTCTGCATTTTTAACCACAACCGTTCCGGCTTTACCATCAGCCCACTTAACGGCGCAACTGTCATCTCCACGACAAAGACTGCGGTTATTATCACATACATCTTTTGCATTCTTAACCACTGTTCCCATACAGTATGATGGGTTCTGATCAGAATCAAAACATGTTGGAAAAAGATCTTCCGCAGTCTGATAACAAGATGTTGCCAATTCATCACATCCGTCCATCTCCGCGCATCTTGTACAATAAACACGATAATTTGTCGAAGGAATTGCAGACAACAAAGAATAACTTTCTTGTCCCCCCGATGCCAAAATCGGCTTTGCAGCTCTGGTATTGGCAGTAATCATACAAATACTGTTTCGATCGCTGTCGGAGCGCAAATCCACGGGGGTTGAACCGACAGAACAATTGGTATAAATACTTCCCGAACATGTTGTCTTACCATTCGTCCACCCACTGGGAGAACAACGTGACGGCAAATATGATGTTCCGCTAAACGAAATATTAGCTTCCGATGTGTTTCCACAAATCTCAAAAGTATCTTGTATTGCACAAGCGCCAATTTGCAATCTAAGATTAGAAATAGACATATTTGTATTTGAAGCGTTCAAAGTACTGGCCGGCCCAACAGCAACTGTTCCGCTACCGCTCAATTTATTGCCGACATTATACATTTTTGCCCCTAACAGACTCAATGTTTTAGCATTTCCCAAAGTAATTGTAGACGGCGTTCCGCTCAGCCCTCCGTATAATTGTGTATTTCCAGAAATATTAAGCGTTGTTGCGGATAATTCCGGATAAATTTCCACAATACCGCCGCTTTTATTAAGCGTCAAAGAACCAACCGTTAATTTTGCGGTTGTTTTTGGACATTGAGCATATCCGAGTTTATTAACTTGCGAATAATCATAAATATTTTGTGCTAAAGTATAGGTTCCCGAAGCAGTCATATCTTTTTTGACCACAATTTGTTTGTTTGCAGAAATAGCCTGCTGAAATTGCGATTGATTTTCAACCACCGCATAACCCGTGGATGTCAAATATTCATCGCATTCCATCGGGACACAACCTCCGGTTGTTTCGTCAACTTTATAACCGCTCACACAACTCTTGGCTTTATACTTTGTACTACCACCACATAATACGCAACTATATGTTTCATTGACATAAAGAATGGCGCTCGGACTGTCATAGCGATAACCACTACAATTAGCCTCACACTTTCCACATCCGGATTCGCATTTTGAAGAACAGCCCGGAACCGGTGTTGTACAACCGTTACACTCCGTTGCAATCAAGGGTTTATTTACATTTTCGGGCAAGTCACAAGTATTATTATTGCAACTCTTGCACAAATTACAACCATTTCCATAAGTCTCGGCGCACCCGAGATTAACACCGTTAACAACACAATTTGCAGCAGTCAAACCTTCGCAAGGATCGTCACAAGCACGATAAAAAGTGCCATTGCTTCCTTTACAAACACCTATAAATTTTTTTGAAGCACATCGTGAATCATTTTCTTTATAAGTATAAATTGTCGTATCACAATTACATTGATTATATAAACCATTACAGCTTCCGCCGCTGAGGATTCGTCCTTCATCGGCTCTGCAATTTGACGATGTATACATATAAGAGATATCGCAACCGCAATCACGATAACAGGTTAAATTAGGAGCCGGAGAAAAAACACTTTTACAAACAAGCCCGTGACTTTGAGCATACGCCTGTGTAACACCGGCATAGTTTTCGCACAAGGTTTGATATTTTTTGGCCGTACGCTCGTTAACTCTATCCTTAAAAGGATTAGCATCAAGATAATCCGGAAGCAAAGTAACTTTTGCTTCTGCCGCACTTATAACTGCCATAAATCCCAAAACCAAGGGCAAAAACAAAATCTTGCAGTTTTTCATAAGACTTCTCCTTACCAATGCGGCCTATCTTTTATATTAACAAAGCATGTCTATAGAATCAATCAAATACTAATATCCTAACCATCTCTTTTTATCTGAAAATCTTTAATTTTTTAATAACGAGACTATATACAAAAGAAACTTTAAGGCTCTTAAAATGTTATGGATAATCAACGGACTAATTTATGGCTTTTTCACAGCTTTATATACTTTGGTTAATCAGCGGCATAAATTTAACGGTTATGTTTTAGGTATTTGGCGTGGATTTGGAATATCCTTAATATTCACTCCTTTTCTCTTTTTTATTCCAATCCAGAACAATGCCTATGCTTGGTGTCTGCTTATTTTTCAAGGTTTATTGATTGGAATATACGATTCTCACCTTTTTTTTGCTTCTGCTCGCTTTGGAGCCGGTGCGACCTCTCGCATGATGGCTCTTTCAACACTAATAACAACGTTTTTATGGTGGATTATAACCCCTGAACTTTTCTTCCGCCTACTCAACAATGGAAACGTCTTCATCACCATTATCTTGGTTTTATTTGGTTTTACATTTAGCTATTGGTATATGATAAAAACACCTCTCAGCAGAGAAATAGCAGAATATATGACACCTGCCATTTTCTCGCTTGCCGGCATGAGTATTGCCACCAAAGAAATTGCCATGCTCGGGCAAAATGTATGGAATAATATTGTCTATTACTTAGTTGTCGCTACTTTCGTTAGCGGCAGTTACAATATGATTATGTTTCTCAAACATGAAAAACCTGATTTAAAAACCTTTATTAAGAGCGTCTTCAACCGAGATATTGTTTCCGTCGGATTTTACATAATCAGTTTTTCTGCCGCGCTTATTGCAGCCAAAACCATGGCCATGCGTTTAGCGCCTAATCCTGGTTATGTTATTGCTTTAGTATTAACCGCTCCTGTTTTTGTATACATATTAAACAAGTACAATCGTATTCCGGATAACATTTCCGTCAAAGCAGGTTTTTCAATGCTCTTTTTTTTGACACTGCTAATGATTTTAGTTAATGGAAATTGGGATGTTATTGACTAATTTTACATATTTTTTGCAAGTTTTGCAGCTGCAGAAGAAATCTGCATAAGACAATAAGAAAGCATCTCTGCCGCAGGATAATTTGTTGTTTTACAATCTCGTTCACACTTGTATAAAAGTTCCATAACGGAAAACAAACGCTCTTTTGGCCAAATTGCCAATTGGCGCTTAAAAGATGAAACTCGATAATACATCAATTTTGGCACCAATTTATCAACCGCCTTATCTGCCGTTTCTCCTTTTTCCATATAAGAATGACAAATAATCAAACGATTAAAATGATTAGACAAAGCCCGAACAACGGTTATGGGTTCTTCCCCCTCATTCAACAATCGCTGCAATGCCTTTTGTGATTTTTCGCTACTTCCTCCGGCAGTGTAAAAACAAACATCATCCGTGTTAGAACTTGATTGATCGGATACCACAGCTTTAACATCATCAACCGACACATTGCGTCTGTCCCCAAGATAGGTTATCAGCTTTTCAATCTCTCCCAGATTTGATTTCCGATCATTTGAAAGACGCGCACATAATAACTGCAACGCTTCATTGCCGATAGTAATAGAATTTTCAATAAACATTGCTTTGGCTGTAGAAAAAATATCTTCATCACGGTCTTCATAACACGCAATGGAAGCTGCATAATCGGCTCCCTCTGCCCACAAAGTCAGGGATGATTTTCTATTAAGTGAAGATGAATAAATAACAACCAATGTATCAGAATTTGAATTTTCAAACATCGGCTTAAGTTGCTTGGTCAAATTATTATCAGCATCTCGTACAACGATTACTCGCCTTCCGCCCATTAACGACTGACTGTTATATTCTGAACTTAGTAATCCAACATCGGCATTAACATCCGCACCATTAAAATAAACAACCCGGAAAGGGTCATACAAATCCTCGGAAACGCTGATAATAAGTTTCCGAACATACTCTGCAATTAACCCCTCATTAGAACCATAAACCAAAAAAGCCTTCACCGCAGAATCCGGCTTTTTCAAATATTTTTCGATTTGTGCGGTTTTATAAATCACTGCTCTGAAATTCCCTTACCGAGCTTCTTGTGGAAATAAGCACCTAAGCGCAAAGCAATATCGTTGGCAATAATTTTTGCTGCGTCACTTTCAGTTTTTTTGTGAGCCATTGTTGTTGAATAAGGATTTGCCATAATATCATAGCTAACAAAAGCTATACTATCGCTACGAAGTTTAACTTTTGTTCCTTCCCAAAGTTCATAGCGCACCTTATAACTGACTCTTTCACTTGTCGCCGTAATATCGCGACGCATAGCCTGTTGAGTAACTTGACGATCAACATGCACCACTTCCAAGCGATATTGCGGTTTTTTAGGAGCTCCTTTGGGCGTCAACAAATCAAGCAACTGATTACGAACAAGTTGTCCAAAGCGGTCTGGTATAGGATTAACTTTTACTTTTGCCATTTCTTCGCTGATTGAAGAATCAAATTTATCATTAAAATACCACTTGCTTGATTTTTCACGCTGCACATAGAGCGGCTCAAATCCGCAAGCCTGCACCATCAAAGATACTGCCAAAAGCAACAAAAAATTTTTCATCACCCCTCACCTGTCATTGTATTTTTCTCAAATAACAATATTGCAGATTTTGTTTGGAACAACAATCACCTTTTTAATTTCTTTACCTTCTGTTTGCCGTTTAACATTTTCAAGAGCCAATGCGGCTTCTTGAATTGTATCCTTAGAAGCTCCCATGGGAACCTCTATTGTTCCACGCATTTTACCACAAATCTGTACGGCAATTGTAACCACATCATCTTGAGCCAAGTTAGCATCGCCCACGGGCCATCCTTCATTGATAATCAAAGATGAGTGTCCCAGACGCGCCCACATTTCTTCAGCCAAGTGAGGTGTAAACGGAGTCATTAATTTTAACAATGTTTGATACAATTCAACAGGCACTTTATCCATAGAAGACATATAATTAACAAAAGTCATCAAAGACGCAACCGCAGTATTAAATCGCATTTGGTCAATACGCTCAGTTACCTCCAAGATACACTTATGCATTGCACGCAAATCTTTATCGGAAGCGTCGATTTTATACACCTTTTTAAACAAGCCAAAGACCTTTCCGACAAAACGATAAACCCCCATCAAACTTTCATCCGACCACATTGCCACTTGATCAAAGGGGCCGATAAACATTTCATACAAACGAAATGTATCCGCTCCATATGCGGCCACAATATCATCCGGATTGATGACGTTTCCGCGAGACTTAGACATTTTCTCGCCATTTTCCGCCAAAATCATACCATGTGAGGTACGTTTATTATAAGGTTCTTTGGTAGGCACAAAACCACAATCATACAAAAACTTGTGCCAAAAACGTGAATACAACAAGTGCAGTGTTGTATGCTCCATACCTCCATTATACCAATCCACATTCATCCAATAATCCAAAGCCTCTTTGGAGGCAAATTCTTTATCATTATGAGGATCGCAATAACGTAGGAAATACCAAGAAGATCCTGCCCAGTTTGGCATGGTATCGGTTTCACGTTTAGCTTTAGCTCCGCACTTTGGACAAGTTGTATACAACCAATCTCCGGCCTTAGACAAAGGAGACTCGCCTTCATCATTCGGATGATAATCCGGCACTTCCGGCAGCTTCAGCGGCAGTTCGGATTCGGGAATGGGCTGCCATCCACATTTCTCGCAATAGACCATAGGAATTGGCTCGCCCCAATAACGTTGACGAGAAAATACCCAATCACGCAGCTTAAAGTTTACTTTCGAACGACCAAAACCATTTTTAACAGCATAATCAATTGCGGCTTTCATACCTTCTTCTTTATTCATGCCGTTTAAGAAGTCTGAATTGATATGGACGCCGTCCTCCTCCCATGCTTTTTCGGAAATATCACCACCATCCAAAACTTGAATAATCGGCAATCCAAAAACTTTTGCAAAATCATAATCGCGTTGATCATGAGCCGGCACAGCCATAATTGCGCCGGTACCATAACCGGTTAAAACATAATCAGAAATAAAAACAGGAATTTCTTTTCCATTAAAGGGGTTTAGCGCTTTCATTCCCTTCAATTCGACACCTGTTTTACCATCTTCTTGAGTGCGCTGTAAATCGGATTTTTTGGCTGTAGCTTCAACATAAGCTTTTATTTCTTCAGGATTCTCAAAACAATCCATATATTTTTGCACAAAAGGATGCTCCGGCGCCAAAACCATATAAGTCACGCCAAAAGCCGTATCCGGACGTGTTGTAAACACTGTTAATTTATCATTGCCAAACTTAAAATCAAGCTCAGCTCCCTCAGAACGCCCGATCCAGTTAATTTGCTGAGATTTAACTCGATCAATAAAATCCAAATCATCCAAATCATTGATTAATCTGTCTGCATATTTTGTAATGGCAATCATCCACTGTTCTTTGTCTTTACGAACAACTTGTGCACCGCATCGTTCGCAACAACCGTCAACCACCTCTTCATTAGCCAGACCGACTTTACAAGAAGGACACCAGTTAATTGCTATTTTATCTTTATAAGCCAATCCTTTTTCAAAAAATTTAATAAACATCCACTGGGTCCACTTATAATATTCCGGATCGCAAGTACTGATACATCTATCCCAGTCAAAACAAAAGCCCAAAGATTTGAGTTGTTTGGTAAAGGTTGCAATATTTGCGGCAGTAGAAACCGCTGGATGCACACCTGTTTTGATAGCATAATTTTCTGCAGGCAAGCCAAAGGCATCAAATCCCATCGGATACAAGACATTATATCCTTGCATTCTTTTTTTCCTCGCAATCACATCCAAAGCCGTATAAGAACGAGGATGCCCCACATGCAGACCCGCGCCTGAAGGATACGGAAATTCAACCAAGGCATAAAATTTGGGTTTATCTTTTTCTATTTCGACATGATAAGCTTTTTCATCATCCCAGATGGCTTGCCATTTTTTTTCTATAGTTTTAAAATTATAGCGATCTTCCAGCTTCCAACTTTCCTGCCATTGCTCAAAGGTCTCTTTTCCGTCAAATCTTTTACTCATTATTTTATCCTTATGGCTAACTCTTTAACTGACCACAAAAATTACCCTAAATTAATCCTTTTGACAAGAGTCTATTTTTTAAGACTTGTATTTTGGCGCTGATGAAATACAATACCGAGCAAAGAAAAAAACAAACGACAGAAGAAAGTTATGACCGATTCTCGCCTGACAGCCGCAAAGATTTTGCAAGAGATTATTGAAAACAAGACCTTTGCATCAGATGCCAAACTTCATTTTGAAGAAGAAATCAGCAATGATTCCGCGTTTATCACCATGCTGACACAAACGGCCTTGCGCCACATGTTAAGCATCAAGCGTCATCTCAAACAATTTATCAAGAAAAAACTTCCGCCACGAGCCTCTCTGGTATGGTATCTGCTTATTCTCGGCAGCACCGAGGTTTTGTATATGGACACCCCTGATTATGCCGCAATTAACAGCTATGTCGAATTGATAAAAAAGAATTTTGACAAGTATCTTGCAGGCTTTGCCAATGCCGTGCTGCGCAAGGTTGTTTCATCAAAAGAAAATCCTTCCCCAGAAAAAGAAGAATTTTTTCCACCAGAATTCCGCAAGATTCTAAATCTTGACTATAACAAAAAAACCGTCCGCAAAATTGAACAAACCTTTATAAGCGAGCCCAAACTTGACATTAGCTGCAAAGAAGATTCTTCCATCTGGGCTCAAAAGCTCAATGCAACGCTTCTGCCTTTAGGAAGTTTACGTTTAGATAATCGCGGTGCCATAAACAAACTTTTAGGATTTAAAGAAGGAGCCTGGTGGGTACAAGATTTTGCAGCCTCATTAGCAGCCAAAACTTTAGGAAAAGAATTAAAAGGACAACAGATATTGGATTTGTGCGCCGCTCCCGGAGGAAAGACGGCACAACTACTTAGCGCTAGAGCAAATGTCACCGCTTTGGATATTTCTGAAAACAGGCTTTCTCGGCTCAAGGAAAATATATCCCGTCTCAAATTAGCACAACCAGAAATTTTATGTGCCGATGCCGTTACATATCTAAACACCCTTAATACACCAATTTTTGACGCTGTTTTACTTGATGCACCTTGCTCTGCGACAGGAACTCTCCGCCGCCATCCAGAACTTGTCCACATAAAAAATTTATCAGACATCGAAAAACAAGTTTCCATCCAAAAACAAATTTTATCCGTTGTCTCAAAAGCACTCAAACGTGGTGGAACTTTAGTTTATTGTGTTTGTTCTTTGTCTAAAGCGGAAGGAGAGTATCAAATTATTTCTTTTTTAGAGCAACATCCCGAGTTTACCATTGATCCTTTGACAAATTTCGTTCCAGCGGAAATTTCAGAAATTCTGACGCCGGAAGGTTTCATCCGCACCCTTCCTTATCATTTGCATCGCCACGGAGGAGCTGACGGCTTTTTCATTGCTCGCTTAAAAAAGGTTAATCTCTAATGTTTTTTAATAAGACCGAACATAAAATTTCTGTAACACCACAAAACATCGGCATTTTAGGAACAAGTGCTCAAGCATTATATTGGGCCGATGTTTTTCAAAATTTAGGACATCATGTTTGCCTTCTTTGCTCTCCTCAAAAAGCGGACGAATATAATGCAACCGACTTTACTTTCAAAGATTCCTCTCGCTTAAGAAGCCCGCGAAATAATTTTTTCTTTTGCCATGAATTAGCCTTCAAACCGCAAATTTTTTTCTTGGCATCTTCGCCGGAACATCAAAGAAGTGAATTGACACTTTTATCCCCCGAAATACTTTCTGATTCTGTTGTTATCAGTTTTCTTTTTTCGGAACACGATGCTTTGCTTCCTGAAATAATCAAAAAGCCTATCATCAACGGCTACTTTGAAGGTTGGATAAACCAATCTCAGAACCACGTTAACATATATGGACACTCGCCCAAAGTTATTTTCTCTCTTAGCGACACGTCTGAGGAAGCAAAAGTATTAGCCGAGTTGTTTACTCCAACAGACATAACAACCATTTTTTCCGAAGATAACAAAACCAATTTTTGGAATTTTACCGCCCCCAGAATTGTTTACAGCCTGCTAAGCATTGTACATGAACAAAATATTTTTCAATTAGCAAAAACAGAAAATGGCCGCAAAAGTATCGATACCCTGCTAGCCGAAATAAAAAATCTGGCAGCATCAGATAATGTTATTCTCACAGAAGCGACCTTACTAACAAAACTTTATGAAATTCCCTCGGCATGGATTTCTCCCCTACAAAAAAGCATTCAAAACCAAAATTTTCTGTATTTTGATCGTTTGAGTTCATTTATCGCCGACAAAAGCGGCCGAAACGACAAAAAATATCCTCTTCTGCACGAACTGCTCCGTCAAATATATAACAAATACTAGCATAAAATAATAATCCTTCTTGAAGATGACTGCAAAAACATTATAGAATAACTCCAAAGAACAGGGAGTCTACCTTATGCTAACAAACACAGGTATAATATTTTCAGGGATTTTTCTTTGCCTGATAGGCTGCTTTTTTGCATTTTCTCTCATTTCCCGCAAAGGAGCGCCGTCCTTCAAACTTCCCTTTTTTTGCATCAGTTTCTTTATATGTTGCAGCATACTCATTTTTGGATTTTTTTCGTGGTCAGGTGCTGATTTCATCTCAAATATTTCCTTATCAAGTTTTATTACTCCGGCAATAATTCTTTTTGTTCTTACCCTGATAACACTTGCTCCCTTAAAACAATGGTTTCAGCTTGGTCTTTTATTTATATGCTGCATAGGAATTGTCTTCGGATTTGATTTATGCATAGTTTTTTCAGGCTCATTTCCGCATACTGTTAATAGTTTTCTCACAGCTCTTTGTTGGTTTTCAATATGCTGTTTTCCGCAAATACTCAATATCAACTCCGGGCTCATCAGTATTCAAACACTTACGCTTTCATTGGGAGGCTTGCTTCTTTATTTTATTGATGCCTTGCCATTAGCTCTTGGTTTTCTGAGCGCCTGCATTGCAGCTTGTAGTCTGGCATTTTTAATCTCAGGACGACAAAACATGAACCTGCAACTATCGGATCAAATGAGTAATTTATTAGGTTTTTTACTCGGATGGTTAGTCATCTACGCATCTCTTGAAAGTGCGGGATCTTGCTTTTTAGTGTTTGCCATTTATCCTCTGATAGAAATAGTTTTCAGCTTATGCCAAAAATTAACTTTTCTACCTCATTTTGCGATTATCAAAAACAACACGCTATATATGAGGATAACAGATTCTGAAATGACGCCCTCAATTATCAATAGACATCTGTTTCGTATCAGCGCCATCTGCATTCTATTTGGAAGTTTTCAGGCTTTTTCGCCTAACAATTATTCAATTCCGCTGTTTTGTTTTTTGGTTGTTTTATGGCAACTTTATCGCATTTACAATTGGCGAGAGATTTCATATTCTCTAAAAGAAACAAATCAAAAATTTATCCGCGACGTAAAAGAAAATCTGCAAGAAATATCTCAAACTCTCAAGAATAAAAGGCGCAAATAAAAGATGAACTTTTTTGACTTTCTCAAAACCATTTTCCTGCAGAAAAAAGCCAATTCTCCGGATGAGCTCACCCCCGAAGCCGCGAGTTTAATCAACTTTAAAGTCGTCGTCACCGAATTTGCCGACAATGTAGAAAGCTCCGGAGCAGAAAAAGTATGCTCTCTGCTCAAAACCAAAGAAGGTCTTCAGGTTTCCTATTTTAATGAACCGTTTAATAAATCTTTTCTTAATCTTGAAAGCAGATCATTTTTTGACCTACTCGAGAAAGGACAAACTATAATTGATAAAAGCAATGCAGATGTCTTAATCTGGGGCTGCCGCGAAGGAGACAAAATCAGACTAAATTTTCAAACCAATCTTCAATATGAAACAACCTCCGGAACATTCACGTCCATACTTGACAGTTTATACTTTCCGGCAGAAATCTTTGACATTTCAAATCCTTTTCCCAACTCTCTTTCTTACCTGATTTATGGAGCGGTTATCAGTGCCATAGCAGCTCCAAATCGGCAAATCCGGATTCAAAAACGTTATTTACTCAAAAAAATCATTGCAACATTATCTTCGGATAACTCCGCCAAACAGCTTTCTGTTGAATATCTGCCTTTTATCATGAATTTTTTAGGAATAATTTATTTGAGTTATTCTTATGATGCCGAAACAGACAAAGATTTTAAGATTGTCAAAAACTTACTGGAAACGGCAATCAGTCATCAAGATTTAATAAAAAATCCCATTCATCTTGGCTGCATATATTATCATTTAGGACAACTTTACGATTCTGCCTCCAACTATATTTTAAAAAAGCCAAGCGCTTACTATAAAGGAGCTATCAACAATTATCGCTTAGCACAAAAATATCTAGGCAAATACACATACCCCTACGACTATGGTGCTATTTCTTACCGCTTGGCGGATCTGTTTTACGACTATTGGAAACAAAAAAACGAATTACAGGCTTTACGCGATTCCGTATTCAACTTACGAGAAGCCGAAAAAATATTTACCTACGCGTTATTTCCGGAATTTTGGGCTCGTATACAAGGAAAACTGGGATACCACCTATCTCTTATAGCGAATTTGACCCAAAGCACTGACATTTCAGAACTTGCAATTGCCGCTTATAAAAATCAACAAAAAATAATAACAGAAAAAAGAGACCCTCATTTATGGGCGGAAATTCAAGAAAAAATAGGTGACATATATTTCTATACCGGAAGACAAGACGGAGACACGGATGCATTAGAAGAAGCTCTTGAATATTATCATGATGCTCTTTATATATTCGAGAATATGGAACTAACAGACGCGACCAAAAGGCTGGGCATTAGTATCACCAAAACATCCCAACTACTAAATTAAAATAAAAAAAGCGCCCGAAGGCGCTTTATTATTTAAAACGACATTTTATTGATTTGCCTCAATCCATGCCACAACAGTTGCTTTTGAATTAAAACCGACTTTAGTATCAATCTGCTTTCCATCCTTAAACAAAAACATTGTAGGAATGCTTCGGATCCCATATTGTGCGGCGGTATTAGGAGATTCATCCACATTAATCTTGCAAATCTCAACTTTTCCGACCATTTCTTTAGAAACTTCCTCCAAAACCGGAATCAATTGCCGACAAGGGCCGCACCATTCCGCCCAAAAATCAACCAAAACTAACCCTTTGGCTTGCAAGACCTCTTTTTCAAACTGACTATCCGTAATAGCTTTCATATTTTTTCCTTTCCGATAGAGTATTGCTTCTATCTAATATAATTGATATTTTTTATAAATAAAGAGCTATTATGATATATTTTCAAAAAATACCAAATTAATCCAACTTCATCAATGAAGCAGTATTAGTCCATAAAATATATTTATAGATTTTTTTAGCCGGATATATTTTAGTAATAAGCGCCGCATAAGTTTCCAACTGTTTTATATAAGAGAGAGGAACCTCTTCCTGTGTACGCGCCGCCGGTCTATTTGTCTTAAAATCAACAATCATAACCGTCTCATCCGTCACAACCAAACGATCTATCTGCCCCGAAACAATTTTGTCTCCGACCATTCCCATCAAAGGAACCTCCGCTTTTGAATTGGGCCCAAAAACAGCCGAAAACTCCTCATTATGCAATAAAGATAACAACTCTTCTTTGATTTTTTCTTTTTGGAACATTGGCATGTCTGCAGCATTATTTTCCAAAAAAGACATTATCAACTCCGCACGACACTCCTCATTTGTTTCGGGCAAATACTGCAACAATTTATGCATCAACGCCCCTCGACGATAACTGTTTATAACAGCACCATCTCCCTCAAGCGGCGACAGAATCGTTTCATCATCTTCGTCATCCATATGCGACGGCGTCAACGGTTTAGCCATACAATTTTCTTGAAGAGCTTCTTTTTCGAGCCAATCCGGAATATTTTCATCAACAATTTCTGTTGTTTGTTTATCTTCTTTTTTCACTATTACTTCTTGAGGCAATTCATAACTTAAAACTCCGTTTTTATCTTCGACGGCGATTTTAGCAAAACTTTTTTTACAAATATCATACCATGTTTCATCATTATTTGCCGAACGCAAACCTTTATATCCGCACAAACATAAACATTCCTCGGCTCTCGTTAAAGCCACATAAAGCAAACGATGATACTCTTCCAATCTGGCCTGACGTTCTTTTTCTTTATAACGTTTGCAATTATCTTCATAATCGGCTGCCCGCAACGGATAATACAAAACATCATCTTCAACCAGCAAGCCCATTTCATTATTAATACTCTTCATTGCCGAAGTATCTGGCATAATCACATAAGGAGCTTGCAAACCTTTAGAGCCATGCACGGTCATTATTCTTACGGCATCTGTGTTATTTTGTTCCAATTCACGCTTAATCTCCACATCATCTTTTTCCATCCATTCTACAAAAGACTGCATGACGGGCACATGAGTTTGTTCAAAATTCAAACATTGATTTAAAAATTCATCCAATCCGTCTTCCGCTTCAAAGCCTAAACGCGCCACAAAATTTTTGCGCCCTCCGTAAGTATTCAACACATGAGAATAAAACTCAAACGGTCTTACATAATCAATTAAATTAAGCCAATTTTGAAGTTGTTTATAAATCGGGCGATATTTTTCATTTGCATCCAAAGATACAAATAAACTCCTAGTTCCTCTTTGATAACACAAAGCAAAAAGATCATCATCATTTAAGCCGAACAACGGTGATTTCAAAACTTCTGCCAAACTTAAATCATCCGTCGGCAATAACATAAATTTTCCAAGAGATATTAAATCCTGCACGGCGATCTGCTCGCCTAGTCTGATTTTATCAACACCGGCAATCGCAACACCGAGTTTTTTACAAGCTCGAACTATTTCATCAACCAACGCATTTCGCTTTTGAACCAAAATCATAAAATCGCTGTATTTCAAGAAGCGTCCTTTAGCCTCCAAAAACTCTCCGTTTTGAACTTTTTTCCGAATTGTTTCAGCAATCTGTTTTGCTAATTTAGCCTCAACGGTTTCTGGCATTTTCCTTTCAACGGAAGTCATCCACGCATTTGGTTTTTCTCCTGGCTCGGCTTCCAACAGCGGCCAAATTTCAACTCGACCGGCTTCCCCGATTCTGGATGGGACATGAACAACATCCTTATCTTTTGTAGCAACTCCTTGCTTAGGAATATCATCTTCAAACACACAATTTACGGTATTAAGTATGGCCGCCGTCGAACGAAATGAAACATCAAGATTAACTTCCCTAAAATCGATTCCCTCTCCTTTTTTGGCTAAAAAATACTGCCTCATATTTTCAAATTCATTCGGATCAGCGCCTTGAAAAGAATAGATAGATTGTTTTCTATCACCAACAACGAATACCGTGCATTTTTTATTTTTGGCACCGATTCCATAAAAAAACTCATTTGTTATTGCCTTTACAATTGCCCACTGATCGGGAGAAGTATCCTGAGCCTCGTCAATCAAAACATTATCTATTCCCCCGTCCAGTTTATATAACACCCAATCAGCAACCTGTGTATTTTCAAGCAATTGACGCGTATTAACCACCAAATCTTCATAGTCCATCTTTGAGTGCAGTTTTTTGTATTTTTGATATCCATGCAACAACTCATTTGCCAAATACAAAACCGCTCGAGTTGACGCCAATACGCGAAGTGCCGCCAATTTTTTATCAAAATCCAAACAGCGTAAAGCCTCTTCTCTTGCCCATGCGTCTCCGTCAGGATACTTTTGCATAACAGCTTTTGTTGCAAAACTTTTACGAACGGCATTTTTATCTGTTAAGAAAAAATCTCGATATAAACCAAAATCTTTTTTCTCATAAGCCAAAGACAAGGCATCGGCTTTATCTTTATCACTTTCAGAACCAAATTGCATTGCTTGAAGCAAATTACGCATTTTTTCTTTATCAATTTCTGCAAAAAAACAATCAAGAGCCTCTTCCGAAGTATCGTTTTCTTCAATGCCCAATCTTTTTGCAATTTTAGTAATTAAAGCCTCAACATTTTCACTCTGTCCCAAAACTTTCAAAATTTTAACACGATTTTGAGTCAATGAGTTCATAAGTTTTGGAAAAGTAAATTCACTAACCTGCGTCGTCACATAAGCAAGTGCTTTTGCCGTTCTACTGTTAGGTTCTGTTTCCAACTTCAAAAGCAACTGCCTTTTAATATCTTCCATTGCTTCTGCAGCAGCTCGATCATCCATTACTTCAAAATAAGGAGATATTTTCGCCTCCAACGGAAAACGTTTTAAAACCTCCTGACAAAAGCTGTGCAAGGTCTGAATTTTCATTCCGCCTGGAGTATCCAACAATACTGCAAAAAGTTTTCTGGCTTGTAGCGCAAGCACTTCAGGTTTTTGAGCCCCAAAATCTTTTTTGCCGAGTAATTTTTCAAGTTCTTTATACAATTTAACATCATCTGCCACCGCCCACTCGGCCAACTTATCAGCTATACGGGTACTCATATTGACAGCGGCAGCTTTTGTATATGTCAAACACAAGATTCTTCCAGGTAATACACCTCTGAGCAACAAACGCAAAACCCTGTCTGAGAGAACTTTTGTCTTTCCGGTTCCGGCCGAAGCCTCAACCCACACCGAAATTTCAGGATCAGAAGCTAATCTCTGTTGTGCGGTAGCCAAATCATAACGACTCTGCTTTTCTTTCTCAAGCGTCATTTGTACTCCACTCCTTGATTCGCGCCAAATGAGCATAATCTTCAAAAGCCGGATTTTTTTTCAAATTTGGTCGACTTTCATATGGCGTTGTTTCCAAATCATAACAACTAATTAATTCCACCAAATATTGCCTTGTTTTATCTAAAATATCTTCCATATTTTTAGAAACGACAACATCTTTCACGCCCAGCTGCCAATAAATAAGATTCTCGACTTTTGCTGATTTAATCCCTTCAAATCCGCCATTCTCAGCAATTAATCCCTCTAATGGGAGCTGCGGTGCAAAACCAGCCTCCACTTCCTTTGCACTACGAGCTTTCCCTGTTTTATAATCAATAATATTTAGTTTACCGCTCAAAGTTTCATCAATTCTGTCTGCTTTTGCCGTCACGGTAAAAGGCCCTCCAGCGGTTTCAAGAACCATCTGCCCTCGTACTTCACTGTTGATATGTTTAACACCGCCACGATAAGCTTTTTCCAAAGCAACCAAATGTTTAACTATCTTCTCAAATTTTGGCCACCAAAAAACTTTCTTATCATTATACATTTTGTTTTCAGCAAATTTCAGCCTACCAAGAGCAAGTAACTCTTCTTCGGCACAATCAGGAAAAGATTGCGGATGTTTCTTATTAAATTCTTCCAATATAGCATGAATAATCGTGCCATAATCAGCCATGGTAAGTTCTGGTTCAATATCTTCCAAAGGTTTTAGACCTAAAATATATTTAGCAAAAACGCTATAAGGATCTCTGAGCAGAAGTTCAATTCCACTGACAGAGAGGCGCCTCGGCCTTGCATAAAACGGAGGTCTGGGCGCAGGTTTTTGCGGATTCTCAAAAGCAAGCGGTTTCTCCAAAAATTGTGCCCAAAAAATACTTTTTTTATCATTTAATTTTCGAGGTTCAACCCCTAAAGCCTCAAGCACTGTTTGCAATCTCATCCACCATCTTGATTTCATCATCGGTTGCCCCTGAAATCTATTGGAACGAGTTAAATACACTTCCTTTCCACACAACAAATGAGCAAAATCCAAACCCAAAATACCAATATTCTTTTCCGGCAAAGGAAAGCCAAAATCTTTTTTCATCGGCCGTGACATCCATGGATCAGCCCCCGGAAGCTGCGGCCAAATACCCTCATTAACTTCACCGATAATAGTCACGTCAAAACGATTAAGTCTGGCTTCTATCGGGCCTAAAATACTCAGCCGCGGATGGGTTCCATATTTTGCACGCACCATTTTTCCGGCCATCATCGCCTCAAACAATCCGACATATTCTAAAGGATCAATCTCTCCCAAAATATCTTCTTGCTCCAACCATTGAGACAAAAGTTCTGCGCCGACATTTCCGGCCTCCCCCCTCCACAACAGGACTTTTCCTTCTACTTTGTCTGTTGCAGCGAGTTTTTCTGCCGTTTGAATATGCACACGCAAAATTTCTTTTAGAGAAACTTTTGAGCACCGACACAAAGTTTTCAACTCGGATATTTGTTGCTCTAACACAGACAAAATGCTTTCTGTATCAGCATCAGGCAAATCCAACCCGGCTCGCCATATATTTTGCTCTAGAGCCCTTGCTTGTGTACGAACCTCAGAATAGTTTTTACCCAATCCTGTCAAAGGATTTTTTAGCAGGGCTAAAATAGTTGTTCTCGCGGTCTCCGGCAAAGCCGTCATAAAGACCAACCGCATATATATCCCCCACGGAGTAACGGCAAGCGGTTTTCCTGCCGAATCATCAATTTCAATATTCCAACGCTTAAGTTGTGTTGCCACACGCCGAGCCAAACTTCTTTCTGTCGTGACCAAAGCTGCCGTTTTTCCGGGAGTATTTAAAACTTCACGAAGTTTCACAGCAATAACCAGAGCTTCTTCCCTGACTTCATCACATTCAATCAAATGCAAATTTTCTATGGCCGCTTTATCGAATTTATTTTCAGAGATATTTCTCCATTTGTCAGTACAAACCGCAGGCAACATCAACTCCGAAACAAGTTTTTCACGCAGAGGATTTTCTGATAGTTTTAAATCAACAACATCTCGACGTTGCAATTTCAAAAACTCCAAAAGCTCCTTAAGCTCAAATTGAGGATGCCCCTCATCGACATGAGCCCATGCTTCATCATCCATGTTTTTATCCAATCCGGAAAGATAAACTTCTCCGTTTGGTAAATCTAAAACCGCTTTGACTAAATATTTAATCGCCGCAAAACCAGCCGTCGTTCCTGCAATGATAACTTTTTTTTGGGGTTTATTTTTTTGCCAAATTTCAGCTTGCTTTTTATACAAATAATTTTTACGCCAACTATTATCAACCTTGGCTCTCTCTTGCAAAATTTGCGGCCAATAGGTTGTAATTATCTCCAAAAAACGCAATGTTTCTTGCCAATGCGCGGCATATTCTTCCGGAACTAAATTTTTCAAATGGGCAAAATCAAGATTTTGATAATACGACAAATCAATCAAACGCCCCAATTCCTGAGCCAAAAAAAGAGCCTGATTCAATGATATTTTCTCCGCTCCAAAATCATTTGAACGCGCCAATATGATTTTCATGAACAGCATCAAGCGCTCTATTTCATTAATTGTAGGCAAACAATCAACGAGCTCATCTACGGATGCATCTTGCAAGACGATTTCATCTTCATCAACATCACCTATTGCTTGCAATTTTGGTAACAAAGTCGGAATCAACCCTTGTAATCGGACAAAAGCCTCCGCCATAACTTTACAAGCTCTTCTGTTAGGTAGCAGCAACAAAACATCAGCGAGCTCCAACTCCCGCCCCTTATATTCATCCAAAAGTTTTTGCGCCAACGTATCCGCAAAACCGTTAGAAGCTGGTATATTCCAAATATTACTCAGTTTCAAAAACCTCTTTTATAAATTTTTCAAACGCACGTCCTCGATGAGACACAAGAGCTTTTTCATCTTTGGAAAAATTGCCAAAAGTTTTATTAAAACCTTCCGGTACAAAAATCGGATCAAAACCAAATCCCATATTTCCACTCTTCTGAGAAACAATTTTTCCTTCAACTTTCCCTTCAAAAAAACGACAGTCAGCCTCAGGTTCTTTGAACGCCAAGACACAGGAAAAATGAGCAGACCAGTCTTGGGTTTGACTTTGCTGTAATTCTTTTATTAACATATCCATAGCTCTATCAAAGTCACGCACAGTTTTTCCGTTTTCTACATACTCAGCATATCTTGCCGAATAAACACCTGGACGGCCATTCAGCGCATCCACACACAAACCGGAATCATCAGCTAAACAAGGCTTGCCGCTAAGGTTTGAAAGCTGAACAGCTTTAAGCTCTGCATTTTCACGAAAAGTCGTTCCCGTTTCTTCAACATCAGGAAGATTAAGCTCTCTTGCCGAAATAACCTTTACACCATAAGGTGCAAGCATCTTGCTGATTTCATCTATTTTTCCCTGATTATGAGAAGCAATCACCAACTCTTTTATCATCATTAATCCACTCCCAAAGCCAGTTTTTGCTTTTTTATAATCTCTGCAATACCCTTTTTTCCGAGTTCTAAAAGCTGATTAAATTGCATTTCATCAAAAGGATCTCCTTCGGCGGTTCCTTGAATTTCAACAATTTTTCCAGATTCCGTCATGACAAAATTCATATCTACTTGCGAATTTGAATCCTCTTCATAATCCACATCCAAAACAGCCTCTCCATCATATATATCGCAAGAAACGGCCGCCACAAACTCTTTTATGGGATTCTCTTTAATTTTTTTCATCTGTATGAGCTTCTGCAAAGCCAGATACAAAGCGACAAAACCACCGGTTATAGAAGCGACTCTTGTTCCCCCGTCTGCTTGTATAACATCACAGTCAATACAAATTGAAATATCTTTCATCTTAGTCAAATCGACCACAGAGCGTAAAGATCTTCCCACCAACCGTTGTATTTCTTGTGTACGACCCGAAGGTTTTTTGCACTCACGAGGAACTCTCACTTGAGCCGATCTCGGCAGCATGGCATATTCAGCTGTTACCCAGCCACGATCTTGCCCTTTTAGCCATGCAGGGACCTTATCTTCCACGCTGGCTGTGCAAATAACATGTGTTCCACCAAACTTAACTAAACAGGAACCCTCGGCATAAGGATTAAAATTCGGAATCAGTTCAATTTCACGAAGCTGATTATTCTCACGATTTGAATGTCGCATATCTTTTCTCTTTTTTTCTTAATAAACTTCCGTTAGATTATCCTTATTTCTAGGCAATAGCAAGGATAAAGAAAAAAAGAAACAAAGTTATTAAGACTACAAATGCCCACTTGTCAAAAGATTGAAATATTTATAGACCGAACCACCCTCGACATCCCAACTAAAATCTTTATGCATTGCATTTATCTGCATTTGTTTAATTTTTTCAGGATTCTCATAAAAAGTTTGCAAAGCTTTTTCCAGCGTCTCAGTATATGCATTTTCGTTATTTTTAAGGCGCTGAGCCGCGAGGTTAGTTCCAAACACACGTCGCTTATTTGAGAAAAACGCCTCTGTCCGAAAACCATCAATTCCATCATCAATCGTATCGACCAAACCACCCGTAGACATAGCAACTGGCAAAGCTCCTTTTGCCATAGCCTCCATCTGTGTTAAACCGCAGGGTTCAAAACGACATGGCATCATATAAAAATCAGACGCGAGCTGAACAGCATAAGCAAACTCATCTCTATATCCGCGAAAAACAAAAATTCTCTCCGCCATCTGAGGATTGACTTCACGAACCTTATCTTTGAGCTTTGTTAACATCTCAAAATAATTAATATCTCCGGCTCCGCCCATAACAAAAATAGGCGCTTCTTCTTTTCGGTTGGTGTATTTTTGTGCCAAATTAAGAATAGCTTGCGCGGCAATATCATATCCTTTTTGTTCAACCAACCGACTGGTAGCACAAATTACCGGCGTTTTTTCAATATTTTTAACGGATTTTGCAACGTTCTCAAATTTATAAATATCAATTAAAGGGATAACTTTTTGCCGATATTTTTCATCTATTGCTATTTTAGAAATGAGTTTAATAAATTCTTTTTTGTTTTGGAGTTTTTTAGCCAATGACTTTTCATCAAAAGTGGTAAATTCTGTATCTCCAAAATAAGCATTTACTTTTTCAATTTTAGAGGTATTGGGAGAAATCAAATTTTTATCATAACCATTAACAATACCAAAGAAATCTCTATGATCTTTTCTAATCTTCAATATGTCGCGAAAATCAAAACCAAATCCCAATTCTTTAGAAACTTCTTCCATATAGTTTTTAGAAACAGTTACCACTCGATCCGCTAAATGGAAATTGCATGAAGCCTGATTATAACAATCATGTACAATCAAAGTATTTGTTGCTCGCGGATTGCTGTTTTTAATTGCTTTTGCATTTTTAAAAACTATAGCAGCCGTATCTTCATACAAAGAATTTAATATTTTTGATGTATTATCATAATCCCAGCCTTGATATCCCAAATGATGCGCAATATGAACCACTGGCAAACTTTTTATTTCATCCGCAAGTGATTTTAACATCGTTTGTCTTTCGACTTGAGCAACCGTAAAATATTTTAGCAATCCGGACAAAGCTCCGCTATGCCAATCATTTGCAATCAAAACATTTGGTTTCGCAATATCTTTAATTTCACCCACACAAATAGCTTTTATCAAAGCATAAACAGCCTTTGAAAAGAAAGCAAAACGCTCAACTTCGTTAATTCCATATTTATTTAAGATATAGCACCCATCCTGTGCGGAGGGGTTATCCTTGTGAGGATCAATATTAAAAAAGCGCTCATTTGCCAAAAAGATATAATCCGAGTTTTCATGATGAGCCAAAAAGACATCAACTTTAAATTTACTTAAAATATTTTTATCGCCGCAAAACTTAACCTCTATCGTTTTAACTTTTTCAACTGCAACATGAACACGTTCTGCACCTTCATATATATTTCCGTTCAACACAGCTTTTTTCTTGCCTGTATTTCCCAAATACATAGGGGTAACAACAGTCACTTTATGCTTGTCTGCACCGAATGTTCGATTAAAAGCTTCCGGCAGTTCTGAGGCAATCATTCCCAAGCCGCCCCATTTCATAAAAGTTGCTGTTTCTGCAGAAATCATCCAAGCATCAATCTGAACTATCTGTGGCCAGCTTGTTTTACTCAAGCATTGTTTTCTTGAAAGATTTTGTATTTCTAGAAGATTTGGATTCGTAGTAACCGCATAATTAACGGTAAACTTTTTTTTATTAAAATTTTTTTCCAACATTAACGTTGATTTATCTTTATCGGCTATAGCCTCATCTGCTTTCATATTCAAACTTTCTGCACATAAAATAATTGTAATTCCGGCCTGTTAAACAAGCTCTGCATAACAATAAGAACCTATCCCTCTTGACTTGTCAAGTTTTAGTCACTAAATTCCTTTTATATATACATCAAGAGACAAATATTTAAAGAGAAAAAGCATGAAAAAGAACAAAAAAAACACTCCTGAAACTGAAGATAACAACCTAAATACGGAGGAAGCAGCATCAACAATTTTTGAAGAGGACCAAGAGACAAGTTCAAAAGAGAAAGCCGCCAAAGAAGAGCAAGGAATTGAAGAACTTCAGAAAGAAATTTCCAAATTAAAAGAAGACTATTTACGTGCTTTTGCCGATGCCGAAAACACCAAAAAGCGTTGTGCCCAAGAAATCGAAAAAAATAACAAATATGCAATTTCTTCTTTTGCCAAAAACTTGCTCAGCGTTGCCGACAATTTACAGCGTGCATTAGATGCTTCCAAAGACAATAAAGATGAGAATTGTAAAGCTCTGCGCGAAGGAGTTGAGTTAACACAAAACGAACTTTTTAAGGTCTTCGACAAATTTGGAGTTCGCAAAATGGAAATAATGGGCACCCGTTTTGATCCCAATTACCATCAGGTCATACAAGAAATTAATGACCCCGAAAAAGAAGCAGGTACAATTGTAGCAGAATTACAAAGCGGCTATATGATAAATGATAGAATTTTACGTGAAGCCATGGTCATTGTAACCAAGAGATAATTCTCAAAACACTAACAAGCCCCGCATAAAGACGGGGCTTGTTTTGATTCTTACAAAAGAATTATCCAGATTGACAATCAAAGCAGCCTTTTACTTATGATTATATTGAGGTCTTGCCACATAATGCGTATGCAACAATTTATGAGCTTTTTCTCCTCCTGCCTCGCCTAAATATTCTTTATAAAGTGCCTTTATAGATTCATTATGATGAGATAAACGATTTTTAGCGTGTAAATCCTCATCCATTAAACCTGTCGCGCGCTTACGTCGAATATCATCGGTAATTCCTCTTGGCTTAGGCTGTCCGGGCATCATAACACGAGGCTGTCCTCCTCCGGAAACACATCCACCTCGACAAGCCATAACTTCAACAAAATGGTAAGGCATTTCTTCCCCGCTAGCTTTTGCATCGCGAATACGATCTAGAATTGTTTCAATATTTCCGCAACCATGCGCAACAGCTATTCTGACTTTTGTTCCCTTAATATCAATCTCGGCCTCTTTAATACCTTCAAGGCCTTCGATTTCTTTAAAGTTAACTTCACCAAGCTCTTCTCCGGTAATATAGAAATAAGCCGTACGCAAAGCAGCAGTCATAACACCGCCCGTCACACCAAAAATAGTTCCTGCACCGGAATATTCACCCAACGGACTATCGGCATTTTCTTCAGGCAAACTCCGAAAATCAATACCAGCCTGTTTGATCATACGACAAATTTCGCGTGTTGTCAGCGACACATCAACATCTTGATATCCGGAGCTGCTCATATCTTTACTACGCTTAATTTCCCATTTTTTAGCAGTACAAGGCATAACCGAAATGACACGAATTTTTGCCGGATTAACAGCCATTTTTTCTGCGTAATAAGTTTTAGCCAAAGCGCCAACCATAGATTGAGGAGATTTACATGTCGAAAAATGTTCAATCATATCATGATGCGTCTTTTCCAACATATCAACCCATGCGGGGCAACAAGAAGTAAACATAGGAAGGACTTCTGGTTTTTTAGTAAATTTTTCCACAAATTCGCTAGCTTCTTCAATAATCGTCAAATCCGCCCCAAAATTTGTATCAAAAATACGATTAAAGCCCAATCTACGCAAAGCGGCATAAGTCTTTCCGGTCAAATTTTCACCAAAATCATATCCAAATTCTTCACCGATTGCGACACGTACCGCCGGAGCAATTTGCACGATAGTGTAGATATCTGGGTCTTGCAACATTTCCCAAACTTTTTGTGTGTCATCATACTCAACAATTGCACCAGTCGGACAATGAGCGGAACACTGTCCGCATTTAATACAAGGGCTTTCCGCCAAAGGAATTCCTCCCGCGGCTGTTATTTTTGTTGCCAAGCCACGGTTTAAATAACTCAAAGCCCACACATCTTGCTGGTTTTGACAAACATCGACACAGCGACCGCAAACAATACATTTGGAAGGATCCAAAACGATTGCCTCGGTTGAATCGTCCTTATCAAATTTTTTATTCAAACTAGGCAAATTGGACGAAGCAATACCAAAAGTATTAGCCAAGTCCTGAAGTTCGCAATGTCCTGAACGAATGCAAGTCAAACACTCATTAGGATGATTACTCAAAATCAATTCCAATACGGTACGCCGCACACCAACAATTTCGGCATCTCCGGTCACGACCTCCATACCTTCGGCAACAGGCGTGCAACAAGAACGCAAAATTCTACCATTAACTTTAACGATACACATTCCGCATCCGGCAGTCGGATCAACATCAGGGTGCTTACACAAAGTCGGGATATCAATATGAACCTTCCTTGCGGCATCTAAAATACTTGTACCCTCAGGAACTTCTACTTCAAAATTGTCAATTTTCAAATTTACCATGTTTATTTCTCCTCTTTTGAAGCAGGTTTATTATCCACCAATTTATCCAAATATTCGCTTTCAAAAAACTTCAAAGTAGACAATACCGGATTTGGAGCCGTCTGCCCCAAACCACACAAAGAAGCTTTTTGCATAGCGGTTGCGATTCTTTTCAAATCAGCCAAATCCTGTTTTGTACCTTTTCCTTTGTTGATTTTTTCAAGCAGTAACAACATCTGTTTTCCGCCGATTCGACAAGGAGCGCACTTCCCGCAAGACTCGTCCACCGTAAAATCCAGATAGAAGTTTGCTAGGGCCGCCATATCTTGCGTATCATCAATAACAATCATACCGCCGGATCCCATAATTGAGCCGACTTTTTTAAGTTCCTCATAACAAACCGGCAAATCCATTTTATCTGCAGGAATAACACCTCCGGAAGGTCCCCCTGTTTGAACGGCTTTGAGTTTTTTGCCATTAGGAACTCCTCCGCCGATTTCATTGACAATCTCGTCAATTGTCGTCCCCATCGGCACTTCAATCAATCCGGAATGTTCTACTTGTCCTGTCAAAGCAAACACTTTTGTTCCTTTAGAAGTCTCGGTTCCAAAAGAAGCAAACCAGTCTGCTCCCTTTAATATAATTTTTGGTATATTTCCGAGGGTTTCAACATTATTGACGCAAGATGGTTTTCCCCACAATCCTTTATTTGTCGGATAGGGCGGACGCGGACGAGGAGTTCCTCTGGCGCCTTCAATTGAATGGATCAAGGCTGTTTCTTCGCCGCAAACAAAAGCACCGGCTCCAAGACGAATATCAACATTAAAACAAAAATCTGTTCCCATGATATTATTACCAAGCAACCGATTCTTTTTACATGCTTTAATAGCTTTTTCCAATCGTTCAACAGCCAATGGATATTCTGCTCGCACGTAAAACCAACCTTCCGTTGCTCCTATAGCATAAGCGGCAATCATCATTCCTTCTATCACGGAGTGAGGATCCCCTTCCAAAATAGAACGATCCATATAGGCCCCCGGGTCACCTTCATCGCCGTTGCAAATAATAAATTTCTCATCGACCGTTGGCACCTTAGCGGCAAATTCCCACTTCATTCCGGTAGAAAATCCGCCACCGCCACGACCACGCAGTCCTGATTTTTTAATTTCTTCAACGACTTGAGCTGGAGTCATTGTTTTTAACACTTTTTCCAAAGCCAAATAACCGCCATGAGCCATATATTCGGTAATATCTTCAGGATCCATGTGTCCGGCATCTTTAAGAACCACTTTTTCTTGTTTTGTAAAAAACGGCAACTCAAGAGATAAAACATGCTCTTGCAAAAAGTTTGGCAATTCGAAAATTTCACCTTCTTTAAGGTTAAGAGCCGGCACAACGTGTTCGGTAACGACCAAGCGAGCAATCAAAGGTTCGATTCGTTTATACAAAACATCTTTTTGTCCTTTAATTTCAACTCTGATTAAGGGACCCTGCGCGCACAATCCCATACATCCCGTTGCCACAACTCGAACCTTGTCTTCAATTCCATGATCGACAATAGCTTTTTTAATTAAATCAATAATGTCATCACTGCCTGAAGATTTGCAACCTGTTGAATGACAACAATAAATGCTGCATTGAAAACGCTCCAGCTCATTGAGCTTATTCTTAGCGATTTCGTGAATATCAAACCTTTTATCTAAATCTGTATCAACCATTATGCCAACTCCTCGTCTTCGCTAAGTTTTTTACGCCATTCTTCAAGAATCCCGCGAACATCGGTTGGAGTAAGGCGTCCATAGGTTTTACCGTTAACCACACATACCGGAGCCAAACCGCAGCACCCCACACAACGAACACTCTGCAAGTGGAACATTTTATCAGGGGTACTTTCCCCTTCACCGATTCCAAGCTCTTTTTTAAATTCCTCAAGAACTTTATCATTTCCCTTTAAATAACAAGCCGTACCTGTACAGACTGAGATAACGGCTTTTCCTGGAGCATCAAGCTTAAAAAAGTTATAAAAAGTGAGAACCTCATAAATTCTTGCCAAAGGGATTCCCATTCCTTCAGCCAAATCCATGGCATCTTGCCATGGCACAAAGCCTTTCACCCCCTGAATTTCATGCAGGGCCATAATCAATGAGCCGCGTTTTTTACGCCATTTAGCAGCAACCTGAGCTCCCAGAGAATTCTGATCCATAAAAGTCTCCTTCTATATTGATTTTGATATATGCCATATCTTATCGGCAAAAAAAAATGCATTCAAGCAGATTCGTTTTTTCTCCGTCTGATTTCTTGATTTTTAATTAAATTTATAAAAAAAGCGCTAATTTATACCAAAATTTCATATATTTTTTATAATATACTAAAAAAATATGTTTCTAAATCAGACAAAATGTTTATAATCATCGGCATGAAAAAACTAAACCTATACATAACCAAGCAAATCGTTATCGGTTTTCTTCTGGTTGCGTTTTGTCTGATGTCCATTATCTGGCTGACACAGTCATTGCGTTTTATTGAACTTATCACAAATAAAGGTATTTCTATCGGTGTCTTTATTGAAATGACTTCTCTCTTAATGCCGAGAATATTCACTATATTAGCTCCGATATCTTTATTTGCAGCCGTTTTATTTGTATACAACCGCATGCTCTCAGACAGAGAGCTTTCTGTTATGAAAGCAGCCGGAATCAGTCCTTGGGAAAATGCAAAACCAGCTCTTTTGGTCGGAAGCATACTGGCTTTATTCAATTTTTATGTCATGAATATTGGAATTCCTGCTGCCGAAAATGCTTTTCGCGATTTAGAATGGCAGGTTAAAAACAATGTTTCGCAATTAATGTTCAGAGAGGGTGAATTTACCACCATCCAAGACAATCTGACTTTATTTATTTCTTCTCACGAACCGGATGGTTCTGTTGGAGGAATTTTGATTAATGATGACCGCAATCCCAAGACGCGCTCAACAGTATCGGCTGAGTTAGGTAGAATTGTCCACACACCTAAAGGTCCTCGCATAATTCTTGTACATGGTAGCCGCCAAGAATTGGATCGTAAAACAAATCGTTTTAGTTCCGTTACATTTGATCGCTATTCTGTTGATTTTGGAGCCAAACAAAACAAAGCCCGCAAAGCTGAAGGTGTCCGAGAAAAAACACTTTCTGAACTTTTAACTGCACTTGATAATAAATCATTATCTCCGGAAGATGCACGGCGTTGGTTTGTGGAGGGAAACAAGCGCTTTACCACGCCGTTGCTTAATTTGATATACGCCTTGATAGCCTGTACCGGACTATTAGTAGGAAATTTCAATCGTCGCGGTCAAATCAAATTGATATCCTACTCGGTTGGAGCTATGGTTTTAATTCAAGCCTTTGATTTGGCAATTGGCAATCTTGCCGCTAAAAAATTGTGGTGGCTCATTATCATGTACCTGAATTTACTCCTTCCTTGCGTAATTTGCCTTTGGCTTTTGTTTTTTTACACACCCAATATGTTTCGCAAGCGTCGTCAATATAACCCCGAGGAATCCTGATGAATAAGAAACTTCTCTGTATATTATTCGGGGCGCCGCTCATTAGCATCAATATAGCTAAAGCCGATGAAAGCATAGTAACACCGGACACGCGCAAAACTATTGCAGCAACCACTGAGAACAAAAAAATCAAATGGTCGCCCAAAGTCAATATGACAAACGTTCTCTCCCCGCAAAAAGCCAAACCGACTTCCCAAAAGGATGAACAAGAAATCTTTTTTGCCGCAGATGAAGTAGAAAACAATCAAGAACAAAGTCTTATCACGGCTTCCGGCAAAGTAGAAATTATTCGAGGCAATTTAACCTTATACGCAGACAAAGTCATCTACAATCAAAAAGAAGATACCGTTACGGCCGTTGGAAATGTGGTTTTGGTAGAAAAAGACGGATCAGTCATATTTGCTGATTACACAGAACTCAACAATCACATGACACAAGGAGAAATGAAAAACATAAAAGTCATCATGGCAGATCAAAGTCGAATGGCGGCCCAATCATTTGCAGGCAAAGAAAATGACAAGAAAGTCCTTCGAAACGCAGTTTACACGCCGTGTGATGTATGCCGTTCATCAGATCCCTTATGGCAAATAAAAGCAACAAAAGTTATTCATGATGCAGAAAACAAAAACATCAACTACCAAAATGCTTTTGTAGAAATAAAAGGAACTCCTGTTTTTTACACTCCTTATTTATCACATCCCGACCCAACGGTCAAAAGACGTTCAGGTTTTCTGTTTCCGCGCGTAATGTCTAATTCGTATTTAGGAGGAGCTGTTCAGGGACAATATTTTTGGAGCATTGATGATCAGCAAGACATGCTGTTTAATCCTATTTTTACAACCGATAAAGGAGTTGTATACAGCGGTGCGTTCAATAAATATCTCTACAATGGCAACATGTCCATTTCTGGATCCTATCTAAAAGATGAAGATAACAACAAAAATCGCGGTAATATTTTTGCATATGGCAGGTATGAAATTAATGATTATTGGGTTGCAGATACGGATATTAACTATGCATCAGACAACAGTTACCTGAAAGACTTAAACCTTCCCAAAGATGATGACACATGGTTAACGTCGCGAGCTCGTTTACAAGGCTTTGATAACCGCAACTATGCGTCTCTTGAAGCCTATTATTACAAGATTCTAAGTTATGACTTACGTTATGCCAATCGACCGATGGTTTTGCCACTATTCAACTACGAGAACTATGGAAATCCGGATCGTTATGGAGCTTACGCAAAAACCAATATCAGCTTTGCATCGGTTACACATGAAGAAGACAATTCCAGCCATAGAGCGACAATGATCAACTCGTGGAACCTTCCCTACACCAGTCCTTTCGGGGAAAAATACAAACTTGTTGCCTCATTAAAATCAGACTTTTACTATGTAGATAATTATGTTTATGAAGACAACAAACCTTTTACGGGAACAGCGGCTCGAATTTTTCCGCAAGTTGGCTTGGAATGGCGTTTGCCGTTTATTCGAGCCACAGAAGATTCTCGCCAAATTATTGAGCCTATTGTTGTTGCCGCTTTTGCTCCAAACCAAAGCAACAAACCTGAAAAAATTCCCAATGAAGACAGCCAAGATGTAGAACTAAACGATACCAATATTTTAAACCTCGATCGTTATTCTGGCTATGACCGTAATGACACCGGTAGCCGCATAAGCTACGGCTTGAATTGGAGTTCTTATGGAAACATTTTAGGTCGCACATCCGTTCTTTTGGCACAAAGCTACGAATTCAGCAAAGATGAAAGTTTTGCGGCAGCGGACGATCAACAAGGCTCTTTTACCGATTACGTTGGTCGCATATATGCCTCTCCTAATGAATATTTTGACCTAAATTATCGTTTCAAATTAAACAAAGATGATTACAGTGTAACCTACAGCGAGCTATCTTCCGGAATGGGCCCTCGAATTCTCCGTTTATATTTGTCCTACATATACTTTCAGGCTAATGAAACATCTTCTGTTAAAAACGAAGAAAGAAAAGAGCTTTACACGGGAATAAGAAGCCAACTAACCAAGAATTGGTCTTTAAGTGTATACAATCGCCAAGATTTGGCTCAAAACGGAGGAGCTCTTGAATATGGAGGCTTCTTGACATATGAAGATGAATGTACCAGATTAATATTTAACATAGAAAAGGATAATTCAAACGATCCCAACTATGAAGGAGACTTTGAATTTGGCTTCACTTTCTTCCTCAAAACACTTGGCGGAACAGGAACCAAGTAACAATAAAAGGATTTTATAACCATGAAAAAAGTTTTCACATTACTCGGACTACTCATTTTTTTTAGTTTCCCGGTATCTGCTGCATCTTTCAAAATTGTAGCTTTGGTCAATGGAGAAATAATATCTTCGGAAGATTTTCAAAATCGTGTAAACTCTTTTGTCATGAACACGCAAATCCCGCTTACTCCTCAAACCCGCGGCATGATAATGCAAAAAGTTCTCAACGCCGCCATTGACGAAAAGCTCAAAATTCAAGAAGCCGCCAAGAATGGGATATCTATAACCGAAGACGAGATAGAAGCTCAAATCGGCATCCTTGAAAAGAGAAACAAACTACCCAAAGGACAATTAACCAAAGCTCTAAAAGAAGCAGACATCAATCCCCAGACACTTCATGAGCAAATAAAATCTGACCTAGCATGGCTAAGACTCATTCGAAAAAAATACTATCAAGAAGGTTCTCTGACACAAAAAGAAATTAATTTTGCCCTGCAAGAGGCCCAAAAAGACTTAAACACACCAAAATTTTTAGTTTCTGAAATATACATCAAAAAAGAACACGCCAAGAATCTCTCCGATTTAGTATATAATCTACGCAACGATGATCGTTTTGGTATTTATGCCATGCAATTTTCGGATAGCCCGAGTGCGGCCAATGGCGGAAATCTTGGCTGGGTTAACACCGGAAAACTGCCATCTGCTTTGGAATCAAGGCTCAACAAGATGATGGCAGGAGATATTTCCGACCCAATTCAAGTAGGAGACGGATATTACATTCTTAAACTCAATCAAAAATTTGATCCCCAAACCGACAAACAGCCATCTCCCTCGTCTCAAGAAATAAAGACCATGCTCGAGAACCAAAAGATGGAAACTCTTAGCAAAAAATTACTTCAAGACTTACGCCAAAAAGCAGTAATTGAAATCCGGAGTTAGAATGACAAGCCTTGCAAACATAATATCATCTTTGCCGTCCTTGCGGCTAACGGTTGATGCTCATGGTTTATTAGCCAAAAAAGCTCTCGGACAGAATTTTTTGCTCGATTCCAACATTACCGACAAAATCATTCGTTTGTCGCTGGAAGCACAAAATAAAATTTCTTTTTCCGACAATCATGTCTATGAAATCGGTCCCGGTCCTGGAGGTTTAACACGCTCCATACTCAAATCTGAGCCCAAACAATTGAGTGTCATTGAGATGGATGATCGTTGCATCAAAATTATGGAAGAAATCAAAACTAAAACCGGTTCTGTTCTAAATATCATTAACGGAGACGCTCTTAAATTTGACTTTTTGAGCACTACAGGTGCGCCAAAGCAAATCATCTCCAACCTTCCATATAATATCTCCGTTCCACTGCTTACCGGCTGGCTCAAAAATATCAAACATTTTCAAGCATTGACACTGATGTTCCAGAAAGAAGTTGCCGATCGTATCATGGCTCCGCTCAGAACCAAAGACTATGGTCGCATTTCAGTCCTGGCACAATTACAATGCAAAATTACTCGTTTACTTGATTTAAATCCGGAGTGTTTTGTTCCCGCACCCAAAATTTGGTCAAGTGTTCTGCTTTTTGAACCTCTAAGCAAGCCTTTATCATCAACACAAATCCAAAAACTTGAAACTCTAACGGCTCAAGCCTTTGCACAACGCCGCAAAATGATTCGTCAAAGTCTCAAAAAGATTCCCAATCTTGAGGAAAAATGCGCGACCGCAGGCATTTCACAAACAGCCCGTCCTGAAGAGATTTCACCATTACAATTCTTTGCTTTATCTAAGCTCATCTAATTTTTTGACAAAATACACAAAAAACATCTTGATTTTTGTCTGTAAAAATGATATTTTCTCAGTATTCGATTAAATACAACTTAAACATTATTATTCACTAACCGACTATATGGTTTGAAAGATAACACTTTCCACCATAGGTCACAAAACCCAAGAATATGGAAAAGACAAAAATCACCAGCAAAAAAGCAGCTCAAGCTGCCTTCGAGAACGAATTTGCCACTTTGGCATGTGCACTGAACCCATCCAGCCAGTTCTACGACGGATTTCAATTCGTCCGCCAGAGAATCCAGCTGAAAGGAGGGGATCCTTTTTTGGCTTACATCGCTCATGACAACAAAATGGAAAACACATTCGTTGTTCCGACAGACCCTGAAAAAAACGGGGTCCCAAGTATTGAGGACTTCAAGGATGTCCATGTTATCAAGACAGTGAATACACCGGAAGAGGCAAAAGAAGCATTCATCGCCGAGTTTGGATCTCTGGCCCGAGCGCTAAACCCTGCCAGCCAGGCATATATGGGATTCCGCTTCCGCCAAAAGACAATTGAACTCGACGGAAATGAGTTTAAAGCGTTCATCGCAAACTCGGAAGACAAAAAAACAACGTTTGTCGTTCCGGTAGACGGCACTGTTCCATCTATCCAAGACTACGCAGCAGTCAAGCTGGTTGTAAGAAAAAAATGAGTCCGAAGCAGACTTAACCGCAAATCGCTTCAGAGAGCCCACCCCGTCACAGACGGCAGGCTCTCTTTTTTTATTTAAAAATTAAATAAATTTTTATGTTTGTTTTTTATAGTCTCTCTGTCGTATTTCAGAGGAGTTTTAAATGCCTGTTCTTAAAAACATTTTCAATACCTTTCACAATCTGGTTCACGCAACTTACAATTGGATGCTAAAACTTTCGGCCTCACCCAAAGCAATGCTCTTTTTGTTTATAGTTGCATTCGCCGAAAGTTCATTTTTCCCGATTCCTCCGGACATTATGATTATCCCTATGGTTCTTGCAACCCCAAATAAAGCCTGGCGTATTGCAATGCTGGCAACTTTTGCCAGTGTTGCAGGGGGCTGTCTTGGATACGGAATCGGCGTGTTTTTATTTGACCAAATAGCCAAGCCTCTCCTTTCCTTCTACGGCTATCTACACCAGTTTGATGTTTTCAAAGACTATTACCATGAATGGGGAGCATGGATTGTGTTTGGAGCAGGAATCACACCATTTCCGTATAAAGTCATAACCATCGCAAGCGGTGTGGTCGGACTAAATTTGGCCACATTCACCATAGCTTCAATCATAGCCAGAGGCATGAGATTTTACCTAATTGCCTGGCTTCTCAAAAGATGGGGAGCTCCAATGAAAGACTTTATTGAGAAGCATCTCGGAATACTTTCAATTTTATTTTTGGTGCTTCTGATTGGTGGTTTTGCCATAATAAAATATTTATAAGAGCTTATCTTTGCTCTTACAAAAATCAGCAATCGGACAATTTTTACAATCTGGCTTTTGAGCTTTGCAAATATATCTCCCAAACAACACCAACCAATGATTAAAGTGGCGTTTATACTCATCGGGAAGAATTTTCTCCATTTCTGCTTCCACCGCCAACGGTGTGTGTCCATCGCACATTTCAAGCCTTTCCGTCACTCTCAACACATGTGTATCCACCGCAATTGTCGGCTCATTCCACCACACATTAAGCAAAACATTGGCTGTTTTGCGCCCAACTCCGGGCAAAGCTTCCAAAGACAGACGCTCATGAGGCACTTCTCCGTTATATTTTTCAACCAATATCTGGCTCATAGCCATAATGTTTTTTGCCTTATTATTAAATAAGCCAATAGTTTTTATATAGCCTTTTAGTCCCTCCAAACCAAGATCAAGCATTTTTTGAGGAGTGTCGGCAATTTTAAACAGTTCTTTTGTTGCTTTGTTAACTCCTTTATCCGTACTTTGCGCAGACAAAACAATTGCCGTTAACAAAGTAAAAGCATTCGTATATTCAAGCTCTGTCGGAGGATTAGGATCCAGAGCTTTAAAAACGTCCAAAATTTTTAATATTTCTTTAGGATTTCGCATTATGCCTTGACACCCCCGGCACCGGCAGCTTTAGGAGCCTTTTCATCCAACGGCCACCGCGGTCGAGGCTTAAAGTCCAAATCATTATACATTCCTTTAAGAGCCCGTTCCATGCCAGCCCAAGCAATCATTACACCGTTATCAGTACAAAATCTTATAGGCGGAGCAGAAAAACTCAATCCTTCCGTATCTGCCAGCTGCTTTAATTTTTCGCGCAAATAAGTATTAGAAGCCACTCCGCCGGAAACAACCAAATCCTTCCCTTCAGGACATCTTATCCTGAATTCAAAAATAGCCTTTTTCAATTTATAAATAAGATGATCCGTCGCTGCTTTTTGAAAACTCGCACAAATATCGGCGGTATCTTTCTGGCTCAAGATTGCATGATCAATATTTCCGTCAACGGTATAAGATTCAATAATTTTGCGAACGGCTGTTTTAAGGCCCGAGAAAGAAAGATTACAATCAAAAGAATTTAACAGTGGCCGTGGAAGCACAAATCTATTTTCATCTCCTATATCAGCCAATTTTTCAATCATTGGTCCTCCCGGATACCCAAGCCGAAGCATTTTGGCCACTTTATCAAAAGCCTCTCCGGCAGCATCGTCAATAGTTGTTCCCAGACGTACAAATTCTCCCACACCTTTTACAATCAAAATCTGACAATGACCACCGGAAACCAATAACAACAAATAAGGGTAGCTCACATCAGAAGTCAATCTGGCTGCCAAAGCGTGTCCTTCCAGATGATTAACGGCAATAAACGGCTTATTCAGTGCCAAACTCAAAGATTTTGCAGCCATAACCCCAATAACCACCCCTCCGATAAGCCCCGGTCCGGCAGCAGCTGCTACGGCATCAATATCTTTTGGAGCAACACCCGCTTTTTTAAAAGTTTCTTCCAAAATATCTTCAATGTGATCCAAATGAGCGCGTGCGGCAATTTCAGGAACAACCCCGCCATACGTTTTATGTTCAAGTTGCGTCAACACGCACTCACCCAATATTTCTCTTTTATCGTTAACAATAGCGGCTGCGGTCTCATCACAGCTGCTTTCAATGCCTAAAACAATCATCTAAAAACCTTTCAACTGCATATGTTATACTTCTTTATTGCAGTTTTTTGATTATTATATACACTATAAAAAGTTTAATGCCAAGAATTACTTAATATAAGGAGCTCTAAAATGGCCAAAGCCAAAGAAATAGACGATGCGACAGAAACACTCAGCCAACAACAACTAACCACACCCAGCTCCGGTCGTTTCAAAAAATATACAATCCGCCTTATTCTATTGGCCTCTCTTTGCGGCGCGAGCTATGTCCTTTGGAAAAATCCTCAATTTATTGAACAGCTGCAAAATCAATTCAATCAGCAAGACCAAACAGATCCCTATGCCGAACATTTTCACAATCTTCAAAACCAAATATCACAACTTCAAAATCAGCTGTACCAAACCAATAACAAAATAGAAAATTTAGGATTTTTAGAACTAAAAGAACATGTCAAAAACCTTGAAAAGATAAACCTCAACATCATTGATTCCAAAGCAGACGTAAACACCATTCTCGGTGTCATCACCCGCATGGACGCGGCAGAACAAAAAATCAACAATTTAAGCGAGGTAACCGATTCGAGCGCTTTATTATTAACCGGCATTTTATTGGTAAAAGATGCTGCTGACCGAGGCCAAAAATTTGAATATGAAGCAGAAGTCTTAAGTCAAATCGCCGCAGATAATCCTCAGGCCTTTCAACAAACTCAAAAGCTTAAAAATTTTGCAGCTTCCGGTATTCCTGCCGACATTGAACTGGCAATAGAATTTGAACAAGCTCAAACGAATTTTCTTAGCAAAAAAGCCCCCTCTTCCGAGCAAACATGGAAAGAACGCCTCAACAGCAAATTTAACGAAATTGTTCAGATAAAAAAACTGGATCAAAGCGCACCTCAACCAAGCGTCTATAACGACCTCAAAAACGCAAAAAAATTGATTGAAAATGGGGATATTCTTCGTGCTGCGGAATTATTGCAAAAGACCAGCGACCCAGAGCTAAAAAACTCAGAAGAAATTCAAAATTGGATTAAAAAGGTAAATAATAGAGAAGAATTTTACCAAACCATCTCAGCAATGTCTGCCTATGCTCTTGCCGCTCTAAAAGTTAACAATTTACAAAAAGTTCGCAATCAATAGATTAAAAGGTTATTTTTATGGAAGAAATTTGATTTTTCTTTCGTTTGAGTATTTCAAAATGAAATCCCTCAAACATAAATTTTTGTCCTTCGGTGGGGATAGATTGAGTCATATCCAACAGATAACCAGCTATTGTAGCAGCATTGTCATCGCATATATTCCAGCCGAATTTACGGTTCAAATCACGAATAGGAACCTGTCCGTCAACAATGCAAGTATTATCATCTATTTTACGGATTCCCATAATATCGAGATTGGAAACATCGCTTTCATCATTAATATCTCCGACAATTTCTTCCAAAATATCTTCCAAAGTAACAATACCCTGTAAAACACCGTATTCATCGACCACAATAGCAAAATGTTCTCTTCTGGCTCTAAACAACTGCAATTGTTGTTTTAAGGTTGTATTATCTGGAATAAACCAAGGTTCGGTCATGATTTTGCGAATATCAACTTTTTGATAGTTACCTTTATTATCAATAATCTCCTTAAATAAGGTTTTAATACGAATAACACCAACAATATTTTCTGGTTTGTCTTGATACAGCGGAATTCTTGAAAAAGGGCAATTTTCAACTTTTTGAAGAATGGTTTCTATTGGCAAATCGATATCAACAGAAAAAAGATTTTTACGATGATTCATCACATCATAGACGGTAATGTCCGTTAGATCCAAAATACTTTTAAGCATTTCTCTTTCTTGAGATCCGTCTTTATCATCACATAAACAAATAGCCCCGCGAACCTCCGCTAAAGCATCTTCATTAGAAGAATAATTTTCTTTTAATCCGAAAATCCGAAAAGTTATATTTGCCATTTTTTGCAAAAACCATACAATGGGAGCAAACAACTTCACAAAAACATTAATTAAAGGAGCCACCAACAAAGCCATTTTATTTGTATTTTTCACGGCATAACTCTTAGGAAGCATATCTGTATAAATCGAAACCAAAAAAGTCATGATAACGGTAGCATAAACCACTCCCTCGCGCCCAAACATTCCTATTAAAACACTGGTCGACAACGAAGTTGCCAAAATATTGCTAAGATTTGATCCCAGCAACGTCGTAATAATTAAATTATCCTTACGTTCAAACAAACGATTAACCAATTTAGCGCGCAAATTATTGTGATTTTTGTCCTGATCGACAACAAAAGCCGATGATGTTCTGGTCAAAGCGGTCTCCGCTCCAGAGAAGAAAGCCGATAACAACAACAAAACAACAACAGCAGTAACTGATACAATCATTTTTTACCCTGACTTAAAAAATTTTCAATAGCTTCAACAACTCGATTAACCGTAATGGAAACCTGCTCCTCTTTAGTTTCCACAACAATATCCGCCTCAGAATAAAAGGGATATTCTTCCGATATGTATTTTTCGAGCTTATCTTTCAGTTGGTCATCAGAACCACGCAAAAAAGGACGATGTTTTCTCCCTGCCGTACGGTTATACAGAACGTCAACATCTGCTTTCAACCATATAGTAATGGCGTTTTTCTTTGCAAATTCGCGTGTTTGCGGAGCAACAAAAGAGCCTCCGCCGGAAGCCAAGACACAAGATTCTCCCTGAAGCAATCTTTTCATAACTCTTGCTTCACCCGCCCGATACTCTTGCAAACCAAAACACTTCAAAATATCAACCAAAGACAATCCGGCCGCTTTTTCCACTTCTCTATCACCATCCACAAATGGCAAATTAAGTTTTTGAGAGAGTCTTTTGCCGACACTTGTCTTGCCGCTTCCCATTAAACCGACCAAAAGAATTATTTTACCGTTAAGATTTATCATTTCAGCTTTAATTTTAATTTATCTTTCAAACTTCTTGTGGTAACTATATAAATAAAGCACCGCTTTATCAATAATTTTTTATAAAAAAGGAGATCCTCAATGCGCCAAAAAAAATCCAATCTCATTTATTATATCTTAGGAGCCATTTTAGTTGCCGCAGTTGTCTTTGCCGTTGTACATGAAGTCCCTATGCAAGTAGAACACGTTGAAACCGAACTCTCTGTTGCTCGCTAATGTCCTCGCTGATTGATGATTTTTTAGATATGATGCGCGCCGAAATAGGAGCGTCTGAAAATACGATTAATGCCTATCGATTTGATTTAGAACAATTTTGCGCTACATGCGCAAAACCCTTTAATCAAATATCAAGCGAAGACATTGCCTCCCATATACGTTTTTTGAACACTCAACACTACGCACCGCGTTCAATTGCACGTAAAATATCAACACTAAAAGACTTTTTTAAATTTCTCTACTCGGAAAAAGAAATTTCCGATAACCCAACCGCCAACATTTTCATCCCCAAACAATCCAAACCTCTTCCAAAATTTTTAACACCGACAGAAGTGAAAAAAATGATAGAAACTGCACAAAGCAAAAACAATGTTTCTTTTCAAAGACTTGCTGTTATGTTGGAATTAATGTATGCGTGCGGTTTGCGGGTTTCAGAACTTGTCTCTCTACCCGAAAATTGTATAAATTTTGATAAAAGACAAATTTTGGTTCGCGGCAAAGGAAACAAAGAACGCCTAATTCCGATAGCAGAAAACACTCTCAAAGTGATACTTGATTATTTTGATTTACGCCAAGAATTTATTCGTGGCCGCAAATCAATTTGGCTTTTTCCTTCCAAACAATCATCCTCGGGACACATCACTCGAGACGCATTTTTTAAAAACATAAAAGAATTAGCCGTCTTGTCTGGAATTTCTCCCCATAAAGTTTCACCCCACGTTTTAAGACACTCTTTTGCCACCCACTTGCTTCATAACGGCGCAGACTTAAGGTCTGTTCAATTAATGTTAGGACATGCGGACATCTCCACAACAGAGATATACACACATATAATGAGCAATGAACTGCTGGAAGAAGTACGCGCAAAACACCCTTTAAGCCACTTCAAATAAGAACTTAACGATGCTCGCAATGACAACCATTTTTACCACAACTGCATTTATGGACATTTCCGTTTAAGCGTTGTTTCTGAAAAGCTTCATATGTATTTTTAAGAAGCATTGCAACTGTCATCGGCCCAACGCCACCAGGAACAGGGGTAACAAAAGAAGCCTTTTCCAAAACATCATCGAAATCAACATCGCCACATAATTTCCCATCAACTCTGTTTATGCCGACATCAATAACAACAGCCCCATCCTTAATCCAATCTTTTTTCACCAATTTCGGCTGCCCGCAAGCTGCAACAACAATATCAGCTTGGTAAACAATTTCCGGTAAATTTTCTGTCTTAGAATGAGTAATACTTACCGTACAATCCTGATTAAGCAATAACATTGCCACAGGCCTTCCGACGATATTGGAACGTCCAATAATTACAACATGTTTACCGACAAGTTTAATTCCTGTCGTTTCCAGAAGTTTCAAAATTCCTCTAGGGGTTGCCGAAACAATAGCTTCAGGCTCTCGACAGGCCAGTAAACCAGCATTATAAGGATTAAAACCATCAACGTCTTTATCTGGTCTGATTTTTGATAAAACACGTAAAGAATTAATATGGCTTGGCAAAGGCAGCTGAACAATTATACCATTAATATGGGGATTATCATTAAGTTCATCTATAACTTCAAGCAAAGCGTTTTCACCGATAGATTCGGCAAACTCCAAAACCTCACACCCTATTCCAACCTCGGCAGCAGCTTTTTTCTTATTACGCACATATATTCGACTGGCATCGTTATTTCCAACCAAAACCACAGCCAAAACAGGCATATCCTCGCTTTCGTCTGCAGCTATTTTTTGCGATAATTCATCTCTTTCCTGAGCTGCAATTAGCTTTCCGTCAATAATTTTTGCTGTCATTCTGCCTCCTCTAACCACTTACACATAGATTCTTTTACTTTATCAGTTTTAGCTTTTAGCAAAATCTTTTTATACCGATCTAATTCACCGCTCAAAATTTCCACGTCAGATTTGGCTATTTTTAAATTTTTTGCCAAATATGCAATCAACTCTTTATTAGCTTTTCCTTTTTCTGGAACACTGATAACACTAATCTTAAGAAAGATCTCGCCTTCAGGTGTAACAAAAAAACCATTTTTTTTACAACACGAAGAGTTTGGAGTCAATCTTACCCTTAAAACAATGCCTTTGCTGTTTACCTCAAAAAAATGCTGCAAATCACACCAACATTGCACTAAGGCGCAAGATCAGGCGACTAACCAAGATAAGCCCTAAAATTAAAATAAACGGTGAAAAATCAACTCCGGAAAAGGGTGGAATTTTTTCAGCAATTTTTTTATATACCGGAACAGTCAACTTATCCAAAATTTCAACTGTTTTTTGAGTATACTTGTTTGAAGTTTCAAGGATTCTAAAGTGCAACAACCAAGAAATAACCACCTGCACCACCACAACCTTAAAATATATATCAACCAACAAACCCAAAACATACACAAAAGGCTCAAGTAAAGCGCCCATAAATATTCTCCTAAAAAAACAAACATTAGTTGAAGTAGATACCGCAATCAATATCTGCTGTCAACATCAAAACCATTATGCCGGCAGACAAGAGTTTTCGTAAATACTACGATAATGAGCCATTCTAAAACCATTAAGACTACGCACTTTGGGCTCACGATTAAGCAGCATTTCTTCTTGTTCAACATCTTCTTTAGATTTACCCATGCGCATTGCCATCAAAAGAATTGCTGTTTTTTTACCATTCTGCCTGGTTGTTTCAATTTTGTTTTGTGCGGCCTCTCTCGTTTCGGTAACCGGACGAAACCGAACAAACTCTTCACCAATACCTTGCTCAAATTCACGAGAATCAATTCCGGCTTTAAGACGGAGATAGCGATTAGACATATTTTCGTGGGCAATCATCATCGCACCGGCGGTCAAAATTCGATTTTGCTTTTCTTCGGCAATTCTATCTAACTCTTCTCGACTGTCTGCCCGATCTTTTGTAGCTTGCATTTTAACACGTAATCGACGCAATTCGCTAAGCTTAAAATTCAAAAAAGCCAGCCGTTCAAGAGCCTGTTCTTTCAAAGGACCATTTCCATATACAGCAGCACCAGCGTACAAAGCAATGATTCTGCGCATTTCGGTTTCTCTATCGCCCAAAAAATCAATATAGCCGTTACGGGCATTAATTTCTTCCTGCGTGGTTCCGTTTGAATTGATATCGTCTTCAATTTTTTGCTGAGCCTCGACCCAATCATAATACTCGGCTCTTGGATCTTCTCCGGCATCAATTTTTTGTAAAGATTCGGCAATAAGAAAATCCAATTCGAAAGTATTTATTTCAACACCTTGAATTTTCGCAACTTGTTTAATTTCCTCAAGTTTTTCAGCTGCTCCATAAGCATTCGCAACTTTATTGAGCTTTTGTTGTGCAATAAAATTATCAGCTTCTTCTTTCAATCTTTGTTTATCGACGCTTTTTAACACGGATCGCGCATAATCCATTCTTTGGCGTTGATCTGGTGTTTGTCCAAGCGTATAACGTACATCGGCAAATAAATCCTCGGATTGATTTCTGTATTCACCTTTCCAATCAGCATATTGTTCTTCATACATATTGGGCATATTCTGCTCCTTTTTATTTAAGAATTAAACTTTCTCAAAAATAATTTTACCTTCTTCAAGCCAAATAATACGATCAACAACCCATTGGCTTATTTGTTCAATTTTTTCAAGCTCCAATCCCATTGCTTGTCCGACCCGACCAATAAGCAAGACCTCTCTATCCGACAAATCTCCGTCAGAATTAGCCAACAGACACATTTCCTTCACCAATTCCATGGCTTTTTTACGATCTTTAATTATCTTAACGGCATCAACAATATCATCATCACTGGCTTTTGCTCTGATTTCGTCATATCTGCTTTCGGGCACCCCCAGCACCAATGCCATTTCGCGAATAAACAATTTTTCTTCGTCATCAAATACATCATCGGACATAGCTAATTTTGCAAGAGTTTTTAAAAAGACAACACGTTCGTCTTCTGTCATTGATGCCAGATATCCCATATCACTCTCCATATTAAAATTTGACATTGTTGCCACCTCTGTTTGTTATTAATCTTGTTTATATATTATCAAAAAATACCAACTTTTCAATCAAAAAGCTTTTTTTGGACAACCAGTCCAAAAATTAATTGAATTTCATCAATGATTAACATAAAATAGTGATTGATACTAATAACAAAAACGGAAACGACTTGAAAAAATATTTTATAAAAACTTTTGGCTGCCAGATGAATGTTTACGATTCTCATCGCATTGCATCAATATTGCGGCACCTTGGCTTCAGCGAAGCGTCTTCTTTGAAAAATGCAGATTTAATCATTCTAAATACCTGTCATATAAGAGAAAAAGCAGCCGAAAAAGTATTTTCGGATTTAGGCAGGATTGAGCTTATAAAACAGGAACGAGCACAGGAGGGATTATCAACAATCATTGGAGTAGTTGGTTGTGTGGTACAAGCGGAAGACGAACAAATCGTCAAAAGAGCTCCTTATGTAGATTTTGCTCTTGGCCCTTTGACATACCATCGGTTACCTGAGATTCTTGCCCAAATCGGCAGAAAGAGACAAGAGCCTCTCATTGACACAGAATTTCCGGCAGAATCAAAATTTGATTATTTACCGCAAAACACATCTTCCGGAGGCTGTTCATACTTAGCCATACAAGAAGGGTGCAACAATTTCTGCACATATTGTGTTGTTCCCTATACCCGAGGCATTGAAACCTCTCGTCCGGTTGAAGATGTTTTAAAAGAAGCAAAGACATTGGTTTCCGAAGGTACGCTGGAAATTAACCTGCTCGGACAGAACGTGAATTCATATCACGGAACAGATGCTTCCGGAAGAGAGCGTTCTTTAGCCTATTTACTTAACAAAATCAATGAAATAGAAGGCTTACAACGCATTCGCTACACGACGTCCTACCCTGCAGATATTACGGAAGAGTTAATAGACTGTCACAAAAACATCAAAAAATTAATGCCCTACTTACATCTTCCGATTCAATCCGGCTCAGATAAAGTACTAAAAGCCATGAACCGCCGCCACACATCTGGACAATATCTGGAAATCATTGCCAAGCTGCGTGAAGCCAACCCTCTTTTGGGATTTTCGTCTGATTTTATCGTCGGTTTTCCCGGAGAAACGGATGCTGATTTTGAAGCAACCCTTGATATTGTCAATAAGGTTAAGTTTATACAGGCATTTTCATTCAAATACTCACGTCGAGCGGGCACTCCTGCAGCTCTGATGCCCAACCAGATAGAAGAAAAAGTAAAAAAGCAGCGCTTGGATATTCTTCAAGATTTGCTGTTTTCATACCAATTAAACTTTAATAAAGAAACTGTTGGTAAAATAGTTCCTGTTTTATTTGAAAGTAAAGGCCGTCATGCCGGACAACTTGTCGGTCGCACGCCTTATATGCAAAATCTCCATGCGGAGCTTGGAAAGGAATTTTTAAACAAGATTGTCAACATCAAAGTAACCGAAGCGACCACAAATTCGCTCTCCGGCCAACAAGAAGGAAAATAGCCATGGCAGAAATTAATTTTGAACTTTTTAACAATACGCTTGTTCAACAATTGGTTGGTCCGCAGGATTCTAACCTGCGTTTGCTTGAAAAAATTCTTGATGTTGAAATTGGCTCTTTTGGAAACAAGATAAACATCAAAGGTTCTTCCAGCGCCATAGAACAAGCCAAAACCGCAATTGATGTTTTATACAATAAAGTAAGCAAAGGAATTGCCATTACCGATGAAGAAGTCAAGGCGGCCGTTCGCATTACCGATGGCAACACCGACAGCACGACAGCCCAAGACTTAAGCAACATCGTGCTCAAAACCAAAAAGCGTCATATTTACCCCCGCTCTGCTACTCAGGCTCTATATATTCAAGAAATGATGAAAAATGAGCTTGTTTTTGGTTTGGGGCCAGCCGGAACCGGAAAAACCTATTTAGCGGTAGCTTTGGCCGTTTCCATGATGCTTGAAGGTAAAATAGATAAAATCATATTATCCCGACCGGCAGTAGAGGCTGGAGAAAATCTAGGTTTCTTACCCGGAGACCTTAAGGAAAAAGTAGACCCTTACCTACGTCCTCTATATGATGCTCTTTATGAAATGCTTCCGGCAGAACAAGTTGATAAAAAAATATCTTTAGGCGAAATAGAAATCGCCCCGCTAGCCTTCATGAGAGGACGCACATTATCAAATGCTTTTGTAATTCTTGATGAAGCCCAAAACACGACCCCCATGCAAATGAAAATGTTTTTAACACGTCTCGGTGAAAATTCACGCATGGTTGTTAACGGAGATTTAAGTCAGGTAGACCTTCCCCGCGGAACGATTTCAGGTTTACGAGATGCTCTGGAAGTCCTCAAAGGCACTCCGAATATTGGTTCTGTTCGCTTTAGCGCCACCGATGTTGTTCGCCATGGTTTGGTAGCCAAAATTGTCAAAGCCTATGAAGAACGCAGCAAAAAAGAGTACGGGGATGAATAATACGCTTAATATAATCACCGATGACCCAATATGGAATCAATGTGGTTTTGAAACAAATCAAGCATCCCGAAACATTTTTGATACCGTTTTGTCTTATATGAAAGCGCAAAAAGAAATAGATTTTCTTGAAAGCGGCAAAAACATCTGTGTTAATTTATCTCTGAGTAATGATAAAGAAATACAAAAATTAAATCGAGAGTTTCGCGGTTTGGATAAGCCAACCAACGTTCTTTCTTTTGCCAATATTGATGACGCTGATTTTGAAAACTATATAAAAATAAGTCAAGAAATAGAACTTGGCGACATTATTATAGCTTATGAAACTCTGTCTCGTGAAGCCGCAGAAAAAGAAATTAGATTATACAATCATTTTGCACATCTTCTCGTTCATGGTCTATTACACTTACTAGGTTTTGACCATCAACAAGATGATGAAGCAGAATATATGGAAAATTTTGAAATAAATATATTAAAATTGCTAAACATTAGCAATCCTTATCAGGAGTAACAAGGGAATATGTCTGACGATACAAAAAACGATTCATCTTTTTGTAGTTTTGTAACCAGTTTTTTTAAGCACAAGCAACCGGAAACTGTTCGAGAAACAATAGAAGACCTGATTGAAGAAGCAGATGGGGCTCAAGAATTTTCTGAACATGAACAGCTTTTGCTCAATAATATTTTATGTCTTCGTGATAAAAAATGCGGTAACGCCATGATTCCTCGAGCCGACATAATTGGTTTTCCCAAAAATGGCAATATAGGAGATCTTGCCGAACTCATGATAACAAAAGGTCACTCCAGAATTCCCATTTATGGAGAATCTTTAGATGACATCATAGGCATAGTCCATGTTATAGATTTGGTCAAATGCCTGCTTAACGGTCAAAAAGACGTCAAAGTTTCAGAAATTGTCACAAATAACGTAAAATTTGTTTCTCCCTCCATGCGTGTTTTAGACTTACTTCGTCAAATGCAGCTTCAAAAAGTACACATGGCAATGGTTGTCGATGAATATGGAGGCATTGATGGGCTTGTGACGATTGAAGATCTTTTGGAAGAAATCGTCGGTGATATTGAAGACGAATATGATTTTGATGAAAATCACGTTATCAGCATCCAAGAAAATGGTGAAATTTTAGCAGACGCCAAAGCCGAATTAGATGAAATAAAAGAGCAAACAGGTCTAGATTTAACTTCTGCGCTTGACGAAGATGAAAAAGAAGATATCGACACCCTTGGAGGTCTTGTTTTTCAAATAGCACAGCGCATTCCTTCTCGAGGAGAAATTATTGATGGAAATGATGGAATAAAATTTAGAATACTTGAAGTTGATCCCAGACGAATAAAAAAGATTTTGATAATGATACCAAAGGAGACAAGCTCTGTCTCAAACTCTAAATAAGATATTGCACTATCCAAAATTAAGTGCTTTTTTATGCGGTTTTATAAGTGTCACAGCTTTACCGCCTTTGCATATATTGCCGGTTTTATTTATTGGTATCAGTATACTGTTAATATTAATTTGGAAAAGCGACACTCCTAAACAGGCTTTCTTGCGAGGATATTGTTTTGGATTTTCTTTTTTTTCCTTTGGTCTCAGTTGGATTGGTAACGCCGTTTTAATTGACCAAACATATTTAATGTTTTTATATCCTATTATTTTTATCTCATGCGGAGCGTTTTTTGCTCTGTTTATTGCCGTTCCTGCGTGGCTTAGCCGCTATCTCAAAAAGCCTCTTTGTACTTATTTATCTTTTTGCGCCCTAATTGTTATCTTTGAATGGATAAGAAGTTTTATCTTAACAGGATTTCCATGGAACTTATGGGGTACAGTTTTTGCTTTTTCCACCTCTTTTATACAACTTTCGGCTTTTGGAGGAACATATCTATTATCGCTTTTGGCCTTATTAATATTCGGAGCCCCCTTTTTTTGGATTATCAGTCCAAGTAAAACAAGGTTTATTTCTACTTTTGGAATTTCTTTTTTATCATTGTTTATAATATTTTATGCAGGACAAATCCGTCTTGATAAAGAAAGCAACGAAAAATCAACAACAATAATTCGTTTTGTTCAACCAAGCATTCCACAAACCTTAAAATGGAATCCAACAAGTTTAGAGCAAAATTTTGATACACACATAAACCTCTCAAAACAAGATATACCAAAAGAAATCAGCGCAATTCTTTGGGGAGAGACGGCATCCCCCTTTCCGCTTGATTTTGATGAAGAACACAATCAAAAAATCCGTCAAGCAATTCCCGAAAAGGGGTATTTAATAACGGGCATGGTTCGTTATTATACGCACAAAGGATACCCCAAAGCGGCAAATTCGCTTATGGCATTCGATTCTCACGGCAATCCGGTTGCATATTATGACAAATCGCATCTGGTTCCTTTTGGAGAATATATACCTCTGCGCCGATGGCTACCGAATTGGCTAAGACCCTTGGCAAACACCATCGGAACATTTACTCCAGGTCCCGGACCGCAAAAAATTGAGCTGCAAAATCTTCCTTCTTTTGGGGTAGCTATATGTTACGAAGCAATTTTCCCACATAAAATTTTAGATCAAACAAATCGTCCGGAATGGATAATCAATCCGACAAACGATGGTTGGTATGGAGATTCCTTTGGTCCCCATCAACATTTCACGGCAACCAGATTACGAGCTGTAGAAGAAGGAATTACGATTGCCCGAATAGCCAACAACGGAATCAGCGCTCTCATATCACCTTACGGCACAATAATAGGACAGCTGACCTTGAACCAAGCGGGTTTTATAGACCTCTCCTTACCAGTCAAAACATCTCTTTCAACAACATATAGCCGATATGGTAATGCCATTATATTAAATATATGTATTTTTCTGTTGGCTCTTGCTCTCTTATTTCATTTCAAGCCTTAGAAAAATAAGATATTTATATCCCATAACGTTTTGTCCATAAAGCACCGCTAATATAATATGTTATATAAAAAATCTATTGACGAAATATCCTTAAACTCTTATCCTGATGTCAAATAAAACTTTATAAGGACTATTCAAAAAATGATAAAACCAGCTCAAAAGAAATCCAGTCGCGGACGTACGCCATTAGGAGAGCCAAATCCGGTTGATGTTCATGTAGGAAACCGCATTCGCTTAAGAAGAACACTGTTAGGAATGAGTCAGGAACGATTGGCATCTTTGCTAGGCTTGACTTTTCAACAGGTCCAAAAATATGAACGCGGCATGAATCGTGTTGGGGCATCGCGTTTATGGGATATCAGCAAAGTGCTAGAAGCTCCTATTAACTTTTTCTATGAAGACATGGATAAAGTTGTCGCCAATCAAAGTCCTAGAATGTTTAACAGCGTTGAAAACAGCTCTTTTTCCTTAAATGAAGATGATGAAGAATACATCTCCGATCCGATGCAAAAGAAAGAAACAATAGAGCTTGTCAAAGCCTATTACAAAATACCTAATCGCAAAGCGGCCAAATATTTATATGATTTAATCATTGCTATGTCGAAAACATCTTACAACAATAGCGAAGAATAAAGCGAAACAACGAAAAAAAAGCTGGCTTTTCGCCAGCTTTTTTTTATTATACAATACAGATTAATAAATTCGAGGAATAGAATGTCTTATTTTTTTACTAGCGAGTCCGTCTCCGAAGGACATCCCGACAAAGTCTGCGATGCCATATCTGACGGGATTTTAGATCTTTATCTTTCCCATGATTCTCGAGCTCGAACAGCCATTGAAGTCATGGCTACCACCAACAAAATCATCTTATCCGGAGAAACAAATTCAACTTGGCACCCCGAAGGAGATGAACTCAACCGCATTGTTAAACAAATTATTGATCGCATAGGCTACCATCAACCTGATTTTTCTCCGGAAACAGTTGATATTGAAAACTACATTCATCATCAATCACCGGATATTGCGCTCGGTGTAGACCGCATGGGAGCCGGAGATCAGGGAATTATGTTTGGTTATGCTCAAACCGAAACAGGATTTGAAACGAATTATATGCCTCTTCCAATCTACTTGGCACACAAAGTTTTATCGGATTTGAGCTGCAATCGTCATAATGGTATGATTTCAGGGATTCAACCGGATTCAAAGAGTCAAATCACAGTTGAATATGACAATACCGGAACAGCTGTTCACATAGCTAAAATAGTTTTATCAACCCAACATGATTGTGAATTAACATCAGAAATCGTTCATAAAATTGTTCTTTCTCAAATACGCAAAAGCATTCCTGAAAAATTACTTTCTGATACAACCGAAATTTTAATAAACCCGACAGGACGTTTTGTAATAGGAGGTCCGGCAGGAGATACTGGTTTAACCGGACGCAAAATCATTGTTGACACATACGGCGGAGCAGCTCCGCACGGAGGAGGAGCCTTTTCGGGAAAAGATCCAACCAAAGTTGACCGCTCCGCAGCATATATGATGCGTTATTTAGCAAAAAACATCGTTGCATCCGGCTTGGCAGACAAGTGCATTTTACAAATTTCATATGCCATTGGTGTTGCAGAACCTCTTTCTTTGTACATTGACACCAAGAACACAGCAAAAGTTGACGAAGACAAAATACTAAAGGTTCTTCGAGAAATGGTTGACTTAACGCCTAGCGGCATTATAAAGCATCTCAATTTATGCCGCCCTATATATCTACCGACAAGTTCATACGGACATTTTGGTAGGCAACCTGATGAGAATGGCCGCTTTAGCTGGGAAAAACTTGATTTAATAAAGGATTTGAAAAATGCTTTCAACCTCAGATAAGCCCAAATTTTATGGTCGCCGTCAAGGACGCCGTATTCGCAAAGCCAAGACATCTCTGCTGGACAACTTTTTGCCGCAAATAGAAATAACAAAAAACAGTGTATTTAAAAAAGAGGAACTTTTTGGCATACCCGTGTCAAAAGTTTATTTAGAAATAGGTTTTGGCAATGGAGAACACTTAGCTGAGCAAGCGCTAAGAAATTCTGACACAGGTTTCATCGGAGCAGAAGTTTTTAAAAACGGTGTTGCAAATTTATTAACACTCATCACCGGCATAAAAGAAGGAGCTGATTTACCCGAAACATTTTGCCTTCTTCCAAATCGTGTTGACAACATTCGTGTTTTTAGTGATGATGTCCGTCTCCTTTTTAAGCAAATTCCAGACAAATTCATTGATAAACTTTTTGTTTTATTTCCTGATCCATGGCCCAAAAAACGCCATGCATCGCGTCGTTTTATTAACCAAGACAATCTTAACGAGATTTCTCGCATACTCAAACCGGGGGGCATTTTACGCGTAGCAACGGATCATAAAATATATAAAAGTTGGACACTGCGCCAACTGCACGAACGAACCGATTTTCGTTGGACAGCAACTTGTGGCAATGACTGGAAACACGAACCCCTTGATTGGGTTGAAACCAAATATCAAAGGAAAGCTTTGGCTGAAGGACGCCGCCCTGTTTTTTTAGATTTTGAAAGAAAGGAATAAAAGATGAAAGTTCTCGTAGGCATGAGCGGCGGAGTAGATTCTTCAGTAACAGCTTTATTACTCAAAAAAGCAGGACATGAAGTTATCGGAGCAACCATGACCATTTGGGATGAGGTTGTTCGCAATCTGGCTCCTAACGGTAAGGAAGCCTGTTTTGGCCCAAAAGAATTAACCGAGATACCTGAAACACGTAAAATTTGTGAAAAGATAGGCATCCCATACTACGTTTTTGACTGTCGAGAAGAATATAAAAAACTCGTGCTTCAAAATTTTCGTGAAGAATATCTTAACGGACGCACACCTAATCCATGTATTTGGTGTAATTCAATGATAAAGTTCGAAGCGCTTCCTCGAACAGCTCGAGCCCAAGGACTGGAATTTGACAAATTTGCAACCGGGCATTACGCACGGCTCAATTACAACCCCGAAAGCAAACGTTGGTTTTTGCAAACAGCTTTAGATATAAAAAAGGACCAGTCTTATTTCATCTACCGACTAAAGCAAGAACAACTTGCCAACATCCTTCTTCCTCTTGGAGAATATACCAAAGAACAAATCCGAGAAATAGCATTTGAGGCCAAATTAAAAGTTTTTGACAAACCAGACAGTCAGGATTTCTATGCCGGAGATTACAATGACTTGCTGGAAGCAAAAGAAAATCCTGGAAATTTTGTAGATACCAAAGGAAACATTCTCGGTCGACACAACGGTATTTGGAACTATACCATCGGTCAACGTCGCGGAATGGGCATTTCCTCAGAGAGGCCGCTTTATGTTATAGGTTTTAACAAAGAGCGTAATGAAGTCATCCTTGGTCACGACGAAGAAACACTCAAAAAAACTTTAACCGCCTCGCAATGTACATGGATGGATTTTACTCTTTCTGACAAAATTTTCAAAGCAAATGCCAAGATACGCTCATCACAAAAACCGACACCTGTAACCGTATTTCCACAACAAGACGGGTCAATTCGTGTTGAGTTTGAAGAGCCTCAAAAAGCACTTACTCCGGGACAATCCGTAGTTTTATACAGAGAACAAACTGTTCTCGGCGGCGGAATAATAGACGAGATTATTGAATAATCACACAATTTATTTACTTTGACCGATTTTAATGATATAATTAAAATAGGTTAGAAGGTTAACTTTGTCTTAATTATTCCAAAATATAATGAATAATTAAGAGGTTATTTCAATTCTCAAGGAGCAAGAGGCAAATGAGCAGCAGTATTTCTGGCGTCACCAATAAAGACGAATATGGCAAATACAGTTGGGAAAAAACGGTTGTTGATGTCAACAACGTTGATGAAAGCTTTGCCAACGCTCGAGATCTTGGCTACACGCGATTAAATTATGCACGTGTTACCGCGGTTGCCAGCATTGATAAATATAACGCTGTAGATAATTACAAAATACAAGTTCAATCAAATGGAAAATTATCTATTGGTCTTCGCAATACCGATTCGAAAGATGAAAATGTGCTTGATCTCTCCAAGTATGAAGAATATCTCGACAATCTCAAAAAACAACTTGATCCAGAAGGATGGCAAGCCGAGCAAGACAAAAAACTGGAAGAATTAGAGAATCAAAATGTTCTTGAACCGACAGCTCCAGGAATGTCACTAAAAGTTTATGCCACAAAAAACGGCAAACAAGTTTTAATAGCAGATAGCACAGCGGATCGTGACAGTAAAGAATACCAAACCTTAAAACAAATCGTAACCGGAGAATACAAGGCATCTCCGGGTGAATACTATATCCAAGTAGGTACAACAGAAGAAATAACCGATCGTAACGAATCCCACCCCTATGCACTTCAGGTTTTGCAAGGAACGACTTATAAGCATGATTATATCATGACACAAACATTGTCCGAAGACAGTAAGAACAAAAAAATAACCACAAAAGCATCTGAAAGCGCCAATTCCACTACTGGAATTTCTGCAGCTTACGCAGCGCAAATCCAAGCTCAACGCTATAGTGTGACGGCGACCATGCTTTCTAACGGTTATCTGAATTTCGCTCAAATGACCGCAGGAAAATCTGATCCGGCAAAAACTCTTTTTTCAACACTTTTATAAAAAGCGGGTATAAGACCCGCTTTTTATTTTTCCGCTTACTGTTAAATAGATTGTTTGTAAAAGAACACTTGGTTTGATTATTTGTTACATATGGTTTGATTATTTTGGGCAACATAAAATTTGAAATATTAAATAAATGAGCAAATTTGCAATTTTAAGAATATAAAGTTACTATCTAAAAACAAATTAAAATATATAAGTTAACTCTGCATTTTATCAAGCAGGGTTTTTATTTCCATAATTTTTTCTTTTGCAATTTCAGAATCAGAAAAAGACTTAGCAACACATTCTTCAAGATGTGTTTTCAATATATTGCTTTCAACATGTTTTATTGCCGAACGCACAGCCTTGAGCTGCACAATAATATCCGGACAATATCGTTGTTCTTCAATCATTTTTTTGATACCTTCCAACTGACCTATTGCCCTGTTTAGGCGAGGTATCTCATGTTTATGGCTCGGATTTTCTGATTTTTTTATGTTCATATCGTTTGTAGACTCTTTTTTCATACTTTCATTATACACAAAAAGGAGCAGCATGGCCGCTCCTTAATCCTAAAATAATATTCTATTTTTTAGGAGGTTCATTGCACTCAGGCGGACAATTACATTTGTCTTCGGTGCAAGTACAATTGTCACCGCATTTGCAATTAATGCATTTGCAATGTGGATTTGAACATTTAGCCATATTGGCCTCCTTTTTTCTTTTATACCCATAGAGGGTATCTAACTACATATACATGATACCCTATGGGGGTATATTTGTCAAGTGGTCTTTTTATAATTGATTATGCATTAATCCATATCACCCTTGTAGGCGCAGGGGATATTTTCTTCTTTTAAATAATTCATTCCCCACTTGTTTAATTCAATAATTGCCGGAATAAGTGTTTCACCTCTTTTAGTGAGAGAATATTCAGTCTTTGGCGGTACTACCGGATAAAGTTTCCGTTTAATTATTCCGTCTGCCTCAAGTTCTTTTAACTGTTGGATAAGCATTTTGGGCGTTGCGTGTGAAATCAATTTTTGTAGTTCATTATATCTCAATGTTTTATTTATAAGGTGTCCGATTATAACTCCTTTGTATTTCCCGCCGATTATCTCCATTGTTGCCTCAAGAGGACATTTATATTCATCTTTCTTATGCTTAGTCATAATTAAAGTCCCTAATTTACTTTTTGGTAAGTATTATACAAAAAAGTGCATTCTTGTCAAAATGATAATAAATGTATAAAATTGCTTTATTAAAGGAGGAAATCTAAATGAAAATTACACAGGTAAGAAGTGCAACAATTATAGTTGAATATAATAATACAAAATTTTTAATTGACCCTTGGCTTATGCCCAAAGATTATATGCCCGGGTTTGATGTTGCAATAAATTCCGATGTCAGACAGCCAAGAGTGGAGCTGCCTTTTGGAATTGAAAAAATTGTTGATGTTGATGCTGTTATTATCACTCATATCCACCCTGACCACTGGGATGAATTTGCAGAAAAAGCTCTGGATAAAAATATAAAAGTTTTTGTTCAATCTTCTGTTGATAAAGACTACGTTATCTCAAAGGGTTTTACAAATGTTGAGATTATACAAGAATCCGGAATAGAATATAATGCCATAACCCTATACAAAACAGGAACTCAACATGGCAAAAGAGAGATAATAAAACCGTTATGCGATTCTGTTGGCTTGCCTTATGATGCAATGGGTGTTGTTTTTAAATCAAATAATGAAAAATCATTGTATATTGCAGGCGATACAATTTGGTGTGAGGAAGTAAAAGATGTCTTAGGCAAATACAAGCCTGAAGTTATAGTAGTAAATGCCTGTGCGGCAACTCTTTTGAACGGAGAACGCATAATTATGAATATTGAAGATGTAAAAAATGTTTTGGATGCTGCGCCTGACGCAAAAGTAATTGCAAGTCATTTAGATACAGTCAGCCATCTTTCTGTTACAAGAGAAGATTTAAAAGAATTTAAAACTAAAAATAATATTGGTAATCTGTTAATCCCTGATGATGGAGAAACGCTTGATTTTATAGGCAATAATTAAAATTTTATACTAATGAAGTTGCTCAACCCAAGGTCGGAAAAATTTTCCCGACCTTGTTTCAAATTCTCAAACCTTATGATATTTTTGTGAAAATTTGCGGAACTGGACTATTCCGAAATAATCAAATTATCCGTACAGTCCAGAAAAAGTCCGGTTTTCCGTTTTGATTTTTTTGGAACACTTAATTTTTCCGACCCGAAAACGCCCACACAAAGCCTGCTTTACCAAAATAATCTATCTAGCCGTACAAATCAACCTGGACAAAAAACTACATTGTTCTCTAGTATGTAAAGAAAAATCCCGCCTTTTCAGTCGGGATTATTCTTTACATGGCGTACCCGGAGGGATTCGAACCCACGACCCTCAGCGTCGGAGGCTGATACTCTATCCAACTGAGCTACGGGTACAGTCTTTTTTCTTGTCTTTCATATAACAAATAAAAGCAAAATGCCAGCAAAAACTTTATTAATCCGCAATTTAGTCGATTTTTCCCCTTGACTATTGGTAATTTTATATGTATTAAGAGGCAACTGGTTTTTTATAAGGATACAAAACAATGGCTAAAAAATGTGATATTTCGGGTACCGGCGTTCAGAGCGGAAACAATGTTAGCCACGCTAACAACAAGACACGTCGTCGCTTTTTGCCCAATCTCCAAATTGTTTCTCTCTTAAGTGACTCTTTGGGAAAAATATTTAAACTCAAAGTTTGTTCAAAGACTCTGCGTTCAATTGAGCATAACGGTGGATTGGATGCTTATCTTGAATCAACATCAAATAGCAAGCTGACAGAAGAAGCGAAAAAAATTAAAAAATCAATTGCCAAGAAGAAAGCTGCTAAATAAAAAATTTTCAAAAACCCCGTCTTAAACAGACGGGGTTTTTTATCCCCATTATCCCCACTATCCACAGGCTTGAAAAATATAATCCCATAATATGTTTGAGTTTTGCTTTTTATTAGATATAAAAGATTAAACTTGATAACAAAATACGCGGAACATAAAAACCCATGGATACTCCAGATACTCAAGATATTCCTCAAAACATTGAAGCAGAGCAAGCTCTTCTCGGAGCAATTCTTGCCAATAATAAAGCCTATGAAAAAATATCAGAATTTCTAAAACCGCAGCATTTTGCAGATTCTGTTCACTCAAAAATTTATGATACAATCTCCAAACTCATAACACGCGGTCATCTTGCAGATGTAATCACTCTGAAAAACTATCTTGAGCAAGACGGAACTCTTAATGAAGTTGGAGGAGCAAAATATCTTGTTAAGCTGGCAGACAGTGCCACACCTTTAACCAATGCCGAATACTACGCTCAATTTATCTATGATAAATATTTGCGACGCGAATTAATTGCTACGGGCTTTGACATTGTAGCCAATGCTCGCAAAGAAGAAATAGATTCTGATGCCGCAGAACAAATTGAAGCGGCAGAAAAAAGGCTCTTTGAACTTGCCAACGAAAATGAAACCAGTGGAGGTTTTAAAGATTTTTCAGAAGCTCTTGTTTCATCTCTTGGGCACATTGAGCAAGCCTACCAAAAAGAAGGCAAAATATCCGGACTTCCTACCGGCTTAGATGCGCTTGACAACAAAACCGGCGGTTTAAACAATTCCGACCTTATTATCATAGCTGGTCGTCCGGCCATGGGAAAAACAGCTCTGGCCACCAACATTGCTTACAATGTTGCCGAGTATATGACACACGGAAAAGACATTGATGAAAAATCACGAGGTGTTGCTTTTTTCTCATTGGAAATGTCTGCCGATCAATTAGCAACCCGAATTCTTTCCACGGTTACCCAAACCAACGGACACAAAATGCGTACTGGAGAGCTTGATAATGCTGAATTTACCCGTATTGCAGCTGCTGTTCGGGAGTTAGAAAACATACCTCTTTATATAGACGATACACCTGGTTTGAACATAAACACCATTCGCACTCGAGCTCGTCGTCTTAAACGTAACAAAGGACTTGGCGCCATAGTTATTGACTATATCCAACTGATTAACGGAACCGGCTCCAAACGCTCGGAAGGAAACCGCGTTCAAGAACTTTCTGAAATTTCGCGTGGCTTGAAAATCCTTGCCAAAGAATTAAATCTTCCGGTAATTGCACTGTCTCAATTAAATCGCGGCGTTGAGCAAAGAGATGATAAAAGACCGCTAATGTCGGATTTACGAGAATCGGGCTCTATCGAACAAGATGCCGATATTGTCATGTTTGTCTATCGAGAAAATTATTATCTTCAAAATGAAGAGCCCAAGCAAAAGCCGTCAGAAACACCAGAACATTTTGAAAAACGTATTGAAGAGTGGGAAGCTCGCAAACGAGCGACACAGAACATAGCAGAAGTCATCATCGGTAAGCAACGACACGGCCCCACCGGAACCGTACAACTTTTTTGGAACGGAGATTACGCCCAATTTGGCAATTTAGCCAAAGAAGAGTATCTACCAGAACGCATAGGAGATTAAAATGCCGGATAATTTTTTAAATACGCTTTCATACATTGTGGCTATGTCTTTAGGACTTGCATTTATTGCAACTTTAGCAATTTTTGGCTTTACACTTTTTATCGTTATCTTTACCTATGTCTTTGTTCCTTTGTTTTTGATAGCTCTGATTCGTTGGCTCTGGCTAAAATATAAAATATCCAAACAAACACGTATCACTTTCTACGACGATAAATAGCAAGAAAATGACAAACAAACCTTTTTGGAAGAAAAAAGAATTATCTCAATTTTCTACGGTAGAATGGGAATCCATATGCACTCATTGTGGACAATGCTGTCTAATTAAGCTACAAGACGAGAACAGTGAAGATGTTTTTTATACCGACATTATTTGTAGGTATCATGATTGTAAGACTCATCTATGCAAAGAATACCAAAACCGCAGTCGTTTAGTTCCAGCATGCCTTAAGTTAACTCCAGAAAATTTAGGAAAAATACGCTGGATACCGGATTTATGTGCATACAACATTCTGTATAAAACAGGTGATTTGCCAAGTTGGCACCCTTTGATTTCCGGACAACCGCTGCCAAACAAATACAAAATAAGTTCTCACGTTATATCAGAGCTTGATGTTCCAGAGGAAGAACTTGAAAATCATATTATAGAAGAAGATAGCAATGACTGAATGGCTGGAAGAAGACTACAATCCACAAAACCGCTTTGACGAAATTAATAAAGTTGAACCGGAATTTTGGAAAAAGAAAAAACTTGAACAAATGAACAAAACCGAGTGGGAATTGCTCTGTGACGGATGCGGAAAATGTTGTCTTAACAAACTGGAAATCAGAGGTAAAATAAAATTTACCAACACCCATTGTCGCTTTTTAGACAAACAAACATGTCTATGCAAAATATATGAGTACCGCTTCAAGAAGGTCCATGACTGCCGAGACATTAATCTTGAAGCCGTACGCGAGCAACCGCGCTGGCTTCCAAAAACCTGTGCTTACTGGTTGTTGGACAATGGATATGAGCTTCCCGAATGGCATCCGTTAATAAGCGGAACAGCCTCTTCCGTACACAGCTCAGGAATGTCTCTCCAAAACCGAAACATTATATCTGAAAGCGGAGTATCTGATTTTGAAAATCACATTATTGAGTGGGAAGACCTTTGACTTTTCCAAAGCTCTGGGTTTTAATATAAAAATCATAAAATCAACTATTGCTCGCAGGCTTAATCTGCGTATTGACGAAAAGCAACATCTTCCCGTTTTAACGATTCCACGTTTTTGTTCCAACAAAAAGGCTTTAGCTTTTGTTGAAGCAAATCGTGAATGGATTCAAAACATGCTTGCTAAACTACCTCCCACAGAAACATTCCATGATGGTTCACAAGTTTCGATAGGAGGAATAATATATACAATCAAACACCAAACAAATCAAAGAGGCGTGACTCTCGCAAATGGGATACTGACGCTTGGTGGAGAAAAAGATTTTTTACACCGTCGCGTTTGTGATTTTCTAAAAAAATATGCTTCTGATTATCTTTTCAAATTATCCGTTGCTGCGGCTGAAAAAATTGGTTGCCGCATTCACAAAGTTACAATAAAAGAAACCAAATCTCGTTGGGGAAGTTGCTCAAGTAAAAAGAATATTAACTATAACTGGCGAATAATAATGGCTCCAGATTATGTTATTGATTATTTGGTCTGTCATGAAGTTTCGCATCTATCTCACCAAGACCATTCCCAAGCCTTTTGGGAATGCGTTGCTTTTCTTTGTCCAGACTATAAAAGAGGTCGCCATTGGCTTAAAATCCGCGGCAAAGAATTATATCGTTGGCTTTGATAAAAATATCTTTGGTTGATTTTTAAACAAACGCACCCTATATTAATATCAGTGCAACTTTAACAGGAAAACAAAATGGAAAACAAAACTTTCTCCAAAACAGAAGAATTATCTAATATTGATGCTGGTTTGCGCCAATACATGATAAAAGTATACAATTTTATGGCTGCAGGTCTGTGCCTAACAGCGCTAACGGCCTATATTATAGCGAACACATCATTGCTTGGGCTATTTTTCAATGTAAATGCTTCCGGCCAAGTTACCGGAATGTCTGGCTTTGGTTGGCTAATGTTTATTGCTCCGTTAATAATGGTTTTTGCTTTCGGATGGGTAGTAAGCCGCGGCACAGCTTCACAAGTACAAGCTCTTTTCTGGGGTTATGCTGCTGTTATGGGAGCATCTTTAACACCCATCTTTTTAGCTTACACCGGAACAAGCGTTGCCCGCGTATTTTTAATAACAGCCGGAATGTTTGGCGGTATGAGTATTTACGGATACACAACCAAACGAGATCTTTCAAACATGGGCTCTTTTCTTTTTATGGGCTTAATAGGAATTATCATCGCCACCATTGTTAACATCTTTTTGAAAAGCCCTGGATTATACTATGCCATTTCGTTTATTGCTATCTTGGTATTTACAGGTCTAACAGCTTTTGACACACAAAAGATTCGTCAAATATACTCCGAATATGATAATTCGGAAGTTCTAACAAAAAAAGCCATAGCTGGAGCCTTATCGCTCTATCTTGACTTTATCAACATGTTTATTTATTTGCTTCAATTTTTCGGTGACCGCCGTTAATTTGTTTTATAAAAAACCCGGAATTATTCCGGGTTTTTTATTTTCCAAATAATTCAATGGAACAGCCCTCTCTTTCTTGAGCAGCTTTCAGAGCTGAAATAGCTTGTTCTACAAGTTTTTTTGCTGAACGAGCCGGATTAGGAAAAACACTTACACCAATATTTACGTGTAATTCATGAGTTGTAAAATTATCACTTACGCCCTCCTTAAACAAGCTACGTAGCTTTTTTAATTCCAAATCCAACTCATAACCATTACTCAAATCCGGCATCAAAATCCATAAAGGATATTTTAATCCACGAGCGATTGTATAATTTTTTTTCAAACTCAAAACAAGTGTATTAGCCAATTTTTTCAAAATAAAGTCCTCTAAATGCATTTTATGGAAAGAACTCATATTTTCAATGCTAACAACCATAACAGCGATTAAGTCTTTTGGTAATCTGGAATCCTTATAGTTTTCATTATTAACGGCCATTTGTACCCTGTCTTCAAACAAAAAGAAATTTGGCAATCCCGTAAGTTCATCATACAAATTATTAAAAAACGGCTTACTTGCTTTTGAAAAGTGTCCACCGATTAAAATAAACGAAAAATGAGTTGAATCAGGAAGATAAATTGCTTGAAACTCAATCGGAACAACTTTTCCGTTTACGGTTTTCATTCTTATTCTTTGCTTTTTGGAATCGGTAAGCATTTCGCCAATATTGGACGTCAAAACACTCCAATCTTCTTTATCAACAAAAGATAAAAAAGGTTCTCCAATAATAAATTTTGAATTATTAATATCCAGAGCCTGCATAAGAGCTTGATTACAATACGAGATTTTGTCATCACTAATCAATACCATTGGTCTTTCGGAATCATTCAAGATTGGATTCAATAAATCCCCAAACTTCACATCAAGGCTATACCAAAAAGGTTTTTCATTTTCATTATAAGAAATATTTTCTTCTTGCACAAACCGAACACCATTTGGATTTTCGAGAGCATCTAAATCTATGCCGGACTTTGCCGCATACGCCAACATTGCATCGGCATCATCAACGATAACGGCGGCCTTTTCAGAAATTTTTTCTAAGTCTGTTTCAATATCTGTCAATTTCGCAATCTCGATTTTAAGGTATCTATGATATGCATTATATACCAAAAAACAACAAAACCAAAATCTTTGTATTTTATTAACAAAATCTGTTTATAATACACACTATCTATATAAAAAAGAGAAAGAATTCAAGATGGCTACAGAAGAAGATGAAGAAAAAATATCTGCCGAGCAGGAAAATACAGCACAAAATTCCTCCGAGATGATATCTCTAGTCAAAGAGCGTTTTGAAATTTACTATGACAAGCCTCTTCCGGAATTAAACTGCAACGGAGCCATTGCATATGAAGTCAAAGATAAAATAAACCCTCAACGCCGACTTTTCGCTTTGATATGTGATAACAATTACTCTCCGCGACTTTCTATGTTACCCTATCTTAAAGCCATTGACCATCCAAGTCTCTTAAAACTTGTCGAATATAGCACCATATTATATCTCCCTGAAAAATCACACAACATGGCGCTTATATATACACGCCCCAAGGGACCAAAAGTCTGTGATGTTCTCGGAAAAGAAGATAAAATTACTTTTTCCAAATTCAAAAGCCTAATATTATCTCTAGGTTCCGCTTGTGAAGTTTTGCGTAACTACAATCTGACACACCGAGCTATACGTCTTGATAATATCTTTTATAAAGACAATTCTTGTGAAGAATTCGTACTTGGAGACTGCGCCGCATCTTTTCCGGGGTTATACCAACCATCAGCCTACGAGACAATTAATAATATGCTCGCACTTCCACAAGGACGCGGCAATGGCGTAAGTAGCGATGATATGTACTCTATTGGGGGCATTATGCTTTCGGTTGTCCTCGGTCACGAAATATCCTCACCTTTGACAAATTCCGAATTAATAAACCAAAAACTAAAGAAAGGTTCTTTTGCAACACTTTCAAACAACGAAAAAATAAGCGCGCAATTTGCACCGGTGATCAAAGCACTGCTTGAAGATAATGAAGATGTTCGCTGGAATCATGTACAAGTATACAATTTTCTTGAAGGCAAAACGACAAATTTCTCGACTGGAGATGTTTCGGATCATTCTGTAAAAGCACTCACCATCAACGGAGAAAAATTTTACACCATAAAATCAGCCGTTCTTGCCATGCTCAATTACCAAGATGAGGCCCTATCTTTAATTCGCAACGGCAAACTCTTAGAATGGATAAAAAACGGCCTGGAAAATGAAAAACTCTACGCCAAAATTGATAAGATCCTTGCTCAAAGCAAAGAAGATAGCAGATTTTTAGTTGAGCAAGTATGTATCACACTTGACCCGGGACTTCCGATAAAAAGTGGTGATATTTTTATATTCCCCGGAGGAATATCCAAAGCTGTTTTTTATTACCTCAAGAACGAAAAAAAATTAGATGTTTTTTATAACCTTTTTAATAGCGACTTAATAAAAATATGGTATCAGGAACAACCTTCCTTGCACTCACCCACCAACAGTAGTGAATTTAGAACATATATAGCCCGCAATGATTACGGATACGGTATTGACCGCATAATGTATGATTTTGACGATGATTTGCCCTGTACCAGCCCTTTACTCGGCAATGAGTTTGTGAACACGCCAGCCAGACTTCTGCGAGCATTAAATGATAATTATGCGCAATTTAAGGACAATCTGCCTTTCGATAAAAATATAATCGCATGGTTACGTTGCAAAATGGGAAAAAAAATTGATGGAATACTAACCGATATCAATGCGCACCAAGATGCCTTGCAGATAAGTGCGGTACTTCGCCTTTACGCCACAATTCAAAATAAAAACGGCCCTGTTCAGGTTATTAATCTTGCACAATGGTTAGTAAATTTCTCCAAACCTATCATCCAAAGTTATCACAACATAAAATACCAAAAATATTTAGAGCATGAACTGGTTAAAATCGCCAAAAACGGTAAACTTATAGAGCTGCACAACATTTTAGAAGATGAAGATGCTCGCCAAAAAGATCGCAATGACTACAGCGACATACTAAAAAAGATTAATCTTCTGGTATCTGAGCGTAACCGCATTTTATCCGGCAACACAAAATTAGATGAAGAATCCCGAGATCTTGCAATGCGCTTTGGTGTTGTCTTATCTGTCTTAACCATGCTGAGTTCATTTGTCCTCAGCCTTTTGTACTGGGCTTTCAAATGATAAAACCTTTATATAAAACCACAAGCAAAAAAAAGTTTAAACTTAATTTCACCCAAAAATTACTTCTAATTTTAGGTCTCATTATGCTTGCATTTTCATCATTACCCATCATGGTTGTACTTCTTTTGGGGCTTCTGCCCACAATCACCATTATTCTGACAGACCCCCACAATTCAGATAAGTTAACAATTGTAGGATGTTTGAATTTTGCCGGCGTTTTTATTTGTCTTGCACGTATTTTTAATCAATACGCGGCAGGAATTCCCATTTCAATCTTAGGTAATATTTTCAATATTATCATTATGCTGGGCGCAGCAGCTTTTGGAATGATTATTTATTACGAATTACCTAATCTTTTCTTAGTTATATCAAAAGCATCGGCTCAAAGACGTTTACATAGTATAGACAATAAACTGGAAAAGATTACTCAAGAATGGGGAAGTGATATAATTTCTGACTTGAGCAAATAAAAAGAACCCCCTTTTCAGGGGTTTCTTGTTTTATATATATTTTTCAATATTTTTTGTAATTTTCCGAATTGAATTTAATTCAATCTGCCGAACTCTTTCTTTAGAAATAGCATAAGTTTTGCTTAATTCATCCAAAGTAACGGCTTTATCACTCAAGCGCCGCTTAAATAAGATATCTTTCTCTCGTTTATTAAGACACACCAAAGCTTTATTAAATAAATCTCGCCGATATTTCATGGTTTCACTATAAGCCAAAGCATCCTCTTGGCTTGGTTTGGCATCGGCAATAAAATCCATCCATTCAGCTCCGCTGTCTGTTGAATTATCAATGATAGAATTTAGAGATCCGTCATGAGCCTTAAGACGAGTATTCATATCTTTAACATCTTGAACGCTGACATCCAAAGATTTTGCAATATTTTCAAGAACATCATTTGACATATCTCTGTCATCATTAAGTTTGAGCTTATTTTTTATCTTTCGCAAATTAAAAAATAATTTTTTCTGAGCGGAAGTTGTTCCAATTTTAACCAAAGACCAAGAATTCAATATATATTTTTGAACAGCAGCCTTTATCCACCACAGCGCATAAGTCGAAAAACGAAAACCTTTTTCCGGTTCAAACTTTTCTATAGCATACAAAAGACCAATGTTCCCTTCCGAAATCATCTCGGCCATTGATAATCCGTATCCTCGGTATTTAGAAACAACTTTAACCACTAATCTTAAATGAGAAGTCACTAAAATTTTAGCAATTTCTTGATTTTTTGTTTGTTGATATTTAACGGCTAAATCATATTCTTCGTCTTGACTCAAAATAGGATATTTTCTAATTTTCTGCATATACCGAACCATATTAAGCTCGGGTGAAAAATCAATACCGTTAAGACCCAGAACATTATCCATAATCTTTTTACTCCCAACTAAATTTTCAGAAGTTCAAAGTTCGATAGTTCAAGTCCGCACAGCTCAGAGTAGAGAAAAAAAATTTAAACACAACCTAGACTTTGGTTGTATAAGGAGATTCTTATATTAGCCTCAATTGATTAATTAAATTCTGAAAATCTTCAGGAAAATCAGAACTAAAGCTCATAAAAGTTTGAGTAGCTGGATGCACGAATCCAAGACTTTTAGCATGCAGAGCTTGTCTTGGAAAATGATTAAAAAATTCTTTTTTCTCAGTAGATATGCTTTTATCTGTTATTTTTTTCGATTTTACATAAAGTTGATCACCTATCAAATTACATCCGAGTCTCGACATATGAACCCTAATTTGATGAGTTCGTCCAGTTTCAAGATTACACTTTACCAAACTGGCTAGATTTTTAAAAATTTCAATAGTTTCATAATGAGTCACGGCATGTTTTCCGTTTTTTTGTACAACAGCCATTTTTTTTCTGTCATAAGGACTTCTGCCGATATCTGCATTAATACTACCTTTAATCGGCTCAGGGACTCCGAAAACAACAGCGTAATAAGTCCTTTCAATGGAATGCTCAGCAAATTGTTCACATAAGGATTTGTGAGCAAAATCATTTTTAGCTACAACCAGCAATCCCGATGTATCTTTATCAATTCGATGGACTATACCCGGTCTTTTTACTCCGCCAATACCGGATAGATCCTTACAATGATACAATAAAGCATTAACCAATGTATGGTTTGGAGAACCAGGGGCTGGATGAACAGTCATTCCTGCAGGCTTGTTAACCACAATTAAATGGTCATCCTCATAAACAACATCTAAAGGAATATTTTCAGGTTCTGGCTCAGCATCTGCCATAGGAGGAATAAGTATTTGATAAACATCTCCTTCTTTAATTTTATAAGCATTACTCCCGATGGTATCATCATCACACGACACATTTCCTTGATCTATTAAACGTTGAATCTGAGAGCGTGAAATATCAGCAAAACAATCAGATAAAAACTTATCGATTCGTTTTCCTTTATAATCTTTATTAACCATTGGCGTGGTATAGATAATAGCATCCGACATAAATCAAACCTTTGATATGATAATGTTTTGATTTATAATAGGGACAAAAATATAAGTTGCAAGAAAGATTAACCATGAACAAGCTCAAATTACTAAAAATACTGGTCGTTATTTTGACTTTTTTAATTGTTTTCGGAATGCTGAGTGCATTAGGAATTATATACCAAAAAGTTCGCGCACCCGAAAATAAAACGAGTACTGTAAGCCTATCGCAACCAAGAGGAACGACCATAGAAAAATTTCAAATACTTGATAAGCACATGTATATTCTTGCAAAAAAAGGAGGGTTGGCTGATAGGATTATCATTTTAAATCTTCGCCAACCGCAGGAGCAAACAGTCATCAACATCAACTAAGGAGAAAATAATGTCCGACAGTAAAAACGTTCACGATGAAGTAGCCGGTTTTTTAAATGACAATCCCCCGGCGTCTGATGACGATGATTTTGACCTTCTTTTAGATAACTTCATTGCCAAACAAATGGAAGATGCTCAGGATAACATCAACGATGCCGAGGAACTTCGTCAACAAAATCTTGAAGAAGTCATCTCTGAAGACGATGACGAATATGCAGCAAATCTTGCAACGGAAGAAAAGCAACTTTTTAATGCATACAAATCCTTTGCCGGAGCCATAATAGCATGTAGTCTAGCAGCTAAACTTGAGGCGCCGGTTTTTAGTTTTGAAGCACAAGACATATATCCTCGTTTTCGCCCTAACCGCATAAATAACCTCAACCAAGATATTTTAACAGGCTGGCATATTCTTTTAGCAGCCCAGCCTGTTCGATTGTCAAGCCTTCCCCCTAATCCATCGGATGAGCAAATTTTAAATTTTGCTGAAAAGACCACTGATGAAAACCTGCAAGCGGCATTAATATCTTATGTTGAAGTCTTAATTGAGCTTGACGGATGTGAAATAGCATATAACATGCGCAAAGCCAAAGCCAAAAAGCGTAAAATCGAACGTCAAATCATAGAAGAACACAATCAGCGCAAAGAACGTATGCAGAAATACATTGCCGCTATAGAAGCCAAAAAATTTCCCATAGATGCCGAAAGACTGGTCAACAATTACTTCAAAACGGCGCGCAAGGATCCAGAAGGAGCACAAAAAATACTTGAAACCAATCCAGCCACATATGCACCGATTCAAGTAGACAAAATTCAGCCTCGTTTTTTTGGAATGATAAAACCCAAACCGGAAGATGGAATCCGTGTTAACAAGGAAATAGGAGATTTTTTCAAAAAATTTAAAAAATAAATTGCTTTTTGGTACAAAAATATAGACAAAAAGATAAATAATTGTTATCATAAAAATAACTTAATATACTCTTGAAAGGACAGAATTATGTCTACTCACGGAACCGCGGCAACAAATGTTTCAAATCAGGTAAATCAGGTCATTGTTAATCAGGGGCGCACCCCCACACCCAACTCCCAAAGCCGCACACCTGAACAAAATCCGGTACGTCCGCATACACAGCAAAACAGTTCTGTAAGTTCCACAACCGGTACAACCGGAACAACAGGCTCTACAACAAGCGGAACACCGCCAACAGGAGATGCAAGTAGCGGTTCAAGCTCCGGAGGAGCTCCAAGCAGCAACGAAACCTCTACCGAACAAACAACGGCACCATCTTCGCAATCAAAACCCACTCTTGATGGTTTAGCAATTGATGATATGGCCTCTTTATCAGACAAAGAGCTTGAAGAAAAATATAAAGAGCTTGCTGAACAAGGTTTCGATGTAGATGAAATTAAAAACAAGGTAGAAACGGCCAAAACCACCTCCGAACGCCAAGCTCCCCAAACATCTAGCGGACGAGAAAACGCCGGACAAGTAAAAGGATTAATGGACGATCCCGATTGGGGTAAGCCGCTGGAGGATAAATTTGACATCCAGCAAGGTGACTTCATTGAATTTTTGATGAAAGATGTTGTATTAGCTTCCGCCTCATGGACAGGAAACAAAGTTTTCGGCATTACCGGATACGCTTTATATAAAGGTGGATCAAGCGCATATCATTGGGTTGGTGATATGAGCAAGAAAGGTCTGGACAAGTATCACGAAGCTAGAAAAAAATCTGCTGAAAACAAACGTAAAAAAGAAGAAGAAATTAATAACGAAAACCTTTATTCCGGCGTTTTAAAAAACAACGATAAAACTAATGATTTTGCAAAAAAGGTTCTTGATGCGCGCAAAGAATATCTCAAGCATGCCCTTGATGATCCTCAATTAAAAAGCGCACAAACCTTGTGTACATATGTTCGTTCCACCGTCCGAGGTGAAATGGATATTGACGGAGCTGTTCGTGGAAAAGATGGCAAATACACCATTATCCGCAAATATAAAGATGACAACGGAAAAGAAAAAAGCCAAAAAATCACTGTTTCGGAAGAAGTATACAAAACAATGGCAAGTATTCACCAAAATGTCCAAAAAACCGTTGGTGACAGAGGAGACAGCCCAGAACTCAGAAAAGCCATGGAAGAACATCTTCTTTCCAGATTTGAAAATGCGGCAGATCTTCTTCTTAAAGAAAAGATATTTGCAGCAGATTACGCGGCATCCGTTTTAATAGAAAAAGCAGCCAGACTTTCTCCTGAAGAAATAGGCAAATTAAACGCAGGCAAAGAATTCAAAAATCTTGTTTCCGGAGAAGGAAAATTAGCTTTTTACCATCATTTATATGATATTGAACACCGTAAAAGTTCATTTAAAGGAGATAAAGATAAAACACCCTTGCAAGAAGTCTCTGATACGGCACATTCGGCATTACAAGAATCTGTAAAAACTCTAAACAGCGGACAATACAGAGAAGCATTCAAAACAGCAGATAAGCCTGTTCCTGAAAATTCTGCTTTGAACAAAATCTTTATCAACGGCAAAAGCGAATATGCGCCGGAACTGGAAGACATGACCGACACCCAGCGAGAAACAGGTCTCAAAGACATGCAAAAAGATGCCTTTGAAGGATATCAACGCACAGACAAGCTAATAAAAGAACAAGAAGCCATAGACAAAGAAATATCAGCTCTGTCATCTGAAGGAAAAGATAACCAAAACAAAAAAGAAGAGCTAAGACAAAAACAAAAACAAAATATCAACATCCACGAGGCAGGAACCGCGGAACGAGATAAAACACGCTCTGCAATGCTCAACAATATCCGAGGAAACACAAAATAATGCTAAAAACCTTTCTCCGCTTTATTCGCTCTGTGATTATAGGCTTTTTATGGAGCTACGCTTTCATTATTTTTTCCAATTTTATTATGTTCAAACTGTGGAATTTTAATATTCTATCGGCTCGCTCATGGTATACAATTTCAGCGTTTTGGCAATCAGGTGGCGTTATAAAGACGGGAAAAGATTATATGTTTCTTTCCATGCTTTTTTTGCTTCCTGTTTTTTGGGTTTTAGGGTGGCGCTATTTTTGTAAAGTATCTTATGCTGATATATTGCTTTATCCTATCAATAAATATAACAGTTATATTATCAAAAAATATGGTCACAATTCCAAAAGAATTGTCCTCAAAAACATGAAATCCAGCCAAAAAATGATAGAAGAAATAAAGAATGAACTTGAATCAATTCGCCCTGAAAAAGCAAAGGAAGTTCAAAATATACGCCAGCAAATAAATCAAATAATATCTTCCGAAATAAAGAAAGATTAATAAAACAGTTATTAACCAATTTATGATAATCTAACCGCAATAAAAAGGAATTTTGGAGCAATAATAGCTTGAAACCGTTATTAGTACTAACACGAATCATCCTTGTAGGTATCTTCTGGAGTATTTTTTTTCTGGAAGGTATTCGTGTTATTATGCTCACCAACTGGCGGTTTGACATATTACGTCCGTCACACTGGAATTATGCATGGAATCTATGGCTCAACGGTTGGGTTATAGATGAGGTTAAAGAATGGGCCTTTATTTTAATTATTTTGACTTTTATTCCCGTATGGTTAACAGGCTGGGCCGCATTGAGCATGATAAAATGGGGACGGATTATAGAGCTGATCCTCTTTTTGCCGTTGCTGCTTTTCAAAAAAATATTTGCCAAACAACTCAAAAAAATTTCTGATACCGCAAGCGTAAAGGTTGTAAAGAAGAAAAAATCTTATAAAGAAATTCGCCCACAAAGTATTCGTCCGCCGCTAGAAGAAAGCAGTTACGCACTTCCGGCCGATAAGAGAGCGGCTCTTTCGGGAACGGCACCCAAATCGACACTAAAACCCGCTCCAAGCAAAACCGCTCCTGCTGAATTTAATCATTCTCTTTTCCAACTCGGAGACGATGACGATACGGATTTTGATTTTGATTTGTTTGATGACAATAAAAAAGAATCCGACAAAAAGGAAGAAACACCCAAAGCAACCGAACCATCATCCAAAAACGAAAAGACTTCCCGTAATAAAAAAGATTCTGTCTCGTCCAAGCAGCCATCTGGAGGAAGCTCTGTTCCACAGCGCTCCAGCTCAAATTCAACTTTAGAAATCCTAAAACAAAAAGGCTATGAAGTAATTACAGGTGTCACCATCAAAAACACCCTTATTGATTTCATCGGTGTTGGAAAATCGCAATTATGCATCTGCCTTAATGACAAAGAACCCGGAGACTGGCTGGCAGATGAAGAACGCTTCAATGATGAGGAACCTTTATGGTTTTCGGAAAGTTCACACCGCGTATCTCCCGTGCGCAAAGTAGATCTTGCGCGTTTAATATTGAAAGAAAAACTAGCTGAAGCTGATTTGAATTTTGAAATAAAAGCCTATGTTATTGAACAAATAGGAAATATTATCAACGCAGAGGACATGTTTGACATATGGAAAGATATGGACATTCATGTTACCCGTATTGACAGAGGTACCCCAAAAGAGATTAAACTTTTTGCCAAAGACATTGAGGATGCCGATGGCAAAATAGACAAAGAAGTTTTTGACAAACTCAAAAAACTAATTCGTAATATTGCGTAATAAAAAGAGGAAACTATGGCAATAGAAAAAAAAGGAGAAGAATGGGAAGAATATAACAGTGCTGTCCGCTGGATGGTAATTTCTGTTATTATCTCTGTTGTCATTACGGTAATTTTTGCGCTTATTTCCATGCCGCTTGGCTATCTCATAGGTAATGGAATATCCAAAGATTCTTTAGCCGATGTTTCTAAATTTTTTGATTTGGTATTCAACAAGCCCGGCTATTTATATTCTCGTTATTGGGTATGGTTCAAGCAATTATTTAATTACCACGGACCCTTTTCAGTAAGCCTATGGATTCCGATTCTTCCGTTTATAAGTTTTCCGGCAGGCTTAATCACAGGAATTATAACCAATCCATACCGTTTTCAATCCAATATTCATGGGTCAGCGCGCTTAGCTGAACTTAGTGATATCAAAAAGATGGGATTGCTTGATGGATTTTGCATTGTGGTCGGAAAATTCAAAGGCTATCTTCTCAAGATGAATGAGACCTTGTCTGTTCTCTGCTGTGCCCCTCCGGGAACTGGTAAAACAGCAGGGGTTGTTATCCCGACAATTTTTAATTCTCCAACCATGAGTTTGGTTGTCAACGATCCTAAGCCGGAGCTTTGTTTTTCAACATCCGGAGCCAGAGCCAAAGTTGGTCCTGTTTTCATCATAAACTGGGGTATGGAAGATAATCCATCCGAAGGAATTTATTATCCGAGCTGGAATCCCTTGTCTCCGGGAGCTGTTCCGGCGCCTGGTCCTGCACGTGACATGTATGTTGATTCCATGTGCAATGTTCTTGTAGAAGACCCCAAAGGCGGTGCCGATCCACACTGGTCAAAAACAGGTCGAGCCGCTTTAACGGGTTTTATTCATTTTATAGTCTCCAAGTGTGAAAAAGCTCGAGCCAACGACTATTTTATTGGGCGGGTTTATGAAGGAAAACTGGACGACGAAGATCGCAAGGTTCTTGAAGGATACTATCTTGAAATGAACGATCCTATGGCCGCCAGAGCCTTACAAAACCTACGTAATGGAACACTCAATATAGACAACTATCTTCCCATTGGTTCTTGGGCTCTTCTTCCTGAAAAATGGATTGGAAGAGAAGCCTGCATAGCCATGATACTTGAATGGATAACGGAAGCGCAGATTAAACAATCTCAAGATATAAAACGCCGCCTTGACGAGGGAGATCAAATGGCAGCCATGGCAGATCCGATGCGCGATCTACTTGAAGAAGCGATTGAAGAAGCCAGAAAATTTGGATATTCTGCACGCTGTGTAGTAGAACTAAGTCAGTTAAGCTCAATGCCGGACAAAGAACGCGGTTCAGTTCTTTCAACCGCTTTTTCAGGTATCGGCATTTTCAAAAACTCAGCCGTTGTGGCTCGTACTAGTTTCAGCGACTTAAGTTTTAAAGATTTAAGAGGCCTCAAGGATCCTATCACCGGAGAATTCAAACCCATTTCGGTTTATCTTTCGGTTAACCAAGTAGATGCTCGAGCGCTAAGCGTTATTTCAGGTACTTTTATTGATCTTATGTCATCTTACCTTATTGCCAACCCTCCAAAGTTCAAAAACCCCACAGATGGTGTTATGGGTCCATTCTCATGTCTTTTTGCCATGGACGAGTTTCCTACAATGCCAAAGCTCAAAGCGGTTATTGATGGACCGGCGGTCGGACGCGGACAAAAAGTATCGTATCTTCTTATCGGACAAGATTTAGGACAAATTTCAGGTAAATACGGCAAAGATGACCTTGAAACGGTTATCTCCACCACCGCCTGCAAAATTATTCTTTCTCAAAACAACGAACAGACAGCTCAACGTTTTTCAAAAATGATAGGCAACAAAACCGTTCAAACAACCTCTTTTTCAAAGAATGAAGGCGCTTTTGGAAAAGGAAACAATCCTTTTTCAAAGAATGTCAGCTATCAACTTCAAGGGGTTTCTGTTATCTCCACCACACAATTATTGAGTTTGCCAACCTCAAAACAAGTTGTTTTGATGCAAAGCCACATTGACAGACCAATTATGGCAGATTCTCCCCGCTGGTATTTAGATAAAAAAATGAAAGCGCTTGCAGCCTTGCCTCCGGCACCCAACGTTCCGGATTGGATTGTTGCACAAAGAGAAGATATTAATGATGATATGCTTGCCAAACTAGGCATCGACTATGATCCGAATGAAACTTTTGATGATGAAGAGTTTGATGAGGAAGAAGACACTACTGTCTGACAAGAAAGTATCTTAAATGTGGGAATGGTCTAACAACAAAAATAAAAAAAAATCTACCGATGACGACTCCTTGTTAAAGGCATATTCTTCTTATTTGCCAAAAAAAACAATCTCTCATGAAGAAAAAGAGGAGCGATATTTATCCATTCAAGAGATGGAAACATTATTGCAACGTCAAATAATTTCTTTTGGATTAAAAGATATAGATCTTAAGCTGATGGATTTTCAACCACTTCCGTGGGAAACAAAATATCGTTATTCAGAAGAACAAGTGCGCGGCAGAAAAATATTTTTAAAATTTTTAGGCTATTCCCATGCCGAACAATGTTTACAAGCAGGTCTTTCTGAAAATGACATTTTATTAATAAAACAAAGTATCACGCCCGAAAATTATACTGTTCATATAAAGACTCCTTTTGATTTTGGAGGAAAATCAGCAATTGAAAATATGTGCTTGGTTCGCACCCACCCTATTCATGACCAAATTCACGCTTTAATGGAATTTCAATTAGAAAAAGACTTTTTAAAATACCACAAAAAACTATACATCCCGATTATTGAAGGAATAGTAAAAAATGCTTAACAAGTCCCTAGAAAAAATATGTAAACAATCAGGCTGTATAACCTTTGGCGGATGTAGCGCAGAAGATATCACTAACACCAACAACGATTTACAAAAGAATGGCTTTTGCCCTCTTCCCGCAGAATATGCAGAATTCTTAAAAATATACAATGGCATAATATATGACGGACTTGAGCTTCTTGGAACAATTCCACACAAAAGAAGCGTAAAAAATTACACTCTTAGCAGCATACTGAACATAAACTTACGTTATGCGCGAATTGACTATTTTTCTCAAAAATTAATTTTGGGAGAACTTCCAGAAAGTTTTCTGATATTTGATATGGAAACATCTGGATATGAGATTGTGGATCGCCTAAATCTCGATTCTAGACGAACATTCAACACCTTCAATGAACTTTTTAATATTATACTGCCCTTTTTAGTCATAAAAGACTAATAATCTTCTGGCTTATCGACATTGATGGCAGCTTCCATTTTTTCAACGTCTTTTTCATCTATTTCCGTCACCTCAAAACGATAAACCTCATTAAACCAATTTCCTAAATCAATATCAGCACAGCGCTTGCTACAAAAAGGTCTATACTTTGTATCAGTAAATTCTTTTTTACAAATAGGACACTTCATTTTTCAACGCTCCCTGTTCCTTGACAGGTTGGACATTCTTCCGTCAGAATATTTCTAAGTGTTGGTCTGCGTCTTACTCTGTTAATTTCCACATTTCCACCGCGACTTAACCCGTAAATTGTACTTTTTATATAATCTTTTCTTAACTCTTGTTCTAAAACCTCAATGGCATTTTTTAGGTATTTATATTCTGAAGCACCTGCAAAATCGATAATAATTTTGCCAGACAAGTTACGCAATCTTATTTGTCTTGCTATTTCAAAAGCTGCTTCAATATTCAATCGCCCGAGGCTTCCTTTGCCGTTATCTTCTCCGCTATCTACATCTATCGCCACACAAGCTCTGGTTTCTTCAATAGTAACACGCCCACCGCTTTTCAAGCGCACTTCTTTTTGTAAAGCATTATTTAATTCCTCATCAATCCCGTATTTTTTAAATGGATCAACACAATACTCAACCTCTACTTTGTTTTTATATATTTCTTCAACATTATGATTATTTAGAATAATTTTTTGCAAATATTTTCGATTACGCAAAAAAGCTTCATCTAAACAATTATTTCTCTCTTTAAGCAAGGCCGGAGATTTTATTTTTTTAGTTTTTTTAAGGACTTCATCAAAATTTGCCCTTAGTGTCTTCATTTCATCAATAATTTCTTTCTCAGAAGCCTCTGCAGCAGACGTTCTTATAATCCACCCTTCTTGCCCCGTCATATTTTCTTCTACCAAAGAAACTAAACTATCAGCTCTATTTTTATCATTAATTTTTGCGGAAACATCAACATCCATACGATAAGGACAATAAACTAAATTTTCTCCCACAAATTGCAAAGCTCTGGTAAGTCTGGCACCTTTTTCTGCTCTTTTTTCCTGACAAACCTGCACAACAACACTTTGCCCCTCGGAAGCATCTAAATCTTCCAAATCATATTCTTCTGCATTGATAAAGGCGTCACGGCTATCTCCTATATCCAAAAAATAACCGTATTTTCCGTTAGCTAATTCTATTTTTTTCAAAATTTTTGCAAGATAAATATTTCCTTCATGAGCAAAATTTTGATTATAGAATTCAATTTCTCTCAAAACATCATTTTCCAATATAGCTAATCGACTATTTTTTCCGTTTTGCTCATATACCAGTTTAATTGTCATTTATTCTCACTCCTGCCTGATTCCTGCACTTTCTAACAAATTTTTGGCTTCAAACAAAGGAAGTCCGACCACTCCGGAATAAGATCCTATAATTTTGCGCACCAAACCGGCCAAACATCCTTCAATTTTATATCCTGCACAACCAACCCATTCATGAGTTGCAACATAATTTTTAATTTCTTTTTCTGACAGCTTTTTCATTTGAATTTTTGTTGTATTCAAGCGTATACGTGATTTTCCGCTTTCATCAATAACACAAACAGCAGTCAATACTTTGTGGCTTTTGCCGGAGAGAGCTTGCATAATTTTTTCTTGTTCTTCATCATTATGCGCTTTTTGAATAATTTTTGCAGAACAAACAACAATTGTATCACTTCCGAGCACAACTTTTCCAGGATATTTAGCAGCCACATGCGAGGCTTTTTCATAAGCCATTCTTTTCACATAGGCACTTGGTTTTTCATATTTTTTTGGTGTTTCATCAATATTTGCAGATTCAATAATGGAAGGCAAAAAACCAATCTGTTTCAACAATAATTTTCTCTGAGGAGAACCTGACGCTAAGACAAAGTCCTTCATTAGTCAAATACCTTTCTTACAAAATTAGCGCAGTTACCTACGCTAATTCAACTAAATAGATTTTTTATAAATTATGCTTCATCATCATAGGTTTTTTCCATTCTCTCGTGTCTCTCTTGAGCTTCTATCGAAAGAGTGGCCACAGGACGAACCTCTAATCTTTCTATTCCTATAGGATCACCTGTTTCTTCACAATACCCATAAACACCGTCTTCGATTCTTTTAAGAGCTTCATCAATTTTTGAAATCAGCTTACGAGCACGATCCCGTGTTCTGAGTTCAAGAGCTTTATCAGATTCCAAAGAAGCTCTATCAATCTCATCTGGTTGATTCAATCCCCCTTGTCTTAAATCTTCCAAGGTATCTTTAGATTGTCCGATCAATGATTTCTTCCACTCTAACAATTTCTGACGAAAATATTCCAACTGCATTTCATTCATATATTCTTCATCTGCCGAAGGTTTATAATCCGGTGGGAGAATAACGGCGCTTTCCATATTTCATACTCCTAAAAAAAATAAACTTTTTTATACATAATACCAAAAAATATAAAATTCAGTTAAATAACGCAACTTTTTTTGGTTTTTTATCACCTTTATTTTGTCAGTTTAGCCAATTCAACTTCAACTCTAAGTTCTATTTCAGCCAATAATTCTTGTAATTTTTCATCTGAAGAAGATATTTTATTTTCTTTAAGCATACGCGATATATTGATAAGCTCATCTTTTGAAACATATCCGACCAATAAACCATCACGAATTTCTTCAAGTTTTTCAATTAAAGACTGCCCTCTTTTAATTAACTTTTTCCTTATTTCTCGCTCTTCTTCATTACTAACCATTTGTGTGGCAAAAATAGCATCAGCAACCGAAATTCCCGATGTTGATGCTACCTGATTAGAAGAGGTCTTCATGGTTTCGCTTAAATAAGCGGAAAAACTTTCTCCGCCTATTTTTTTTGCGTTTTTTGTTTTATTAAGTTCGTTTGCCTTATTAATATCATTAACTTTTAACATTTATTTTCCTATCTAAAAGTCCAAATCATGGTATTATCACCAGACTGACAAGAGCTCATCAAAATATTGACCTTAACAGGCAAAGCATTATCAGCGCCTTTCTCCACACCACTGGCTCTGGTAGGAAGAACAAAAGGATCTTTTTCATTTATTTTCAACTCAATCAAATCAGAACTTTGCGACATAGTCCAATTAATCTGTCCAATAACCAAGCAAGTCTTTTGAGGAATATCTTCGAAAGTAACCGTAAAATAAGGAGCAAATTCATCGCCTTCATTTTTAAATTTAGGAGCAATAGTTACCTTTCCACCCAATCGATGATGAATTTCATCACCTACAATCATTTGACTTGGCAATAGTTTTTCTTTTTTCCAATCCTCTATATCTGTCGGAATATCATTATAATAACCAAAAACTCTATACCTAGCGGCAATATTTTTTTGAATTTCAATTAATTCATTCGATACCATATTCTGCTTAAACATGGTAAACATGGTATTTATGAGTCCCATTCCTGAAATTGACAAAACAATAATAATGGAAATAACCATAAGAGCTTCCATCATTGTGCTGCCATTTTGAGCTGATTTCATCGCCAAAATCTCCTACTTTGTTTAAGGATAACATTAAAAAAATCTCTAAACAACAATTTTGTAATATAAATTTACTTCACTTTTTTTTAATTTGTTATATAGTACATTTTGTTATAAACGATTTATTAGTCGTTTATAAAACATTTTTAACTTTATAAAGGATATTCTCATGAATAAAACTTTAGCTCTTATGGCTGCTGCTTCTGTCGTTGCTTTTGCAGCATCAGCCAACGCTTATGAATTTACCCCTTATGTAGCTGCTGATTACACCTACACCGACACAAATTTTGCCGATGTAAATGGTGGTAAGGTTGCTCTTGGTACAGAATACAACAAATACTTCGGAACAGAAGTTTTCTATCAACGCACTGGTTCTGACCGTGTTCACGAAGACGGTTTGACCAATGAATATTCTTTCCAAACATATGGTTTGGATGCATATGGTTACCTTCCTTTAGGTTGTGATCAGGTTGTATCTTTGGTTGGTACCGCAGGTATTGCCAATATTGATCTTAAATATACAAATGCCGGAGAATCTCGCAAGACAGAAAACGGCCTTGGCTATCGTCTTGGTGCCGGTGTTGAATATGACGTAAGCGAAAACGTTGCTGTTAGAGCTTTGTACCGCTACACCTTTGCTGACAAACTCGGCGGTGTAGACCACCTCAGCGAATATTCTTTGGGTGTAAAATACAGCTTCTAAACTGTTAAAGCATACTAAAAAAAGGAAGAGAAAAGACTCTTCCTTTTTTTATAAAAAAAATAGAAAAGCTTTTTATTAACTTCTGATGAAGCAAAGGATTTTTCATGAAAAAAATTATTTCTCTCTTTTTTATAGCAGCATTATTTTGTGGATGTTCAGAGCAAGCCGAACAAAAAAGTTCAAATTCAAAAGAAACAACATCACCATCCGTCAGTATTGATGAAAATATTGTTTATACATTTGATATAAATACATTAAAAACAGGATGTGAAAACGAAAGTGAAATAATTTGTGCTATTAACAACAGCATAAAGTGTACAATCAATCCTCAATTTTCCGATTGTGCGGCCAACAAGAAATTTATGCCTGATTTTATCTTTATGCAGGATGAGAACCTCAAAAGACCAACTTCTCAATCTTACAAAATAACAAAATTAAAACCTCTTGCCGATGGTTCTATTGAAGTTTACACTCAAAGTACCTGTAATGGAAATTGGTTTGGTCTATGCAACGGAAATATTATCTATGTGATGGAAAATAAAGAAAATCACTGGTTTGTAAAAGACTTATACGCTCTTGAAAACTAATTTTTTTTGAGAGTTTCTACAAGCGCCTTCTCAAATCGATTTTTAACATCAGATTCCTGAGAGGGCTTTTCTTTAACCTCAAAAACATCGCCATCTTTCATACTATCCAAAGCATCAGACAACTCCTCGTTTGGTTTCACTTCTCCATTTATGGCAACATTTTCCAAATCATTATGATATTGTTTGTATTTTTTCTTATAATTCGGCTCTGAGTCCAAAGAACTACTCTCACTTTGTTGATGAGCGACGGCGGTTATTTTTTTACCATTCAAGTATATAGGAGGCAATTTTTCAGGACGATTAAATTTATCAGTATCCGGAATAAAAAAATCAGGTTCCAGCATTTTGCGAACATATCTTTCATCTTGTTGTGCTCTGCAAACAATTGGAAAACAAAAGCAACAAAATAAACAAAATAAAAAATATTTTTTCATAAAAAAGTCCTCATCAACTTTAATTTAATATTTTTGCATTATAATCTTAGCATGAAAAAGTTTTTTTTTATATTAATATTCTCAATATTTTTCGCATCCTCTAGTTTATCTTCCGAATGCGATTCAATAGCTTTTTATCCAAAAATTGAAATGTTTTCTTCTTATGGAAAACTTCAATATGATACTTCAAAAAACATATCTCAAATAACAGATATTGCAAACAAATATGGTTTAATAGAAAAAAATCTTTTTGCCTCAGGTCTGGCCACGGTAGATATTTCCACCGATATTTCTACAGAAACCATAGGTCAACCTCAAAAAAACGGTATGATATGTGTTTATCCGACAAAAGTGAGATTATTCTTAGGTTTTTCCAATCCGCTTATATACATATCCAACACTCTCAAACCTAAAAGTTGCGAATACAATGTTGTTCTAAGACATGAACAAACACACCAATTTATAAATAAAGAAATGTTAGATTATTTTCTTCCTTTGTTTCGCACAGCCATTACACAAATAGTTATCAACACACCTCCCATACAAATAAGCTCCATCAATCAAGTTGACGAAGCGTCGCGTTTTCTCACAGAAGAATATAACAAACAACTTTTACCCTTAGTTGATTTTTTCAAACAAGAAATGATATATGAACAAAGACATTTGGATAATACTCAAAACTACATACATGAAAAAAGTCTTTGTCTCTAAGCTGCTTTAGCGGTAATCTCATCCAAAAAACTTAACAATCCTTTATAAGCATAATCAATATAAGTTTTATCTTTTGCTGAGTTATTTCTATAATAAATACGCACGGTTGTCATTCCTGCTTCTTTTGCATATTCCAAATTTGAGTAACTATCATCAACAAAGACACAATCATGAGGATCAACACCTATCTTTGAGCAATATTTTATATAAACATCAGCACTCTCGTTTTTCTTATAGACGCCAAAATCTTCAACCGAGTAATAACGATCCTTAAAATATTCATATATACCCAAGTGCTTAAGAATTTTTTCAGAAGCATAACGATCACTTGCCGTAAAAATATATTGTTCGGCAGGAACTTTCATTAATTTATCCAAAAGATTATCATAAGGGACAATTTTTTCAACCGGCTTTATTTTGTGATATGCAATAAACAGATCTCTAGGTTTAACACCATATTCTCTAAAAAATATTTCACCTCCGTCACGATAAATTCTAAAAGATTCCGTAACTTTCGCTTTAGCTGTTTCAAAATCCAAAGGCACTTTCAAATCTTCAATAAGAGCCTTGGCCATTGCAGCATCAAGTAAATCTGCAAATTCTTCCGTTTTATTATAAAGGGTATCATCCAAATCCCAAATAATCACATTTTTGCCAAAAATCAATTTATATATCCCTCACAATCTTATCTCAAACTCTCATAGTATTAACTAAATTGAGTTTATCGTCAACCAAAACTTGAAAACATGAAATCGAAAATAAATATATATTTTGAGGAGAAAAAAATGAAAATCATATTTTGTTTAACTATGTTTATGATGATACCTTCTACATTTGCTTATGAAAAAAAAGTTATTGTAGGCAATCCAGAATCAAAAAATAGCATACAAATAAACAGATTTTATATAATCAACAAACCAATAACTTTACTTTCACAAAAAAATACAATAAAAAATAACCAATACAAAAGAAAATACGTTACATTTCAAAATGAAGACGATGAAATATATACGGAAGAAGAAAGTATAAAAAAATAAAAAATCAACTATTCCATAGAGCGTCTTTTATTTTTGTTTCCAAAAATTCTTTATGTTTTAAGAGTTCTTCATCACTTAAATTAAATACACGAGGTTCTCTATAATTTTTGTTTTCCATATTATCAGAAAAAGTCACTTTTTTTTCTGTTTTTTTTGCATCAAGCAACAAGCTGGGTTCTTTCCCTCCCAACAACTCCAAATAAACTTCAGACAATAACTGAGCATCAAGCAATGCGCCGTGAAAAGTACGACTGCTATTATCTATTTCAAATCTTTTACAAAGAGCATCCAAAGAACATCTTGCTCCCGGAAACAATAATCTTGCAATTTCCAAAGTATCAACGCATCTATCCCATCCTATTTCCGGAAAACCTATTTGTTTTAACTCATAATTCACAAAATTCATGTCAAAAGATGCATTATGAGCGACCAATACGGCATCACCGATAAAATCCAGCCAATCTTTTGCAATTTTATCAAAAGTCGGAAAATCTTTCAAAAAATCATATGTTAAACCATGAACCTTAACAACCTCTTCAGGAACATCTCTTTCTGGGTTTATATATTGATGAAAAGTAACACCAGTAGGCACATGATTAATCAATTCAACAGCGCCTATTTCAACTAATCTATCCCCTTTTGCATAATCAAAACCGGTTGTTTCCGTATCAAAAACAATTTCTCTTGTCATAACAGTTTTCCAATCCATTTATAATCTCTATTAATTCGGCTTTGAGTAAATTTTTATTTTTATCAGTATTAACCACAATATCAGCCAAAGCAATTTTATCACTATTTTTAATCTGTACATTATTTATTTTATCAAAATCCTCAGCAGACACATTATCTCTATCCATAACACGCTGTTTTTGAATTTCATAATCAACGTCAGCAACCAATATAAAATCGCAGTATTTATCCCATTTCATCTCAAACAAAAGAGCAACATCTAAAAAAAACAAATCATCATGCTTAGCATTTATACGAATAGTTTTTTTGAGATTTTCTTTCAAAAAAGGATGGATTAAACTTTCTAATAATTTTAATTTTTTATGATCAGAAAAAACAATATTTCTAAGAGTTCTTTTGTTAGCAACTCCGTTCTCTACAGTACCAGGAAAATTAAATTCCAATACTTGTAAAAACTTTTTATCAAAATATATTCTTCTTACCCAGCCATCGACATCAAAAACACTATATCCCAATTTATTTATTATTCGAGCAATAGTTGTTTTACCACAGCCTATAGAACCGGTAATTCCTACAAGTTTCATAAAAGAACATCCTTTTTCAAAGGGTTAGCAATATTATCAACAGAAGAGATATTTTCTGTGTATAAAAAAGCCTCTTTTATAATTTTATATTATTTTATCACCATAAATAAAAATCAATCTTATCACTTACACACAAGAACAAAAAGAATACACAAGTTGTGCATAAAAAAAATTATACACATAATTACAAAAAATGACTTTTTCAGAGTCCCTTATTGAAAAATCGAAATATTAATTTTTAGTTAATAAAATATCCATAAACTTGTTAACAAAAAATTAACCAATGAATAAATGAACCAAAAAAAACTTATCAACAATACTCACAATAATAAACAAACAACAAAAATAATTTTAAAATATATAAAAGTAGCCCTGCGGGGCTGTTCATAACTTATCATTCAAAAAACATTGACAATAAAACAAAAACTTCTTATAAAAACTAAAGTCAGTTCTGACAACTAACCCTCCTATACATAAAAAGGTTTCCATGAATTTAAAAGATTTAAAGCAGAAATCTCCTACTGAGTTACTTACTCAGGCAGAAGAACTTGGTATTGAAGACGCCTCTTCGATGCGAGTACAAGATTTAATGTTTGCCATATTAAAAAAAGTTGCAGGAGAAGATCAAACTATTTATGGAGAAGGAACAATAGAAGTTCTTCAAGATGGTTTTGGTTTTTTAAGATCGGCACAATCCAATTATTTAGCAGGGCCAGATGATATATATGTATCACCAGCACAAGTAAAAAAATACGGATTAAGAACAGGAGATACGGTTGAGGGGGAAATTCGTTCACCAAAAGATAATGAACGTTATTTTGCTCTTACCAAGGTAAATAAAATAAATTTTGAAGATCCGGAAAAATCAAAACTAAGAGTTAATTTTGATAATTTAACACCTCTTTATCCTACAAAGAAACTCAATTTTGATATTATATGCGGAGACAAGGACTATACCACACGCGTTATAGATTTGATTTCTCCGCAAGGAAAGGGACAAAGAGGATTGATTGTAGCGCCTCCTCGAACAGGTAAAACGGTCATGCTTCAAAATATAGCCCATGCGATAGCGGCCAATCATCCAGAGTGTTATCTTATGGTTCTTCTGATAGATGAACGACCTGAAGAAGTAACCGATATGACACGTTCGGTCAAAGGAGAAGTTATATCATCGACATTTGATGAACCGGCAACACGTCATGTTCAAGTTGCCGAAATGGTAATAGAAAAAGCCAAACGCTTAGTTGAAACTAAAAAAGATGTTGTTATTTTGTTAGATTCTATTACACGTTTAGGACGAGCTTACAACACGGTTATTCCATCATCAGGAAAAGTTTTGACCGGAGGTGTAGATGCAAACGCGCTTCAAAGACCAAAGAGATTGTTAGGTGCAGCAAGAAATGTAGAAGAAGGAGGTTCTTTAACCATAATTGCGACGGCACTAATTGATACAGGATCTCGTATGGATGAGGTAATTTTTGAAGAATTTAAAGGCACAGGTAATTCAGAAATCATTCTTGACCGCAAATTAACAGATAAACGTTTATTTCCGACCATTGATATTACCCGTTCAGGAACAAGAAAAGAAGAACTTCTTGTTGATAAAGATAGATTATCAAAAATGTGGGTTCTTCGTCGAGTCCTTATGCAAATGGGTATGACGGATGGTATGGAATTTTTGCTTGATAAGCTCAAAAATTCTAAAGACAACGAAGATTTCTTTAATACCATGAATTCCTAAAAATAAAAAATCGGCTATAAAAGGCCGATTTTTTTTATAAATTTAAATTTTTTATTTGACTTTTTTATTTTATGTTTACTATCATAAACAATAGTTAATCAATAAAGACAAAGTAAACATGCAAAAAAACGATTCTAAATATTTGCGATTGTTGGGTTCAAACTTCAGAGGTTTGAACGGGATTATAGCTTTGTCTGTTCATTACATTTTTATCCTCATTATCAACCTCTAGATGCTTTTAAAGAATATCGAGTTTTAGCATTTAGGGGATATTGGTAACAAACTTTCAAAGAAATTTTTTGAGGATAAAAATTCATGTCTATAACATCACTAAATTTAAAAATAATTTTATGTTTATCTCTTTTGGGATTAGTTGCGCAAAATTTCCATATTTTGTTGCGGAGCCTCTGAGTGTTTTCATAAAAACGGAAATTTAGGCATTCAGAGGCAAATAGGATAAATTTCAAAAAAATAAGCAAAACAAAGAAAAGAGATAAAACAATGGATTCAGTTAAAAAAATAAATACAGATTTAAATAATATATTAGAAAAAGTAGCATCACAATTTAGAGAACAAAACATAAGTGTTGTAATGCCGACTTATATTCCGCAACGAGGAGAGATATTACAAGAATTTTCCTCAAGAGGAGTAGAGACAGCTATATCAGGAGGAATACGAGGAGCTCAATGTTTCAAAAATATTCCACAATATGGTATGGAAGAAGATACCCTTCCCTATACAGATGGTTTTCCTGAATACATAACCAAGGAAATAACAAATTTATTACCTGAAGATAGATTAAAAAATCGCCAAGTAGCCGTTTTTTCTTATGTTAACAATTTAGGATGGGGAAAACATATAGAAGAAAGAGGTTTGAATACAGAGATAGTGGCAAGCGTTGAACAAAATTTACGAGGTTTTTTTGAAGAAAAAGGAAATTTATTAAAAATTTTAGATACGGCAGGATTATCTGCTTATAAAATTCCAACGCGCCACGTTAGCAATGAAACACCAATAGATGAATTAATAGAAGTTTATGATTCTGTCAAAAATGAAGATGGTCGAGTAGTTGTTCAAGACTGTTGTTCTGAAAATGGAAATGCCGGAGGAAAAGGAACTTTATTTATAGATTCATGTGAGGATTTTATAAAAAATATAATATCTCACAAAGGAAAACGTAAGGTAGCTCGCTTTATAAACGGATATGAGAGTAATTTATCATTTTTTGCAGGTAATTTAAAAGCTGATGAAAAAATGCTTGGTGTCAAAAAAATGAATATGACCTCACAGATGGATGCTTTTAATCCAGATACATTAGATGCTCTTTTGAAACAGGCGTCTGAAGCGGGAATAAATGAAGATAATATCATCACGGTTGTAGGTCGCGGAACATTAAAGGCCGTTGGCGACGAATATTTGACCAGTGGAGAAAGCAACGGTGTAGGAAACGATGTAGGTTATGTATATCCGGATGATATTCAAAAACAAATATCGGAAGTAGGCGCAAAACTTTCTCGTTTAATGGCCTTAAGCGGACATGTTGGACTTGCCGGAGCCGATTTGATAATAGACAGAAGCGGTAAGGTATGGATAAACGAGATAAATGATCGTCAACAAGGTCCGACGGCGCAAATGTCAAAAGATGCGGAATCACAAGGTATTCCATCATTACTAAAGATATCGTTGTTAAGTAGCTTTGCGGATTTTAAGGATGATGAAGTAAGAAAAGTATTTAAAGAATTGCAAGAAAATTCAGAATCAGTTCATAAGGCTTATGCGAATAATCCTGGAGAATTTTATTTAAAAGTTCACTCAACACATCCCAAAGGGCAAAGAGCTCAAATTCAAAGAAATCTGCGCCCGGGTTATTATGAAATAAAAAAACAACAAGACGGAAATTGGATTTTTGATTTTGCTTCTTATAAAAATCCCGGAAGTAACATTCCCTATGAAACAGATCCTGAAAAAGGAAAAGTTGTTGTAAAATTAGTTGGAGGCGATTGGAAAGTAGGAGACAGTGTCGACAACGGATCACAACTATTTCGTCTAACCGGCGTCACAAATCCGGCAAATCCGCCATTTGTAATAAAAGAAGGCAAAACAAGACTTAATGAAAGTTGGCGTCCGGTAGTAGAAGCATGTTATAATTATATGTTTGGGAAAGATTATATCCGCAAGAACCAACTTTGGAAACAAAGACATAAGAGTGACTATCAGTATGTTGGTTGGTGTCCTGTGGCAAAACAAAGACAAGAGTTTACACCATTAAATCAAAATAGTATGCTGTGCTTAAAATTCGCAGTAGGAGGAAGGAAATAAACAATGAAAATAAACAAGCATAGAAGCTATGTCGGAACCACCCCCATGGGAACAGAATTAAGTATTCTCAATTATGAACTTGATTCAGAAAGAGAGGGTAAGCATGTTTATATTCAAAGCGGTATTCATGGTGGAGAAATTACACAATGGATTATTCATGAATTGTTTTTATTTTTGAAAAAGAATTTACAACAAGGAAAAGTGACATTAGTTCCCTGTGCAAATCCTGTTTCATGGACTCAGCGAGCATATTATTCAACAAACGGGAAATTTGATTTTTATATGGGAAAGGATTGGAATCGCAATTTTCCAGGAAATCCAGAAGGAAGCATGGGAGAAAGGATAGCATCAGTTCTGTTTGAAAATGCAAAGAAGGCAGATTTTGCTATAGATTTACACACATCACGAGAATCTATACCATTTGGAATTTATTCCCGATCAGAGTATGAAAATTGGCTCAAAATAATAGGAATAAAGTATAATCAGTTTATAGATATGAGCAAATCATCAGCATATGCCAATACCCTAAATGCCGGGTTAGATGTTGCTGGAATAAGTAATTTATGTATTGAATGTGGTAGTCACGATTCTTATGAACCACAAAACATTCATGAAGTTACGGAAGGAATAAAACGTCTTTTAGCATCATTAGAAATGATAGATACAAAACTAACCAAATCGGGACCAAAAGAAATAATAACGTTTTCAAAAACAGTCAAATACACGGCACCCAAAGGTTGTATACTACGATTGGCAAAACATTTAGGAAGCAAGATTAAAAAAGGAGAAGATTTGTTCTATTGTTTTGACAACAATGAGCTTGGTGCTGTGTTAGCGGTTCAATCCGAACATGATGGAGTATTATTTAAGGCGTCGCCGACACACATTTATTGGAGTGGAGACGATGTAATTCAACTTTTGCTGGATGAAGATACAAAAATATTGACAACCTCAATATAGCACGTTTATCATTTAATAACAAAATAAAGGAAGCCAAATGAAAATTTTGAATAAAATATATCAAAATATTTCGGCACCGGAAGTAGCTATTTTCGGTGCGGCTTCTTATGTTTTCTTTTCTTATTACTTCTTTATCGGCTTCTAGGTGTTTCAATCCATTTGAGGCGGGCTTAGGCATCTGGAAGGTTATTTTTTATAAGTCCGCGGCGAACAAGTGGAAAAACGATAAAGAAGAAAAACAATGTCAAAAATACAAAAACTCAATAAAGATGTAAATCTCCTCATGGCAGGAGTTATTGATAATTTTAAACAAAACAATATTAGTCTGGTCATGCCCACATACGTTCCACAGAGGGGTGAAATATTACAAGAATTTGCCAGAGCCGGAGTAAAAACATTTATAGCAGGAGGATATCAAAATGCGCGCACTTTTCCGGAGGTTCCGCAAAAAGGATTAGAAAGAGATACAATAGAATTTATTTCTTCTTTTCCTTTACATATAAGCAAACAAATTGCAGAAACAATTCCTGTAGAAATTTTACAAAACGGAAAGATAGCAATTTTCACATACGAAGTTGATTTTGGGTGGAAAGATTTAATTTTAAATCGCGGTCTTAATACGGAAATATCAGCCACATTAGAACACAATCAGAGAGGTTATTTTGAGGAAAAAGGAAATCTTACTCATATATTAGATAAGGCAGGATTATCAGCTTATAAGATTCCCACACGACGCGTAAATTCTTCAACACCGATAGATGAATTAATAGAAATATATGATATGCTTAAAAGTGAGGATGGTCGAGTAGTTGTTCAAGACTGTTGTTCCGAAAGCAGTAATACAGCGGGCAAAGGTACCCAATTTTTCAATGATTGCACAGCATTTGTAAAAAACATTATAGAGAGCGGAACAGAACGCAAGGTGGCTCGCTTTATTGACGGATATGAAAGTAATTTGTCTTTTTTTGCAGGTAATATTCTCCCTGCACAAGGTATATCAGGAGCATTGAAAATAGAACTAACACCGCAAATGAATCGTTTCAATCCTCATACATTGGAAATTTTAACGAAACAGGCGTCTGAAGCGGGAATAAATGAAGATAATATCATCACGGTTGTAGGTCGCGGAACATTAAAGGCCGTTGGCGACGAATATTTGACCAGTGGAGAAAGCAACGGTGTAGGAAACGATGTAGGTTATGTATATCCGGATGATATTCAAAAACAAATATCGGAAGTAGGCGCAAAACTTTCTCGTTTAATGGCCTTAAGCGGACATGTTGGACTTGCCGGAGCCGATTTGATAATAGACAGAAGCGGTAAGGTATGGATAAACGAGATAAATGATCGTCAACAAGGTCCGACGGCGCAAATGTCAAAAGATGCGGAATCACAAGGTATTCCATCATTACTAAAGATATCGTTGTTAAGTAGCTTTGCGGATTTTAAGGATGATGAAGTAAGAAAAGTATTTAAAGAATTGCAAGAAAATTCAGAATCAGTTCATAAGGCTTATGCGAATAATCCTGGAGAATTTTATTTAAAAGTTCACTCAACACATCCCAAAGGGCAAAGAGCTCAAATTCAAAGAAATCTGCGCCCGGGTTATTATGAAATAAAAAAACAACAAGACGGAAATTGGATTTTTGATTTTGCTTCTTATAAAGGATTAAGCAGTAAGTCTTTCTACGAAACAGACCCTGAAAAGGGAAGAGTTATTATCAAAATATCAGGAGGCGATTGGAAAGTAGGAGACAGTGTCGACAACGGATCACAACTGTTTCGCCTTAATGGCGTCACAAATCCGGCAAATCCGCCATTTGTAATAAAAGAAGGCAAAACAAGACTTAATGAAAGTTGGCGCCCGATAGTAAAAGCATGTTATGATTATATGTTTGGGAAAGGCTATATATACCGTAATCCGCTTCATCAAAAGCGAAACGCAATCAAGAACAAAATGATTATTTCTATGGTTCAGAGTTTGCGTAGCAAATAGTTTTTAATATCTTTCATATTGTAGAAGATTTCAGAAACGCCAATGTTTTTGATTTCTTCTTCAATATACATATTTTGATATAAATCACTTCCCAAAAAAGCAATAACATTCATATTGGCACGAACCCCGGCAGTCATTCCTGCTAAAGAATCTTCGACAACAAAACAATCTTTATATTCATATTTCATACTATCTGCGGCTAAAAGATATAAATCAGGTTCAGGTTTTCCGTGTTTAACCATATCCGCGCAAAAAACGTTTTTTTCAGGAAAATATTTTTCAATACCAACCATTTGTATTTTCTTTTTTGTTTTAGAAGAAATTCCACCGGTAGCAATACATTGATCAAAATTTTCTATTTTGAAAATATCTTCGATTCCTTTTGTAAGAGCAAAGCCTTTACCCATTTTTTGTAAATCTCGAGATACAATCTCGGCCCAAAATTCATCATCGGTTTTAATTCCTATTTTTTCCAGGACTTCTTTTTTTGTTTTGTCGCTCATTCCTGCCAAAAAAGAAATAGTTGTCTTAAAATCCCAATTCAGACCAAATTTTTCATTTAGAAGCTCCATTCTGTTTTGGAGCCAAAGCTTTTCCGTGTCGGCGATAACGCCATCAAAATCCCATATAATTAGTTTTTTTTCCATAATACAACTTTCGATTTAAAAACATGAGTTTATAAGAAGCCCATACAAAAGATTTCCAAGCATTTTATGATAAAGATATTAACAAAGGATAAAACAGCCCTCCTGAGTCAAAAAAACGGCCTTTTTAATCTTGCAAGATTTTAACAATGCTTTTATAAGAAAAAACAGAGGTGAAAAATGAACAATCAGACAATTTATGCTCTATCGACAGTGTTTGGCAAATCAGGAGTGGCGATAATTCGTATTTCCGGATCAAAAGCCGCAGATATAATTTCGACAATGACGGACATGGATAAAACAAAAGTAAAGCCGCGTTATGCCCATTTTGTAAGATTATATCATGCGAAGTCAAAAGAGTTGTTAGATAAATGTCTTCTTTTGTATTTTAAGGGTCCCAATTCTTTTACGGGAGAAGATGTAATAGAACTTCAAATACATGGATCCATGGCTGTAATAGGTGCGGTTATGGATTCACTTGCCCAAATGGAAGACTATCGCTTAGCAGAACCGGGAGAGTTTTCAAAACGAGCTTTTTATAATAATAAGATGGATTTGACAGAAGCCGAAGGGCTTGCCGATTTAATCGACGCAGAGACATCGGAACAGCAAAAATATGCCATACGTCAGATGGATGGGGGATTAAAAAATTTATATGAAGGTTGGCGAGAAACATTGGTAGCAATTTTATCACATCTTGAAGCCTACATAGATTTTCCAGAAGAAGATATTCCACAAGATATTGCATCGAATATGGAAAACACTGTATTTAAACTAAAAGAAGACATAAAAAATCATCTGCAAGGAGATAATATAGGAGAACGTTTGAGAGAAGGTTTTCGAGTAACTATTATAGGATCTCCAAACGCAGGAAAATCAAGTCTACTGAATCAGATAGCAAAACGAGAAGCTGTAATTGTTTCTGACATAGCCGGTACCACGCGAGATGCAATAGATATTCATTTGGATTTAGGGGGGTATCCGGTAATGTTTACGGATACGGCGGGTTTGCGAGAAACATCAGAAGAAATAGAACAAAAAGGCATAGCTCTGGCTTATAAGAAAGCTAAGCAGGCAGATTTGGTTATTTATTTGTTTGATGCCTTAAAAGATTGTGCTCAAGATATTGAAAAATATAAAAAAGAATTTTCTGATAAATTAGTTGTTGTCGCTAATAAACAAGATAAGATTTCATCGGAACGCATAGCAGAACTGCAAAAGGCGGGATGTTTGGTTATATCAGCAAAGCAAAATACAGGTACGGATAAGCTGTTATCTGTCATCAAAGAACATATAAGTTCGCGTTTTACATCAAATTCCGGCTTGTTAATAAGTCGTCGTCGATATAGAGAAGCCTTGAAAAACACGCTTGAATTTTTGAATGATTTTAATTTTGAGAAAGAGATAGAATTGACGGCGGAAGATATACGTTTAGCTGCGCGAGAAATAGGCAAGATTACGGGTCGGATAGAGGTAGAAGAAATTCTTGATAAGATTTTCGGATCATTTTGTATCGGAAAATAAGAAATAAGGTAAAAAAGATGAATACAACAGATTATGATGTAATAGTAATCGGAGGAGGGCATGCTGGATGCGAGGCATGTTCTGCTGCAGCAAGAGTGGGAGCCAAGACAGCGTTAATAACGCACAAAATATCAACCATTGGCGAGATGTCTTGTAATCCGGCTATAGGCGGTCTTGGAAAAGGACATTTAGTCCGTGAAATAGATGCGTTAGATGGTTTAATGGGTCGAGTTATTGACAAGGCCGGTATTCAATTTAGGATGTTAAACGCATCAAAAGGCCCGGCGGTAAGAGGTCCGCGAGCACAAGCAGATAGAGAGCTGTATAAAAAATATATGTTACAGGCATTAAAGGAGCAAAAAAATCTTGATATAATAGAAGCGGCGGCGGAAGGTTTTGTATTATCGGATAATAAAATTGTAGGAGTAAAGCTATCTGACGAGAAAGAGTTGACTGCAAAAGCGGTTGTTTTAACATCGGGAACATTTTTAAATGGTGTAATGTTTATGGGACACGAAACAAGCATAGGCGGTCGGGTAAATGATGTTTCCTGCACGGGTATAACACCGTATTTAAAGTCTTGTGGCTTGAAAGTTGGTCGTCTTAAGACGGGAACCCCTGCCCGCCTGGATGGCAAAACCATAAATTGGGATATTCTGGCGGCACAAGATGGAGATGTAAATCCACAGCCTTTTTCCTATCTGACGAAGAAAATAACCAACCCACAGATTCAATGTCACATTACACACACAAATGAGCGCACACACAAAATAATTCGAGATAATTTTTCAAAATGCGCGTTGTTTTCGGGTTTGATTACCGGTATAGGTCCTCGTTATTGTCCAAGTATAGAAGACAAACTTGTGAAATTTGCGGACAGAAGCAGTCATCAAATATTTTTGGAGCCGGAAGGATATAACACAGATGTTGTTTATCCCAACGGAATATCGACCTCTCTGCCGGCAGATATTCAGGAACAATTTATTCATACCATGGAAGGTTTGGAACGGGTCCGTATTTTGCGACCGGCATATGCCATAGAGTATGATTATGTTGATCCGCAAGAATTAACCAACAAGTTAGAATGCAAAAAAGTCTCTGGTTTATTTTTAGCTGGCCAAATAAATGGTACAACAGGATATGAAGAGGCGGCAGCGCAAGGATTATTGGCCGGAGTAAATGCGGCTCACAAGGCTCTCAATGATGGGAAGGAATTCGTTGTTGATCGTTCAGAAGGTTACATTGGCGTAATGGTTGACGATTTGATAACCAAAGGAGTTGATGAGCCATATAGAATGTTCACATCTCGATCTGAATATAGGTTGTTTTTGCGTTCAGACAATGCCGATATGCGTCTGACGGAAAAGGGTTGGCAAACGGGATGTGTCGGACAAAACAGATACAGTGTATTTAAAGTTAAAAAAGAGGCGCTGGAACAATATAGGGTTTTGTGTGATAAACTTACAACCACACCCAGAGAGTTGGAATCCGTTGGAGTTAACATAAAGATAGACGGCACCCAAAAGACGGCTTTTAATGCCATGTCTTATGTTGATGTTTCACGTGAAACAGTTAACAAGATTTGGCCTCAGTTATCAGATATGCCGGAAGATATTTTTGAACAAATAGAAATTGAAGCCAAATATGCAGGATATATAAAGAGACAATTAGCAGATATTGAGGTTTTCAAAAAGGATGAAAATCTTCATCTTAAAGAAGATATAGATTATTCAAAAATAGGGGGATTATCACGAGAAATGGTTGCTAAACTCTCCAAAGTCAAGCCATCGACCATAGGGGAAGCATCTCGTATTCCAGGGGTTACACCAGCGGCGATTACGGCAATTTTAGGGTATATAAAAAAATGACCGATTTGATGCCAGCAAGAGCAGAAGCCCAAAAAATATGGCAAGAAGGCTTTGATTTTAGATGTTGCGCAACAAAATTTGAAGTTAAAGACGAATATATCTTTCATAGCCACGGAGTGGCTCAAGCGGCAGAAAATATCGCTGCGCAAATTCCAGCAATGGATTCCGAAAAAGCCTATGTCTTAGGACTTTTACACGATTATGGAAAAAAATATGACGAACAGGAAACCGGAAAATTCCATGCGCGCACAGGATACGAAGAACTTAAAGCGATGGGATACTATGAGGCAGCCAAAATTTGTTTGACGCACTCATTCCCTGATAAAAATTTTTGCGACAAAGATTATGCCTCTTATTCAAAAGAATGGCTGAGTTGGGCGCATGGCGAACTCTCAAAAATAACATATGACGATTACGACAGGCTAATACAACTTTGTGATATGTTTTTTGAGGGAATGCACATGGTAGATTTTGAGACGCGTTTTTCAGGTATAATGAAACGCTATAATTTAGAATATGAAGATATAAAAAACTTGAAAGAAGGCGCCGAACGTAACAAAAGATATTTTGAATCCAAAATAAATTGTGACATTTACCAATTATTAAACATAAAAAAGCTATAATTTTCCGAGCCCAAAGGAGGGAAAATGGCGCTACCAACAAAAGAAGAAGCGCAAGAGCTTTTTGATTATATCTGCCAAAAAACAGATTTTTACAACCAACGCAATGGGTTGCCGGAAGGAATCTCTCGGCGACACTATCTTTGTGTGGCTGAAAATGCTAAACAAATAGCTTCAAAAACATCGTCTTTAGATCCTGAAAAATCATATATTTTGGGTTTGTTGCATGATTATGGCGAGTTTAAAGAGCAAAAAGACCGGAGACAATTTCATGGTACCGCAGGTTATGATGAAATGATGCAGCTTGGTTTTGACGAAGTTGCAAAAACGTGTTTGAGTCATAGTTTTTTTGATGGGTGCGTTACGCCAGAGAACTACCCCTCCTATCCTCCGGAATGCATACAGCGAGCGGCGCAGATTCTTGCGAGTCAGCCCTATGATGATTACGATCGTCTTATTCAATTAAGTGACCTGATGGTGAAGGCAGATAAAATAACTACAATAGATGAGCGATTAGACTTTGTTGCTACAAAATACCATGTTCCTGCCGAAAAAATACTCTTCAAGAAAGAAAAAGCCCACGAGCTAAAGAGCTATTTTGATAATTTATGCAAAGAGGATGTTTATTGTATTTTGGGATTGAAAAATGACTAATACACAAAAATACAGCTACCATACACATAACAATTCATTGGGAATTTTTGATGGTCAAAGCTCGGCAGAAGAAATGATATCAAAAGCTGAAGATTTAGGTTTTGAAGAAATTGGAGTTAGCAATCATCTTTGCGTACATCCCCATATACCGAACCGAGCGCACAAGATGTTTTTGAACGACCCTGTCAAGGCTTTGGATATTTATAAAAAAATGTATGACGAGCTAGAGGAGGTGGCCTCTCGTCATAAAATAAAAGTATACAAAGGTTTTGAGGTTGATTTTTTTCCTTCAAAAACATGGCGAAACTGGTTTGAAAAGATTATTAAAGAGCTTAATTATGACTATCTTATAGGTGCATCGCATTTTATTAGATCTCCTGATGAGAAATTTATGTGCAACATTTATCATCTCAAAGATCTTCCATTAGGAACGACAAAAGAGGTTATAGATGAATACTTGTTAGGGTATTGGGATAGCATTTATCAAGCAGTGGCGAGCGGATATTTTGATTTTATGGCTCATATAGACTATTGTTCGGTTAGCGGTTTGTGCATGTCTCCGGAATGGGACGACATAAAGTGGAAATTAGTCGAAACAATATCCGCACACAAACAACCGTTTGAAATAAATACCGGCGGTTTAGATAAAATAGGTCGCCCGTTTCCGGAATGGAAAATTTGTGATGAGCTGATAAAAAGAAATATCCCTGTTGTTATCAGTTGTGACTCGCATCATGTTTCACAAATAGGCCGACATTTTGATGAAGTTGAGAAATATCTTGCTGAAAAAGGTTGTAAACACCGTTTTAAGATTTCAAAATAGTTAAAAAAATGAGTCAAAAAACGACGCTTAAGCTGTTGATTTTAGAGTCTATTTTAAGTGGCTCTAAATAGATGTTTATAACTTATTTTTTTATGTTTTAAAATTTTTGCAAAAAATATAAAAATAAGTTATGGAAAATTTTATGCAAAAATACGATGTTTCACGTGAAACATTTGACAGATTAAAACTCTACCAAGATCTTCTTATGGAGTGGCAAACAAGATTTAATCTTGTGAGCAAGAACTCTTTAGAAGATGCGTGGAGTCGTCATTTTATAGACTCGGTGCAACTGTTTAGATATATACCTTCGTCAGCAAAGACACTGCTTGATTTTGGCTCTGGAGCTGGATTTCCTGGGCTTGTATTAGCGGTAGTTGCAAAAGAAAAAACGCCGTATTTAAAAATTGGTTTGGTTGAATCAATTCTTAAAAAAACGCTGTATTTAAAAGAGGTGGCGACAAGACTTGAACTGAGTGTTGACATAATAAACGACAGAATCGAAAAAATAACTTTTCCCAAGGTAGATGTTATAACATCGCGAGCCATGACCTCGCTCGACGGCTTACTTGGGTATGCTTACCGCTTTTGCAAAACAGAGACGGTTTGCATTTTTCCAAAAGGGAAAAAATATGCGCAAGAACTTGCCGAGGCTCACAAAAACTGGAAATTTAAGTGTCGTATTGAGCCTTCGGATATAAGTGAAGAAGGTAAAATTCTAATAATTTCAAACCTACACAAAATTAAAGGAGATAAAAATGCCTAGAATTTTGGCTATTGCAAACCGCAAAGGCGGTGTCGGAAAAACAACCACCACGGTAAATGTTGCCACGGCTATGGCGGCAACAGGAAAAAAAGTGCTGGTTGTGGATTTGGATCCGCAAGGAAATGCTTCGACCTCTATGGGGGTAAACAAAAAAGGCACCATGCCTTCTTCTTATGAAGTTCTAATCGGCAACGTCAAACTCTCTCAGGCAGTGGTCTGGACTGAAATTCCCAATTTTTCACTTATACCGTCTTCTCCAGATTTGGCAGGAGCAGAAATAGAGCTTGTCGATGTGGACAACCGTGAATATAGATTAAAGCAAGCTCTGAATAGAGAGGCTGTCAACTATGATTACATTTTGATAGACTGCCCACCATCTTTGAGTCTTGTAACCATAAATGCGTTGGTTGCAGCAGACGCGGTCATTGTACCGTTGCAATGCGAGTTTTTGGCACTTGAAGGAATAACGGATTTAATTAGAAATATTAATCAAATCAAGAAGCGCTTCAATCCATCATTGGCGCTGCACGGTGTGGTATTAACCATGTATGATAAAAGAAACAATCTGTCACAAATGGTTGAAGAGGATGTCAGAAACTTTTTTGGTAAAAAAGTATATAATACTGTCATTCCGAGAAATGTCCGCATTTCTGAAGCACCTTCACACGGAAAACCAGTGTTGCTATATGATTTCAAGTGTCCGGGTTCGCAAGCCTATATAAGCCTAACGGGAGAGGTTCTGAAAAGAGAGAAGGAGTTAATCGCATGTTAGATAATGAATTAGACGAATTGCTCAACGATACTCCTTCGGCAACACAACACGAAGATCACCGCAAAAGAAAAAGTCTTGGTCGCGGCCTTGAGGCGTTAATGGGAAGTCTTGACAATGATATCAATATGGTTGAAGCAGAAACAAAAGATATAAATACCATAAATGTTGAAAAGATAATACCCGGAAAGTATCAGCCGCGTATGGAATTTGATCAAGAAGCGTTGCAAGCTCTTGCCGAATCAATCAAGGAAAAAGGTGTTTTGCAGCCCTTGCTTGTTCGCCGCCAACAAGATAAATATGAAATCATAGCCGGAGAGCGTCGATGGAGAGCCTCAAAGATAGCCGGTCTAAAAGAGGTTCCCGTTATAATAAAAGAGCTTTCGGACCAAGAAGTCTTAGAGGCGGCTCTGGTGGAAAACATATTGAGAGAAAACCTCTCTGCAATAGAGGAGGCGGAAGGATATCAAAGGCTCATTAATGAATTTTCGCATACACAAGAGGCGTTATCGCAAATAGTTGGAAAGTCTCGCAGCCACATTGCCAATACACTTCGATTGCTTGGGTTGCCTCAAAGCATACGAGACATGATACAAGAAGGAAAACTTTCTGCCGGACATGCCAGAGCATTGGTTGGTTTAGATAATGCCGATGAGCTGGCGTCAGAAATTATAAAGAAAGACATGAGTGTGCGCGAGGTAGAAGAGCTTGTTGCTAAACAAAAAAATAATACAGAAGTTGCTACCAAAACAAAAACACCAAAAGAAAAAAGCGAAGATATCTGCGATATTGAGCGGGAATTAGTAAAAACTCTAGGCTTAAGAATAAAAATTACACCTAATAAGCAAGGAGGAGGAAAAGTTGTTTTGCAATACTCATCGGTTGCTGAGCTTGATATGATTGTTGAAACGCTTGAACAAAAACGCAAAAATGATTCTGTTTCTCAAAACACTGTATTTAAAACTCCGGAAACAGAATCAAAAGATAAATTTTCAATTAAAATAATAGATTAAGGAATGAAATAATGACAATACTTGAAAAAATGCTTGAAAATTGTGAGAAAGCAGGATACGCAACAACAAAAAATGTTCAAAAGATAGCAAATGCAAAACAGATGATGTTTGGAGAGGCGGAATGGCAACGATGCCCGTGTGACGGACAAAATCCGGCACGTTACTGCATCTCAGAAATGTGTCGCGCCGACATAGAACGTGATGGTGAGTGCCATTGTCATTGCTATCGTAAAAAAACAGCCGATGAGTAACATCAAAAAAGACTTTCAAATTTTGAAAGTCTTTTTTTTACGCAATATTTACCAAAAGAGATTATATTCTGATAAAAGAAGCATACAAGCAGATACAATCAGAGAGGATAAGCCAATGTTTTTCTTAAAAAAATTCTTGTTGGGTTTTGGAGCGCTGTTTCTGATATTACTGGGTGGAGCAGGAACACAAAGTGAAAGTACCCTTCTTCAGGGTAGTGGATTTCTTGGCTTAATTATAGGCCTGATTGTCTTATATATTTTTGCCAAAATGGCGTGGCGCGCTATGGGGTGTTTACCTTCGATATTTTTGATTTTGGCAATTATTGCCTTTATTTTATACGCCATAGGTGCATTTAGCGGCGGAGTTATGAATGTTGGAAACAATCTGCGAAGTTTCTTAGGGCAAGGAAGAAGTGCTAACCGAACAACTATTGCTTCGCCTTCACAAGGGAGTGTCGTTAATTTGATTAATGAAGATGAATTTGATATTCCGATAAGTGAGAATTTTTCTTCTCCGCAAGGGCAAGAATATCAACAAGAAGCAATACAGCAAGAAGAAGCATCTCAATCAGGGCAAAGTCAAGGAGGATTTAATCCTAAAAATTATCCTGCCGTATATTCTCAAGCCAAGGTTGTCAGCGGAGATACTCTTGTAATTGGCGGACGATATTTGCGATTATTTGGAATAGACGCGCCTGAAAACAACCAAACCTGTGCCGACAGGACGGGAAGAGCGTATGCTTGCGGGCGTCAGGCAACATCGTGGCTTCGAGGTTGGATTGCAGACAATGAGCTGGAGTGTCGCATCATTCAGCAAGACCAAAATGGTAATATGATAGGCATTTGTTCATTGGGAGCCTATGATTTAGGGGCGGCATTGGTTAATGCCGGTTGGGCCGTTGTTTACAGAGAACATTCTGACATTTATATGCCTTATCAAGCTCAAGCGCAGCAAAACACACGAGGTTTATGGCAAGGAGAGTTTTACATGCCGTGGGATTGGCGCAAGATACAAGCCAGAAAACCCAAAATAAAAGTAATAAACAAGCCCAAAACACGCAAAAGAACGTTTTTGAATCCAATGGGAGAATAAAGTGTTAGAGTTTCTGTTGCCAACGGAAGAAGATACGATAGCGCTAGGACGCCGTTTGGCTCATTGGGCGCAAAGGGGAGATGTTTTTGCGCTTTTCGGAACATTAGGCATGGGAAAAAGTGTTTTATCTAGAGCTTTTATTCAAGAATTAACGGAAGCAAAAGAAGTTCCAAGTCCAACATTTACTCTGGTACAAAGCTATGAAGCTCAGCAGTTTGAAATTTTTCATTTTGATTTATACCGTCTCAAATCTCCGGAAGAAATTTTTGAGATAGGAATGGAAGAAGCGCTTTATGAGGGGGTGTCCTTGATAGAATGGCCTGAAAAAATGGGAGGATATTTACCGCGTAAAGCTATTCGGATAAATATCTCAAGTCACCAAAAAGGTCGGTTTTTGACAATAGAAAGCTCGCTGCAAGATATCCAAGAAAGACTAAAAACATTATAGAGGGTTGATATGGCAATCAATATTCACGCGTCATGTGTTTGCTTAAACAATAAGGGGATTCTCATTTTAGGAGAATCCGGTCTTGGAAAATCGGACTTAAGTTTACGCTTAATAATGGAACGAGGCGCCAAGTTAGTTGCCGATGATAGAGTGGATTTAGAAAATATAAATGGACAAATTATGGCTTCCGCTCCGAAAATTTTGCAAGGTCTTCTGGAGGTAAGAGGGCTTGGAATTATTCATCAGCCTTTCATAAAAGACGTGCCGATTAATTTGATTGTGAGGCTGGTAAATCACTATAAAGATGTTGAACGGCTTCCGGATCCTGTTTTTTATGAAATAGAAGGGGCGCGTATCAACCAAATAAGTTTATATTCATTTGAGCCGTCTGCTGTTCTTAAGGTGGTTGCAGCGCTGACTTTGCTGTGAGAATTTAAGCTATAAAAGTTGATTAATTTTTTTTGCCGTCTTAAAATAGGGCCAAATTTACAGAAAAAGAGAGAAAAAACAATGATTAGCAATCATATTATAACCTTTTTACGCAATCAAGGTCGCCCATTAGTAAAGTTTTTTTCGAGTCTTGGAGAATTTTCCTTGTTTGTTGCTCAGTCGGTATACAACAGTCTTACCCCGCCTTTTTATGGAAGAAATCTATTGCGGCAAATAATAGACATGGGTTTTTATTCGTTACCAGTTGTTGGTTTGACGACAATTTTTGCCGGCATGGTTATAGCTTTACAAAGCTATTCCGGTTTCATGCGTTATGGAGCAGAAGGGGCTGTTGCGGAAGTTGTTCTTATTTCTGTTACAAGGGAATTGGCGCCGGTTTTGTCGGCTCTAATGGTTGCGGGGCGCATAGGAGCGGCGATGGCGGCAGAAATAGGCACAATGAGAGTTACCGAGCAAATAGATGCGCTGACTACTCTGTCTACCAATCCTTTCAAATATTTGGTAGCTCCACGTGTATGGGCAGGATTGATTGTTATGCCTATTTTGGTAATGCTCGGAGACGTGATAGGTATATTTGGTGGCTACGTTGTCGGCGTTTATAAACTTGGTTTTAACCCGGCCAATTACATTAACTCGACACTACAAAATCTTCAAACTATTGATATAACAACAGGATTGGCAAAAGCGTTTGTTTTTGGTTTTATAATTTCCATTATGGGTTGCTACAACGGATACAAATCAAAAGGGGGAGCGCAAGGCGTCGGCGCAGCAACGACCAATGCGGTTGTTTCCGCATCAATTTTGATTTTAATTTTCAATTACATTATTACCGAACTTTTCTTTTCTAAATAGGCTTAAGGCGGAGAACAAAAAGATGAATGAAACAAAAATCGAAATTAGAAATCTGCACAAAGCTTTCGGCAAAAAAGTAGTTTTGGATGGTATAGATTTAGATATTCGCAAAGGAGAGTCTTTAGTTGTAATAGGAGGTTCCGGAACAGGAAAATCTGTTTTAATAAAATGTATTCAAGGGCTTCTTGTTCCTGATGAGGGATCGATACTCGTTGATGGAGAAGAAGTTGTAGGTATTGATGAAGAGCAAAAAGAAAAACTTCATTCCAAGATGGGGATGCTCTTTCAGGGCGGAGCTTTGTTTGACAGTTTGAGCGTATGGGAAAACGTAGCATTTGATTTGCTTGAAAACAAAGGTATGACCAAAAAAGATGCCAAAAACGAAGCCATACGAGTATTGCGTTCGGTGGGCTTAGCTCCGGATGTAGCCGATTTGTCACCATCTGAGCTTTCTGGCGGTATGCAGAAGCGAGTTGGTTTGGCTCGAGCAATAGCTTCTAAACCGGAAATAATCTTTTTTGATGAACCGACCACAGGACTAGATCCGATAATGGCGGATGTTATTAATGACTTGATTATTGAATCTGTAAAAGGTTTGGGAGCATCTGCATTAACAATTACACATGATATGGCCTCGGCACGTAAGATTGCCGACCGAATAGCCATGCTTTATAAAGGAAAAATTATATGGCAGGGAACGGTTAAAGAGATGGAAAAAACGGATAATCCATATGTATGTCAATTTATAAACGGTTGCGCCCAAGGACCTATTAAAGTGGAGGTTTAGTTTTGGTCAAAAAAGAGATCAAACAATATGTTTGTCAAAAATGTGGTTCCGTTTATCCTAAATGGCAGGGGAAATGTGATGCTTGCGGTGAGTGGAATTCTATTACCGAAGAAGCTTTGGGAGGAGGAGGTTTTTCAAACATCAAGTTGCGCCGTTCTAAAGGCAATTTGATAGATTTTGTATCTCTAAGCGGAGCGCAAGAACAACTTAGCCGATTGTCGACAGGAATACGAGAATTGGACCGTGTTTCTGGCGGAGGCTTGGTTTCCGGTTCTGTTATATTGGTTGGAGGAGATCCTGGCATTGGTAAATCAACGTTGCTTCTTCAGGCTTGCGCCAAGATAGCAGCATCTCCGGAAAAGCCTGAGGTTTATTATATTTCGGGAGAAGAGGCGATAGATCAGGTGCGCATCCGTGCAAAGCGCTTAGGACTAGAAAAATCACCGGTAAATTTAGCCAGCAGTACCGATATAAAAGATATCTTAGCAACCTTAGAAAAAGCTAAAGCGGCAGTAGTTATCATCGATTCTATACAAACCATGTATTTAGATGAGGTTGAATCTACTCCCGGGAGTGTAGGTCAGGTACGAGCTTGTAGCTACGAATTAATAAAACTAGCCAAACGCAAGGGTTTTGTTTTATTTTTAGTAGGACATGTCACCAAACAAGGCGAACTGGCCGGCCCACGAGTTTTAGAGCATATGGTTGATACGGTTTTATATTTCGAAGGAGAAAGAGGACACCATTTTCGTATATTGCGCGCAGTCAAAAACCGATACGGGGCAACGGATGAAATAGGCGTTTTTGAAATGCAGGATCAGGGGTTGGTTGAGATTGAGAATCCATCAGCTTTGTTCTTAGCAGAGCGTCAGGGAAATATATCAGGATCATGTGTTTTTGCAGGCATAGAAGGATCCCGTCCTGTTTTAGTTGAAATACAGGCGCTTGTCAGTCCAACAAGCTACTCAAGTCCCAAGAGAGCGGTAGTTGGCTGGGATTCAAATAGGCTGGCGATGGTTTTGGCTGTTTTAGAAGCGCGCTGCGGGATAAATTTGAGTTCTCAAGATGTATACCTAAATATTGCGGGAGGACTAAGGATTTCGGAGCCTGCTGCGGATTTAGCCGTGGCCATGGCAGTAATTTCGTCACTAACCAATAAACCATTACCGGCCGACATGGTTATTTTTGGAGAAATAGGTTTATCAGGTGAAATCAGGGGAGTCAGTCAACCAAGCCTAAGGCTTAAAGAAGCCGGAAAACTAGGGTTTTCAAGCGCAATTGTTCCGCCAACGCATAGCAAAGAAAAAAAGATAAAAACAGATATTCATGTTCATGAAATCGGCAATGTCCAGAGAATTATAAACTGGTTTAATTAGAAAAGGTTTTTTACAAATGACTAATCTGAACAATCTTGATGTCATAATTTTAATTATTATAGGAATTTCAGCTCTGATTGCTTTGAGCAGAGGTTTGGTCAAGGAAGTTCTTTCTATAGTTGGCTGGGTTTTGGCCACACTGTCAATTATCTATTTATTACCGGTATTGATGCCCTTTGCAAAAATGTATATTTCAAGCGGTATCTTGGCAGGGGTTGTCACCTCGTTGATTATACTTATTTTATTTTTTATAGGATGGATACTTCTTACAGATAAGCTAATTGGCAAAATAAGAACCAGCAAACTAAACGGTCTTGATAGAATGCTTGGATTATTTTTTGGAGTAGTTCGGGCGTTTTTATTGGTTGTTCTCTTTTATATCTTGGTAAGTTGGATGATTCCTGCCGACAAGCAATCAGAGGTTTTGACCGAATCAAAGTATTTTCAAACAGCAGGATCTTTTGCAAAACCGCTTGAAGATTTGATACCGGAAGAAACGCTGGAGCTTATCAAAGAAAAAGCAGGTTATGATGAAGAAGGCAAGGATCAAGCGGAGCAAAAAGAAGAAAAAGAACCAGAAGAAGAACTAAAGCAGAAAAAAGATCCTGTTGATGACTTGTTTGAACGTTTAGCGCAGCCTCAAATCAAAAAAGCCAAAGATAAAGCAAAAGAAAAAATCAAAGAAAATTTCAGTGGCTACAAAGAATCAGAACGAGATAATCTAAACCGTTTGATTGAAAATGTTGAATAAAGATTCTTTAAAGACTGGCTTATTTTAAAGATATTTAAAGCTCTTTTCTTGAATCAAGGGCTAATTGAATAGTTCCTTCATCCATATAATCAAGCTCAGCTCCCATAGGAATGCCCTGAGCCAAGGTGGTTATTTTGACAGATAAGCCCTGAAGTCTGGAAGATAGGTAGTGAGATGTTATTTGTCCATCAATTGTTGCCGGTAGGGCTAAAATAACCTCTTTAAAGTCGTTTTCTTTGACTCTGTGCAACAAAGAATCAATAGCCAAATCTTCCGGACCAATACCTTCCATGGCGGACAATATTCCCCCCAAAACATGATAGTGCCCCTTAAACAAAGAAACACGTTCCATAGCCCAAAGATCTCCGACATCTTGAACAACGCAAAGCAAAGTTTTATCACGCTTTTCGGAAGAACAAATTGAACAAGGTGAAGAAGTATCAAAATTTCCACAAATTTCACAGGTTTGAATATTGGCGGCAACATTACCCATAGATTCAATTAGAGGAATGAGTAAAGTTTCTTTTTTCTTGATAAGTTGCAAAACAATCCTTCTTGCCGAACGATTTCCCAGAGACGGGAGTTTTGCAACTTGTTTTATAAGTTTTTCAATATCGGGGCTAGACATTTTTAGTGCACTCAGAAAGGAAGTTTCAAGCCACCGAGGTTAAGGCCGCCGGTCATGGCAGACATACTTTCTTGCATTTTTGTATCCGCTTTATTTTTTGCATCATTATAAGCAGCAACAATAAGGTCTTCCAAAACTTCTGTTTCATCCTTATCAACCAGAGAAGGATCAATTTTCAAATTTTTCATTTCAAATTTTCCGTTAAGAACAACTTTAACCAGACCACCGCCGGAAGATCCTTCCACTTCTTCTTGAGCCAGTTTTGCTTGTTCTTCTTCCATTCTTTTTTGCATAGCTTGAGCTTGCTTCATGATACCTTGAATATTCATCATTTTTACATATCCTCGTCAAAGTAATTATTATCATCAAAAGAAATTTCATCTTCTTGATTAGCTTTCGAGCTAATTTTTCGTGTTAAAGTTTCTATCTTGGCGCCGCTAAACTCGCTTAAAATAGCTTTTACGAGAGGCAAATCGGAAACACTTTTTTTGTTGGCATTATCTAGAGCTTGTTCTCTGTCTGCGATTGTTTCTCCGAGTTGGCCTCGTTTTACGTCAATATTCCATTTTTGTCCGGTTGCCTCAATTAATATGTTTTGTAAATTAAGCAAAAAGTCGTTATTTATTTTGTCAGAAACGGTAATAATCATTTCTCCGAATTTAAAATTTTCAAAAGAAACATCATTTTTTAGACTATAAGATAGAAGAATTTTTCTATTATTTTCCAAATAGGCAATCAACTCTTCCGGCGTATTTATTTTGCTAAAAGATTTTTCGTTTTCTATAGAAGCTGTTTTTGCCGCCGGAGCCGCCGGCTCACTAAAAACCACGGTATCTGTTTTTGTTGAAGGTATAGAAGAAAGAGGAAGTGATGAAACAGATTTTAAATTAGAGTTTTTTTTTACGTCGTTCAAAATTTCGGCCGGTGTCGGCAGGCTGGCAGAGTATGCAATGCGAATGAGAATCATTTCTAAAGCATCAATTTGCACAGGAGCGATAGACAGTTCACCCAAGCCTTTAATCATCATTTGCCATATTTTAGATAACACAGCAATAGAAACATTAGGAACTAATTTGTTACAAAGGCTTTTTTCGCTTTCAGAGAGACTTTCATCGTTTGCAAAACTTGGTACAATTTTAACTTTGGCAAGCATATGGGTTATGTTAATCAAGTCTTGCAAAACAGTTAGGGGTACAGCTCCGTTTTTATACATTTCGCTCAAAAGATTAACGGTATTTTCAATATCGCCGCAGACAAGTTTTTCAAACAGAGCAAATGTTTGGTTACGGTCGGCAAGTCCAATCATATTTTTGACAATGTCTGTTTTGACACATCCGTTTCCGAGAGAAATTGCTTGGTCTAGCAAGGACAAACCGTCACGACACGATCCGTCGGCAGCTTTTGCAATTAAATGTAAAGCCTCATCTTCCGCTTGAAGGCCTTCTTTATTTAGGACATTCTTAAAATGTCCGACCAACGTGTCGATAGTCAAACGTTGCAAATCAAAGCGCTGGCAACGAGACAGTACGGTAACGGGAACTTTGCGAATTTCGGTCGTCGCAAAAATAAAAATCACATGAGAAGGAGGTTCTTCCAAGGTTTTGAGCAAAGCATTAAAAGCAGATTTAGAAAGCATATGCACTTCATCAATGATATATATTTTATATCGTCCGTTTGTGGGTTTATATCGCACTCCGTCAAGGATTTCGCGCATATCATCAACACCGGTACGAGAAGCGGCATCCAATTCCAGCACATCAATATGTCTGGATTCCGAGATTGCCCGGCAATTTTCACAAATTCCGCAGGGATTAATAGTTGGTCCGTCTCTGCCGTCTTTTCCAATACAGTTAAGAGCTTTTGCCATAATTCTGGCTGTTGTTGTTTTACCGACACCTCGAATGCCGGTTAAGATATAAGCGTGATGAAGACGATTGTTTTTTATTGCATTGGTCAGAGTTTGCACCAAAGCGTCTTGTCCGAGAAGTTCATCAAAATTCTGCGGACGATATTTGCGTGCTAAAACAACATAATTTTCTTGCTTCTGCTTTTCTGCAACCATTTGAAAGTCACCTTATGATAACAATGGTGGAGAGTAAATGACCTCAATTTGCTTCGTTATGGCTGCTTTCTTCCGAACCTGACCAGATTGGCGAAAAAATCGACCCATCACCCTCCGGAAATATAATTAACAAATCTCCTTCATATCTTCAAGAAGAATTTTTCTATCAGCAGAATTAAAAGTTGGTTATGCTTTCAGAAAAGGTTTCCTCGGAAGGAATTAATCCTCCGAAAATAGAAATTTCGGCAGATTGTTTGTTTTTACCGAAAATTTTAGGAGCAGAAATAACGGAAGAAACATCAATTGTCGGCAATTTTTCTATATCTGTATCGGTATTAAAACTTTTAGGAGCGGCATCAACAACAACATTTCCTGAAGAACGAATTTCTACAATGTCTAAACTATGTTGATTCGTTCCATCTTCAAAAAAGCGAAAAGCACCGTTAATTCCAATATATCCCTCCGGTTTTGTAATAGCTTGATTTATATATTCTGAAGGACGCTTTGACAACTGATTGGTCAGAGCAATGGCATCATAAGCGAAAGAGTACAAACTGCTGGGGCGTTCTCCGAATATAGAATTATATTTTCCGGCAAAATAAGCGCTATGAGCTCTGGAAATAGCAGGATACCAACTTTTTACGATAGCCGCTTCTTTGTTAAATTTTCCAGTTTCCCAAACAGAAGTTCCTAAAAATTGAACATCAGGATAGGATGCGTCATAATAAGCAAACATAGAGATTGCAGCAGTCAATTTTGGACCGCTTTCGGGAATCAAAACAGCATCAAACCAAAGATCTCCGATGCCCTCTTTGGTAGAAATTTGTTTTAATTCATTAACAGCAGATAAATTTCCAGCTTTTACCAAAGTTTCGAGTTCTGCTTTTTTTCGAATGACAGCACTATGTCTTTCAGAATAATTGGTCATTTCTTTAATAATAGAAGAAAAATCGGATGTAGACGGCTCGTAATATCCAATTACCGTAACGGAAACATTGTTTTTCTTTGCAGATTTAACGGCAGCTCTGGCAACGGCATTTCCTGTAGAGTTGTCAGGAATGAGTAAAGCAAAACGACTACGTCCGTTTTTTGCGGCATAGGTCATGATGCGGTCAACTTGTTCTTCAACAAGTAATCCCATAGTATAAACGGTTGGCTGCAAAACCTCTTGAGCGGTGGAAAAAGCAATGACGGGAACCCCTTGATAGATAGTTTCATTAGCAATTGCCTGAACTTCAGTACTCATTAGAGGACCGACAATAACATTAGCTTTTTGTGAAATTGCATTTTTAACAGCGGTTCGGGCTCCTTCAGGAGTTCCTTTGCTGTCATAAAATTGAACAATCAAATTAGGGTTGTTTATGTCTTCTAAAGCAACCATTGCGGCATTGCGCAACCCCTGTCCATGTCGAGAGGCAGGGCCAGAAAGAGGCAATAACATTCCAACCCGAAAGCTATCTCTTCCCGAGATGTTTATTTCGGAAATATCGGTATTAAAATCATGAATACCACCCAAATCGGCAATTTTTGTTCCTCGAGAAGAAGAGCAGGCTGCCAAACAAAAACATAACAAAAAGGAGCAGATTTTTTTAAACACTTGCAATTTATCCCAAAATATAAAACAATCCCTATTCAAAGAGTTTTAGTTTAAATTTTGCATATTGTAAAGAGAGGTATTTTGAAAAACGGGATTTACATAGTTGCAACTCCGATAGGAAATGTTTCCGATATTTCAAAAAGGGCGCGAGAAGTTTTGCAAGAGGCAGAAATCATTGCTTGTGAAGATAGCCGCGTTGCAAAAAAACTACTATCCCTGCTAGGGATTCCATATTCATCCAAAAGTTTTTTCAAACTAGAAGACCATACGGAAGCGCAAGAGGCAAATAAACTCATAGAATTGGCGGCAACGGGTAAAAGCATAGCTTTAACCAGCGATGCGGGAAGCCCGTTAATCTCAGATCCAGGCTACAAGCTAATCAAGCAATGCCGAAAGGAAGGAATTTATATTTGTGTTATTCCTGGACCTTGCGCATTGATATGTGCGTTACAATTATCCGGCCTGCCGACAAACAGCTTTATGTTTTCAGGGTTTATTCCTAATAAAGATAAGGCGCGGGGGGATTTATTCAATAAACTAAAAGATATAGACGCAACATTGATTTTTTATGAAACGGCCAATCGGATAACAAAAACGCTGCAAAAAGCAGCAGAAGTGTTTGGAGCAAGAGAAATGGCCGTGGCAAGAGAAATCACCAAAGTTTATGAAGAATGCATACAAGGAACGGCGGAAGAACTATTAGAACATTTTTCTAAACACGAGCCACGAGGAGAAATGGTTTTTATGATTGCACCGCCAACAGAAGAACAGCAAAACCAAGCTATAGATATTGAAACATTACTAAGAAACGAGCTAAAAAACACCAGCGTTAAATCCGCGGTCAAAAATTTAACGGAAAAATACGCAGTTAATAAAAAAGACATATACCAATTGGCCATAAAGATAAAAGATGAATAACAAACAAACAGGACATTTTGCAGAGCTTGCTGCACGGTTCATACTGTTTTTGAAAGGTTATAGGTTAATAGCCGGAAACTATGTTACTGGTCGAGGCACAAAAGCAGGCGAAATAGATATAATCGTTTGCCGAGGAAAAGAGCTTGTTTTTGTTGAAGTAAAAAAACGAACAAATGCGGAAACGGCAGCGCATGCGGTAAGCAAAACACAACAACAAAGGATTCGTCGCGCGGCGGAAGTTTTTTTGGGCAGACATAAGCTATACGGCAATCACAAGATTCGTTTTGATGTTTTTTTATTTTGGCCGCCGTTTTGCTTTAAGCATATTCCAAATGCATTTTAGATAAGTTTTTAAGAAAATCTATTGATCAGATTTTTTTGACTTTAGTTGTCCGCAGGCAGCTAAAATATCTTGTCCGCGAGCCACGCGAATTGGCGCTTCATAACCAAAACTTTCAAGATAACGGGAAAAAGCGTGTACTTTATTGTTGGTGCTGGGCGTATAATCACATCCTGGCCAAGGGTTAAAAGGGATAAGATTAAATTTCGCACCAAGTTTAAATTTTTTCATCAAAGCAACGAGTTCTTTGGCATCGTCTAAAGAATCATTAAAATCTTTAAGCATCAGATATTCAAAAGTAACGTAGCGTCCAGGGCTCATATTGCGTTGGTATTCCTGACAAGCAGTCAATATTTCTTCAATTGGATAGCGATTGTTAATAGGCATGATTTGCGAACGTTTTTCATTGTTCGGAGCATGCAAACTAATTGCCAACTTACATCCGAGCTCAGTTGCAACTTTTGGAATTTGAGGAACAATCCCCGATGTCGATAAAGTGATTTTGCGTTTGGAAATAGCAATTCCATCTCCGTCGGATAATATTTTTAAAGCCTTGAATGTATTTTCCGGATTATGCAAAGGTTCCCCCATACCCATAACCACAATATTAGAAAGAAAACGCGTTTCGTTAGTTGGGCTTGGCCATTCACCATAGGCATCTCGAGCAACCATAAATTGTGATACTATTTCTCCGGCAGTAAGATTTCTTGTAATTTTTTGGCTTCCCGTATGACAAAACTTACACCCCACAGCGCATCCGACTTGTGTAGAAATACAAACCGCGCCTCGATCTTCTTCTGGGATATAAACGGTTTCGATTCGTTGTCCGTCCGCAAATTCAAGCAACCACTTATGAGTTTTATCAGAAGATATTTGTTCTGCAACAATCTTAGGGCGAGAAACAGTAAAATATTGTGCCAGTTTTTCCCGCAAATTCTTAGAGAGATTGCTCATTTTTGCAAAATCCGTCTCTCCCCGAAAATATAGCCATTGCCAGAGCTGTTTTGCGCGAAAAGGTTTTTCTCCGATTGCCTCAATTTCTTTGGTAAGTTCGTCTTTTGAAAGACCAATAAGTTCTTTTTTTTCCATTATCTTTTCTTGCCGCATTTATTTGAGATAGCTCTGTAAGCGCTAGTGAAACCTTTAAGAGAATACGTATCTTTGGTTGCGGTTCCTCTGCTTGAGGTACCATGAATAACCATGCGATTCCCTTTTTTCATAGCTTCAACAATTTCTTTATCAGCAGTCTCACTAACAGCCCAGGCTTTGTCACCGCTTGCAAAAAGCTTATCAAAAGTTTTTGCTCCAATTTTTATAAGGACTTTTGCATCCTTTTTGTAAGTATAACCAGCATTAATGTTAACAACATCAAAACTGTTTTCAGCCGGTCGATGAGTAATCACCGTGTAAATATCGCCTCGCTTAGTATATTTACCTTCATCTTTTTTAGGTGTAGAAGCCATATAACAAACGGCACCGGAGTTATCACGGTAATAATAAGCAATCCAATCTCCGTACTCGCCCAACACCTGTGGAACGCCGGCATAAGCCTTAAGATTGGTGCACAACAGAGCAAACAGCGTCAAAATAAACAGTTTTTTCATAGCAAATACTCACATCAAAATTAAAATTAACATAATAATAATTGAAAAAAATATAAAAACTGTTAACTTCAAGAAAAATTTTACAAAAAGGCAGACACATGATTAGAGACAATTATCTTGACATTAATAAATTGATAAAAAACAAAAAGATATTGCGCTTATTTCTAGTCGTAAAGCACCATGGCGGAGTATTGCGTTTTGTTGGCGGAGCCGTTCGGGATGCTCTTAAAAACATTGAAGGCGGAGATTTGGATTTTGCAACGGATCTTTCACCGGATGAGCTCGTAGAAGCCTGTACGGAAGAAGGCTTGAAAACAGTTGCCATTGGGATAAAATTCGGCACGGTTGGAGTAATTATTGATGATACGCTAGTCGAAATTACTTCTCTGCGTAAAGATATAAAAACAGACGGACGCCACGCAGAAGTTGAATATACCGACAATTGGGAGGAGGACGCCTCTCGTCGAGATTTAACCATTAATGCGGTTTATGCCGATGAAAAAGGCAATGTTTTTGATTATTACAATGGGATAGAAGACTTAGAGAAAGGCTGTGTTCGTTTTATAGGTTCGGCATCTCAACGCATAAAAGAAGATTATTTGCGAATAATGCGCTTCTTTCGTTTTTACTCGCGTTTTGGTATCGGAGATCCTGATAAAAAAGCTCTTGCGGCCTGCGTTGAAAATAAAGAGGGCTTAAAAACTCTTTCCATGGAACGTATAAAAGAAGAATTATTCAAGCTGTTGCTAACCCCAAATGCCGCACCGACAATCCGCATAATGCAAGACAACGGTATCATGAGCTATATTATGCCGGAAACAAAATTTATCGATAATTTGGCTTTTTTAAAAAAACTTCTGGATGACAAAAATGTTCCGGACAAGGCGCTAGTCTATTTATTTGCGCTTTATCAACCGGATGTGCCCTTAGCAGAGAACCTTGCTGCAAGAATGAAATTTAGTAAGCGGGAAAAGCAAAAATTTGTTCATTGGGCAGAAAGAAAAGTTAGTTTAAGTGAATTAAGCGATGATATTTCAATTCAAAAATTGATGTACGAAACCGATAAAGATTTTTGCCAAGAAAAATTTTTACTTTTGATTGCCGAAAACAAAGAAGCTATACCTTATTTTTGGGAAAAATACCAATCCATATCAGAGATACCGGAGCCTGAGTTTCCTTTACGAGGTAAAGACATCATTGAGCAAGGAATTTCCAACCAACAAGCAATAGGATCTGTTCTCCGGGAGCTTGAAAACCAATGGCTGGCAAGCAACTTTAGTCTTACAAAAGAAAAATTATTGGAAAACGCTCGTCTTTTGAATAAAGTATCATAAAGAAAGCCGCTGTTAAGCGGCTTTCTTATTTATTTTATAAATTTTTTGGCAAGTTCATAATCTTCCGGAGTGTTAATGTCTGTCGGAGCATCTTTATTAAGGCGGATATCACCCACCAGTTTGGCACGGATAATCATGCCGTTTTCTAATGCACGCAATTGTTCAAGAGACTCTCTTTGTTCCAAAACACCTGGCTCAAGCGAGACCATTTTTTTCAAAGATTCAGCCTTAAAAACATAAATTCCTATATGCTGGTATAAATCCTGATTTTTGCATTTTTCAGGATTACGCGCCAAAGGAGCGGTGGCTCTTGTAAAATAAAGGCATCTGGCTTCATCTTCACCTTCTTTAAGTCCCATAATGATTTTGACAATTGCCGGGTTAGTTTTATCAGCCTCGTTTTTGATAATCATACCGCATGTTGCAATATCGCAATTCGTACGTTCAATCATTTCAATCAAAGGGAGATTGACTTTGGGATCGACATTAATATTATCGCCTTGAAAATCAACAACAATATCATATTTAGTTCCATCTGGATCAAGAACTTTTAAAGCGGCAGCAATACGATCTGTACCGCTAGGTAGATTTGGGTCGGTTAATACGGCTGTCGCGCCAAATTTTTTGCATTCATCAACAATGGCCTGATCTCCTGCGGCAATGGCAATATCGGTATTAATGGCATTTTTGACATTTTCATACACACGCTGAATAATGCTTTTTCCATTAAGGTCCAACAGCATTTTATTTGGGAGTCTGGTTGCCGCCAAACGTGCCGGCATTAAGGTGATTACTCTGCTCATTTTTTTGTCCTTGTAAATTAAGTTTTATGGCTGATTATAATGCCGCAATCTTGCTGATGGCAACAATTTTTCTACATTGTCCCTGACAAAAATCTTCAAGACTTTTTCCAAGGAGACGAGATTGATTGGCGATTCCTTGTCCAATCACGAGTACAGGATCAATTTTTAATTTGAGCTCACATTGAGCGTTAATTGCTCCGAGCATGTCGGTAACAAATTGATCACCTACCATAGCAAAACGAGAACGAACATTAAGATTGTATTTTTCAATTGCAAAGCAAAAAATACTGCTGTGAGGTTTTCCAAATATATAAAATTTATTTCCGTTTAAGGGTAATTTTTTCTCCGTAAGCCAATGATTTAACATATCGCCGGAGCTGACAACTCCGTCATATAAAGAGGGTAAAAGACCACATGAAGCATAAGATTTTTTCAAAATTTCTGAATTTTGTGAAGAGTTAGAAATGATATAAATTTTTTTACCATTATTTTTCATTAAAGATAAGAGTTCAGGGACAAGAGAAAACAACTTTCCGTTTTCAGCTTTTAAAACACCATATGCATCCAGAAATAAAATATCATAATTTTGATAAATTTGTACTAAACTTTCAGCGCAATTTTTGAAATTTTCCATAAAAAATACTCCGTTAAAGCGGAAATAGATATGTGAACTCTAAGTTTATTTATATTTACATCAGAGTACAAAAATAATACATTATCAGCAATAAAAAAAGGAACTTCAATGAAAAATTTGATTAAAAAAGCAGCCCTTGAACATATTCTTTCCCGAGAAGAATTAATAGAAATATTGAGAGATGACAGCTGTTCGGAGGAGTTGTACAAAGCAGCAGATGGTGTGCGACAAAAATATGTCGGAGATGAGATACATCTTCGAGCTTTGATAGAGTTTTCTAATATCTGCCGTAATAATTGTTGTTATTGTGGATTACGCCGCGATAATAAAAATATAGAACGCTACCGAATAGATGAAGAAACAATTTTTAAGTTGGCGGAGCACGCGGTCAAAGTAATGGGGCTAAAGACAATAGTGCTTCAATCCGGCGAAGATATGTTTTATACGACAGAAAAATTAGAACGCCTTCTTCAGCGAATAAAAAAGTTAGACGTTGCTATTACCTTAAGTATAGGAGAAAAGACATTAAAAGAGTATCAGGCGTATAAAAAATCCGGAGCGGATCGTTTTTTGCTGAGAATAGAGACGACAGATAAAGATTTATACTTAAGATATGATCCTGGCATGAGCTGGGAACAGCGAGCCCAATGTTTGCAAGATTTGAAAAAAGCCGGATTAGAGTTGGGATCTGGTTGTTTGGTCGGTCTTCCGGGGCAAACAACGGAATCTTACGCAGATGACATTTTATTTTTTAAGAAAATAGGTGCAGATATGATAGGGGTAGGGCCTTTTATAGCTCATCCCGACACGCCTCTTCGAAATGCGTCAGGGGGAACGTTGCAAATGGCGCTTAAAGTTATGGCCTTAACTCGTCTTTTGTTGCCTGATATAAATATTCCAGCGACAACAGCAATGGAAAGTTTGGCACCCAATGGTCAGAAAAAAGCGCTACAAAGTGGAGCGAATGTCATAATGCCAAATGTAACATTGACAACATATCGTCGACATTATGAACTATATCCCGGTAAATCAAACACAGGCTATACTCCGGATGAAAGTCTTCAAAAAGTAAAAGATCTTATAAGTTCCATAGGGCGAAAGGTTGGCCAAGACTTTGGAACATCAAAACATTTTTCAAACAATTTTAACAAATAAAAACCGCACCATGAAATAGATGCGGTTTCTCGAATTGGTGGAGATAGGCGGGATCGAACCGCCGACCTAATGATTGCGAACCATTCGCTCTCCCAACTGAGCTATATCCCCTTATAATAAGAAAGCCCGCGCTCAGGCGGGCTTAACCGAATTGGTGGAGCTAAGGAGGATCGAACTCCTGACCTCTTGAATGCCATTCAAGCGCTCTCCCAGCTGAGCTATAACCCCAACGACAATCTGATAATTAACCAATCTGAATTGATATGTCAATATATTTTTAAATATTTATTTTCCAGACTTAAGAATCAGTCGGATGCTTTTTAGCAAAACCGCTTTTACATCCCAAAGCCCAAGCTAAAGTTAACTCTTTTTCTTTAGTAGAGGGGTCAAGTTGTTCTCGAATAATTTTAAAATCCCTTTTTTGATAAAAGTACAAAGCTCTTTTATTTTGAGCAAAAACATTCAAACAGAACCATCCTCTGTGTCGCCTAACATATTCAAGCAATTTAGAACCGATTTTTTGATTTTGATAATTTGGCGCAACAAATAATGCTCCGATATAATTATTATCTACAATACTGATAAAGCCTTTAATTTGATGTTTATCAACAAAGACGAAAGTTTGACTGTTTGGCAAATAATCTCGGACAACACTATTTTGCATTTTTTGCCAGTATTTTACTGGAATAAAATTATGGGCCTGCAAGGAGGCATCCAACCATAGCTTGGATATATTGGCAAAATCAGACGGTTTAGCTTTTCTAATCATTAAATATCCAAATCATCCACAAATTTTGCACGTTCAATGATAAACTTAAAACGCGTTTCCGGATTTTTACCCATTAACCTTTCAACTTGTCGTCTCGTTTCAAAGGCTTCCTCTCTACCTTCTTCTGTATTGGTGTTAGGCAGTGTAACGCGCAAAAGGATTCTATTTTTTTTATCCATGGTTGTTTCTTTAAGCTGTTGAGCGCTCATCTCTCCCAAGCCCTTAAAACGGCTGATATCAGGTTTTTGATTTCCTTTTATGACCTTAGCCAAGATTTTATCTTTATCATCATCATCAAGAGCATAATAATTTTTTCCTCCGACAGCAATTTTATATAAAGGCGGAGTGGCAATATAGACATGACCGTTTTCCATAAGTTTTGGCATTTGCTGATAGAAAAAAGTCATCAACAAGGAAGCAATATGCGCTCCGTCCACATCAGCATCGGTCATGATGATAATTTTTTCATAGCGTAAATTTTCTTCTTTATAGTTTTCTTTGATGCCGCACCCGAGGGCTTCAATCATATCTTTGATTTCTTGATTTTGGGTTATTTTATCAAGGGAGGCGCTAGCGACATTAAGTATTTTTCCTCGCAGAGGCAAGATGGCCTGAGTTACACGATCTCGACCTTGTTTTGCAGACCCGCCAGCAGAATCTCCCTCAACGATAAAAATTTCTGTTCCCTCCGCAGCCGCTTTGGAACAATCGGCCAGTTTTCCTGGTAAACGCAAACGTTTGGTAGGGGTTTTGCGATTTTGGATTTTTTCTTCTTTTTTCTTTTTTCTGGCCTCAGCACGCTCAACGACATATTCAAGCAGAGCAGTGGCATTTTCCGGATCTGATGACAACCAATGATCAAAAGAATCTTTAACGGCGGACTCAACTAAGCGAACAGCCTTATTTGAGGTAAGTTTATCTTTTGTTTGACCTTGAAATTGAGGATCTCTGATAAAGACCGAAAGCATAATGCTTGCATCGCTTAAAAAATCATCAGCAGTGACGGAAGCGGTTTTTTTGATACCAGCCATTTCGCCATATTCTTTAAGCCCGCGGATAAGGGCAGACTTAAAACCGACTTCATGAGTCCCGCCTTGAGGAGTAACAACAGTATTGCAATAAGAATGGCAAAAACCATTTTCATCCTCAGGCCAGGTAATTGCCCATTCGACCTTGCCTTCGTCATTAGCGAGCTCAGCTTCACCGGCAAAAGGTTTTCGATTAACGGTTGTTTTTGTTCCAACTTGATAGTTCAAGAAGTCCAACAATCCATTAGGAAAGCAAAGTTCAGCTTCAACAGGTGTTGTTTCACCTTCACCGATGATTTCCGGCGCACAAGACCAATTGATGCGGATTCCCTTAAATAAGAATGCTTTTGATCGAGCCATTCTGTAAATTCGGTTTGGCTGTAGATTTGAATTAACGCCGAAAATTTCGGGATCTGGTTTAAATGTAATAGAGGTTCCTCGGCGGTTTGGGGCGTTTCCGACAAGTTCTAAAGGCCCCATGGGGTATCCCTTAGAATATTCTTGACGATATAATTTTTTATCACGAGCAATTTCAACGGTCAATTTTTCTGACAAAGCATTAACCACAGACAAGCCAACACCATGCAAACCACCCGATACTTTATAGGCGCCACCGCCAAATTTTCCACCGGAGTGCAGCATGGTCATAATCACTTCCAGGGCGGATTTCCCCGGGTATTTGGGGTGCGGATCGACAGGAATTCCTCTTCCGTTGTCAATAATACTAACGGAATAATCATCATTAACGCGTACATCAATTTTGTTTGCATAGCCGGCAACAGCTTCATCCATTGAATTATCAAGAATTTCTGCCACCAAATGATGTAACGCGGTTTCATCGGTTCCGCCGATATACATACCCGGACGATGCCGAACAGGCTCCAAACCTTCCAAAACCTCAATACTATTGGCACTGTAGTCATTGCTCACCGCAGGAGCAGCCTCAAACAAATCGACCATTATTTCCTCTTTGAAATTTATAAAATATTGAGCATAAGCTATCGCAAAACACCCGATTTAACAAGGTATAAAATAGAAACATAAACAAAATTTTTGAAGAGCTGAGGGTTGTTTTAAACAAAATATTGACAAAAAAGTGAGGAGAGTATAAATTATCACTATAAATTCATATTTTTTAAAAACTAAAAACAAATTATCTTATGAGTACAACAACATTTTTTTGGAAATCAAAGGCGGCAATGGCTGCAAACATTCTGTTGAGTGCTATAGCGTCATCGTTGTTTTGCTTTAGCCCGACAGAATTTGGAATGCTTGTTGGTGCGGCTGTGGCATCCTCGCTTTGTGTCTATCCAGAAAACGCGTTTAAGCTGACTCTTCCTGTGCAGGTTGTGTTGATAACTTTGCTTTTCTGGAGCAATATGTGGGTGGCTTACATAGCTTTTTTCATAGGGCTTCCGCTAACACTGTTTTTGTACAAAGATGCCGATAGGGTAACCTTGTTGGTATCTTATTTTCTGGGAATGGTCATGCCGCTTCTGGGAATGGGGGTTTTTGCGGGCATAGAGCGTTTAATTTTGCTTCTGTGATTTTGCAAAAAATAAAATTATGGCGTTGTCTTTTTAGGCGACGCCATTTTTGTTTGTTTTTTTCACAAAAAATACTTGCAATATTAATATTTTATGCTAAAACAGGCTCGAAAAATCACAAGAAGTGATTCTTCCTGGGAAATCCCAGTAATTTCACACGCAGATTTTGTCGGAATATATTAATATATTTCGCTCCGGTGTTCTATTTGAACTCAAGAGAATCTGCGGAGGTTTAACCGGAAAAAAGGATAAATATAATGACCCTTCCTACATTTACATTGCGTCAGATGATTGAAGCTGGCGTACACTTTGGTCACCACGCTCGTCGTTGGAACCCGAAGATGGCTCCGTATATATACGGCAAAAAAGACAATATCCACATCATTGACTTGCAAAAGACTTATCCGATGCTTTATACGGCATTGGCAACAACTCGAGAGATTGTTGCCCAAGGCGGTAAAGTTCTTTTTGTTGCAACCAAAAGACAAGCTCAGGACATCATTAAAGAAAACGCTGAAAGATGCGGCCAATATTATGTCAACCAACGTTGGCTTGGTGGTATGATGACCAACTGGAAAACAGTCTACAAATCAATTTCTCGTCTCGTTAAACTGAACGAAATGGCTGAGAAAAATGAGTATGAAGGTTACACCAAAAAAGAAATGATGAACCTCAAAAAAGAGCAGGAAAAATTAAACAAAGAGCTCGGAGGTATCATGAACATGGGCGGACAACCGGATTTGGTATTCGTCATTGATACCTGCAAAGAGGCTTTGGCCATCAAAGAAGCCAAAAAGCTGGGAATTCCCGTCATTGGCATCTGCGATACCAATGCTAACCCAGAAGATGTTGATCTTCCTGTTCCGGGTAACGATGATGCTATCCGTGCCATTCAATTCTATGCAGAAATGGTTTCTGCAGCAGTATTGGATGGTATGCAAGCACAGATTGCTGCCCAAGGTGTTAAAGTAGAAGAAATGGTTGAAGGTGAGGTCGAAGCCAAACCAGCTAAGAAGAGAGCTTCAAAGAAAGCAGCTGCCGCAGAGGCAACCGCCGAATAGTCCTCTAAAACCATTTTAGAAGATATTATCAAAACGTGCGGCGGCATTGAACTATAGACATGGTTTCAACGCCGTCGCATTCTAATTTTAAGGGAAAAAGATATGACAGATATTACCGCAGCTATGGTAAAAGAATTAAGAGAATCAACAGGAGCCGGTATGCTTGATTGCAAAAAGGCATTGGTTGAAACTAACGGCAACATGGATGAAGCAGTAGATTGGCTGCGCAAAAAAGGTCTGGCTTCTGCCGCAAAGAAAGCTAGTCGTATTGCTGCCGAAGGTCTCGTTTCTGTTCATGTTGAAGGCAATAAAGGAGCAGTTGTAGAAGTTAACTCCGAAACAGATTTTGTTGCCAAAAATGAAATCTTTCAAGAATATGTCGCCGATGCCGCTATTGTTGCTTTGAAGAGCGCTGGCGAAATTTGCGATATGAAAACATTCCATTGTCCCAAATGTGGCAAAACATTTGAAGAACGCCTAACAGATATGATTGCCAAAATCGGTGAAAATATGACCTTGCGCCGCGCTGCCATGATAGAGGTAAAAGAGGGTGTTGTTGCTCCATATATTCACAGCGCTTCCGCCCCCAACATTGGCAAAATAGGTGTTTTGGTTGCTTTGGAATCTTCTGCTGACAAAGCTAAATTATCTGAGTTAGGCAAACATATCGCCATGCACGTTGCTGCTTCAGCACCTTTGTTTCTCAATATAGCAAGTGTTGATCCGGCAGCAGTTGAACACGAGAAGTCAATTTTTGCCGAACAGGCAAAAGCATCTGGAAAACCGGAAAACATCATTGAAAAAATGGTTGAAGGCCGCGTTCGCAAATACTATGAAGAGGTTGTTCTTGAAGAGCAGGCTTACATCATGGATCCTGACAAAAAAGTTAAGGATGTTATTGCTGAAGCAGCCAAAGATTTGGGAACAGACATCAAATTGAGTGGTTTTGTTCGTTTCAAATTAGGTGAAGGTTTGCAGAAGAAAGAAGAGGATTTTGCAGCAGAAGTTGCTTCTCAACTTGGCAAATAAATCTTTTATCCTGAATGGAAAAAGCCCCTCTCGCGAGGGGCTTTTTCAGTAATCAGAGATCAGTAATTAGTGATTAGTTTCAGAAGCATGATGGTTTAATAACAATGCTTTCTCCGCCCTAATCCCTGGTCTCTGACCTCTGATTACTGTCCTCCCATTTTGTCAATCTGACCGATGATTTATTGTTGACTTATTTTGCGAATTGTCCGATAATGGTTAAAGAATGTGTTTCTGTTTCCACTTTTGAGGATGTTTCGATATGTCTCGTCTGTCTTTGTCTTATCTCTTTCTCTCCTCTGCCGCCGTTTTGTTGGTCGCTGCGGCAGAGGCCTCCGCTCAATCTTGCACAACCGCTCCGAGCTGCGCCGAACTCGGATACACTTCCGCGGTTGCTGATTGCGTCGGTCCTGACATGGTCTATTGTCCGTTTGACAATACCAAGGTCTTTTGTCGTCAGACCAAAAGTTGCGAAGAGCTCGGTTATGACAAAACCACAACTCAATGCTCCGGCAAAAAAACTTTTGTCTGCCCCGGCGATGCCTCAAAAGTCTCCTGTGACAGCGGCGCCATGGTTGGTGAAATCAGACTCTGGGCCGGAAGCTCCATTCCCAAAGGCTGGCTGAAGTGCGAAGGTCAGTCGCTGTCTTCTTCGACCTACAAAGAGCTTTACAACGCCATCGGCACGGCCTATGGCGGCAACAGCACAAACTTCTATTTGCCGAACTTCAAAGGGCGCGTTCCGGTCGGCGTCGGCTATGCCACCAGTTCGCTCTATACCTATTCGCGCGGTTCCAAGGGCGGTGAAGAAAAACATACCCTGACAATCAACGAAATGCCAAGGCACTCGCACAATTACACGATTTATTCTCCGGGTTCAAAGGACCGGCAGAGATATTCGGGAAAAAGCAATAACGATAGCGATACGGATGAGGTCCGGACAACCGCTTCTGCCGGCGGCAACAGCGCGCACGAAAACCGCATGCCGTATCTGGCAGTTTATTATATCATTTACACAGGAGTATACTAAAGAAGCCTTATATTTAGCTTCTTGAGCGTTCCCGTTCAAAGCCGCGAACCATCATTCTTTCGCGTTTTCGCGCCAGTTCATATTCTTTTTGGCGCTGCTCGCGCTCACGCTGTTCTTCAGGCGTCTCTCTATGGTTAACTTTCATATCTCGAAGAGTAAGCATCTTTTTTATAAGTTGCTTTTGAGATAAACCATTAGTATTTGCTTTTATAAAGCTGATAATTTGCGCAGGAGTAAGTTCTTGCACTAACTTTTTGATATTAATAATACTTTTATCAGCCATGATTTTATTGAGCTCAACATCTAAAGCCTCGTCAAACTCCCCATCTTCATCATCAAGAATTTGTTTAATAATTTTGAGTAAGTAACCCTTAAAATTTTTATTAACCAACTTCAAAAAATTACGATTAGTAACGGTCTCATTACCGGAGGCGTTCATCAAAGCAAATAATAAAAGATTTTTTATATATTTATTTTGTAAAGAAGACCAAGGAACATTACCTTTGATACCCTCAGCAGCAGCCTTCAGGACAATATTTCTTTCTTTGGGAAATTTTATGTCTTCTTCAGACACTTTTTACCCCCTTTCTTTTCCACGAATGAAAGCATCTTCTCGATATCTTCTTAACAAATGCCGAAAGATCATTTCTTTGGATAGCTGCCAAAAATTTCCTTTTTTAGGGCGAATATAAGGCTTAAAAGCGGAAACGACTTGTTGATAGACAGCTTTTTTGAACTCAATAATTCTTTTAGGTGCTTCATCGGGTTCAATCCATTCATATGCCTTAAATTCTATTTCTTCAGGATTGGTATAAAAATTTATTTCACTATCATCGCCACAAAAATAAAACAATACCCAAGATTGCTCTTGTCCGACATAAGGACAGCCATTTTGATTAAATTTATTCATAATTTGGGGTGGAAAATCATAACGGATTGGATTAGGCAGACGACCAACAAGTTCAACCGATACAATACCCGTTTCTTCGGATAATTCTCTACGAGCAGCGTCTATGATATCTTCTCCATCGTTTATTCCCCCCTGAGGAAACTGCCATTGAAAGTCTTTTTTGTCGGCGCGAGCACACACTAGAACTTTTTGATCCTTGTTAAAAACGACAATTCCTACATTTTTACGATAAGCACCCATTATTGAATCACCAAATTAGAAAGCGGAACCAAAGCAAAAGGCTTATTAAGCTCGATTTCTTTAGCTTCTTCATAAGAGAGTTGCGGAGAAAAAGTCTTAATCCAATTAAGCAATTCGACAATGACAATAGGCTTAGGATCTGCAACGACTAAAACTTGTCCTTTTTCAAAAGCGATATACTCTGCCTTAAGCAAAGCTTTATCAATGGCTTCTTTTCTAAAATCGGTATCTATAACAACATCAGCCTTTTTTCGCGCCAAATCTTGAATATCGATTTTACTTAATCCGTCACCGCTTGTGGCATCAATCATAAGCAATCCGCGGTTACGTAATTCTTTCAGTAGTTCGATTAATATTTCACGGTTGTCTTCATCGGCAACACCATCATTTACAATTACTCCACCGATAGGAGCTTCTGTTGATAAACTTTTCTGTAAACGATTCAATGCTTCATCTTTGCTGATTGTTAGGCTTATAGATAAAGGACCGCTATCTGCGCGCAAAAAATTTTTTGAAGAAAGCAATAAATCAACATAAGTTTCATGACCGCGTTGTCTTGTTTTTATTATTTTTTGACCGATATTTTTTGCATACGGGGTAAAAGAGAATGAAACTTCAGAATTTAGAGCATTGCTTATTTTATCAAGAGAAGCCGGATCAAATCCCAATCCTTTTATGACAATGGCTACTTTTTTAAAATTAGGTAAAACATCAACTACTTTTCCATATTCTACCCAAGGTCTCTTATTGTCTTGAGAAATTCTTGGCAAAATAAGATCGTTAACAGGCTCAATCAAACCTTTACTATTCATTATATTAGTCAGGGTTTGAGATTGGGGAGTGTCGGGAAGCGCGCCTAGATTAGGAATTTTAGCTAAAATATCTTCCATTGTTTTTCTTTTAGGTATAACAACGTCATCTTGGAGTTCTTGCAAAATATCGTCATTAATTTCAAAAGATTTATTTTCCTTTGCAGAAGCTAAGACCTTGTCCCATGACGGCAAAGATAAAACGAACTTAGGGCTTTTATTATCTTTATCAAACATAAGTTTATCAATTTTCGAAAGATAAACAGGCTCGCTTTTTTTCCCGGCAAATAATAAGCCAATAAGAGTTACGGCAATAATTGCTGTTCCGGTAATAAAGATTAAAGCATTGTCTGAAACAATTTTTCTAAACAAAGTAGGAACTCCTTAATTTCCCGAATGATAAATTCCCAAAGCCTTAACTAAGTCAACGGCGCGAGATAACTGGTAATCCTTGCGCCATTCTTCCTCTTTTTCATTTTTATTATTTTTGTTTTTGTCATTTGATGTTTTATCTTCGGATTCGTTTTTGAGAGCATTCCCATATTCAGCCTCGCTAAAGTTATAAGAACTGACGATTTCTTCCACTTTAGCGGGATGTACTTCAACATCGGGCTCAATACCCTTAGCCTGAATAGAGCGTCCGGAAGGAGTATAATAGCGGGCAGTTGTTAGTCGCATGGCGCCATGCTTTCCAAGCGGGATTACCGTTTGCACAGAGCCTTTTCCAAAAGATTTCTCCCCGAGAATAACGGCGCGTTTATGGTCTTGTAAAGCACCGGCGAGAATTTCTGAAGCAGAGGCCGAACCATCATTAATAATAACCACAATAGGCAATCCATCGGCAATATCTCCGTCTTTGGCAGAATAGCGAACAGTATCTTCTTCGTTGCGCGAACGAGTAGAAACAATCTCACCCTGATTTAAGAATAAATCGGAAACTCCCACGGCCTGATCCAATAAACCACCGGGATTGTTGCGTACATCAATTACAATTCCCTTTAATTTATCTTTAAGATCTTTTTTGGCTTTCTTTACAGCTTTTGAAACATTCGTATCAACATCCTCGCTAAACGAAGTGATTCGAATATAGGCCACATCATCTGCTTTTATATCATTTTTAACTGATTGGATTTTAATTTCTTCTCGCTTAAGAGTCACGTCGAACGGTTTCTCATTTAAACGTCGGATATTTAGTTTAACTTTTGTACCTACCTTTCCTCGCATTTTGTCAACGGCATCATTAAGGGTCATTCCCATGACGTTTTCTCCGTCAATATTGACGATATAATCTCCGGGTTTAAGACCGGCTTTGGATGCGGGAGTATCATCAATCGGAGAAACGACTTTAACAACGCCTTGTTCCATCGTAACTTCGATTCCAAGACCTCCGAACTTTCCTTTTGTTTGTTCGTTCATGTATTTGAAACTTTGCTCGTCAAGATAGCTTGAGTGTGGATCAAGGGAAACCAACATGCCGTTGATGGCAGCTTCAATCAACTTTTTATCGTCAACTTCTTCAACATAAGAATTTTTTGCTCGCTCCATAACCTCACCAAAGAGATTAAGCATCTCATAGGTGTCAACTTTTTCTGTTTTGGGTGTTTTTTTTGCTTCGGTTGATGGTACAAAACACAAAAATCCGAGAAACAAAAGAACAGGAAGTTTATTTTTCATCATCATAATTCCTTATAAATTATTACAATCGCATCCACGCCATAGGATCAACAGGTTGATTGTCTTTTCTGATTTCGACATAGAGCTTAGCATCACCTTCATCAGGCATTTGTCCGACCGGTTCCCCGGCTAACAACATTTGTCCGACTTCAACATCAAAATTTTTCAATCCGGCGAGCAGAGATAAATATCCATCACCGTGTTCAATAATAATCAAGTTGCCATATCCGCGGAACGGTCCTGCAAAAATAACCGAGCCGTCAAAAGGAGCAATCACCTGAGCATCATTACGAGTGCGCAATATAAGTCCTTTAGACGTAACACCTTTAACCACTTGTTCTCCGTAAGCGGTGACAATTTTGCCTCTGGCCGGCAAAGGCAAAGTTCCTTTTGCTTTAGCAAAGCCGCTGCTTATTGTATTTATAATAGGAGAAGACTTTTTTTGCAAGCCAGCAGTTTGTTTTTGCTCTGTTTTTTTTGCTTCAAGCAGTTGCTTTTCTCTAGCTTTTTCTTCGGCCAATCGTCTAGCTTCTTCTTTGCGTTTTTTCTCAAGGCGTTGTTGTTCCAGTTTTGCTAACAAATCTCGTAAATCCCTAGCCTGAGCGGCAAGTTTGTCAGCATTTTTTTTTGCCTTTTCACTACGAATTTCTACCATGTTTCGAATTTTTGACTTGCGTTGAACAAGTTTTTTCATTCTGGCATGCTCTTTTTCTAAGACAGATTTTTGTTTTGAGATTTGTTCAAACTGTTTTTCGACCCGATCTTTTTTTTGAGAAATAGTTTCTAGTTTACGTCGGATTCTTTCGGCATTTTCTTCCAAATAAGGCACCGTTTCACGTAACAGCATTGCACTGCGTATAATATCGACCGGTGTAAGCGGTTGCACCAATAAAGCTTCAGTTGGCTTTAGTGCCAAATTTTCTAAAGCAGCTAAAGTTTTAATAAGATTATCATCTTCCTGACTAAACCCAGCCTCTGCTTCTGCCAATTCTTCTTTAAGTTTTTCAAGTTGGTTTTCCATGCGCGACAATTTTTCTTCATTATTTTGAATTTGTCTTGCCGCTTTAATCATTTCTTGACTGACGGAAGCCAACTCCATATTTATTTGAGTAGCTTGAGCTTGTAGTTTTTTGTGTTCAAGGCTTTGTTGTTTAACTTGTTGCTCTACTTTTTGCAAATCAGAATCCGAGACCGCCTTCAACTCATTTGGAACAATGCTGCAAAAAAGCAGTCCAACAAGAGAATATTTGAAGGCGGTACAGATTTTCATTTCTTATTTAACCAACAAGGAAGTTCCTGTCATTTCTTTAGGTTGTTCAATTTGCAAAAGTTCCAGCATTGTGGGTGCTAGGTCTGCTAATTTTCCGTCCTTAAGAGCTTTTACGCCGCTTTTATCATTAACTAAGATAGCAGGCACTTTACCGACGGTATGGGCGGTATATGGTTGTCCGGTTATTTCATCAACCATTTTTTCGGCGTTTCCGTGATCAGCGGTAACAATCATCACACCGCCAACGTCTTTGATTGCTTTTTCAACTTTTCCAAGGCATTCGTCAACAGCGGCAACAGCTTTGAGAGCGGCTTCCATAATTCCAGTATGTCCAACCATATCACCGTTAGCATAGTTACAAATAATAACGTCAAAACGCTTATCTTCGATAGCCTTGACGAGTTGTTCGGTGACTTCATAAACACTCATTTCCGGCTTAAGATCATATGTTGCAACTTTAGGGCTGGCAATAAGAATTCTTTCTTCTCCTTTAAATTCTTTTTCCTCTCCGCCATTAAAGAAAAATGTTACATGGGCGTATTTCTCTGTTTCGGCAATTCGCAATTGTGTTAATCCATGCTCAGCCACAACTTCTCCAAGAATATGTGTCAAAGCCTCAGGAGGAAACATGGTTTGCATAAAGCGGTTATGATCAACCGAATATTCAGTCATGCCGACATGAGCTGAAAATTGTATTGTTTTTTTACGAGCAAAACTGTTAAAAGCCTCATCAGCCAGAGCATACAAAATTTCTCTGGCACGATCAGCTCTAAAATTAGCCATCAAAATGGCATCGCCGTCTGCCATTCCATTATAATCTCCAATAACGGCAGGAACAACGAACTCATCGGTAACTTTATCGTCATAAGATGCCTTAATAGCTTCACTGGCAGAAGAGTAACGCTTCCCTGTCGCGGCGACCATGTTGTCATAAGCCAACTCAATTCGATCCCAGCGTTTATCGCGATCCATGGCATAGAAACGTCCCTCTATTGTTGCAAGTTTGACTAGAGGCATATCCTTTGTTTTGTTTTCGAACTCTGCCAGATAGTCGACGGCGGAGGAAGGAGGAGTGTCTCTGCCATCCAAAAAAGCATGAACCCATGTTTTAATGCCGTTTTTATTTAAGATATCACACAAAGCAACAATATGTTCTTGAGAAGAGTGTACCCCGCCAGGAGACATCAACCCCATGATGTGTGCAGTTTTTCCATTGTTTTTGAGTTTGTTAATCATTTCTGCGAGGACATGATTTTTAGCCAGAGACCCATCTTTAATAGCCAGATCAATTTTTGGCAAATCTTGCATAACAACACGTCCGGCCCCGATATTAGTGTGTCCGACTTCCGAATTTCCCATTTGTCCTTCAGGCAAACCAACTGCCAACCCATAAGTTTCAATCAGGCTATGCGGGCAAGTTTCAAACATACGATGCCAATTGGGGGTATGTCCCATTTCAATGGCGTTATCAGGAGTTTTAGGCGAGCGGTACCCCCAACCATCCAAAATCATAAGCAATACAGGTTTTTGTATCATTTTTTATATCCTTATCAAAAATACATCATTCTGAATATTTTCAGGTTTTTTATAAAACTGTGTGATATTATATATAATTATTCTCAAACGAAAAGCACTATTTTAGAGATTTTAATTCATAATTTTACGCCATATTTCGGCAGGCAGGTTTGCGCCGGAAACCCCTTTCATTGGAGAATCATCGTCATTTCCGAGCCAAACGGCAGCAACAAGATTTTTGGTATAACCGACAAACCAAGCATCTCGGTTATCTTGAGATGTGCCGGTTTTTCCTGCGGCAAATTTTCCGATAAAGGCTCTTCGTCCGGTTCCATTCGTAATAACGCTTTCCAGCATGGATGTGAGAGCGCGAACGGATTCTTTATCAAGGATTGGAGTTTTTTCCGGCGTTATGCGTTGATACAGTTGATATCCGTCACGAGTATAAATTTCCTCAATACCATAAGGATAAACGGCAAAACCTTGATTTGCCAAAGAAGCATAAGCAGTCGCCATGTCTATCACGCGCACTTCCATAGTGCCCAGAACCAAAGAAGGAGAATTTTGCAAAGGGGTAGTAATACCCATTCGTCTGGCATTGCGAATAATTTCTTTGGTAGAGAGTTGTTGAGAAAGGTTAATTGTTGCCAAATTAAGAGATTTTGCCAAAGCCTGCCTTAAAGTAACAGCCCCATAATATTTTTTGTCAGCATTTTCAGGCTTCCATCCTTTAATAGACAGGGGAGCATCTTGGATGATGCTTTCAGGGGTATAGCCATTTTCAAGAGCTGTAATATAGACAAACGGCTTAAAAGCAGATCCCGGTTGTCGCAATGCTTGTACCGTACGGTTAAATTGACTTTTGTTATAATTGACGCCTCCGACCATAGCACGAATAGCGCCGTTTGTATCTAAAATGATTATAGCGCCCTGAGTTACGTTTTTGTGCTTGTTGGCGGCAATGGTTTGTGCCAAAATTTTAGAAGCTTTTTCTTGCAGTTCTTGATCAAGAGTTGTTAACACATAAATATCGTTATTACGTTCGCCGATATAATCGTTAACTTGTCCGTAAATCCAATCGGCAAAATAAGCTCCGTCCAAGACTTTAGCGCTTTTTTCTTTTCCTAGCGGCATTTTAAGAACGCGTTGGTAATCTTCTTCATCAATCAATTCATTTTCAAGCATAATTTTCAAGACAACCATAGCGCGTTCAACAGCTCGTTCCTTAGAAGCAATAGGATTATATCGAGAAGGAGCCTTGAGCATACCAGCAATAACGGCGGCTTCTTTAATATTTAGATCACGAGATGTCTTTTGAAAATACTTTTGACTGGCGGCTTCAATTCCGTAAGTTCCGGCTCCCAAATAAACACGATTAAGGTATAGGGTAAGAATTTGTTCTTTGTTAAATTTATATTCAAGCCAAAAAGCCAGCATAAGTTCCTGCACCTTGCGTTGAATGCTTTTTTGAGATGTTAAAAATAAATTTTTTGCAACCTGCTGCGTTATGGTGCTTCCGCCCTGTGCATAGCGTCCCGCAAAAATATTGGTCAGCATTGCTCTGGTAAAAGATATGATGTCAAAGCCGAAATGTTGATAAAAACGACGGTCTTCGGTATAAACAATAGCGTCAACAACATATTGAGGCAGTTCCTCCGAGCGAATTACTTCCGAATAAACAGTACCGTAGGTTTGAATTTCGTTCCCGTTATCGGCAATAATTGTTGTTGAGGGTTGTCTTGTGCGATTAATAGCCTCGCTCATATCTGGAATGGTTAAAGCGCAATAGGCCAAATAAGTTAAGAAAGTTATCACCAATAGGGCAAAAAATTTAAGGATTCTTTTGCGATTCTTAAGTCTTTGTTTTGACTCTCTTTTTTTTGATGTTTTTTTGTTTTTCTGAGGTTTTCTCACGAGTCCGCACCTTTTCAATCTTGTCATGGTTCGCAAAATATTCTACAACATAAACATTAGACTAACACAAATAAGTTAAGGAAGATTTTATGAGCAGCATTTTAGTTTCGCTTAATGACACAATAAATGCCAAGTTGGCTTTAATAGCTCAAAAAAGCGGTAAATCCGTTGAAGAATGTGTTGCTCTAGCGTTACGCGACTATGTCGAAAATTATGAAGACATATACAAAACGGATCTTTGCGCGGTGGACAATCTTGAGCGCAGTTTCTTTTTATCTATTGGCGAATAGAAATTAATCATTTATATTATATCCATCTTTAATATTAGAGCAGGATACGCTTAATGTCTCAAAAGATATGCCTTATTGATGGTTCGGGATATATTTTCCGAGCTTTTTATGCGTTGCCTCCGCTTAATGCGCCGGATGGAACACCGGTAAACGCGGTTTTTGGTTTTACAAATATGTTTATGCGTCTAACATCAAAAATAAAATGTGATTATTGTTTGGTTCTATTTGACGCAAAACGGCGTAATTTTCGGAATGATATTTTTCCCGACTACAAAGCGACACGGAAAGAAACGCCGGAAGAATTGATACCTCAATTTCCAATAATTCATCAGGCTGTAGAGGCGTTGAATTTGCACTTTCTCGAAATGGAAGGTTTTGAGGCGGATGATTTAATAGCAACATATGCAAATATTGCATTATCCCAAGGGTTAGAGGTTGTTGTTGTTTCCGGAGACAAGGATTTGATGCAATTAATTCGCCCGGGAGTAGAATTTTATGATCCGATGAAAGACAAATTTTTTAGTCCCGAAGACGTAAAAGAAAAGTTTGGGGTCTATCCGGACAAAGTTGTAGACGTGCAAGCACTTTCAGGAGACAGCATTGATAATGTCCCCGGTGTTCCTGGAATAGGACCAAAAACAGCGGCCCAGTTGATTAATGAATATGGTTCGCTGGAGGAAGTTTTGACACATGCCTCAGAAATCAAGCAAGAGAAACGTCGTCAACTCTTGTTGGAACATGCTCAAAATGCAAGAATTTCATTACAGTTGGTCACTCTAAAAGCAGACGCGCCTGTTCCGACAGAGATTGGTATTTATAAATGCAAAGCTCCGTCTCTGGAAATTGTTAATGAATTTATAGAGAAATATGGTTTCTACTCGCTTCGTTCAAAAGTTGAACGATGGGTTTCTGAACGCTGTTCATGTGTTGAGGATGAAAGCGTGAGCGGTGTATTTAAAGGGCTCGAAAAAAAATATGAAAAAGTTGTTTCTGAGACTGATCTTAAAAAGTGGCGAGAGAGAATTTTATCTGTTCGCCGATTTGCTTTTGATGTCATATCAAACGGAAGCGATGATATAGAAGGAATATCTTTGGCAGTAGAGCCAGGTGAGGCTTGTTATATCCCGTTTATAAAACAAGAAGCAGTAGAAAATTTTGATTTGTTTTCATTGCGTCCTATAATGGAAGGGGTGTCACCAAAAATTGTTTTGGACTTTTTGCTTCCGCTTTTCGCAAGCAAATCTGTTCTAAAAATAGGGCACAACATAAAAGCGTCAATGCACTTGCTTTCTAAAGTATCCGGAGAAAACGCTGATTTTTCGGCATTGGATGATGTTGCTGTTATTTCCTATGACTTATACAGCTCGGAACATACACATTCTTTGGAAGAGCTAAGCAAAAGATATCTTGAAGAAGAGGTTTCCAAAATAGAAGATTTAGTTGGCAGCGGCAAAAATAAAATAACCTTTTCTTCGGTCGATCAGACAGTGGCGACGACATTCATGTCAACGAGGGCAGATTGTATTTTGCGTTTATGGTTGTCACTGAAGTCTAGGTTACATCTTGAACAAAAGACGGCTGTATATGAGAATTTTGATCGTAGGCTTATATCTGTTCTATACGCTATGGAAAGCAGGGGAATTTTGGTGGATGCCAAATCATTGCAAGAGCTGAGTGGCTATTTTAAAGATATTTTGAACAAATATGAGAGAGAAATATATTCTCTTGCCGGTGAAGAATTCAATATTGGCTCCCCGAAACAAATTGGTGATATTCTTTTTGGAAAATTGGGTTTTAAGGGCAAAAAGACGCCCTCTGGAGCATGGCAAACCGGAGCGGATGTTTTGGAAGATTTGAAAGAGCAAGGGGTTTTGTTGGCGCAAAAAATATTGGATTGGCGAGAAGCGAGCAAGCTCAAGTCGACATATACCGATGCTTTGTCTAGTTTGTTGGATAAAGAAAATCGTATTCATACGACATACTCACAAACGGTTGTTAATACGGGAAGATTAGCATCCAATAACCCAAATCTCCAAAATATACCGGTACGCAGTGAAGATGGAAAAAAAATTCGAGCTTGTTTTATAGCTAAACCTGGTCATAAATTGATTTCAGCTGATTATTCTCAGGTTGAGCTAAGACTTTTAGCTTGTGTTGCCAATGTTAAAAAATTGAAAGAGGCTTTTGCTGCCGGTATAGACATTCATACAGCAACAGCTTCGCATGTTTTTGGTGTCCCGCCAGAAAAGGTGGATGCTAATTTACGTCGCCATGCCAAAGCGATAAATTTTGGGATTGTTTATGGAATTTCAGCCTATGGTTTGGCTAAACAAATTAATGTTGAACCGGCCGAGGCAAAAGCATACATAGATGCGTATTTTGCGCAGATGCCGGAAATCAAGGCTTATATGGATGAGACGATAAAATTTGCCCATGCGCATGATTATGTATTAACGCCATTTGGGCGTAAATGCGCGATTTTGGGAATAAACGATTCCAACAAGCGTCTTTCAGCCAATGCGGAGCGAGCGGCAATAAACGCGCCGATACAAGGAGGCGCCGCAGACATAATCAAATTGGCAATGATAAGAGTTGAACGAGAGCTTAAAGCAAAAGGCTACAAAACAAAAATGCTATTACAGGTGCATGATGAGCTGGTTTTTGAATCTCCAGATGAAGAAGTGGAACAAGCAAGTAAGGAAATAAAGGAAATAATGGAAAATATTGTTGATTATGAAGTTCCTTTTATTGCCGAAGTCGGTATAGGCACCAATTGGTCAGAGGCGCACTAAGTGGCAGATACGACAAAATCTCCGTATTTAGAGATACGGAAGCAAGCAAAGGAAGGGGGAGGTCAGTTCTTGACACAATGAAGGATTTCTTCCTTTATATAATTCCCCGTATTCTAAACTTTCTCAGAAACAAGATTTTGTTGCTTAGACACCTCACAGCAAAATCAACAAAGTTACAAAATTTGTGCACATAGACGTCCTACATTGGTGGCATCTAAAATAATTGTTTTCAAAGCTTTGAGAGCGATCTGCAGAATCGCTTTATGAGAAGGATTCTAAATAAAAAAAGTTAACGGAAAGTTACCGATTCCATCCAAGAATTTAGGCGATTCGCATCAAACGTAAGCCAGGATTCGTTTTGCGAGGAAAAAATTTTTTTATTTTTATTGTTTTTTTAAGTAAAAAAGCTGGGCAAAACTATGCATAACACATGAAAATTACTTGGTTAATTTTTAATGAGGGTGTATATTTAAGCAGTTAAAATGCTTAGAAAATAAAAGAGGATAAGGTAATTATGAGTGAAATGACCGCGGAAGAAATAATGGCCGAAGAAAAACAGTATGGCGCCGACTCGATTAAGGTGCTGAAAGGGTTGGACGCAGTTCGCAAACGCCCGGGAATGTATATAGGAGATACGGATGACGGCTCCGGTCTGCATCATATGATTTACGAAGTTCTTGATAATGCGATTGATGAGGCTTTAGCAGGGTATTGTGATAAGACAGAAGTTATTTTGAACCCTGACGGCTCAGCCACAATCCGTGACAACGGCCGAGGAATTCCTGTTGGCATGCATAAGGAGGAAGGTGTTTCCGCTGCTGAGGTCATCATGACCGAGCTTCATTCTGGTGGAAAGTTTGATAACAATTCATACAAAGTATCTGGAGGTCTCCATGGTGTTGGTGTATCTGTGGTCAACGCTTTATCGACGTGGTTAAAATTAAGAATTTGGCGCGAAGGACACGAGCATTTTTGCTCTTTTGCTAATGGAAACGTCACAGAACATCTCAAAGTTGTAGGCGATGCGCCTGGCAAGCACGGAACAGAAGTTACCTTTTTGCCTTCTCCCGAAACATTTACTCAAACAGAGTTTAATTTTGAAACTTTAGAGCGAGCCATTCGCGAAAAAGCATTTTTGAATTCAGGTGTTTACCTGAAACTGATAGATAACCGTGGTGCGGAGCCCAGAGAAGTTGATTTCCATTATGAAGGAGGCTTGAAAGCTTTTGTCAACCACATTAACAAGTCAAAAGCTCCGCTCCACGAAGAAGTAATTTCTTTTAGTGGAGAAAAAGACGATATTGTGGTTGAGTGTGCATTACAGTGGACAAATGCATATAACGAAAGCATGCTGTGTTTTACCAACAATATTCCTCAAAAAGATGGCGGAACGCACTTAGCCGGTTTTAGAGGAGCGCTGACCCGCAGCCTTAACAATTACGTTCAAGAGAATGGCTTGCTCAAAAAAGACAAAGTTGTTCTTACCGGAGATGACATGCGAGAGGGTTTAAGCTGTGTATTGTCTGTTAAGGTTCCCGATCCGAAGTTTTCTTCGCAAACCAAAGACAAATTAGTATCCTCAGAGGTTCGACCAGTTGTAGAGAGTATCGTTTGTGAAAAATTGTCGGAGTGGCTTGCGGAACATCCCAATGAAGCTCGAATTATAGTCAGTAAGATTGTTGAAGCGGCTACAGCTCGAGAAGCAGCGCGAAAAGCTCGTGAACTGACTCGCCGAAAGGGAGTTCTTGATATTGCGTCACTACCGGGAAAATTAGCCGACTGCCAAGAAAAAGATCCCGCCTTGTCAGAAGTTTTCATCGTAGAGGGAGATTCTGCAGGTGGTTCGGCCAAACAAGGTCGTCACCGCCGCAATCAAGCAATTATGCCGCTGCGAGGCAAGATTTTGAATGTAGAACGAGCTCGTTTTGATAAGATGTTAAACTCAGCTGAGATTGGTACGATTATTACCGCGCTTGGCACAGGAATTGGACGAGACGATTTCAATGCCGACAAATGTCGTTATCATAAAATCATCATCATGGCCGATGCTGATGTGGATGGAAGCCACATTCGTACGCTTTTATTGACATTTTTCTATCGTCAGATGCCGGAGCTTATAGAGCGAGGTTATGTATACATTGCTCAGCCTCCGTTGTATAAAGTCAAGAAGGGAAATTCTATTCTATACATTAAAAATGAGCGCGAAATGGATGACTACTTAGTTCGCGGTGGTTGTGACGATGCTACATTGACTTTGGCAGACGGGGAGCAAATAGCCGGTCAAGATTTAGTAGGTTTGGTAGAGCAAAACCGTAAAGCTCGCAGTCTGATAGGAACTTTGAGTAAAAATGTGCCGGAGAAGATTATTGAACAAATGGCGATATGCGGACTGTTTGATCAAGAACTTTTACATAACAAAGGCAAATTACAAGAAGAATTAGATAAACTGGTTACTCGTTTGGATAATTTGGAAGCGGAGTATGACCGAGGCTGGAAGGCTTCAGTGGAAGAAGATGGTAACCTGCTGTTTTCAAGAACACTAAGAGGTGTAACCGAGAGACATATTGTTGGCTCCAATATCTTAGATAGTCAAGAAGCTCCGATTTTAAATGGATTGAAAGATGTTTTGAGAGAAAACTTTGCTAAACCAAGTACTTTGGTTTCCAAGCAAGGACTTGAGAAAAAGATATATGGTCCGGTAAGTTTTGTTGATGCGATAATCGCCGCCGGTAAGAAAGGGATTACCATCCAGCGCTATAAAGGATTGGGCGAGATGAACCCCGAACAATTATGGGAAACCACACTTGATCCGGAAGCGCGTTCTCTTTTACAGGTAAAAATAGACCATATGGAAGAGGCGGATGAAACCTTTGCCACCCTAATGGGAGATGTGGTTGAACCACGCAAGGAATTCATTCAAGAAAATGCCTTGAACGTGGTTAATCTGGATATCTAAGTTATAAACAAAAACCCCGCAAGAAAATCTCGCGGGGTTTTTGTTTATCGTTACAGTTAATGACAAGGTTGTTATATCAAATTATTATCCGGTCGCTTAATGGGCAAATAAGGAGGAAGCTGTTTACGTTTAAAAGCCTGAGATTTATAGCGATTAATAATCCACCTGACAGTTTTGGGCTCAAATCCGGCCGCGCAAATTTCATTTTCTGATTTTCCCATATCCAAATACAGATGCAAAACCTTGTCCAAGAGAGCATAAGGCGGTAAAGTATCTTCGTCTTTTTGATGATCTGCCAACTCGGCACTGGGAGCGCGAGAAATGACCTCTTTTGGCAAAACGGGAGAGATGGTGTTGCGCCACCGCGCTAAGTCAAAAATCTCAGATTTGTAAAGATTGGCTATTGGCGCCAGTCCTCCACAAGTATCACCATAGAGAGTACAATAGCCCATAGCAATTTCGGATTTATTTCCGCAGGCTAAAACGAGGTAATCAAACTGGTTGGAAAAGGCCATCAGAAATTTTCCTCTGGCACGTGCCTGCAAATTTTCCAAAACGACTTGCTTTGGATTTTGGTCGAAAGCGTGTGCCAAAAACAGAGTCTCTTCATCAATCAACGGGTTGATATCAAGTTCTTGAAAAATAAGGTTGTTTCTTTGAGAAATCTCTCTGGCAATTCTTAAACTCAAGTCTGAAGTATGCTTAGTTTTCATCATCAAAGCATGAACATTTTCACCACCCAAGGCATCAGTCGCCAACACGGAACAAAGAGCGGAATCCAAGCCGCCTGAAAGGCCCAAACATACTTTTGAAAAACCATTTTTAACACAAAAATCTTTTAAGCCTGCAGTTAGATTGTCCCAAATTTTTTTCATCAGCAAACACCCTTTTCGGTAGGAATGAGGTCTTCTATCATTTTATGAATTTCTTGAGGCACAAAATCATGCCAGCGTTTATCACCGATTTTAATCATGTCGCGTACCATGGAGCCAGAAACGTAGGGGAAGCCATAATCCACACGATTTTCAATCTGAATATTGGCAAAGATATCTCTAAACCACTGTGCGTCATATTCGCTACCGGCATAGTAGACTTCGGGCAAGGGTTCATTCGGACAGGCTTCTTTTAAAAAATCCATAACAAAAGCACCCCATTGTGTAGGATTATTGATATCAAACATACCAAGAATTTTTAATCTCTTGGCTTCAGGTTTGGCAGCAAAGATTTTTTGCAGCATTTCTTTTCTTTGAATATAGCTGTAAGGGTTTCTCTCTGTTCCCTGTTCTTGCACGGAGCCTAAAATGATAACGACATTTTGGCACTCGCGAAGCATCCTGCGTATAAGTTTTATATGCCCTATATGAGGAGGTTGAGCCCGCATAATGGCTAATCCGCTTTGATATAATGTCATATTATTCCTCCTTTAAACAAATTATAGGTTTAATGATAAAATAAAGCAAATATATTATGTTGACAGTTTTTGTTAAGCAGGTTTAAACTTGAATTATCACTTATTTGGAAAGACAATATGAAAAGAATTTTTTTGCTGGCGTTATTTGCTTTGAATTTTTCTTCGGCATACGCGGGGGAATGGTCTTTTGATGTCTCCGGCGATGCGCGAGGAGCTTATGGTTATTCAGATGTTGCCGAACGTTTTGAAAAAAATGATGAGAACAACGATGGTTTTGGTGATGCCGAGGTTAATTTTAGCGCCTATTATGAAGCAGATGAAGATTATTCTTTAAGCTTTAACTTAGATCTTATGGTAGGCATCAACGAAGAGTTGCAAGATTATAATCAAGGACGTTGGGGTGAAGAGGCTTATGTCATTTCCAATACACCTCTTGGTGAACTTCAAGGTGGGCAGATGTACAATGTAGCTTACCAGTTTTACGAAGGAGCCCCAAAGGTTGGAATATTGTATAACAATTCCGATATTGTTAATTTTATAAGTAACCCCAATTGGAAGAGAACAAAAAAAGAAACCAAATTTGCTACTCTGAACACAACATACATTAATACGGACGGAGTGGCTCCAAAAGTCAATTATATTACGCCGGAAGTTTTTGGAAGCAAAATAGGAATTAGTTATATTCCAGAAACATATAATCGTCGCGGACTAATCAATAAGCATGCAGACTATGCGCAAGATGATGGGTGGCTAGGAGCTTTTTCAACTACGCATGATATGGGATTTTTTGATATTAATGCATCAATTAGTTATGCGCAGTTTCATCAAGATGACAAAGAGTTTTCAGCCGGTATGCGCATAAGTCGCGGGAATTGGAGCTTAGGCGGAGGGTTGCGCAAAACATATATCGATGGGAAAGAAGAAAAAGCAGTAACCAATGCCGAACTTCCGGAATTTTTTGACGAATATAGAGAAGGTCAAAGTTGGGAAATTGGTCTGGGTTATGAATTTGGTCCTTTTCAAAGCGCTTTAACTTATTTTGAATCCACATCAGGCAGGACAAAGAATCAAGATAAAGTCTGGATGTTTTCTAACCAATATCAGCTCAGTAAAAATATTCTTGTTTATGCAGCGGCAGCGCACGTAGATTTTGAAGGAGATAACAATTTTTTAGAAAACAATAATCAAGGCTGGGCTTTTGTTGGAGGCGTAGGAGTGACTTTTTAGGAGGAAAAGATGTCTAATATTCTTTTTATATCCCATAATGAAGCTTTTAAAAATGATTTGAGCGACCAAATTCGCTTGCATGCGGGAGGCTTTGATTTTATCACATCGGATAAGGATGTTTCTCCGGATATTTTGTTAATTGATGAGGATGTAGACGCTCTCAAAAAATATCATGCTCAGAATCTTAGAGCTCCAACGATATTTTTAACGTCAAAACCGGAAGAGGTTCTGGATACATCAAGCATAAATCATCTGATTATAAAACCATTTGAACTAGGTTTTTTTCTGGATGAACTGCGAGCTTGCTTAAATATATATGACAATAGTGAAGAAGGTTTTTTAACATTTAATCAATACCAGTTACGCCCTGCTTGCAAAGATATTATAAATTTGCGCAATAATGAAGAAACAAAGCTAACGGAGAAAGAGGTGGCGGTTCTGAAATATCTCTACAAATTTCAAGATAGGATAGTGGGTAAGAATGAGTTATTGCAAAATGTCTGGGAATATTCTCCCGATGTAACGACCCACACCATAGAAACACATATTTATAGATTACGTCAAAAAGTTGAACATGATGATTTGAGTGCACAGTTAATTTTGACGGTTGACGGAGGATACCAACTCAAAGTTTAAAAGCAAAGCCTCCCTGAAACAGGAAGGCTTTTTTAGTTGTAAAAAATCACCATAGTCTCCACCATGGTTTTTAGAGCATCCTCTGAAGATTCTCTTTAAGAGGAGCTTACCATATAAATATCCATCACGCATAAAGAAAGTTGTGATACTATTTTCATCGTTGTTAAGAGAATAAAAGAGTTCGTCAGTTATTTCTTCAGGTGTAGTATGGTAGAAGAAGTTAAATAAACGAATCTTTTGAGGCTCAAATTTAAAGAATCAAAGCTTTATTTTTGTCAAAACAGGAACGTGATCAGATGGCCTTCCGCACAGACGCAACTCTTTAATAACTTGGGTATTAAGAATTCTGTTTTGCAAATTCTGCGTAACCCAAATATGGTCAAGTCGTCTGCCCTTGTCATTGCTTTGCCAATTAGGGTTTCGATAGCTCCACCACGAATATATTTTTTGAGGTTCCGGATAGAATTTGCGTACAGCATCGACAAAATCAAGAGACTTGAACAAGCGAGTTAACCGTTCCACTTCGATTGGCGTATGAGAAACTATTTTTAGCAGTTGCTTATGATTCCATACATCATTTTCCGATGGCGCAACGTTAAAATCACCGCACAAAATCGTTTTTCTGTTTTTTAGTTCAGGTTTATTTTGTTCAAAATATTCAGCAATATCATCCATGAAACAAAGTTTGTGCGCAAAAGCTAAATTTTCTATCGGATCAGGAATATCCCCACCGGCAGGAACATAAAGATTATTAATTTCAATGTCATCAAAAACAGTAGCTTTTATATGTCTGGCATCTTTTTTTCCTACCCAGTTGCGTTGAGCGATATTGTTGAGAGGAACTTTAGAAAGAATAGCGACACCGTTATATCCGGCTTGTCCATACAAAGCAATATGTTCAAAGCCAAGTTTTTTTACTTCTTCAAAAGGAAAATCTTCTTCTTTTGCCTTTACCTCCTGCAAACAAACAATGTCAGGAGATACTAACTGACAGAGCAAGTTTAGAGGAGAAAGACGAATTCGGATTGAGTTAACATTCCATGTTATAAGTTTAAATGAGTCCATATTCTTATTTTTTCTTTTTATATCCGTTGCCTTTGTTTTTCTTGAACTTAAATATTTTATCATCAAGATTTTCGTCTTTTTTCATATCATAAAGAGACACGGAAACCTCGACACTTTGAGGATCGACAATTTTCCATTGCTTTAATTCCATGGGACTATTTGAAAAGACCAATGTTATAGGGCCTAAATCGCCTTTTTCCGCATAATCAAGGGTAATAGAGGTCGAGCCGGCATCTTGATAAAAATCTGAAATTTTTATTTTTTTTCCATCAATTTTAATATCATTTGCCAAAATCAGACTGGCTGGAATATCGTCATAATTGATATGCGTCACCTGATCAAGTTCAAGATCGTTATAAACGATAAAATCACCGTCACCGACAATCAAAACATTTGTCGGGTCAGCATATTCCATGCGAATTTTGTTAGGTTTTTTAATAAAAAGACGTCCTTCTGCGGTGGCGCCGTTACTAGCCATTTGTACGAATGTCGCCTCCATACTTTGGATATTATTAAGATAATTTTCAATTTTACGAATATTTTCTGGACTTTGAGCATATGCCAATTTATTCCATAAAAAAACAGCGACCAGCACAACAAATATTTTTTTCATTATAACACCTAATTTGTTCTATGAATACTTATTCTAATATAATCAATAAAACAAATTAGTAAACACAAAGATACCCCTTGTTAGATTTAAAGCCGACACAAGGGGTATCAAAAAAGCTAATTAGTAATTTTTAGAACAACCGCAACCACGTGAGTGAGAAGTGTTTTCATTATTTTGTGTTTGATTTTTGTCGGAAGTTGTAGAAGAACTTTCATGGCTTGCTGATGCTGACATCTTTTTGTCGGAAGACTTGGAAGAATTATCTCTCATATCTTTACACATTATAAAATCTCCTTAAAATTTTTGATTTATGCAAGGATTTTCTTGCAACGACAACAAATTTAAGATTGAAAGATAAAAAAACAATAGAACCTAATCTTAAGTATTGCGGATTTTAAAGATACCGTTTTCATATCCTTGAATAGAGGTATCATTATCGGCTAATTCCAAGCGTTTGTAAGAAAGAGCCACATATTCCTTTTCTTGCTCAATGCCAATAAAATGACGTTTTAATTTTTTTGCGGCAACAGCTGTTGTTCCTGAACCAACGAAAGGATCAAAGACAACATCTCCGGGATTTGACGATGCCAGAACCAATTTAGCAATTAATTTTTCAGGCTTTTGTGTAGGATGATTGGTGTTCTCACTCATGGACCAAAAAGGAATGGAAATATCAGTCCAAATATTAGAGGGACAAGTCAAGCGAAGTTTTTCAGAGCCTTGTTCTTGCCAATCTTTAGGATTTCCGTTATTATCCCTATAAGGAGCCTTAACGGTGCGCTGCATTTTAACGGCGTCGACATTAAAAGTATAATTTGGGGATTTAGTGAAAAACCAAATATCTTCCAAACAATTTTTCCAGTTGTTTTTTGCGCCGCGACCTTTTTCTCTTTCCCACGAAATACGATTTTGCAAAATAAAATATTTACATGCGACTTCAGGAATGACAATTGAAGTTTTCCAGTCTGCACAGATATAGATGGAAGCATTTTCCTTAAGTAAGGGGACACTCAAGCGCAACCACTTATCAAACCATTTTTTATAATCTTCTAAATCTCTTTGCTTGAATATATTTTGGCCAAATGTTTTTGTGAGATTATAAGGAGGGTCGACAATCATTAAATCGATGCTTTTTAATGGTAATTTAGGCATAATTTTCAAACTGTCGCCATAAATAATCTGGTCAGTAATTTCTTTCAAAGAATATGTTGTTTTATTCTTTTGAGCCAAAGAAACATATGCAGCGATTTCTTTTGCTGAGAGCTCAATAGTTTTGTTCCGGGGCGCCTTATTCTGCCGAGGCACTTATTCTTCTCCGAATTTATTATTAAGCAAGGTTTCAAGGGCCTCCATGGCTTCTTTTCCTTGTTTGCCTGAAGTCGTTACTTTAATAGTTGTTCCTTTAGATGCGGCCAACATCATTAATCCCATGATTGAAGATCCACTGACGCTTTGTCCGATTCTTTCGACTTCAACAATAGCGTCAAAAGGTTCAATTGTTTTAACAAAAGCAGCGGCGGCACGTGCATGCAATCCTTTTTTATTTTTGATTTCCAAATCCTTGGTATAAATATCAGCCATTTTTAGAGTCCTAATAACTGAGATGCAACATTAATATATTTTTTGCCGGCTTCCTGAGCCCCTTCGACCGTTCCTTTAAGGTCTTTTTCTTTACGCAAAGAAGCAATTTTGATTAACATAGGCAAATTCATTCCGGCGATAATTTCGACTTTGGCGCGATCCATAATTGAAATTGCCAAGTTTGAGGGGGTTCCGCCGAACATGTCTGTCAAGACAACGACACCCGATCCGTCATTGACGGCCTCAACTTTTTTAAGGATTTCTGCTCGGCGCATTTCCATATCGTCTTCAGGACCTATACAAACAGGTTCAATTTGAGTTTGCTTTCCAACAACATGTTGCATTGCCGAAATAAATTCATTAGCTAAATTGCCATGCGTAACCAATACCAAACCGATCATTTTTTTCACCTGCTTATTTATCGACCGAGCCGTTAGACCAAATTTTAACAGCGCCGAAAGTTTTTAAGAGCTCTTCTCTGCTTTTGGCTTTAACAATTTCATCTGCGCGAGTTTGATGTCCCTCAAAAACAATTTCTTCAACATTTTCAACCGGAACGGCATAGACACGCTCAACCATTTTACCTTTCAGTTCTACAATCATAACAAATTCTGATTCTGCCAAAGGAGCGATGGTTTCTTCATGAATATCATCCAGACGTACAGCCAAGTGTCCGTCTCTTTTCAAAAGGGCAGTTTTTTTGCCGTCGAACTCAAGGACGGGATTGTTCGGAAGGCCGTCTCGGGCATCAATAAAAATAGCCAACTCGCCATATTTGTTTTCAATAATCTCGTAAAAATCCTGTTTTTCAATCAGGGTATAATATTGTGTTTCCATTCCTTTTAGGCCTTCTTTGTTGAGTAAATATTAAACTTATGTTATTACAATAAACGAAAAGTGTCAATTTTGAGTTAAAGCAATGGAAAAAACAGCCCTAAAATTCGTGTGGCATTATGCCAAAATTTTCAAATGGTATATTTTTTGTATGATAGTTTTGCTTGTTGTCGGACAAGTTTGTCGCCAATTTATGCCTTATTATCTTTCAAGACTCTATGATACGATATCTACATATAGCGCTACGGCAGAAGTATGGAAGAATATTTTATTTTGTATTTTTATGGCTTTTGGTATGCAGTTTGTAGGATCTGTTATTGCCAACAGTAACTTTTTCATAGTGGCGCATATTATTCCTAAGCTGCGTACCATAGTAATCAGAGATACTTTTGATTATGTCAATAAGCACTCAATAGCTTTTTTTACCGAAGAGATGGCTGGCAATATATCCAACAAAGTACAACAACTTGAGAGCGGGACATGTAATTTGATGGAGCGAAGTATAGATGCGTCGTGGGGGCTTTTTTATGTTTTGGTAGGGCTTGTTATTTTAAGCTCGGTCAGCATTTGGTTGACGCCTGTTTTTATTTTATGGGCGATAGGGATTATACTGTTGGGTTTTTATTTGGGTCGAAAAATAAATTTTCTTTCCAAGGAAACAGGTAAAGAACAAAGCCGAGCAAATGGAATGATTGTCGATTCGATAGCTAATTACAGCGAAATTAAGAGTTTTGCTAATTTTCGTTTTGAGAGGCTGCATTTGCTAAAAGCTCTTCATCGTCTTCGCAAGGCGGAAGGAAGAGAGCAGTTCGGCCAAGGAAAGATCATAATGATTCAGCATTTGGTCGTAGTTATATCTTTTTTGGGGTTTATGCTATATAGCGCGTGGTTGTTTTCAAAAGGAATTTTGCCTGCCGCTGATTTTATTTTTGTAAACACACTATTTTTAACCATGGGCGGAACAATTTTTAATATAACATGGTCATATAACGGCTTGTTGCGTATTTTCGGCAAAATTACGTCTGCGTTAGACACTTTATCGGTGGATCCAGAAATTATCGATTCCCCACAAGCCAAAAACATCATTTTTAAAAAAGCTAAAATAGATTTTGAGCATGTTGATTTTGCATACAAGAACAGACACAAAATTTTTTCTGATTTGACACTGACAATCAACGCAGGTGAAAAAATAGGATTAGTTGGAGCTTCAGGAGGAGGAAAATCGACATTCATCAAACTTTTATCTCGTTATTATGATGTCAATAGCGGAGGAATAAAAATAAATGATGTTGATATCCGCGATATCACTCAAGAATCTCTTCATCGGGCGATTGCGGTTATACCACAAGATGTGTGCCTATTTAACCGTTCTCTTTATGAAAACATTCGTTATGGCAGGACATCAGCGGTTGAACGAGAAGTCTACGCCGCCGCCAAAAAGGCATCTGCAGATGATTTTATTTGCAAATTTCCAAAAGGATATCAGACAGTTGTCGGAGATAGAGGCGTTATTCTCTCCGGCGGAGAGAGGCAACGAATTGCCATTGCCAGAGCCATTCTTAAAAATGCGCCGATTCTTGTTTTTGATGAGGCAACATCAGCTTTAGATAGCGAAAGCGAAAAACATATTCAAAAATCACTTTCTTTGCTAATGAAGAACAAAACAGTCATAGCTGTAGCTCACAGGCTATCAACTTTGCGGGAAATGGATCGTATTTTGGTCATAGATAAAGGTAAAATTATAGAAGAAGGCTCTCATCAATCTTTATTACGCAAAAAAGGAGCATATTACAAACTTTATAATATGCAAGCAGACGGGTTTTTAAATTATTCTTCAAACAGCTGATTGTTATCAACGCGGACAAATTGTGCTTTTCCGCGAAGATTTTCAAATAAGTCAACGTCGGTCGAAGTAATCCAGGCCTGTACATTGAGTTCTAATATTTTACTGATAAGAGCTTCTCTTTTAAGATCATCCAAGTGGGCGACAATTTCGTCCAGCAGCATAATCGGTGCAAACCCTTTATAAAGAGATTGGCACTTGCTTTGAGCCAAAATAATGCTGATAAGCAAAGACTTTTGTTCTCCAGTTGAACAAAGTTCCGCAGGCATGCTTTTTTTACGATAAAAGACCTTAAAATCAGTTCTATTAATTCCGTCAACGGCATCATTATAAATCACATTGCGCCGCATTTTCTTCAGAATTTCACGATATTTGTCTTCCACTTCAATGGCAGGCAAAGTATCCAGCATTTTTTCAACGATTCCATCCAGTTCCAATCGAACACTAGGGAAGACATCATCAGGTTCATGTTCTATAAACGTATTAAGTCTGGCAATTTGCTCGCGTCGTGCGGCCGCAATGGCAACTCCGACGGAAGCCATGTTTTCTTCCAATCCGCTGAGCCAAAAATTATCGTGTTTACCTTCTTTCAGTAACTTATACCAATTTTTGTAGAGATGTTCAAAAGAAGAAACTCTTTTGGCGTGTTCCATATCAAAATCATAAACCAACCGGTCTAAAAAACTGCGCCGAGGTTGGCTTCCGCCGCGAAACAAACGGTCCATCTGAGGAGTGAGCCAAATTGTAGAAATATAATTACCCAGCTCTGCTTGGGAGGATACTTTAGAGCCATCTATTTTGACGATTCTTCTCTCAAAACTTCGTAAATTATCTTCTTCATCGTTGATTTCGCGTAAACAAGGTTCAACAGCGGTTGCAATATCAAAGCAATCATCGCCTCTGCGAACTTTGGCCGCAACAGCCCAACTAACAGATGACGTTAAGAGAGAGTCATCATTCGTCTGTGGAGAAATTCTGCGGACATCAGAAAGACGTGTTCCTCTTAATCCGCGTCCGGGAGCCAGAAAAGATATCGCTTCAAGAATATTTGTTTTTCCTGCGCCATTATCTCCTGTGATAACAATAGGCTCCATCCCCGTATTAATTCGCAAAAACTTATAGTTTCTGAAATCAGTTAAAGTCAGGCGCATAACACCTGACTTTTCAACTGCAAAACTATTTAAGTTATATGCCAAATTATCCATTTTTTACGTAATTACACTCTCATAGGCATCAACACATAAATGGCGCTGGCATCTGAAGTATCATGAATAACCGAAGGAGATGATCCGTCGGCAAAAGAGATACGAACGGTTTCTCCTTTAATTTCAGCCAAAATATCAAGCAGATAACGGAAGTTATAACCAATTTCCAAAGGTTCCGCTTCATATTTGGCTTCCAAGTCTTCCGAAGCGCTGCCAAGATCGGGGCTCGAAGTAACAATAGTTACTTTATTGGGATGGGTTAACATCTTGATAGCACGAGTACGTTCAGCCACAACCGAAACACGATCAACCGCCGAAGCCAGTTCTTTAACGTTTAATTCCAGATTCTTGTCATTATCGGTCGGAATAACACGTTCATAATCAGGATATGTACCGTCTATCAATTTAGATGTCAAAATAATATCCGCAAATGAGAAACGAACCTTGTTTTCCGATATTTCCACAGTAACATTCTCAACAGAGTTATCATCTAGAAGTTTTCTAATTTCTGTAATTGTTTTACGAGGGATAATAACGCCTTTGAGGTCTTCAGCGCCTTGTGGCAAAGGAGTCTCGACACAAGCCAACCGGTGTCCGTCTGTGGCAACTACGCGTAATACACTAGAAGTCCCTTCTTTTTTAGCATGAACAAATAAACCATTTAAATAATATCTTGTTTCTTCCGTTGAAACGGCAAACTGCGTACGATCAATAACATCTTTTAGTTCATCTTTTGCCATTACAAAGCTAGTCGGTAATTTGTCTCCTGAAATAACAGGGAAGTCTTCAACTCCAATCGTAGAAAGCGAGAATTTAGAACGACCTGAAGATATTGTAAGTTGTCCCTTTTCGTCAGGAAAAGTTAATTCCACCTGAGAACCGTCAGAAAGTTTACGAACAATATCATAAAGCATATGAGCAGGAGCCGTCGTTGCTCCTGTTTCTGCAATTTTAGCATCGGTAATTTCGGTGATTTCAGTGTCCATATCGGTAGCCTTAAAGCTAATTCCGTCACTCAATGCTTCTATCCGCACGTTTGATAATACTGGAATAGTATTTCTTTTCTCAACAATGCTTTGAACATGGCTGAGAGTTTTTAATAAATTTGCACGTTCAATAGTAAATTTCATGTCTGTTTTCCACTAGTGTTTAGAATATGCGGGAAACACCCGCTACTTTATGGCAAGTGTAGCATAAACTGCAAAAATCAGAAACTCAATCAGAGAGTCATCAACAACTTTTTTGTTGTTTTTCTCTAATAACAAAGATAACAATTTTACAGTATTTTGATAAAGAAAGACAAGCAAAACAGTTTGGATTGGAAGTGCTTTCTGCACAAAAAAAGCTCTGCTTCTGCAGAGCTTTTTTAGTCAGATATTTAGGCTTCCAAAGCTCGTCTCAAAGCATCAACGTTTTCTGCCAAAGAAACATCTTCAACAATGAGTTCTTCGACCTTACGAACAGCGTGCATAACCGTTGTGTGATCGCGATCAAATTTGCGGCCGATTTCCGGCAGAGAACGAGAAGTCAACTGCTTGGCCAAATACATTGCAATTTGACGAGGACGAGCAACGGTTCGCGCCCGGCGAGAAGATTGCATCTCTTTAACAGAAATATTAAAATGTTCTGCTACTTTTTTCTGAATTTCATCTATGGTTGTGCGTTTATCAAAAGAACGCAACATATCTTTCAAAACATCTTGTGTCATATCCAGAGTTATTTCTTTGTCAGAAAGTAGTTGAGAGTGAGCAATTACTCTGCGCAAAGCACCTTCAAGTTCACGAATATTTGAGGTAATTTTCTGAGCTAAAAATTCAGCAACACGCTCAGGTAATTCTATACCAAGTTGACGAGCTTTATTGTTGAGAATTCCCATTCTCAGGTCAAAATCCGTCGGATGAATATCCGCAACTAAACCACAACCAAGCCGAGATTTTAGTCGTGCTTCGATTCCTTCCAAATCAGCAGGAGATTTATCTGCGGAAATAATAATCTGACGCCCCTCTTCAATCAAAGAGTTAAAAGTGTAGAAGAATTCTTCCTGAGTAGTGTCTTTGCCGCCCATAAATTGAACATCATCAACCATTAAAACATCAACGGACCGAAACTGTTCTTTAAAAGCTGTTGTGTCTTTATAACGTAAGGCGCGAACAAATTTATACATAAATTTTTCGGCAGACAAATATACAATATTACGGCTGGGGTCTTGTTGTTTTATATGCCATGCAATAGCGTGCATCAAGTGCGTTTTTCCGAGGCCGACGCCGGAGTACAAGAACAAAGGATTAAAAGAAATATTTCTGGATTCTGCGACCTTGCGTGCGGCAGCATAAGCAAACTCGTTAGTCTTGCCGACAACAAAATTATCAAATGTATATTGCGGATTCAGCGGTACCGAAAGGGAGTCGTTCAAAGAGCCTTCGTTGCTATTTGCAATGAGACTATTGATTCCGGACTGATAAATATTTTGAGGTGCAGGTGTAGAGGTAATTTTTTTCAACAGTGAGCGACAAGTCGGACTGTACAAGCTATGAGGTTCTTCCTGAACTGATTGAACAATAAAATTAACATTTTTAATTGCAGGATTCTTCTTTTCCCAAATTTTATGGATACGATCGCTATAATGAGTAATAACCCAGTTTCTCATAAAGCGTGTTGGCACACAGATATTCATAACGCCGTCATTGAAAGATCCCGGTGTGAGAGGTTTTAACCAGCTGTCAAAAGCCGTCTCTCCAACCTCGGTTTTTAATTGGCTGCAAATCTGCCCCCATTGCTCCAGAACAGAACTATCATTATTCATTGCTTCTTCAGCCATCTTTACTCCCCAATTTAAATCAAAAAAATTAAACCCGAGATTAACCTTGCATAAATCGCTTTATATTTTTGTAAAAAATTTGGCAGGAAAATTATTTTAATCTACAAAACTTTTCACAATGAATTCCCCAAGAGCGAAATATGTAGTTGTTAACAAACTAATATCTTTCAGACATTTTGTTTTCGAAAAGGATTCTTTTTAGTTTCCGTTCTTAACAAATTCTTAAAAAGTGATTCGGATGTTATCTATTATTGATTCTAAAAACAACCTAAAAACGACAGAACATTACAAGAACATTGCAATTAAATTCCTTGACATAGATTCTCAGCAGAGTCGCCAAGATTCGCCACTTTTAAGCACAAAAAAACACAAACCTCAACCCGTCAAAGTATTTGACGTAAAGACTTGTGTTTTTGTAAAAGAATAAAAAGATTAAGGATTATAAAGCCTTAATTTTTTTAGATAAACGAGAAACCGTACGAGAAGCGGTATTGAGCTTGAAAACACCTTTGTTAACAGCTTTCATCATTTCAGATTCTGCAACCTTAAAAGCGGCGGCAGCTTGTTCTTTGTTTCCGCCCAAAATTTCAGCTTCTACTTTTTTAACAAAAGTGCGAACACGACTTCTACGAGCGCCGTTAATAACGGCTCTTTTATTATTTCTTACGATTCTATTTTTTGCCGATTTATGATTGGCCATTTTTCTTCATCCATTTCCAAAAAAGTTAAAGACAAGTTTTTAAATGTAATGCTTTATAAACTCTAAGTGCTTCGGAAGTCAACAATAATTTTGTTGTCATAGCCGATTCTCTTACGTTTTTTGCTCAAATTGACTTAAAATTTGCTGAAATTCGGGGGTATTTAATGCTAGACGGCAGCTTTTTGCTTCCAATTCATATCCGTTACTCAAATTCATATCTTCAACCTGATTGATTGTTTCCTTTGCCTGAATGACGGCTTGATAGGGAAGGGAAGATATTCGCATTGCGACTTTGAGAGCCTCGTCATCCAGATCAATAAGATTAACGACGCGGCTGATAAGTCCGCAGTTAACAGCTTCTTCGGCAGAAATAGCTTTTCCTGTCAAAATTGCTTCCATGGTTTTAGCTTTTCCGATGGAATGAACCAGTCTCGTACAACCGCCGAACGATGGAATGAAGCCGATGCTGACCTCAGGGTATCCAAATTGGGCGGATTCGGAAGCTAAAATAATATCACAGGCTAACGCCAAATCACATCCAATACCGAGAGCATATCCGGAAACAGAGGCAATTAAGGGTTTTGCGCAATGAGCAATTTTAGCGAATTCATCTTTCCATGCTTTAAGGGCAAAACTTTGTTGAGAAACTTCGGAGCTAAGTTCGGCAATGTCAATACCCGAAGCAAAAACATCTGGTTGACCTTTAATGATAATTGTGCGGATAGCATCATCATATTCCCATGTTTGCACCTGATAAGAAATATCATTCAGCATTTCTAAGGTAATAGCGTTAGCTTTTTCAACTCTATTTAAGGTTATTATTCCGATATTGCCGTTTGTTTCAATCAGGATATTAGATTCTTCCATATTTTTTTCCTACATTTTGCTTTTAACTGTAACTCTTATTGTTAAAGGTTTTTTCGATTCGCAAGAAATATCCATTACCTCACCTTCTCTTTCAAAGACGAGAGTGTCTTTTCTTTTTCCTTGAAAATACCAACCAAATTCAGGTAGGTTTTTTATATAAAATTGCTGTACCTGAGAGCAAGAAAGGGTATCGCTGGTTAACAAAGTATCAACAAGGCGACTTTCTTCATTTCCGAAAGAAATATTGTCATTACTCGGTTGTATCATCCCTTCAGGCATGGGAACATCTTCAAGTCCTTCTATAAATGCAGCCTTGCTATCAAAACAGATTAGGCAGGAAATAAATATAAGAATCAGCTGTTTCATTTTTTTATTCCTATTTTTGTTTAACCGGACAATAAAAGCTGGATCGACCAGCTAAAACGACTTTGCGGATTCCCCCCGTTTTTGCCGTATTACATATACACTGAGGACATTTTTGCCCAGTTTTATTATAAACACAATGTAAATTTTGAAAATACCCCAGACTTCCATCAGGTTTTTCATAGTCTTTTAATGTCGAACCGCCTGCGGCAATGGCGTTTTTAAGCGTTTCGCGAATAGCAGAAATTAGTTCTCCGCACTCAACCATGCTGAGTTTATTAGCAGCTCTCAAAGGTGAAATTTGGGCCAAAAAAAGGGCTTCGGAAGCATATATATTACCGATTCCAACAATTATTTTTTGATCTAGGAGAGCTGCTTTTATAGGGATTTTTTTCTTTCTCAGCTTATCAAAAAGGTAATTTGGCGTTAATTTATCATCGAAAGGTTCAAGCCCCATTTCTGAAAATAGCGATATTTCACTTAATTTGGAAGTCTCACAACAAATAAAAAGGCCAAAACGTCGAGCATCATTATAAATCATATATCCGTTTGAGGTTCTAATTATGATGTGATCGTGCTTATTCAGTACAATAGGTAGCTGATCACAAATGTGCACTTTTCCACTCATGCCCAAATGCCAAACGATACTTTGATTATTATCAAGGTTTATAATGATATATTTGGCGCGTCGCGCATAGCCGATAATTTGAGTGTTTCTCAAGATTTCTTCAATATTGTCGGAAACAGGAACGCGCAAAAAACGATTGCGGACAATAACATCTTCGATTTTTGCTTTTCCGATATGGTGTTCAATAGCTGTTTTAATCGTTTCTACTTCTGGTAATTCTGGCATGTATACCTCTATAACGCTTTTTTAATACTAAATAAAATTTAGATAAGATACAAGGAATATCATCTTGAAAAGAATAAGGAATGACAAATAAAAAATTATAGATTACATTAATCCGGTTAATTTGGAAAAGAACGAATGAAAAGAACACCACGCCGCAGCAAATATTTTGCTCCACAAAACGAAGACACATACCACAAGTGTGATTATCCCGGATGCACGGAGGCCGGAGAATATCGCGCACCCAAAGATCGAGGATTAAGAGAATATTACTGGTTTTGTCTCAAACATGTCCAAGAGTATAATGCCAAATGGAATTATTATGATGGGTATGACAATGCGGAGGAAACAGAAAGTACGCATGATAAATTTCGAAGATTTCGTTTCAGCTCAAAAATAAAATATAATTTTGGTTTTGATTTTAACGGTAACTTTGAATTTGTTGATGGTTATAATCCGCAATTTTCTCCGATGACAGAAATACGCTTTACCGCACAAGAGCGACAATGTTTGAGGATATTGGAAATAGATATAGAAGATTTGAACGTTGCAGAACTCAAAAAGCAGTATAAAAAAATGGCAAAAAAATATCATCCGGATCTTAATCAAGAAGATAAAGAAGCGGAAGAGAAATTCAAACTAATAAGCACAGGTTACAAAACAATACTTAACAAGATTTCTTAATCGCGTTCTTTTTCGATTTTCTTGATTGTCTCTTGATTCTTTTTGGATAAATTGGGGTTTTTTTCTTTTATTGTTTTTGCAGTTGCTTTTTTGTTTTTGCGGCCTGATTTTTTAAGAATAATCTCCGCTACTTTATTATCATCGACATTTCGCTCTCCGGCATTGATAATGTCATCAATTTTTAGGCCTTCAATGGCTTTGAGCTCAGCCTCTTTTCCTTGCATGGCCACTCTTTTTATACGTTTAATTCCTCGCAGTAAATTAACCGTTTCTCCCTTTGAAAGTTGGCGGGTGCTGATTTTTGCCTTGCTCATGACATCATCTTTAAGTATTTTTTCAAAGTCACGAGAGTTAATGGTTGCATCCTGCATATTTTTATTTATGATTTTTTTATCAATGTTTCCGAACCCGAACTCTTTTGATAGTTGGTTAGCCATCCGAATGGCACTCATTTTCCCGGCATCTTGTTGCAGTTTTTGGTTATTGAGAGTGTTTTCGCGAATACCAAGTTGTTTACGTTCGTCTTCATACAAGGCGTTAATCAAAGAAGAATTCATTTCATTGGGTAAGAAGGTATAATAATCTTCATCTTCTTCATCCTCATCATAAACGTCTTTGATTTTTTTTCTTAATTTTTTTAAACCTTTGGGCAAATCATTTGGAAGAGGGCGTTGGACATTATTAACGGTTACAGGCTTTTTAGCTTTAGCTTCATCTTCTAAAGCTTTTTCTTTGTCAACTCGGCGAGATAATTTTTCAGCAGTTCCGAACCCTTTGTTTTTTTTCCATTCTATATTCGGGTTTGCCGTTTCGTTATCCATTTTGTTCTCCAAAATACTTTTGTATATTATAAATTCTTATGTTTTATTTACCATACAGTCAGTCTCGCATAAAAAGATTTTTTTGTCAAATTATTTCCAAAAATCATTGTCTGCGATAAGTAATGATAAGAGAGCCGTCAGATAAATTACGCGCGGCAATTTCCAGAGAGTCTCCGCATGTTCTGTTAAGGATGAAGGATTTTGTTGTCATGGACAATAAGTGTCCGGCAATATCCTTTTTTAATTTTTCCCAATCAATATCAGTAGCCAAAAATTTTTTCTGCGATTCTAGCAATTCATCTAAATTGGGTTCTCCATCTAAAAAAGTTTTATTTGCTTGCCAGAGTTTAAGATAAGCCTCATTGTACAAAGTTAAACGTCCGTTTGAACCAAAGATTAGGATAGCATCAAAAATATTTTCCATAATTTCTTGTTGTACGGAAAGCAGAGCATTATAAGCACTTGTAGTTGCCAACTTATCAGAAATATCTTCATAGGCAAAAATAAGGCCGCCCATTGGATAGGGAGCACGTAATCGACTTAGCGTCTTCCCGTTGGGCAAATGCAACATATCTTTTTGAGGCTCAATAATTTGAGAAAATTTTTTTTGTTCTTCTGCCTTAAATAAAAGATAATCAGGCACTTCTGGCAGCAATCTTTTTTCTCGAACGACATCCAAAAACATCGAATAAGTTGGAGAGCTTTCAAGCCATTCTTGATCTAATTTCCATAATTCTGCAAAAGAAGAATTGTGAAAAGCAAGTTTAAAATGCTGATCAAAAACAGCAAAAGCAGTTCCCAAAGTTCTCAAAATTTCAAGTTGCGCGTTTTGATGCAGCTTCAAATTGCGTTTAAGTTCTTCCAATTCATTAACATCAATAAGAGCGCCTGTTGTATATATGTTTTCAAGATTTTCCTCTGCATGAAAAGGAACCTCGAATGCTTTCATCATTATTCTTTGGCCATTTTTGACAATGCTGACGGTTGATTTCTGAGCTTTATTTGTATCTTGAGCTTTCTGGGCTAAGGCTTTTGAGGCGCTGTCACCGCTGCTGGTTGTAATTTCATTTTCTCCATCTAAAGAAGTGTTCCGAGACTTGTTAAGGTATTCACTGAATTTTTTGTTAAAATCAATTATTTTAAGGTCATTTCCACGAAGCCAAACAGGGAAAGGAAGGTTGTCTAATAAATCGCGCACCTGCTGCAATTCCTTAGAAATAGCTTTTTTAGCATTTTCAAGTTCCATGATTTTGTTTGTTTCAAAGCTAACATCACGAAACCAAATCATATCGCAATAAATATTGCCGTCAGCACCGTTAATTCGAGACCCTACCAAGCGTATATATCTGTTTGAGCTTTTTAGCGCGAATTCATCGTCAAAAGAAATACCTTCATCATGCAAGAAGTCTACATATTTACGGATTCTCTTAATGTCTTCTTTGTAAAAATTTTTAAGGATTTCTTCAAATCCTGATTTTGTCCCGTTAGGAAGATTCATGAGAACAGCCAAACGTCTGGAGCATCTTTCAACGATATATTTCCGAGGATCATTAACTTTTTGGTCTGGATATATAAAAGCAAAATATCCATCTCGGGAAGCATATAAAGTTTCGGCATAGCGTTCACGATCTCGATTTAGAAAATAATTTTTTTGTCTCAATTTGAGAATGTTAAATATCTCAACAATAGCAAAGCTGATAACAATAATACAAGCAGCAAAAACGACATGCCAAAATTCAGGAGCGGCATAGTAAATATCTAGCAAAAGCGGCTTGTCAATCATTGAAACGATAATCCATAAAAGTGTTGTGTTAAAAGAGATTTTATTATATAACCCAGATTAATTAAACTCATTTTTTTTATAAGTGGAAAACATGTATATATTAGCTTTTGATACGACAGCAGCGCAATGTGCAATAATATTACAAAAAGAGGATAAAGTTATAAGCCGTTTTTGTGAATATATGGATTTTGGACAATCGGAAGTGCTTATTCCGCAAATCCAAAAAATGTTGTTATCAGCAGAAATATCTTTTGAAAAAATAGAGATGGTTTTAGTTTGTGTAGGTCCCGGATCATTTACAGGAGTAAGAGCCGGTATTTCGGCCGCAAGAACGTTTCAATTAGCGTGTCCGGATATGTTGCTTGGGGGAGTATCTTCATTTGAAGCCTATGCGGAGGGTTTGGAGAAAGAAGAACGAGGAGAGATAAACGCTGTCATAATAGAAACAAAACGAGACGATTTTTATATCCAATTATTTGATCGCGATTTACACAAGATAACGCAACCTCAGGCTTTGCACTATGATGACATAATTCCTTTGTTGAGACATAAAAAAATTTCTCTTATAGGAGATGGCGTAGAACGTTTTTTGTCAAAAAACAGTGGCTTGAGTCTTCATTGTATCAAAATGTCGGATGGAATAGACGTTTCGAACATGATAAGCGTCGGCCTCAAAGATTTAGCCGAGGGACGCCTAGACTATCCAAAGCCGCTGTATTTGCGAGCTCCAGATGTGGGAACACCCAAAAACCATTAAGCAGTTTGCCTTGAAGCATCGCTAAGCATATTGTGAATGGTTAAGCGCAAGTCATCATTATGATGCGCTTCAATGAGTTCAATAATCTCAATTTCTTGTTTGTCCAATCTACGGTTAATACCGAGAGAATCATAAAATTGTTTACTGCTGTTATATAGTTTAGCTGCTTGCAAGCTGTTACCTTGGTCATATAGATGTTGTGACAGATGTTTGTGCGCATTTGCCAATTCACGGGCGTTAATCTCTTCATCGGCAAAGTTAACAGCGTTTTGGTAAGCCCAAATGGCTTTGTTAATAGAGCCTGCGCGCAAATACATGTCTCCGACCCTGCTCCATGCATTTGCATTATTGGGAGACAATTCGATTGATAGCTCAAAGGCGCCTGTTGCCAACATAACGTCATTTGATGCAGCCAAAGTACCAAAGACACAGGCCTGTTCGGCCACAGTTTTATATAGAGCATCACGTTTGGCTTCATTGGTAGATTGAGCAGCTTTTTCGATTCCGTTATCCATAAGATTTTCAAGTAAAGTGAGGGCCAAAGAGGAATCACCTTTTGCCAAATGATAGAGGGCCTCCTCTTCGTCAGGGAGATTGGCGGTCGTTGGCAATTTAGAAAAGGCTTGATTACGGGACAAATCAACAAAATATTTGATAGAGTCGATTGTTTGCAAAATATCATCTTCAGAATTAAGATTTTGGTTGCGGAACATTACTGTTTGAGCAATTTTAAGATCATCGACGCCGCGCCCGAGCATATCAATAATTAAACCGAGGAGATCACTGAGTTCTTTATGTGTTTGATGATAAGACAAAGCGGAGGCATCGGTAACGGGAGCGATTTTTTCTTGAGCTAACATACCCTTTTTCCAGTCCAAGTCAATCTGAGGAGAGTTTCTGGAATTTTTACGGACGGCAGAGTCGTGAATTTGCTCTTCCTTTTCTTCGTTTTTTTCTTTTTCTTGCAGCTTGGCTTCATCTATAATTTTTTGCTCTTTGTCTTTTTGTCTTTTCTCTTCGGCGGCAGCTTGCTCTAAGATGCTTTGATTTCGCTCAGCTCTGGCCATATCCAGTTCTTTCTGAAGCTCTTTTTCAAGCTCCATGTCTCTTTCTTGATTGCGGATAATTTCTTGTAATCGTTCGGCATCTTCTTCATTAAAGATATCATCATCTTCTTCAATAACGTCGTTTTGGGGCTCTTTTTTCAAAAAAGCGACAATTGTCTTTACATAAATTATTATGATAAGGAATAAGAATAAAATAAGCGCTAGGATCATCAGGATAATAGAAACCAAGCGCAAGTTATTTGCGCCCGACAGATAGCCGTCAATAAGACCTGTCAGCAAATCAATCTTACCCGATATTGTGCCTATTATATCAACTGAAGAAAATATGGTTACGAGTTGTTCATACATGTTTTTCAAACCATTTACAAAATACATTTTAAGAGATAGAATGTCAAGAAAAATAGGGTTTAGCCCCTTAAGCTTCAAACAATACAAGAAAAAGATTTAACAATGGGTTACCTTAGCCAAAGAAAAAAATCAGAAAGAGAAAATATTTTTCTGAAAATAAGCGCGACTATCTTTGCGTTTCTTACGTTGTGTTCCTTCACAAGTTTAGAGGGAATATTTCCTGACTTATTGTTTCATTTTTATTTTTTGAATTTTGCAGTCTTGATTTATGCCTTTTATATTGGTCGTTTTGTGTATGGGGGTGTTTTTTTAGTTTTTTTGGTGATTAACTTTTTCCATATATCCGCGTTTGCCAATATAGTGTTTAATGACAAGGCAAACCCTGAACATCATATGGCTTTGGAATACACCGCGGATTATAATAAAGATTTAGTTGATACGGGCGCTTTGGTTCTCCGTTCAGGATATCTTGATTTTGGAAATAAATCGCAGGCAAGATACTGGGTTATGGAGAAAAATAATCATGCGTTTAATTTAATTCGAGTTGATTTTTCAAACAGTCTTTCTTCCGTTCGTAGTCAAAACTTTCACCAGTTGTCAACGTTTATAGAAACTCTAGATGATCCGGTAATTATTTATGGAGATTTCGGGGAGCCGGCATGGAGTGCAAATATGCGAGATTTTTTGCAAAAGACAGGGTTAAAAGTAAAGAATCGCCTTGTTTTTGCAACACAAAAGAGCAGTTTCAACCCTTTTTCTCTACCGACTTTTTATGTGCTTGGTTTTTCAAATCTTGGTATTGACAGCCTTCATGTAAACACATCCACAGGCAATACATTCCCTGTAATTACGATGTTGCTTTGTTTTGATTGAGTTTTTTTTCTAAAATTTTAATAAGCTCTTCTTCTTCTAATTCTCGAGCCTGCTCAATAGCCAACGTCAAATATTTTTGAGCCAAAGAAAGATTACCGCTTTGAGCTTCAATGTTAGCCATATTAGCATAGTCGATTAAGGCTCCTAGAGTTCTGTCATTTCTAATTTCCATGTTTAGAGATTGTGAAAACAAGGTGCGGGCACGTTTTAAGTCTTTTTGCAACAAATAGATTAAACCAAGCAAATTATAAGAATTGGCAACCTGAAAGCACGAACGTTGTTTTTTGTCATCCTCAATTATTTGACGCAAAAGTTTTTCTGCTTCAGGATATTTTTTAATTGCAAACAGAGCTTCTGCTTGCAATAAACACATTTCCAGATAAGCCGGAAAATTTATTTTTTGATACAAAAGAGCAGCTTCATGGGCTTTTTTAAAAACAATTTTCCAGTTTTCTTTTATTCTGTAAATATAGGCGTAAATTTCCAAACTAAAGGCTTGTCCTTGTAGATTATTTATTTGAGAGTGTTTTTTAAGGGCTTGGCATGCTTTTTTTTGAGCAAGGGCAATATTATTGGCAAGTAAAAGACAAAGAGCTTGTTGATTTATGATTTCGGCGCAACCTGAAATTTGATTGCATTCTCTATAAAGTTTTTCGGCTTTTTCAAAATAAGAGAGAGCTTCTTCGAAACGTTTTTGAGTAGTCATGAGCATCCCAAAAGTGCCAATAGCTTCAGCCTCTTTATTTATTGCACCAAGATAATGAAACAATTTAGCGGAGGTTCTCAGCATAAAATCTGCAACATCAAAAACAGCGCTTACGCGATAGATAGTTCCCATCAATAAATAGGATTCGGCTTCTTCATAAATATAATTCAATTTATTGAATATTTTTGCGGCTAAAGAGCTTTTTTCGGATGCTGACAGCAAGTCACCTTCAGCTAAATTTTCTTTTGCTTCTTTGAGTAAAAGAGAGGCGTGTTGAGCTTTTTTGTTTTTGTAGGGAAAGTGTTTTTTTATTTTTCCGCAGGCGGATTTAAGGCGTTGAGCAATCTCGGAAAATTTATTTTTTTCAAAGAAACGAATTAAAGCATCAATATTACGGTTTTTAAGATAAGGTGTTATTTGTTTTAGTTTTTGAGAAGGAAGGAAAGCTAATTTTTCTGCAGTCAAAAGCGCTGTTTCGCTTGAATAAAGCAAATCAGAGGGAAGGCAATTGCGTTTCTCAAGCAAAGAACGTTCAATAATTCTGCGCAGATAATCTTTTTTCAGACAATTGGCGTAGCTCCAAAACAAAAAAATGGCGCTTACACTAAAAAGGAGAATAAATATAAGATGAAGATAATTCATAAAATTGCGTTTTCTTTACTCAATGTTAGCTTTTATTATAATAGTATTATATATAGTTTATCAAAAATTTAACGAATAGGGATTTTTTATTATGAGCATTACCAGATTAAAATCAAATCAGCTTTATACCAAGTGTGATCCCAAAAAATTCAAGTTTTCGAGCACGGCAGAATTAGAAGAGCGTTTATCAGCATTAGGGCAAGACAGAGCTCTCAGTGCGGTTGAAATTGGCATAAATATCCAATCCAAAGGTTATAATTTGTTTTGTCTTGGCCCCGAAGGCACGGGAAAGACCAGTCTGGTTAAACGAGTTTTGCGTAAAGAGGCTCAAAATCGGTCAACCCCAGATGATTGGGCCTATGTTTATAATTTTGAAGAGCCCTATAAACCGTGTGCCATTAGTTTTCCGGCGGGCACGGCAACCGAATTTGCCAAAGACATAGAAAAGCTTGTGGAGAATTTATCCGTAACGATTCCTGCTATTTCAGACAGTGACGAGTTCAAAGCCGGTATAAACATCATTCACGAAAAATATCGCCAATATAAAGAAAAATATATCAAACTTTTGCAAAAGAAAGCAAAAGGGAAAAGTGTCTCGCTGCTTCATATGCCGGTAGGACTGGTTGTTGCTCCCGTAAAAAACGGAGAGGTTTTAAGTCCCGAGGCGTTTGATGAACTTCCCGAAGAAGAGAAAAAACAACTGATTGAAGATCTCAATCAAATGCAGGAAGAAATCGAGAATACAGCTTCAGATTTACCACAGTGGGAAGACAAACAACGCGGCGAGATTAACGATTTGCGTGAAAAATTCTTGAAAATGGCAGTCAAGAAACCGATAGATGATTTGCATAATAAATACAAAGGGCATAAACAAGCCAACGAGTTTTTACGTAATATTCAGAAGTACATAATAAATAACAGCGAAGAGTTTTTGCCGGGACAAGATTCTGCCGAAAATCCGGTAGAAACGACGGATGATCCGCTTAGTGCATTGTTTTCCAAAATTAAACAGCCAGAAGAGGATAAGTTTGCCAAATTCAAAGTCAATGTTATCGTAAAGAATGAGCCAGGTTCTGGAGCGCCTATCATTCATTTGGATCATCCGACACAGGGAAATTTGGTCGGTAAAGTTGAGCGCATACAACAATATGGTGCTTTATTAACAGACTTTACATTAATCAAGGCGGGAGCTTTGCATCAAGCAAACGGAGGTTTCTTGCTGATTGATGCGCGCAAATTATTGCTTCAACCGTTTGCGTGGGATTCTCTAAAAAGAGCTTTAGCCTCTAAAACCGTAAAAATTGAAGCTCCGAGTGAAGATACCACCTTTACGACGATATCGCTTGATCCAGAGCCCATACCGCTAACCGTAAAAGTTATTTTAACCGGAGATGAGGAATTATACGAGCTTTTATCTGAGAGAGATCCAGATTTTTCAGATTATTTCAAAGTAGAAGCAGATTTTGGTGTGATCATGGACAGAACGCCGGCCAATGAAATAGAATATGCCAAATTGATAGGATCTTTATCAAAGAAAAAGAAGTTACGCTCTTTGAATAAGCAGGCTGTAGCGAAGGTCATTGAATATGCATCGCGTCTCGCAGAAAGTTCCGAAAAGCTGACGGCGCACATAGCTTCCATTGGCGATTTATTAAGAGAGGCTGATTATTGGGCTCGCAAATCAAAGGCCAATCAGATTGGAAAGAACCATATAGAACAAGCCATAGACGCCCAAATATATCGTAGTGACCGCATCAAACAAGCCATGCTTGAACAAATTGAAAAAGGAACGATTTTAATAGATGTTCAAGGTGCAAAAGTCGGACAAATCAACGGGCTTGTTGTTTATAATTTTTCTCGCACTAGCTTTGGCAAACCCTCTCGCATAACAACGCAGGTTCGCATAGGCAAGGGTGAATTTATTAATATAGAGCGAGAAGTAGAGATGAGCGGTCCAATTCACTCTAAAGGAGTTTTAATTTTGGAGAGTCTCTTGTCTAATCGGTTTGCAAAATATTCTCCATTATCGCTCAGTGCCTCAATAGTTTTTGAGCAATCATACGGAGGTGTGGATGGCGATAGCGCGTCTTCTACAGAATATTATTGTTTACTTTCAGCAATATCTGGTATTCCGATAAAGCAAAGTATTGCCGTTACTGGTTCAATAAACCAATTTGGAGAAATTCAGCCGATTGGTGGCGTTAATGAAAAGATTGAAGGATTTTTTGATGTTTGTGCTCGTCAAGGCTTAACGGGCGAACATGGCGTAATCATTCCGCGAACCAATGTTCCCGACCTAATGCTAAGAGAAGATGTGTTAAAAGCGGTGGATGACGGCAAATTTCATGTTTGGGCAGTGGATACCGTTGATGACGGCATAGAAATCTTAACGGGTATAAAAGCCGGGGTGGCGGACAAACGCGGTGTTTATCCAAAGAAAACGGTTAATCGTGCAGTACAAGATGGTTTGGACTATTTTTACAAAAGATATGTTCACTATGCCAAAGAAACACATGGCTGCCTTGGCAAATAGTTTTTGTTTATGATTTCGTTTATTAGCAAGCCTGCATAATGCAGGCTTGTATTTTAAGAAAATGCTCATGCCTAAAAGCTCAATTCCGACTGTCAAAATTGATTCTAGGATCGATTAAAGAGTAGGTAATATCCGAAATCAGTTTTAATACCAACCCAAGAAGAGCAAAAATATACATTGTTCCAAAAATAACCGGATAATCACGCGTCATTATGGCTTCATAACCGAGCAGCCCCAAGCCGTTAAGAGAAAAAATAACCTCAATAAGCAGTGAGCCCGTAAACAGCATTTTAATCAAAAGAGAAGGAAACCCGGCAATCACAATCAACATTGCGTTTCTAAAGACATGCCTATACAAGATTTGATTTTCAGACAACCCTTTTGCGCGAGCAGTCATCACATATTGTTTATTTATTTCATCAAGGAAGGAGTTCTTTGTAAGCATCGTAAGGCTTGCAAATCCGCCTATAACCATAGCTGTTACCGGTAAAGTGATATGCCAAAAATAATCACCAACTTTTCCCAGCCATGATAGATTTTCCCAATTATCTGAAGTCAGACCGTGCAGAGGAAACCATTGAAAATAGATTCCACCTGCAAAAAATACAATTAAGAACACCGCAAACAAAAACACCGGAATTGCCGAACCAAAAATAACGGCAAAAGATGTCCAGATATCAAATTTTGAGCCGTCACAAACAGCTTTTTTTATACCAAGCGGAATAGCCACCAAATAAATAATCAAAGTGGACCACAGTCCCAAAGAAACAGAAACAGGCATTCTCTCCAAAATAAGTGAAGCGACGGACTTATCTTGATAAAAACTTTTGCCGAAATCAAACATCGCATAATCAACAATCATCTTACCCAAACGAATATAAGCGGGTTTGTCAAAACCGAATTGCCTTTCTAGTTCTTTTATCAAATCATCAGGAACTCCTTGTGATCCTTGATATTTAGAAGTCTTTGCCAATTCAGTCCCCGCTCCGCCGAGTTTTCCCGTCGCGTTAACATTCATTCCCTGAAATTTAGCCAGAGTATGCTCAATCGGGCCTCCCGGAGCAAATTGAACGATTGCAAAATTTATAATCAAGATGCCGAGCAAGGTCAAAGGAATAAGGAAAATTCTTTTGAGAATATAATTTTTCATTGCTTAGCCCACCAAGTAAAAATATCAAATCCAGTTTTTATGTCTGTTTCGGGATATTGAAGTTTCTCCGGCCAAAAAGCAACTCTTTGATAAGCCGAATACCATTGAGGAATCATATAATATCCGTTAAGTAACACTCTGTCCAAAGCGCGTATTGTCTCGCGGTATTCTTCTTTTTCCCGCGCAGCAATGAGTTTTGATATTAATTTATCAACAACAGGATTTTTGATACCCATAATATTGTAGCTTCCATGAACATCTGCCGTAGCAGATCCCCACATTTCACGTTGCTCATTTCCTGGCATTGGACTAATTCTTAATGACAATATGGCAACTTCAAAATCAAAGGCATCTATACGATTCTTAAAAATATTTGTTTCCAAGTTACGGAAAGACATTTTTATCCCAATTTTTCTTAAGTTTTCAATAAAAGGCAGCATAATGCGAGTAAAAGAAGCTCCGTTTGCAGAGTTGCTCAAGACTTCAATTTCCAGAGGCTCGTTGTTCGCAAGGTTTGTCATTTTTCCATCAACAAAATCATAACCTGCTTGCTTTAGCAATTCTACGGCTCGACGAAGATTTTTTCTGGTTTCAAGAGGCGTTTTGTGAGAGGGCAATGCAGGCGCTTTTGTAAAAAGAGATTCGTCTAGTTCATTTTTGTATTGATTTAAAATATCAAGTTCCAACCCTGTCGGCAAATTGGTTGCTTCCATGCCAGTATTAGAAAAATAGCTGTATATTCTTTGATATTGATTATAAAATAGTTTTTCATTGGCCCAATCAAAGTTAAAAGCCAATCCAATAGCCTCTCGCACGCGCTTATCCTGAAATTTTTGCAGTCTGAGATTAAACCCAAAAAATTGCAGAATGGCAGGGTTATTATGAGGAATATTTTTTTGAATGATTTTACCGCTTTTCACGACGTCATTGTCATAGCCGCTCATCCATATCTTCGCGATATATTCTTCTCTTGCATCAATATTGTTGGCAAACAAGGCTTGCAAAGTTACGGTCGTATCTTGATAATAGTCATAGCGCACCGTATCGAAGTTATAAAACCCTTTTCGAGAAGGTAAATTTTGAGCCCAATATTTTTTGTTACGGTTGAACACAACATATTTACCCGGCTGAAATTTTTCAACCAAATAAGGACCGCTTCCCAAAGGAACACGCAAAGAAGGCTTTGAAAAATCTTTTCCACTCCAATCTTTGGCGGAATAAATTTTGAATTGGGTTAAAATCAATGGCAATTCACGATTTTGAGTATTTTTTCTGAAATAAAAGCGCACATGATTGTCTGCCAATTTTTCAACTTTTTCAACATCGGCATAATAGACGCGATACAAAGGCGAGCCTTTTTGTATTAAACTGTTGAAGCTAAAGATAACATCATCTGCGGTTATTTTGTCTCCATTGGAAAAACAAGCCCGTTCATCAAGGAAAAAACCAATAAAAGATCCGTCACGAGGGAGTTCAAATTTTTTTGCAACCAGAGGATACACACTTTCAATATCATCTATTGGAGAAACACCAAGACTATCAAGAGTAAGTTCAGCAGTTTCGGCAGAAGCAATACCCTTAAAAATAAAAGGATTAAAATTATCAAATCCGCCATAGGCCGGCAAAGTGATTTTGCCGCCTTTTGGAGCAAGAGGATTAACATATTCAAAACTCTTAAAGTTAGAAGAATACTTAGGCTTTCCGTGTAAAGAAAAAGCATCAACAATATCTATAGTTTCAGCATTTGCTAGTGCTGCCGTAATTGTAAGAAAACATCCCAAGCTAATCAGAAACAGTTTATTCATGAGCGTTTCTGATAATTTTTTTCATCTGTCCAACCACCGAAAGGATAAGCAAAGTTTTCTTCATCTAAATCATCTTTCTTTTCGATATTGGTTTCTTGAACAAAAGGAGATGTGTTTCGGTTATCCATCTCAGCCCATTCTTTTTTCAAATTATCAAGGGTCTTTTGCGTATCGGTCATTATTTCGGATGAAATATTTTTTTCTGGCAGAGTCGCGGACGGTTCTTCCATAGTAGGCAGTTGAAAATCATTTATATCATCACTTCCGGCAGGGGCCAATAAAGGTTCTTCTGATAAAGAAGGAGCATCATCGTCATTTCCGAAACTTTTTTCAAGAGCCAATGAAAAAGGATCGCGATCTTGAGGGAAAGCGCTTGCAGTCGAATTTTTATTTTTTTGAGGCCGAAAAGCAGTAAGTTTGCTGAAAAAAGACTTTTTAATGGAAGGCTGAGAGTCGTCCTCAGATATCTCTTCGTCATAGAAACTCGGATTATCCACAGGTTCAGGCTGAAGGGATGGTTTTTTAATCGGTTTTTTCATAGGTTTTGGTGCAGGAGCTTCGTCTTCAAAAAGTTGAGAGACTTCACGATTCCGTCTTAATTCATCGGATACGGGAGCCAAAATAGAGAAAACTTTCCCCATAACACCATTTTCTATCATATTTAAGAATATTTTATCACTATCGTGTTTTTCCAGCATTTTGACAACGGCTTGATAGCGGGCGCAGAATTCCATGATTGTTCCGGCCAAAATATTATCAAAAGATGCTTTTTCAAAAACTTTTTTCTTAAAATTAGGTTGAGAATTATTGACTTCTATCAGAACTTTCCCAAAAGCCCATTTTCCGCCATTTTGGACTCTATTCCAAAGATTTTCAATCTGTTCGGCGGAAGCGATTTTGCAGTTGCGAATAGTCTCGGACAAAAGTTCGTTCATGTCAGCAATCAACAAATCAAATTTGCTTAAAACAAAGCCATCTTTCAAATGCCCTTCCGATTCAATCAAGACTCTAGCCAATAAATCAGAATAGTCTTGATTTTTTTTCATTTGGCTCATTAATTTACGTAATTGGATATTTACATTTTTGTTATTAAAGTATTGATTTATATAACCAAACACACTCCAAATCAAAAAAATAGGAGCACATACCAATAAAGCATATAACAGGATATTCGCAATTCCGGCATCAAAAAATGAGATTCCGGCCAAACTATCTTTGATAAAACGGATTGCATAAATCAACCAGAGCAGAGAAGAAAAAATAACCGTAAAAAAGGACACAGCAAGCACGGCAGAACTCCTTTGTATCTATCACACATATCCATATCCTAGTCGATAAAGTCTTTTTTTCCAATAAAAATTGCGACTTCTTGCACAAAAAGAAAAATAAGAGTCGAATTTTGCAAAAAAATGTGTTATGCAAAGAAAGAATTTTTGCGTTAATTAATAAAGAGATTTTCTATGAATACAAGCACAAACACGCTGATACTGGATTTTGAAAAAACGATTTTTGAGATTGAAACTAAAATAGAAAGCCTTAAATATTTGGCTCAAGACGAGAATGTAGATATCTCACAAGAGGTATCTCGTTTACAGCACAAACTTGAAAAACAGATGAAGGCCTCATATTCCAATTTGTCGCCATGGCAAAAATCTCAAGTTGCTCGTCATCCGTCGCGTCCGCATTGTCTAGACTATGTTCACGCATTGATAGAGGATTTTGTTCCCTTGTGCGGAGATCGTTGTTTTGCTGATGATGAAGCGATGATTGGAGGGATAGGTCGTTTTCAAGGGACATCAGTTGTGGTTCTTGGGCAGGAAAAGGGACATGATATAGAATCTCGGGTCCGTTACAACTTTGGTATGGCCAAACCTGAAGGGTACAGAAAAGCGCAACGACTGATGGATATGGCAGACAAGTTCAATATGCCGGTTATAGCATTTGTTGACACGTCAGGGGCTTTTCCTGGTGTTGAGGCAGAGGCAAGAGGTCAAGCCGAAGCGATAGCCTCTTCAATAGAGAAATGTTTGCAAATCAGTGTTCCCATCATTTCCGTTGTTATAGGAGAGGGCGGCTCAGGAGGAGCAATAGCCATTGCGACGGCCAATCGTGTTATGATGCTGGAGCATTCTATCTATTCTGTTATTTCTCCAGAGGGATGCGCCTCGATTCTGTGGCGTTCGGCAGATAAGGTAAAGGAGGCGACGGAAGCGCTTAAGTTAACAGCTCAGGATTTACGTCGATTAGGAGTTATTGATGAAATTATATCCGAGCCTGTTGGCGGAGCTCATCGTAATCCGGCGCAAACGGTAGAACGTGTAGGTGAGTGTATAGCAAAGCATTTAAAAGAACTACAGACGCAAAGCAGAGAAGAGCTGAAAAAGCGTCGAACCGAAAAATTCTTAAGAATGGGACGCCATTTTGCAGAGTCTAAATAATATATCAATTGATAATACCCAACTAATAGTATTGGTTGTTTTTATTATTGCGCTGATAGCAAATTTTGTATATATGCTGCTCAGTCGCCGATCTCAAAACATGGATCGTTTTGGAGATATTTTATTGCGAGGACAAGCCGAATTAGCAGGACGTCTGGCGCAACTAGGAGAACACAATCAGCAAGAACAGAGCAAGATTGCGCAAGCAATTAATGAACAAAAATTGGCTGTTTTAAAAATAATGGATGAAAAGCTTTTGGCGGTAACCAAATCTGTTGGTGAGGGCTTGCAACAAAATACGGTTAAGACGACGGAAACCTTGACTGATCTGAGAGAGCGTCTGGCCAAAATAGATGTTGCACAACAAAAGATTTCATCTTTATCGGAGCAAGTTGTTTCTTTGCAGGAGGTTTTGTCGAACAAACAAGCACGGGGAGCCTTTGGCGAGATTCAGTTAAACGATTTGGTGACATCGATTCTTCCTCCCTCTGCGTATGAATTTCAAGCAGTATTGTCAAATTCAAAGCGTGCGGATTGTCTGTTGCGTTTGCCCAATCCTCCTGGGAGCATAGTTATTGATGCCAAATTTCCTTTAGAAAGCTACAGCGCATTACGGGCAGCATCTTCTGATCGAGAGAAGGTTGAGGCAAACCGTTTTTTCAGAGCATCGGTCTTAAAGCATATTAAAGATATATCTGAAAAATACATCGTTAGCGGAGAAACGGCAGAATCAGCATTGATGTTTTTACCGAGCGAGGCTGTTTATGCGGAACTTCATGCTAATTTTACAGATGTTGTTGAGGTTTCTTATCGAGCCAAGGTTTGGATTGTATCTCCGACCACATTGATGGCAACGCTTAATACGGTAAGAGCGGTTTTAAAAGACGCCAAGATGAGGGAACAAGCCGGCATCATTCAAAAAGAAGTCGGGATTTTGATAGAAGATATATCTCGTTTGGATTCTCGCATAGATAATTTAAGTAAACATTTTAAGATGGCTAACGAAGATGTCGAGGGAATAAAGATATCATCTTCAAAGATAGGTCGCCGCATTCAAAAAATAGAGGCATTGGAGCTTGGAGAACAAAAAGCATCTTTGGCAGTTTCCCACGTTTCTAATGACGATTGATTTAAACATTGGACTTTTTGAAAAATATACGATATTGATAAAGGCAACAGATAACAAACTAAAAATAAAGAGGTATAAAAAGTGACAAAATCTGAATTAATTGAAAGAGTAGCCAGTAAAAACCCACATTTAATGCTCAAAGATGTTGAACGAATTGTCAATGTCGTTTTTGAGAAAATAACCAGCTCATTGGCTGCAGGAGATAGGGTTGAATTTCGGGGATTTGGAGCATTTTCAGTTCGCACGCGTAGTCCTCGCATTGCCAAGAACCCTCGTACTGGCGAGCAGGTTAAGGTGGAAGAACGAAACATTCCTCATTTTAAGACTGGTAAACAGCTTTTCGAATTATTAAATAAGTAATTCCGCTTAACAAGTGTATTTAGGAGTTGCGCTCATGGGCTTTATAAAAATGCTGATAGGAGTTCCTGTCGTTGTTGTGTTACTCGTTTTTTCTTTTGTGAATAACGATTTGGCAACGTTCAGTTTGTGGCCGTTTAGTATAGAGATAACAGTTTCATTGAGTGTCGCAGTTCTTTTCTTTGTTTTTACGGGATTTGTTTTTGGGGCTCTTTTTTCATGGCTTTCTTATGCGCCAGTGAGAGCATCGTTACGACATCAGAAGAAACAAAATAAAAGACTAAACAAAGAACAACAAAAATTAGTCAAAGAAATGGAAGTTCTTCAAGAAAATCTTGAAACGCTTAAGGAAGTTGAGTCGTCGCAGCCTAAATCAGGGTTTGGTGAAAGAATCAAAAAGTTTTTTTCTTCATCCAAAGCAGAAACTTCCGAGCAGACTGAAAATAGGGGTTAAAAATGAATTGGTTATCCGACTTTGTACGTCCGAAAATAAAGAAAATAACAGCAAAAGAAGAAATTGCGGACAATTTGTGGACCAAGTGTCCGCAATGCGGTAAAATGCTTTTTAACAAAGAGCTTGAGAAAAATGATTTTATTTGCAGTGGGTGTGACCACCATTTGCGATTACCGATAAATCGTCGTTTTGAGATGCTTTTTGATAATGGTAATTATAAGTTGATTACACTGCCAAAATTGCAAGAAGATCCGTTGAGCTTTAAGGATTCCAAAAAATATACTGATCGATTGAGAACATATCGCAAAAATACCGGTAATGATGATGCGATAAAGGTAGCCCAAGGAGAGATTGGTGGGATAACATGTGTTATTGCGGCTCTTGATTTTGGTTTCATGGGCGGCTCCATGGGTACGGCAGTTGGCGAGGGTATTGTCAAAGCGGGAGATATTGCCATGAGAGGGGGCTATCCATTAATAACAATATCGGCCTCAGGCGGAGCTCGCATGCAAGAAGGAATTTTATCATTAATGCAGATGGCTCGTACTACAGCCGCGGTCAACATGGTAAAAGAAAAAGGCTTGCCTTTTATTTCCATTTTAACGGATCCGACTACGGGAGGCGTTTCAGCATCTTTTGCCATGCTTGGTGATATTAATATAGCGGAAAAAGGATGTGTAATCGGATTCGCAGGAGCCCGAGTAATTGAACAGACTATTCGCGAAAAATTGCCGGAAGGCTTCCAAAAAGCAGAATACCTTAAAGAACACGGCATGGTTGATATTGTAGTTCGCAGGCCTGAGATGAGAGATACTTTAATCCGAGTTATCAGTATCTTGGCGCATCAAAAGCCACAAATTAATCAGCTAGCAATAGAAAGTAAATAGTTTTTAGCCCCTTTGAAAGGGGCTTTTATTTAAGGGGCATAAAAGTAAAATACATAAGATTTGAAGCAGTCTTTATTAACCAATATTAAACTCTGTCTGGCTATAATTAGCAAAATAGCGGAATTGTATTCAAAGGACAAAAAATGCTTAATCTCAAACATGTTGCTATAAGCTCTTTTAATGAGAATATTGCCTATATACATAGTGATTGCAGCGCCTATAAAGTTGATGATATCAAGACCATGACCAAAGTAGAAATTCATGGAGGTATGCAGCCTATTTATGCGCTTTTAGAGATTACGGATGATGCCAAGATTGTAAAGCCCAATGAACTGGGGTTAAACAATGAGGCCTTTCAATACATTAATCTTCCGGAAGGAGCTAATGTTTCCATAACTCTTGCTCCTCCGGCACCGAGTTTGCCGATAGTTCGTCGTAAGGTTGCCGGAAATATACTGAGTGCCAATGAATATGCATCGGTGATTAACGATGTTGTTGCAAAACGTTATTCTAACTTAGATATAGCAGCTTTTTTGGTTGCATCTGGTTCTTTTATGACAGCATCTGAAGTTTTGGCATTAACAGAAGCTCTTATAGGAGACGACATAATTCGTTGGGATAATGAAAGCATAGTTGTAGATTATCATTGCTTTGGAGGAGTTCCTGGCAATAAAGTTGACATTATCATTAATGCGATTATTGCCGCTTACGGTTTGCCCATGCCCACCACATGCTCTCGCTCGTTGACATCATGTGCCGGAGTGGCAGATACTTTTGGTGTTTTAGCCAATGTAGACATAGATGAAGACAAACTGATAAAATTAGTAAAAGAAAATCGCGGTGCAATAGCTTGTTATGAGAGTTTGCCTATAGCCGCAGCTAACAAGATAGTATCTAAAGTCGAGCGACATATAGGATTTACGCAATTACAACATTTAGCCGCTTCAATTTTAGCCATAAAGTTAGCAACCGGAGTGACGCACTTAGTGGTAGATCTTCCAGTAGGACCAAATTCCCGAATCAAATCTACCAATGAAGCCATGCGCTTGCGAAAATTGATAGAATATGTTGGTGATATGTTATCCCTAGAAATAGATGCGGTTATCACCGACGGCAGTGAGCCGATAGGGAATGGTGTCGGAGCCGTTTTGGAGGCGCGAGATATCATGAAAGTATTGCGTAACAAGCCTGATGCGCCGCAAGATTTGCTTGAAAAATCATTGTTTATGGCCGGACGTATTTTGGAATTTGATCCCAAGTTGCGAGGCGGTCAAGGTTATGCGGTAGCCAAAGAGATATTAAATTCAGGCAGAGCTTTAGAGGCGATGAATAAAATGATTTATGCTCAAGGCAAAGCGCCTCAACCGCAGTTAGGACATTTGACGCGAGATATTGTTGCCACATCGAGCGGTGTAGTTGAAAGTATCAATAATGAAAGAATAAACAAGATAGGAATATTGGCTGGAGCGGGACAATATCCCGGAGCGGGATTGGATTTGCTTAAAAAGGTTGGCGATCGTGTTGAGCAGGGAGAAACTTTATATCGAATACATTCTCTAACATCGACGGATTTTGCATTTGCAAATTCCGTAGTGGATGGAAATAATGGATATGAAATCAACACTAAAGGGTATTAAATGAAAAAAATTCGTGTAGCCATTATCGGTTGCAAGAACATGGGAAGCAAGCATTTTAAGTGCTTGCGGAATAATTTTGTTGAAGAAGTTAAAATTGTAGGGATACTAAATTCGACACTTTCATCTTCAATCTCAAAAGCAAAGGAGTTGGGGGTTCCTTATTTTGAAAATCTGACGGATATAAATAAGCGCAAAGTAGACGCGGTTATAATTTCCACACCGGCAGAAAGCCATTACGAAATAGCAAATTATATTCTGGAAAAAAGAATTCCTTGTCTTATAGAAAAGCCATTTGCCGCGAAAGAAGAGGAATGTTTGTTGTTAATGAAAAAGGCATTAGCTCAAAAAACAGAGATTTTAATTGGCCATACGGAAAACTATAATCCAGCGGTCATCAGACTGAAGGAAGAGTTGGCAAACAGCAGAGTACTATCCATTTCAGGAATAAGGACGTCTGCCAATCCCGGACTAAAACAGACACACATCATTTCAGAGTTAATGATACATGATTTGGCCATAGTAAATTCATTGGCCGGCATAGACTTTGAGACGGCAGAAGTTTCTAAATCAGCAAATTATCGGTGGGATGAACATGCCGTAGTTCAGATGCGTTTGTGGAATAAAACCATTGTTCGTTTAGAGGCGATACGGGCAGATGTTCCGATAGAACGGCGCATGCGGATTATAGATGATAAAAACAATATATACAAAATTGATTTTCAAGAGCGGTGTCTGACAAAAAATGATGAAGTTTTGTGTAAGGGAGGAGATTCTCTAGTAAACGAATTGTCAGATTTTATAGCCATGTTAAGAAATAAAAAAACGCCTCTTATCAGTCTTGAAGAGGCCAAGGAAAATGTCCGTTTGTGCAAACAGTTAGAATCAATAAGTCATATCTGAAAAAAAATTCAAAAAAATTTTTGTTACTCTTGCATCGCATCGGCTTCGTCCCTATATAAGCAAATAGAAAGATAAATTTGTTTTATAAAAAGGATGATTAATTATGAGCAATAAAGTCATTGGTATAGATCTTGGTACAACAAACTCATGCTTTGCCGTTATGGAAGGCGGAGAAGCCAAAGTTCTTGAAAACTCTGAGGGTGCGCGCACCACTCCATCTATGGTAGCATTTACGGATACCGAGAGATTGGTTGGCTTTCCCGCCAAAAGACAAGCAGTCACTAATCCGGAAAATACCTTGTTTGCAATCAAACGTTTAATCGGTCGTCGTTATAGTTCGCCGGAAGTTTCCAAAGACAAGGAGCATGCTCCATTCAAAATTATCGAGGGAGACAATGGAGACGCTTGGGTAGAAGTAAAAGGCCAAAAATATGCTCCGTCACAAATTTCGGCAATTGTTCTGCAAAAGATTAAGGAATATGCCGAAAGCTATCTAGGAGAGAAAGTAGAAAAAGCCGTTATCACGGTTCCGGCATATTTTAACGATTCTCAGCGTCAAGCAACCAAAGATGCCGGAAAAATAGCAGGTTTGGAAGTTTTGAGAATTATCAATGAGCCGACGGCGGCAGCTCTTGCCTATGGTATGGATAAGAAAGCCTCTGGTACGATTGCTGTTTATGACTTAGGTGGTGGTACATTTGATATTTCTATTTTGGAAATCGGTGATGGCGTTTTTGAAGTAAAATCCACCAATGGTGATACATTCTTGGGCGGTGAGGATTTCGACCAAAGATTGGTTAATTATCTTGCCGACGAATTCAAAAAAGAGAGCGGCATAGACTTGCGCGGAGATCGCTTAGCTTTGCAACGTCTAAAAGAAGCTGCCGAGAAAGCCAAAATTGAATTGTCTTCTACAACACAAACAGAAGTCAACTTACCGTTTATTACGGCAGATGCCAGCGGACCTAAACACCTTAATATCAAATTGAGTCGCGCAAAATTAGAGTCTATAGTAGAAGATTTGATAGATAAGACAGTAGAGCCTTGCAAAAAGGCAATGGCTGACGCCGGAGTAACACCTTCAGATATTAGTGAGGTTATTCTGGTTGGAGGTATGACACGTATGCCAAAAGTCCAAGAAAAAGTTAAGGAGATTTTTGGCAAAGAGCCTCATAAAGGCGTCAATCCGGATGAAGTTGTTGCCGTTGGTGCCGCTATTCAAGGTGGTGTTTTGATGGGCGACGTAAAAGATGTGTTATTACTTGATGTTACACCGCTGTCTTTAGGTATTGAAACTTTAGGTGGTGTGTTTACACGATTGATTGACCGCAATACAACGATTCCCACCCGTAAATCACAAGTATTTTCTACGGCAGAAGATGGACAAACCGCAGTAACGATTCGTGTTTTCCAAGGAGAGCGTGAAATGGCAGCAGATAACAAACTGCTTGGTCAATTTGATTTGGTAGGTATTCCACCTGCACCGCGAGGAATGCCGCAAATTGAAGTAACGTTTGATATTGATGCCAACGGTATTGTAAACGTTTCAGCCAAAGACAAAGCAACCAATAAAGAACAGGCGATTCGTATTCAAGCCAGCGGTGGTTTGTCAGATGCCGATATTGAAAAGATGGTTAAAGACGCCGAAGCCAATGCCGACGCAGATAAAAAGAAAAAAGAGTTGGTTGAAGCCAAAAACCAAGGTGAATCTTTGGTTCATTCAACAGAAAAAACGTTGAAAGAACACGGAGATAAGATAAGCAGTGCCGAAAAAGAAGCGATTGAGAATGAAATAAAAGCTCTCAAAACAGCTCTTGAAGCTGAAGATTTGTCTGTTATCAAAGAAAAGACAGAGAGTTTGATGCAGGCATCTATGAAACTCGGCGAAGCTATGTATAAGGCTCAAGCTCAGGCCGCCGGAGGTGCCGCGGGAGCCGAACAGCCGGTAGCAGACCAACCATCTGGTGACGAAAAAGTTGTTGATGCCGATTTTGAAGAGGTAAAATAACTTATAATTGACACTCAAAAAAATCCCTCTGAAATCAGAGGGATTTTTTTGAATAAGAACAAGCTCTATTTTGATGCAGAACCTTTGCCGCTAACAGCAGCTCGCAAGGCGGCATTTGTTTTGTCATCAGTACGAGCAGGACGAATATCTTTGTCTTTTTCTTTATCTTTTCCGTTAGCGCCGGTTCTTCCAAGTAGGCATACAGACTTTATTTTGCTCCAGTAGCGGTCGAAAGTTGTAGTCATTGGAATTTCTTGCTGCATTTCGGTTTTTGACAATTGATCAAGTCTTTCAAAATGAGCTTGTTCCTCAGTTTTCTCTATATTCATACCTTGAGCATTGGCATAAGTAGTATATAACTCTCCTTTGCCTGCTTCGGCATGGGTGTATTTTCCATCAACCACGGCAGCGTTTCTGTCTAAAACACCGTCAGTATGAATTGGTGCTCCGTCTGTGTGTCCGACTTCATTATGCTCAGAAGTGACCATATCAAGAGCTACAATAGTTTTCATGACATCGGGAGTTAGTTTTTCAGGAATAATTTTTCCGTCGGCATCTGTAATTCCGGCCACAGCTTTGATAGCATCTTCAGAGAAACCATGTTGAGCACACCAATCGGTTCCAAGCACCTTGTGATTACCTCGAACAGCTTCCATATCTTCACCGTTTGCATGCATATGAGATAAGGTGTTTTGTGGTAGGTTGCAATCATATTTTTGCTGCAAATCTACATGGTTCATGTTGGTGTCTACATCAGCATTAACCATCTGTGCGCCACAGTCACCGGCAATCATTAAAACACGATAAGGATCGATTTCTTGGCTAATTCCTCTTGCCAAAAGATCGGCTTTAGTATTGTCGATGATATCTTTCAAGGCAGAGACATTATCCTCCAACAACCCAGGAACGTCTCTTGTCCACAAAGACATAATATCTTTGGCATTTTCAGCAAAGTTATCAGGATAGGTAATAGAAACACCGGCAGGAGTATCAATTACCTTGATTCCATAGGGATCATCAGCGGTTGTTTCGCTACGGACAATACCTTGCTCTGCCAATTTTTGATCGGAAAGGCTCATCATCCCTTGAGCGGTTTCTTTATCAATTCCCTCTACGATGATTCCGGCCTCATTGAGTTGTTCTGGAGACATCTGAGCATATCTTGCGGTATCTTCGGCAGAGGCGATAGCTTCTTTATGATAATGAACTGTATCATCAGCATTTTGGCGATATTCATCGGCAGTAATATCTTTAGTCATGTGCTCGCCAAAGTTTCCTGAGGAATGCAGGCCTGTATCTAATGCGTTAATACCTGCACCGATTCCGTATCCGCAGGCCAGAGCCGTACCTGTGGAAAGCGCTGTATTTCCGAAACTTTTGGTTAGAGATTTCCAAACGCTGTTTCCTTCTTTTCGAGCGGCTCTAAAGCCTTTAATCAAAGAAGTGCATCCGCCGATAGCCATACCGGCGTAGGACAAACATCTATCCAGAGGTAAGGCGTGTCCGAGAGCTTCAACGGCTTTTCCGCCCCATACGCCACCAACCAAAGTTGCTGCGGTAATCAATGTCGTTTGAGCAATCTCAGGAACATGTCTTCCCATAAAGCCCCAGAAGCTGAGTTTTTTGCCATTTCCTTCTTTAGCAAGTTGTTCTTTTTCAAGTTTGTATTGTTGGCGCAGTCTCCAAGTTGCCTGACCGACATAGAAAGCGGCATACAAAGGAGCTCCGAGACCAGGCTGACCAAGAGCCATACATGCGGCATTTATACCGTAGCGAGCACCTTGATTTACAATTTGGCTTATCATATTTTGCCCAACGGCTTTTTTGTAACTGCGTAAGGTTTCATAAGCCGGTCCAAAACGCTTTATACAGGTTTTATCAATATGTTGGATTTTGTTAAATATTTTTTTCAAAACCGGCGCATTAACACCAATACCAGTAGTTTGACCGTTTGAATTTTTGCGTGTTGCCAAACGGTTTAACCAGCCCGCGGCACTATTAACGGCATCTGCGGCATGGGCCATAGCGGCATTTTTGGATATTTGAACCTTTTTGCCGTTTTTAATATCAGTAATTGCTTGAGCAACATTAGCTTCAAGAACTTTAGGATCAATATCCTTCGGGTCTTTTTTAGCCTCAAACTTTAATAGTTCGTTAGTTGAGAGTAAGGCACCAATTTGGACGGTTGCAGCTTCTTTATAAGCATCCGCAAATTTGTTTTTAAGTTCATCATCATTAGAAGAGAAACCTTTAATGGCAGCCTGTCTTGCGGCTTCTTCTTTAATGATGTCGGTAAAGATTTTTTTCTGCTCGTCAGTCTCAAATTCAAGGCCGTCAATCATTTGTTTGATTTCAGGATAATCCTCCAATTTGAGCTCGTCAGCCATTTTTGATGTTTTATCAAAGGCCTTTTCAATAGCTTTTGCATCTTTAGGCTCTACTTTATCAAAACCGTTGTTTTCATCATATACTTTGATTTCCGCGTCAAGTTTCTTTTGAGCCTCGTCAGCGGCTTTGGCAATGACAGCGGAATTTTTATTTTGCTCTTTCAGATAAGCAAACATCTCTGTTGCCCCGTCATAGACGTCGGCGATATTTGTTTGATCAACAACCAGTTCCCCTTTAACATAAGCATCAAGTTTTTTGATCATAGCTTCATTGATTTGAGCTTGCTGCTGTTTCAAAGCATCAATGGTTTTTGCATCCTTATCTTTTTTGGCTTCTTCAATTTTGAGTTCTTCACCGATTCTTTTATGCAAAAAGACCATAAACTTAGGAGGATAAGTTTCCAATATTTTTTGGCTGGCAGCATTCATGGCTCCGTTAAATTTGGCCATTTCTACCGGAGAGAGGTCTTCTATCACTTTTCGACGCTCATCTGGTGTCATATCTGCAAAATTATCAGGGAGTTTTCCGATAGCTTTTAATGCGGTTATTTCAACGCCTTCAACAAAATTGACAGCATTTAGGAATTCGGTGTTTTGCCCGTCAAGCAATTGTTGCCATTCATCAGCATTCCACCCGCGCATCAATACACCGTTTAATGTAATCGGATCTGGATGAGGCCCGGGAGCGGGGCGGGATTCGGGAGCAGGTTGTGGCCCAGGACCAGGAACAATAAGTTCTTTCTTGATTCGCGGAACATCATAGGCATTGTCATATTCAACTTGTTGGGCAATATCTTCTGCGATAGCCGCATCGGCTTCGGTTTTGATCATGTCATTGAGCTTGTCAATGCCTTTTCCCGTACGATAGGCCGCAATAACGGCTTCATAAATCTCAATTGCACGTTTATCATCAGGATGATTTGCCCGAATATCATCCAAGCGTTCCTGCAAGATTTGCTCAGTCATAGAGTCATTTGCACCGCGCATATGCAAAATAAGGCGAGACAAATCAGGAATTGTTCTTGCTTCTATATGAGAATTATTATCACGAGGCTTCTTTGCAAGGCCGGGAACAACAATTTCTTTTTTAATTCTGGGAACATTGAGGGCATTGTCATATTCAACTTCTTGAGCTATTTTTTCTGCCAAAGCGGCATCATCGGCTGTTTGGATAAGATCGTTGAGTTTATCAATGTCTTTTCCGGAGCGGTATGCTTCAATAACCTTATTGAGAATATCAAGAGAGCGAGCATCATTAGGATCAATTTCGTTGCGTAATTCTTCCAGAATAGAGGCCGTCATTGAATTATTTCGCATATGGAGAACCAATTGCGACAAATCCGGTATATTAGCAACTTCAAGATGAGAAGTTTTAATTCTGGGAACATTGAGGGCATTGTCATATTCAACTTCTTGAGCTATTTTTTCTGCCAAAGCGGCATCATCGGCTGTTTGGATAAGATCGTTGAGTTTATCAATGTCTTTTCCGGAGCGGTATGCTTCAATAACCTTATTGAGAATATCAAGAGAGCGAGCATCATTAGGATCAATTTCGTTGCGTAATTCTTCCAGAATAGAGGCCGTCATTGAATTATTTCGCATATGGAGAACCAATTGCGACAAATCCGGCATGTCGGCAATTTCTGAGCTGTTGGTTTGGGAAGCGGCAGAAAATCTTTGCACCCACAAAGCATTATTTTTTTCATTTTGCAAATAATGTGTCAGAGCAAGATTTGTTTCATCTTCTCCGGCTTTTTCCATATAATCCTTGAATTCTGAGCTGTTTCGAATTTCTTCAAGCTCTTCTGCGGTGAAAGTTCTGGCCATTTTGATGCTCCTAAAACTAAGATGTTGCCTAATATAGAACCATATATATCATATTTTGGCGATTTTGGCAACAATTTTTGTCTAAATTATTTTAATAAGATATTCTAACGCAAAAACGCTTAATTTTTATTTAATTGCTTGCTTTTTAAGAATAAAAGACCTAAATACAAGAAGACTTGTTAATCAAATAAAAATAAAGCAATGACAGAAAAAGCAGACTATTACGAAATATTGGAAGTTTCCAAGACAGCCAGCGGGGAAGAAATCAAAAAAGCATTTCGGCGTTTGGCTATGCAGTATCATCCGGATCGCAATCCAGGCAACAAAGAAGCCGAGCAAAAATTCAAAGAAATTAACGAGGCTTACGAGGTCTTAAAAGACGAGCAAAAGCGTGCTGCTTATGATCGCTACGGACATCAGGCTTTTGCAGGAGGGAGTGGGGCTAATCCGTTTGGTGGATTTGACTTTAACTTTGGCGGAGCGGGTGGATTTGCCGATATTTTTTCGGATGTTTTCTCGGAATTTATGGGAGGAGGCAGGCGTCAACAAAGCTATGCTGTTCGTGGCAGTGACGTTCGTTATAATATGGAAATCAGTCTGGAAGAGGCTTTCACCGGCATAGAAAAAGAAGTAACCATTCCTTCATCGGAAACGTGTGAAGATTGTCACGGTCACGGAACCAAAGACGGCAATCCGGCGCCGATTTGTCCTCATTGTCAAGGAACCGGAAAAGTTCGCTTACAAAAAGGTTTTTTTGTGGTGGAACAAGCATGTCCGCAATGTGGAGGTAGCGGGCGCAAGGTTTCGGAAGTTTGTCCAAAATGCAAAGGATGTGGAGCCATAAACAAAGAAAAAGTTATAAAGATTAAGATTCCAGCAGGCATAGAAGACAACACCAGAATGCGAATTTCCGGTGGCGGAGAAGCCGGAATACGAGGTGGAGAAAATGGTGATTTGTACGTTTTTATCAGTGTAAAAGAGCACAAATTATATACCCGCGACGGTGCTAATTTGTATACAAGAATACCTATTTCAATGTGTTGCGCGGCATTGGGAGGGAGTGTTGAGATTCCCGCAGTTAATGGGGAAAAAATAGAGCTCAAAATAGATGCCGGAGCACAAAATGACGATGTAATCAAGATTAAAAACGAGGGAATGCCAATCATAAGATCACAACGTCGCGGAGATTTGTTTGTCAAACTACGCGTAGAAATACCGGTAAACTTGTCAGCGCGCCAAAAAGAATTGTTAGAAGAGTTTCGAACAATTGGTAAAGAAGACAAATGCCAACCGGAAGCAAAAAGCTTTTTTGACAAGATAAAAGATTTATTTGCCGCATAAATAAAAAAAGCCTGTTAAAAACAGGCTTTTTTGAAGATTATTCTTTTTCATAACCGCAAGTAAAACAAGTATTACTTAAACCACTGACGAATTTTCCACAAATGGGGCATTGCCATTCTTCTGGATTTGCAAGAGTATTATATACACCGGTATAGATAATATAATTCATGACTAAGAAAGGCATTCTGTTTTCATGACGGGATGTGGTGCAAGTATAAGTTCTGTCATTACTACATGCACCGGCAGAGCCCCATCCGGAGGATTTGCTGCCTGGAGAAGAGCGATAACCAGTGCGGTTGTACATATAAGAGGATAAAAACCACTTGTTATCCCAGTCGGAATCTCCAGAACCGGATTTACTGCTTCCCCAAGTGCTCCAAGGATAATAACGGCCATCATTATGGCCCTCGCCCCAAGGAACTATATGTTTATGATCTGGGATTTGGTCGGAAGTCAGCTGTACAAAGTTTTCTCCTCCTGTTTCAGCCAGAGCATAAGTATATCCTGTACCGGCATAAACATATCCGGTCCCTACAGGTACACGTCCTCTAAGGTTTGGAAGATAAAATTTAGTGCTATTACCGCCATAAGTATTACCAATAACAGCGTAAAGCTCTTTATAGGTAGTTGTTGATAATGACGTCCCGTCACATAGTTTCCATCCGTTTGGCGCAGTAGCCGTAGGCCAGATTCTGATTTCACCAATCATGGCGCCCATATCGCAGGCAACTTTGGTTGAATCACTGGGGCACACAAATATTTTTTTGCCCGAACATTGAGCAACTGTTTTATTATATCCCATAGCCTCACAAGACTTAGTCTGACGACAAAAAACTTTTGTCTTGTCAAACGGACAATAAACCATCTCAGAGCCATAACATTGACCGGGAGAGTTCGTATATCCGAGCTCACTGCAAGATGGAGCGGTTGCGCAGGACTGAGCATGAGCGTTTGAGGTAATTATCATTCCGAGAAATAAGCATGAAAAAATTTTTGTTTTATACATGGTTAAAACATCCTTGTATTGTTGGTCAAAACAAAAACCCGCTTTTAAAGGCGGGCGGATGTTCGAAAACCGTATAACTGCAAACGGCTCGGCTTATTTGGCCGAAACCTTATTCACCGACATCCGTCCGATATTCAGACAAAATTGTCGGCATTTATTTTTTAGGTCGCATGCATACGACCGCAGTTATTAAAAGGGTTTTCGACGCCCTGAGCACATCTATCGATATACCTAAAATTCAGTTTAGCTTAAATTTTAGGATAAGTAAATTGTTTTTAGATAATTGGAAGATATGTAAAAAAACAAAAAACCCTCTTTAGAGAGGGTTTTAATGGCGCACTCGGCGGGATTCGAACTCACAACCTTCTGATCCGTAGTCAGATGCTCTATCCAATTGAGCTACGAGTGCATCGTATTTGCAAGCACCTTATTAACGCACCTAGAAAATAATTGCAAGCAAAAAATTACAATAATTTAAAAGAATTTTAATCTATTTGCACATAAACTGCCTTTTAGTAATGAAAGATATATATATAACATCAAATTAGCACTTGTTTTTTACAAAAATTCCTTTACAAAAAAAGTTAAAGGTGTAAAAAGTGTAAGTGTTTCTATTTTTTAGCAAAAAGGTGCTTTATTCAATGACAAAATCAGCAACAAAATTATCACTTATGATGTTTGCAGTGTTCGTCATGGGCGGTTGTTCCTATTCGTCGGACGCATTGTTCCCGTCATTATTCGGTTCAGACGAGCAAGAAAATATTGCTTCCGGCTCTATGGAAGCATCTGAGGAGGCGGTTCCCGGTCTCGGTTCAACAAATTTTGAACCTATCAAAATTTCTGAAGGTGGCAACACCGGAACTTTTGTCGGACAGAAGGTTGTTATGTTTCGTAGCGAATTGACACAGCTACAATCCGCAATTCGCAGCAATAATGCTCAGTTGCAACAGATTCGTGCCTCAGTGATAAATAATGCGCTTCAATATCACAAAGTTGTTGGCATGATAGAAGCCAAGTTGCAGGTCGGTACAACACCTGGAAACCCGAATATGTTTGCCATGCTTGAAGGCGCACAGAACAATGTTCAGGTTATGAATTCAAATACCAACGCATTAAGTCAGTTGGCTGCACGCGTATCTGCAGATGCTGCCAACACAGATTATCTGGTTGATGCCATCCGAGCTTCATACAGCATTTCTGGTGCGGTAGATGAGGATCATCGTCAGTTGCGTATTCTCGAAAATGAAGCTAATCAGACCTCAATTTTGATGAACAGCCTTTTAAATGAAGTTAACAGTGATATTGTTCGTCAAAAACAGTATATTTCTACAGCCAACGATAACATTGCCGGCTTAGCCTCTGCTATCAAGGTCGGAAGCTATGGCGTCAACAATGTTCCGCTTAGCACATCCGCAGCGACAGGTTCTCGTTTTGGAATTTCAAATCAGGCAATTGGCAGCGGAAGTCCGTTATTTGTTGCCAAACTTAATAAGGCCGGAAACAAATACAAAGAAGGTCTAAAGCAAGCGGTTAACAGCGCACGAGCCAAAAAGCCGTCGGTTATCTTTGATGTTGTTGCAGTCAGTCCGGCAAACGGAAGTTCAGCCGGAGCTAAGAACAACGCCACTCAAATTTTCCAAGATTTAATAGATATGGGTGTTGGTGCCGATAAAATAAATCTTTCTGCTAAAACGGGCAATGTTAGTTCTTCTGAAGTTCAAATTTTTGTCAGATAGATTTTTTAGAAAAGCAAAAAGCCCTGCATGAGCGGGGCTTTTTTTATAAACCTAAGCATTAATTCAATTTGTTTCGCCGTGCGTATTCGGCACGTATTAACCGAAGCAATTCTTCATTAAGAGGTTTTTCTTCAAGAGTTTGATTGAGCAATCCTTCCAGTTCCTCATTTGAGAGATGTTCAAACATGTGCCGAGCAAGAAACTGCGGCTGTTCTTGCATCATTTCTTTCGGAAAAATATGGACAACTTTAAGGACGGTATCCGTATTGACTTCCATGTCTTTATATCCGAGTTTCTGCAGACGCTCTTCACTAAGCCGATATAGCATATACCAGAAGTTTGTTTCAACACCGGGAGCGTCGTTTTGCTGTAAAACATGCAAAATAGTTTTGGCTATGTATTTTGTTTCAACAGCTTCTGTCAAGCTCATTTGCAAAACATTTTTCTTAGCAAAGTAGTTCTGCGCCTCGTCTAAAGAGGTAAATTGGATTCTTTTTGTTTTCATTTTAAAATAATTTTTTGGGTTATTTAATATCTATAAGTACAAACAAAGAATATATATTTCGTTTTTTGACAAAAATCAACAAAAAGAAAAGGATGCCTTATAAAAAAGAAACGACAGTTAAAATAACTGTCGTTTCTATAAGAACTAATTATTTAAGAGTATAGCTTCAAATAATTATTAAGCGTTCTTTTTCAAAGCCGCATCCAAGGCATCGCCGAGAGCAGAGTTGCTGGTATCAGAAGAATATTCTTCCAAAGCCTTTTTCTCTTCTTCAATTTCCAAAGCCTTAACGGATAAACCGAGTTTGGCATTTTTCTTGTCTACGGAAGTAACTTTAGCTTCTAAAACATCACCGGCTTGATAATTTTCCGGATTCTGTTGAGCTTTTTCCTTAGACAAATCGGCTTTTTTAATGTAAGCCGCAACACCGTTTACTTCAACGTTAACGCCTTTATCATCGTTTCCGACAACATTTGCTTTAACGATATCACCTTTTTTGAAACCTTCCAAGGCGGAAGAAACAGTATCTTCGGTCAATTGTTTAATACCGAGGCTGATGCGTTCTTTTTCAACATCAACATCAATAATTTTTGCTTCAATATCTTGACCTTTGGTATAGTCTTTAACGGCTTCTTCACCAGCTTTGTCCCAAGAGATATCGGACAAATGAATCATGCCGTCAATTTCATCCGACAAGCCAATAAACAGACCAAATTCGGTAATGTTTTTAATTTTTCCACTGATAACGGATCCGACAGGATGCTCTTCAACATAAGCAGCCCAAGGATTCGGAGTGCACTGTTTAATACCGAGGCTGATACGACGTTTGTCAACATCAACTTCCAAAACTTTAACATCAACTTCTTGAGATGTTGAAACAATTTTGCCCGGATGAACGTTTTTACGAGTCCAGCTCATTTCAGAAACGTGAACCAAGCCTTCAATACCATCTTCAAGTTCAACGAAAGCACCATAGTCAGTAATGTTTGTAACTTTACCACTATAGATTTCACCGACTTTATATTTATCGGCAACAGCTTGCCATGGGTCGGATTCAAGTTGTTTCATACCCAAAGAAATGCGTTGGTTGTCTTCATTGAATTTGATAACCTGAACTTTAACTGTTTGACCAACAGAAAGCACTTCTGCCGGATGGTTAATGCGTTTCCACGAGATATCGGTAACGTGCAACAATCCGTCAACGCCGCCCAAATCAATAAACGCACCATAGTCAGTAATATTTTTAACAACACCTTCAAGAACAGAACCTTCTTTGAGATCATTGATAAGTTCTGCGCGTGCTTCTGCTCTTGTTTCTTCCAAAACAACACGACGAGAAACAACGATATTGCCACGAACTTTGTCCATTTTCAAAATTTGGAAAGGCTGAGTAATTCCCATCAGCGGAGTAATATCGCGGATCGGACGAATATCAATTTGAGAGCCGGGTAAGAAAGCAATAGCGCCGTTGAGATCAACGGTAAATCCGCCTTTAACACGACCAAAAATAACACCATTGACACGCTCGCCGGAATTGAGGCATTTTTCAAGATCTTGCCATGCTTCTTCACGACGTGCTTTTTCACGAGACAAAACGATGTTTCCGTCTTTGTCTTCATAGCGGTCTACATAAACTTCAACCTGATCGCCGACTTTGAGTTCAGCTTTTTGACCGAATTCACGCAAAGGAATACGACCTTCTGATTTAAGGCCGACATCAACAGTCGCAAAATCGGGAGTAAGTTTGATAATTGTACCTTTAACAACCGAGCCGGTAATACCGTTGTCGCCGAATTGCTCTTTGAGCAAGTCTTCAAAATTCTCAGTCATTTCAGGGATTTTAACTTCAGTATTAATCATAAATATTTATGTTTCAAAAATGCCATTCTCCAGAGATAAAAAAGAGGAGCGGACTTGTGCGTGGTTATAAAGACTCAATAACAAGCGCACCCTTGTATTTAAAGAGTGTCTCATTTATACACGCAAATATTTATTTTTCAAGAGTTTTCTTTCGATTCTCGATAATTTCGCAGGCTTTTGCAAAAACTTCTTCAATTGAGAGATCTGAGGTATCAAAAATAACAGCGTCTTTTGCGGGATGACTGCTTTCACGGGAAAAATCATTTTTGTCTCTGGCAACGGTTTGTTCAAGTACTTCTGTATAGTCTGCATCTAGACCTTTTTGCAGATATTCATTATAACGTCGCTTAGCTCTGACTTCAGGAGACGCAGTAACAAACAGTTTTATTTCTGCAAGAGGACAAACAACGGTTCCCGTGTCCCTTCCGTCATAAATGGCGCCACATGCGGGAGAGCCATCAGCAAAGATAGGATTTTTTGAAAAATCTTGCTGCATTTGCAATAATGCTTTTCTAACATCAGGAATGCTTGCGACAACGGAAGCTGCTTTACTTCCAGCCAATGAGCGAAATTCAGGATTTTGAGACAATTCCATCATTCTCGGAAAAGTAAGTTCTCGCGCATAACGTATTGCGGCATCGGTATCAGAAAGATTTTTTTTATTAAGCAACATTTCTAACCCGACGGCACGATAAACCATACCTGTATCAAAATAAGCAAGACCATATTTAGCGGCTAATTTTCCGGCTAAAGTTCCTTTTCCTGCGGCGGCAGGTCCATCAATTGTAATAAGCATTATCAAACCCGATAAAATTGACTGGTTGTAACCAAAATTTTACTACTATGAGATTAACATATTCCATAAAAAAGAGATAAGAAACATCAAATTGGATTTTATGCCAAAGAATTTAAGGTATACAACGGATGAGCGTACGCTTGAAAAATAAAATTCGATTATATACGGATACGTCTTTAATTTTAGGGAGGATTATTGAGTTAAATCCTCAAGATTCTCATTATTTATGCAATGTAATGCGTTTAACAAAAGGGGCTGCTTTGAACTGTTTTAACGCGAAAGATGGTGAATATGAATGTCAAATTGTCACAGCCGACAAGAAGCATTGCTCAATAAGAGTAGATTTCAGAGTCAATAATTCAATACTTGCCCCCGACATTTGGTTGCTTTTTGCACCTCTCAAAAAAGACAAAACGGATTTTGTAATAGAAAAGACAACCGAACTTGGTGTTCATACAATTGTTCCGATAATAACACAAAACACCATAGCAGAAAAAGTCAGAACGGAGCGTTTCTCAGCACAAGCAAAAGAAGCCGCGGAACAGTGTGAAAGAACGGATATTCCCATCATAAAAGAAGCTGTTCGTCTGAAAGATTTGTTATGTGCTTGGCCACAAGAAAGAAGATTGTTTTTTTTGGACGAAACTTTAAGCGGTAAAGATTGTTTAGAGCTGTTTAACGCATATAAGAATCAGCCCGCAGCTATACTTGTTGGTCCCGAAGGAGGGTTTTCATCAGAAGAAAAAGAGTTGATTGACAGCTTGCCATTTGCTTGCGGAGTGTCATTAGGGCCAAGAATATTACGGGCAGAGACGGCAGCTTGCGCCGCTTTATCTATATGGCAGGCTGTTTGCGGAGATTGGAGCAAAGGAGAATGATATGAAAGTTTTAATTGCAGATGATCACGAATTGTTTCTCAAAGGATTAGAGATGATTCTTACGGATTCTTTTCCTCAAATAGAGTTATGTTTGGCCAAAGATTATCTTGAGATTTTTGAAATTATATCTCATCAACGCGATTTTGATTTGATACTTACCGATTTGGCCATGCCAGGAGCAAAATGGTTGCAAGCTCTTGAAAAAATTCACAATACTTTGCCCGAGACACCGATTATAATTTTATCGGCGGTTTTTGATAAGGAAGTCGTCCAAAAAACAATTGAGCTTGGAGCCGCAGGCTATATTCCCAAAACATCATCCAATGCGATAATAGTGGGTGCGGTTAACTTGGTAATGTCAGGAGGGGTTTATATTCCGCCGGAATTACTGCAAGATACCAAGCAAGATGAATTTGATTTGTTGAAACAGATAGAGGATATACCCGCGTCTTCGGATAACGCCAAGATACTTTCTCCGCGGCAAATTGAAGTTTTACAACTAATTTCCAAAGGTCAATCAAACAAGCAAATTGCTTATGAGTTAGGATTGACGGAAGGAACCGTAAAACTACACGTGACGGCAATCTTAAAACTTCTTAACGTTTATAATCGAACAGGAGCAGTTGCCGAGGCACAAAAATTGGGTATTCTGAAATGATTTTTAATCCAAAACAATTACAAACCTATTATAATATCTTCGGTAAAGAAAAACTATTGCTTTTATGGGCAGAATATCTTGAGCAATCCCAAATTTCTTGGCATGAAGTGGAGACTCTTGATTGGAGTGTTCGCCGGTCAAAATTTCATAATTGGCGCTCAAGCAGTTTAGTTTTTGGGATGGAAGATTTTTCTGTTTTATGCACCAAGATAGAAGAAAATATCCTAAAAAAACGTTTTGAGCAATTGTCAAAACAAATAAAAGATAGTAAAACTTTGTATGAACAGAGTATTATGCAGGTAAAGCAGCATATATGTCAGCTGGAGAAAAATAATGAGTGAGAAAAAAACTTCGCAAATTCCGATGTACAGTAGTTTTGTATACGGGGATCGTTATAACAGCATAACAGCAAGTGAAGCGTTAGATACTAAATTTTCAGCTCGATTGCGTACTTTTTTTCAGTATGACAGATTAGTAGCCTCAGCCTTGCGTAATATTAAGATGAATCAAAATGTACTGCAAATGGGGCTAGTTTTCGGCAATGAAATTGATCAAGTAGCACAAACCGTTGGCGCTTATGGTCAATATGATATCATTGATGTTAATCCATTTCAGGTATCTCGCAATCAAGAAAAATATGGAGCGGTTTACCCGTGCCTGCATATTTTTGAGCAAGATGCCGCAACACTTAAAATTGATAAAAAATATGATGTCGTTTTATGTTTTTTACTCTTGCAGGAGTTGCCCATTGTGACCAAAATGAAGGTCATAAACAATGCGTTAAATGCGGTAAAAGATGGAGGATGTGCGATATTTATTGATTATCACAATCCGCTTTATTGGCATCCTTTGCGCTACGTTGTCCGCATGTATAATCGTCTGCGTCATCCGTTTGTTGAAAAGTTGTGGGATCGTGAGATAGACACTTTTGCAAAAAATAAGATAGATTTTGTCTGGCGCAAAAGCACCTATTTTGGACGTATGTTCCAAAAAGTTGTGGCTACTCGTAAAAACGATATTAAAGAAATCGCATCAACACAAGCTCAAGATGCAACTTTGGAAGATTATTTTTTACCTGATTTCTAGTATTTTGTTTGCAATTAGGTTTGCGCAATCCAGACGCTTCGAAGGAGTGAATGAGAAAGCGTTTTCATCTTCAAGAGCAACGGCATAACCACCATCAAATAAAGATTGCACAAATCGCAAATGTTTTTTTGTGAGCCAATTATGTCCGCGAAAAATAAAAACAGGTTTGCCGGTACTGCAGGCCTCACTACACATTGATACGGTGTCTCCTGTAACAACATGATTATCGGCACAGGCCAAAAAGCCCATATAAGGGTTTTCTTTTTTTTCTCCCCATAGGAAAGTATAGGCAGGGATATCTTTTAGGTAAGCCATAATAACATTTTGAGGTTCGTCGCCGGTGCGTCTTGATGTTGTAATCAGAATAGAACCTCCTTGTTTTTGTTTAAAATCAAGAATTTCTTGTGCCAGTAATCTGGCATTATCAACGCTAAACGGTTTTCCTTTAATAGCTCCGCCGATAATAACCGTTGTCCATGGTCTGGGCAAAGGAGCAAAAACAGATTCCCAATCTTTTTTAGCATTTTTTAAAACTTCTGTAGATGCCCGATGAGGGCATCCCGTAATATAAAAGAAATTTTGAGGAGAGTTCTTTTTGCGATCATGTTCGGAAAGTATTAACAATTCAATATCTTTAATGCCTGTTTTTCCGGGATACATAAGCTGGATAATTTTGGTTTTATTTCCGGACATCTTACGAATATAGCGGGCAATAGGAAGTGTGCGTCTGCTAACGGAAAGAACTAAATCCGGATATATATTAGTTTTAAGAGAAGAACTTTCCTTAATATTTACGCCTAATAGGGATTTTCCTCGAATAAAATTTGGTAAAGCGGCCCACCTTGTATAAACAATTTTTTTTTCAACAACATCAAGATTGTGTTTGAGAGCCATAATAATGCCTTTAGCTTGTCCGACACTTCCCGTTCGGTCGTCAAAAAGAGCCCAAAGTAATTTTTTCATGTTTAATAACTTTCAAAAAGTCGTGGCTAATCGATTCTAATATTTGTAGTATATTATTTATCAAGATTAAAACAACCTTTTAAGGGAGGTTTTCCATGCGCATCATTTTAGCGATTTTTGTTTTTTGTCTTTTACTAAGCTCGCCTTGTTCTGCACAATATGCGGCACAAAACGATGCAAAATATATAGCTACACTAAAGGCAGTAGTAAATTACAAAATTGATGATGAAGAAAATTTAAGCGCAATTGAGCAACTAAGAGAAAACAAACGATTCAACAGAGATTTAATGCAAATGCTTGAAAAGCTTCAAAATACGCGCACAAAAAACTCAACCAACCGTAAAGTATACAATATTTTACTTAAGGCCGGAAAAGACATTTACAACGAATTAAATTAATTAAGCATTGTTTAATAAAAAAATGCTATTCTGAAGATATAAAAAAACAGAAAGGTCAATGCGATGACATATGACTATAAGGCGGCTCTTGAGCGTATGACGGCGCGTCGGCAAGAGATAATTCGACAAAAAGGCGGTAAATATGTTGAAGGATTATCACCGCTTTCAACGCAAAAGGAAGAAACCGTCGTCGTTCGCAAAATAAAAACTCAGGAGAAGTCCGAATGAAAAAATTGCTGTGCTTAATGTGTTTAGGAGTTATTGCAGCCTGTACCCGTACGGAGACAATTTATTGGGAAGAGCCTGATTATAATCGTTTGGCGGCGCATATCAGTGTTGTTGAAAAATCCTCACTTTACGTAACCTATGAATATCGAGACATACGAGTTGATGAAGTAGCTCCGATAGCAGCACTTTATTGCCAAGAAAAGGGCAACAAACAAGCAGCGTTATATGCTATCACGATGACCAGAGGCAATGCGAGACGAGCCACATTTGTCTGCCAAAATCGGAACGAAAATTAGTCTTTCTCAAACTTGCAAAAGCACATCTTTCTACCTATATAGCAATAAAGAAAAGAATTTTGCAAAAGAGTTAAAACAATGAATAAAAACCTTTATCATGTTTTGGGAGTAAGCAAAGATGCCAGCGAAGCCGAAATAAAATCGGCATATCGTAAATTGGCTCGCAAATATCATCCGGATTTGAACAAAGACAACAAGGATGCCGCCGAGAAGTTTAAAGAAATTTCTTGCGCATATGACATTTTAGGAGATAAAGAAAAACGCAAAAAATACGACAACAATGAGATTGACAGTGACGGTAAACCGACGGGCTTTGGAGCAGGTTTTAGTGGTTCCGGAGGCGGGTATGGGCAATATAGCGGCAATCCTTTTGGCGGAGGGAATTTCAATGGCGGTGATTTCGACTTTTCATCAATTTTTGGGAATGATATTTTCTCCCAGTTTACGGGAGGCCGCGGAGGATTTTCAGGTTTTAGCGGTACTCAAACCAGACGCCCGCGTAAAGGAGCCGATATCAATTATACCATGCGGATTGATTTTTTGGCAGCCGCGCGAGGTGATGAAAAGACTGTAAACATCAACGGTAAAAATATCAATGTAAAGATTCCTGCCGGTACAATATCCGGACAAACATTGCGCCTCAAAGGACTGGGAGAAGCAAGTCCGAACGGAGGAAGCGCAGGAGATGTGTTTATAACCATCAATGTTGATAAACATCCCTATTTTTCATTAGAAGGAAACAACATTATAATGGAGTTGCCAATTAGCATAAAAGAAGCAGTTTTGGGCGCAAAAATTACTGTTCCGACAATAAGCGGTAAAGTTGCTGTTAACATCCCTCCTTATGCATCCGGTGGTGAAAAATTGCGTCTTAAAGGAAAAGGAATTAAGGGAGGAGATCAAATTATCACCTTAAAGATTTTGTCGCCTAAAAAAGCGGATAGCGCTTTAGAAGATGCTCTGCGCCAATTGCCAGACGAAAACATAAGGAATTTTTGATGCTTCTGGACTCTTTGAAGAATTTTTCTTGGTACAACGAACCTCAAAATGTTCGTTTTGTAGAGGAGGGAATGCTGGTTGAAACTTTTCCGCAAACAGATTTTTGGTGTGCGGAACATCACAATTTTTTGAAAGATGATGGGCACTTTTTCTATACAGAAAAGCAAGGAAATTTTTCACTTTTACTAAAATGGCATTGGAATACAGCTGTATCATCCGACCAATGCGGAATAATGGTTCGCATTGATAGTAATAATTGGGCCAAGATGGGGTTTTTGTCTCCGGATCTTTCTATCCCACAAATAGGATGCGTAATAACATCCCAAGCTTCATCAGACTGGTCGTCGCACTACCTTTCTTCTCCGATTTCAGATTTATGGTGCAAGGTGATACGTCGCGGAAATGATTTTGTATTTTTATATTCGTTGGATGGTTTAAAATTTCATCAGATACGCATGTTTAGCATAAAAGAGATAACATCTGTCGTCAAAACGGGGGCATACTGTTGTTCACCCCAAAAACACACATTTGAGTGTATTTTAGAAAATATTGAATAGCAAATCAGATAAATGAGACAATCTCGGCTCTTAATTCCTCAAGACCGATATTTTTTTCAGAACTTGTGCAAAGAACGCGGTTATAGGCAGCGGCATGTTTTGACACTTCATCTTTCGTCTGTAAAAGAACGCGTTGGAGTTCTTGGGAACGGATTTTATCTGTTTTGGTTAAAACAATCTGATAAGTAACAGCGGCTTTATCAAGCATATCCATGATGTCTAAATCAACTTTTTTTATACCATGACGCGAATCAATCAACAAAAAAACACGTTTGAGGCAGACACGGCCTTGCAAATAAGTAAAGATTAATTTTTGCCATTTTTTGACCAGAGCCTCCGGAGCTTGCGCATATCCATATCCCGGCAAGTCGACCAAATATAATTTATCTGCGAGACAAAAATAATTGAGTTGTTGCGTTCGTCCCGGTGTATTTGATGTCTTTGCCAAGCCCTTTTGTTCTGTAAGAGCATTAATAATACTAGACTTTCCGACGTTGGATCGTCCGGCAAAAGCAACCTCAGGTAGGTCGTCAGCGGGCAGCTGTTCCAACCCTGCCACCCCAAGAACAAATTTTGTTCCTCGTTTGAACAGATTATTGGCAGCTTCAAGTTGCGAGGCTGTAAAATCTTCTGGTTCAAAGGCCATTAATCAACTCCGATTTTTTTCATAATAACTTTTTGTTGAACAATGGATAGAATATTGCTAAGCGTCCAGTAGATAACCAATCCCGAGGCAAAATGTCCGAGCATAAACATAAAAATCACAGGCATCAGAGCAAACATTCTGGCTTGATCTGGATTTGCCGGTTTGGGATTGAGTTTTTGCTGAACATACATTGTTAACCCCATAACAATTGGCCAAACACCGATATCCAAAAATCCGGGGATTGGTAAATGTGTGATAACCGAAATTGTCAAAGGATCAGGAGCGGATAAATCTTTAATCCATCCAATAAACGGAGCGTGACGTATCTCAATGGCGATATTCAGAACCTTATACAAAGAGAAAAAGACCGGAATCTGAATAAGCATCGGCAGACACCCGGAAGCGGGATTAATCTTCTCTTTGCGGTAAAGTTCCATCATTTCTTGCTGCAATTTCATCTTATCATCTTTATATTTTTCTTGCAGAGCCTGAATTTTAGGCTGAACTTTTTTCATTTTGGACATGCTTTCATAAGACTTATTTGCAACAGGGAACATCGCCAATCGCAACAATGCCGCAAATACCAAGATTGCCCACCCCATATTTCCTATAAGATTAAAGAGGAAGTTTAAGATATAGAAGAACGGTTTAGTCAAGAAGTAATACCATCCGAAATCCACAGCCAAATCAAACTTATCAATATGTAAATCTTTTGCATACTGATCAAGGAGAGTAATTTCTTTTGCGCCGACAAAGAAACGATGCTCAACCGTACCGACACTGTTTGGCTCAATATTTATTGGAGAGCCGACAAAATCTGTCTGATAGCGGTTTTCGGCGATTTTTGCAAATTTAACATTATTTTCCTGATTATTGTTCAAAATCAATGCCGAAAACCAATATCTGTCAGAAAAACCGGCCCAACCGCCTTTGCTTTTAAATTCTTCTTTTTTACCGTCTTTAAGCGAACTATATTTTATTTCTTTTAAGGTCGAATTAAGCACCCCGCTCATTCCTTCGTGTACAACGCTGGAAGTTGCCTCTTCTTCGATATAAGCCTTGTTAATTAAGCCATACGGATAAAGCGTAATTTTAGAATTGCTGTTATTTTCAACGGATTGCTCAATCCGAAACATGTAATTTTCGTCGACGCTGATTTTTCGAACAAACTTAAGTCCTTGACCATTATTCCATTCTAACACAACAGGTGTTTCAGGTGTCAGTTTCTGTCCTCGAACAGACCATAATGTATCGCTGTTTGGTAATTTGAGTTTGTTTTGAGCATCAATAAAACCAAATTCAGCATAATAAGGAATATTGGATTGAGCCGGCGCCAACAGTTCAACATCCGGGCTATCCGCGTCTAGAGTTTTTTTGTATTTATTTAGATACAGCTCATCAAAACGAGCGCCCTTGATACGAATGGAGCCGCTGATTGCTTCGTTGTTTAATGCAATACGTTTGTCTTCTTTAAGGATTGTTGCAATATCAGAAGTTTCTGCTGTCTGGACAAATTTATCAGCGGTCTCAGTTTTTAATTCCGCAGCAATTGGTTCTGCGTTTGTTTGCAGAGGGTTTTCTTTTTTGGGAAACAACCAATTGGTGGCAAAAATGACGACCATAGATAACAATATGGCAGCATAGAGACCCTTCATATCTTCTTTCATAAACTAAAACTCCTTAATAACACAGACAGCACTGCTATATTTATTATAAAATCCTTTCTAAAGCAAGCCCGTAAGATAACTTATTATTTTAATTTTTCTTTTGGAGGAACGGGGTCAAACCCATGTCCTCCCCAAGGATGACAGCGCAATATTCTGCGAATACCGAGATAAGAGCCCTTAAAAACGCCATGTATCATAAGAGCCTGAATAAAATATTCCGAACAACTTGGCCTAAATCGGCACACATGGGGCAAAAAAGGCGATATTCCTTTTTGGTACAATCTAATCAACCAGATCATGAGCTGTCTGATCATTTTTTTTCTCACAGTTGTTCTTATGTTTTTCAAGCAAGAGGTTTATCTCAAAGAGAGCCTTCTTCATATCAGAGATTAATACATTGAAGTCGACGGAAGCGGTATTAAATCGTCCGATTAAGACATAATCTGTTTGAGCTACGCCGAATTGAGCAAATAATTTGTCGGCGGCGGCACGCAAGCGGCGTTTTGTACGATTTCTGATGTGTGCTTTGCCAAGTTTTTTAGTTGCCGTATATCCAAGAAAACAGCATTTGGCGTCAGCTCTCTTTCCTTCTCTACATAAACTTTGAGTCGCCTGCAGGATTAAAGAAGGCATAACCACCTTAAATCCTTTGGCGACTCTGATAAATTCTTTTCTCTTTTTTAAGACAAGAACTTCCATTTTCTTAGGCAGAGATTTTTTTACGTCCTCTTGCACGGCGTGCGGCTAAAACCTTGCGTCCGCCGGCAGTGGCCATACGAGCACGGAAACCGTGACGACGAGCTCTTACCAATTTGCTGGGTTGATATGTGCGTTTCATATTATTTCTCCGGTTAGTCAGGTTTTCAAACCTGTTATTATTAGTTAAAGCTCTCCTGGCGAGAGCTCTCGGACACCTTGCTTATAAAAGGAAAATATTTTTCTGTCAAGCCTTTATCATGCTTCTGGCTTTATGCCGCCATGATTTAAAAGGAAGCACTCGAGCAGCCAGTTTCAAAAAATGCTTTTGAAATAGTACAAATATTCAACCTTATTTTTGCTCCACAAAATTTCATAACACTCGATAATTTTCAGATGTTGTTTGATGTCGTTAATGATTTCTTCTTGTTTATTGCGAGCTTTTTCCCACAAGATAAACAGATGTAGTTCTTTAGTCATGATATTAGTCCAACTCTTTGTTTAGGTAAAAACAAAACCACCTTAAACAATAAGGTGGTCGGAGAGTTCAACAATCATATAGCGTAACATGACTCTTTTGGTCTTTAAAGTCCAAAGACTTCTGAACATACACCAAAAGCTCCCCGACCATATTATGGAGTCGGGGATATATTCATTGTTATCCGTGTTGAGCAGATAACAAATTGACGATGTTATATCCTAACACCGTACGCTATAAGAGCCGTTGAAAGCCCGACACTAATTAAAGTGCAGAACCAATATATGCAAAACAAATAAGAGAGTCAAATACTAAACCCAAGAACCGAGAGTTTGTCCACCTCGCAAGATCGCCTCAGCTTGAGGAGAGTATTCACCGGTATCATTGTGGATTATCAGAGGAGGCTGCAAAACAAGCGGAGTCCTTGAATCTTTACGAGCCGAAAAGATAACTCGTTTGGCATTTTGCCCTTTTTTTGAAATTAAAGGAGTGATTTTAATGTTGCCGAGTTTTCCATGAATATGAAAAAGAATTTCTTCCAAGGCTTCAGCTCGATTAATCATATAAAAATGCCCTTGAGGTCTAATCATTTTAATACAAAATTTTATCCATTCGCCAAGATTCGGAACGCTGGAAAAATTGTGTGCCGTTGATTTGCTGTCATTAGGAGAGGGCATGTCTTTTTCAGCATAAGGAGGATTGGAGATAACATGTGCAAAAGAACAAAAAGGCAAGGGATTCTCTCTGATGTCGGAATTAATAAATCTGACAAAATCAAAACCGTTGGCTTCGGCACTAAGGTTTGCCAATTGAGCGAGTTGTTTTTGTATCTCTATCCCGCAAACAGAAATATTTTTATCTTTCAGCCGTTTTGCCAAGCATAAAGAAACGGCACCTGTCCCAGAGCCGACATCAAGAATGTTGTCATTCTGCTTGACATCAACAACCGCCGATGCTAACAACACAGCATCGCTGGAAGCATGATAACCACCTGTGGGTTGAAAAATTTTAACCCTGCGGTTGAGTAAATAGTCTTCGCTGTAATCTTTCATAATCACTCCTAGAACAAAAACATTATAGCTAAGACAAATCAAAAATCCAGCCCAAATCGACGGAGCATTACATGAACTTAACGGAAATATTTTTATTGGCACTGGCTTTGGCGGTAGATGCTTTTGCGGTTTCTTTTTCTTATGGTCTGATCATTAAACAAAAACGAAAGTTTGCCGCTATAAAATTATCATCAGCCACTGCGGCAGGACAATTTATTATGCCGATTTTGGGGTGGTTTGGAGCAAGCAGCATCTACAAATTGATAGAGCAAGTAGATCATTGGATAGCTTTTTTTGTCTTTTTAACTTTAGGACTAAAAGTTATCACGGATTCTTTACGTAGTTGTGATTGCCAAGAAAAACTAAGCAAAAAACTATCGCTGAAAGTATTGTTTGTTGTCGGTTTTGCCACATCAATAGATGCTTTTGTCAGTGGCTCGATGCTTTATTTTGTCAAGGCTCCGATATTTACCGCAGCTTTGATTATTGGGCTTACGACGTTTGTTTGTTCCTTAATAGGCTTTAATCTGTGTAAAGTGTTCAAAAGTCTCAAGACAATTTATCTTGAACAGACAGCTGGTATCATTTTGATATTGCTGGGGTGCAAAATACTTTACGAGCATCTTTCATAAGAGCAGAAGTCTGAGGTTTAGCGTTCTCGCCAAATAACTTTAGCTCTTGCCAACTCACGGTTATTATTTCCATCGTATGTGTTGACGCTCAAAAAAGCAGTCAAACCGTCATACTCGGTATTCACCATGATTTTCTCTCCAAGGTAGCCTTCCTTTTTATATGCAATTTCAATATAGCAAGGAGTGTGTTTAATTCGAAAACCGGAATCAACGGCTTCGCAAGCCCATAGTACATATACACCATTATTTACATGGCGGTTGAGATCAATATCGTCATAACGTACTCTGAATTTTGCTTGATAATCAATTCTTTCTAAATCTCGGATTTTAGGAAAGTCGGTTTTTAAGGCTCTGTTTTCCACCAAGTTATATTCCGGCAACCGTTCTTTAAGAGGAATTGGTCTGCGTTTTATAAAGTCAACCATAACCCACTGACTTGACGCACGAATAATACTTTTACCGTCGCTGCCAAAAACTTCAAAATCACGCGTCATACTGAGTTTTTTTTCGCCGGATGGCCATGTATCAATGCGGATATTCTCATCCATTTTTGGGAGGCGATCAATTTCAATGGCATAATTTGTGCCAACCCAAGTAACTTTGTTTTTAAGACAAAAACGCAACCCAAAACCCATTTGTGTAACTTGAGCATAGGCCATATCCTGAAATATATTCATGAGCGTAATCATACGCAATTGATTGTTTCTGTCGCATTCATAGCTACGGATTGTGTAGTCACGAGAGAGTTTAGTTATTTCCATGTTTTTTCCTTAACATTGTTTCCATTTAATCAGAACACGAGCCAATTCACGGTTGTTTTCATTGTCGTAGGTACAAATGCTATGCAGAGTTTGCAAATCATTTTGCTGGGTGGCAACTTTGATCTTTTCTCCCATAAGACCTTCCTTTTTAAAAACAATTTCAATATGCGTCGGAGTATGATTCAGTCGAAAATTTGCATCGACGGCTTCACTTGCCCAAACGGCATAAACGGCATTGTTAACATGTTTGTTAATATCAATATCATCAAACCGAACTCTGAATTTTGCTTCTTCATCGATTCTTTGAATTTCGGGAAGTTTAGGAAAGTCTGTTGCCAAAGAATGTTGAGGGAGAGCTTCGTATTCAGGTAAATTTTCGCGTAAGCCCACCGGGCGCTTACGATCTAAATCAATCAAAATCCATTGGCTTGAGGCTCGAATAATACTTTGTTCGTTTTCTCCGAACACTTCAAAATCACGGATTGCTCCGATTCTTTTTTCTTCTGATGGCCATGTTTCAATGCGAATGTTTTCATGCATTCTGGGTAAGCGATCAATCTCAAGTACATAGTTTGAGCCAACCCAAGCCAAACCTTTCGATAAAACATACTCCATTCCAAGCCCCATTTCGCAAGCATGATTATCGGCCATATCTTGAAAAATATTCATCAAAGTCAAAATTCGCAAATTATTGTTACGATCACATTCATAACTGCGGACATGATAATTTCCCGTAAATTTTTTTTGCATTTTATCCTCTTTTTTGACGCATGAGCAACATCATGTTGAATTTGTTACGGCATCTTCTTGCACTAAATGTTCGCTTCAGAAACCCCTCTCCAGAAGTTGGTTTTTGCCATACTTCGTTAAATGTTGCGCTGCTGCCGCTGTAATTTACAACCAACCACGTAGCAGGCTCTCCGGTTATTAAAGAACATTTTTCGTACTCGAATTTATATAATTGATTATTTTGGGGAGTTGTTTCAATCATATTAAATCCGAGATACTGCATCAGTTGTCGGCATCCCTCAACAATATAGCAAGGACAGTGTGTCGGAACAAAAATAGGTTTTTTCAGCAGATTATTTAAGTATTCATAATCACCGATAAACCCGTGTCCATAGCCTTGGAGTTCAGGTATATCTTGTACCGTAACAAATTTAATATTTCGTGAATTAAATTGCCCTTTTAGAGGATTGAAAAAAGTTTTAGCAGTAATAATCCCAATACTGTTTTTAGGAGAATCTCCAAAAAAAGTGCCGATGTCATTATAGTCGCCGATAACAACGAAAGATTTTCCGGCTTCCGTTATTTTCTGAGGTTTTCCTTCAAAAACCTTAATGCGGTTTTTTGCCATTTTTTCAAAAGAAATACCATAATTTTTTATTAACTCCAAATACCCGTAAAAATTATCACTTCCATAAAAAATAACATTTTTTTTAGTTTTCAAAGCGGCCAAAAAAGCGATAAGATACATCTCGGGATGTGTAGGATAGACTGGAATAAAAATTTTATCTTTTCGAGATTTACGAATAATTTTTGCCATTTTTTTGAAGGTGTCTGCTTCCCGAACGGCAAAACCGTCTTCTGTAATACCGCAAAAATCAGCAACAACATGAGTTATTTTGTCGGCGTAAGTCTTTATTTTTTTTAAGTTTGTCGGTTTTCTAAAGTAGGTGCTGCTGTCAATTTTCATATCACCTGTATGATATACAACAGCTTTTTTGCTCTTAATAATAAAGCCAAAACTGTCGAAACAAGTGTGAGATGCTGCAATAGCTTCAATTTCTAAGGAGCCAATCTTAATTCTATCACCGTCTTTGATGCAAATAAAATCCGGTCGCATATATTCCGGAACCTTAAAGGTCGCATACAGGTCATCCAGAATCATTTTGGTGTATTTTCCTCCATAAAGCGGAGGCATTAAAAAACCGGCTTTAAGGTAGTGAACAATGCCGTTAAGGTGATCGGGATGTGAATGTGTCAAAAAAAGAGCTCTCGGATTAAGAAACGGGGTTTTAAGCAAATTCCTTATATCCGGAACAGCCGCCGTAGAATTCTTAATACCGAGAGCTTGATGATTGTCGAACTTTCCCAAGTCAACAATAATTGTAGTTGCCGCAAGCCCGGATTTTTTAGAAATAATGTCAGTGTACTGATAGCAATGGCCGCTAATTTGGTCGATATTATTTCCGCCAAGCGGACGCCAATAAAAGCCTGATTCTGCAAAACAGTCTGTCATAATTTCCTAGTGTTGGTTGCGAGCCTCCTGCCAAGCGGCTAATTTGGCTTCACGCCAAGCATTAGCTTTTTGAGCGGTTTTTGCTCTGTCTATAGTTTTATTTTTAGCAACAGAGCGATTATTTTCAAGTTTTTTTGTTTCCACATTATCTGCTTGTGCAAACAATTGATTGTTTGCCGATTTTTGAGCCAGTCTGATTGACTGGTAAGCAGAGGCCAGTTTATTTTTATATCTTTTGGCCTTAAGCGGAATACTTGAATGATAAGCCATGGCGGCTTTAATCCAATCACCTTTTTTTCTTTTGTGAAGTTTTTTCAAAAATTGAGCAGCATACTCCACATTTTTTTGAGGATCCAAAGCATCTTCTACACTGTCGAAAGCATCGGCGTGATAATAAAGATTTATCTGCATACATCCGACATCAATGCTTTTTATGCCTTTGGCTTGAAGTCTTTTGACCTCGCGAACGGCTTCGGCTTTTGAGGCAAAGAAACGGCCTTTTCCTTGAGCATTAATAGTCCATGGCCAAGCAATACTTTGTTGCTTTTGTTCATTCCATCGTCCTGTCTCGACGCTGGAAATGGTTGTTAATAAGTGTTCTTTAATTTGATATTTTTTTTCAAATTTTTGTGTTGCTTCCATACAAACCAGAGCATCATCTCTAAAATCGGCGTAAGCTCGAGCTTGTACTGGCTGAATAAACATCAGCAATATTAACAAAAACATTAAATATTTTGATACGAAAAGTCGCATCCCTCTGTTCCCTTAAACCAGCCACAAGTATCCCTCATGCAACAAATATGCCAATTTCAACTTGCTTAACGGCAAATAAAAAAAACAAAAATAGTTTAAGGTTGGTTTACCAAAATCTGCAGGACATTCTGCCCCTGCAAACCCTAAGCTGCACATAAACATATTCATCTTGCAGCCACAAAACAAGAGCGGTTTATAACATATCTATTTTTTAAAATCCAGTAAAAAATTTCCAAGAGCCAGTATTGCCCCGCACAAGTCGTTGCTAACATTTTGAAAATCAATATTTTTATTGAATGTTTTTTCATCCATATAAAGAGCACGGTTTACTTCAATTTGGAGAGTGTATATGTTTTTTCGAGGCTGACAATAATTAAAGGCAATATAAGCACCCGCATAGGGTCTGTTAAATTCAACTCGATAATTGCGAGCTTCCAAAGATTTACTAAGGAATTCTGACATCTGTGTCGGGCAACTTTCATCAAACAATGTACACAAACAAAAATCTAAAGGCTTGTCATCATTCATGATGTTGCAAATAATAGAGGGCATTGAGTGGCAATCAATTAAGAGGCAGAAGCCGAATTTGCGCACACACTTATCAACCAATTGCTTGAGACGTTTATGATAAGGATCATACACATTTTTGATTCGATCCAACGCTTCTTGGTAAGATAATTTTCCGTTATAAATATTTTTATTGGGATAGACAATTCTATGCAGCACCCCAAGCCCAACACGGCAACGCCTGCTACCGGCATTTCCAAGACTTTGCGGAGCGTCAAAAAACATTGTCTCATCAAGTTCGATTTTATCTCGATTAACATCAATAAAGGTTCGAGGAATATTCATGCTTAAAAGCGGAATGCCGGCATCAGATGCATTCCTGACTATTTCGGTCATGTAGCAATCTTCTGATGAGCGTAGTTCTTCACGGGTGAGAGCCGTATTATTCAGAAACTCTTGCGGGAACAAGGTTCCGCTATGAGGAGAAGACATTACAATAGGAAATTTCATGTCTTTGGTATTAAACTCATCAAAGACACATAATTTTTTATAGTCGATTCGAAAATCAAGTTTACTATCGTTCATCCCAAAATCTCTCCACGGAAGAAGTAGAGAGATTCTAGAATAAAAAACTTAACTTTTCGCTAATTTGCGGATTTTTTTTGTATTAACCAATATTGCCAAAAGATGAAAGCGGCGATTAAAGGTAAAAATAGTTCTGATGTTTCTTCCACAATATTGAGGTTAAGACGCAATTCTTCCGGCAAAGAGATTCCGTAGCTACGCTTGTAATTTGAAGGAAATCGATCAACAAATTTCCCAAAAACACCTAGGGTGCACAAAGTGGCAATAGACCAAGTTGTAGGGTTCATCTTAAAAAAGGAAGTAATTAAATGTTTGGTGTATTTAACAGCCAGATACGCAATTAGTACAAAAAAGAGCAAAAGAATACTTCCTGCAATAATTTTTTCACTTAGAGGATTATTAGGATTAAGAAAGAAGCGAGATTTAAAAGCTGTTGTATCATGAGAGGTAAGCCAATGTTGGATTCCTTTTTCGCGCAAGAATGCAGAAACTCCAAGCAAAACGAATATAATAAAATCATTTCTTTTTTCTGTGTTTGTCAGAAAAAATTTAGCAATAAAAATATAAGTCAATAGCAGCGGAAGATATGCAAAATCGGTAAGCTGCTCCAGCAATCCGGTTTCATCCAATAACAAAGGAAGTTTATCATATTGAAAAACAAAAATACAACACATCCAAAACAACCAGACAAGAGAAAAGCAAACCGGAGCAAAAAGGGGAGAAACTAAATATTTTTTCATGATTTATAAAAGTCCTAAAAGTAAGTTCCAAAAATTGGTAAAATATATAATATTTTATGTTAATTTCCAAACAAATGTAAGGTATGACCGAAAAAAAGGCTTGTCAAACTAAAATTAATCGTATAAATAAGATTTTTGTCGTCGGGTGTGTAGCTCAGGTGGTTAGAGCGCTACGTTGACATCGTAGAGGTCACAAGTTCGAGTCTTGTCATACCCACCATAACAAAACCCCTCCAAACGGAGGGGTTTTGTTATGGAAAGCGCAAGAAGTATAAGCCAACACATTATAAAATCGTTATATCCATCCTGTTTTAACGATATCGGGACCAAATTTTTTTTCCAGCTCATCAATTGCATGCCCGAGTTTGCTGTCGTGGCATGTCTCTATTTGTTCAAACAAGGACGATTGTTTTTCATAACAAATATCTTCTAAAGAAATACCCGTGCTTCGATAGTGAATATTTTTTTTGTACAAATCATTCAGAAGCTTTAATCCTGCGGTAGCAATATCTTTTTCTGAATTTGTAACAAAGGGTAATTTGTGTTTGGCATAAACGACTTGAAAATCTTTTGTGCGTAACATAACCCCAATAGTCCCGCAAAAGCCATTCCAATATCGTAAACGATGGCATGCATGATGAATATGTTCAAGCAAAGCAGGTCGTAAAGAAGCAATATCCGTTGTAAAGTAATTTAGCACAGAGGTGTCTTGAATTGATTTAGGTGGCTGAGGAGTTCTGCTAACATTTGAGACACAATAACCCAACAATTCATATTTAAGATTTAGTCCGTTTATGCCGAAAGCTTTTCTTAAAAGACAATCTTCCTGAAGAATATAATCTTGAATTGAGAATATTCCCAAAAAACTGAGTTGTTGATTATGTTTTTTCCCGATTCCACATACGTCGCTGATTGGGATGCTCCCGATAGTTTGAATAATTTGCTCGGGTAGAATAATAAAAATACCGCCACTTTGTTTGGCTTTGTCACTAGCCAACTTGGCCAAAGTTTTAGATGATGACATCCCAATAGAAACAGGAATACCGATATCTTGCAGAATTTGTTGTCTTATTTGAGTAATAAGCGAAGCATAACTTTTTTTATAGACCAAATCCAATCCCGTCAAATCAACATAAGCCTCATCAATAGACACTTGTTCTACATCGGGACTAAAATTTTGAAGAACAGACATGACCTGCTTTGAAATTTCGGTATAACGTCTATGTCGTGCCGGCAAAAACACTCCTTTTATACCTCTTTCTGCCACCTTAAATAACGGCTCACCCATTTTTATGCCAAGAGCTTTTGCTTCATGTGAGCGAGAGACAATAATGCCTCTTTCCCCCAAGCCTGTTGTGACACAAACAGGTTTTCCTCGCAAAGAGGGGTTATCAAGCTGTTCGCAAGATACAAAAAAAGCATCACAATCAACCAGACATATTACACGTCTTTTCATAAAACACCTTTTGTTCTATTTTTGTTCTATTATATAAGAGAGATAAAAAGAGTCAATATATGAAAAATAAAATGTTCCTTGCCAAGCATCCGTAAAACAGCTATCATTTGCAACAGAGTAAGCATGCATAGAGAATAAAAAAATGAAAATAGGCGTCTTTGATTCTGGTCTGGGCGGATTGGTTGTGACCAGAGCTTTTATTTCGGCAATGCCAGAATATGATTACATATATTATGGTGATACAGCAAATCTTCCATATGGTGAAAAAACACCGGAACAAATATTGTCATACACATTGGAGGCACTCAAGTATTTAATTTCTCGAAAATGCGGTTTGATAATTATCGCGTGCAATACGGCGACTTCAATAGCATTGCGCTATATCCAGCAAAAGTTTATTCCATCTTATGCTCCTGATGTCAAAGTTTTGGGAGTGGTAATTCCGACAGTGGAAGAAGCCTTGCTTGATAACGCGGCAAAAGTTGGGGTTGTTGCCACCAGTGCCACGATAAATTCAAAAATATACGCGGCTGAATTGCACAAAATAAAACCAGAGTTAGAGGTTTTGGAAGTGGCAGCTCCGGAGCTTGTTCCTGCAATAGAACAAGATGATTTCATTTTAGCCCAAAAGATAGTCAACAATTATGCTCCGCAATTTTCAAAAATGGATTCGCTTATTTTGGGTTGTACGCATTATCCGTTGGTAAAAGATTTTTTCCGCAAAGCTTTGCCTAATGTTCGAATTATTTCTCAAGATGAACTGATGGGAGCCAAGCTGAAAGATTATCTTAATCGGCACGTAGAAATAGACATCAGTCTCAGTCGAGAACGCCAATATGAGTTTTTGGTCAGTATGTTGAATGATCATTATCAGAGTGTTGCCCTTAGAATGTTTCCCCAAATAAATATTTACCCAAAGGAAAAGTGACATGAAAATTTTATTTCGTCCATTGCAAGCCATAGAAGATGAAGAAGTTTACCTTATGTTTCAAGAAATACCCGCAGAAGAAGATGGTTTTGAAAATCCGGCGCATGGTCTGAGCAGAGAGGATTTTGTTGCCTTTTGCCATCGTCAACAAGATTACAGCAATGGTAGAAATCTTCCTCAAGGTTATGTCCCCTGCACGTGTTATCTCTTGTTTATCGAAGATAGACCGGTAGGCTTTGTAAAATTACGTCATTTTCTTAACGATGCATTGCGTCAAGGCGGCGGACATATAGGTTATGGTGTACGCCCCTCTTGTCGAGGAAATAAATATGGAAATGTGTTGTTATCGGAGGTGTTGAAATTTGCGCGAGAAAAAGGCATTTCGGAAGCATTATTAACCATTCGCGACTACAATATTCGTTCACGCAAAGTGTGTGAACATAATGGCGGTATTTTAGAAAAAATAGAGCCTGGCAAAAATTATGGCAGGTGTTTTTATTGGATTACTTTACAATAATGCGCAAAGATTTCTACCTTTTTCGTCATGGAGAAACAGATTATAACAAAGAACATCGCTGGCAGGGATGTGGTATAGATGTTTCTCTAAATTCAAGGGGAATTATTCAAGCGCAAGAATTAGCAAGTCGACTACGCGAATGCCGGATTGAACATATATATTCCAGCGGTCTAAAAAGGGCATTACAGACAGCGCAAATTGTGGCGGAATATTTGCAAGTAGGAGTAGATGTTATTCCCGAATTACGAGAAGGCTGCTTCGGAGAAGCGGAAGGGATGCTTAAAAGTGAAATAGCAGTTCAATATGCTGAAATTTATGACAGATGGTATAGTAAACAAGAAGATATGCACGTGCGTTTTCCCGGCGGGGAAAGCAAAATCGAAATGCAAAATAGAATGTTTAAGGTAATAGAAGATTTATTGAAAAGCCCATATCATACAATAGGAATAGCGTCTCATGGTAGCTCGATTCGCTACCTATTATACAAATTCGGACTTCCACCGCATCGGATGGAAAATACGGCATTGTTTCATTTGTCTTATGAAAAAGGCAACTGGAAAGTTAATCAGCTGCCTTTTAATTGTAGGTCTAAAATTTGCTAATTGTTTAGTATATATCAAATTCCTGTTTTAAATCGCGTTCAAACATACCACGAATTGTTGCTTTGATATCAGCTCCTTCGTAAACGACAGAATAAAGAGCTTGGCAAATAGGCATATCAATTCCTTTCTCATCGGCAATAAATTTAACAGCTTTAAGGGTCGGAACGCCTTCTGCCAATTTTCCAAAATCTTCGCCTCGAGCAAATTTTTCGCCAAAAGTACGGTTGTGGCTGTGTTTAGAAAACAACGTAGCTTCATAATCTCCCAAATGAGCCAAACCATATGCCGTGTGCGGATTTCCGCCAAAATATTTAATAAACCGCCCGACTTCTACCGGAGCGCGAGCCATCAAAGCCCCTTTTAGTCCGTACCATTCCAATCCGTCAAGAATGCCAGCCGCAATTCCAATAACATTTTTTAAGGCCGCACCGATCTGGTTTCCAATGAGATCGGCACCATAATAAAAGCGAATTAATTCACTTGAAAATGTTCTTATTAAAAAATCTTTAGTTTTTTCTTCATCGCTGTCGATAACCGCGCAAGACGGAACTTTTTTCATATAATCCTGAACATGTCCCGGTCCTCCGAGAGTCCCGATATGAATATTTTGCTTAATTTCTTGGCGCATAATATCCAGCATGGTCGCAGCACTAGGTTCTTCCAAACCTTTCATTGCCAATAAGAATGTTTTTCCATCAAGATTATAAGAGCAAAGTTCTTTACATAATCCTCGAAAATACTGACACCCGACAGAAATAATAATAATATCATTTCCAAGGACATCGCTTAATTTATCATGCAAAAACATATTATCGCTGAGACTAAGATAAGCATTTTTGCGAGTATCACGCAACTCAATAAAATTTGGGGATGTGGGGATATCATACATATCGACATCAAAAGCCTTGTAATTTGCGGCATACCATCCTAAAAAAGTTCCCCAACGTCCACATCCAATCAAAGAAATTCTAGACATATCAAAAATCCTCATAGTTTCAATAATACCTAATCATTAAAACATAAAAGGAGATTTGGCAACCAAAGTTTTAGGAAGATGCACGGAAATCGACAACAGGAAGAATTATAAAGCCCCTTTTTTGGCGCGTTGACGTGTCACAATAGCGCCAATATGATCAAATTCTTCAAAAGAATGATATGCGTAATCAAGACTTTTTTTATCACAATCATAAAAGACCTGATTAGCCAACGACTGGATAGCACCGTCAATGCGCTTGAACGCAGAGTTATAGTCCTGATTATAGGTGTTTTTAGCTTTTTTCTTGACGATATCATGATAGGCGGCAATAACTTTTGCGGTTTCATCTGCCGAATTGGCATAACCTTTTTCTTCAAAGTCACGCATAATTCGTGCCGTTGTCTGGTAAAAGCACTTATTAGTAAGAATACTTTTTTGCTTTTTATTGTTACTATCAATTATCATTTCAGAAATCCATAGTCCAAATTTAACAATTGTCTAGCACAAAATTCAAGGGTTTGCAATAGTTTTCTAGGGCTTGCCCTATCTATATAATATATAATTTAGATTAAGAGAAAGTTAATTACAACTTTCGTATATAAATTAACAACAGATAAAATAAGAATAGCTTTGAAAAAATCGATTAATAGAGCCACAATAAAAACAAAAAGGAGAAAGTTATGACATTAGAACTAAAGCAATCACCGACATTAAAAGATATTCAAGATTATGTTTTGCAAATGAAAAAAGAGCGAGGTTTTAATCTGACAGACAAATTTTATGAATGTTGTTTGTTGGCTGAAGAATGCGGAGAGTTGATTTCTGCGGTTCGCAAAAACAGCAAAAATGGTTCAATAGGCAGTGGCTCACATGTGGGTAATGTTTCGGAAGAACTGGCTGATGTATTGATTTATATATGCTCATTGGCCAATATGCATGGCATAGATTTAGAGCAGGCTTTTAGAGATAAGGAAGAAATCAATAAACAACGGACGTGGAAACGTCTTTAATTTAAAAAGTCTGGCACATAAGAAAAAAAGACGCTGTCTCCTAGCGTCTTTTTAATCAAAATGGCGGATAGAGTGGGATTCGAACCCACGGTACCCTTTAGGGGTACACACGATTTCCAATCGTGCGCCTTCGACCACTCGGCCATCTATCCATCTTCAATCTGTGGCGAACTTAGCCTAATAAAAATATTTTCGCAAGAGTTTTTTAGATAAATTTTTATTTTTTTATATCTGAGCGAACTTTTTTGAGTTATGCTTCGTTATAATATATGAAAGGCAAAAAAGGTGTAAAAGATGGAAGATATTTCAGAATTGTTAAAAGAGGCAAAGCCGCTATATTTTCAACGTAAGCGCCGCCGCAATCAGCTAAAGACGATGGTTGCTGTTCTTGTGTGTGTTTTGGGGCTGGGATATTTTACGCAAGATTCCTCTCCCTACATATATAATCTGGATAATCTTGATAGTCAGATTAGTCAGACTGCAGATGGTTCAATTATTGAAGATATGGGGCTCCCGACCGATGAGTTCGGGTTGTTGATGGTGGTTTAATGATTTCGCAACAAACGGAACATCGCAATTTGATTCGTTCTATCATTAAAAAGCTGACAGGTTCCTATAATGAAGATCTGGAGCAGGAAGCATATCTTAAAGCCTGGCAAAATCGCGATAAATATAAGGAAGATGGCAAAATTAAGGCATGGTTAAGTACTTTGACAGCCAATATATGCCGCGACTATTTCAAATCTCGTTCATTTCGCGAGGATAATGCAAAAATAGGAGGTGACGAGATTTTGGAAAAAATGGCGTTTTCTCCTCGACATGAGGAGCGTTTAGAATCTAAAGCACGCCAAAAAATTATTCTAAAGGCGGTTGACAATTTACCAACGGCCTTGCGTAAAGTGGTCATTTTTTATGAGTTTGAAGAGATGCCATATGCCGAAATAGCGAAAAAACTCGGTATTCCGGAGGGAACGGTAAAGTCAAGGCTATCTACAGCTCGTAAAATTTTGGCAGAACAACTCAACTTTTTAAAAGGAGAATAACGATGGATAAGAAAAAATTATTGGCAGGAGTTTTTAGTGCTGCGCTAATACTTGGAGCAACATCCGGATATTGTCAAGAGCCTGAGCCTCCGTTTGATGCACGTCCGCCTCATCACGAAAGGATGGAAAGAGAGCATCATCGTCTTGCAGATCGTCTAAACTTAAGTGAAGAACAAAAAAAGCAGGCTGAAGAAATTCGTAAAGAAGGTCGTGAAAAAATGGAGCCACTCATGGAAGAGATGAAAGATCTTCGTGAAAAAATGGATAGCGTACGCAAAGAAAATATGAAAGAATTTGAAAAAATTCTTAGTGATGAACAAAAAACAGAGTTGGAGAAAATAAAAGCAGAAAGAAAAGAAAAATTCAAAGCACGTCGCCCGCATCCGCGCGGAGAAAGACCAATAGGCCCCAAAGAGCGTCCTTTGCCGCCAAAGCCTGAAAAATAAGAAACTTCCGGAATATTAGCATGAAAAAAATTCTGCTTTTAGCGGCGCTGATATTTTCCATCAGCGCCCCGGTGCAGGCTCGACCGTTTCATCATGGCAGTATGCACCACCGTTCACATCCTACAATTATATACAAGACGCACCATAAACATTCCACAGTTCCTTTAGTAGCTCTGGCCTCAGGCTTAGTTGGATTTGCGGTCGGAACGGTAGCATCAACTCCAGTAATTTATACGACACCCTCATCAAATTCTAGGCAATGTTATACGGTTATTTCCAAATCGACAGGAAATATCACTCAACATTGCATAAGCAACACCAATACAGATAATCAGCTAGTATATGTTGATTAAAAGACTAAAAACCCTCTCTGATGAGAGGGTTTTTAAGAGTACTATTTATAAAAATGGCGCCAGCGAGAGGACTCGAACCTCCTACCCACAGTTTAGGAAACTGTTGCTCTATCCTGATGAGCTACGCCGGCGTCCACCAGAGTTATAGCTTATCACTCATTTTTTTTCAAGCGCTAATTTGTCAAGAAATTTAGTCTGAATTTCTGCGATTTTTTCAACAGATTCTATTTCCACATATTCATCGGGAGCATGCATGTTTTCTCCAGAGCCCGAATGCATAATTACAGTAGAACCACGAACGGCAAAAGAACGTGAATCTGTAGCGCCTCCCATATATTCAAAACGTAATTTTTGTCCTAGAATATTTTCAGCAAATTCTTTATAAGCCAGAATATATGAATTTTTTTCATCCATGACAACAGGAGTGGAAGAAGAAACGACTTCATATTTTGCGCCATCAACCATAGCTTTATCAAGGTTTTGGCATAATTGGTCAATAGAACTTGTTTCTGTAAGACGAAAATCGCACAAAGCCTCTGCATAATCTGAGACAACATTAGAAACATTACCGCCGCATATTTTTGCAAAGTGCAAGGTATCTATCCATTTGTTTTCAGGAATAAGTCCTGTTTTGGAATAATATGGATAGAAGCTGCGAATATTTGCCAGAGTTTTCATTAGTATCTCATTTGCATCAATTCCGTTCCAAGGGGTAGAACCATGGACGGCGGTTCCGTGAGCTGTAATTTTAACAAAAACGGGATTTTTACATTTTACGATAAGTTCAAAAATATTACCGCCGACATCATTGTCTAAGACAATCTGCGCCGTCATGTTTGGATGTTCTGCTAAAAAGGTTTCTAAACCGGCAGAACCTTTTTCTTCATCGGAAGACAGAATAACACCGAATTTAAGCGGAAGTTTATTTTTTAGTACATGTTCGAGAGAATTGAGAGCAACCGCAGCAAAAGATTTCATATCAAGGGCCCCTCTGGCATACATTTTTCCGTTTTCATAACGAGGGATAAACATCGCATCTTCTGCGGGGACAACATCAATATGGCCGAGAATTAAGACATCAAAATTTTCATCATTTGTATTGCGCGCAAAGAAAACAGGGGCTTTTTCATCTTTACAAAAGACATCAATCTTAGCATCATGAAGCTCAGGTAAAGATTTCATATAATCCATACATTTTATAATTTCTTGAGTATTTCCAGTTTCGGTGCGAAAACCAATCAAATGTTGGGCAGTGTCGAGAATATTCATGAAAAAATCCTTTTCTGTTTATTTTTTTACAATTTATTCATCTAATTTAGTCATAATATTTCATAAATAAAATAAAAAAATTTAAGAGGGGAATAAAATGAGAAACATCTTCATCATTATGATGAGTCTGATTTTAGTTTGCAATCAAGCTGTGGCGCAGGAAGAAAGTTATAATGGAGAAACCGGATTGGCGATTCCCCGCTTTGTATCATTGCACTCGGATCGAACCAATGCCAGATCCGGTCCGGGCTCTCGCTATCCGATAGAGTGGGTATATCTGCAAAAAGGAGCTCCGGTAGAAGTAATTGCGGAGTTTGAACTTTGGCGCAAAATAAAGGATTGGCAGGGATCAGAGAGTTGGGTTCATAAAATAACCCTCAATGGCAAACGCACGGTCAAAGTAATTACGCCGGGAGAAAATAATATATATGCCAAAGATGATTACCAGTCAAAGGTAATAGCAAAGGTTGAAGATGAAGCGGTGGGGATAATAGAAAAATGTCCGCCAAAGAACAATTTTTGTTTGATTAAATTTGATAATATTGAAGGCTGGGTATCACGCCAAAATTTATATGGCATATACCCAGATGAAATCATAGATTAAAAAAATACCCCGTTTTGAAAACGGGGTGTTTTTGTAACAAGAAAACTACCGGCTAGGCCGATAGTTCCAAAGAGCTTACAGCTTTACAGATAAAAAACTCCTTTGCTAAAATAAAGTGACGGTCTGGCAACTGTCTAA
>CALYAW010000002.1 GCA_944393685.1 uncultured Alphaproteobacteria bacterium
TTAAGGCGTTTGCTGGCACCATTAGGGTTACACCCGCTTATGAAGAACCACCGGCTAAGCCGGTGGGTTACTTTTTTGTGAAAGTTTATTTATTGGAAGGTTTGTAAAAATTTAGTTTTTGTAAAAATGTTTCGCACCCTTCAACTATATCCCAATAAGTTTCATCAAAATTGCCTGTGTACCAGGGATCTTTGATGTTACGCGGATGGGTGCTAAAATCAAGTAATCTGTGTATTTTACCTGATTTGTCAATACCTGTAATTAATTGTATGTCTTCTATATTGGTGTCGTCCATAGCTAATATATAATCAAAATAGTCGTAGTCTTGGGGACGTATTTGGCGAGAATAATGCTCCTCAAAAGGAATGTGCATGGATTTGAGCATTTCCTTGGTGCCATGGTGAATTCCTGCGTGACATAGCTCATTATAGCCTTCGGTGGCCGCAGAATCTATTTCAAACTTATCCTGCAATCCTTTTTCGGCAATCATATTCTTAAAAACAAATTGGGCCATCGGTGAACGGCATATGTTACCCAAACAAACAAATAAAACTTTTATCATTGTTTTGAATATCCTGCATTAGAGTTGGAAGTTACATAACAGATTCTTTGTGGTGTTTATTTTCATGTTTTTATTTTTTCGTCAAGTTGTTTTTGTGTGTAAACATTACAGTTGTTGTCACGAATTATTTTTTATATACAATACATATATTCTTGATTAGGACTGGAGAAAAAAATGAAAATAGTGGTGATTGGCGGCGGAGCCGGAGGAGCTAGTTTTGCTGCGAGAATGCGTAGATTGGATGACAGCGCTCAAATTACGATATTGGAAAAAAGCGGAGAAACCTCTATTGCAAGTTGTGGCCTACCTTATTTTATTGGCGGCGTTATTACTGAGAGAGATAAGATGCAGGTTGCAAAACCTCAGCTTATGAAGCAACTTTTTGATATAGATATAAGACTTAATACAGAAGCCGTTAAAATTGATGTAAACAGCAAAAAAGTGCATACCGGAAACGGGGAGATTTTTGAATATGATAAACTGGTTCTTTCGACCGGAGCTAAAGCTTTTGTTCCTCCGATAGATGGACTTGAAAAACTTCCTTATTTTACGGTTAAAAATTTGGCAGATGCAGATAAAATTAAAAATTTTGTTTTATCTCATCATCCTCAGAGAGCCGTTGTTATTGGAGGAGGTTTTATTGGTGTTGAGGTGGCAGAAAATTTATGTCATTTGGGGATAGAAACCTCTCTTGCAGAAATGGCTCCGCAAGTCTTAATGCCTCTTGATAAAGATATGGTTGCTTTTGTGCATAATGAAATGAGAGCAAAAAAGTTAAATTTGTATTTGGGAGATGCTATAAATAAAATTGAGGCTGATGGCGTCGTTCTTAATTCAGGGAAAAAAATATATGCAGATATGATGGTTTTGGCAATGGGTGTTCGTCCGGAAACAGAACTTGCAAAGTCTGCAGGGATTAAATTAAACGAAAGAGGTGGAATTATCACAAACGCTTATATGCAGACAAATGTTGCTGATATATACGCTTGTGGTGACAATATTGTGGTATCTGATTTTGTTTCTAAACAAGATGCCATGGTGGCATTGGCCGGGCCTGCGAATCGTCAGGGAAGATTAATTGCCGATCATATTGTTCAAAATAACCCTTATCCTTATAAAGGAACGCAGGGGACAGGAATTGTAAAAGTATTTGATTTGACGGCTGCGTTTACCGGCAATAACGAGAAACAGTTACAAAAATCAGGTATAAAGTATGAAAAAATGATTATTGTGGGAAATTCTCATGCCGGATACTATCCCGGAGCGACGGATATTGTTTTGAAAGTGTTGTATGATGGTGACGGAAAAATTTTGGGTGCTCAGGCTGTCGGTAAAGATGGTGTTGATAAGCGAATTGATGTGATTGCAACCATTATGCGCTTGGGAGGCACAACGGCTGATTTGCGTGATGCCGAATTGTGTTATGCTCCGCCATATTCCGGTGCCAAAGATCCTGTAAATATTATCGGAATGGCTATTGAAAATGTTCGTCAAGGAATGGTTAATCCTTACTTTGGTACGGATTTTTCGGATATGTTTGTGTTGGATGTGAGACCTAAGAATCTTTATATGCAAGCTCATATAGAGGGGGCTGTCAATATTCCGGCTGCTGAAATCAGAAGTCGTTATCATGAACTTCCTAAAGATAAAACTATTATGGTTCATTGTGTTAAGGGATATACCAGTTATGTTGTTGCTCGTTTTTTGATGCAAAATGGTTTTGACAATATATTGAGCTATTCTGGAGGATGGAGCTTTTATAAGGCTTTAAAAACCAATTTGGATAACAAATGTTAAAAAAGAGAGGTTATATGAAAGAGCATGATTATTCTGCAGCTACACGCAAGTTGATGTTGCAATTTCAAAAAGATGAACTCACCAGCGCCATAATTTATGGCCATTTTGCCAAAAGAATAAAAGATCCTCACAATCGCAAAGCAATGGAGAAAATAGCCAGAGAGGAAGCAAGTCATGCTCAAATTTGGCAACAATATACAGGGCAAAAAGTTTGTCCAAATTATTTGAAAGTATGGTGGTATGTGTTGTTGACCTATGTATTGGGATATACTTTTGTGGTCAAATTATTGGAACTCGGAGAATATGATGGTATCAAAGGTCTGGAGCAACTTTTATGTGAAGTTGATGAGGTGAAACATATTATTGAACAAGAGAAAGAACATGAAAAATCTCTTATTGAAATGTTGGACGAAGAACGTCTGAATTATGTCGGAGCCATGGTCTTGGGACTTAATGACGCTTTGGTTGAATTAACAGGAACAATCGCCGGTTTGACTTTTGTGTTGATGAATACTTCTTTGATTGCCATGGCCGGCATTATCACTGGAATTGCCGCTACATTGTCGATGGCTGCTTCAAATTATTTGGCAGAAAGAGCAGATGGTAATCCAAAAGCATTGATTGCAAGCATTTATACTGGAGTGGCCTATTTGGTTACTGTTGTGTGCTTAGTGTTGCCGTATCTTGTCTTTCCTCAGACAATGTTTATTTCCGCTTTGTTTTGTATGATTGGGATTGTTGTCTTTTTGGTTTTTGTTTTTAACTATTATATTGCAACGGTTAAGTCTGAGCCGTTTTGGCCAAAATTTATTGAAATGGCGGTTATTAGTTTGTCTGTGGCACTGATTTCTTTCTTAATCGGTCTGTTGGCAAAACTTTGCTTTGGTATTGATGTCGGTTGATAGGACTAAAATAAATTAGCGTTCTACTCTTTTTAGAGTGCTGTTTTGCATAAATTGTCTGATTGTTTCAATGGATATCAAGTTAAAATCTCCTTTGGTGCTGTGTTTGAGGGCGCAGGCATAATTAGTTCTGAGTTGTTCATTTTGCATAGAATTCCATATATCGACGCCGCACAAAAACATCTCCGGCACCAACAGGGTCTATGATATGCAACGGAAATACAGACGAATGGAAATATCCATCTTGAAAAAGCATGGCTTGCACTGATTCTTAACACACATAATATCTTTTGTTCATATAAAAAGCCGTTATTTTTTGTCAAATAAATCTGGATTTTTTTGTTTGTTTGGTATATAGCAAAATTTATCATTTACTTATTTATAAATTTATTTTGTCAGAGAGAAGTATTATATATTTGATTGTTTAATTGCTAAAATTTTCTGTTTATGAACGAGAAACTTAAACTGGTATGTGATATGCTGGCAGTTGTCGGAGTATCGCGTGAAGAAGTTGTGCTTTTGCTTAAGCAGCTGCAAGAACAATGGGGGATAGGTATTGAAGAGGTAATGCCCCGGTCTGAGATTTTGGAACGATTGCGTCAAATCGAAGTAATGTGTGGTGAGATGAAAGATGTATTGCGTTTGATACACTCGTCTGATAAAAAAACATCTCCGCCTCCGGAAGAAAAGATATTAAGTGCTGGAAATACGCAATATGTGTCTCAGGAAAAGCCTCTGGATGCTAAAAAAGCTCGATATAGCAAAAACGGAAAACGTCTTGGCCGTCCGCCTAAGTCTAAATCTAATGTGGTTAATGGAAACGTTAATGAGATTTTGGTTGCTGGTGCTATAGACGAAGCTGCAGAACAAGGAACTGAAACCCCTCAAATCCATACCGAGACTTGTGTTGATGGGGAGAATGTTCCTAGCGATAATCTTCCGCCTCCGGTTTTTGACAGTACTATTCACCTTGTTGAAGATGAAACCTTGAGTGAAGTTGCTGAACTTCGGATGGGAAAAGAATACGCTTATGGCATTATATATCGCTATAAACCGCGTCTTTATGTCATTAGTCATTATGTGTTGCGTGATTTGTGTCCTGAAGCTGTTTGTTTGAATTATGGACAAGCTATAAATGGCGGTTATCGCAAGTTTGCTATTGCTACAACAGATGAAATAGCTTCTGTTCCTCTTAAGGCGGCTAAATCTTATGCTGCCAATAAATTACCCAAATTTGAGGGAGAGGTTTGGACTGTCTTGAATGCTCTTCAGGCTGGTATTGCAGGAAGAGAGGCAAAAGAGCTTAATCGATTATTGAATAAAATCGGTGGAGATCCTTTTCGCGGAAAATATGCAACTGGTAGTGTTCTTGACGGAAAAATTCGTTATGCAATTAATATTAAGTAAGATTGAAAGCTGCTTCTTTTTTAGAAGCAGCTTTCTTGCTGTTGTATCTTGACACATTAGAGGGAGATTGATATAACCCTCACATTTTTTAGGAGATGTTAAGATGGCTGTATATGGCGGAATTGATTTTGGGACAACCAATTCTTCGGCTGCATTGTCTGTGCTTGCTCAAAAACCACAAATGGCATTGTTAGAGGATGGACATGTAACAATACCAACAGCAATGTTTTTTGCCGATAATGGAAAAATTAGTTTCGGGCGAGAAGCTATGCAGCATTATATGTTGGGAGAGCAGGGGCGTTGTTTGCGGAGTATCAAAAGAATTCTTGGAACTCCTTTAATGAAAACAGCAACACAAATTAATGGTCGGGCAGTAAGATTTGAGGAAATACTCAAATGTTTTTTGCGTCATCTTAAAAACAAAATGGAAGATACAGCACAAAACGAGATACCTTATGTGGTTCTTGGCAGACCGGTTCATTTTCGTGATAATGATCCAAAGGGTGATGATTTGGCACAACAAGAGCTTTATAAAGCTGCGATGGAGGTTGGTTTTAAAATGGTGGATTTTCAGTTCGAACCAATTGCGGCTGCTTTTGCTCACGAGGCAAAATTATTGGAAGAGAATTTGGCTTGTGTTGTTGATGTCGGCGGTGGAACTTCCGATTTTACTATTATTCGTTTGGGGCCTAATTTGATTGCCCAACATAATAGACAAAAGGATATTTTGGCCTCAAGCGGGGTAAGAATTGGCGGAAATGATTTTGATAAAGAATTGGCACTTAAATGTTTTATGCCTGAATTGGGAATGTATACAACTTATGGTGACAAAAACTTATTTGTTCCGACATCTCAGTATTTTGATCTGTCCGAATGGAGTTCTGTCAATAATTTATACAGTTATAAAAATTTCAGAATTGTCAGAGAAGTTTTATTGCAAGCTCATCAACCTGACAAATATCAAAATTTGTTGGAATTAATGGAAAAAGAACGAGGACACAATTTTTTGAGTGTAGTGGAACAGGCTAAAATCGCGCTTACTCTTCAGGCTGAAGATGTTTCAACTCTTGAATTTTTGCAGTCAACGCCACGGGTTCAGATTACACAATCTGAATTTGAAAAAGCTATAAATTCAGAAATAGATAACATCAAAATCACCATTAATGAATGTTTACGACAAGCTCAAGTCAATGCAGAAAAAATAGAGCTGATTATTTTAACCGGAGGATCAACCGAAATTCCGCTTTTGCAAAAAACAATTGCACAAATATTTCCTCAGGCTGTGTTTTCGCAAGATAATAAATTGGCCAGTGTCGGTTTGGGGTTGGCATATGACAGTGTAAGGCGTTTTGCTTAGTCGGGTTGTTTTTGTGTCAACCGATTGAGCAAATGCTCCCAGTCTTTGGCTATATTTTCTTCCGCATAACGCTCAACTGTTTTAACAGCTTCTTGTCCCATCTTAATTCGTAGTGCTTGGTCTTTCATTAAAGTGGCCATCTTATTTGCAAAATCTTCTATGTCTTTTGCTAAGAATCCATTGACATTATTGATAATTACTTCATTTACAGAGGGCGCATTTGCAAAACCTATGGCTGGAAGACCATGAGCTTGCCCGTCTGCCAGAGCAATGGAAAGACCTTCATAAGCTGCCGGCCATGCTAAAAAGTCGACATTACCGTATATGAGCGGAGCATCTACATAACCCATAAAGACAACTTGTTCTTCCAAGCCTAAAGATTTTATTTGTTTGAGAAGACGTTGATGATATTGAGGGTGTTTGATGCCGCCGTAAATTTCTACTTTCCATTCGGGAAAATCTTTAGCTATCTTTCCGAAGGCTTCAATTAAAAGATGTTGGCGTTTTTGAGTTTCGTCAACACGACCAATATAGGCAATACGTTTTTTTTCAATGCTTAGGTCTGTTCGGTTTTGCGGTTCTATTTGTTTGATAATATTACCAATGATGGCTTCTTCATGTTTTGGATAGTCGTCTCCTATTGTGCCTTTAAAGCTCTCTAACAACAGGTCATATGCCGCAATTTTTTGTAATTGTTTTTTCATGATTCGATAACGAATCGGTTTGTGTCGCAAGGGTTCAAAAAATACCGGAGGATGATTATGAACCATCAATACAATTGGAATGTCATAATTATGTAAAAAACAAATATTGTAGACATCTTTGAGAAAATAACAAATGATGGCATCTGGTTTTATTTTTTTGATTGCCTTTGCATAACGGAAAGATGGTGTTTGAAAAATGCTTTTTATGGCTGTCCAAAAATTAGCAATAAAACATTTTCCTTTTGCCGAAAGATTCAATACTTTAACTTCGGGGAGGAGGTTTTGAGGACCTTCTTGCTTTTTGTAACTGTCAAAAACAAAGTTGACTTCATGACCTCGTTTGGCCAGCATGTTACAAAAATCCCATACAAACCGACTGTTAACGTTTCGATCTTTTACTATCATTAACTTCATTGTTAATTCTCCGTTTGGTTCTTTAATGATGGAATGATATCTCAATTATATTTAATTTGTATTTAAAAGAGGCAGATATCCATAAAAAATCCCGTTTCCAACATTGTCGAAAACGGGATTTAAGAGAACAATTAATATTTATTCTTCCATGGAGGGTTCGTTGTCTCCAATCATGGCGGAACTCAAATGTCCGGCATCGGCCTTAATTTTATTTTCTATTTCTAAGGCAACTTCAGGATGATCTTTTAGGAAGAGTTTGGCGTTTTCGCGTCCTTGACCGAGTTTGTCGCCGTTGTAGGCAAACCAAGCTCCTGATTTTTCGATAACATTGGCTTTTACACCAAGGTCAATCAATTCTCCTGTTTTGGAGATGCCTTCTCCATACATGATATCAAAATCAACAACCTTGAACGGAGGTGCTACTTTGTTTTTCACAATTTTAACGCGCGTTTGGCTACCTATAATATCTTCTTTATCTTTGATTTTGCCAATGCTGCGAATGTCTATGCGAACAGAGGCATAGAATTTGAGCGCGTTACCTCCGGTGGTTGTTTCCGGATTACCAAACATGACACCAATTTTCATACGTATTTGGTTAATAAAAATGACTAAAGTGTTGGAGCGAGCAATGGTTGAGGTTAATTTGCGCAGAGCTTGTGACATGAGACGTGCTTGAAGTCCCATGTGCGAATCTCCCATCTCTCCTTCAAGTTCGGCTTTAGGAACAAGAGCCGCAACCGAGTCTACAACAAGAACATCAATTGCACCTGATCGGACTAGGGTATCCGTAATTTCAAGCGCTTGTTCTCCGGCATCAGGTTGAGAAATCAGAAGGTTTTCAATGTCAACGCCGATTTTTTTTGCATAGGAAGGATCAAGCGCGTGCTCTGCATCTATAAATGCACAAGTACCCCCATTTTTTTGGGCTTGTGCAATAACGCTTAAGGCCAAAGTCGTTTTACCGGAGCTTTCCGGACCATAAATTTCTACAATTCGGCCACGTGGTAGACCGCCGATACCCAGAGCCATGTCCAGTCCGAGCGAGCCTGTGGAAATGCCTTCTATATCAACATGGGCGTTGTCTTGGCCGAGCCTCATGATAGAGCCTTTGCCAAAGGCTTTCTCTATCTGACTCATGGCGGCATCTAGTGCTTTATCTTTATCCATTGTTCTTTTTTACTCCGTAAGTCGTTTAAGTTAGAAACTAATATGTTCTATTTTTGTTCTTTTGGCAAGAACTTTTTTACATAGCGTTTGTTTTTTTTGTGATAAAATTGCGGGCGCGGTTGATTATCAGGGATTTCTTTGCCTTCCCGATATTCTCCGAGTGCGGCAGTGACAACAGCGCCAAAAATAACAACAACCCAGATAAGATATAGCCAAATCAGCATAATCGGAATAATGGCCAAAGCTCCATAAAGTGTGGTGTATACCGTATCAAACGAGATGACTAAGGCAAAAATACGGCGAATAATGTAAAATAACAAGGAGGCTATCAAGGCGCCAGCCAACGCATTGCTTATTTTGACTTTTTTGTTGGGGACAAGAACATACAAAATAACCAAAGAGATGATGGTCAGGATACTCGGAAGAATGGTTGAAAAGAAAACTTCCGCATTTATGAAGTAATCAGGCATGAATTTTTGAAGGGCAAAAACATAACCTCTCATTGAAAATCCCGTACCAAGAAGAAGAGGACCTAATGTAATGACTGTCCAATATAAAGTGATTTTTGTTCTGATGTTCCGAGGTTTGTATACTTTAAAGATAAAGTTCAGGCTGTTTTCTATTGTAGACAAAAGCAATATCGCCGTGATTACAATACCGATAACACCGACTGTTGTCAATTTGGCCGTGGCACTGATGAATTGATTAAAATACAGGATTATCTCTTGCTCGGTATTGGGAACAAAATTTTTTAGCAAGGTTTCTTGAAATTGGGTACGGATTTCCGAAAAAACGGGAAAAACAGAGAAAATAGCCAGTCCGACAGCTATCAAAGGAACAATCGCAATCAGTGAGGTGTAGCTCAGAGATGATGAAACTCGAAGTATCATATCGCTTTGTGCGCGTTTGGCTAAAAATACAACAAAGCTTTTGAGGCTGAGAGCTCGGGATTTAAGGATTTCATACAATCGATTGGATAAGTTATTCATAGCTGAAAGTTTCCGCTGATAAAAAGTATTTACAAATCTGTTCAAATTTTATAGAACTCTGCTTAAGAATTCAAGTTATATTAACTGGATTGTGAATTGTGTGAAACTTGTTTGAGGAAAAAGATATGACTGAGACTTGCGGCCTCATGGCCGGTAAAAAAGGCCTTATTATGGGGCTTGCCAATGATAAATCAATTGCTTGGGGAATTGCTCAGGCATTGAATGCTCAAGGAGCACAAATTGCCATTTCTTATCAGAACGAGGCTTTGGAAAAACGTGTACAGCCGTTAGCTGCTCAACTAGACAAAGAACCCTTGTTGATTAAATGTGATGTGTCCGATTCTCAAAGTGTGGAGGCTTGCTTTAAAGAATTGGGTGAAAAATGGGGTAAAATTGATTTTTTGGTTCATGCAATCGCTTTTTCCGATAAAAATCAACTTAAAGGGCGTACAATTGATACAACTCGCGATAACTTCTCTATGACCATGGATATTTCTTGCTTTTCGTTCATTGAGGCTTGTAAGTATGCTTCCGCTATTATGAATGAAGGCGGTTCAATTGTGACTTTGACATATATGGGGAGCGAACGTGTGTTGCCGAACTATAATATTATGGGTGTCGCTAAAGCAGCATTGGAGGCTTCTGTTCGTTATGCCGCTACGGATTTGGGAGCTCAGGGAATTCGTGTTAACGCCATTTCGGCTGGTCCAATCAAAACTTTGGCGGCTGCGGGAATCGGTGATTTTCGCAAGATTTTGCACTGGAATGAACTCAATGCTCCTTTGCAGCGCAATGTTACTCAAGAAGAAGTCGGTATGGCGGCCTTGGGATTATTGTCTGCTTGCGGTACGGGGATTACGGGTGAAATTATTCATGTGGACTGCGGTTATCACACCGTTGGTATGATGAATATTAACAAATCAAACGAAATTGCTGATATTCTGAAGGCCGAATAATCTTGCTAAAAAAACTGATTTTACAGTTGTACCAAGTTGGAAAAGATTTTAACATAAAGGGCATTGCAAAATGCCCTTTTTCCATGTGTATGGAGATAAATTATGGAATCTAAAGTCAAAATAATGTTGCACAAAATTAATCTTAAACGTAGGTTAGCCATTAAAATTCTTTTGAAATCGGTTACGTATGCCTTTGCTTTGTTTGGATTATTGTTTATTTTACTTCTTTTTGTTTTGAGCGGAATGTTGATGGGAAACGGGGCAACTGTTAGTATTCCACAAAATGCTGTGCTGGCATTGGATATGGATGAACCCTATGCTGAAATCAGGCGCGACAATTTGTTAACTGATATGGGAAGTGGTATGATCCCATCCTTTGCAGATGTACTTGTCAGTATTAATTTGGCGGCTCATGATAACAGGATAAAGGCATTAAGCGCAAGAATCGGAAATTCTGGATTGGGACTGGCTCAGATGCAGGAATTGCGCGAGGCGATAGAGTATTTTCGCGCTCAAGGAAAGAAAGCTTATTTATATTCAACAGGGTTTGGAAGTTTTGGTGGAGGGACATCAGAATTTTATTTGGCTAGTGTGTTTGATGAAATAACAATGATGCCTAATTCGGAAGTTGGAATCACAGGTGTTAGCATTGAGGTTCCATTCGTGCGCGAAGTCTTGGATAATTTGGGAATATTGCCAGAGTTTTATACAAGATATGAGTACAAAAATGCGATGACCTCTTTTACTGATAAATTGCCTCCCAAAATTTTTTCCGATGAAATGAAAAATTTGGCTTTTACCCTTAATGAAAAAATGGCCGATGGCATTGTTACAAAGCGCTTTCCTCAAAAAAAAGCAACAGATTTTATGAATATATACGATCAAGCTCCGTTATCGGCAGAAGATGCCAGACAGCATGGGTTGATAGATGAAATTTCTTATGAAAGTGATTGGAAAGAAAAAATTAAAAAGAATACATCAGGGGAATTCATAAGCATAAACGATTATGCCGCCAACTGGAGCTTTCGTAAAAATTCTAAGGGTATTGCTCTTTTGGTTATAGAAGGGGCTATCAGTGAAGGGACAAGCATGGATAACCCTGTCAGCAGCGAGGCTGTCGTCGGATCAGATACGGTGTTGGCTCAAATAGAAGATATTGCCAAAAATAAAAATATTAAAGCTGTGGTTGTCAGAGTTAATTCTCCGGGAGGCAGCTATATTGCTTCAAACGAAATTCGTCATGCTCTAGTCAAGCTGAAAAAGGAGAGAAATATTCCTCTTATTGTATCTATGGGAAATTATGCCGCATCAGGAGGATATTTTGTTGCTTTGGCCGGAGATAAGATTTTTGCCGATGAGATGTCTATTACCGGATCAATAGGGGTCCTAGGCGGAAAAATAGTTTTGGCAGAACTATGGAAAAAAATAGGTGTTAATTGGTTGTTTATAGATACTGGAGAAACAGCCGGCGTGATGAGTATGAATCGTCGATTTAATGCTCGTCAGAAAGAATTGTTTAATAAGTCTTTGGATCGTGTTTATGCTGATTTTGTTCAAAAAGTGTCCGAAGCTCGTCAAATATCTGTTGATGAGTTAGATAAGTTGGCTCGGGGGCGAGTGTGGGTTGGTATGGAGGCTCAGAAAAAAAATTTGGTGGATGTTGTGGGTGGACTTACTGCAGCAATGGCAGAAGCTAAAAAATTAGCCGGTTTTTCCGAGACAGAGGCTTTTTCCATTATGTTTTATCCTAAGCAAAAAACGTTGCAGGAAAAAATCAGTGAATTGACAGGTGGAATGCAAGTTGTATCAGCAAAATATATTCAAACAGAATTAGGTCTTGATATTTCAGACTTTTATATGTTAAAACGACTGCAATATGATGCGGTGCTGATGCCGTTTATCGTTAAATAAAAGGAATAAAAAGATGGCTATTGATACGCAAACTGTAAAAAAAATTGCTTTTTTATCTCGTTTGAAAATTGAAGATGATAAAATTGATGCGACAGAAGAAGAATTTAATAAAATATTGCAATGGGTGGATCAGCTTAAAGAAGTAAATACTGATGATGTAGAGCCTTTGGTTTCGGTAAACGAAAATAATATTACCATGCGTCAGGATGAAGTTACCGACGGTAATCTTGCTAAAGAAGTTTTGGCCAATGCTCCAATGACGGAATATGGATATTTTGCGGTTCCTAAAGTTGTAGAATAAATACTGAATTGAAAAATAAGTATAAAATAGAGAGATTTTATGATGACAGATTTAACAAAGTTAACAATAGCACAAGCACGAGAAGGATTGCGTGCAAAAGAATTTTCGGCTCAGGAATTGACACATGCCTACATTGCCAATATGGAAAAAAAACGTCATTTGAACGCGTATGTGTGTGAAACACCGGAAAAAGCTTTGGAACAAGCGGCTCTCAGTCAAAACAAGATAGAAAAAGGAGAGGGTGGAGATTTGGAGGGAATTCCTCTTGGAATTAAAGATTTATTTTGTACTAAAGGGATTGCTACAACTGCATGTTCAAATATTTTGAAAGGTTTTGTTCCGCCCTATGAATCTACTGTTACTGCAAAATTGTTGGCTGCCGGAGCTAATTTCCTTGGAAAATTAAATTTAGATGAATTTGCTATGGGGGGAAGCAATGAAACTTCTGCTTTCGGACCTGTCGTAAATCCATGGAGCAAAAATATTCCTTTGGTGGCAGGTGGTTCTTCAGGCGGTTCTGCCGCGGCGGTGGCTGCGCAAATGTGTGCGGCGGCAACAGGAACAGATACCGGCGGCTCTATTCGTCAGCCTTCTGCCTATTGCGGTGTGACAGGTATTAAGCCTACTTATGGCCGTTGTTCTCGGTATGGTATTATCGCTTTTGCTTCTTCTTTGGATCAAGCGGGACCTATAGCCAAAGATGTGCGTGATTGCGCCATTATGCTTAAAAATATGGCGGGTTATGACACCAAAGATGCAACCTCAGCAAAAGTTGATGTTCCTGATTTTGAAAAGTTTTTGGGACAAGATGTTCGCGGATTAAGAATAGGTTTGCCAAAAGAATTTCGTGTAGATGGACTCGATAAAAACGTTGCTGCTTATTGGGATAAGGCTGCAGAAATCCTTAAAGCCAGAGGAGCAGATGTTGTTGAAATCTCATTGCCACACAGCAAATATGCATTGGCGACTTACTATATTATTGCGCCGGCAGAGGCTTCTTCCAATTTGGCGCGTTATGATGGTTTGCGTTTTGGTAATCGTGTCGATGGTGAGCATTTGGATGATATGTACATCAATTCTCGCTCTAAAGGATTTGGAAAAGAAGTTAAACGCCGAATAATGATTGGTACCTATGTGTTGTCTGCGGGGTATTATGATGCTTATTATCTTAAAGCGCAGAAAGTTCGTCGTTTGATTCGCGATGATTTTGTCAGAGCATTTGAAAAATGTGATCTTATTTTGACCCCGACTGCTCCGACTGCTGCTTTTCCGATAGGTGATAAATCTATGAATGCCAATCCAATTTTGATGTGGCTTAATGATATTTTTACGGTATCTATTTCTTTAGCCGGACTGCCGGCAATGAGTTTGCCGATAGGTCTTTCAGAGGATGGTTTGCCGCTTGGAATTCAGCTTATCGGAAAGGCCTTTGATGAAGCAACAATTTTTAAGGCTGCTTCTGCATTGGAAAAAGATATTGATTTTGGAGGAAAGAAATAATGAGCGGTATGATTATTGAAGGAAAAACTGGCCGTTGGGAAGTGATTTGCGGTTTGGAAATTCATTGCCAGATTATTTCAAAATCCAAAATGTTTTCGGGGGCATCTACTCATTATGGTTCAGATACCAATGAAAATGTGTCTTTTGTCGATGCCGGAATGCCTGGTATGTTGCCAACACTTAATGAAGAATGTGTTCGGCAGGCAATTAAGACAGGATTGGGCTTAAATGCCGTTATTAATAAATATTCAGAATTTGCGCGTAAAAACTATTTTTATGCTGATTTGCCGCAAGGATATCAGATTACACAGTTTAAGTATCCTTTGGTCGGAGAGGGGAAAGTCGTGGTTAATTTGAGCGACGGAACAACCAAAGAAATCGGTATTGAACGTATTCATATTGAACAAGATGCCGGAAAGTCTATTCATGATATTTCTCCGAATAAGAGTTTTATTGATTTGAATAGGGCTGGTGTCGGTTTGATGGAAATTGTAACCAAGCCAGATTTTCGCTCTCCCGAAGAAGCCGGAGCATTTTTGCGTAAATTACGTTCTATTGTTCGTTATCTCGGTACTTGTGACGGAAATATGGACGAAGGCTCAATGCGTTGCGATATTAATGTGTCGGTGCGTAAGGTTGGAGAGACCGAATTGAGAACCAGAAACGAAATGAAAAACGTCAACTCGGTTAAATTTGTAATGCAGGCCATAGAATCTGAAGCTAAGCGTCATGTAGAAACTTATGAAAATGGTGGTACAATAGAGCAAGAAACACGTCAGTTTGATCCCAATACGTGTGCAACAAAGGTTATGCGTAAGAAAGAGTTTGCTCATGATTATCGCTATTTTCCAGAGCCTGATTTGTTACCGTTGGTTATTGATGATGAATATATTGAGCAAATTCGCTCGGAAATGGTTGAATTACCGGATGCCAAGCAAGAGCGTTTTGTCAAAGAGTTAGGCTTGACAGCGTATGATGCCTCTGTCTTGTGTGAAAACAAAGAAACAGCAGAGTGGTTTGAAAAAGCGGCAAATGGGCATGATGCAAAAAAAGTAGCTAATTGGATGATGGGTGATTTTTTTGCAATGTTAAATGAGAAAAAAATAAGTTTGGAAGAAAGTCCTATTTCTCCCGAAAATCTAGGAAGGTTAGTCGATTTAATTACATCAAACGTGATTAACGGAAAGACTGCCAAAGATGTGTTTGCTCTTATGGCAGAGACGGGAGATACTCCAGATAAGATTGTTGAAGAAAAAGGATTAAAGCAAGTTACGGATACTGCTGCAATTGAGGCGGTGATTGATGCTGTTATTTCGGCAAATCCAGATAATGTTGCAGCTTACAAAGCCGGAAAAACAGCTCTTATGGGATGGTTTGTCGGACAGGTGATGAAAGAATCTCGTGGTAAGGCAAATCCGGGAATTGTTAATCAGATCTTGGCTCAAAAGCTAAATTCGTGAATGATTTTTTAGTAAAATATAAAAAAAGCCTCTCATGCGAGAGGCTTTTTTTGTTAGGGAGTTGGTACAGGAAGTTTTATGGGACCTGTCTGTTGTCCTGGCGCCGCAACACCTGTCTTTGGAACAATAGCTCCGGTTTTAGGTTGGATTGCACCTGTCTTTGGAACTATCCCTCCCTTGGGAATAACTTTTCCCATTTGAGGAACAGGAATATCTGCCTGAGGGGCAGCTTCTTTGGGCGCGTTTATTCCATTGTCAGGTCCTGGTGTTTTCGTGTCGAGTAAATTATTTAACAATGCATGGCTAACTTTGTCGCCAACTTTAATTCCATGCCTTTTGGCTTGTCCCCCGTTAATCTCAAGTACAGCCCGAACAGGATCTCTGGAGATGATAAGTTCTTCAGACATTGGTTCTGCATTTTCTTTAATCATGCTGATGGTGGCATCAGGGGCAATAAACAGCATATCCAACGGAATTTTGGTGTTTTTCATCCACATAGCAGTAGGTCTGACCGGATAAATACTAAATATCATACCATTGGTAAAGCCAAGGTTGGTGCGGTGCATCAGACCCTTTTGAAGTTCTTCCGGTGTTTGGGCAACCTCTACGGCAAAACGTACGTCACCGTTGGCTGTTTTAATTAGTAAAGGGGTGGTAGGCTTTTGTTCTTCTTCCGCGGAACATCCCACAAGCAGAAGCGCCAAAAAGAATAATTTTGCAAATTTAAGCATGATTATCTCCTTGATTATTTTTTGAATCTTTTAATTTGCGCGGGGTCCATTGTGATACGACAACAGGACCGTTTTGTGAAATAAGAATTTTTTTTGCCGATGCCGGCTGTGTTTGAGAGCCAAAATTTCGACTCATATCCTCCAAAGAAACTAAGGTTACCTCGTCTTTTTTATGATGTTGACGATAGGCTGGTGTTTCTTTTATGATACTGATGAGTTCAAAAGTGTTTTTATTGGCATATTTTTGCCAGATTAATTCCAAAAATTCATTTATTCTGTCAGATATTTCTGGTTTGCCCATTAGTGGCATTCCGTATTCTAAAATCTTTTTTAAATTAGGTTCAAAAAAACCATCGTTGTTGCATATAAAAAGTCCCGGCAAGAGGTATTGCATTTCATTTTTGAGAGCATAATGAGTTTGTGCCAGATAAATTAATGAGTGTAATTTATCTTCTTCAAGATAAATGCCAGATTTTTCAGCCCGTTTGAAAAACCAATTGGCAACTTCGAGAGCCGATGGTACGGCGGGTTTGGTCATGATCTTTTCCTCAGACTTAGAATGATGATATCGAAATTATAATATATCTTCACATAATTACAAATAAATATTAAAAAATAATCACGAATAAATTTGCTTAAAACTATGTTTTTGCTCTTGTGTTATGGGTATTAATACGTTATCGTTCGAGGTAATAATGTTACTTTTTGAGTGGGATAATATGATGTTTGGTTTGAAAAAAATATTGTTGTGGAACGGAATTTGTATGTCGGTTTTGATGTTGAATGCCTGTGCAAGTGCCGTTTTTCCTGATTTTGAGGAAGATGAGGATGATGTTGTTGTGGCAGAGGGAGGGCGTGTTGAAAGAGAACTTCCAAAAGAAGGAAATTCTCTTAAGGCAGATTCCGAAAATGCTGCTTATGAAGATGAAGAGCCTGTCGATGAAACGGAAAAAGTAGCTTCTGCAGAGACTAAACCTGTTGTTTCGGAAGAAATTGAAACCGTGGATGAAGATAAAGTTGTTATTCCCGAGAAAAAAACACCCGCTTCAGAAGAAAAATCTAAAGAAGAACCTTATGTTCCAAGTGTAAGTTATCGAGTTGAAACAATCTATTTTGCCAATGGAAGTGCCGCTGTAGATGCTCAATATTCTAAAGCATTACGCAAAATTGTTAAAACAGCTAAGGAAAAAGAGGCAAATATTATTGTTTACGGTTATGCTTCAAGTCGAACCCGCAATACCGATCCTGTAACTCATAAATTGGTTAATTTCAAAGTTTCTCTTGAACGTGCCGAAAATGTGGCCGCGGCTTTAAGAAAAGCTGGTATGCCGGCTTCTAAAATAAAGGTAGAAGCATTGTCGGATACTGCTCCGGCTTATTTGGAAGTCATGCCAGAAGGCGAACGGCTTAACAGACGCGCTGAAATCTATATTAATTACTAATGTCGTATTTCTATAAAGCGTTTGGGTGCATTATGAATTCAAATCTTTGTTGATTGAATTTTCTTGTGCTTCAAACGCTTATTTGTAATTTGAAAACAGATTAATTTGTATGAATGGAGTTGGTTGTTTGACATCTTCTCAAGAAACAAAAAAATCTATCGGTGGCAATTTGTGGAAATTGCTGCAGGCTGATGAGCGTGCAGTTGAATTAATGATGCAAAAATATAATTTGCCGTATCTGATAGCGAGAATCCTTGTTTTAAGAGAGGTGGGGATTGATGAGGTTAATAATTTTTTGGATCCCAAAATACAAAAATTGATGCCGAATCCTGATGTGCTGAAAGATATGTCGAAGGCCGCCAAACGAATTGCTCAAGCTGTTATTAAACGAGAAAAAATTGCAATTATCGGTGATTATGATGTGGACGGAGCAACATCGTCGTCTGTTTTGCGGTTGTTTTTGGAAGAGACAGGAATAAAACCATTAATCCATATTCCTGAACGAGAAGAAGGTTATGGCCCCAGTATTCAAGCTGTGGATGCTTTTAAGGCACAAGGAGCTCAAATTTTAATAACCGTTGATTGCGGAACAACGGCATTCGAGCCTTTGGAATATGCTGTTTCTTTGGGAATGGATGTTATTGTTATAGACCATCATGAAGCCGAAACCAAACTTCCAAAAATATATGCGGTTGTTAATCCTAAACGCTTAGATGAAGACAATGATTATCCATATTTGAAATTTATGGCCGCAGTCGGTGTTGTATTTATGTCCGTTGTGGCTATTAATCGGGAATTGCGTGTTCAGAAATTTTATTCATCTGAACACCCTGAGCCTGATTTGATGAAATGGCTTGATTTGGTTGCTTTGGGGACGGTCTGTGACGTGGTGCCGCTGAAAGGTCTTAATCGCGCATATGTGCGTCAAGGACTTAAAATTATGGCAAACCGTAATAATTTGGGGCTCACAACTTTAATTGACAAAGCTAACTTGAATGAAGCACCCACTGCTTTTCATTTGGGGTTTGTTTTGGGACCAAGAATCAATGCCAGTGGGCGAGTGGGGGATGCTGACATGAGTCATAAGTTGTTGTGTTGTTCGGATAGCTATCAGGCTCAAGTAATGGCGGATAAACTCAATGAATATAATGTGGCTCGCAAGGATATTGAGGCGCATGTGATGTTGCAGGCAATAGAAATGTTGGAAGGGACGCCTCAGGCTTATCCTATTGCTTTTGTGTCCGGGAAAAATTGGCATCAAGGTGTTATTGGTATTGTTGCCGGAAAACTCAAAGAACGCTATAATTTACCTTCTTTTGTAATGTCTATTGAAGATGATGAGGTCAAGGGAAGTGCCCGCTCAATTCCGCAAGTTGATTTAGGAGCATTGATAATTGCAGCTAAAGAAAAAGGATTGATAACCAAAGGTGGTGGTCATACTATGGCGGCTGGCTTTTCTTTGGAAGAAGAAAAAATTGAAGCATTTAGAGAATTTGTCGGAAAATATGTGGTGGAAAAAATTGGAAGCGAGGCTATTACACCAATATTGGATATTGACGCGGAGTTGGATGCCGCCGGTGCAAAATTGGAATTGCTTGATTATTTGGAAAAATTAGAGCCTTATGGCGCCGGAAACAAAGAACCATTGATTGTCTTGAAAAATGTGCATTTGGTTAAGCCTGCTTTGGTCGGAGTTGGTCATGTGCGCTGTATTTTAACCTCGGCAAATGGCGGAAGTTTGAAAGCTATGGCTTTTCGGGTCGGAGATAATGACATCGGACATACAATGTTGACATCAAAGGGTGAAAATTTTGATGTGGCCGGAGTGTTGAGACGAGATCGTTGGCAAGGGCGCAATGAAGTTCAATTTATTCTTAGTGATATAAGAAGAGCCTAGTAAAACGGGAGATGGAGATGCCAGAAAATAATTTTGAGATTAGAAAAAGGGCAATGAATATCAGACGAATTCGTCTGGAGAGAGAAAAAGCCGTTTTCATGGAGTTGGGTGCAAAGTTGCGTGCATATTTATTTACGGGAATTTTGGTAACGGCACCGGTGGCAATAACATTTTATATGGCTTATAAATTTATTTTTTGGGTTGATCGTTTAGTTAATGAAGTTTTGCCGCCACAGTATAAGTTTGATAATATTTTTCCGGTGACGGTGCCGGGGGTAGGGTTGATTGTTTTGGTGGTTGCTCTGACTTTAGTGGGGATGTTCGCCGCTGGATTTTTGGGACGTTTCTTTTTGCGATTGGGAGAGTGGCTAGTATATAAAATGCCGCTCGTATCAACAGTATATTCTTTGTTAAAACAAGTGTTTGAAACATTTTTTTCAAGTAAAACTCAAGCATTTAAAAAGGTTGTCATGTTGGAATATCCTCGTAAAGGAATCTGGATCTTGGGGTTTGTGAGTGCAGAATTACAAGGAGAGGTTAAGGAAAATTTGCCCTCAGAAATGGTGAGTGTGTTTATTCCGACAACGCCAAACCCAACATCAGGTTTTTTGATTTTTGTACCTAAAAAAGATGTTGTTGAGCTTTCCATGAGCGTGGAAGAAGGCTTGAAATATGTGGTAACCGGAGGATTGGTAGAGCCAAAAGATAAGAAAAAAAATAAAAAAAATTAAATAAAAGAAAATTTTTTTCAACAAATGCAAAAAATACTTGATTATTTTTAGTTTGTGTTTTATTTGTATGCACAGCTTTGATGTTGAGATGCGGTCATGGCGAAATTGGTAGACGCGCAACCTTGAGGTGGTTGTGGGCTAAGCCCGTGGAAGTTCGAGTCTTCTTGACCGCACCATTAAAGTCAGTCCGGATGATTATGCCGGCACGATTTTCTCAGTATTTCCATATTATGATTTGAGGGAGGGTGTTATGAGTAAACGTGTGAAACGTCAGCCACTTCCCAAGTCTTCCAAATTCCTTCGTAAAAAGAAAAAACAGCATGTTGAACAAACTCCGATTTTAGGCTTGGGGCCGAAATTTGTTAATTCGGTCAAAATTGCTCTGCGTGAAAAAGATGATATTCATGTTCGGAAAATTGTCGAAGGTCTGTCGGAATATGATTTAGCTCATTTGATTGAGACTTTGCCATGGCATTTGCGAACACAGTTGGTGGAAATTCTCGGTGATAAAATTAATCCTGAGGTTTTCCCAGAACTTAATGATGTTGTTCAAGAGCAAGTTATTGATAGTTTGAATGAGCCGCAGATTGTCAAAATCGCCAATGAACTTGATTCCGATGAAGTCGTTGAAATTTTGGAGCATATGGATGAAAATGAGCAAAAAAGTATCATCCAGAAACTTGATCCTGAGCTTAAATATCAGGTCCAATCTTCTTTGTCTTATCCGGAAGATTCCGCAGGACGATTGATGTCTCGCGAATTTGTGAGCATGCCGGATTGGTGGAGTGTCAAGGAAGCTAAAGAATTTTTGCTCAAAAATGAAGAATTGCCCGAGGATTTTTATGAAATTTGTTTAACAGATGAAAAATTTCATCCAACTGGACAAATTGCGTTGGATAAGTTGGTGAGGGCCAAACCGTCTGATAGTTTGTATGATATTATGGATGGAGAAATTGTGCCAATCAATGTTGATACCGATCAGGAAGAGGTCGCTCATATGTTTCGTGAGTATGGGTGGCGCTCGGCAATGGTGGTGGATAACAGAGGGCATCTTATCGGTGTGATTTCTATTGATGATGTGGTCGAAGTTATTCATGAAGAGGCTTCCGAAGATATTATGCTTATGTCCGGTACGGAAGAAGGAGATGTGTTCCGTTCGCCGTTTTCAATTTTTCGGTCTCGCGTTGTTTGGTTGATTACTAATTTGTTTGCAACTATTATTGCGGCATCGGTTGTTAAAGGATTTCAAGAGGTTATTGCTCAAATCTCAGTGTTGGCTGTGTTGATGCCAATTGTTGCTTCCATGGGAGGAACAACTGGACAACAAACATTGGCTGTGGTTGTGAGAGCTTTGGGAACAAAAGAGTTGACCTCAAGTAATACGGCCCGCATGATATTGAAAGAATTTTTGGTCGGACTGATGAACGGATTGCTTTTTGCCGGTTTGATTTGGGGAGTGACACATTTGTGGTTTCCAGAATATAAGGTTATCCCTTATATCATTGCTTTGGCAATGTTGATAAATTTGACGATTGCCTCATTGGCCGGAATTTTGATTCCTTTGACGTTGAACCGTTTGAAGGTCGATCCGGCAATTGCCTCAGGCGTCTTTCTGATTGCCTTAACCGATTCTGGCGGATTTTTTGTTTTTCTTGGCTTGGCTAAAACCTTCCTGCTGTAGTTAAAATCTTTGCATATCTTTGAGTTAATGCTTTTTATTTGCTGATTATGTTTTATAATCTGCTTAGTTTTTGTTTTTTTACAGGAGAAAGAGCTGTGTTTGTGGGGTTGTTTGTTGCTCTGGTTGTTTTGTTGCTCGACCAATTGACTAAATATTATATGTTGCACGAAGTCTTGGGTGAACAGCTCGTTATTGAAATTACTTCTTTTTTTAATTTTGTGAGAGCGTGGAATACCGGAGTTAGTTTTTCGATGTTTAATGACTATGGTAATCTCGGTACGATTATATTGTCTGTTGTTGCGGGAATAATTATTATCGCATTGTTGGTTTGGCTGAAGGGTGAAAAAGACAAGCTTGCTCAGATTGCTCTCGGAATGATTATCGGTGGAGCCGTCGGTAATGTGATTGATCGTGTACGGCTGGGTGCCGTGTTTGATTTTTTGGATTTTCATATTATGGAAAAGCATTGGCCCGCGTTTAATATGGCGGATAGTTTTATTTGTGTAGGTGCAATTATTTTGATTGTACAAAGTATATTGGTTGAAAAAGAGGAAGAAAAAAAATGAGAAATTTATTTTATGTTCTGGTATTGACGGGGATATTGAGTGCTTGCGGTTTAACAAAGGAAAAATTGGGTATTGCCAATAAGGCCCCAGATGAAAATATGGTAACCGTGCGTCAGCCGTTGTCGGTTCCGCCAGAATATGATTTGCGACCGATTGCCGAGGCGCCTCAGGGAGAATAATCTTTGTCGTATCTCTTAAAAAGATGTTTTAAGTTTTTGTTTCTTGTGTGCTTGCTTGCGTGTCGTGATGCGCAAGCAAAGCTCTTTGATGCACAGAGCTTTTATCTCGACAATGGGCTTGAAGTTGTGGTTGTTTCTAATCGTCGGGCTCCAATTATTAAACAAATGTTGTGTTATAGGAGCGGAAGTATTGATGAGAAAGTCGGAAAAGGCGGCAGTGCTCATCTTTTGGAACATTTGATGTTCCGAGGGACAAAAAAAATCAGCGGACAAAAATTTAATCGTTTGATGGAAGAAAACGGGGCTGAAAGCAATGCTTTTACGAGCACAGATGTAACATGTTATCATCAATTTATGGATATTAGTCGGTTAGAGTTGGCGATGTTTGCAGAAGCTGACAGAATGAATAATTTGCAGATATCAGATACTGATTTTGAGTTGGAAAAAGGTATTGTCTATCAAGAACGCAAACAGCGTATTGATAATAGTCCTTTGGCTCTTTTTGGAGAAGAAGTTCGGCGTGTCTTGTGGCAAAATAATCCTTATGGTCGCCCAGTTACGGGGACAGAGGAGGAAATCCTCGGGTTGAAGAAAAAAGACATTGAGACCTTCTATAATAATTATTATACTCCGGAGCGAGCTGTCTTGGTTCTGTCTGGAAATATTGATGTAAAAACAGCTAAAAAATTGGCTGAGAAGTATTATGGATCTGCTGAAAATAAGGGTGAGATTAAAAATACCGTTGATGCAAAAGTTTTTTCGGAATTGAAAAAAATTCAAACAAAAATCGAAATGGCACTTCCGGATGTAAAAACGCCGCGATTGCTGAAAATGTATGCTTCTTCTTCTTATCAACATGAGGCGGAAAATGTTTATTTGTTGCAAGTTTTGGCAGCCTATATGGGAGAAGGCGAAACTTCTAAATTATATAAAAAACTGGTATTGGATGAAAAAATAGCTTTGGGGGTGAGTGTCGATTATAACCCGTTATCCAGAAGTTATGGTATTTTTAGTATTAGTGTGATGCCGGCAGAAGGGGTTAAAATTGGAGAACTGGAAAAATCTTTAGAAAAAGCTTGGGAAGAGGCGTTGAGGGAGCTTAATCTTGATGAAGTCCAAAAAGTTAAGCAAAAGATGCTTTCCGGATTGATTTATTTGCGAGATAATCCTGAAGATGCGGCCTATGTTGTCGGCGTAATGCGCGGTATTGGAGTGACTTTGGAGGAAATAGAGCAACAAGCCGATAAAATAAGAGAAGTGAATTATAGAGATGTTTTGAGTGTTGCAAAAAATATGATTGAAATATCGCCTCAGGTTACTGCCATCTTGTATCCGGAAGGAGAAAAAAATGCGCTATAGAGGAAGAAGGCGAGGAAAAGGAATTGTTATTGTGGCGATTATAGCCGCACTTTCGTTTATCGGAGCAAGCTATTGGAAATTTGCTCAAAAAAGTTCTGATTTGCAGTCTTTAGTGGATGATTCCGAATTAAAAAATGTTAGTTTTGAGGCAAATATCACTGAAATAAAAAGTCCTCAGCTGGGAATAAAGGCATTTTTGTTAGAAGATACAGAAAATCCAATCGTGAGTATCAGTTTTATTTTTAAAAATGCCGGTTATGCCAGTGATAATGATGATGAGGATGGAATTGCTGCCATGACGGCTGCGTTGTTGGGAGAAGGCGCCGGAAATTATTCTGCCATACAAATGAAAGAAGAGTTGGAGAGCCGAGGTATTAGGATTTCTTTTAATGCTGATAAAGACGATTTTACGGGAGCCTTATTGTCAACCAAGGAAAATTTGTCAAAGGCTACAAAATTGCTAAATTTGATGCTGGTACATCCTCGCTTTGACGATGCAGATATCAATCGTGTTAAACAACAAATGATTAGCGCTTTGCTGCGGCAGAAAGAAAATCCAAATCAAGTTTTGCAGCTAGAATTTAATAAAGAATTGTTTGGAAAACATCCTTATGCGCGTAATCCTCTGGGGAATAAAAACGATATATTGATGATTAATCGTGAGAAACTTCAAAACTTTGTAAAAGATAATTTGATTATAAAAAATTTGTTGGTTGGAGTTGCCGGAGATGTTAACCGAGAAGAGGCAGAGCAATTGCTGGATATTATGTTTGAAAATGTTGCTCAAAGCGGTCGTTTGAATTTTGTTCGTGATGCTGATTTGAGTTTTGACGGCAGAATTCGTCAAATTGATAAAAAAATCGGTCAAAATATTACGCTTAGAGCCCTTCAAGGTGTCGGGCGAAAACATGAAGATTTTTATCCGTTATATGTCGCTAATTATATTTTGGGCGGAGCAGGCCTTAATTCTCGACTTTCTCAGAAAATTCGTGAAGAAAATGGTTTGACTTATGGGGTTTATTCTTATTTGTTGCTTGATGATAAAGCTCCTTTGATAGTTGCCGGATTTGCATCTACGGCAGATAAGTATAATGAGGCAGAAAAAATATTTGAAAATGAGTGGAAGATATTTGCTCAAAACGGAGTGTCTCAAAAAGAATTGCAACAGGCAAAAAATTATTTGACGGCATCCAATAATTTGCGTTTTGCGTCAATTGAGAATGTATCGGCAATGTTGGCCGCAATGCAAAAGTACAATTTAGGACTGGATTTTTTGCAAAAAAGAAATGATTATATCAATCAGATTGATTTAGATGATGTTAATCAAGTGATTAAAAAATATTTTACGACGCAAATGGTTGGAGTCAGAATTGGCAGCTTTTAGGACGATAAGGAGAAAATGAAAATGTTTGGAAGAAAATTGGAAGTTAACAAACTCAAAAGTTGGAAACATTTGGAAAAATGCTATAAAAAGTTTTGCAAAACAGAAATGAAAGAGATGTTTGCCAAAGATCCGCAGCGTGCTGAGAAATATAGTATAAAACTTGAAAATATGTTTTTTGATTATTCAAAGAACAGAATTAACGATCGTATTAAAAATGCTTTGTTGATGTTGGCTAAAGAACGTAAGGTGGATGAGAAAATTCACGCTATGTTTGAGGGAGAAAAAATTAATCAGACAGAGAAAAGAGCTGTTTTGCACGTTGCTTTGCGTAATCGTTCTAATTCGCCGATTTATGTCGATGGCAAGAATGTAATGCCTAATATTAATGAGGTTTTGGCCAAAATGCGTAAATTTTCCGAGGCCGTACGTTTGGGAAAATTTACAGGCCATACCGGCAAAAAGTTGATTAATATTGTTAATATCGGCATCGGAGGCTCTGATTTGGGGCCTAAAATGGCTTGTGAGGCTTTGCGGCGTTATTGGGCAAAGGATATCAAATGCTATTTTATTTCCAATATTGATGGAACGGCATGCAGTGAAGTTTTGAACAAGATTAATCCTGAAGAAACATTATTTATTGTATGTTCTAAAACATTTACAACCATTGAAACCCTTACTAATGCAAAAACTTGTCGCAAATGGTTGGTTGATGCTTTGGGTGAACATGCTGTTTCTAAACATTTTGTCGCTGTTTCAACAAATGCCAAAGAAGTTGAAAAATTTGGAATTGATGTCGAAAATATGTTTGAATTTTGGGATTTTGTCGGGGGTCGTTATTCTATGTGGTCGGCTATCGGCTTGTCTATTGCGATTGCCGTGGGAATGGATAATTTTGATAAAATGCTTGATGGTGCTCATACCATGGATATGCATTTCAAAAATACGGATTTTTCACAAAATATTCCCGTTATGATGGCTTTGTTGGAAATTTGGTATCGCAATTTCTTTAAGTTTGCCAATACGGCGGTTATTCCGTATGATCAGTATTTGCAATATGTGCCGGCATATTTGCAACAATTGGTGATGGAGAGTAATGGAAAAAGCGTAAATAATGAAGAAAAATTTGTTAAATATGATACATCTCCGGTTTTGTTCGGTGGAGCAGGAACAGATGTGCAGCATTCTTTTTTCCAGATGATCCATCAAGGTACATCCATTGTGCCGTGTGATTTTATTATTCCGGCAATTTCTCATAATGAAATCGGTGACCATCATGAAATATTGATTGCCAATGTGTTAGCGCAAGGAGAGGCTTTGATGCGCGGGAAAACTTCGACCGAGGCCTATGAGGAAATGATTAAAGCCGGAAAAAGTAAAGAAGATGCTGTCGCATTGAAAAAATATAAAACTTTTTCGGGAAATCGTCCGTCCAATACTTTTGTATTCAAAAAAATGGATCCGTTTGCTTTGGGCATGTTAATCGCTGCTTATGAACACAAAACTTTTGTCGAGGGAATTATTTGGAATATTGATTCTTTTGATCAGATGGGAGTTGAACTAGGAAAGCAGATGGCTTTGAGTATTTTGCCAGAGTTGCAAAATAATGCCAGCAATATTCAGCATGACAGCTCTACAGAGAATTTGATTAAACTTGTGAAAGATTTGCGTAAGTAAATGTCTATCAGAATTCTGCCTTCAAACCTGGTTAATCAAATTGCCGCCGGAGAAGTTGTGGAGCGTCCGGCTTCGGTTGTTAAAGAATTGGTTGAAAATGCCATTGATGCCGGAGCAAAATCAATAGAAGTTCGATTAATCGACGGTGGAAAAGCTCTTATCTCGGTTACGGATGACGGCAAAGGAATGAGTGCCGACGAACTTCCTTTGGCGGTTGAAAGACATGCAACTTCCAAATTACCTGATGATAATTTGTTTAATATCAATTTCTTCGGGTTTCGAGGAGAGGCTCTGCCTTCGATTGCCTCAGTTGCTCGATTGACGATTGTTAGTCGAACCAAAGAGGCTGATAGTGCTTGGAAAATTAATGTGGATGGAGGATGTAAATCTGAAGTTTGTCCTGCGGCTCATCCCAAAGGTACAAGAATCGAAGTTAGGGATTTGTTCTATGCAACACCGGCGCGGTTGAAATTCTTGAAAGCATCAAATAGCGAAACGGCTCAATGTGTTGATATTCTGAACAGAATTGCATTGGCAAATGCAGATGTCTCGTTTTATCTCTATGACGGTGATCGGAAAAAAGTTTCTTTGCCAGCGTGTAATGGTGATTTGTTTGAATCTCGGTTGGAGCGATTGGCCGCTGTTATGGGGCGTGATTTTGCTGGCAATTCAATTTTGATTAATGCAGAGCGGGAAGGGATAAAAATAACCGGCTATTCTTCTTTGCCAACATTAAATAAAGCAAATTCCTTGTCTCAGTTCTTGTTTGTTAATAATCGCCCGGTACGTGATAAATTATTGTTGGGTGCTGTTAAAGGCGCTTATCAAGATGTTTTGGCATCGGGAAGGTATCCTGTTTGTGCTTTGTTTATTGATGTGGCTCCAAAAGATGTTGATGTTAATGTGCATCCTACCAAAGCAGAAGTTCGTTTCTATGATGCAGCATCCGTTCGTTCTTTGTTGGTAGGGGCTATTCGAAACGGATTAAATCTTCATGCCAATCGTTCCTCTAATGTGTTGAACCTTTCTGAATTGGTTGCAGATCAAGTTCCTGATTTTTGTTCTTGTGAGGACAACAAGTTGGAAGAGGGTAAACCTAATTATGTTTACCAATCTAAACCCGGTTTCTTTTCTTCAAGGCAAGTTGTTTTGCCAGAATTGGAGCATAAATTATCGGTAAGGGTGGAACCTCAAGAAGATATATCATACGAAAATGTAGGAGAATTAGGTGTCGCTAAGGCGCAGTTTCATGATACTTATATTATCTCGCAGACGCAAGATAGTATTATTATTACCGATCAGCATGCGGCACATGAACGTATTGTGATGGAACGTTTAAAGGAAAGTTTGTATAAAAAATCCAAGCCAGCTTCACAAATCTTACTAATTCCGGAAGTAATTGATTTGGACGCGGTTGAAAAAAATCGTCTTTTAGCTGTGGCTTCCGAATTATCTAAATTTGGTCTTCTGTTGGAAGAATTTGGTACTACGGCAGTCATTGTTCGGGAGATACCGGCTTTGCTCGGTAATTGTGATGTGCATGCCTTAATTCATGATATTGCAGAACAGATTGCAGAGTGGGGAACGGGTTTTGAGTTGGGTGAAAAGTTACATTTAATTTGCGCAACGATTGCTTGTCATGGTTCGGTGCGGGCAGGGCGCAAGCTGAATATAGATGAAATGAATAAATTACTGCGTGATATGGAACATACTCCTCATTCAGGACAGTGTAATCACGGAAGACCGACGTATGTCAGACTGAAAATAAGCGATATCGCGCATTTATTTGATAGGAACTAAAATGTTTAATAGTGTATTTGTGCAAGGATTTTGTGCCGCTTTAGGCGCTGGTTTGGTGACAGGGTTGGGCGGTTTTTTAATCTTTGTGAAAAAAAGGTATTTAAAGTCAGAAATTAATCAGCTTTTGAATTTGGCTGCAGGTGTCATGTTAGCGGCTTCGTTTTTTTCGCTTTTGGTGCCTTCGATGGAAGAGATAACCCATGAGATTGTTGATACATATAAAGCAGCTGCAAGTTATATTGTTGCTGTGTTTATGGGGGTTTTGTTGGTTTGGATTCTTAATTTGACGTTGCCCCATGAACATAACGCAATGGGGCATCACGGACCGCATTTTGATTTGAAAAAAGCCTGGCTCTTCATTATTGCTATAACCTTACATAAATTGCCGGAAGGTTTAGCTGTCGGGGTGGCTTATGGGGCTGAAAATATCTTTAGCCCGATTTCTTTGGTGATTGGGATTGCCGCTCATAATATTCCAGAGGGGCTTACCATTGCGATTTCTTTGGTAGCCGCGGGAAATTCCAGATTGAAAGCGGCAATGACCGCTTTTGTAATCGGACTTGTTCAACCTCTTGGAGCTATTATAGGCTTGTTTTTGATGGATATTAGCTTTAATATTATTCCTTATGGAATGGCTTTGGCCGGTGGTACTTTGTTGTTTGTGGTCATTAATGAAATTTTACCGGAAACATATGGAAATAAAGAAACAAATCGTTCTGCGGCTGCCGTATTCTTGGGTTTTATCTCAATGACATATTTGACGATGGTTTTGGGAGACTAGTTCCAAACTTTAATTGATATGGTTTTATGATAAAATTTGAAAAAAATTATTGACGTTCCAAGAAACATAATATACATATACTCAAGTACCACGATGGAGAGTTGGCAGAGTGGTAATGCAGCGGATTGCTAATCCGTCATCGTGAATAGCGATGCACAGGTTCGAGTCCTGTACTCTCCGCCATAAGAAGCCGCCTTTAAAAGGCGGCTTTTGTGTTGAAAATAGGTGACAAGTATTTTTTTGCCAGATAGATTTTTAATGTTATATGTCTTCGTGGCCAAAAAATATGATAGATATACGAGAAACGTATGAGAGATTTGACCGACAACAATCCGGTGTAATTTTTGTTAAGAATGATCGGAAAAGGTTGAGGATGGCATTTGCTTTGGCTCAACATTGCGTTGAAAAATGGGATTATATTGTTTGGATTGCTCCAACGGCTTTGTTAAAGGTAAAAAACTATATTAATTTAATTAATGACTATGCAGAACATATTGCGGTTAAGATATTTTTCTTTTCTCAAGAAAATATATCCGCAAATGATTGGCATTATTTGAAATTATATAATTTGGCAAATAAATATAAAATCTTTTGTGTCGTTGATGATGCAATTAATATAAAAAATCTTTCTTCCGCCTTGACAAAAAGATTGCAGTCTATGCGTCATAAGTTTGAATATCGCTTGCTCTTGTCTAAACATCCATTAACAACAAGTCTTAAGGATATATATGGACAGATGACATTTTTGGATCCTTTGGTGTTTAATATGACTGGAACACAATTTTTGCATAATTATATGCCTCAATTTATTTCTGAATATGATATGATAAAGCGTTGGTCCATATCGCCATCTGAAAAAAAAGTTGTGGAGCTTATACAGCCTTATATTTTGGCGTGTGATTTGAGCGAATGCTTGTCTGTTAAATATCGTGAATATTGGTTTGAGCTAACTAAAAAAGAAAAAGTGTCTTATCAGCAAGAAAAAGAAAAACTTTTGAAAAAAATTGTTCATGGCGGCTATTTATCCGTCGCACAGCAATTTCAATATTATTATACGTTATGCTATAAAAAAATTATAGCACTACGGCAGATATTGTCGGATATCTCCAGAAGAGGAGAAAAAGTCATTATTTATCTTAAATATAGCGGTGAGATTATCTTTTTGGAAGAAACAGGTGCTCTTGACGGTTATCAGTATGTTGTTATGACCGGAAATTCAAATAAAAATCGAGCTTCTTTATTATTTGAGGTTGATTATGATGTGATGATATGCACATATAAAGTTAAAATTCCGCGCCTAAACTTGCATGAATGTACAAATTTGATATACTTTACGCAGACGTTCGATTATAAAGATAAATTGTATATTCTTTCTAAAATAAACGGGAATAAAAAAATAAAAATTTATGATTTTTGGGTTAATACTAGGCTTGAGAATTTGATAAAGTATAATTTAACCCGTAAGCGGAAACTCTTAGAAAACGTATGTGGAATAATTGCATCTCACGAGGTGGTGGTTCATGAAAATTTATCAAGATAAAAATGTATATGAGGCTGTGCAAGAACGTCTGAATTTTATATTTGAAAATTTTGATAATATTTATGTTTCTTTTTCAGGTGGAAAAGATAGCGGTTTGTTGTTGAATATGGTGTTAGATTATAAAAGGAAGCATAATATTGAAAAAAAAATCGGAGTGTTTCATCAAGATTTTGAAGCTCAATATGAATTGACAACCGAATATGTTACAAAAATGTATGATGATAATATTGATGATATAGAGCCTTATTGGGTGTGCTTGCCGATGGGGTCTCGCTGTGCCGTTAGTAATTATCAGATGTATTGGTATCCTTGGGATGATAAAAAAGAAGATTTGTGGGTTCGAAAGATGCCTGATCGTCCGTATATTATTAATTTGAAAAATAATCCTTTTGATTTTTATCGTTATAAAATGGCGCAAGAGGATCTTTATGCCGAATTTGCCAAATGGTATGGAAGAACTCATCAAGGGACATCGGTTTGTTTGGTGGGGATAAGGGCTGACGAATCTATTAATCGTTATCGCGCTTATGCTAATGTGCGTAAAAATTTGATGAAAAGTTCTCAATGGACGACAAAAATCAGTGATCGTATGTATAATGCCTATCCATTGTATGATTGGGCGACAAAAGATGTTTGGATTGCCAATGCAAAAGAAAATTATGAGTATAATAAAATTTATGATTTATACTATAGAGCGGGAGTTCCTATCAGTCAGATGCGTGTGTCCAGTCCATATCATGAGAATGCTAAGGAAAGTTTGAATTTATATCGGGTTCTGGAACCGGCAACATGGGTTAAAGTTGTTTCTCGTGTGAATGGGGCAAATTTTGCAGCCATGTATGGTAATAGCAAACTTATGGGGGTGGGGCGAATAACATTACCAGAAGGCTATACTTGGCGTCGTTATGTTAAATTTTTGTTGGCGACATTACCAGAGGGAATCAGAAAAAATTATATTCAAAAGTTTAAAACTTCTATTCGGTTTTGGTGGAAAAAAGGAGGGGTTGTTAATGATGAAGCTCTCAAAGAATTAGAAGATTGCGATTATAATATTCGTCGCAACGGTAAAAGTAATTATAAATCGACCAAAGAGAGAGTTGTTTTTTTGGGTACACCGGATGATACGGATGATATTAAATCAAGTATTGATATCCCATCTTGGAAAAGAATGGCTGTGTGTATTTTAAAAAATGATCATTTGTGTAAGCATATGGGATTTGCTCAGACAAAAAGTCAGACTAGACGAGAAAAAGAATTGTTAGAAAAATATAAAAACTTATGAGGAAAAAGTATGAAAGAATTTGTTAGTCCTGTTTATAATGTGATTGCCGTTCCTTTGGAAAAAGTACAGGCTAATGATTATAACCCTAATCATGTGGCTCCTCCGGAAATGAAGTTGTTGGAGCTTTCTATTTGGGAAGACGGTTTTACTCAACCGGTTGTTTGTTATTATGATAAAGATGCCGATAGGTATATTATAGTGGATGGATTCCATCGCTATACAATAATGAAAACAAGTGAGCGGATATATCGACGTGAAAATGGAAAATTGCCAATTGTCGTGATAGAAAAAGAACTGGGAGAACGTATTGCTTCGACCATCCGTCATAATCGGGCACGGGGAAGCCATAGTGTCGACCTTATGAGTAATATTGTGGCTGAATTACTGGAACTTGGAAAAAGTGATAGTTGGATTTGTAAAAACATCGGAATGTCTGCTGATGAGTTGTTGCGCTTGAAACAAGTTACCGGTTTGGCTGCTTTATTTAAAGATGAGGAGTATTCGCGCAGCTGGGAAGTCAAATAATTTCAAAATCATCTCTTTAATAATTCTATTTTGGTAATTATATCTCGCAGTGAATGTTATGTTATCGGATAAGGAGAAGTTTATGAAGCATATAGGGTTGAATACCGAAGCTCAGATGCCGATTATTGGTTTGGGAACGTGGCAGGCTGCTCCGGGAGAAGTTTATCAGGCTGTTCGTTGGGCTATAAAGTTGGGATATACCAGTATAGATTGTGCAGCGATTTATGGTAATGAAGTTGAAGTAGGGCAGGCTTTACATGATGCTGTTTGGGAAGGAGACATTAAACGAGAGCAATTGTTTGTTACCTCCAAATTATGGAATGATTCTCATTTGATAGAAGATGTTCGACCTGCTTTGGAAAAGACTCTAAGAGATTTGCAACTTGAATATTTGGATTTGTATTTGATGCATTGGCCGGTTGCTCAGCAAAAGGGTACAGCCATTCCTCAAAAACCACAAGATTGGCTTTCGCTTGAAGAAATTCCTCTTGAAGTTACTTGGGCAGAAATGGAAAAAGCTTATCATGATGGTTTGGTCAAAGCCATCGGAGTTTCAAATTTTAGTCAAACCAAATTGGCTCAGTTGATGGAAAAAACTGAAATCGTTCCAGCCGTTAATCAGATTGAGAATCATCCGTTGTTACAACAACAAGAATTAGTTGATTATTGTCAGAAAAATGGTATTGCCGTTACGGCTTATTCTCCTTTGGGTTCCGCTCATAGTAATGAAAAAGACAGTTTGCTTAATAATGAAGTAATTAGAAGTACCGCACAACGATTAAATATAACTCCCGCACAACTTGTCTTGGCATGGCAGATGCAACGCGGTGTAGCTGTTATTCCCAAATCGGTTCATGAAGATAGACTGCGTGAAAATTTTGCAGCACAAGCTGTAACTTTAGATGAAGCCGATATAATAGCATTAAATGCTCTGGACAAAGGTATTAGATTTATTGGGGGAGATGTCTTTGTAAATCCTCAAGCCGGATATGCTAATATGTGGAATTAGATATGGAAACTACATATTCTTTAATAAAAAATCAGTCAGTTTGTCTGGATCTTTCCATGTGATATTTATTTCAAGGACTTTGAAATATTGGCGCATATGTGAAGGAATTTTAACAAAATCTTTGGACGTCGTATAGATGTCCGCATTTGCTTTTTTGGCTTCTGCCATTATATTGAGTAATTCTTCTTCCTTGTAAAAATGGTGATCAGGAAAATCGACTGTTTTGACAAGATCAAATCCGCATTCTTTGAGAGATTTATAGAATTTTTGCGGACGTCCGATACCAGCAAAGGCAAAAACTTGATTTTTTTCTTGTTCTTTAGGCGGTTGCGGTGCAATTTGAGCATGAAAGACAGGAAGCGTGAATGAAGAAGAAAGGTTATATTTATCTTCGCCGACAATTATAATAGCTTGTGCTCGTTTGAGCGCAAGATATTTGAATTCACGCAGCGGTCCGGCAGGAATGCAGAAATTATTGCCAAAACCATATTCTCCATCAATTACGATGAAAGAAACATCTTTATGCAAAGAAGGGTTTTGAAAACCATCATCCATAATTATGGTGTCCGCTCCGAGAGATATTGCTTTTTGTGCGCCCATATAGCGTTGATGATTAACGATAACGGGGGCTTGGCGAGCTAATAACAGCGGTTCATCGCCGGTTTGCAATGCTGTATGTTGCTCTGGATTTACCTGAATATTTTGTAGTTTTCCACCATAACCTCTGGTAACAAAAAACGGATGTCGGCCATGGTCTTGAAGTATTTTGGCCAAAGATACTGAAATGGGGGTTTTTCCTGTTCCTCCGGCTGTGAGATTGCCAACACAAATAACTTTTGCTGAAACTTTTTGTGTTTTACCGATGAATAAACGGATTGCTGTTGCCAGAGCATATAGCCAGCCAAAAGGGCACAGTACAAAAGATAAAATGTTTTTGTTTTTCCAATGTGTTGGAGTTCTCATTTAAATAAAACCTTTAACTTTATCCATGATTCCTTCTAATACTTTAGCTTCGCTGGTTGCCCAATTGTATGCAAGCGAACGTTTGGCATCCAAAAGTTCTTTGTTTTCAAAAAGTTGTGTTATCATATCCTGCAGTTCTTCGGTATCTGTAATTTGAATAATTGCATCTGCTTTTTTTGCTCGGTTCATTGCGTCAGTAAAATTATGCATGTGCGGACCGACAATAACCGCATCACGTACACGAGAGGGTTCCATAAAATTCTGTCCTCCGTGTGGAATGAGCGAACCTCCTATAAAAACTATGTTGATAACATCGTACCAAATGCCCATTTCTCCAATGGTGTCTGCAATGTAGACATCTGTTTGCGGTGTTATCTTCTCATTTCTGGAGCGCAAGGCTGTTTTTAATTCTAGGTTGTTTATTTTTTTCTGTATATCTTCGCCTCTTTGCGGATGCCGTGGCGCAATAACCGTTAGTAAATTCGGAAATTTTTCTTTTAATCTTTTGTGGATTTTTGCAATACGAACCTCTTCATCATCGTGTGTTGCAGAAGCAAGCCAGATACGCCTGTTTTGTGTTTGAGATACAAATTCTTCTCGTTTGACTTCGTCAATAGGAAGGGGGAGCCCCGCATACTTTAGATTGCCTAAACAAATACTGTTTGCCGCACCCAAAACACGCAGACGATATGCATCTTCTTCTGACTGTCCTAGACATAATGTAAAACAACTTAACAGTTCTTTACATATGAAATCAAATTGTTGCCACCGCTTAAAAGATTTGTTGGAAATGCGACCGTTAATTAAAATCAACGGGATATTTTTACGTTTTATGCTAGACAACATTGCCGGCCATAGTTCTGATTCAAACCAGAGCGCAACATCAGGGTGCCAGTGCTTGACGAAACGTGTCGTAAAAATAGGATTGTCGATAGGGATAAATTGATGAAAAGCACGTTCAGGCAAGCGTTTTTGCATGACATCGGCGGAGGTGACTGTACCGGTAGTAACCATTACGTGAGCATCTGGGTAGCTGTCAAGAATACGTTGAATCAGCGGCAACATAGAGACAGATTCTCCGACGGAAGCGCCATGTAACCAAATGAGTTTACCTTCCGGACGCTTCATTGTGGGACGTCCGACGCGTTCGTTAAATCTTTTTACATCTTCTTTGCCATTTTCTTTGCGCTTGTTGATGTATCTTTTGATAACAAGCGGGTAGAGAATCGTAATGAGTGCATTGTATATTTTAATAAACATGAAGCGTCCTTAATTTATTAACGATGTTTTTTGATTTTTCCTTTGCCATTATCCGGTAGAACCGGCGAAAGACCTAACTCTTTATCACAAGAAATACTAACTTCATTGAGGGCTTTCTCAACTTGCAGGCGATATTGTTCTAGTTGCTCTTTTTCAATATCTGCCGGAATGTAAAACGGCTGAGACAAACGACATATGCCTTTTGAAAAAGGAAGTGGAATCATCATCTTATCCCATGCTTTGGATATAATGTAAGACTTTTTTATGCTATAAGATGCGCAAACTATCGGTTTTCCGGTTTTTTGAGCATAGTAAAGCGGTGAGCAATGCATGTGCATTCGTGGACCGCGAGGTCCATCGGGAATGATACAAATTGAAGCGTTTCTTTTGATAGCATGCATCAAGCCAACAGCTCCGCCGACGGCATTTTCATTAGATGAACCGCCTATCGTTTTTATGCCAAAACGTTCCAGAAGTCCGGCTATCATACGGCCATCACGATGTAATGAAACCAGTGCATAAAGAGAGCCACTGCGAGGATTCCAAAAATACGGTAACATTAGAGCTCGACCATGCCATATGAGCAAAATAACACCATCATTTTGCGAGGTGAGTTCATAGAAACGCTCAACTCCGTCCAAAGTCCACTTAGTTGTATGGCCGACAAGTTTGGCATAAGCGTAAATAAAGGTTGATATCAACCACATAACTGGAGTTGATTGACCAAGACGCTTGAGAGGTTTCTTTATTAGTTTTTTATACAAACTCATGATATTGTCTTTTACTTTTGGTCCGGGGAGAGTATACTGATGCCAATTGTTTCATCATCGGTAACAACAACTTCTCCTTTGCCGATGAGAACATCGTTTGCATAGATATCTACATAGTCATTTACATTGCGGTCCAGTTCAACGACGGCTCCGCGTCCGAGTTTGAGCAATTGATGAACACGTAAATCAGCCGTACCTAAAGTTACGGAAACTTCGACGGTGATATCTTCATTTGAAATTCCATTTTTATGATTTATAGGCATTTTCAGATTAATTCTCCGAATTATGATATTTGATTTTATTCTGATTATACCTATTTTTTTTAATCTGCAAATTCTTTATTTACACTTATTATATGTATTTTACAAAAAATCCCCGTCAATTGACGGGGATTGGAAAAACATCTGATAAATCAATACACTCCCGTATATATGATATAGTATACTGCTAAATAGGGCATGCGGTTTTCATGAGCCTGGGTGCTTCCTTGATAATTATATTGGGTTGTTACGGGATACGAATCTTTTGAGCCAATACTTGTGCGGTCGCCGGCACCATCCGGCCAACCGCTTCCTAATATGCCGGTATATCCGTGAGAGTGTCTTGGCATTTGGCTTAGTGTTAAGGTTACCATTTCTGAGCCACCTTTGGAGCCTCTTGAATATGTGTATGAAGAATTGGTTGCATATCCGACACCGACAGGAACACGTCCTTTAAAATTGGGTAAATAGAAATAACTGCTAGAACCACCAAAAACTTTGCCAATCACGTTATATAGCTCGCTGTATGTCGTTTTTGATAATGAAGATCCATCACAGATTTTCCAGCCTTTGGGAACTGAAGAGCCTGCCCAAAGCCTAATTTCTCCAATCATGGCACCATCATCACAGGAGACTTTAGATGCGTCTCCGGGGCAAACAAATGTTTTTTTGCCGGAACATTGGGTGGTTGTTTTGTCGTAGCCTAATTCTTCACAGGTTTTTGTTTGCCGACAAAAAACTTTTGTCTTGTCAAAAGGACAATATACCATTTCAGAACCTATACATTGGCTGACTGAATTCGTATAACCGAGTTCGCTGCATGATGGGGCTGTTGCACAGGTCTGAGCAGAGGACTCTGCCGCCATGACCAACAAAATAGCGGCAGAGACAGTAGATAAAACCGAACGATACATTTCTAAATATCCTTAGAAAAATGAAAATAACTTTTCTTATATTATCTGATATTTTTTACTATGTGTCAACAATAAATCAATCTTCACTTTGACAAAAAATTATTGTTTTGCTTTTCTTTTTGATTATTTCTTGTTTTGGGGAAAAGGTAAGAAAATACGGTGATAAGTAAAAAAAAATGTAGCCAAATATTGCAGAAGTAACTATGTTTTCTTATATAACAATAAAGCTAATTTTTATTATATGAGGTTAAAATGACGGAACAAAAAGAAAAATATCCGCTCCTGCCGTTGCGAGATATTGTGGTGTATCCTAAAATGATTGTCCCTTTGTTTGTGGGAAGAGAAAAATCAATTCGTGCTTTGCAAGAGGTGGTAGATGGTGACCAAAATATTGTTTTGGTAACACAAAAAGATGCTTCCGTCGAAGAACCTAAGAATAATGACATATATAAAGTGGGGACGCTTGGAACCGTCTTGCAGCTTTTGAGACTTCCTGATGGAACCGTGAAGGTTTTGGTTGAAGGATTGGAGCGCGTTAAACTGGATAAAGTTTTTGATGACGAGGCTTTCATGTCCGCTAATATTACCATAATGCCGGATACCCCCATGGAGGATAAAGAAGTTGAAGGTGCCGCACGTGCCGTTTTGTCTCAATTTGAAGAATATGTCAAACTTTCTAAAAAGACACCGCCGGAAGTTTTGGTTGCCGTTAATCAAATAGATGATTATGGCAAGTTGGCGGACACGATTGCTTCTCATTTGGCTCTTAAGATTGCTGACAAACAGGCTTTGCTTGAAGGGGCTACATTGAGCGAGCGTTTTGAGAAAATTCTTGAATTTATGGATGCTGAAATTACGCTTTTGGAAGTTGAAAACAAAATTCGTAATCGCGTCAAAAAACAAATGGAGAAAAGTCAAAAAGAGTACTATTTGAACGAGCAGATGAAAGCAATTCAAAAAGAGCTCGGTGATGATGAAGATGATGAAATCTCCAACTATATGAAGAAAATAGAAAAAACCAAACTCTCTAAAGAAGCCAAAGATAAGGCTTTGGCAGAGGTTAAAAAACTCAAATCAATGAGTTCTATGTCTTCGGAAGCAACGGTTGTTCGTAATTATTTGGATTGGATATTAGATATTCCATGGAAGAAACGCTCAAAAGTTAATAAAGAACTTGATAAGGCCATGGAAATTTTGGAAGCTGATCACTATGGATTGGATAAGGTTAAGGAGCGTATTATAGAATATTTGGCTGTTCAGGCCAGAGCAGATAAGGTGAAAGGACCAATTTTATGTTTGGTTGGTCCTCCGGGAGTTGGTAAAACTTCTTTAGGAAAATCTATTGCTAAAGCTACCGGACGAGCTTTTGTTAGGGCTTCTCTTGGCGGAATGCGGGATGAAGCTGAAATTCGGGGGCATCGGCGAACCTATATTGGCTCTATGCCAGGTAAAATTGTTAAAGGAATGAAAAAAGCTGGGACTTCTAATCCTTTATTTTTGTTGGATGAAATAGATAAGCTCGGTAACGACTATCGTGGGGACCCTAGTTCTGCGCTTTTGGAAGTGTTGGATCCTGAGCAAAATGCCACTTTCAATGATCATTATTTGGAAGTCGATTATGATTTGTCGGATGTGATGTTTGTGACTACGGCAAACTCTTTGGATATGCCTAGACCGCTCTTGGATCGTATGGAAATTATTCGCTTGTCTGGCTACACCGAAGATGAAAAAATAGAAATTGCTAAACGTCATCTTATTCCCAAGATATTTGCAGAAAATGCCGTCAAAACCAAAGAATTGGAGATTACAGAAAGTGCAATTCGGTCAATTATTCGTTATTATACGCGTGAGGCTGGTGTACGAAGTCTTGAGCGTGAGTTGGCAACGATTGCCCGTAAGGCTGTGAAAGAGACTTTGCTTTCTAAAAAAGTAAAGAAAATTGTCGTAACGGAAAAAAATATCGATAAATATTTAGGGGTTATAAAATATAGATATGGCGTGGTTGAAGAACAAGATCATGTCGGGGTTACAACAGGGTTAGCTTGGACGGAAGTTGGCGGAGATATCTTGTTTATTGAAGCTGTGGACATGCCTGGTAAAGGTCTTATTAAACAAACAGGAAAACTCGGCGATGTGATGAAAGAATCTATTGAAACCGCTTATTCTGTGGTGCGTTCTCATTCTAAAGAGCTTGGAATTGCACCGGATGTCTTTGAAAAAACAGATATTCACGTACATGTTCCGGAGGGGGCTACGCCAAAAGACGGACCATCTGCTGGTATTGCAATGTATACAACGTTGGTATCAATCTTAACCAAGATTCCTGTTCGCAAAGATGTGGCTATGACCGGCGAAATTACGTTGCAGGGTAGGGTTCTTCCTATCGGCGGATTGAAAGAAAAGTTGTTGTCTGCTTTGCGTGGAGGGATAAAAACCGTCATTATTCCTCAGGAAAATGAAAAAGATTTGGCAGAGATTCCTGATAACGTAAAGAAAGGGTTAAAAATTATTCCGGTATCAGATGTGAAAGAGGTTTTAAAAATTGCATTAAACGGAAAATTGAAGCCCTTAAAAAAACAAAAGTAAAAGAAAAGAGGCGGCTTTACTTGCCGCCTCTTCCTTTTATATTATTAAGATTCATGTACTTGGTCTTTCCATTGCTTTTTGATGGGGCTTCAACTTCTGTTAAACCTTCCATGTTTTGTTTTATGGATTTGTCTAGGCTTGCTTTATAGTGATTTTTTTGCATATTTTGCAACTGAGACAAAGAGTAATCATGATAATTTTCTTTGATCTCTTTAATCTCTTTGTCTGACATGTCATAGGCATTTAGGTTTTGTGTTTCTTCAAGAAGATACTTTTGAAGAGCCTCTTTTTCGGTATTGTTTAGGTTAATGGTGGTAGCATATTCTTCAAAAATGCTTTTAAAATTTTGTTCTAATTTAGAAAAATCATAGCCTTGTTTTATATTATCTGCGTTGTCTACTGCAAAATAACTATATCCACCCCAGCCGCCATAACCATTACCTGCTTCATAGGCATAAGATGCCATTGCTTTTTTGCCATCTGGCATTTTGACTTCTTTTCCATCAGATGTGCAAAGAACACCAATGGGAAGATTGCATTGGGATAAAATTTCAGGAGAGGTGACAAACTCATCTTTAGAATCGTGTAGCATCCATGTTTGGTATTTTTTATCACGAGATGTGTAAAGGTTGGCTAAATAGTCTTGTCCATTGATTTGCATCGGCTTGTATTGTCTGGTACGATCAAAGCCAAGGGCTACTTTTTCAGGAATTTTTTCTTCCGCTAAGTGGGCAATTAAAGTAGTACACCAGCGTTCTCCTATCTCCTGACCATAAATTCTGGAATAGTATTGATCTCGTTTTTGGTTTTTAAATTGATCAATGGCATCTTGAATGGAAGAATATCCTTTTTCTGCTTTGAGGGCGCATATTTCTTCCGTCATTTGAATGCGAATCTGATCTGATATTTTCAGAACACAGGAGCCATCGTATATTTTTTGATGAATGTTTGATAATTGACGATGCAGGTTTTCATGTTCTTCCGTTTCAACAGAGTAGTTATGACTATTTACCATGTTGATTTGATTTTGCTCGGATCTATTGGCGTCTTCCATTCTGAATTGAGTATAGACGATGCCAATTCCATCGATATATTCAGCGGCGGCATGTTGTCCATAACGAAGCTCATCGACTGAATTTATATCAACATATCTGATATAGTGTTTGGTTGTGTCAAGGTTGATGACATTTTCTATTTTGGGCGCATTAGTGTTATCTTGCGGGGTATCGGCAGCTTGGATTTTGCCGTGTGAGGACAAAGCAATAAGGCTTATCATTCCGTAGTTTAATATTTGTTTTACTTTTTGGTTTTCTTGTATGCGGCTTAGCGCTTTTTTTATGCGGCCTTTGTTTGTCATTTTGTTTGTCCTTATGTGTTGTATAAGCACATTTTATCATGTTTGGAAAATTTTGTCTAATGTTTTTGTTCACTATTTTATCTGTATATAGAAAAATTGTTAAATTAAGCTGAATCTTAGGAAAATTTAGAATCGTTTGATTCTTTGTAAGAATCGTTGCTTAGGTGTTGAAAATTCTTTTCTAAAGCCCAGAAAACTGGGGATAACTTGAATTTTTGGTGCTTAGCAACGTAAAAACCCAGAAAAAATGCAGAAAATTAAGGAATAAATGCGGAAATTGTTTGACTAAAAATTTTTTTGGTGTTCAAATTTTGGTGTAGCTAAGGAAATTCTTAGTTTTACGTTGGTTTATAACTTAATATTAGAGGGAGTCCTCACCGTGAATAAAAATGAATTGATTTCTAGCATCGCTAGCGAAACCGGCCTTACCAAAACTGATTCTGCTAAGGCTTTGGATGCATTTGTTTCTTCAATCACAAACGCTTTGAAAAAAGGTGATGAAGTTCGTCTTGTAGGTTTTGGTACTTTTGCTGTTACCAAACGCGCTGCTTCTACCGGTCGCAATCCTCGTACCGGCGCTGCCATTAAGATTCCGGCTCGCAAGCAGGCTAAATTCAAAGCTGGTAAAACTTTGCAAGACTCTGTAAACTAATTAAGTAAATAAGGACTGATGGTTTGTCGGTCCTTATTTTTATATGTTACAGTTAAGAGCGGGGCTGAATAAGTTCCGCTTTTATTTTTGTTATATTATTTATTGTACAAAAATATGGACAAAAATAACTGGTTGTGTTATTTATTATTGTCGGAGGTAGTAAATGAATATTGATTTAGCTGTTATTTTATGCTTGGTAAATGAAGACAAAAATCGTCAATTTGACGCATATGCAGCTGCGATTACAGCTAAAATGTTGCAAAATTGTCCTGAACAACAGGCTTTTTTGGAGCGCTTTGATATTCATTATTATATTGCAGACAATCCAAAGGATATGAGCATTGCCCGAGTGGTGGATGCTGATTATTCCGAAGATGGCCAAAATTTGAGAAAAGGTAAAAGTTTTGGAGTTGTTTTGAACAAGAGTGTTCTTTCTAAATTAGAAACTGAAGATGAATTGGCTTTTGTTTTGGGACATGAATTATCTCATATTATGTATCAAAAAGAGTATCCAGCGGTACTAAAACTTAATGAAGATGAAGAAATTGCATGTGATTGCAATGCTGTTAAATTGCTTGATGCTGGTGGTTATAATTTGGCTGATATTAATGCAATAGATGCTTTGTATGTGCAAAATAATTTTATTGGGCAACGTATTCGGGCTCGAAAAGATTTTATGGCTAAAAATGATTATAATACCTTTGTGCGAATAGGATGCAGTACACCACTTCAAAAAGATACTTTTATGCATTTGCAAAAAGAACCATGGTGCCGAGAAAATATTTTTGAATTTGGCAATCCAGGAATCGATAGAATCGTTTCTGAATTAAAAGATATATTTGAAAAAGGAGATAAAAGTGTCTTTGTTCGCGGGTTTGACGCTTTTTTAAATAAATGTTCAACGGCGGAATCGTCTCAGATTATAATGAGTGTTTTGGGGCGTGTGATGTCTGAATGTCCTTCCATAACAGAGGTTTATGATAAACAGGGGCTTCGTAAATATTATAATCATCCTGTATTTGTAATGAGTAATATTGTATTGTCTCAGTTTAAAAGAGAGGGTAAAAAATTATTGCCTCCAAAAGAATTGGCTGTGGTCAATCGTTATATGTTGGAAAATAGTTTTTATTTTGAGCAAAAAGATAAAAAAATATGGCAACCTTTGCGAGATACCATTGCATATAAAGTTGCTGAGTGTGGCAAAGAGGGGCGATAAAAATTTTTTACTTTTTTTGTTTTTTTTACTTGATTATTTATTTTTGTGAGTGTATAAACACTTCCGTAAACAAGATGGGCGCTTAGCTCAGCTGGAAGAGCATCTCGTTTACACCGAGAGGGTCGGGAGTTCGAACCTCTCAGCGCCCACCAATTTAGAAGCCACCTGTCAGGGTGGCTTTTTTGTTATTGCAATGTTTGCGGAAGGAGCTTTGTTTTAAGCTTATCAGAAAGTCTGCTGAAAGACTATTTTGATTATGGACAAGGTTGCTACTCTTGTTGTATGTTATGTAAAGATTTTAATTTTGGTGGTGTGGTATGTCTGATATTCATAATATTAAATTGCCTGGTATTGATGCCAAAGGGATGGAAAATTTTTATTCTTTGGCTGATTTTGCAGGAAAGCTCACAGTTCTTTATTTTTATCCCAAAGATAATACTTCAGGGTGTACTCAGGAGGCTTGTGATTTTCGAGATAATTTTAATCGCTTGAAAACGATGGCAAATGTTGTTGGTGTCAGTCCAGATAGCGTTAAAAGCCATATTAATTTTCAACAAAAACAAAATCTTAATTTCTTTTTGTTGTCGGATGGAGAGCATATCTTAGCCGAGGCTTTTGGGGTGTGGAAGGAAAAGTCAATGTATGGGCGTAGGTATATGGGAATTGAACGATCGACTTTTGTATTAGATAAACAAGGAAAAATCATAAAGGAATGGCGTAAGGTTAAAGTTTCAGGCCATGTTACAGAAGTGTGGAATTATTTGAGTGAAAGGTCTTAAATATCTGGAATAGATTGCTTATTTAAGGTATTATACTTTAGAAAAAAAAGGAGAAAAACATGAAAAAAACTTTATTTGGGACTTTGCTTTTGGGAGTTATGTTCTTGTCTCAGGCTATGGCCGGATTTACAGGTCCATCCGCGCAGACGGTATCGACAGTTGAGGAGGCTAAAAAAATGTCTGATGATGCTCACGTCATTCTCAGAGGAAACATAGAGAAAAAAATTGGTCATGAAAAATATATGTTCAAAGATAAAACAGGAACTATACAGATTGAGATTGATGACGATGATTGGAATGGATTAAATGTTTCTCCAGAGGATATGGTTGAAATTAACGGAGAAGTTGATACTCATATGATGAAACCAACAGATATTGATGTCGATTCAATTCGTTTGGTTAAATAAAAACAGAATCCCCGCATGTTTTGCGGGGTTTTTTTTGATTGTTAAATTTTTGATGAAAACGGTTTTTTTATATATTTTTGTTTGATATATTAATTTTATCTTGTTTTGTTTATTCATTGGGAGGTTTTGATGCTGCATACTTCTTCTGTACGTTTGATTTCTGCAATTGCAGCGGTTGGAGGTCTTTTGTTCGGTTATGATACGGGGGTTATTTCAGGTGCCCTGTTGTTTATTAAAGAAACATGGACGCTTACGGCCTTTGAGCAAGGTTGGATTGTTAGTTCCGTCTTGGTTGGTGCTATTTTGGGTGCCGTTTTGAGTGGTAATTTGACTGATCGTTTGGGACGTAAAAAAATTATTATTATTACGGCTTTGGCATTTTTTGTGGGGTCCTTAGCAACAGCTTTGGCTCGTTCTCCGTTGGAACTGATGCTCTATCGCGGACTTATCGGCTTTGCTATCGGCATTGCCTCTTATACGGTTCCTTTATATATTTCGGAAATTGCACCTGATGATAAACGCGGAGCCTTGGTCTCTTTGAATCAGTTGGCAATTACTGTTGGTATTGTTCTTTCTTATTTGATTGATGGTGTTTTTGCCAAAGTTGAAAACGGTTGGCGATATATGATGGGGGTGGGCGTTGTTCCGGCTTTATTGTTGGCTGTCGGGATGCTTTTGGTTCCGGAAACACCACGTTGGCTTATCAGCCGCGGATTTATCGATAAGGCAAAAGCTGCTTTGCATAAAATTTACGGCGATTGTGATGAGATAGCGGAAGTCAATAAAATTCAAAAAGGTATGTTGCACGAAGAGCAGGGCTCTTTTAAGGAGTTGACTGCCAGATGGTTGAGACCTGCTTTGATTGTGGGTATCGGGCTGATGTTTATCCAGCAAGCTACGGGAATTAACACTATTATTTATTATGCTCCGACGATTTTTCAGTTGTCTGGGTTTGAAAGCGAAGTATCTGCTATTTCGGCAACTGTCGGAATTGGAGTAATTAATGTGTTGATGACTTTGGTTTCAATTAGATTACTTGATAGATTGGGACGTAAACCATTGCTTTATATCGGTTTGTATGGCATGATTTTGAGCCTTGTTGTTTTGAGCGGCGCATTCTATTTTGGAAACACGGCAGGTGAGGCCTTAAAAGTTGTTTCTCTTATTAGTTTGGTCGTTTATGTGGCTGCTTTTGCCGTCAGTCTCGGGCCTATTTGTTGGTTGGTAATTTCTGAAATCTATCCGACGCAAATTCGAGGGCTTGCGATGAGTGTGGCAACCGTTGCAAACTGGAGCTTTAACTTGGTGGTGGCTCTTACATTTTTGCCTTTGGTTGAATTCTTCGGAACGGCATATACTTTTTTGGGATTTGCAATTATCGGGATTTGGGCTTTGTGGTTTTGCAAAGTCAAAGTTCCGGAAACCAAGGGTAGATCTTTGGAAGAAATTGAAAATACATGGCGACAGATGAGTAAGTAATAAATAAATCCCCGTTGAATAACGGGGATTTTTTTATTCTGCTGGTGTTCCTTCTAGCAGATAAGTGTTTTTTTTATGAGAACGTTTCCATTGATTGGTTAATTTGGATTGTTTACGGCTTAGTTTATAAATGGTGATAATATAGCCGATGAAAACAACTGTTGATGCTCCTATCCATGCAATCGGTCCGGCATAACAAATGCCTAAATATCCGAAATGTCCGGCTAAAAATACTGCGGCAAAAGAACGCATCAAAAGCTCCATAATACCAGCAATCAAAGGAATAACGGAATCTCCCATCCCTTGAAGAGTGTTTCGGAAAATGAAGATTTGCCCTAAGAAAAGGTAGAACAAGGTACTGATATTTAAATATTCTCTGGCGGTATTAATGATTTCAGGACTTGGGTTTTCAATGAAAATACCTACAATCTCTTCGCCTACAAAACGAACCAATAAAGCTATAAAAACAGCAAAGGATAAAGAAATCAAAGAGCTGTTTCTAACTCCGGTGCGGATACGTCCAATCATACCGGCTCCAATGTTTTGGGCTGAATATGTCGCCATTGCGATTCCTAGAGCGACCATTGGCTGGGTTGCCAATTGTTCAATACGTAAAGCAGAAGTGAATGCTGCAATGGTGTTGGCTCCGAATGAATTACAAACACTTTGGACAAACATGAGACCCAATGATAGAATAGAAAATTGCAGAGCCATCGGAATAGCAATATTGAGGTGTTGCATCATGAAGCAATAATCTATACGCCAATCTGCTTTCCGTATGCGGAGAAGAGGATATTTTTTTATCATGTATATCAAGCATAATACGGCGGAAATCGTCATGGATATAACAGTTCCCGTGGCAGAGCCGATTACGCCTAGCTTGAAGCTGTAAATTAGCCATAAATTGAGCAATATATTGAGAAGTGATGAAAAAATAAGGAAATAGAGCGGGGTCTTGCTGTCTCCTAATGCTCTGATAAAGCCAGACAATAAATTGTAAGCGACAATCATAATCAATCCACTGGAAAGGAGCATCATAAAATTATATGCATCGTTCATAATATTGTCTGGAACATTCATTAATTTGAGCAAAGGATGCATAAACATCATAAGCAACGCCGTCAGAAGGATGCTGAGCGCAAAGGCCGCAAACAAACTATGGGTGACTGAGCGACGCACGCCTTCGTAGTCTTTGGCGCCAAAACGTTGTGCCGTGACCACAGTTAAACCGCCTGTGAAGCCAAGAGTAATAAGAATAACCACAAAATAAATCGGAGCTGATGCTCCGACAGCTGCTAAAGCGTCAATACCTATTAGTCTGCCGACAATTATAATATCGGAGATTTGAAACAACTGTTGAAAAATATTGCCAATCAGAAGCGGAACAGCAAATTTGAGTATTAATTTTGTCGGTGAGCCGACGGTCATATCTTGGATCATTTGTTTACCTTGTGTTTTTTATTTTAAGCCTTTGATATTTAAGACCAGAATTATAAATTGTAAAGTCGAAATTTGATAATGTTTTATATTTTTTAGCTCTTGACAAAAAGAGACCTCTGCAATAGCTCTAACAATAAGATAATCTTGAGGAAAAATGAATGAAAAAAGAACTTTTGGCTCCCGCCGGCGATATAGAAGCTGGATATGCCGCTCTTTATTACGGAGCTGATGCCGTGTATCTCGGATTGCAGAAATTTTCGGCAAGAGCTACTGCAACTAATTTCGATGAAAAAAGTCTTGGTGAATTTACAGCTTATGCACATAGTATCGGGCGTAAAGTCTATGTTACGGTGAATACTGTGGTTCAGGAAAAAGAACTTTCAGAACTGATTGAGGCTCTTGATATTTGTGTAAAAACAGGTGTCGATGCCCTTATTATTCAGGATTTGGGGGTGGCCAGAATAGTGCGAGAAAATTATCCTGAACTCGAAATGCACGCCAGTACCCAAATGGCGGTGCATAATAAAGAAGGGGCTTTGGCTTTGCAAAAGCTTGGATTTACTCGTGTGGTGGTGGCTCGTGAGCTTGGCAGAAAAGAAATTGAAGAGATTGCCGCTATTCCAGGATTGGAAACAGAGGCCTTTGTTCATGGAGCTTTGTGTTATTCGTATAGTGGATTGTGCATGTTTTCTTCTATGCACAGCGGAAAGAGCGCAAATCGGGGAAAATGTTTGTATCCTTGTCGTGCGGAGTTTAAAGATGAACAAGGAAATATAAGACATTTTTTTTCAATGAAAGATATGGCTCTTGAAGAAGACGTTCTTAAAATGCCTGCTTTTTCATTGAAAATAGAAGGACGAAAAAAAACAGCGCTATATGTGGCAGCTGTGACTGATTATTATCGTCGGATATTAGATGGTGCTAAAAATGATGTTACGCGTGCGCAAAATATTAAACAAATTTTTTCCAGACCATGGTGTCGTTTTCATTTTAATGGGCGGAATAAAAATATTGTAGACCGAGACTTTGTAGGACACCGGGGGCTATATATTGGGACACTGGAACAAGTATCTGCTCGAAGTATTTGTTTTAGAACAAATCATTTGATTGAAAAACATGATGGAATTCAAATTGATGTGCCTGGTGTCGAAAAACCTTTTGGTTTTTCGGTATTGAAGATGAGAGTGAATGGGAAAAACGTATTTGAGGCAAAACCAAAAGAGCTTGTGGAAATTACTGTTCCGCCGCATGAGTATAAACTGGATAAAGGTTTTAGGGTATATTTAGCATCCGCAAGCAGTGTTAAAGGCGCTTATCCGTACAAAAAGCCAAAGCCGGGTGAATATTGTCCGAGGCTTGGTATAAATGTGGAGGTGATGCTGGAAGATACGCGTGTGATTGCAACAAGCGGTGAAGCCAAAGCCGAAATAAATGTTCAATTAGATAAGGCAAAAGACGTTGAAGGCGTTTTAACGGCTATTGAAAAAGCTTTTTCCAAGACGGGGGATACGAATTTGTCTTTGGATAAGCTGACTGTGCAAAATGATAAGGGCTTGTTTGCTCCCATGTCACTACTTAATGAATTGCGGAGAAATTTGTATCAACAGATTGAACCTATTTTTGAAACACGGAAATTGCCTGAATATGCAATATCTCGACAAGTGTCAAAAGTACCAGAGTGGATTATCAAAACAGATGATGTTTCTGTTTTGACAGATATCAATTTGCAAGATGTCGCAGAAGTTGTTATCGCTATTTCTCCTGAGAGCAAGCCAGAACAATGGAAAAATATTCCTAAAGAAAAGATTCGATTGTCTTTACCTGCTGTTTGTCGGAATTTTTCTTCTTTTGAAGGCAAGATTGCTGAATTATTAAAACTCGGATATAAAAAATGGGAAGTTGCGAATTATTGGGGGTGTACAGCTTTGGCAAGAGAGAATATTGATCTCAGTTTTGATTATGAGATATATATTTTTAATACGCAAGCTGCTGCCATGGCTCAAAACATGGGCTGTAATCGAATTACTTTGTCTCCGGAAGATATGATGGAGAATTGGCAAATACTTGCAAAAAATAGTTCTGTTGCCGTTGTCTTGCCGATTTATGAAGATGTGGCTCTGTTTACCAGTGCAGTCTGTATTAGGGATGAAACTTGTCAAAATTGCAATCATGAGCGAAAAGAGATAAAATTACGACGAGGAAGTGAAGATTATATTGCAATTTCTGAAAATTGCCAAACAGTGATGTTGAATAATCATGCATGGTGTATCGCCAATCAAGCAAAAAAAGTGGCTGCTGATTTTTATAGAGTTGCTTTTATGCGGAAAAAATATAATCCATCACAGGCAGCCGCTTTGTGGGAAAAGTTGCGACAATTTAAATCAATACCGAATACTCAACAAGCTAATGTCGTGCGCCAGATTTAAGGTCGAATTGGAAAGATTTTGTGATTTTTAAGTTTTTGTTAGCACAGATTGGATAACATATAATAAAATTTGTATCTTTGGTGTATAACTTGAAGGATTGGTCGGATATGAAAACACTTGTTGAGGTGTTAATTGCGAGTTTTTTGGTTTGTGCTTGTGTAGTGCCTAATTATCATAGTTATCGACAGAGTTTGTCGCTTAGCGATGTTTTGGACACCAGAGGAATGACTTTAGAGCAGGTTCGAGGTACGGAGATTTTGGTCAATCAAAAACCGATTGATAAAAGCAAGATTGTTTTCAAAGATGGAGAGTATGTGTTGAGAATTAACCGTAGTTCGGAAGATAAAATCGTTACAATTCTTGATGAAGATGGGTATGAACGGACAATCGTATTGCGTAGTCAGATTACAAATGATAAATGGGGGCGTCGTACCGGATTTAACGGAGAAGATATTTCTGCGGGATATTTGATGGTTCCTACTAATACGGCGATTAATTTTAAGGAAAACAGTTTGGGAAAATTTTTGATTTTATTGCCATTTTCATTGGTGGCGGATGTGTTAAACATGGTTATTTTGGGGCCATCCACCGCGTTGATAAATCCGTGGTACGAATATGTTGCCGAAGTTAGGTAGTTGTTGATTTTCAATGCGTTAATCGCATATGTTAATGTTTTTGTTTATTTTGTTCTTGTTATTAATTTATTCTTCTTCCTTGATAAAACATCTTGAGATGGATATGCTTTAGCTAAAAGGAGTGTCGTTATGAAAAAAATTTTGGTTGTGGGCGGTGCCGGTTATATAGGTTCTCATACGTTGCGACATCTAGTTCATAAAGGGTATGGGTGTGTGGCTCTGGATAATTTGTCTTGCGGTCATAAAGAAGCTGTGGATGATGTTCCTTTGGAAATGGCTGATTTGCTTGATAAATCTTCTTTGAAAAATGTTTTTGATAAATATGATATAAATGCCGTTATTCATTTTGCTGCCTTTTCTTTGGTGGGAGAAAGCGTATCTAATCCTCAGAAATATTATCAAAACAATGTTTGCGGCACCTTGAATCTATTGGATGTTATGCTTGGGCATAATGTAAAGAAAATTGTCTTTTCAAGCACTTGTGCTACTTATGGGAATCCTCAATATTTGCCTATGGATGAAAAACATCCGCAAAATCCTATTAATCCTTATGGGCAAACAAAATTGGTTATTGAAAAGATTTTTGGAGATTATGCCAGCGCCTATGGTCTAAAATATATTGCGTTACGTTATTTTAATGCTGCAGGCGCTTCAACAGATGCTAAAATCGGAGAAAGCCACAATCCTGAAAGCCATCTAATTCCTCTGGTTTTGAAAGCTATAAAAGGTGAGAGAGAATGTGTCAAAATATTCGGAAATGATTATGATACACCAGATGGTACGTGTTTGCGTGATTATATTCATGTCGATGATTTGGCTGAGGCTCATCGGTCGGCTCTGGAAAAACTTGATGCTTATCAAGGATTTATTAATTTAGGTACGGGTGTTCCAACATCTGTCTTAGAGATAATTACCGCGGCCGAAAGGGTGACGCAGAAAAAATGTCCCGCTGTTGTTGAAGGGCGTCGTCCTGGAGATCCTGCTCGTTTGTACGCAGATAATCTCAAAGCTCAAGAAATATTAAAATGGAAGCCTCAATATACAAATATTGAAGATATTATTCGCACGGCATGGAATTGGGAAGTAAACCGCAAATTTTAATTTCGGAAATAATCGCTTAGCTTTTTTATTTCAGAAATTATTTCTTCTTCGCCATTGACATGATGGCTTTGCATTAAAATTCGTCCATTACAAATAACTGTATCGATACAAGAACTGTCTGCAGAATATACCATATTTGAGATGAGATTGTAATTAGGAATCAAAAAATGATTGTTTAAGTCGACTAATATGCAATCTGCTAGTTTTCCTTCGGCAATAATACCTGCATCTAGACCAACAGCTTGAGCTCCGTTTATGGTTGCCATGTTGAAGATGTCTTCGGCGTTACCGGCTGTTGCGTCTCCAGATTGTATTTTGGCGGATAGGGCGCAAAGTTTCATTTCTTCAAGCATGCTTAAATTATTATTGGAGGCCATGCTGTCTGTGCCGAGAGTTAAAATACAACCGGATTTTTGGAGTTTTTGAAGCATAAAAAGACCTGAGGCTAATTTGTAATTTGATACGGGGTTAGTGCAAAGAGGAACTTTTTTGCGGGCGAGTAGGGCTATATCTTCATCACTTAGGTGTACCGCATGAGCTACAATTGTTTTAGGGCCTAAAGCTCCTAGTTGATCAAGATATTCAATAGGGGTGCAGCCGTGCGTTTTGAGGCAATCTTCAACTTCTTTAGCTGTTTCGCTGGCATGCAAAGTCAGGTAATAGCCTTCTTCTTGAGAACGTTTGACAATATAGCGGATGAGTTCTTCAGAGACACTGTAAACAGCGTGTATCATAAGACCTTTGGCGCATCGTTCATCATGGTCTGGGCATGAAATATATTTTTCTATTTTTTCTATTTCTGTTTTTGTTTTGTTGGGATCAAACAAATCAAGTCCGGTAAGAGCAGATATTGTACGAACCCCCATTTCTTGGGCGGCTTTCAATATTTCTTGTTGTTCAAAATACATGTCCAGAAAGAAGACAGTGCCTGTTTTTATCATTTCCAGAATGGAGAATTTTGTTGCCAGATGAATCATATCAGGTGTTAGTTTGGCTTCACGCGGCCAGATGTCTTGATTCAGCCATGAGAAAAGTTCTTTGTCGTCGCTAAGACCTCGAAAAATACTCATTCCGGCATGAGAATGTAAGTTGTAAAACGCAGGAAGAATTGCTTTGTTTCGGCAGTCAATAATTTCTGCATCCAACGGTTGCTGTTGAGGTGAAATTTTGGAAAAACGCCCGTTATCTATGAGAATGTCGGTTATTTTATTTTGGTGTGAAACATTTTTTAATAGTAATGACATTTTAGTTCTCCTCTTGGGCTAGTAATTTTTCTACAAATTCAGGAACTGTGATGCCGGCTTGCCCCATAATATGATGATCAAAATAAAAATTATTGGAAGTTGGCTCAAGGTTGAATTCATATGTTTGCGCGCCGACAGATTTGGCTGTTTGTACAAAAGAAGCTGCCGGAAAAACTACGCCTGATGTACCAATGGATATAAATAAATCACAATGTTGAAGAAGAATATCAACCTCGTCCATGCAAAGTAGATTTTCTCCAAAAAAAACTATGTTTGGTTTCATCATGCCCATGGTTTGGCAAAAAGGACATATTGTCTCAGTGTCAATATCCGATGTTGCAGAAATTATTTTTCCGCAATTGAGGCATACTGCTTGATCAATTTGGCCGTGAATGTGCAAAACGTGTGTGGAGCCTGCTTTTTCATGTAAGGTGTCGACATTTTGAGTTATAATGCTGACCGGTGATGGATATTTTTTTTGTAATTTTGCAAGAGCGATATGGGCAGCATTGGGGCGTGCTTTGAAAACTTCCGGTTTGAGCTCATTGTAAAAATCATGAACATAAGCCGGATTTTGTTCAAATGCTTCTATTGTGGCGACTTTGTCAACAGGATGATTGTTCCATAATCCATTGGAGCTACGAAAAGTTGCAAGTCCTGATTCTGCCGATATTCCGGCTCCGGTCAAAATAACAATATTGTGATATTTTTGCATTTATTATTCCTAAATATAAATATTTTGATATTGTAAAATAAAATTGCTAATTTTTGATGAATGGAAAAATAATGAAATTTTTGTTGTTATCTTGTTGTGCTCCTTGTTCTTGCGCGGTGATTAAGACATTGGCCGAAAAAGCCGAGGATTTTGAAGTCGTATTTTATAATCCGAATGTCGTTCCACAAGAAGAGTATATTAGACGTCGGGATGAGAACAGGAGAATCTGTGAAGTTTATGATATTCCTTTTATTGAACTTGATTATAATCACGAAAAATGGAATCAGGCGATTAAGGGTTTGGAAAATGAACCTGAAAGAGGAAAACGCTGTGAACTTTGTTTTTATATGCGTTTGAAAGCGGTAATGGAATATGCAAAGACTCGAGGTATATCTTGTGTTGCTTCGGTTCTTGGGGTTTCTCGTTATAAAGATTTAGCTCAGGTTAATCGCTCCGCCCATAGGGCAGAGGAGGAAACCGGTGTGAAATATTTGGAGATTGAGGGACGGAAAGGCGGCATGCAAGAACTTCGTTGCAGGTTGATTAAAGACTTGGATATATATAATCAAAAATATTGCGGTTGCCAGTTTAGTATTTTAAAAGAAAAAGAGTAATATTTTCTGAATAAAACGAGGTAATCTTCCGGCAGCTCTGAAACGTACGGCAATACGATCAATACCATATTCAGCACAAACACCTATACGATGATGCCCGTCATCAATACAATCTTTGACGCCGGCTCGTCGACAAAGCATAATATCTATGGGGTAATTATCATCATACCCATTTTGTAATGATGAACATAATTTTTCATAACGAGCAATACGTTGTTCTTCGGATATGTTCCAGCGTTTGGATATTTTATATGCGTTTTCGGCATTGCGAAATCCTCGCTCTATTTTTAATTCCTTCAATTTGTTCAGATTCATATGATATACATTACTGCTGTTGTATTTGTATTTTTGTCGGAGCGGTTTAATGAAAATGGCTGCCAAATTCCATGATGGAATTGTTGGTTTGAAAACAATCCTTACCGGAATAGCGGAAATATCGTCTCGGATGGCTTGCTCTATGGTTTTCCTTCCTGATATGAGGCAATCTTGTTGATTGGGTGAAATCAAAATTATAATGTCTTCGTTTTTTGAAGATTCATGGCTTTTTGCATCTTTGAGCGATGCAATATCTTTGGGATCTATATAATAAAGTTCGGATGAATAGCCGAGGAGAGTTGACATAAGTAGTATATCCAATATAGTTAAATCATTCGGACACTATATAAAATTTTGGAAAAATTGCAAATATTTTAAGGATATGTAATGATGAATTTTTGGAAAACTTGGTTTGCACCGAAGCCTTATAATCAAGGATATCTTCCTGAAAATGACGGACATAGAGTATTTTTTCAGGAATATGGAAACCCTTGCGGAACACCTATTTTGATTTTTCATGGAGGGCCGGGCGGAAGTTTTAAAAGTAAACATATATCGTTTGCTAATCTGAAAAAATATCGAGTTATTGGTTTTGACCAACGTGGGTGCGGTAGATCTTTGCCTTTGGGTGAAATTAAAAATAATAACACTCAAAATTTACTAAAAGATGCCAAGAGGTTGTTAGATTATTTGAAAATTGAAGAAAAAGTTATTATTCGCGGCGGTTCATGGGGGGCTACGTTGGCTCTGCTATTTGCAGAAATGTATCCTCAAAAAGTGAAAAAATTGCTATTGTCGCAGATTTTTTTGGCAGATAAGAATGCTTCTGAATGGGAGTTTTCCGGATTGAAGATGTTTTATCCGGAATTTGTTGAAGAATTAAAACAAAGTGCTAAAGGACAAGATGTACATAAATACTATGCTCAAGAAATAAATTCAGATGATAAGAAAAAACAGCTGATGGCTGTGAATCTATATGGTTCTTATGAGCGTTTGTGTGGTTCGCTAAAACCGCATTGGGGAAATTTTGAAGTCTTGGAAGAAACTGATGTAGCATCAAATCGTGTTTATATGAATTATGCTATGCAAAATTTTATGTTAAAAGACTTGCAAATTATAAAAAATATTGATACTATCTCGGGCATACCAGTAATAATTGTACATAATAGATTAGATTTTGTTTGTCCTGTTTATGGGGCTTATGTGATACACAAACTTATACCTAATTCCAGATTAGTGATTGTGCCTGACCGCGGACATTCCAGCGGTTTGTTGCATAAGGTTATGAACAAGGTCTTTGCAGAGGAACTCAAAAATTGAAAAAGGATTTTTATATTTTTCGCCATGGACAGAGCTCATATAATCTGGCCGGTCGTACTCAGGGGCGTACCAATGATTCCGTATTGACGCAACTGGGGCGAGAACAGGCGAGAGAAGTGGGGCAGAAGCTCAAAAATTGCGGTATAGAAGTCATTGTTACTTCTCCTTTGGAGCGCGCTCGCGAAACGGCTAAATTGGCTAATGAGACATTAAATGTGCCTTTACTGGTAGATGAACGCTTTATTGAAGTGGATGTCGGTGAAATTGAGGGAATGCATTACACCGAGATTCAGGAAAAATATGGCGAAAAATATCAACAATGGCGTAGCCTTGATTGTAAATATGAGAATATGTGTTTTGAAGGCGGCGAGACAAAAAAACAAGTTAGACAACGAGTTTTCGGCGGACTCGAAGATTATGCCAAAAACTCGGCTTATGATGTGATTGCCGTTTCTTCTCACGGAATTATGCTGACACAAGTATTGATTGCTATGAAAGTTGGTGTCGTTGATGTGAAAAACGGAGCTATCTTGCATATTTGTTATGATAATGATGTATGGAGGGTAGTGGAATGGTTGTGAAAAATGATGATGAATTGGCTGTTCAGGTGGAACAAGCCAATTTTATTATGCTTTCTTTGTACCGTGAATATTCTAAAAAGCTATTAGAAAACAAAGACAATGCGTTTTTTGAAAAACAAATGCAGCTTATCAAACATGATATGATGTATTTGGATAAAAAACAGATGGTGACCAAAACACAGCAAATATACGTGCCAATACTTAAAAAAATATTGAAAGAACAACAGGATAACAAAAAATGACAAAATTTGGATTAACAGAAGAAGAACATGAAAATTGGTTCCAAAAAGTAATAAAACCTATGTTTGTGGACGGAAAAAAAACAGCTGAGAAGCCAACCTTGGTGTTGCTAACCGCCCAATCCGGTGCCGGTAAAACTTTTGCTTCGGTCAATTATGCCAAACAAATGGCTGAAGAACCAATTCGGTTTGGGGCAGATGATTTGCGTATTTTGCTGCCATATGCTCAAGATGTTTTGGACCATGATGAAGCGAATTATCCTTTTATTACAAAAAAAGATGCTTCATTGGCTAGAGAGAAAATTGTTGAACATGCAATTGCCAATAAACAGAATATTTTGATTGAAACAATTTTAGGAAGCCCAGATGACTGGAAACTGGGAACGGTTATGAAGGCAAAAAATGCGGGTTACAGAATAGAGTGTGTTGCTTTGGGCGTACATCAATATGTCAGTCAGGTTTCTATGTTTTCTCGTTATGAAGAGCAGAAAATGATTACGGGACATGGTTTTGCGCCAACTTTGGAAGTACATGATCGCGCATACCATTTATTGCCTGAAATTGCGGCTAAAATGTATGAAGGCGGGATTGCTGATAGTGTAAAGGTTTATAATCGCAGATTTGAGAACTTTTATGATACTGATAAAGAAGAAACTCCTTCAGGAATAGGAATTATGCGTGGTATTGTGCGTTCTCGTAATAGTTATTTGAATTACGACGAAATGCGTTGGGTCATGGTCAAATGGGAGGATGTGCTGGATAAAATGCAAAATCGAAACGCCAGTCCTGAAGAAGTTGAAAATGTTAGAATGCTTTATGGTAGTTTTAAGAAAGCATCCGGTATTTATTTGGCTCCTAATTCGATTGGTCAAGGTATAACGCCGGCCTTAATTAATAAGAATTCCGGAAAATCTGGAAAATAATCATAATTAGAAAGCTCGTAAATATAAATATATTGTTCTGTGTTGATTAGCAGAGAGTTTATTATTGCGAGCTTTCTTTTTTCCTTTCATTTCTCCTCTTTTTTATTCATAATATATATTATGCGACAAAAGTATTTGCGGAAGCAGCTCCGTTTTTGTTCGTGTGCCCTTTCTTTTCTTTGCGTTTTCAATGTGTTATGTCGTGTTAAATGCGTTTTGACAAAATTCGTATACTGTGCTGTTCCTATTATATACCAAATAAACCTCAGACTGTTGTGCCTGAGGTTTATTTGGCTCTTTTCTTGTTTTTTACTATGGTTCAATATTATCGTAGACTATTTGTTTATTATAAGTTTTATCAAATTCATTAAAAATGCAATACTCATAAATGTTGTCATTTGGGCTAATGTGTTTATTACCCCTGCTCCATGTCCACTTATAACAACTTGCACGATTAATGATATTATCAGTGCGCAACCCAACAATATAAGCCAATAGTTCTTATTGCCTATAAATATAAAGGTGCAAATAGCCGCCGTTGTGGTTAAAATGTTATTTCCCGCATAATTTAAGCACATTGATACAAATGATTTTATCTGCCCGATATTAAATACATAAGCAATTGCGATTATGGCCACGGCTATAATCAAAATTGCGAAATAGGTTTTAGTCTTGTTCATTTCCTCTTCCTTTCTTTTTTTCTCTTTCTTTTTCTTCGTTTTCGGTTTGTTTGATAATACTATTTATTATTTTGATGTATGTGTCTTTTTTTTGATACTTTGTACTTAAGATACCTGTTTTGGCATTAAAGGCGAATTCAAATACAAGTTTGTTGGGGCTGCGATTATGCCGATCATAAAAACTTGCGGTCAAAACATTGTCAAGTTTGTCAAGACATTTAACGAATTGAGCTTCAGGTGTTTTTTGCTCTTCATATTCTTGAAACCATTGTTCCAACTGCGGAAAATTGAGCTCCTTGGCAATCTTGCACGCTGCAGCCTGCTCTAATTTTTGCTTTTGAGTGATATCAATTTCTCCTGGGACAAAATCAGAAGCGTAGATTTCCGGTAAGTCATGAATTAGCGCTAATTCCAGACAGTGACGAATATCTAAATTTTCTGGCGCTAGAAGTATGGTCTGGAACGCAACGGAGTACATATGGTCAGCATCACTTTCTGGCTCTGTTACTTGCCTTTTTTGCCAACCGCGCCGGCGTAAATTTTTAATTTGTCCAAGGATTGATATTAGATTTGTAATATTTTGATTTTTTGTCATTTTATAGATTTGAGGCTTTAATTAGTTGTTGAGTATATTCTTGTTTAGGAGACTTTAATATTTTGTTTGCCGGTCCGTATTCTATACATTTTCCATCTTTCATAACCATTATGTTGTCAGCAAGAGCTTGTACGGCTCTTATATCGTGAGATATAAACAGGTATGATAGTTTGTGCTTTTGTTTGAGATTGTTTAATAACTCTATGATTTGTCTTTGTATTGTTATGTCTAGAGCGGAGGTCGGCTCATCAAGAATTATAATCTCTGGATTTACTATCAGGGCTCTGGCCATGGCTATGCGCTGTCTTTGTCCACCGGAAAACTCATGCGGATATTTACCTAATACATCAGAATATAGCCCTACATCATTCAATACTTTGATGATTTTTTCCTTCTTTTCCGATATACTAAGGCTGGGCGCATGAACACTCAGCCCCTCTCCTATAATTTGTTCTATATTCATGCGAGGGTTTAATGAGTTATAGGGGTCTTGAAAAACTATTTGTATGTTACGGCGTAACTCTTTATTAGAATAATCACTCGTTTTTTTTCCTTTTAGCAATACATCTCCATTAAACGGAATTAGTTTGCACAAGGCTTGGCCCAGCGTGCTTTTTCCTGAGCCTGATTCTCCGACAACGCCGAGTGTTTGACCTTGATAGAGGTCTAGAGAAATATTGTTTACGGCGTATAAATATTTTTTAGTGCCTCCAAAAAATGTTTTTTCCAGTGGAAAGCGGACACAAATATCACGCGCTGAAAGTATAACTTTCTTCGGTGAATTGTTGCTATTTATCAATATGTTATCTTTGCATATTAATGTTTTAGTGTATTCCTCTGACGGATGTTCAAATATTTGTTGAGTCGGACCGCTTTCAATAATTGTACCTTTATGCATTACGGCAACTCGATCAGCTATTTTTCTTATGAGCTGTAAATCATGACTGATAAATATCATACTCATGTTAAGCTCTTGTCTTAATTTTAATAGTAATTCAATTATCTGTTTTTGTATTGTGACATCTAAAGCTGTTGTCGGCTCATCGGCAATCAATATGTCAGGATGATTAGCTATTGCCATAGCTATCATTACTCTTTGACGTTGCCCTCCGGATAATTCATGCGGATAGGATTTTAATTTTGAGCGTGGATTTTTTATACCGGTTCGTTGCAATAAACGCAGAACTTTTTGCCGCGTTTGTTTGTCATCTAGTTTTTGATGAAGGTGAATGGTTTCAGAAATTTGTTTTTCTATCGTGTGCAGAGGATTTAGAGAAGACATGGGTTCTTGAAATACAAAACCTATCTTTCCGCCTCGAATTTCCCTTAAATTTGGATTATTAATTATCTCTTTTGACCTGTATTTTATTGAAGATAATGCACTGTGGTAGGCTTTAGGATATGGAAGCAATCCTAATAAAGATAATGCGGTTAGGGATTTTCCTGAACCGGATTCCCCTACTATTCCTAGTATTTCTCCTTTGTTTAGTGTAAAATTTACATTATGAATAATATGAAAATCTGTGCTCTTTTCATTGTTTTTGAAGAATATATCCAAATTTGATACTTTTAAGATTTCGTTCATTGGTTTTTCCTTGTATCAAATGCGTCTCTTACGCCTTCTCCTATGAAAATCAAAAGGGTCAGAAGGCCTGATAAGACAACAAATATGGATATACCTATCCAAGGTGCTTGTAAGTTATCTTTTCCTTGCCGAACCAAATCTCCTAACGATGGATAATCCGCCGGTAAGCCTAATCCTAAAAAATCAAGAGCCGTTAAGGCTACTATTGATTCTGAAAGGATAAACGGTATAAATGTAATGGTGGCGACAATTGCATTTGGTAATATATGACGGAACATTATTCGAATATCGCTTACCCCAAGAGCTTTGGCCGCTTTTACAAATTCAAAATTGCGTGTTCGAAGAAATTCTGCCCGGACAACTCCGGTTAAACTTATCCAGGTAAAAAGCAACATAATTAAAAGTAAACTCCAAAAACTTGGAATAAATAAACTGGCAACAATGATTAAAATAAAAAGTTGAGGTAACGCCTCCCAGATTTCTATAAAACGTTGAAATATAAGATCTGTTTTGCCTCCAAAATAACCTTGTATGGCTCCTGCTATTATACCGATGATTGATGAAATTGCTGTCAGAAGAAATGCAAAGATAATTGATATTCTTAATCCATAAATTATGCGAACCAAAATATCTCGTCCTTCATCGTCTGTTCCTAGCCAATGCTTGGAATCTGGATGTGACGGTGTTGGCGTATCAAGGTTATAGTCAATTGTGTTAAAAGAATACGGAAAAAGTGGAAATATGATATAGCCATCTGATTTTATGTTGTCTGAAATATAACTATCTCTGTAGTCCGCAGGAGTTGGAAAATCACCCCCAAAAGTTTGCTCGGTATAAGTTTTGAATATGGGAAAGTAAAATTTGTCTTTATATTTTACCAAAAGAGGTTGATCATTGGCTATTAGCTCGGCCAGCAAGGTAAAAATAAATATAGACAGAAAAATAATCAATGACCATTTGGCTCGATTGTTGCGGAAAAATAGAGACCAATGTTTTTGCAACGGAGATGGTTTTTGCCTAAACAATCCTTATTTCCTTATTCTGTCGTTGATGTCGGTTTGTATTGCGTTTCTCCTAATAATGCCGGAGGAACGACATCCATAGTTTCTTCCTTGGTATCAATAACATCGACTTTTATACTAACTTTGGCGTTATCAGAAGATGTTGATGTTTCTTTTTCGTTTTTTTGTTGTGCCTGTTGCTTTTCTTTGTATTCTTTTTTGAGTTGTTCGGGCTTGGTTAAAGGTATTTCTTTGGCATTCTCCTCTTTTGTTGTTTCTTTTTTACTCTCTGTTTTTGCTTTGCTTGTTTCCTGTGAATCTTTTTTCTCTGAAGAAGATGTCTGGTTTTCATCTTGCTTTACTTGCTCTTTAGAGGTGTCGTCTTTATTGCTTTCGGAAGAGACTCCTTTATCCGCAGTATTGTTGTTTAAGGTTTCTTTTATAGCTTCACTGATTGATTTTTCATCTTCTTCAGGTGGAAGCTCTTCTGCTACTGCTGTTGCTTTTACTTCTGCTATTTCTTTGGCGTCTTCTTCTTTGGGGGCTTCTGCCTCAGGTTTAACAGTTTCTTGATTCCCTAAATCATTTTGATATTGGTTATGTCCAGAAAAGGCTTGATACCATTCTTTAAAACGTCTTGTCGAGTTAAACAGGCGTTGTTCTGTTATGGTATTTTTGTGTGCTTCTTCTAATATTTCATTGCGACGTTTATCAGTTGTGTTTTGCCCAAATAGCTCTTCACATTTTTCTGATTTGTTTAAGAAACCTTCAATAATTTTTGAGGCAGGACAGAGCTCATATCTTGTTCTTGCTTCTTGTTGTGGTTGATAAATCGCAAGACCTACTCGTTTGAAGTCTTTAAGATTTTGTGTCTTATTCATGAATATTCCTGATGGGCTGATTCCTTGTATGACTATGACTGTTTTATCCAGCTTCCCTGCCCTTTTAAGCTCTTGCATGAAATTTTCCATCTGACCTATCAGACAGTTGGTTTGTTCTGCATAGGCTTGTTGTTTGTTAACGGTTGAGTTGCTTTTAATCCAAGGTTGCTGTTTGGCTCCATTCCACTGAAACGGATTTTTTAAATTACAGAAATCATCATATACATATGTGGATGATGGCAAATCAATGATGGCTATGTAGGCATTATTGCCTTTTGCCGCCTTTATATCATCAAGAATTAAATCTAATATCTTATAAGAATTAACGGGATAAAGCTCAGAACCGGAAAAATTGAGCGGAGAAACTTCTTTGGTAAGGTATGATGCTGCTAATAACGGTAAATTAATGTTGGAAAGTATCTTTGTGCTTTCCAGCCATTGGGCTGTTAATAAAACCGTTTTGTCTAGCTTGGATAAACCTGATTGGTTTAGATTTATCGGGTAATTAATCTTTTCAACGCATTTGCTGACAGATATGTTGTTGTTAACACTGCAAAGTTCAATTCCTCTGGTTTGAAATGCTTTGATGTTGTAATCTTGTTTTATGAGTTGTTTATATAATTCATTGTTTTTGAGATATAGCTTGTCTGTATCCAGATTTTTGAAATCCCAAAAACTTTCAAGCATGACATTTTCAAGAAGATTATCTTCTATATTTTCTGATGTGGAGGGATTAAACGTTTCTACTAAATTAATGAAGTCATTACCGTATTGGTTGACATATGCGTTCGGATAATGAGTAAATTTGTTGACTGTATATAATCCCAAAAGGTTGTCCGCTGCCATATTAATAGTATAGTTTTTATTATCGGTTCCTTTTATATCGGCATACGAACTTAAATTTGGCAGAGCAAGAAAAATAAAGTTGCGCCCCTCTTCTTTTTCAATTGGCGCTTGGAGTGCCTTTTTGTTGTCAAAATTTCTGGTTAGAGGATTAAAATATGCCTCGCTGATAACTCCGCCTAAAATTAACAATATGGTTCCTAATAGATAAATTTGATTAGACCTGGAAGTATAACTTATCAAAACCAAACTGGTTAGAGCAACAATACCTGCAATTAACAAATCTGAATGATGAATGAATACACTAGATATGCTCGAATCTATGTATGAGCTGAATAAGCCGTATAAAATTGAACTTTGGTCAAACAGTGCAAATTGGTTAAATATCGCAAGTACAAGACCGGCGAATGCCGCTGAAATAAAAATATTTTGCATAAAAGCTGAAAAAGACAAAAGTAACATGATGACAAAACAAATCGCAACAATGCCGGCATAAATAAATTGTGCTTCTATTGTTGGAACTTGATTAATATCAAACAAGTTATAGCTTCCAGATTCTGCAAAAAGCGTGAAGTCTATGGCTATTAAACCGCTACAAATGAGTGTCTTGACAAACAAGTCAAAAAGATATTGACCAAAGTTGCGGCGCTTTAGGCTGTTTTGTTTGTCTTTTTGTTTTTGGGCTATGGCTTGAGCTGATGCTTGGCGAGGATCGCTTATATATACGTCATCCATGTTGGTTTACCTTATTTGTCGATGATTTTTTCTGCTTTTGTATCATATAAGCATAAATGTCTTTTTTTTTAAAGCAAAAATCCTCAGAGTTTGCACAACTTCTGAGGATTTTGGAAAGTTTTGGATGTTTATTATCTGGAGTAGAACTCGATAACCATATTGGGTTCCATAACAGAAGCATAAGGAACATCATCAAACTTGGGCACAAATGAATATTTGGCGCTGAGTTTTTTGTTATCTACTTCCAAATAACTCGGAACATCACGTCCTGCTGATTCCATAGCTGAAATAACTATTGGAAGTTGTTTCGATTTCTCACGAACTTCAATGACGTCACCTGTTTTTACCATGTAAGAAGGGATGTTTACCTTTTTACCGTTAACCGTGATATGTCCGTGGTTGACAAATTGACGCGCAGCAAAAATTGTCGGAACAAATTTTGCCTTGTAGACAAGGTTGTCAAGACGTGATTCCAAAATACCAATCAAGTTCTCAGCCGCATCGCCGCTACGACGAACAGCTTCAACATAATATTTGTGGAATTGTTTTTCGGAAACGTTTCCATAGTATGTTTTTAATTTTTGTTTTGCATAAAGTTGTTGACCATAGTCTGTCGGTTTTTTTCTTCTTTGACCATGTTGACCAGGGGCATATTCTCTTTTTACAACTGATCCATTAGTAGCTCCCCAGATGGGACCGTATTGGCGTTCTTTTTTCTTTTTTGCGCAAACAATGCTTTTCATGTATCTTTTCCTTTTTTATTAACGTTATTGTCCCGATAGTTTTGGTTCTTATAAGCCAAACGAGGCGGTTTTTCCGCCTTCTTTCTCGGAAGTGTTCGCAATGTATAACAATTGTCTCCTTAAATCAAGTGTTTTTTCAATAATTTTGTAGATTTTTTTATTCTCTGATATTAATATAACTCAAAATTGCTACGGAGAAATTCAGATGTCGTATGAGACATTGTTTCATAATGCATTAAGTTTGCACGAAGCCGGACAGCTGGATGAAGCTGAGGGATTGTATCGGCGTATTTTAGAAACGGCCCCTAATCAGCCGGATGTCCTTAACCTACTCGGACTTATTGCTCAAGATAAAGGTTTGCAAGATGAGGCAGTCTCTTTATTTTCTCAGGCAATATCCGAAAAGAAAAATAACCCCGTATTTTATTATAACCTTGCTTTTTCTTATAAACTTGCCAAACGTTATCGAGAAGCCCTTGAGGCTTTTGCTCGTGCTTTGAGCTTGGACCCTACTATAAAAGAGGCTTTTAATGAAATAGGCCTGCTCTATCAACTGTTGGGAGATTATGAAAAAGCCAATCAAAATTTTCAATATGCCTTGAATCTGGATCAGAATTTTGCCAGTGCAAAAATTAATAAAGCGTTCAATCTTAGCTATACAAATATCAGACAAGCAGTGGATGAGTTAGAAAAACTTTGTTCCAAATACCAAGATGAACCCTTGTTATGGTTCTGTTTGGCTCAACTTTATATGAAAACTCAAAATTGGCCAAAAGCATGGACCGCTGCTTCGAAAACAAAAGAATTGGCCCCTACCTCCGATGAGGTGCGTGTCATACTCGGACAGTTATCTTTACTCGAGAATGAAGTTCAAAATGCAAAAATTTATTTTTCAAAAGCAGAATTGCTAAATCCATCTAATATTGCAGCAATACTTAATTTGGCTGATATTTATAGTCGCGAGAATTCTTTTGATGAAGCCGAAAAAAGATATAAACGTATTTTGGAGTTGGATAATAAAAATTTTGAGGCTCATAACAATTATGCCGAAATGCTTTATCGTGCTCACAGAACCGCAGAAGCGTTGGAAGAATATCGACAAGCCGTGATTATTAATCCTAATTCTGCCGCGGTTAGCAACAATTTGGCTTTGGTTCTTAAAGATTTGCAAGAATATGATGAAGCGGCCAATTTGTTGCTTAATGCTTTGAAACTTTCTCCCGAAATTGAAGAAATCAGCATTAATTTGAGCGAAACAATAGCTTTATTGGCCAGAACGCAAGTTCAAAAAGCCAAATCATATGCCAAACGTTGGCTGGAATTGTGTCCAAACAATATTTTTGCTCAAAAACAAATCGCTACTTTGCAAGGAGAATACTTTGAAAATAATCATCTTTATTCTGAAAGGTTGTTTGACAATTTCGCTGATAATTACGAATTGGTTATGCAGAATTTGGGCTATTCAGCTGCGTTGGCTGTGGGAAGAATTGTCGGAAATGAGCAAGCCGTTATTGTGGATTTGGGATGTGGCACGGGCCTTATGGGGAAAGTTCTTAAAAATCCTCAGAGGACACTCATCGGAGTAGATGTTTCTCAAAAAATGCTTGATAAGGCAAAGGATAAAAATTTTTATTCTAAACTGATAAAAGATGATATTGTACATTATTTGACATTTAATCATGATTTTGATGTTGCCATAATGGCTGATGTTGTGGGGTATTTGCAGAATTTTGAAACTGTTATTCAGCTTTTGCGCAAGAAAATTATTGTCTTTACAATTGAAACAAGCAAAGAAAATCGTTATGAAGTCGATAACAGCGGAAGATATAAGTACAACCCAGATTATATTGAAAAACTATTGCAAGAAAACGGTTTTAAGAGTATTTATAGAGAAGATATTGTTTTGCGTAAAGAAGCCGGAGAAAATGTTTGCGGTGTGATATTTAGAGGAGAATAAAATGGCTGATGAATTAGTGGATATTTATGACAACGATATGAATCTGTTGGGCACAGCCATGAAATCTCAAGCTCACAGAGAAGGATTGTGGCACAAGGCGTTTCATTGTTGGATTGTGAATGGTGAAAAAGTTTGGTTGCAATTACGAGGAAAAGATAAAAAACTTTATCCTAATTTGCTTGATATATCTGCCGCGGGGCATCTCGGAACAGGAGAAACCGCCAAAATGGCCGGTGTTCGCGAAATCGAAGAAGAACTTGGCTTGGATGTTCAAGAAGATGATTTTGTTAAACTGTTTACATATCGATTGGTCGAAGATACTAAAGATATGTGTATAAGAGAGTTTTGTCCGACATATGTTTTGAATAGCAGATGGAATTTGTCTGACGTCGTGATGCAGCAAGAGGAAGTTGACGGTATATTTGAAGCCGATATTTCTCAATTGTTGGAGCTCTTTGGCGGGGATGTTCCTTCAATTAAAATAACAGGTTATATGCGAGGAAACAACAAGATTGTGTCAAAAACAGTAAAAACAGAAAACTTTGTTCCTCACGGGCAAAATTATTATCTCAAAATATTTTCTACTTTGGAAAGATATACCGAAAAATAAAAAAAACCGCCTTTTTTAAGGCGGTTTCTTTTTAACTTTATAAGGATTTTATTCTTAGAATGAGTAACGTAGACCGGCTGTTACTTCAGCAACATGATTAAGGTCACGAGATCCAATATAACCATAACGACCGACAACTCGTGCCGCCATATTATCTGTCAAATTATACATTGCACCGCCACCAACACGATAACCTACTTTGCTCTTGGAAATTTTGTCATCATATTTTAGCTCTGTATCATAAATTGCAGCGCCGGCGGTTGCCAATAATTTGAATTTTCCTTCACAACCCATTGGCAAATATCCGTATAAATCCAAACCATAGGCGTTAAATTTGAATTTTTTTGTGCCGCCGCCTTGATCTTCTTTAAGGTGTGCTTTGCGAGAACCTCCAAATTGATAAAAGGCTTCAATATCAGCATATTCGCTTATCTCCATACCGGCATTGATAATGGCGGAATTAAAATTTTCTTTCGCATGTTTCGCTTTGCCTTTTAAATCCAAATTATCATAAGCATAATCAATACCTACATATGGCTTGATGTCTTTGTAAAAGTTATTCATTTCAGCTTTGGCTGTAGTTGAAATCAAAAGTGCTGCACTTGCAAGTAATAATGCTTTTTTCATGTTTGATAAACTCCATTTATAAACAGGTTTTTTTATTCTTATAAACCACTTTGATGTGATTTATGAGGATGAGATAATATTCGCTAACCAAATTTAAAGAGTTCAATGTTATTTTTTTGAAAAAAATTACGGAGATTGTTTTTAATGTCTTTTGTTTGTCCCGATAAAAAATGTAATCTTTGCCCTCGCCTGCTGGAATTTAGGGCTCAAAATAAAATCAAATATCCTTCGTATTATAATGGGCCGGTAGAACCTTTCGGAGATTTATCCGCCCAGATTTTGATTGTGGGCTTAGCTCCTGGATTAAACGGAGCAAATCAGACAAATCGCCCTTTTACTAATGATTATGCCGGAGATGTATTGTATCCAATCTTGAAAAAATATGGTTTGGCTCATGGAAATTACCAAAAATTTAAAGGCGATGGATTTGAATTGATAAATGTTCGGGTAACCAATTCCGTGCGTTGCGTACCGCCACAAAATAAAGTTACAGGAGAAGAAGTTAAAAATTGCGGACAATATTTGATTAAAGAATTAGAAAATATGCCAAACCTTAAAATTATTCTTACTTTGGGAAGTGTGGCTCATAATGCCGTTTTGGGCGTTTTAGGTTATAAAAAAACTGCTTTTAAATTTACTCACGGCGCTGTTCATCATCTGGAAAGGCACAATCTACTTTTGCTTAATTCTTATCATACATCTCGCTATAACATTAACACAGGGGTGTTGACATATGCCATGTTTGAAGATGTGGTTTTAAATTTGTTAAAGCTCTTGACAAAATAAATGACAGCGTTAATTTGAACAAACAATTTTTCTATTGTCACTATAATAAACTTAATTATTTACCCTTAAAACTTTTGTGCTTATGACAGAAAAAAGTTTTTCTTACGGATGCGGATGTGCCTTTATGGGAGGAATACATCCATCTCCAGATTGCAGAGAAGTCGCTATTCAGGCGAAAACGGAAGGTTTTGGTTTTATTCAACAAAATTCTGTACGAAACGGCTGTACTCATACGCTGATTTTGGCTTGGAATATCAAAGTGCTTAGTTATCAAGAGGCTAAAGACTTGTATAAGGATAACATTGATATTTTGACAACCATAGAAAGTCATTGGATTGCGCGCAAGTCAAAAGTTTTTTTGATTGCTCCTGTTCCAAAAGAACTCGGAAGTATCGATATCTTTCCTTTTGATTTGATTGATGAACTTCGTGTGGTGAAATTTGAGGATTTGTTAAAACCTGATTTCCGTTCTTGACAGAATAGGATAAAAGTTAAAAGCCTTTGATGTCTCTCATCAAAGGCTTTTTTATTGTTTTAGTGCCCTATTCCGGCAAATCCCATAAACGCCATGGACAAGAGGCCTGCCGTGATTAAAGCAATTGGCGTTCCTTTTAAAGATGAGGGTATCTTTGTATAGGATAGCCGTTCTCTAATCCCTGCAAAAATTACTATTGCCAACGTGAAACCCATGGCACTGGCTAAAGCGTAACAAACACCGGAAAGTAAAGCATAGTTTTTTTGAATTGTCAGAATCGCAATACCTAGAACGGCACAGTTTGTTGTAATTAACGGTAAAAATATGCCCAATGCTTGATATAATACAGGAGAAACTTTCTTAATGATAATTTCAACCATTTGCACCAAAGATGCTATGACTAAAATAAAAGTAACCGTTGTCATATATTCTAACTGAAACGGAAAAAGTAATGAGTGGTAGATTAAAAATGTAACAATTGTTGATACGGTCATAACAAACATGACTGCAAAGCCCATGCCTAATGCCGTTGAAATCTTTTTCGAAACGCCAAGAAAAGGACAAATTCCTAAAAATTGAGATAAAACAATGTTGTTTACAAATATCGCGGTAATAAAAATCATCAAAAAAGTCATGATTTATTTTCCTTTACGCAAATGGTTGAATACAACAATCATTGCCGCCAATGCAAGGAAGGCTCCCGGTGGCATAATAAAAAGAAGTATGGGATTAATGTCTTCTCCAAATACCATTAATCCAAAGATTGAACCGTTACCAAGGATTTCTCGAATCGCTCCCAAAACAGTTAACGCAATTGTGAAACCTATTCCCATTCCTAAAGCATCTAATATAGATTGCCATAAATTGTTCTTTGATGCAAATGCTTCTGCTCGGCCAAGAATGATGCAATTTACCACAATCAGCGGAATGTATATGCCTAAAGCTGCGTGCAGTCCAGGAAGATAGGCCGCCATGAGTAAATCTACTACCGTCACAATGGAGGCTATTATAACAATAAATGACGGAATTCTCACCATAGGCGGGATAATGTTTTTGACCAATGAAATTGCAAAATTGGAAAAAATCAACACTAACAATGTGGATAGTCCCATTCCGACACCGTTGATTGCCGATGTGCTTACTCCCAGTGTGGGACACATTCCGAGCATCATAACCAAAATGGGATTTTCGGAAATGATGCCTCGTGTCAGATTTTGATAACTTGTTTTATCCATGACTAATTATTTCCCGTATTGAAATTATTATATGCTTTGGCCGCTTTTTTTATGGCATCAATAGCTGCTTTGGAGCTTATCGTTGCTGCTGTGACGGCATCTATTTCTCCACCGTCTTGGCGGACTTTGAAACCATGTTTGTTAGGATTTAAACCGCGAAATTGGGATTTGAATTTTTCATCACTGATTTTGGTTCCAAGTCCGGGAGTTTCTGAACTTTGAGTAATAATGAAATTATTAATACTTCCATCCATTAGAAAACCAACAATCATTTCTATTTTGCCACCAAAACCATTATTGGAAAATGTCTTAATAGCGTAAGAATTTATAACACCATCTTTTCGTGCGGGATAAAGTTCAAATTTTTGCTTTTTATTGGCTGAGGTAATGGTTAGCTTTTCGGCAAAAGGATCGTTATCAAACTCTTTTACCACTGAAGCAATTGCTTCAAGTTCTCGTGTGTCTTTGGCTCGGCTTATGGGTTCTTTGGTCAGTTGTTCAACATATGAGAGTATAAATGCCGCGACTAGAGCTATAATCGTTAAAGTTAAGACCATGTTGATAAAATTGGATTTATTGGCTTTCATGGTCTAGCTCCTTTGTCCATAAATTCGTCCGTGTATATATTTGTCTATCAGAGGAACAAATGCATTCATAATTAAAATGGCAAAGGAAACCCCCTCCGGATAAGCACTATATAAACGGATAATTACAGTGAGAATGCCGCAAAAAACAGCAAACAAAATTTGTCCTTTTATGGTCATGGGCGATGTTGTATAATCGGTTGCCATAAAAATAGCTCCTAAAAGCAAACCGCCTGAAAGTATATGTGTAAGAGGATCATATCTGGTTTCGCCTGTAATTAACCAAAAGATACCCGTAATGATGAAGACCGTTCCAACATAATAAACAGGAATATGCCAAGTAATAACTTTTCTCCATAGTAAATACACAAATCCAAGGAGAAGAGCTAACGCGGAAATCTCTCCGATACAGCCGCCTATATTGCCCATGAACATATCATAATAAGAAGGTAATTTGCCGCTAATGGCAGTGGCAGAAGTGCTTGCATCCAAATGTTTTATGATGCCAAGAGTGGTTGCGGCCGTTTGTGTATCCGTATTTAGAAATTTAAGAAACTCCGGTTTGGGCCATTGTGTCATTTGAACAGGAAATGATATAAATAAAAAAACTCTTCCAATAAGTGCTGGATTAAATATATTTTTTCCTAACCCGCCATAGCACATTTTGGCAACAACAATTGCCATAAAACTTCCTAATATTATCATACCGACAGGCATTGAACTCGGAAGATTGAATGCCAACAATAATCCTGTGATAATGGCCGATAAATCCCTCGTTGTATTGCGGGTTTTAAACCAGAATTTACAAACTAAATATTCAAAGAATACACAAGCTGCTACAGAGCTGGTCATAACCACGAGAGCGTTTAATCCAAAAAATAAAACTGCTGCTATTATTGCAGGAAGCATGGCTATAATGACATCAAGCATGATGCGATGAGTGTCTACAGGAGATTGCATGTGTGGAGAGGTAGATATTTTTAGCATTGTTTATTTCTTCTTTTTTAGTTCAGTTTTAGCAAGTTTACAATAATCAAGCAGTGGTACACGTGCCGGACAGGTATAAGCGCAACAACCACACTCAATACAATCCAATACATGAGCCTCTCGAAGATTTTCTGTTTGGTTGTTTCGCATTAAACGGGCTATTAAAAATGGTTCAAGACCAATGGGGCATACTTGCGCACATTTACCACAACGAATACAATCCATTTCTGTTTCTTTTCCAGCTAGGTTGTCGGAAAGCATTAAAATACCTGAAGTCAATTTGGTAACGGGTGCATTAAGATTGCTGACAGAATTGCCCATCATCGGACCGCCTAATATAACCTGTGTTGTTGCTTCCGTCAAACCGCCACTTTTTTCAATCAGATAAGAAATCGGCGTCCCTACCCTTACTCTATAATTGGCAGGATGTTTACACGCATCTCCGCTAACGGTTAGTATGCGCTCATATAGCGGCTTATTTTTCATGACAGCTTCATAAATGGCAAAAACAGTACCGACATTTTGAACTATACATCCAACATCAACTGGCAATTTTCCAGATGGAACTTCTCTTTTGGCAATTGCTGCAATAAGTTGTTTTTCTCCGCCTTGCGGATATTTGGTGGCACATACTCCAACATTTACGCCGACATAAGTTTTCGTTATTTTGGTTAATGTTTCAATTGCTTGGGGTTTGTTTTCGTCTATGGCTATAATGGCATTCTGGATACCCAAAGCTTTGTTTATTATTTTAGCTCCTATGACGATTTGTTCTGCTTTTTCCACCATCAGACGATCATCTGCGGTTAAAAAAGGCTCGCATTCTATACCGTTGACTATTAAACAATCGACTTTTTTGCCCTCAGGAATGCTGGTTTTTATAGGCGTGGGATAGCCTGCTCCACCCATGCCTACAATTCCTGCCTCTCGTAATTTTTGGATAATTTGCTCTGCCGTGTATGAAATATCTCGTGAAATATCTTTACTGAGATCTATAAAAGGCTCATATTCGTCCCCTTCTACTTTGATGGTAATCATATTTTCGAGATAGCCGGAACCTCCTTCTATGGCTTCTACCTTTAAGACTTCTCCGCTAACTGAAGAATGCACATCGGAAGATACTATTCCATCCGCATCCGCTAGCAGGGTTCCTACTTTGACTCTATCTCCTTTTTGAACAAGAATTTTTGCGGGGGCTCCTATATGTTGCTTGACCGGAATATATACAACTTCAGGTAATCCGGCTTCAATAATCGGGGATGAGGTCGTTAATTTGTACTTATTTGGATGAATTCCTCCTATGGAAAAAGTCTTAATATTGTTCATTTGTATTCTCCGTAGTTAGAACAATGGCTCCGGTGGGACAAGATTTTACCAGATCTTCTCCATATTGGGAAGCATCTATTGTCGACGGAATATAAGAAAGATTATTGTCGATACTGATGTCTGAGCAAATTTTAGAGCATTTTCCGCAAGCAATACAAGCCGCTTTGCAATTTTTGCGAGCTAAAGCGCCTTTTTGAGTGTTGCGACAGGCCACATAAACACGTTGTCCATTGCTTCCGTAAGGGCGAATTTCAAATAGCTGGCGCGGACATATCCTGACACAAGCTCCACAAGAGGTACATTTACTTTCATCAACAACCGGTATTCCTGTTTTTTTATCAATATGTAAAGCATCAAACGGACAGGCCTTAACACAATCGCCCAAACGCAAACAACCATTCGGACAGCCTGATAAACCACTAGAAATATGGTTGGCTATGCGACAGCTTGAAACTCCATCGTACATTATTTTGGCCGGAGCATTCTCACAAGTGCCATTACAACGTAAAACAGAAACTGTTCTTTCTTGTTTGACTGCGGCATATCCTAAAATTGAGGCTATTTTGTTCATAACCGATTGTCCGCCAACAGGGCAATTTAGTTTGCAAAACTCTTTTTCTGAGGCCGATACGCAAGAGGCTGCAAAATCATGACACCCTGCCTTTCCGCATCCTCCGCAATTTGCTTGCGGCAGCACGGCATCAATTTCTAAAATGCGTGCATCTTCCGATACGGAAAACTTTTTTGATGCCATGTACAAGATAATTGCGGAAATAAGAGCTATTCCACCTAAGACAGCCATACTTATCAAAATAACCTGGTCCATTATACAGCCTTTGAAAATTATTTTTTGGAAATCGTAAAATTAAACTGTTGATGCAGTTTCTTGCGGTTTAAGAATAGACCTAAATAATAAGGAATCAAGATAATTATCGAAGATATTCCCGAAAATCCTTCATTCCAACCAAGAATTGAGGTTATAACAAGCGTGCCTAATATCAGCAAAAGAGGAAACACATAGCCATATATTACGGCTTTATATCCTTGTGAAACCGTCAAGCCGACCTTAACTTCTTCTCCTACTTTATAGTGCTTATCTGAGAAAACAGCTATATCTATGTTTTTGGACACGCTTTCTGTCATAGAACATTTTGAGCGTGCCGGACATTGAGTACATGCTGATTGACTGTTTATTTCAACACTAATTATATTGTCTTTGATTGCTGTTATGCGCCCTAAATGACAAATGTGCTCCATTTTATACTCCTAATAATTCTTTGGCTTGTTTGGAATAGAATTGCCTATAATTGCTGTCTCCTTCATATGTAAAGAAAATCGCGTTTATATTATAGTAATTTGCAAATTCTAAAGCTTTTTTAAAACCCATACTCATCATGGCTGTTGCGTAGGCATCCGCTTCCATACAGCTTGTTGCAAAAACACTAACAGAGGCTAAAGAATCTTTTACAGGATAGCCTGTATGTGGTGAAATTGTATGTGAATAACGCTTTCCGTCTTTATCTGTATGATAGTTTTGATAATTGCCTGAGGTGGCAACTGCATAATTTGTTATATCTACCGCCAAGGCGTTTATTCCATTTTCTTTAGGCTCTCTTATACCTAAGGTCCATGGCGTTCCCGTGTCATCACGATATCCTGAGGCTCTGATTTCTCCTCCTATCTCAACAATATAATCGTTATAGCCTTTTGTTTTTAACAAATCAGCTATTTTATCGACACCAAAGCCTTTGGCTATTGCTGATAAATTAAGCGAAATGCGTTGATCTGTTTTGGTGAGGGTCTTAAATTGTTTATCAAATTTTAGTTTGTCGTAGCCAACATATTGAAGAATTTGTTCTATTTGTTGGGAACTTGGTGTTTCATAATTCTTATCCGGTCCAAATCCCCAACTATTTATGAGCGGGCCTACCGTGGGATCAAAATACCCCTCACTTTGAGTATAAATTGTTTGCGCCGTACGCAAAAGTTTTCCCATGTTTTCTGATAAAATAACGGGATGATGGGCCGCAGCACGGTTAATCTTGGATATCTCAGAATCTTTGTTAAATACAGACATTTGGGAATTGATTAAAGACAATTCTTTTTTGATTTGCTCGTGTAGATTATTATCTTTTTTCTTGGAGCGCACTTTTATGTGGTATGTGGTTCCAAAAATTTTACCTTCATACATCAAATAAGACGTTTGTGCTTGCCTGATATACAAAGCGACACCAAAAAAGATTATTATTATTGAAAAGTATTTTAAAAGACGCATATTATGACCTAATCTTTTGTATAATTAAAAACTTGTTTTTACATTCTGCAAAATTTGTTTTACGATGATTTCCAGATGTATTTGTCAAAAGGATTATACCATGCAAAATAAGCTTAAATCAATCATTAACAATTTAATTTCACAATATAACTCTTCAGATTTTTGTTTGCGAAGTAAGTGTGTGCGGCAAAAATGCCAGTCACTTGTCGACTTTTACGGAAAAAAAGCCGCTCAAAAAGGTATTTCTGCTAATATGGTAAGTATTCTCGGATTCAGCGTAGGAATGTTGGCTATTAACTTTTTAGCGATGAATATGTTTTTTTGGGCTTTATTGTGTATTTTATTAAATCGATTGTTTGACGCTCTCGACGGAGCTATTGCAAAAAATAAAAATATTTCTGATTTTGGCGTATTCCTTGATGCTACGCTGGATTATATTTTCTATGCCGGTGTCATATTTGGTTTTGCTCTGGCAAATCCAATGGAAAATGCCGTTGCTGCCAGTTTCTTGTTGTTCGGATTTTCGGCTTCGGCTTCGGCTATGTTGGCTTATGCTGTTATTGCTTATAAAAATTCAAAATCAAAGGAACCTGATTTGGAACAATCTCCTTTTTATCTTGGAGGAATGGCTCAAGGATTTGAAACCCTTACTGCTTTGGTCGTTCTTTGTATTGTTCCGATATGGTTTTTGCCAATTGCAATCGTTCTTGGTTGTTGGTGCTTGGTGAAGGCTTTGATGATTATTTCGGCTGCTTATTTTAGCTTTGTCATTGCAAAAAAAGAGAAATAATTGATGCATGGTCTCAAGTTTTTCTTCTTCTGTTTGTATTGTCTGTTTGGAATAGATGTTGCTCAGGCTTTGGAATTATACAAAAGCAGCGACAAAGTGGATGTTTCTCTATTTTCTAGCTTTGATGCTGTTAATCCAAATCAAAATATTGAATTTTTAATACATTTCAAAATGAAAAACGGATGGCATATCTTTGCGCAAAATCCAGGAGAAATTGGTATGCCGACGCAAGTTTTGTGGCAACTTCCTCTAGGATATAAAATTTTAGAAGAAACTTGGAGCAAAGATGAGAGTTTTGAAACTGATGGTATTGTTCAATATGGTTATGGTGACACTGCTTATTATAAAACAACAATAGCCCCCAATTCCGAAATTCTAAATCAAGCTCATATTAAACTAAAAATTAAATGGTTGGCCTGTAAAGACGAATGTGTACCGGGACATGCTTTTTTTGAAGCAAATTTGCCAATTACTCATCAGGACATGCTGCCAACGCAACAATGGACACAAAATCTAGCAAAAGCTCAACGTTGGTTCTTTCCTGAACATAATGGGCGTTTTTATTGGGGAATGGTTTTGTTGTTAGCCTTTGTGGGCGGGCTTATTCTTAATTTTATGCCTTGTATTTTGCCAATTCTTTCTATAAAAGCCATTACTTTGGTACAGAGTTCTTATGACCAACGAAAAAATAGGTTGGAAGCTTTATTTTACTTCTTAGGAATCATTGTTTCTTTCTTCTTTGTGGCTACGGTTTTATTATTACTGCGGCTTAACGGAGAGTATGTCGGCTGGGGATTTCAACTTCAGTCCCCTCTTTTTGTGGGATTTATGATTGTTTTGTTCTTTATTATTACTTTAATGTTGCTTGATATTATTACTATCAACAATCCTTTGGCTAATGCGGCCGGACGAATGAGCTTCAGAAATCATCTGATATCCTCTTTTATGACGGGTTTTTTGGCTGTATTAATAGCCAGTCCTTGTACGGCTCCTTTTATGGGAATTGCTATAGGATATACTTTAACCGCTCCCGTATTCGTTTATTATCCTATATTTTTTGCTCTTGGAATCGGGTATGCTTTGCCCTTTACTTTAATTTATTTATTTCCAAAACCTTTACATAAAATTTTGCCAAAGCCAGGAAAATGGATGCTCCTTTTGAAAAAAATGTTTGCTATTCCGGTCTTTTGTACCTGTGTATGGCTTGGATGGGTGTTATATGCTCAAATCTCGAATTCACAAAAAATTTCGGCTCTTGAGTTAAATTGGCAACCATATGATAAAAATAAAATTATGCAACATTTGCAAAAAGATGAACCTGTTTTTATTGATTTTACTGCCAAATGGTGCCTGACCTGTCTTTTGAACAAAAAAGCTGCTTTACAATCTTCTGAGTTTGAGCAATTGGTTCAAAAAAACAAAATCAATCTTTTTGAGGCTGATTGGACGAATAATAATGAAATCATTGCTACAGCGTTGGCTGAGTATGGGCGAAATTCAATTCCTTTGTATGTTTATTACGATGGAAAATCGAATAACTACATACTTTTACCTCAAATTCTGACACCCGGTATTTTAAAAAAATACTTACAATAAAAAAGAGCTCTGTACTGAGCTCTTTTTTGCAATTTTATAAAATGTTATTGTTTTTTTCCAAAAATACCAAGATTTTTTACTTTGTCTTTAACACTATCAACTGCCGTATTAAGGTTTTCTTTGGCTACTTTTTTCAAATCACTGAGATTGTTCTTTACAACCGTTTGAGTGGCCGTATTTAAAATCTTGGTTATTATCTTGGAAATAGATGATGCTATGCTCTCTCCTTGATTGTTTTTGTTTTCTCCGATGTTTGTTAATGTTATAGAGGGTAGTTTGACATCTATTTTTGCTGCATCTTTTTGTGCTGAGGTTAATGCTTGGAGTTCTCCTTCTGCAATGGTGAGCTTTCTGATAATTACTTTTTTTGCTTCGGAACTACTTGATTTCGTTTCTTCTTTGGGAGCCTCTTTTTTCTCAGAAGCTGTGTTTTTGGTAATATTTTCTTGTATTTGTTTGATATTGTTTTGATTTAAAGAAAGCATTTCATAAGTAATTACTGGCTTACTAACGGTGATATCTTCTATAATAATCGTATCGCTTAATACGGATTTCATATCTACTTTAATAGAGATACCTCCAAGTCTAAATAAATATGGGGTTTGATAATTTTTCGGATTTGCAACCGTAAAATCACGAATAGATGCCGTACCGTTTAATGGATTTAGAGAAAAACCTTGAAGTTCAACCTTGGTTCCTATAATTTCGGAACCGTACTTATTCACCGTTGTTTTAACAATACTTTCCATGAACAAAACCGCTGCCGCTGCTCCAATAAAAATAATAACTACAACGGCAAAAAATATATGCTTGATTTTCATATTTGAAGATCCTCCTTGTGATTGAGATTAACTGATTGTACATATTTTTTTGCATAATTGGCAAGTTTTTCTTGAAGCTCATATTGGTTATTAAACTGACGAATATCTGCAATCAGTCCTTCTATAATATTGTGTCTTTTTGTGAATTCTATGGATATTTGATAATTCAAATCAAATATCCATGATATAAATCCCAAAAAATGATCGGCTAAAGAATGAATATCTTTATGAGACACAACTTTGTAATTCCTAAAATATTCTTCTAAAATTGGGTTTATGCTATCTTCTTGATTGCCAGAATCCGGTTTCCGAAAAAGTAATTCTTGATATTTTTTCAATGATCGAGGTGATGTCATGAGATAAAAATTAGCAATTTTATCGGCATCTCGCGCCAAAAATATAATATCCTCAATTTCTTGACGTAACTTCTTATCTGTTATGGCTTGATACTCAACATCTGCATAAAATTTTTCTATCATATGTCCATGATGTCTTATGGGAATTATTATGCGTGGATCATTATACTCCGGAAACTGAGACAAAAATTCTGCTCCACGTTCGCCGTGATCAAGTAATTGTTTGAATGTTTTATATACACTGCCGGCCTTTTCATAATCATAAATTTCTCTAATTTCAGGAAAACGTCCTATATCATGTAATAAGTAAGCTAATGTTGCACAACGAATAAAATCGGACGAGCGATTGTGAAATGTTTTTTCGTGCTTCATAATGTAGTTGCCGGCTCCGATAACCTGCAAAGAGTGTTGTAGTTTCTCCTCACAGTAGACTTTGCACCAACTACTGTCTTTCACATGTTCATATGTTTTTTTATATTCTTGTCGTAATAGTTCTATTTCTTTTTGATATTTTTTCATCTCTACCTCTATCGCGCGTTTAGGTTAATGAAAAATAATTAATATTGTTTTAACCCTTCTTCTGAAACTTTAGGCTACAAAAAAACACCCGCCTTATTGGACAGGTGTCTTAAATGGTACGCGCGCGGGGGTTCGAACCCCGGACCCACTGATTAAGAGTCAGTTGCTCTACCAACTGAGCTACGCACGCATATATCTTCTTTCAAACTAGGGCGAATATAGACTCTATTTTTTTTATTTGCAACATTTTTTTTGTAAAATTTTAAACTTAAAGTTTATGGGGAAGATAAAGACTAAATACCGTATATTTTCCAACAGATGAGCGCATTTTTATTTTGCCTTTGAGTGTCGTTGTTAGTTTCTTTACAATACTTAACCCTAGTCCGGCTCCCATTTGGCGATTGTTTGCTATTTTTTGACTCTGGTAAAAATCTTCAAATATTTTTCGAGCATCAATGCTGTCTATTCCAACCCCATTATCTATTATGCGAATTACTATATATTCTTTCTGTTTGCTACAACTTATGATTATTTTGTTCTTTGTGTATTTCAAAGCATTGCTAAGTAAATTCCTTATAATTCTTTCTATTAATAAATAGTCGCTGTAAATCCAAACCAAAGGAATATGACATCGAATATGTATATCTTTTTGTGAGGCCGCCGTTTTATACTCTGAGCACAAACGTTTCAAAAGCGCTGTTAGATTAATCTCTTTGTATTCAGGCGTGATTTTATCAAATTCTATTTTGGATAAATCCAACATATTATCCAACATAAAACGAAAATTCACCACCGAATCATCTATTTTTTTAATCAATGTTTTTTGCTCCGGACTAGGATTGGTATCTCCTAAAGCATCGGTAAATAATTGGAGGGCCTGTAAAGGTTGTCGCAAATCATGGCTGGCTTGTGCTAAAAAATAAGATTTGGATCTACAGGCGTCTTCTGCCTTTTTTTGAGCTCTTTGTAACACTTGAAGTTGATGTATCCAATCACTGATGTTTTGAAATGTTCCTGCAACTCTGTTTCCTCTGATATCTGCCGTAAATCTACAATAAATTATTTGTCCGCTCAAATGACGAATACGGATTTCTCCTTGAACAGGATTTTGATGCTTTATCAACTCAATGATTTTTTGCTTATATATAGGCATATCTTCCGGCAAAATCTGCTCTCGGAAAAGATTTTTTCTGCTACTTATCTGAGTTCCTTTGATTCCAAAAATTTGGTACATCTCTGATGACCAATAAAATCGTTTGGACTGTAAATCAAGTTCCCAATACCCTATCCTTGCCAATCTTTCTGCAAATCGCATTCGTTGCAATACTGAAAAATGATTTTCTGCATTGCAAAAATTTACATGGGTTTCTCTTTTTTCTGAAACTGTTTGTGTCATACATCCTCTTATATTAAGGACGAGGGTGAAAGTATTTTGGATGTTTCTGGAGATAATCTAAAATACCATCCCTCATACAGAAATTTGTTATCCTTAATATAATCATTGACTATGCTCATTGGAAGAGGTGTTGTCGATAATGTTATATGAAGCCACTCTTCATTGTGTTCATTGTTATAAAAATCAAGATAGAAGACTAAGCCTTGAAAAGTGATAATTTCCATTCGTCGTGACAATAAAAATGTTTTTTGAGAAAAAGTATTTTTATCGGCAACATCTTCGGCTATTAAACGTTCAAGAACATTGGTTAACGCCTGAGCTCTAATTGTATATCCTTGAGTATCTGTAAATTTTTGCGATGCATCCTTGCGACCTATCGTTGCGATTTTTCCATCTGTATAAAAACGAATAGTTTCTATCAGTGATTCCGGTAATTCCAATATGGGTTGCAACATCCAGGAATACGCTTGTTGCGGCATTTCAAAACGACCGCTGATTAACCATATTTCTTGATTTTTTAGTTTGGCGAAATGATAAAGTCCGTTTTCTGTTTGTTTTCCTAATATTATTGAATTTAGTTGATCTTTTCCGGAATAAATTTCAATTTGTGTTCCTGTATTTAATTTGTCTTTCTCTGGTGAGTTTAAGTGAAAATCTTTTATTGCTTGTGAAGTGCTTTTCCTTTTACTGAAAAAAACAGATGTATTGAAATCATTCAAAAGCGTGTTAAGAAGGTATGTCCCCGCATAGTACCCACCCTTTTCTTTTACTCTCCATAAATTATCTCTCAATTCCAACGTGATTGTTTCCTTAGAATTGCGGATAATTATTTTATCCAACTCAGTTCCGTGTTTATATGTTTCTGCAAACACTAATGTTCCTTGAGATTGTTTCGGAAATTTAAAATTGGTAAACATCATGCTTAGTATCATTAATAAAAACGCAAAAACAGCCAACCCCAAAGCATAATATAAATTTTTACTCATTGATGTATTCCTCTGCTTTTCGACGATTACGTCTAAACATGAACTCAACAACCAAAATCATCACGCCTATAATTCCTACTGTAATTATGAGATTGTATATTATGAAACGATTGATAATTTCTTGATATTTTTGGGTAGTTTGATATTCAATACGTTGTTTTTGTTTTTGAAGTTTTAGTTTTTTACGTTGCAATTTTTCAATTTCACGCGTGAGTTTGAGAGACGGGATTAATTCGTTATGACCAATCTGCTGAAAAAGCTGTGAAAGCCTTGCTTCTGTTTTATTTAATTCTTCAACTGTTTTCTGAACATCTTTTGCATAAGCTTGTTGAGCTTGCAAGGCAAAGACATTTGTCAAAGATTGCGATAGAAATGGTGTTTTTTTAGGCTTGATATTTAATGCTTTTTTGGATGCAGACAAATAATCTATTGCGTTTAGCAAAAAATCAACATTACCGCTAAAGGGCTCCATATGATACCATTCTTGTTGTTCCTTAAGTGATTTATTCCACGTACTTGCGAGCAAAATATCACTATCAGCAACAACCAATAAACTGCTTTTATCCAAAGATAAACTCACAAATGGTACTTCTTTGATTGCACTGATATAGGGTTCTTTGAAATAAGAATTAAATTTTCCTTCCAGAAGCACCGCTAACGGATATTCCCCTTCTGTAGAGTGCAATGTTTTTAATTCCTGTCCTAAACTTTGATGTGATAATTCAGCGTTGTTTACTTCAACTCCATTGGGCGAAGATGTAAATAAAACTTGAGTATTTATACCTTCTTGCGGGGTCACTATCAATTTGGATGCCGTATTCATGTTGATATTGGAAACACCTGTCATTATTGTATGATCTGAAAACAAATCAGGTGTAATCTGCAACCAGAATGGATAATTGATTGCTTTATTATCAATTTGCACAATTCTGTTTTTATTTAAGTCACCAATAACCGTGTCCGGAATATATGTAATACCTAGGCGTTTAAGAAATTCGGGCAAATATGAAACCGATAACATTTTTGGAGGCATCAATTGATGGGCTAACATATAATCAGACAAGGAATCCATCAACATAATAACCTTTCCTCCATACATTAAAAATTGATCAATTGCATAAAGTGCCACATTAGATAATTCTACAGGGTTAACAACCAATAAAACATCCACATTAAATGGAATTTGCCCTGTTTGCGGACTAACATAAGTTAGGTCATAATCGCGAGCTAATAATTCTGTAATCGGCCATGGTGATGTATGATCAAAAGCGTCCGGACTTGGAATAAGTTTAAAAGCCGGTGAGAGAATACCTATATCTGTTCGTTGAGAATTGTCCAGATTGCTTAATATACGACTAATATCTTGCTCCAGATATTTTTGTCGTTGCGGATTGAGAAATGGTAATGTGCGCATATGTCCGCTATCATCTGAAATGACTAATCCTAAAAAACCTGTCTGATTGGTATTGTTTGAAATTAACTCCTCAATTTCCAGATTACGAGCTTCTGCTTCTTGTATTGAAAAGGGATCAATGTTTACAATCTGCAAACCTAGATGATTGTGAGAATGTATTTGATATTGTTCCAAAAGTTTGACAACGTATAAGGCATATTCCGATAAAGAAGGATCTATTCTTTTCAGATCAGATGATTTGTATAGGCGGATGTATATGTCTTTTTTGTTTGTGTTGAGCCAATGCAATGTTTCCGGCTGTAAAGTATATTTTCTGTCTGCTGTTAGATCAAATATTTGAGAGCTACCAAACAAAAATACCGCTATATTCAGAGCTACGAAAGAAAACAGGAGTAATAAAGCAAAGCTGATTATGTGTGTTTTTTTCATGTTCAGCTCCTTTTATACATAACGGCAACAATGTTAAACCACAACACAAGGACAATGAAGCTTACATAATAAAAAATATTAGCAATACTTATTTGCCCGGATATAATATTCAGAAAGTGTTGTTCAAAACTAAAGACCTGACTAATGCGTATTATTATTTCGTTTGATATCTCAGCTTTCTGCAAAAAGATACTGTAATCTATACTGCTAAGCAAAAAACAAGACAACAAAGATATTACGAATGAAGTGATGGCATGTGATGTTAGTGCGGAAATAGTGGCACAAATGGAGCATAGCGCACCTGACATTAGCAAACATCCTGCAAAATTTATGAGAATCCCTCCTCTATCCACATCTATTTCTTGTGCGCTAAAAAAACAAAGTCCGGAAACAGATATTAGCAAACAACCACTTAAAGCCCATGCTGCAAAAAACTTTCCAAACACCATCGAACTTATAGAAATCGGCTGGCTTAAAAGTAATTCTAATGTATTTTGACGATGCTCATCGGTCCATAGTTTCATAGTTATTGCCGGTATTATCAATAGGAGTATCTCGTTTTGCATCTGAAAAAATTGTTGCATGGTTTCTTCTGTATTTGAGAGGAAATCTGTTCCGTAAAAAACCGCCAGCATAACCAAAAGAGCATAAATTCCAAGTATAAACCATCCTAGGCGACTGCGAAAGTAGCCGTTGAATTCTTTTTTGAATATTGTGTATGTATGCGTTGACATCCGTTTTCCCTATTTTTCCATTGTCAGAGACTGAAACGCTTGTTCTATGTCTGTTGATGATGTGTTTTTTATAAGAAGTTGCGGTGTGGTGTCACAAATAAGGCGTCCATGATTTATCAAAATCACCCTGTCTGCCATAGCTTCAACCTCCTCCATTATATGAGTGGAAATTATAACCGTGTTTTTTTTGCCATAATTTTTTATAAAGCCACGTATAGATTGTTTCTGATTGGGATCAAGTCCTTCGGTCGGCTCATCTAAAATAACTGTTTTCGGACGATGAATCAATGCTCCGGCAATAGCAACTCGACGTTTGTATCCTTTGGATAATGTTTCACACTTTTGATTAATCACGCTTTCAATGTCCAGTTCTTTTGCCAGACTTAAAAGGTTATCAATAAAACTTTGTTCCGTCATGTTTCTTAAGTCTGCCATGTATTTTATATATTCAAAAACACTCATTTCAGGATACAAAGCTCCGACTTCTGGAACATAGGCCGTATTTTGTAAGGCTTTCAGACGATCTTTCACAATGTTATGATGATTGATTAGTATTTCTCCGAAATCTGGTTGATAAAAACCAACAATTAGGCGCATTAGTGTTGTCTTGCCTGCTCCGTTCGGACCTAAAAGCGCTACAACCTCGTTATTTCCAATGCAAACATTGAGTTTATCAATCGCTTTTGTTGTGCCAAATGTTTTACATAATTCTTTGATAACAATCATATGCTTTCCTGTCTAATGCGCTTAATTTATTTTTATCTTAACAAAATAATTTTAAATTTTAACAATTATTTTTATTTTTCAAAATCTTTGGTGACAAAATATTTATTTTACATTATGTATATAGTAGATTTTACTTAAAGGATTAGAAAACAAATGTTAATACGCGAAGTCTATACAAAAGAAGAAACAAGATATCTTAGAATTGCCTTTTTGGTTTCGCTGGTGATTGTTTTGATTGTCGGACTATGGATTGTAAACAAAAAACGGGTGAGCCATTCCGACGAAGGTTCTTATTATGCTCTGGATGCCAGATTTAATCGTACTGATGGTCTGTTGGTCGGCGATTTGGTTAGGGTTGCCGGTATTAATGTCGGAAAAGTCATTAACGCAAAATTAGATGAAAATTTTAAGGCCGTTTTGACGCTTGAAATTAAAGAGAATGTTAAAATTCCTGATGACAGTAGCGCTTCTATTGTCAGTTCGGGCCTAATGGGAGCCAAATATATTGAGATAGAACCCGGTGGATCTGAAGATATGTTGGAACCAGGCGCTGAATTTGCCTATACTCAAGATGCTATGGTTATTGAGGAGCTGCTTGATAGAATTGTGAGCATCGGTAAAGCTAATCGTAAATCCGAAACCAACAAAAAATAATTAGAGAATCGATTGATAAGGAGACTTTTTATGAATAAAAAACCAGTTGAAACAATTATGGGCATTTTGGTATTGTTGGTTGCTGCCTTTTTTGCCTATTTTGCTTATAATGTGTCCGATTTGCAAGTTGTAAAAGGGTATAATGTTACTGCTCGTTTCTTAAAAGTCGGTGGTTTGACTGTAGGATCAGATGTACGTCTCAATGGTATTAAAATCGGTACCGTAATTGCACAAAAACTTGATCCTCAAGACTATACTGCTGAGATTAAAATGAGTTTAAGTTCGGATATCAACTTGCCGACAGACAGTATTGCCGCTATTACCGGCGATGGCTTGGTGGGTGATAAATATATTAAAATTGAACCAGGTCATGCAAAAACTTTTCTTCAAGATGGTGATGTATTCAAAAACACAAAAGATTACAAAACATTAGAAGATATGGTCGGTGAGATTATTTTTATGGTGACCGATAATGGTTCTGAAAGTAAATAATTTCTTATTTCTGACTACCTTGCTGAGCAGTGTATGTTTGCAAAATTTGCAAGCTGCCGATATTGAAACAAATACCGCTCGTATGCAAGCTATGGACAAAATAACCGGCAAGGTTAGCGAAATTGACGTTCCGGTTAATGCTCCTGTCAGGTTTGGAAGTTTTTCCGTTTTAGTACGAAAGTGTGTGACTAAAACTCCTGAAGAAACACCGGAAAATACGGCTTTTGTGGATGTTGTTGATGATTATAACAATCAAGAACCCGTAAATATATTTAAAGGGTGGATGTTTTCTTCAAGCCCTGCCCTCAGTGCTGTTGAACATCCTATTTATGATGTATGGTTACTGAAATGTTATAATAAAGATAATCCTTCTGTGAAGACTTTGAGTGAAGAGGAACTGCGTCTTCGTGATGAAATCAAAATGATGAGAATCAATCCGAAGATTGCTCAAAAAGAAGAAGCTCCTGAGGAAACGCAGACTTCTGAACTAGATGCTATGATAAAGGAAACTATCGCCTCCGCTTCGAAATTACAAGAAGATAATTTATCTCCTTTAGAAAAGATAAAAGAAGACAACCCCTCACAAGTTGTTGTCGTTACCTCATCTGAAGCAGATGTAAATTCGGATAATAACGCCCCTCAAGCATTGTTTGAAATTAAAACAGAGCAAGATAATACGGATAAAACTACAGAAGAAATTGCTTCTCAAGATGAAATTTCCAATGTTGACGAGAAGCCTTTGGATACTGTCGTTTTTGAAGTTGAAGATGAAAACGGCTATCCTGAAGATGAGTTTGAAGATGTTATAGAATAAAAATTTATTTTTATATTTCTTAAAGACGGTGCCATATAGGTTGGAACCGTCTTTTTATTTCCAAAAATTTTTGGTAAATATAACCAAAATGGTCATAACTTCTAGACGACCCAGCAACATGGCAAACGCTAATATATATTTTACCCCAGCGGGAAAAAATCCGTAATTTCCCGCAGGTCCTATGGATGGAACAATTCCCGGGCCTGCATTTGTCATGGAAGCTAAAACGGCACTAAATGATGTTGTAAAATCATAGCCAAATAATGAAACCAATATTGTTAAGACTACCAAACTGATGCCAAAAGCAATAAATAAAACATATACAGAAGAAGATACTTCTGAGTTGATTGGCACTGTTCCGACCTTTAGAGGAGACATCCTATTGGGTTCTAAAGTCGTTATTAGAGCTCTTTTAAGCTGTGCCCAAATTACTTGCCATCTGAATATTTTGATAGAACCGGATGTCGAACCTGTACATCCTCCGGTAAGACTAAAAATCACAAAAGCCGTTCCCGCAAAAGCTCCCCATTGCAAATAATCTGTTGATACAAATCCTGTGGTGGTAACTATAGAAACTATATTAAACGCAGACTGGCGCAATGCCGTTTCAAAATCATATCTTCCGGTATATGTCAGCCAAATAGTCATAAATAATATGTATACAACCAAGACTTTTATAAAGGTATTAACTTGTGTCGAACGAACAGAATGAATATTACGTGTCGCAAGTAGGCTATGATAGAATGTCAGTGGCAACGCTCCCAAAAACATAAATAGTGTAATTATCCATTCTATTGACGGGCTATGAAAAGCTCCGATAGATTCATTTTTGGTTGATAATCCCCCTGTGGCGATGCTGCTTAAAGCATGGCACAATGCGTCAAACCAATTCATTCCTGCCAGTTTTAAGGATAATAGACATGCTGTTACTAAGATTACATATACCCCTATAATTCTTTTGGCAATATAACTAATTTTGGGCATAAATTTTTCATTAACATCCGAATTCTCTCGTTGAAAAATCTGCATGCCGCCTATTCCTAAAAAAGGAAGCATTGCAATGGCAAAAATAACTATTCCGATACCTCCTAAACCATTTAGTAATGCGCGCCATAACAATATTGATCGTGGCAAGGCTTCTACATCTGAAAAAATACTGGCGCCTGTCGTTGAAATACCAGAAGCTGCTTCAAAAACGGCATCTGCAAAATTTGAGCCATATAACATAAATGGAACGGCTGACAATATTGTTATTGCAAACCAAATGATTGATGTTAAAAGATAGGCTTGGCGCAAATTTATATCTCGTATTTTTCCACGATTGGATAAAAATAGAGATAAGCCTATAAAAAAAGATATTATTGCAGAATTGATAAAAATTGACCATTTTGCGTTGCTGAAATACATATCTACAGCAGCCGGAAAAAGCATTGCTATTCCAAGAACACTGATAAAATAACCACTAATCATCAAAACAGGCTGCCACATAGCATTATCCTATTTAATTAATCCAAAGCTACGTTTTGAGAATATCCTTGCTCAACCATACGACGGTTAATATTTATATTGTCTACCATGCAGATTGCTGTCGCGATATTCTGGTAGGTGTATGCATTTATTTGGCAATGAACTGTCTTTCCCTCTGTTAATCGGCGCAAATAAATCTCGGCTTCTATACCTTTTTGAGAGTTTGGTTGAACAAATATACCATACAAAAATATGATTTTTTCAGAAATCTTTATCTCATTAGCGTTAAGAATTTCTGCAATTCCTGAAATATTCTCCAGCTCATCAAGGTATCTCAAATTTAATTTGCGAGTTGCTTTGGCCTTGGTAGGTAGTGGTTGTGGCTGTTCGATTTTTTGCGATGTTGCGACATCTTTTTGAGGTTGAGTATCAGTTTTGTGTTCTGTAATACCAAACGCTTGACGATGTGCTTTGCGAGCTGGTTGAGATACCAATTGCGGCTCATTACCATACGATGGCGTTTCTTTTGTTGTTATGATTCCCGGAGCTATCGTGTCGACCGCTTTGCCTATTGTTTCCATATTGGGCATGACTTGCTGAGCTTTGTTGGTTATTTTTTCTGAGGCCGTTGTCGAAAAACCTTTGATATGATTCCAATACCACAAATGTACTTCCGCCGGTTTAACACCTCTAAACGTCGGCGCCAAAAACAACACCAACACAATCGCCAGAAACCACCAGGGCTTACGCAACGGAAAAAGTAAAAACATCATAAATCTATGAAATAATCCCATAAATCCACGACTGGGGCCTATATAATCATCATCCTTTTTCATTCGTCTTGTCATTTATTTGGCACTTCCATATTTTTGTTTTAATTCTTCAATCCGTTCGGGAGAAATTCTTTCAAAAAGCATCTCTCCGACTACAAATTTCTGTCCTGCTTTAAGAGACATAATTTCTTTTTTAACATCAAAACCATTTAATGAAGGTACATCTTTTAAATTAAGCCCTAATTTATCTAGCATTGAAGCAGAAACCTCCGGCATAACGGGAGCGCTCAATATTGCAAATATGCGAATTAAATTTATGCAAGTGCGCAAAATGGCTGATGCTCTCGCCTCGTCTGTTTTGATGACCGTCCAAGGCTCCGTTACTGAAATATAATTATTTCCTTCCACCCAAATCGCTCGAAGTTCATTCATCGCCTTGCGAAATTCCATTTCATCCATATATTTAAGATAGTCATCAACTCTCTTTTGCAAAACGGAAATCAGTTCATTTTCTGCCGCAGTCATTTCTCCTCCGGCCGGTATGGTATCTCCTATTTTGGATGATGTCATCTTTAGCACTCGAGATACAAAGTTTCCAAGTACTCCGTTTAAGTCCTTGTTGACAACTCCTGCAAACAAATCAAAACTGAATGAAGCATCTGAGCCTTCAGGAGCGTTGCTCATCAACCAATAACGCCAGTAATCTGCAGGAAATTCTTTAATTGCATCTTCGGCAAAAACACCCCGCTTCTCTGATTTGGAGAATTTACCTCCCTCGTAGGTTAGATAGCTCATACCTTTGAGATAATCTACTTGTGTCCAATTTTCACCGGTGCCAAGCAATGTGGCAGGAAAAGTAATCGAATGATATGGAACATTATCTTTGCCCATAAACTCCACATGTCGAACATCTTTGGCATTAAGCCACCAATCTTTCCAATCTCGTGTTTCGGGATTTTCATCTGCCCATTGTTTGGTAATTCCGATATAGCCTATCGGCGCATCAAACCAAACATAAAAAACTTTGTCTTCATAGCCTGGCTTGTTGACTGGAAAGCCCCATTTCAAGTCTCTGGTAATGCATCGTTCTTGCAAACCTTCTTTGAGCCACTTTTGAGCTATGGTATAAGCAACATCCGGCCAAAACGGCTCTTTGGTCTTTATCCATTCGGACAAACGTTGTTCCAGTTTAGGTAAATTCAAAAACAGATGCTTGGTTTCTCTGACTTCTAGGTTAGTAGAGCCAGAAACAGAACTTTTGGGATTAATCAAATCCGTTGGCTCTAAAACTTTTGTACAGTTTTCACACTGGTCACCGCGAGCCTTCTCGTAGCCGCAATACGGGCAAGTTCCGGTAATGTAGCGATCTGCTAAAAACATTTTGTCATCAATTGAATACACCTGTTTGACTGTGCGTTCTTCTATGAACCCGTTTTTATCCAACTGTTCAAATATGTGATAAGTTATTTCTTTGTTCTGCTCTGAAGAGGTTCTGCCAAAATAGTCAAATGATAAATTGAAATCTTTATAAGTCTTGGCATGACGGGCATGATACATATCGCAATATGCCTGCACATCCATACCTTCTTTGAGCGCTCCGACTTCGGAGGTTGTGCCATGTTCGTCAGTGCCTGCAATGTATAAAACCTCGTTGCCTTTCATTCGCATGTAGCGCGCATAAATATCGGAAGGCAATAGACAGCCGACCATGTGTCCTAAGTGTGGAACACCATTTATGTATGGTAATGCTGAAGTAACTAAGATTTTAGACATTGTATTAATTTCTCCGTTATTGTGTTTTATTTCTTTTTAGCAGGCCGATTTTACAACATTTTATGAATATCTCAAGTACAAAAACCATCTTGAATCAAACAAATCACAAATAATTTTATTTTCCCCTTGTTTTTAGACAAAATTTGTGATAATGTCGATTTAATTAAAAGTATATATTCTGTATTTATTTACCTAAAATTAATTTTTATGAATGCAAGAGAACAAGTAAGAGCGCTTTTGGCTGAAAACGGTTGGAAGTGCAACGCTGACGGACGGCGTTATGTAGCAGAACGGATTAATCACTCTTTCTCCCCTCGAAATCTACGCCTCAAGAAATGGCGGCACGTTTTAAAATATGCCGAACAAGTTGGCGGATGTCGTCCAGAGACCAGCTTTGATTACATCAATGCTCAAAAAGAAATTGTTGCCGCCGAGGTCTTTGACCTTTATGACATTCCGAGTGGATTAAAAAACCCGTTTGTTGTCTGTTTTTCAGGTTTTATGACCGCCCATCTCTACACTATGGAGGCGGTTCGGTTCTATGCTAAAACCCATGGCCAATTGTTGCCGATTTATTGCGTCGGCAAAGAAGGAAACAAAGGCCTATTTAAACAGGTCTTTGATAGAACAGATGGTTTGATGGTGCAAACCGAAGCCGAAGCTTATCTGCGTCCGCTGTCGCTTCTGGCTCCCAAGCTCTGGGTGCGCCTATATCAGCGCGCTGTGGAAGATACCGACACAAAAGGAAATTTCAGCGAGATGTACAATCTTGCTAAAGCTCTCGGTCTTGACGAAGCAACATTCCTCTTGTGCTCTGGTAATTTTTCTTATGATAAACGGCTTCTTGCCGAAGGAATGCTGGAGCTGGCCAAGCCGGAATATGCGGATATTAAGATTAATCTGGCTGTGTTGCACTGCCCGATGTGTTTGAATCTTTCTGTTCCGGAAGGACACTTAAGTGAACTGCTACTTGGTTATGTGGCGGCTTCTCTCGGGCCCATGCTTAAAGATACGACACCTTTGTCGACAGATATCTTGCCAGATTTTACCAAAGAGCGTTATCTCTTGCCAGGAACTGAAGACGAAGACTGGGGATGTTTCAGAGAACTGATTACGGAGTATTCGAATATGGGGTGGCCCAATTATCAGGAACTGATATATGGGATTGACCACGAAACGGCCGTCGAAAATATTATCCTCGCAGATCTTCATGCACGAAGCAGTTTCTCTCCGGAAGGATATGACGAAGCTCTTCGGGCAGATATCAAAAAATACCAGGAATTTGTCGGAGAATATAAACAAGGAACTCCGTTCTTAGAATTTCTGATAAACTCTCCGGACGAAGGTTTCTTTTAATTTGTCCGAGTACTGATACAAAAAAGGTTCATCCACACAGGATGAACCTTTTTTGTATACGGGCACTTGACTTTTGTGATACACGTATTCATAATGCCAGATATATTTCATCCTATTAATCAATTAAAAATATACCATTATGAACATTTATTATCCGATTGTCGGTATACTGTTGCTTGCAATCATAGTGTTTGCACCACAGTTGAATGAAATTTTTTCCAGATTTTATTGGTATAAAAATTTTAGAAAACTTTCCTGCTATCAACAGGCATTTTTTCTGTATACACTTATCCGATATTATCGCATTCATCCTGATGCATATACCGCTTCTCGGGCCGACAGGCTTAAAGTCTACCTTCGTTTATATGTTACATATAAGTATCCGGGGTGCGAGGCTGAAATAGAAATGCAGTCTCGGATGCTCAACCTCTGGTATCTTTTGAAAGAACAAAAAACTTTCTAACAAAAAAGCCCCGAAATAAATATTTCAGGGCTTTTTTCTTATTCAATACAACAGTCAACAGCTTTGCGTACAAACGCTTTCATTTTGGCTAGCGCACCGCCCTTCTCTGGCGATGCAGCTTCTTTAATTTTTTCTGTCGGAACTGCTTCTAATTTAGCTGAAATCTTTTTGATATCATCAATATTGTCCTCAACCCATTTTACATCATCGGTTGAAAGCATTTTCATATTTAAGCCCCAAAACAAACAATATAAATCATAGGCTTGATTAAATAATTTGTATGCCTCTTCTTTGTGGCCCAATGATTGTTGCTTGGTTCCGACTTCCATTAAACGCATGGAAGATGCCAATAAATGTTTGGATATGCACCAAACTTCTCCCTCATATTCGGGAATAACTTTTTGCATCAAATTCTTGCGAAGCTCACGCACATCTTCAACCAAATCATAAAACGAATTTTTACCTGTCTTGGCTCCTGAAAAAACCAGATGCTCTTCAATAGAAATCAAATTCATAATAGCAATGGTCAAATCCTGATCCGATGACAAATCTTTTGGATTTACCTTCTTGGTGGCATCTATTTTTTCAACAAATTCTTTTACACTAGCAACTTTTTTCATTATTTTTCTCCTGAAAATTCATATAATTCCGCAGTATCGCTTAAAATGTCAATTGATTCCGAACTTATGGGAAAATAATTAAAATAGACACTCAGCAACGCAAGCGCAGCTACCGGTAAGACTACCTTTTCAAAAGGGAAATGAGCATGACCTCCGTTACGAGCTTTCATCCATTGATAAAATTTTGAAACATAAATAAAAGTCAAAGCGCCTAATATTGTACTAAATAGCAATGGATCAAGATAAAAAATTCCTATTACCTGAGGAGAATATGGCATTTCTGAAATATACATAAAGCCTATTGAACCAACGGAAATCCCCATTAACAAAGCATCTCGACCCCAAAAATACCAATCCTTTTTATTAAACCACAAAATTAGCCAATAGCCCAACAGAGCGAGCAATGCTCCTGCCCAAACACCGACAACCGTGTCTTCGACACCATAGTATCTGGCTATCTCAAGTGAGGCTCCGACAGCAACAGTACATACCGCGCATGCGGGATTGGCATATGCTTTTATTGCAAAAAACAAACTAATAAATAAAGCTGTAACAGCAACCATTTGATATTCCTTTCTTGTTAATTCTGCGCATATTAGAAAGTAATTATTTCCAAAATGCAACAAGTATTATATATATAAACATATATCAAAAACACTATATAGTAAATACCATATATATTTAAATTGCAATTAATTTATTTTCATGTTGACAATTTTTTTATATTACAATAATGATAATTATTATCATTTATATGAGTAACATTGATGAAATATTCAAAACAACGTGAAATAATATTGGAAACCTTAAAACAAAACATGATTCATCCTACCGCGGATCAGGTTTATGCTTTGTTGCATGAAAAGAATCCTAATATTAGTCTTGCTACAGTGTACCGTAATCTTAATCAATTAGCAGATATGAACATTATAAGAAAAGTTACGGGACTTGATAATGCAACTCGTTTTGATCATAATACTCACAAGCATCATCATTTTGTTTGCTCAAAATGTCATAAAGTGTATGATATCCCTTACAACATTGCTCCCGATTTGAGCGCTCAAATTGAAGCACAAACAAGTGTAAAGATAGAATCGTGCGATATCACTTTTCGTGGAGTGTGTCCCGATTGTATGACAAAAAATTAAATTTTCAAAACTAATCATAAGGAGTAAAACCCATGGAACTTAAAGGTTCAAAAACAGAAAAAAACTTAATGGAAGCCTTTGCAGGAGAATCTCAGGCTCGCAATAAATATACTTATTATGCTTCAAAAGCTAAAAAAGAAGGCTATAATATCATTGCCGATAAATTTGAACAAACAGCCAACAATGAAAAAGAGCATGCTAAAATTTGGTTCAAATTATTACATGGCGGTGAAGTGCCTTCAACCATGGATAATTTGAAAGATGCAGCTGCCGGTGAAAATTATGAATGGACCGATATGTATGCGCGTATGGCTCAAGAGGCAAAAGAAGAAGGCTTTAATAAAATTGCTGCATTGTTCACAATGGTCGGAAAAATTGAAAAAGGACATGAAGAACGTTACAGAGCTTTGCTTGATTCTTTGGTCGAAGGCAAAATCTTTGAACGTCCTACTAAGGTTATTTGGGAATGCGCCAATTGTGGTTGTCGTGTTGAATCTCCCAAGGCTCCTGAAAAATGCCCTGTTTGCGATCATCCGCAGGCTTATTTCTTTGAGCTCCAAGAACAGTTCTAATAAATTGTTAATTATAAAAAAACGCTCTTCAAAGAGCGTTTTTTTTGCAATCTATTTTTTTATAAAATCTGTTTAAACATTTTTACTAAATTTTTAGTGTTTTTCTCATGAGAATAATTAGGAAAAAGATGTTGAAAATTTTTCTCTGAAGAAACAATTCCTTCATAACATTTTGAACAAAATTCTGAGGCTTTTTTTTCTAATTCTTTATGATCTATACGCGTTTCTATCATTTTTTGAACATCAAGATTGGGAGAATATTTAAATACTCCTGGACATGAATGCCACCATACTTTTCCAAAAATTAAGGCTGGTTTTCCTCCTCTTATGGATTCAAAGGCTGCTGTTCCTGATATGGTCGCTACAAATTGTGAATGCTCTAGTAATTTGTATGTATTTTCCTCTCTAGGAACAAAAAAGGTGTTTTTCAACAATTTAAAACGCTCAAAAAAACTCTTGGGACGATAAAAGCTTGTTTGTTTTGGATTTTCTTTTACATAGATTATCCAATCGGTAGGAATTAATGCCCTTAATTGTTCAAGTGCTAATATTTGATCGTTGTAATATTTTTCTCCCATAATAGAAGTTGTCATTTCTGGTTGTAAATGAAGAGGGAAATATACATATTTCTTTTGATAATCTACTTTTCTAATAAGAGACTTTAATGTTGTTATATAACACATTGCCAGATAAAATTTTCTAAAATTATGGAAAAAATAAAGAAACATAGGATTCCAGAAAAAGGTATTTTTTATTTTTTTTAGTCTTATAGCATTTTTTAAAATGTTAAGAGACATAATTATCATTTTTTTCCTTTTTACATTTATATTCGGTGTAAAATATTTTATATTATGCATATAAAATAAATCTTTTTTATATCCTTCTTCTAAACAAATTTTAACATTTCTTACTTTTTTCTTCATACTTTGATAATAGCATTTATCATTTTCATCATAATAATATGTAATTATCGGAAGAAAATTATCTGGTTGAAATTCCTGTCCGAGTAAAAGAGTTTTTATTCCTAAATATTTAGCCACGAGATATAACATATTATCCACACCTGAATGTGGTACTTCCCAAAAAACTATTTGTTCTATTTTCTCTTTTGTTAAATAACCATATGCAAATCTTAAAGCGATATTTACAGCATGTATAGAATCATGAAAACTGAGCACTGGTTCTAGATGTTCATGACGTTCAAAACATTCTATATAAAAATAAAGTTTTTCATACATTTTTGCGTATAAATCTTCTGGAATAACAAGGTTATCCGTATATTTATGTACCAAATCTTGCGTTGCTCTATTTAACCCATGCCATGGTGAAAAAAATCCTGCTTGCCTAATTAGTTTAGGATGGTCATCTGCAAATTCTGCAAAAAAATTAATTAACTCTATTTTTCCCTGCCTTTCTAGCTCAAGAAAAGCATCCAGCATAACTGTTGTATAAGCATAAAAAACCGTTCTCATCTTATTTACTTTCTATAAAATATCTTCTTGTTGTAGTGGAGTTCCTAGGGTTAAATCACGCCTCGCCCTTTTTCCTATAATCTTTTCATAATAACGAGGATGTAAACCTTTAGAAGGACGAATAGATCGTATGTTTTCTGAAGTAAATTCCTCCCCTTGCTTAATTTCTTTTACAACGTAAAGGGATCGTCCTAGTTGCCTGTTTTGCTCATTGACCGTATAATCAACCTTCCCAATGGCTTTTTCCGTCTCTCTTACAGCTTTTACCATTGCTGAAAATTCTTCTTTATTTAAAGAGAAACCACTATCCGCTCCGCCTAAAGAGCGATCTAGCGTAAAATGCTTTTCTATAACAGATGCTCCCATTGAAACAGCCACAATCGGAGGAACAATACTCATTGAGTGATCAGATAATCCCACTTTTACTCCTTGCGGACCAAATCTATCTCTCATATCTTGAATTGTTAACAAATTCATGTCTTCAACTTTTGAAGGATATGCTGAAGTACATTTTAGCAAGGTAATATCTTTGTTTCCCACGGACAAACAGCTGTCTACGGCTTCTTGAATTTCGTCCAATGACGAAATTCCTGTTGAAATAATCATCGGTTTTCCGTGTTGAGCAGCGTATTTTATCAAATGATAATCGTAGGCTTCAAAACTGGCAATCTTATACAAGGGAACATTAATCGTTTCTAAAAAATCAACGGCTGTAGTATCAAATGGTGTTGAAAATAATGGGATACCTAGCTCGTCTGCATAATCTTTTAATTCTCTTTGCCACTCCCAAGGAGTATATGCTTCAGAATATAAATCGTATAAATATTTTCCATCCCATAGACCTCCATTTAATCTAAATTCTGTATTGTGACAATTTATGGTTAAGGTATCTGCCGTATATGTTTGAATTTTTACAGCATCGGCCCCCACCTCTTTTGCCGCTTTAATAATTCCTTTGGCTAGTTGTTTATTGCCGCAGTGATTAGCGGACATCTCGGCAATAATAAATACCTTAGACATCTTGATCTCCATAAATTTTCAGAATATATTTTTTCCCTTTCATTTCAAAAAATGCAGGATAGTTTTCGTTATCTACAATCCTTAATAGATTAAACTGATTTGCAATACTTTGGTGAATATCAAGTTTGCTATCTACAGGACTACGCTTAGCGTAAAATGTTTCCACCCCCGTTTGCTCTTTTCCTGTTTGAATAATCGACGGATAGCTAGAGACGAAGGAAATACACATTTCTACGATTTTTTTACCCATTTTTTCTTGCCACTCACTTATCAATTCTGAGCCGTCTAATAAGACTGAATCTTGTATATATATTTTCCCGGCATCTACTTTTTCATCTGCTTCAAATAAAGTTAGTGGAATACTGTCCTTTCCCTCTAAAATTTGCCAACTAGCTGGAGACCATCCTTTTCCTGACGGTAAATTGCTTGCATGCACTACAATATTGTGTCTATTTAGCGCTAATTTTTCTTTTTTTATGATTTCAAAACAACTCAAAAAAAAGGCTATATCTCCTTTTTGTAGTTGAATTTTATTATCTATTAACCTGACTTCATGTCCTTGGCATGTCAAATACTCTTGCAAGGTTAGATTATATTTATTCATCCAACTGGTTTTATCTGTTAATATCGTGATCTTAAGCATTTTATTGCACCTCTTCAAATAAATCCGCATCTTTCAATCTTTTGGCAATCTGGGACAATTCTGAAACAGAAACATTTATGCGATTACTGATATCAATTAAATCATTTGTTCCATCGCTATAAGCTATTAAATCCATCATGTGTTGAACAATTGATTTTGTGTCTTTTGTGCTTGTAGTTGGGTAAAGACCTCTCTTTCCAAGCTGTGGTTCTCCCAAACATTTTATTTTATACTTTTTATTTCCTTCTATCGTTGTAATTAATTCTTTATATAACTCAAAAGTTTCTTGCAAGGCATCTGCTGTTACAAAGTTTAAATTGTCTCCTGAGGTATGATATTCTGGATAAGTTCCATATTTACTTCTTATTACAGAACAGAACGGTAAATCAACTCCTGGAGCACAATATTGTCTCTCGTCAGAGCCTCTGTCTAAAAAAGTATAAGATTTATAATCTGATGTATTATTACACAATACATTTAGCGCGACTTTGTCTGCAAAAGTATTGCCATATCTGCTTGGAATATAAGAAAATTTTCCAGGATCTCCAACACAGGTCAAAATAAAACCCGCCTTTACTTTTTGTTTCAAATGGTGCAAATGTTCTGTAATATATGTGATACTTCCTATGGTTTCCGGCGCAAAAACAAAACGATAGGTATAATGATTAGGATGAACACTCAGCCACTTTGCTAAAAAGATTGCCAATACAGGACCTGATAATTCATTGTTGGCCATGGAAGGATGGCATACATACGTAGAAAACATTATTTCTTCATCAGTTTCTCCCGGAATAACCAAATCCGCGTATGTTAGGGCTCCTTCTTTTAATTCAGAGTCTATAAAAATTTCATATACATCTTCTTTCAACGACAATCTTTGTGTTTCTGTCATGCAAAAACCGTAGCGCTCTTTATAATAAGAGGTAATGTAAGGAATCAAGTTCGGTTGTTGGGGTAATGTATATATGATTTCATTCAACTCTTTTAGTGAGACCTTTTTATGAACAGGGATTGAATAGCCGACGACATGCAAATTATTTTCTTTAAAATCAATAATTTTATTTCCTGTACTATCTTTAATCCACGCATCTTTGATATTCCATTCTTGAGGAATAACCCAGTCTTGAACTTGTGTTCCACTGGCTTTCTCATGAATTTGAAGGTGGGGCATAATCTTTTGAAGCTCTTGAAGTGTTTGACGAACGCCATTTCCTGTTAGTGAACGGCATATGGGAAACAAACGCTTTATCCACGAATAAATGACCTTACCTTCTCCACCTTGATACAACGCTGCCTTATCGCAAGAATTGTTTTTTATATTATCGTCAATAGCATCACACGCTTGTTTCATATCAATTAGTTTTATAAATGAATTTCCTACATAACTTTTCTTTTCTATGTTCCTTTGGCCAAATTCATTAAATAATATATAGCCTAATGAAATTAAATCTCTATCTAGATAACGAACATACATTGAATATGTTTTGCTTGAGCGAGTTCCTTCTTCATTAATATAATCTGCAGTAAATTCTTTTGAAAAACGATATGGAACTAAATTACATGTTTCTACATAGTGGCAAAATGTTGCAGAATCAGAATAGTCAATATTAATAAATAAATTTTTTGCCCCTATTGCATAGAACCAGCCAAAAATAGAATCTGCGCCAAAAGAATCTTTGTAATCTAAAGAAGTAAGATAGTCTTTGTCTTTCCCATAAACTGCAAATGAATAAATTGGGTGTTTTGTTCTCTTAAAATCATTTCTCTGTAATGCTTGTTTTGATAAGATACCTGTTTTAGAGGTGGTTTTGTTATAATCGAATGTCTTCCCTTTACAAAAACCCCAGTTATATGTCGGAAAAACCAAATTTCCATTATCGCCGACAACTTCTTTTAATGTATCTATAATCATATCTAAAGAAAGGTCTTCTTTTCGTTCCTGTGCATCACAAAGCAATTGCGTAACATCTGAAGATACAAATAAAGTATCACCCTTTTGAAGCCCCATGTTGATAATATTTTTTTTAAAGTCATCTATAAGCATATTACACACCTAAAAGAAAAGATACGTCTTTTGCAAAGTCATCAAGATTTTCTTTGCTGTTTTTATTTGTTTCTATGGATATTATCGCATCTGCCGGAAAAACTTCTGCCTTCAAATATTGAATATCCAGTCGGCCTGTTCCTAAATGAGGGTGCGCATCATACGGAGAAGTCATATCTGAAACGTCCGATAAATGAAACATCTGAGGGTGAAATTGTAATAAATCTTTTATATAAAAATATGCTTCTATACCTTGTGAATTTGCAGAACAAATCGCATGCCCTATATCTAAACAAAAACCACATTTCGCAATTTCTTTAATTAAGGAGATTTCTTTGATTGTTGATCCTCGGCAATATTCTCCTCCCATTTTATTTGGCAAGGCCACAAATGGTTTGTTTTCAATTAAGGCTCGTGATTCTTTTAATTTTGACAGTTGACGAGCCGTCTCTTCGACAGTCCCGTCAATACCTCCATGAAAAATTATGTATTTTGCCTCCAATTCGTCAGCAAAACGTTTTGTTTGTTCATAGATTTCTATATTGCGTTTTTCATGATCTTTTTTGGCAAGATTAAAACCATGCGCAAAATGTGGATTATGAATGATAAACGGAATTTGTAATTTTTTCCATAAATCTAAGGTTTCCTGTGTATCCGGAACAACATATAACTCTATATAATCATAAACTCCGCGCTCATATAATTTTTCTGCTTCGTGCAGATAAGAATCGGTATTAATCGACCATAATTTTAGCCCTAGTTTATACATTATGCATAACCTTATATTTTATTTCTGCCATTTTCCAATCTTCAAGTGTATCAATATCTTGTATTTGACTTTCATCCATCTCAAAAAAAGAAGTTCTATTTTCTTTTCTTTGAAAAATGTAGTTTTTCATAAAGTAAAACATTCCAACATCATGGTACAATGGCTCTAAATCTTGAGATCGCTTGGAGGCATTTTCTGGTTCACGATATTCAAGATATCCTTGTTGGTTAATTCGGAAAGCTCTTTGAATCGGAAAAGAAAATCTTACAACTGGCGTTAATGCATCACAATCTTTATAATAAAATTCTTCATAGGCTCGCCTTAATATTTCCCCTGTTAAAAAAGGAACACACGGATAAATACAACAGATTGTATCAAAATTCTTACCTTGTTCTTGATACTTTTCAATCACTTCTTTCAATACATCTGCTGTTGTCGCATAATCATTGGATGTTTGTTGTGACCTCATAAACGGAATTTTTGCGCCATACTTTAGAGAAATATCAGCAATTTCTTCATCTTCCGTCGAAACCATTATCTCACTAAAAATTTGGCTATCTTGTGCAGCTTTTATTGCATAAGATATCATTGGCTTTCCCATAAATTCTTTGATGTTTTTGCGTGGGATTCTTTTAGAGCCGCCTCGCGCTGTGATAATAGCTACAGAAGACATTACTCTATCTCCTTTACCCTCTTTATAATTTCTTCCAAATCAGTATCCGTTAAACTAGGATAAAGTGGAAGAGATATACATTGTGAGTAATATTGTTCCGCTTTGGGATAATCCCCTCGCTTGTAGCCAAAGCGAGTATAGTATGGCTGAGTATGAACCGGAATATAATGAACTTGAAGATTTAATCCGTTTTCTCGTGCTTTAAAATAAAAATCACGACGATTTTTAACTAATATCGGATATAAATGAAAACAGGCATTAGAATATTTTCTTTCTTGAAGATGTTTTATTCCTAAGTTTTTATTATAAAAATCAACGATTTCACGACGGCGTTTTTTGAATACATCTAGTTTCTTTAGTTGGCTTATTCCTAAAGCTGCTTGAATATCTGTCATGCGATAATTATAACCAAGTTCCCGCATTTCATATTCCCAAGTTTCTACCATGTCTTTATCTTTGTGCATTCCATGAGATCGTAGTGCACAAAGTTTTTCGTATAATTCTTTGTTATTGGTAGTAATTGCTCCTCCCTCACCCGTGGTGATAGTTTTGACCGGGTGGAAAGAAAAAACCGTCATATCCGAATAAGCGCAAGATCCAACCTTTGTATCTTTATAATCTGAACCAATTGCGTGAGCGGCATCTTCTATAACATACAAATTATGTTTATGAGCTATTTCAGAAATTGCTTCCATGTCACAGGATTGCCCTGCAAAATGAACTGGTATCAATACCTTTGTCTTATCTGTAATGTGCCTCTCAATTTCTTGCGGTGATATATTTGCTGTTTCTTCTTCTATATCTGCAAATACAGGTGTTGCCCCCGTATAACATATACAATTGGCTGAAGACAAAAATGTTATGGGTGATGTTATTGCCTCATCGCCTTTGCTTAGTCCTGTGGCCATTGCCGCTATATGCAATCCCGCCGTAGCATTTGAAACTGCAACACAATATTTGGCTCCTGTATATTTGCAAATCTCTTGTTCAAATTCCTTAATCTTAGGTCCGCAAGTAAGATAATCGCTCTTTAAAACATCCATTACTGCCGAAATGTCGCTATCATCTATTGTTTGATGCCCATATCCGTATTTAATCAATGTCTAAATCCTTTATTAAATTTTTCATATCATCTACACTTAGCCACCATGTGTTTGTTCCAGAATTATATGAGAACCTTGGCGCCACCGGTTTTCCTCCCATTTCTTTGGCATGCTCATGCCACCATGGCGTATCTGGATAAATGACATAGTACCTATCAAACTCCATGGTATGATGAGCGTCTTCTTCTGAGATCATTTGCTCGTGTATCTTTTCTCCTGGACGAATGCCTATTTCTCTTATCGGCAAATCTGGTGCAATCGCTTGAGCAAGTTCTGGCATCCGCATAGAGGGAATTTTTTTGACAAATAATTCTCCTCCTTGCATTACTTCAAAAGCATTAATCACCATTTCCACTGCTTCTTCCAGCTTTAGCCAAAAACGTGTCATGGAACAATCTGTAATGGGAAGATATTCTGCTTTTTCTTTTACAAGATTCAAAAAGTACGGGATTACAGAACCTCTTGAGCCTGCAACGTTGCCATATCGTACAACGGAAAACTTTGTCCTTTTATCCCCTCTGTATCCATTGGCTGCAATAAAAAGTTTGTCTGAACATAATTTTGTTGCTCCATACAAATTAACCGGAGAACTTGCTTTGTCCGTTGATAACGCAACAACTTTTTCAACATTGCTTTCAAGTGCAACATCTATAACATTTTGGGCTCCTAGAACATTGGTCTTGATTGCTTCAAAAGGATTGTATTCACAGGCTGGGACCTGTTTTAAGGCGGCGGCATGAATTACGTAGTCCACATTTTCCATAGCTAAACGTAGCCGTTCTTTATCCCTAACATCGCCAATAAAAAATCTTATTTTTGGTAAATATTTTTTTAGTTCAGGCATATTAGACATCATAAACTGTTTAAACTCGTCTCTTGAGTATATGATAATCTTTTTAACGTCCGGATTGCTTTCTAAGACTGTTTTTGTAAATTTTTTACCAAAGGATCCCGTGCCACCTGTGATAAAAAGAGTTTTTCCGCTAAAATCCATTTTTCCTCTACTCTACCCTTATATTTCTTGATATTGTTCGAACGATATCATACCCGTCCCAAAACACGCCGATATCCATAGCTTTGCCTATGGGAACGATGCGATCTATCCCTTTGACATTGGAATTTATCAAGCTATCACAAAAAAAACTTGAGTCAACTCCAAAATAGGTAACGGTTTGAAATCTATCACTAATAATATGTAAAAGTTCTTTTATATCTGATAATGAATATTCATAAAAATATCCACTCTTTCCTCGATGGTTAACAACTCCATCATCTAATTTTGAAAGCTCTTCGCGATAAATCAAATTCTCTTCTCTGGTACAGCTCAAAAAATTCGGATTATTTATCGCCTCCTCACACATTAGTGTATATTTGTCTATTGCTGAAGCATCTTGCAATAAATATTTTTGCTTAGACGCCTCATAGATTGCCTCCCAAAATATATCTCTGGCTTTGGATGAATCATTTTGCCATAAAATAAGTTGTGGAGAAGAGCAAGCGTTTTGATCCATTAAATATGTATCATTATAAAAATTATCTGCCAACCTTTTAATTTCTTCAGAACTTGCTTCTATGATGCTGTGACCATCTATTATAGCTAAGGAATATCTATCAGCAAATGTGATATCTATGCATCTCGGTTTTGTCGGCATTTGTTTGATTAAAGAAATCGTTTCATCTCCTCCCCATATCATACGAACATCTGCCATCTTACAAAATACAGATGTAATCTCATCATCTCGAGGATATGTTATAAATGCTGTTCTTGTTTCTATTTCAGGATATTTTTTTAATACGTCCTTAAATATATCGCATAAAATTTCTACCTGCGGATATTTCTTGCTGGGTAAACGCACAATGTTAGCATTACCAGCCAGTAATCCAAACAAAAAAGTAAATGCGAAATTAATCGGTATATTAGATGGTGCTATATGAAAGCATAATCCTCGTCCCAACCATCTGTTGCATTCTCCGAAGTCTCTTTTTAACTTTTCTATATTTTTCTTTCTTCCCCAAAATGCTAACGCGGATAAATCCGGATATTGACGGATTAAGGAAGATGTCATTATTTTCTCAGATACATTGGTTATAAAACTGCAAACATCTTCATTATACACCGATAATGGTGTTTGAATGATATTTTCTGAACCTATAATAAAATTAACGTTTTTCATATGTGTCGCTACATCCTCTCAATTCGGCATTTTTTATTCGACCGTAAATTTTAAAGTATTTTCCTTTTCGCCCGCAAGGACAATCGTCTTCTCCCAAGATTGCTCCTTCATCTTCTGTTAAAATAATATGTCCGGGATAACTTGTCGGAAGAACGGACAAAAGCTCAATCAAGCCTTTCTCTCCTATATTTGCTTCGGAAAAATCTTTTGCTCTACGAATAATCACATCAGAATAATTGGAACAATGCATGTGCCCGTGCTCACATTCAACAAAAACAGATCCTAATTGTTCTGCCATTCCGTAATAATTATATACCTTCACGTTTCCTAAACATTTTTGTATTCGACGATTAAATTCTAAAACATCGACTGCCTGATCTTTTAGTTTTTTCCAGCCGCCTATGTGAAATAAAATCGCGTTTTTGATATTAAACGAGATATTATTTTCTTCTAATGCTCGAACAACAAATTGCCATATCATATACGTGTATCCAAACATTAAGATTGGCTCATTTTCGTGCTCTTTGATAAAATCAGAAACTTTTTGGATATTAATATTCATATTCTCATCTAATGCATATGTACTATTTCTGCCAAAAATCGAAAAACCTATAATCCCGGCTCCTCGAGCAGAATACATCGTCCGATCTTTTTTTATCATTTCTGTATCTAAAAGCAATAATGGCAACCTAGACTTACCAATAAAAGAAGAAATAATTTCATTCAATGTTTTGGTTTGATTGCGAACATTCTCTGCATCCAAAAATATTTTAGAAACCGCCTGTCCGGATGTCCCTGATGATGTAAGCGTTTTGGTAATCTGTTCGTCCGAAACACTTTTTAATTCAAATTGTTTGAAAAGTCTGACAGGGATAAAAGGTAAATCTGCACTAGAAAAAACTTCTTGTGGATTGTACCCCAAGGCTTTAAGAATTTTGGCATATTCAGGACAATTTTTATAATGTTTTACCGTAAGTTCTTTGAGAATTTGCGTCAAAACTTTATTTTTCTCGGATTTTGTTAATGAATATGGGGCTATCTGAAACAAGTCATTTAATGTCATCTTTTATTTCCTTTATAAAAACATCTTTCGGCTCAGAAAAGATTGCTCCCAATGCAGTATATAGATTCAAAACAGCCATATTTTGCGAGCTTATACGCCCATTTAATTTCTTGTAGCCTTTTTCATATGCTGTTTTGCAAGCCGTTGCATATAATGCCATCGCAGCTCCGCTCATGCGATATTTTTCATCTACGGCGGCCAAATACACAAATAGCGAAGAAATATCCTCTTCTTGCAATGCTAAAAATCCTATAGGCTTATCCTTAAAGATGGCAACTAATACCTTATCTAGGTTGTTGACATATTCTTTTAAAACATATCTCGAAATATCTTTTGAACATAATGGAGCCACATGAAAACGCCTATCATAAAGAAATGAATCTTCTGCTATCTGTAAAATCTCATTTTTATATTCCGATGTTTCAATGATAGGTAAACGTATAAATTTATCCAAATCTATTGAACATTTATTTAAACTTACGGAGGCTTTTATGGTTCTGTCTGCAAAATAAAAGCCCTGCTGCTGCATCAATATTTCCGAATTAGCGGAACTAGGCAATTCAACACGCAAATATTGAGCTCCTGACGCATTCCAATCTTGAATTTGTGCTGCATCATCGTTAAATACCTTAAAAGCTCCATAATCTTTTAACATAGTTTATTCAACTCCGCATATAAAACTTTTCCGGCTTCATTTTTGGGAATTTGTTTTAGATATTGAACATGAAATGCTGTAAAATTCAAATGTGTTTTATTGGCTACGAAACTTTGAATCTCTTTTATTCTTTTATCATCTGTAATAAAAATTGTCATAGCATCATCTTTTCCGGCACATACACAATCCAAATCTTGATATTGCGTTTTTATCAATCTCTCTGTTTCATCCAAATTAACTCTATTTCCAAAAATTTTCAAAAATCTTTTTTTTCGCCCGACAATACTATATACCCCATCTTTGTCAAACTTTGCCATATCTCCTGTCTGCAGCAATCCATGGCGCTCGTCTTCTTTGATTAGATCTTCTCCCTTTTCCGCATATCCAAGGGCCACATTATCTCCCTCATAAACAAGTTCTCCCACTGTTTCCGGTGTCGTAATCGTTTGACCCTGCTCGTCTATCAAATGAAATTTTCCTCCCGGAATTGCAATTCCCATACAACCAAATTTTTCTAAGGAAATATTTGATGGAAGGTATCCCATCCGTGCCGTTGCTTCTGCTTGACCATACATAACGACAAACTCTTTTCCTTCTTTTTGGGCGTATTCGGCAAATTTTTGGTGCAAAATCGGCAATATTTTTCCGCCGGCTTGCGTCATTGATTTTAAATATGGAAGTTTGCGCCTAAAAAACATTAGCTTATCAAGCATTTCATAGGTATAAGGAACGCCGGCAAATGATGTAGCCTTCTGTTCACTAAACAATGTCCAAAATTCACGCTGCATTAATGTCTTATCTGTTAAAATTAATGTAGCGCCTACAGCCAGATGCGTGTTTATTACCGATAAACCATATGTATAATTCATCGGTAACGTGGTAATTGGTCGTTCAGTTCCGTTTAAATGCAAATATTCAACTATAGAATGCGTGTTGGCTTCTAAGTTTTTGTAACTCTGACGAACAAATTTCGGAGAACCGGTGGAGCCAGATGTCGTTATTAGCAACGCTAATTCGTTGTACATTGGATAAGATGCTGTATCCAATCTTTTAATCAGAGCATAATTACAATCTCGATAAACTTCTTCTCCTTCAAATTCACAAACTCGATTTTCTGGAAGCCATAAAAAATCTGGTTTATAAAGATGTAAAAACGAAACCAATAAATCCTTATCTAGCTGCTCGTCCAGCATTAAAGGGACAATACCATGGTTGATAAATGCTGTATATCCTAATAAAGAGCCTATAGAATTTCGACATAAACAAAAGACTAAACATCTTTTGCCTACGGCAGCAGCCAATTTATCACCTTGTTGAGCGAGAAAAGCGTATGAGTAAGATTTTCCCTCATCCGAAACAGCCGCTATCTTTGCTCCATATTGGCTAAAATTCCACATTTCTTATCTCCTTAATCTCAAAAACTCTTCCGTGTCCAGGAAAAACCTTCATAAACTCAGGCATGCTATTAAGAAAAGGCTTTGTTTTTGAAAGATATTTTTGTGAATTTCCACCCGGAAAACGTGTGATTACAGGCGTATTATAAATTAAAGAATCTCCTGTAAAAATTGCCACATTATTTAAAATAAAGCAACAACTTCCTGGTGAATGTCCCTCACAGTGTTTGCAAAAAATCTCTTGCTCTTGCCAGATAAGAGACAACTCTTCTCCAAAGGTTTTATCCGCTGTTATACAAAAAGGAAAAATATCGTCAGTCTGTTCCAAAAACTCTTGTGTTAGATGTGTTCCTTCCTTTTCATCTTTGTATTCTAACGCTATTCTTATCAGGCTGGGATAATTGTTTCGACTATCAACAATAAATTCGGCACAGTTTTTTTGGCAGATTAACTCTGTCGCATATCTCTTTTGTAAACGAGGATAACCTATAACATGATCAATATGTTCATGTGTTAAAAGTATCGTTATCTTTTGGGGAGAATATTGGGTCAAAAATTTATCCAACTCTTTACTCTCATTAGGATCAATAACCAGAGCTTCTTTGTTGGCACATAAAACATATGAGTTTGCATCAATGAATTTTGATGCAAACTTATATATGTTTAATCCGTTTAAAACAATTTTTTCCATATTCTCTCGAGATTTAAAAAGTGATGTCGTATTTGGCCAAAATTTCCTGACCTTTTTCAAAACTGGATAAATCAACAATATCATCTGGCTCTAACATAATATCAAAAGCCTCTTCCAATTGAGCAACCAACCCCATATGTCCAACAGAATCCCAGGCCGGAATATCTTGAAATTTTAGTTTTTTTGCAGCTTCTTCATCAATATCAAATGCCTGACAAAACGCTTGCGTATACTTTTCAATATTACTCATTTAACATATCTCCTTATAAGTATTTTCAATTTTTAATGCAATTTTCTCTGGCGTAAGGCCCGCCTGTTCCAATAGATATGAATAGCTTGCCGCATGTGGATATTCCCCTTGTGTCCCAATTATTAAATGAGGCGGGCGCTTCTTTAGCAGAGAAAGATTTTCTGCAACCGCACCTCCCAATCCGCCATATATTGAGTGTTCTTCAACTGTAACAATTAATTTATGACTGAGACTTTCCTTAACGGCTTGTTTGTCCAACGGCTTGATGGTGTGCATATCCATAATTGTAGAGCTTATACCCTTTGAGGATAATATTTCTGCTGCTTTTAGAGAATTATAGACCATACTTCCTGTCGCTATAATTGCAACATCTTTTCCTTCGCGTAAAGTAATAGCCTTACCTATCTGAAAATCAAAGTCTTCCTTATATACAATAGGTAAATTATTCGGGCCTCCTATACGAATATATGTTGGACTAAAAACTTCTGATGTCGCTTGTAGTACCTTTACCATTTGTGTTGCATCACTTGGCGATAAAACCGTAACCTTGGGAAAAGACCGATATAAGGCTATGTCATGTAAAGCATAATGCGTCGGTCCACAATCTCCTTGTGTTAGCCCCGAAAAAATTCCTATCAGTTTTATATTAAGTCCCATATAGGCCATAGCAACATGTGTTTGATCTGCGCAACGGAGAGAGGTAAACGCCGCTTGAAATGCTAAGAAAGGAATATAACCTTCATTAGATAACCCTGCTGCAACTCCAATGGCATTTTGTTCTGAAATTCCCATGTTGATAAAATTATCTGGATATTGATTTTGTATTCTATGAAAACCGATCAATGCTCCTTGATCTGCAGTCATGGCTATAATATTCTTTCTTTCGCCAATCATATCATAAAGAACTTTGCCTAATGTTCCTCGTTGTCCCAATAAAGCCCATGTCCTTATGTCTGTGGAAGAAAATTTATACATTTTTTAATTCCTCCATTGCTTGTTCATATTGTTGCTGTGTTAAAGGATGAACGTGCCATTCTGGATTATTTTCAATGAATGAAACACCTTTTCCTTTGATTGTCCTTGCAATAATGGCTATCGGCTTTTTTGTTGAACGATGCGAAAAAGCGTTGACTAAATCAGGAATATTATGCCCATCTATAGTTAATACCTCAAATCCAAAAGATTGCCATCGTTCTGATAGCTTATCTTTATTCACAATATCTTGCGTTGGGGCGTCTAGCTGGAGCTTGTTCTCATCAATAATAACCGTTATATTATCTAATTGGTGATGTGAAATAAAAGATGCTGCTTCCCATATAGAACCTTCATCACATTCTCCGTCTCCGATAACAACATAAATATGAGCATTATTATTTTGTTTTCTTAAAGCTAAGGCTGTGCCTGCCGCCAAAGATAGCCCCTGTCCTAAAGAACCTGATGAAAACTCAATACCAATAGTTGGATCTTTTCTTGGATGTGTCCAAAAATTTTTACTATCTTGTTTAAAAGAAAATAACTCATTTTCTGAGATGAAACCGGCTTCTTTCAAAACTGCATATAGTGCTATTGCTCCATGCCCTTTACTTAAAATCAGTCTATCTCTTTCTGGATTACAGACGTTTTTGGGAGATATATTCATAGTATGTAAATATAAGGTTGTTAGAATTTCTGAAAGCGATAATCCCCCTCCTATATGAGCTCCGTAACTTCCTGCATGGAGTGTCATCCTCAATATATTTTTACGAACTTGCTGAGCGGTATTTATCAGCATTTTCATGTCATTCATATTTTCCCTCCATTTGCAATAATCTCCATTCCATTGATAAAAGAAGAATTATCACTCGCTAAAAAGGCTGCTATTTCTGCAATCTCGTAAGGACTTCCTTTTCTTTTTAAGGCACATTCTTCAATCATACGTTTTTCAACAAAATCTTTTACCGATTTGCCCATTGATGTCTCTATCAAGCCTGGTGCGATAGCATTAACACGAATGTTAAAAGCACCTAATTCTGCTGCTAGTGTCTTTGTCCATGCTGCCAATGCCGCCTTTGCTGTACCATAAGCTGAATTACCCGCTGATAAATCTATGCCGGAAACAGATGTGATATTTATAATAGAACCTGATTTTTGTAAACACATTTTTCGCAAGACAATTTGAGTAATTTCCATGGCGGAAAAAAGGTTAATATCGTATACTTCTTTTATTTGAGAAACTGGTGTTCGCAGAAAACTAACTCCATGACCCACACCGGCATTGTTAACTAAAATATCAATATTATTTTTGCCTAAGACAAATTTTTTTAGCTCATTGCGCATAGATAAAGTATCTCTCAAATCAAAAAAAACCATGTCTATGGTGGTATTGCAGGATGTTTCTGTTTTTTTTACAAATTCAATAAAATCTTCTGTCTCTTTTCTAGCATGCGCTATAATATGTGCCCCTTTTTGAGCAAAAATTTCTACCATTGCTCTACCTATTCCTCGATTGGAGCCTGTGATAAGAGCTGTCTTGTTTCTAAGCATTTTGCCCTCTCTTAAAATATTCTATCCAATATTTTATTTTCTCTTCCCTATTTAATTTACCTTCCGGGGTTTTATATTTGCTTATTCCGTTTGTTTTTACATCTTTAAAATCGACAACTCCAAATCCCCACGATAATCCTACGCCAAAAGATGCTAAACAAAGATATTGATGTTTCTTCTCGGAAAGTTCTCTGCATATATCTGTAACTATAGAAGCTGTTCCACAGTTACCATACAAAGAAAAAGTATCCGTTGACCATTTTTCTTTTGGTAATCCGGCATACATAGCTACTGTTTTCACAATTTGCTTATTAGCTTGATGAAAAGCAAAATAATCAATATCTGATATTTCTTTACCGGTATAATTTAGAATTTTCTCAATTCCTTTGGGACCTACATCGGTCGTAAATTTAAAGACATCAATTCCTTTCATTATTTCATCCCATAAATGCCACACATTTCCGGATTGATCTTTTTCTTCAATGTCGATTATGTCTTTTTGAATGGGCAATGCCCAACCTCCAGCAGGGGCAATTATCTTGTCCCAATCTTTTCCTCTTGTTCCCGTGTAAAAATAAGCTGTTTTTTCTTCTGCTGTCCACTCTAGAAGAGTGGCTGTTCCCGCATCACCAAACAACATATTGGAATTGCGGTTGCGTCTATCTGAGTGTGTGCTCGAAATTTCTCCCGCAAGCAACAAGCATTTTTTCGAAGCGCCGCTTGATATTAACGAATGAGCTAACCATAATCCATGCACATAAGCAGAGCACGCCAATCCTGTAATATCAAAACAGGTACAATCTTCACTCAAATTTAAACGCCCTTGTAAAATACATGCTGATGCTGGATATTTATAATCTAGTGATGTTGAAACCATAATTAATGTATCGATTGAATCCTTGTCTATATTTAAAAATTCTATCAAATCACGTGCTGCTGCTTCGCATAGATCACAGTTCGTCGTTCGTTCATCAGCAACATAACGGGTTCCTAGCCCTAAAATTTTTTTATTACGTTCCAATAGTTTCGGATCGTTGTTAAAAAATTCTATTTCATCATCTATATTAATGAAATGTTCAGGAACAACAGCCGTAATCCCACTAATCTTGACGTGACTAAATTTTGATTTAGGCATTGCTATATTGCTCCACAATCAATTATATAATTTTGGGCTGTTATCCATTCTGCTTGTTTGGATAGTAAAAATACAACAGTATTAGCAACATATTGGGGTTTCCCTATACCCATAGGATATTTACCTTCTGCAAAAGATCTGGAAATTTCATCTGCCATGTTGGTAGAAATCAGAGATGGCGAAACACAATTTACGCGAATATATGATGGCGCTAGCTCTCGAGCAATTGCTTGCATCGTTGCTATTAAAGCTCCTTTTGATCCGGCATATTCTGTCATTCCCGGATCACAATGGACTCCTCCACTTGAAGCAATACAAACTACAGAGCTACCTTTGCCATTATTATTACGTTTATCTGTAAATCCTTTTGTCATAAAAACAGGAGAAAAATAATTAATATTAAATAATTTCTGCATCTCTGTAAAATCGATGGATTTTAGCGGCAGTATCCTCCCTACTCCCGCACAATTTGCTAGTCCTTGAAATTTTCCATATTTATCCTTTAGTTCTTTTACATAACTTGGTAGCTGCTCTATATTTTCTGCTAAATCTTTTATCTCTATATAGATATTCTCAGGATGCTTGGATTTTGTCTTCATTCCCAATAAACGTTCTTCATTTCTGGCTATAGCTATTACGCTTGCTCCTAATTCATTCAATCGTAGCGCAACCGCTTCTCCTATGCCTGATGAAGCCCCCGTTACAATAAATCTTTGTTCTTTGGTAAATTGTATCATTATAGTCCCGCCTTTTTTGCTATGTCTCCAATCGTTTTCATCTCTTTATAATCTTTCATTGTCGTCTTGATATTAAAGTTCTTTTCCAAAAAGGCCATCGTTGCCATAACAGATAGAGAATCCCATTCATCTAAATCTTCTAAAACCGTTTCATAGTTCAAGTCTTCTTCTGTTTGTAATACATCTTGCATGTTTGTCAAAAATTCTTCTTTATTCATTCTTCTGCTCCTTTAAAATAGTTAGTCCAATATTCTAGTTGTTGTTTGCGAGTTGGTGTATTTTTAGGGGTAATATACTTTGAAACTCCACCATTATACATTCCCGATAAATCAAGTGCGGCACCTCCCCATGACAGCCCTATACCAAATGTACATAAAATCACTTTCTTCATCTCTTTATCTTGATCGCACAAAACCGTTGCAACTGAATTTGTCGAATTATTGGCATATTTGGAAAATACATCTATGGGGGCCTTTTCTGCAGGAATTTCTGCTTTGGAAATGATATTTTCAACAATTTGCTTATTGGCTTGATGAATTGCAAACAAATCAATATCATCCTTATCCCAAGCCGCCGCTTTCATTGTCTCTTTTAATAATGTGGGGGCAACATCCATTGTAAAATTAAAGACATCTTCTCCCTTTAATATCCCTTGGCTTAACAAGGTCTTGTTGCCAGACACATCTTCAACATATAAATCTATGGTATCTTTACTTAAAGGCAGACGCGTTCCTCCTAACGGATGAACTATTTTGTTCCACCCCAAACCATCCGTTCCCGTAACAAAATACGCTTTTCTTTCTTCTGACGTGTATTTCAAAATGGTTGCTGAAGCAGTATCTCCAAATACTGGCGCTACCTTTCGATTCGTCTGATCATTTATTTTAGCGCACAAATCCCCGGCCAATAATAAACATGTTTTGAAAGCTCCTGTCGAAACAAAGGCATGAGCTGTCATGAGAGCGTGGATATATCCCGAACAACCTAAATTTATGTCTAATGTTGTACAACTCTTTTTTAATCTTAATCTTCCGTGAGCAACACACGCATCACATGGCTCTGGATAATCCGGCTTCTGATTAACAAAAATCAATAAGTCAATATCTCCTCGGTCAATACTCATTTCTGTCAATAGTTTTTCTGCTGCATCAACAGCCATATCAGTCACTGTTGTCAATTCGTCCGCAATATAACGTCGACCATATCCCATCATTTTTTTGGCTCGAGCTAATTTTTTGGGATTGTTGTCAAAATATTGCATTTCATCATCTATATCGATGAAATGTTCCGGAACAACCGTTTTTATACCTGATATTTGAACATGTGTGTAAGAAGATACTGTCATTTCTTATTCTCTTCATATAGTTTACGTAATACATACATTTCTTTGATGATTATTTTTCCAAAATGCTGATAAATTCTAAGCATCGGCAAATTATTTGAGGATATGACGGTCTTTAATTTAACGCTTGATCTATCTCCGGAAAGAGATAAACCATAACCAATGTGTTTGAACTCTGCAAAGACACCTCCCAGTATTCCTTCATCGATTTGCTTTTCTTCATTACGTATATTTATACCAAACGCAACCTCATCTTCCCTTACTTTCATTACCCACATCCACGAATTCGGATTATTATATAAATCCAAACACCAATTTTGATAACGTTTACAAGCAATCTCTTTTCCAAAATAAGGATCCAAACTTATTCTGTCGGTATCAAACATATCTGGAGTAATTTTAGATATTATTCGTTCCCATTCCTTTTTATCCTTGGAAACAACTACTCTTTCGGCTTCTTGCATAAATTCAGAGATATCTTCTGATGTTTCTTTGGGCTCAAAATAATCTTTAATATGGAATTGTGTCTCCATAAATCTAAAGCCTTCATCTTCCAGTTTATGTAATGCTTGCAAGTTACCAACGGGCATCTTAATTACAACATAGGCTCCTGAAAAATTTTGTTCATGAATTACTTTTAAAGTCTGTTTAAAATCTTTCAAGTCTCTCCGTTCGAGGGTAATTTCATATGCATCACGATTTAAATTTCGATTTTCCCAAAATGCCTTTATGATTTTCATAATCCCAGTTCCTTGAAATGGTAATTTCCTTCTATTGTTTTTATGTCAAAATCATTCGGCATATCAATATGTTCAATAACCTCACACAAACGACTTTTGACGATACTGCCTTCATAGCTATTTAAATAGTGCTGATAATTTTGAGTAACGACTCGTTGACATTCTTTCTTATCTGATAGTAATTTTTCTACTCCCAATAAGAGTTCTTCTGCTTTCTCATACATATATGGAAAATTTTGCATCTGGTATTCATGAAAAGACCAATGAGAATTCTCGCGATTAATTTTGACAACATACGGAACTCTTAAACGCATTAAATCAATCATTGTCAAAGCTGATGATACTGGAAAACTGTCAATAAATACATCTGCACACTTAAAAATAAGCTCATATTCTTGTGAAAAGGGAATAAAAATTAAACGGTTCTTACAATTCGAATCACAGAATATTTTATCTATAATCACTTGTTGCTTATTATTTATATTGGATATTATAATGTGTTTTACAGATGGATTTCTTTCCAATAATTTCTTGATTGTATAAAAATATTCTGAACCCGTACTATCAAAAAACTTATAAGCACTTGCTCCGGACATTGTGCATAAATCACCTTCTTCAATACCTAATTCTTTTCTTTTGGCGCTTATTTCTTCATTTGTAAATGATGGGAATTCTTCAACTCTTTTGCTTAACATCGGGATAAAAACCGTTTTATTAAAATGGCGCAAGTGTTGCGTTATATAGGCTGATGTCGGCAATGCTTCCAAAGATATATCTGCAAAACTTATGCCTAAATTAGGATAATGAGATGCATGCGGACAATAGATAATCTTTATGTCCGTATACTTTTTTACTAAAGACAAAGTCATCGTTCCAAATATATCATCAGGATTAATAAAAACAAATAAGGCTATTGGATTAAATTTTGTTATTTGACTATATAAATTTCTCAATTTTTTTTGCCAACATAGAAATGAAAAATTTTCTCCTGATATAATCGCATTTTCTGACAAACTCAACATCTGCTCCTGAGCAATATTATAGCTGCGACTTATTTTTGTAAAAAATATCTGCTGTTTATAAGTATCGTTCAGAGCTGTTGTTTGTCTTTCAATGCATTTTGTATGGCCCCCACTGCTATATATCTCTGTTACTAAATAACCAACACGATTTTTATGAGGCTTAGTTTTGCTATAATCTATTATAGGGCATAAACTACTAATTTCAGCATCCAATAAATGAGTGTCAAAATCTTTATTTTCCCTTATTTTTTCTATTATCGCTGATAATTTTGTTCTTTTGCTCCAAACAGGAATGTCAAAAATGCGAATAAAAATCTTACCTTTTTTCTCTTGTAAACGAATAATCGATAATCCTAAAATCTTAAAACTGTTATTTACCCATCCAAAAAGTTTCATCGTTTACTCCAAAATTCTATCGTTTTATCGATGACTTTTGTTTGAGCATCTTCACTCAAATTATAATACATCGGTAACCGAACCAACGTATCGCTAACTTTATTTGTTACTGCCATATCCCCATTTGCACGTCCATATTTTTGTCCAGCAACTGATGAATGAAGCGGAATATAGTGAAAAACACACAAAATACCATTAGATTTCATAAAATCTATATATTGCGTTCTAGATGCCAAATCAGGACAACGTAGATAATATATGTGAGCATTAGGCTCGCATTCTGAGGGAAAACTTGGTCGTATAATCCCCTTTTCTTCCAATTGTGCAAAAGATGAATGATAATTATTCCACAAATGCAACCTCTTTTTTTTAATATCATCCGCGATTTCTAGAACAGAATATAGGTAAGCGCCGATTATATCACTGGGAATATATGAAGAGCCTTTGTCTACCCATGTATACTTATCCACTTGTCCTCTTATAAATTTATTGCGATTTGTTCCTTTTTCACGGATGATTTCTGCTCGTTCTGCCAGACACTCATCATTTGTAACAAATAAACCACCTTCTCCTGAAGTAATGTTTTTTGTCTCATGAAAACTGAAACACCCCATATCTCCTATTGTTCCCAGAGGTTTTCCTTTGTAATAGGCATCAAACGCATGAGCCGCATCTTCAATTACTAATAATTTATGACGTTGAGCTATATCCATTATAGTATCCATCTCACAGCCCACTCCCGCATAATGCATCGGTACGATTGCTCTGGTTTTCGGAGTAATTGCCGCTTCAATTTTATTTTCGTCAATATTTAGGGTGTCCGCTCTGATATCTACAAAAACGGGAGTAGCACCCTGCATTACAAAGGCATTGGCTGTGGTACAAAAGGTAAAAGATGGCATAATAACTTCATCGCCTGATTTTATGTCCGCCAAAATTGCTGCCATTTCTAGAGCAGCCGTGCCCGAATGAACTAATGCCGCCGTTCTACAGTGCAGTTTTTCTTTGAAGCTCTCACTACATAGTTTAGAGTATTTCCCATTTCCCGATGTGTGGCCTGTTTTTAGAACATCTGATATATATTCTATGGTTTTATTTGTGTATACTGGGACATTAAAATTTATCATTTACTTTGCTTCAAACACACATATTCAAGTGAAATACATAATGACGCGCTTGAAGAATTAAGAAGAGTATATGTAAATAACTACTCAGTCTTGTAGCTCTGAACACCTTCAAACTCCTCAATCCGTCAATTGAAGATAGATTTCTCAACTCTTTTACCAAAGAGCTTGAGACTATCGACGCTATATCATACGCCGTGCTGTAAAAAAAGAGCTTCTTACGACTCTGTGCATTATAATTATACAATGCATTGTCCCCTAAACTAGAGGCTAATCATATTTTTGTCAAGCCAATATAAAACCACACCATATCTTTGTGTAATATTTAAATATCTTGTTTTGGTTGTAATTTGTTGATTTAATGCGATGTGTGAATTGAAATTATTTTTTTACAAAGAAACACCCGATTGGAGGTGGTCGGAGAGTTAAGAAAAGCATTACAGCAGTATGCTCCTTTAAGTCTTTAAGATATATATCTCTGAACATACACTTAAAGCTCCCCGACCCAAAGCTGGGGATATATTATCGGTGCAGAATAATTAAACCGTTCTGCTTCCAATTGTCGACGTCATTCCCTACGCCGCACTAAATAAAAAGCTTGTCAAGTCTCCGTACCTTGTAAGATACTAAACGAAACTGTGCCTCGTTTGTCGCTAAAATTAAAGCCTTGTTATGATTTTGTCAAGCAGATACAATTTATATCAAGACGACTTTTATAAAAAAACCTCCGGTTCTCATCCGGAGGTTTTGTAATTTGCAGCAGAGAAAACTAAGCCAGCTTTAACTCACCTGCAACAGTCTTACCTCTTTCAGACATTAATTCATAGCTTATCTTTGCTCCCTCTTCTAGAGTGCGCAGGCCTGCTTTTTGTACTGCAGAAATATGAACAAACACATCTTGTTCTCCTTCATCCGGTGTTATAAAGCCATAACCTTTTTTCTTGTTAAACCATTTAACTGTTCCTGTTGCCATTGCTAATATCCTTATAAATAACAGGTTAATAAAATGGGTCTTAGTCTGTCCTTTTGTTATAAAAGGGTGCTTTGCCCCATATAACTATTTTGTCGGTGGTAAGCTGTTGATATCATTTGCTAAAAAACTACGTCATCATTAAACCACAGAGGCTTAGTTATGGTTTGAGTCTACTACTTTTTATTTTGTTTGCAAGTGATATTTGCTTTCTTCCCTCTTGTAATTAAAATGAGCCTGATTATCTCTTTTTCTGATAAAAACACCTTTGGAAAGGATTGTATAATGAAAAAATTTTGCTTCTCTTTGGCTATTGCCATTCTTGCTCCTGCCATTATTCTTTCTGTTGTAACTTCCGCTTCTGCCCAACGTCGAAACACCACTTCTCATGACGTTATCTCTGCTCAAAAAACTGACAACATTAATAAAAATTCCGCAGATAAACTTACAAATGGGCATATTTCTCAATATAACAACCTTGATTGTAACTGTAAAACAAAAGAGGACTGCCCAAAACACTGCAAAGCAAATATACATAATAAACATGATAAAAAGAAACATCATAAAAAAACAGATGAATATTATGAAGATTTAGATGATTATTACAATGATGCTATAGAAAAAATAAATTCTTCACACTTATCGTCTGCACAAAAAAATTTATTAATTTCTCAAGCAGAACAAAATAAAGAACTGATGATCAAGCAATTTAATGAAAAGCAAGAACTTATAAAAAAACATATGCAACAATATGATGAGAGTGATTTTCCTATGAAAAATAAAGAAAATCGAAAAATTATCAAAAAAATCAGAAAAATTCTCTCAGATTAAGTCTTCTTTGACGACGGCGGATAAAATTCTGTCGTCGTCAAAACAAAAAACTTCACAAATAAAATTAATTCTGCTAAATTGTCTCGGCAAGTCTGCAACAATGGGGTTGTGGACATTTCATTACGTTATGAAAAGGAATAAATATCATGGCTCTTAAAACAAGCAGAAAAAACAACTATCCCGAATGGTATCAAAGTGTTATTGCTGAAGCCGATATGGCTGAAAATTCATCGTCTCCCGGATGTATGGTCGTTAAACCTTGGGGATACGGTATATGGGAACGTATTCGTGATGTCTTTGATGAAAAAATTAAATCAGCGGATCATGAAAACTGCTATTTTCCAATGTTTATTCCTCTATCTTTCTTTCAAAAAGAAGCTGAACATGTTGATGGGTTTGCTAAAGAAATGGCGGTTGTCACTCATTCTCGCCTGTCTATGAAAGATGGAAAGCTGGTTCCTGATTCAAAACTTGAAGAACCTCTTGTTGTACGCCCTACTTCTGAGGCTATTATTGCAGACTCGTTTTCTAAATGGGTTAAGTCTTATCGTGATTTGCCTGTTCTGGTAAACCAATGGGCTAACGTCGTAAGGTGGGAAATGCGTCCTCGTCTGTTTTTGCGCACTCGTGAGTTCTTGTGGCAAGAAGGTCATACCGCTCACGCCAGCGCTAAAGAAGCCGAAGAGGAAACCAAATGGGCTCTCCTAGCATATCGTGAACTATGTGAAGATACTTTGGCTATGCCTGTTTTGATGGGGCGTAAGCCTGAGCACGAAAAATTTCCCGGAGCTGTCGATACATATTGTGTTGAAGCAATGATGCAGGATGGAAAAGCTCTGCAAGCAGGAACATCTCACTTTCTGGGACAAAATTTTGCTAAATCTGCCAATATTTCTTTTATTAATAAACAAAATCAGTCTGAATATGCTTATACTTCTTCTTGGGGGGTATCTACAAGACTTATCGGTGGAGTTATTATGACGCATGCTGATGATGAAGGAATGGTGGTTCCGCCAAGAATTGCCCCTTATCAGGTGGTTATTGTGCCTGTCATCAAAAAGCCTGAAGATGAAGATGCTGTTATGTCTTACATCAAAAACATTCAAAATGACTTGCTTAATAAAATGCCTTTTGGTGAAAAAATTCGTATTAAACTTGATAAAAGAGATAAAAACTCGGTTGATAAATTCTGGGAATGGACACGTAAAGGGGCTCCTATCATTCTTGAAATCGGTAAACGTGATGCTGATGGTAATAATGTCATGCTCAAGACAAGAATTAAACTTGGAAAACCTGATGGCAAAATTGTTTTAAGCCGTGAAGATTTGGAAAATAGTATTGTGGAACGCCTGCAAGACATTCAGAAAGAAATGTTTGAAACGGCTAAAAAACGTTTGATATCTAACATCCGTACCGACATCAAAACTCCGGAGGATTTTGAAGCATATTTTAAACAATCTAATGAGTGGATTGAGGATGGTAAAGAAGGAAAAGTTGCTTTTGTCCGTGGAAAATGGTGTGCCGACCCTCAAACGGAAGAAATTCTTAAAGCTATGAAAATTACCATTCGTTGCATTCCTTTTGATCAACCTAATGACGAAGGAGTTTGCCTTTTAACCGGAAAACCGGCAACCCTTGACGTTATTTATGCTCGTTCATATTAAAATAAAAGCCGCTCTTTTAAGAGCGGCTTTTATTATTTTTTATTCAAAAATTCCGGAAGTTTTCTAAGTTTTGATGCGCCTGCCGCTCTGATGTGTCCGCCTCCCCCAAATGTGGCGGCTATTTTTGAGACATCTATATTGTCTTTATTGGTGTAAAAAGACAGGTTCCAACTATTCTTTTTATTCATAAAGAAATTGCACATAAAATCATATTTTTCTAGCTCCGGAACAGAATCAAAAAATTCTGAATATCCTTGCGGCATGTTGGCACATATACATTTATATCCCATATATTCGCTTTCAAATGCCATGCTATGTGATAAACGAACATTTCTTACCTTTATCCACGATAAAATGGCTTTTCCTGTTTCAACCATTTCGTCTATATTTATGCGGCCAGAAAATAAATCATCCCAAGAACTGTCTGTCGGACGATTTACTCCCAAAGACTGAAATGCGTATTCAAACGGACGAACCCGCGGATCTCTTAAATCAAAAATATCATTAAGTGCAAGCAATTTTATTCCTTCCGGAGTATCTTCCTGCGGATGAAAATATTGCCATGTCAACCATATGGCCGCCGTGCCGATTTTTCGTATACCTTTTATTTCTTTCGCTCCGTGGCTAAGCGCTTCATTATACGCATTAATAACTGAAGCATGGTGATCTATCCAGGTCAAATCTTTGGTTTCATTTAGTTCAAACATAAAATCTAATGGAAGAGCTATATCACATACAACGATTTTATCATGTTTTTTTATTTCTTCGTAGGGAATTTCCATGTCATGATTCAACCCCAAAAGCTCTGTTTCGGGAAATTGTCTTTTTACTATGGCTCCTGAACCTTTTCCGTCATGATCGGCAATGTGATATATACATAACATCTTGTTCTCCACTTTTATAATTCTATTAACATATTATCATAGGCTACTTCAACATTATTCGGTGTTGCTCGCATAATTTCATCATAATCGCATTCACTGGCCAAATGATTTATTACAGCTTTTTGCGGCGCTATTTGCGTAATTATATCCAAAATTTCTTCCAAACAAGCATGATATTTGTGAACATACGGCGTCGTTAGCGGAATAATCAATAATTTCGGTTTTATTTTTATTTGTTCTAAGCCGCTTTTATCAATACTGCGAAAATCAGCTATGTGCACGATTTCACCATCATTAAAAACATATCCTTCGGATGGAACATTGTGCCCTATTAGTCGTATTGGCGTAATTTTTATGTTTTTGATGTAAAAAGGAATATTATGGTTCACTATATGAGGTATCAAATGGGGCTGTGTCATAACATCACAATACTTATCTGCAGATGCTAGAAGATAGCCAAACCGTTGTGAAATAACAGACATTGTCTCTGAAACAGCATAAATGTCCAGACCACAACCGCTTATACGATTTATTTCTCGCAAATCATCTATTCCATGCAAATGATCGGCGTGTGAATGGGTATATAATACACCGTCTAAATCCCTAATATTATTTTTCTTTAGTCCCCACAACATGTCCGGAGATGTATCAACTAAAATTTTGGCAGTGCCAAAATCATAGTATGTTGACGTCCGATGACGATAATTTTTTATATTGTTGGGATTGCAATTTCCCCAGCCGTTACTTAATGACGGAACGCCTGGTGCTGCTCCCGCTCCCAGTATTGTTACTTTAGTCATTTTTGTTGATACTCTCTACGGCCTTTGTCACTTGCTTTGCGAAATAAATTGCAAAAATTATCTGATGTTATTTGAGCTATTTCTTCAAAAGATACATCCCTTAATTGAGCCAGCTTTTCTGCCGTATAGCGAACATAAGACGGTTCGTTGCGATGTCCTCGTTGCGGAATTGGAGCTAAAAACGGTGAATCTGTTTCTACTAAAAGACGATCCATCGGTATCGTTTCAAATATGGCTCTAATATCCGCGCTTTTATTGAATGTTATAATCCCTGATGCGGAAATATAAAATCCTATTGATAAAGCAAAATCAGCTAATTTTTGTGTCGAGCTGAAACAGTGAATTACTCCAGAAAATGCTTTTTGACGATATGATTCATCCAAAATATTTATCATATCATCATCCGACTCTCTATTATGAATAATTAATGGAAGGCCTGTCTCTTGGGCTGCTTTTATATGCTCTTTTAGCAACTGTATCTGTAAATCTCGAGGAGCATAGTCATAGTAATAATCTAATCCGCTTTCCCCTATTCCAACTACTTTCGGATGAGAGGTTTCGGCTATTAATTCTTCTGCTTTGAGATCAGGATATTCTTGTGCATTGTGCGGATGAACACCTACCGCTGTATAGATAAAAGGATACCTTTCAGACAACACCAATTGGTTTTTCAACTCTTTTAAATTATTTCCCGCATTTAATATTAGGCTGACACCGCTCTCTCGGGCTCGTGCGATGACTTCATCCATATCGTCTTCAAAATCGTTAAAATCCAAGTGACAATGGCTGTCTACTAACATATTATTCCTCTCAAAATTGTTTGCTTATGTTTACAATAATATTCATCAGAGCTTGTCTCTTATCCATATTTAGAGTTTCTGTTTCTCTGAAAGTCTTCAGGGCTATCTCCCAAGCCTCTGACAAGCCTTGAGGATTTGAAGATGTTTTGACTTTTTCACTCAAAAACTTAAATAAAAGTTCTTTGCTCAATTCAAAACTTTCTTCTCCGCTGACCGCCTCATTGCAAAAATCTGTTAATGCGGAAATCTTAAATTGACGACCTGATAAAATAATCTTGCATAAGTCATCATAACGAGTAATCGCTTCATTATCAATATAATTTAAGGCTTTACCTATACTCCCTGAGCTAATTGCAACAACTTTTTTTATCTGTGCCTCAGAAAGGTGCGGACGATATCTTCTGAGCAAGCTGGCAACCTGATTGTCCTGCAAAGGCTTTAATGCCAATTTGGCACATCGAGAACGAATGGTTGCTAACAAACCTCCCGGATTATGACTGATTAGCAACATCAGCGCTCGATGCGGCGGCTCTTCCAAAATTTTTAATACTGCGTTAGCTGAAGCCGTATTCATATCATCAACGCTGTCTATCAGGACAACACGCCATCCATCTTGTGATGAGCAGCGCGATAAAAACTCATTTATGGTGCGAACATCATCAACTCGGATAAATGATGATTTTTTCATTTCTTTGAGCTCGCTTTGACTTAATTGTTCCCCATCTTTGATTGCTTTTAAGATTTTTTTGCGTTCGGTATCTGTGTAGTCTCGCTCTAATACTTTGAAGTCTGGATGAGAACCATTAGAAATCAGTTTTATTACCGATGAATTGGGGGATACATCAAGCGATGTATAATTGTCTTTATTCGAAAAATCCGCAGAAAGGATAAATCTTGCCAAACGATACGCCAAGGTTGCTTTTCCAACACCTTTAACGCCAGATATCAGCCACGAATTATGAAGTGAGCCTTTTTGCCACGCATTCAAAAAAATGCGCTCAGCTTCTTCGTGACCAAGCAGGTATGTATTATCACGCGGCAATAAAGTCTCTGATACTTCGTTTTCCATTAGAACTAAAATTTAAACCTTTCCGTTATGACATCTACTATATCTTTGTGTAAATCTTCTATACTCTTATCTGCATCTAAAACTACACATCTTTGCGGATCCTGTGCCGCAATTTCCAAAAAACCATTGCGTAAACGCTGGTGAAACGCAAGTTCTCGACCTTCAAAACGTAATTCTTTTACTGCCATTGTATCTGCTTTTTTGAAAGAACGAGCCAAGCCAACCTGTGGATCTATATCAAGTATCAGCGTTAAATCAGGCTTAAAATTTCCAACGGCAATTTTATATAAACAATCTAAATCTTCTCTGGAGACTCTTTTATCATAACCGTAGTATTGATAAGCTACCGTTGAATCTGCAAACCTGTCGCTTAGAACCCATTCGCCTCGTTCCAGTGCGGGCCATACTTTTTGAACCATGTGAATATGACGATCGGCAAAGTACAATAGAGCTTCTGCTGTGGCATCAAATTTATCCTTATCTCCTGTTACAAGGATACGACGCAATTCTTGACCGGTATCTGTACCTCCGGGTTCCTTTGTCGGTATGCTTTTTAATCCTTTCTTGGCCAAATATTCACTCAAAAGTTTGAGCTGAGTTGATTTGCCGGTCCCTTCTCCTCCTTCAAATGTAATAAACTTGCCTCGCATGTCTTTATTGTTCTCCGAGTAACAAGTACTTGATATTTTTTGAAATTTTACCCCAGATACCTACTTTGGCAACATCTTGAGAAGCTATCAGCGGAATCTCCAAGTCTTCTTGTCCGGGTATCTCTGCTTTTACGTATCCAAGCTGTTGACCTGCCTTGACTGGTGCTTTTACCGGCTTGTCGTATACTGCTGTTAATTTAATCTTGTCTGACTTATTCTTTTTTAGCGTCCTGACAACATCTTGGCTAACTAACATATCAACTTTTTGACTTTGTCCATACCAAACAGGAATTTCGGCTACTTTGGTATCTTTTTTTAGAATGGTATAGTTATCAAACTCTCTAAAACCCCAGTTCATTATTCTGTCTGCTTCTTCTGAGCGTTCTTTGTTGGACTTGAGCCCTGTCATTACACTAATCAAGCGGCGCTCGCCTCGTTTTGCTGAGCCTGTCAGACAAAAACCGGCTTCTTCCGTGTGGCCTGTTTTTAAACCATCGGCTGATGGCATGCTGTATAAAAGAGGATTGCGGTTGCCTTGACGAATATTATGGTATACATATTCTTTTTGAGAAAAAAGATGATAAAATTGAGGATATTCCGCAATAATTCTGCGTGCTAATAAAGCCAAGTCTTCAACCGACATCCGATGATCGGGATGCGGCAATCCCGTTGAGTTGGCAAAATGTGAATTCTTGAGACCTATCTCTTTGGCTTTTTTATTCATTTCTGAAGCAAAATCATCTTCAGAACCACTTAGATTCTCTGCTGCAACTATACAAGCATCATTACCTGACTGAATAATAATGCCTTTTAATAAATCCTCTACGCGAACCTTGTCTCCTATTGATAAAAACATAGTTGAACCGCCGCTGGCAGCTCCGCCTTTGCGCCACGCGTTCTCACTTACTGTAAAAGTATCATCAAGTGAAAGACTTCCGTCTTTGAGCTTGCTGAATATCATATAAACCGTCATTAATTTGCTCATGGAAGCCGGAGGTATCATTTTTTGGGCATCTTTGGAATACAAGTATTGACCGGTATCATAATCCATCAAAATTAAATTTTTTGCCTTCGTTTCTATCGCATGTGCATTAAAGGCATACATACTCAACGAACTTAATAAAGCAAAACCAAATATGATGTTATTCTTTGAATTCATTTTTCACCTTCTACTTTCTAATCTTGTACTACCTTGGCATCATAGACACCATAGTGCTTCACTCTTGCCAAAGCTACTTCCGCTTCTTGTCGGTGGCTGTATGGTCCCATTCTGACCCGATATAATTGTCGACCATTAACCGTTACATAATAAACATTGGTTGCTCCGTATTTATCCAATTTACGACTTAAATCTTGAGCTGAGGATTGTTTACTGTATGCTCCTGCTTGCACAAACCAACTGTTCTTGGGATAAGATATTGCGCCAGTCCCCAAATAACCGGCTCCTTTTAGTTCTAATGGTTTGGTCGGCGCACCTGTCGCCTTGCTAACAGATGCTGTTTGTACTGCCGAGGTTGCTGATGCTGGGCCATCGTATTCTTCTCCAAGAAGAGCTGCTTTTAAGGCCTTGCTTTCTTCCGGCAAAATTTCCACTCGAACTTTTGCAACTCCTTGTGTTTGATAACCTAAAAGCTGAGCTCCTCGTTTGGAAATATCAATAATACGATCTTTTGCATAAGGACCTCGATCATTAACACGCAAAACCAATGAACGGCCATTTTCAAGGTTAGTAACTCTGACTATTGAGGGTAAGGGTAATGTTCGATGTGCTGCTGTTAGCGCATGCATGTCATAATTCTCGCCGTTTGCGGTTTTTTTTGCATGAAAATCTTTTCCATACCATGAGGCCATCCCAACTTCCGAATAGCTATAATCTTCTTTGGGATAATACCATTTGCCCATAATCTTGTATGGATTACCTATTTTATATGTCCCTCCTTGCCCTTTTATGGCTGCCGCCTGTGTATAGTGTCCGTTGCCGGCGCCTATTCTGCCATAGGTACAGGCTCCAACAGAAACTAATGCGGCAAGTAGCACTAGTTTACATAAATCTTGTCGAAAAGTTATCATCCGCTTCTCTCTGTAGTTCATTTATTTTGCACCATAATTTATACTGTTTTTAGTTCTTCGTAAAGTATTTAATCCGGCTTGTGTAATTTTCTTGGCGGCACGGGAATGCTAAATCCTATTTGCGGATTATAATTCTTTATTTTTTGCAAAAGACGTCTGTCGGGATAACCATCTTGCGGAAGATTGGCTTTCTTTTGTACTTTTTTGACAGCCTCGCGTGTGCTGCTGCCAAGTTGTCCATCCTCTTCAAGATGTCCGCCGAATACCTTGTTTATAAAATTTTGAACTTGCAAAATATCATCTGTTCTCAAACGTAACGCCGGATCCTCTGTTTGCGCTTGCCACTCTTTGGTCGAAATAATATAATCGGATAATACTCCTATTGCCAACGCATAGTTTTCCGAACGATTCCAATGCATAATCTTGTTAAAATTATTTAATACCAAATAGGCCCGACCGTTTTTGCCTTCTGGTGTAATAATTGCTCCTTTAAAAGAAGAATCTAGCTTCAATTTTTGGTTCTTTGTGCTACGAACACCCAATTTGCTCCATTCTTTGATGCTTTTAATATTGTTGCGACCCGTTTGTGAAAAATCAAAATTCCATGGCAAACTCACCTCTACTCCCCATTGAGAATCTTTTTGCCAGCCTATTGACGAAAGATAATTCGCGGCTGATGCTGCCGCATCTTCAAACGAGTGCCAAATATCTATTGTCCCATCATTATTAAAATCAACAGCATAGGAATTAAACGTCGAGGGCATAAACTGAAAATGCCCCATTGCCCCTGCCCAGGATCCCTGCATTTGCGTATAATCAACTTTCCAGGTGTCGATGATTTTTAGTGCCTCGTATAATTGACTGCGGAAAAATCTCGATCGCCGTTTGTCATAGCTTAGATTGGTTAATGAGGAAATTACATTATATTGTCCGAAATTACTGCCAAAATTTGTCTCAACTCCCCAAAAAGCTATTATATATTGCCCAGGAACACCGTATTTTTCCTCTATTTGCTTGAGCAATGGCTGCAAGGTCTGATAATAATATCTTCCTTTGCGGACTCTGGTGGAAGTAACTACTCGATTAATATAAGCTGTTGATGTTAAGGCAAATTCTATTTGTTTACGATCTCTTTTTACTACTTCTGGACTCGGGCTATAGTAATCTTGAGCATAAACAAGATCTAACGTTTGTTGTGAAATTCCTTTGGCATACATATCTTTTTTTAAATCTTCCAACCATGATATATACTCCGGTGGCGCGAAAGACGTCACATTGGCTTGCGCTGCGGCGCAACCTGCCGTACACAGTAATAATGCCGCCAAAGAAAATCGAGAGATAAACTTGTTCATCAAACATCCATTTTGCGTATAATTTAAACTTTATCTTTGTTATAAAGCAAACTTGTAAATAAATAATAAAAAAATACTTGACGAAAACATAAGTTTCGGTTATTGCTCTATCTGTCTTTGGAGAGTTGGCAGAGCGGTTGAATGCACCTGACTTGAAATCAGACGAGGGGCGTGAGTTCCTCCCGGGGTTCGAATCCCTGACTCTCCGCCAATTAAAAACACCCTCTTTGAGGGTGTTTTTCTTTTATCAGCACCTGACTTTTTGAGATGCGTCAAAACTTTTTATCTGCCCCACATATCCACTCTTTTTTGTTGTGGCAACAAATCCTCGACGACGAGACTTGGGCATGGATTTTTCTACATTTTCACGATAGTCTTTTCTGGCTTGAAGCGCCATGCCGACTTGGAGCCTTGATATGCTGACAGATTCAAAATCCTTAAAATCTATGTTGCGAAAACTCGGTGATACTTCTTGATATATATAATCCCGCATCTGCTGCAAATCCTGAGCAGACTCTACATTAAAATTTGAAAATACAGCCTCCTCTCCTTCTGTGAGCTTTTTGTATTCGCTGCCATTAATAAAATCCAAATAAATTTGGTATTCTGTTGCGTTTTGCGGATTGTTTGCCATTGTTTTTTCCTATCAAGATATTATTTTATATTATGTATATAATAATACATAAATTTTAATAATAAGTAATCAACTCTCTTTTTTTATGACACATTATGTTGACGATACCTTTAATCCGTGTTCTTATCATAAGAGTAGTTTTTATGGAGAAATAGAATGTCCGTAATACAACTGTTAAACAAAAGACCTTATACAATTAAAGAAGAAATTTGGAATTGTGTCATTCACGGGCTGGGAATTGCCTTAAGCATTGCCGCCTTGACAATACTTGTTATCTTCTCTTCTTTGGAAGGGAACGTGTGGGCCGTGGTTTCAACATCCGTTTTCGGCACATCTATGATTCTACTCTACAGCGCTTCAACAATTTATCATGCGGTTTCAAATCCGGAACGAAAAAAGAAACTCAAAAAATTTGATCATATTTCAATTTATTATCTTATTGCCGGCTCTTACACTCCGTTTTTGTTGGTTAATATGCGCGGAGTTGTCGGCTGGACATTGTTCGGTATTATATGGGGGTTGGCGATTTTGGGAACTTGTCTTAAACTGATGACTTCCGGCAGTGGTACAAAAGCATGGTCTATCGGTCTTTATATTCTTATGGGATGGATGATTATTTTTGCATCCAAAGAATTATTTGCAAACCTTTCCGAAATTGGCGCTGTTTTCTTAATTTTGGGTGGAATCTTTTATACATTTGGCATCTTGTTTTATATATGGAAAAGTCGCCAATACACACATGCAATATGGCATTTGTTTGTCCTTATCGGAACAACTATGCACTTTTTTGCAGTGCTTTACGGCTGTGTCTTAATCTAACACATTAAAATATTTTACGCCTCTTTACAACACAATCATCACCATTGAAACTATAATCTGTGACAACTCCTTCCGTAATCGTAAATAGCGTCTTGCAATAATGAACATCATATTGCGGTTGTGTCGGATATCCAAAGTCTGGCATGGATATGGCCGGATAATACACCTCATTTGAATAGGGATCATTACTCAAGGCATGGGAAGATACTTCAAGATATGTCCATACTTTTTTATTGGGTGTTATGTAAAAAATATTATAAGGTATTCCCCATGCTTGTTGTAAACGCTGTTGTGACTGACCAAGCCATGGCTGAAGAGTGGACCCATAATTTTGAGGCGCTTTTTGGCAAGATGAAACCATTATCATCATTACTAAAAGAAAGACTCTTTTCATTTTTTGTTTCCTTATCATTTTCTACTTGATATATAGGAAACCTTTCTTCTTTTCAAAGAGGCTTTAACATTTTTTGTAATTTTGATTCTGTCACTGAATCTAACTTCAACTTAAAACGAATACGATCTTCTTTCAAATTATGAGCTATAACTTCTGTGTTATCATAAATCCACGAAATTAAACGACCGTTTGAAACGCCTATTTCTATTTCTTTTACCTCGTATCCTTGAGATAATTTTTTATCCAGCAATAATAAAAATGATTTGCATCCCTCTCCGCTTAATGCTGATAGCGGCGCCATATAGTGTTTTTTATGTTCTGCGATATTTTGTTTTTTATCTTCCGTTAGAAGATCTATTTTGTTTAGAACCTCAACATAACGGCGGTCTTCTTCTATATTTTCAAAGCCTAAATTTTCAAGAACTTTTATCACATCTTGCTTTTGTTCGCGGCTGTTTTCTCCTGCAATATCTCGCACATGAACTATTATATCTGCGTTTAAAACTTCTTCCAATGTAGCTCTAAATGCCATTACCAACTCGTGGGGCAAATCTGATATAAAACCAACCGTATCAGATAATATGGCCTCTTTTCCCGAAGGTAAAATGATTTTGCGCATAGATGTGTCTAGCGTGGCAAACAATAAATCTTGAGCAAAAACATTGCTATGTGATAGCCGATTGAACAATGAGGATTTACCCGCATTGGTATAACCGACAAGTGCAATTATCGGGTATGGAACACGAGATCTGGCCGCGCGTTGTATTGAACGTGTTTGTCTGACTTTTTCTAAATCCTTTTTTATTCGGATTATTTTTTCGTCTATAATTCGACGGTCCAGCTCAATTTGTTTTTCCCCAGGACCGCCTAAAAATCCTGCTCCACCGCGCTGGCGTTCTAGGTGTGTCCAACTGCGGACCAACCTGCTTCGTTGATATGTCAAGTGGGCCAATTCTACCTGTAGCTTTCCTTCTTTGGTCTGCGCTCGTTCTCCGAAAATTTCCAATATTAACGCTGTGCGATCAATTACTTTTAAGCCCAGTTTGGTTTCAAGGTTTCGTTGCTGGATGGGAGAAAGCTGCGTATCTATAATCAAAAGCTCAAGACCTTCTTCAACCATGGGCTTAATCTTTTCTATGCTTCCTTGTGGCAAAAAAGTTGAAGGTTTTATTGAGCGAACTTTGATAATATCTTTATATATGACTTCCAAATTAATCGCCAAAGCCAGACCGGAAATCTCTTCCAATCTGGCTTCGCTTGATAAACTGATATATTCCCCTACAACCTCAGGAAAAACAACGGCTGCTTTTATTCGAGGTTTTTTTTCAATATCAATTAAGGACAATGTTATGCTATCTCAACTTCAACAGCTTCATTCGGCATTATGGTCGATACGGCATGCTTATATATCAATTGTGTATGACCGTCTCGACGTAACAAAATCGTTGCTGCATCAAACCATGTGATGATGCCTTGCAATTTTACGCCATTTACCAAAAATACCGTTACCGCGATTTTGTTTTCTTTTAGGTTATTTAAAAAATCTTCCTGAACATCTTTACTCATTGTTTTTTCCTTATATTTATCGTTCTATCAAAATCTAACTACATTTTTTTTAATTAGTAAAGACTTTTTAAGCAAAAATCTTTTCTGCCTGACGAACAGCTCTCGCTTCTACATACAATATTATATCGTCTTTATTTTGTAAAACTGTTGTATTATCGCAATAAATTATTTCTTCTCCTCGTTTAAGCGCTATTATCTTACTACCTGATGGAAGATTTAACATATTAATCTTTTTACCACTCAATGGCGTTTCTTCTTTGATGCTTATCTCCCAGATTTCCGCGTTCCCGCGGCTGAGAGAATAGGCATCATTCATTTTTGTCTTGCGAATTTCTTTTAATAGTTTGGATATCGTTATGGAGGCCCTATCTACCAATACGCTGTTGCCAATATCATCCATCAAATTGCTGTAGGAAGGCGTATTAACAACTGAAAGCGGAATATTAACTCCCCTTTTAGAAGATAGGAGTGATGCTAACAAATTATCTTTATCATTGGTGGTCACTGCTATACTTGCATCTGCATGGTTCAAATCTGCTTCCGATAAAATGACGTCACTCATCATTTCTCCGTGGATAACCACAACATGACTTAAATCTCTGGCTAAACGACGCGCATTATCAATATTGTCTTCGATAATTCGACAATTTACAACCGTATCATCGTGTTCAATCTGTGAGCCTAAATAAGCTGCTATTTGATTGCCTCCAAATATAACCAATCTCTCGTTAGTCGGCTTTTCAAGACCAAATGAAGCTATTGTATTATATACTGCATCCTTTTTGACAATCACATTTATCTCATCTCCGGGTTTAAGAACATCATCCCATTGAGGTATAAAACTCTGATTCTCCCTCAAAATATTAACAATCGCTATATCCAAATCTTCATCATTACGAGATATTTGCATAACCGGAACATCCGAAAAAGGACTGTTTTCCGTTATCTTGAGAGTCATAACATAAGCTGCGTTATTAAAAATCGGCAATATATCAAAACAACCTGGGAATTTTAATATCCGCAATATATTCTCTGCAATTTCTATATCTGGTGAAATTATCAAATCAATCGGTATATTTTTTTCGTTAAATAACACTCCCCATATGGGATCCAAAAAAACCTCGTTGTCAATTCTGGCAATTTTTCTGGGAACTCCAAATAATGTGTGTGCCACTTGGCAAATAACCATATTAACTTCATCCATATCCGTTACTGCGAGAATTATATCGGCATTTTTTATGTCCGCTCGTTCCAATATATCAGGATGAGAGGCATCTCCTAAAACAGGTAATACATCATATTCTTTGGCTATTTCATCAAGACGTTTTTGATCCTTGTCAATTACAATAATATCATTACTGCCTTTGACTAAATAACTAACTATACTTCTGCCTACACTCCCGCTTCCACATACGATGATTTTCATTTTTACCTCTTAGAGACTATTCTTCAATATAGTTATCAAAATAACGATTCACTTCTGCTATTGCCTCGTTCAAATTATCTATTCTCACATAATTTTCTCGAAATTTGCGAGCATCTCGCATATTCTTGCAATACCAACACACATATTTGCGAGAAAGTCCTAATGCAATCTTTTCTCCATAGTAATCCACTAGCCCTTTAATATGTGTTAATAATGTTTGTTTAACAATCTCTTTTGATATCTTAGGCTCTTCTGTCCCTTGTTCCAAATAATTATGAATTTGTGCAATTAACCATGGATTTCCTAAAGCGGCACGCCCAACCATGACGCCATCCGCCCCTGTATAAGTTAACAGTTCTTTTGCCTTTTGGGGGGATGTCACATCTCCGTTGCCGATAACCGGTATTTTTACCGCTTGTTTTACCGATGCTATAATGTCCCAGTCGGCTTGACCAGAATAAAATTCCGCACGCGTCCTCCCATGAACTGTGATATATGACGCTCCGGCGTTTTCACACATTTGGGCAAACTTAACAGCATTAATGTGTGAAGAATCCCAACCTTTGCGGAATTTGACACTTACTTTCAAGGGGGTGGCTTGAACTACTTTCTTTATAATCCGTTCTGCAAGCGATATATCTTTCATAAGATACGAGCCCGAATTATTGCCAACAATTTTTTTGACCGGACAACCCATATTTATATCTATGGAATAAGCCCCAAGTTCATATGCAAATTGTGCCGCATCAACAAATAAGTCTGGTTCTCCTCCTACCAATTGCACAACAACTTTATAAGGCTCTTGTCTTACATCTGCAATCCGCCACGTCTTTGCATTCTTACGTGATAAAGCATTGATTGCCACCATTTCAGAAACAATGTTGCCCGAACCAAATGATGATACCAACCGTCTCATCGGATAATCGGTGATTCCCGCCATGGGAGCTAAAAATACTTTGCTGTTAAAATCAAGTATCTGCATTTACACCTTAAAATCAAATTCACGATTGTTGGTAAACATCAAATCTATCAAAACCGTTGATGGTTTATTTACTCTTGAGACATAGTCATAACTATCGCTAACATAGCTCGCATCAATTTGTTGTCCGGAATAAGACATCATATGGTAAGAGACATCGCTCTTGAGCAATGAATAGGCTCTTTCGCTTAATTGTCCTCCATAACCGTAAGATGCTACTTCCCCTCGCAGCGCATAATCCTTACTATCCTCAAAAACTTTTTTATACTTTATTTTATCAACAGAAACAGAGATTTCTTGCTGAAGCGATGACAAATAACTATTTAAGACAGGTGCTTTCATATCTTAATCTCAATTAAGCTTATCCAATGCTTTAGCTAAAATATAATAAAGTTTTCCGATATCTGCTCCAGAAATCACAGATAGCAAAACTCCCGAATGTTCATGAGATTTTGCTGCGCTGATTAGAACTTCAAATTCAGAAAGGTATGAGCTTATTAACCCCCTAAACTCATTATTTTTCTCAAATTCACTGCGAATAGCCGTAATTTGCTGTTTCGTCATGTTTTTAGATAGATAACGAATAAATACCCCGCTGTCACCATTATAGAATTTTTTCCATAAATCTTCTTCATCTTTGGGATTAAATATTCTATTAATATCAACCGAAACATTTTGTAATTTTTCTATAATGCCGGCTGCATCTTTTAAGAAATGCTCAATCTTTATTTCTTGATGCGCTGAACTCAACTCTCCTAATGTCTCATTGGCTTTCTTGGTGCTTTCATTTAGTTGTTTTATTTGTTTGCCAATAACGTCATTAAAGTGCATACTTTGCTGAACAAGATTATCTCCTTGCAAACCAAAATCTTTTCCGGCCTCTAACAAAGATCCCATTACGGAATTAATCTTGGCCACTGTATCATCTGTTGTGGCGACCAAAGCTTGTGACTGTTTTACAAAAACTTCCCCTGAGGAGAATATCTCGTTTGATATTCTTTCGGCATTTGCGGCAATTTCACTAATGGAGGCTCGCAATTTATCTCCGGAAGATGTTAAATGTGTTGCGCTTACTTTTGCTGCCTCTTCCATCTGCATTCCAAGATTTTTTAAATCCTTGCCCAATCCTTTTACCTTGTCATAAGCATCGTTGGCTCTTTCTGCCAACTCATTGGAGGTATCATTAAGTACCGTATTAAAACAATCAACCAGTTTTTTGGTATCATCTGATATTTTCACCATTTTTGCGCTTTGATCGCTTATGAGATTATTTATCTCATAAACACTGGTACTGGTTTCTGCTGTTACGGTATTGAAGCCTGCTAAATATTTTTCGTATTCCTTAAATACCTTGGCAAACTCAGCTATTGACGAATTAATCGCCTCATTTAAATCTTCCGTATTTTGTGTTAATGTTAAGCTGACTTGATCCATATTCTTCATGGATGCTTTTGATGCCTTGTTTACATCTTCTCCGGCTTTGATTAATCGATCACTCAAAACATCAAATTCATACGCAAGTTTGGTAGTCATATCAAACATATCTGCAGTATTGTTCTTGAAACTATCATTAACTTCTTTCATCTTATTCGAAACTTGTAGTGATGCATCTGTCAAATACTGATATTGCTGAGCTAAAGATGTTTCTCCCAAGCGGCTTTGCGTTGCTAATGTATTGGCTACTTCTACCATGCTCTCAGCTTGAGAAGAAAGCATTCTGTTGATTTCTTCTCCTTGTGCTTGTGCCTTAAGCATTGAAATATCTATATTCTTAGTGTGCTCATTGATAAGTTTTACCACGTTGGATGTTTCTTTGCTCAAGTTGGTTTGTGCAGCCGAAAGCTCGTTGCAACTTGACAGTATACCAGAGCTAGAGATTTTTGCTTCCTCTTTTAATTGCTTTGCATTATTTGTAAACATGTTGAGAGCTTCTTGCATTTTGCCTGAAATACTCCGTAGGTTTTCAGACACTTCTTCAACCATATGCGAAATATTGGTGTTTTTGGATGCTATCAGTTCTTCTATCTCGTTTAAGCGTTCTATCGACTGTGTCGAGTTGGCAACAACAGAATCCGCATGCCGAGAGGTATCTTCTTCCAACATGACCATGCGTGAAAATACTTTATCCGCACTCTGCTCTATAATACCAACTTGCTTCTTGAGCGCTTCTTTCATTATATCGGCATTTTCTGCTATCTTGTCGCAAAAACTATAAAATTCATCTTCTTGTTGCTTAAACAATATATTAAGAGACGCTGCTTTGGCATCCATCCCTTGAGCCACTTCTGCAACATATGAAGCTGTGCTTCTTGATATATCATTCAGACCTTTACTTTGTTCTTCAAAGGAATTCATGGCCTTGGTCAAGCTCTCTTGTGACAATTGGGTCATATCATTAATATTTTTGTGTTGACGGATCAATATATCTTCAATATTAGCCGCTCGTTCTCCAATGACCTGCATAAGATTATCCATGTTTTGGTTTTGAACGGTTAAGACACTCTCAAATTGCGTTACTTTTGAAAGTGTGCGATTTGCTGAAGTATCAAATTGATTGGCTTGCTCTGATAAATTATCATTAATTGCTTTGCTCTTATTAATAACATCATTACATGATGCCAACATAATATTCAAATTTTGCTTTAGAGTATTAACGGTATCCGCGGCATCACTCTCCAACAATGCCGAGGCTGATGACAAATCCTCAATTTGTCGTTTGAGTTCTGATTTGATTTCTTCAACTCTGGCTGCTGAAGCTGTAATATTCTTTTGTTGTTGTGCCAATGATGTTTCACTTACCTGACTTTGAGCAACAACAACTGTTGTTGCTTCCGTGAGTAGTGCCGCATGTTTCTGCATCGCATCTGCAATCTCGCTCATTTGTCGTGATGAATCAGAAGACTGGTTGCGCAGATTTTCTGATGAAGTATTTATTAATTCATTAAGCTCTTGTATCTGTGCATTTACACTGGAAATTGTTTCTTTGATGTGTTTGTGGCGAGCAAGCAATACATCTCCGGCTTGTGCCGACTTATCTAATACATCCGAACTTAGTCGCTCTAAATCAGATGTCTTTTCTTGCAAGTCTTCTATATATTGATGCAAATCATCACTTGCCATTGTACTTTTTTCTCGCAATGAGTTTATGTTGGCTTCCATTGACAGGTCAACTCGTTGCATTGCATCTATTACTTGAGAAGAAACATTGTTCATCTTTGAAACTTGAGTAGAAATACTGTCCTCAAGGTTGTTACTGCGAACCATTAGTTTGTCTATTTCTTGTGCCAAAAGATCACTGTGAACGGATAATTTAGCATTTACATCTTCTGCTTTGGTATCTAATGTCTTTATCAATGTAACCATGTCGTGATTATGTTTGGTCATCGCAGTATCGACTTTTTTTATCTGCGTATCTATTGAACCGTCCAAACCTTGCACGGTTTTTTGAATTTTATTGTCTATTTCTATTATATTATCTGCTGCTTTTTTACCCAGCTCATCTATTTTGGATTTGAGAACATCATTTGCAACGGCAATTGATTTTTCAAGTTTTTCTGTATGCGTTTCGACCAATGCTCCAAGTTTTTCTACTTCTGTCGAAACCGATTTCTTTATAATATTGCCGTTTTCAATGGCGCTTCGCGCTATATTTTGCAGCATGGATGTTTGTGTATCAAGTGTTTCGCTTAAATTTGCAAGATTAGCCGTTGCCTCACTGTTAAACTGACGCAACTCTTCATTAGCGCGATGCATAGAATGGTTGTTGGCATCAGAAATATTATGCAAAAGTTCTGCTGCTTCTTTCAATTCTTTGATTCTTGGCAATAAATTATTAAACAAATTACCAAGATTATTTTCAATATCAGCGGCTTCTTCGCTAAAATCTTTGTTCATTTCGCTAAATGTGGCAATAGAACTCTTCGTTTTATCCGTTATGTTCTCAAAATTTTGGGAAATAAATTTTACACTCTCACTTAACTCTACTATTGTTTTAGATGAATATGTATCTAATGTCGCTATCAATTTGGAGAGTTCTGCAATATTAGATTTCATTTCATCTTTTATGATTGCTGTTTGTTGTGTCGCTGCCTTGGAGACCTGCTGTAATTCAACAACCTGAGATCTTATTGCGTCTGCCATGGCTTTTGCCGTTTGCGGTGCACCATCTTCAGGATAGACAAGCTGATTCATGTACGCACGCAAAAATTTGGCTTCTTGCTTAAAAGAACTACCTCTATCAATATAAGCCATAACAACCCATATGATTGCCAACGGAAGTGTTATGCCTGCCAAAAATCCGCCAAACTCGTCTGGCATCATCAAAAATAGATTTGACCAACCAAAAAACTGCGTAATATATATTAAAACAACTCCAAACCATATGATACTGACACTTATCATTAGTTTGTGCAAATTGTTGTTTAGCCACGATTGTTTTTCTTCAATCTCGGTGTATGTCGGCTGTTCTTTCATAAATTGTGGAAGAGAGTTGTTCGCTTTGGACCGACTGCTGTCAGTTTGTTGACTGGACATCAATTTAATTCCCCATTGTATAGATAATATTCCCCTTGCCTTTTCAGACTGTGCTTATCTTAATCCATAAAATTTAAAAAGGGAAATATTTATACTTCTAGAATCGCATTTTATCCACATGTCAAAATAAAATTTATTCTTCTTCCGCTCGTTTTCGCAAAACATAGTTAAGACGACTTAGGGCCTGAATTTTCATTTGCTCTTGTGTTAAACCAGCTGGTACAACAACACTCGCCTCTATTCGTGTCTCCGGCTCTATGGCCGTAACTTTGACGCTTGAACCATGCCTAACAAACTCAAACAGAATTTCACTCATCTTATTCCTCGTGCTGCAGCTGGTGAAAAAATTACGGCGGAGGTTAATAATCTTTTTACTTTTACCTCTCGGCTTTTGTATTTAAAATCATTGGTTTTATTAAAAATAACTTTACGTCGGCTATCATCATAGCCTCGTGCAACATATCCCTGCTCTATCAATGCTGAAACATTATCTATATCCATTTCTTCATAAGATAGTTCTTGAGGAATATGGCTTATGTTAAACATGGTTTCTTTTCCTATCTCTTTTGACATATATATTATGTGACCGCCGTCATCTGGATCTATGGCCGCTTGTGTAATACACATTCCATTACGAAAACCATTACGATAACTATAAAAATTTTTAATATCTACCATCGTGACAGCATAACGACGTCCATGTTCCTGATAAGCTATTTTTTGACGTAAGGCATTCATAATTGAGGCAAGATTATTACCTCTATAAGCCGGATTAACCGAAGCCTGCTCTAAAACCGCGATTTTATCTGCTTCGTAATCTAATGCAAAATTCGGCAAAACATTATCTATTGTCCTTTGATTAACAAAGTTGGCCGACGCATATGCTATTAAATTTTCTCCACAAAATGCTCCTATGAATAAATGTTGCGGATTTTGAATCATTTTTCGAAAATCATCCGATGACTTCTTGTGTATAAAACATTCTTGCCCCGGCTTTAAATTATCTAATATAATTTTGTGTAAAGTCGTTATTGCCAATATATCTTTTTCTTGAAGATGACGAATTTGGTAAGGTTCATTATTCTTGCGTAAACGCGCATTCAAAATCACTGGAGTTGCAGACATAGCTTTCCTCAAATAGAAATTATCAATGTTTATTTAGGATAAAAGGCCTTAAACACAGGCTCAAGGGAGCCCCCCTGCCGGAATTTAAATTCCGGCGGTCAGTTTTCGTTTGCATATGTCTTGCAAAATAAAATACATTAAAAACTCCGACACTTGTATGTTCCGTATAAAGATAATGGGGCTTTACCCTTGTGTCAAGCCCCTTTTCTCTTTAATCTTAATTCTCTAGCCCATAAATTTATTGTTTTTCGGAAAACCAAACGGCACAAGTTTGCCGACTTGAGCTCGATGCCCAATCCATGTCAACAAATCTGTTTCAGTCTTCATTCCGCCGGAACGAGCATACTTAAAACCTTCCTCTTTCTTAAATATCTGGACATCAGCCAAACCACCGTCTTTATACTTTTGCAAAGAGACTCCTCTGCCTCTGGCCATTGTCGGAACCTCTTCAAGTGGAAAAATTAATAACTTACGATTTTCGCCAACAACAGCAACCATATCGCCTTCTATCTTGGTACAGAAATTGACCTTTTCTCCATCGGCAACATTCATGATCTTGCGACCGCCTCGCGTTTGCGCTATTATATGGTTTTCATCTATCACAAAGCCTCTGCCGCTATTGGATGCTATCAAATACGATGCTTTTGCCTCAAAAACAAACATACTGACAATATTATCCGTATTACCTAAATCAACCATCAGACGTAGCGGCTGACCAAAACCTCTACCACTTGGAATCTCACTGCCGGATATATTGAAAAATTTACCCGAATTATCAAGCAAAACTATCTTATCCGTTGTTTGGGCATGAATTGCCATTAATAGACTGTCATCATCCTTAAATTTAAAATCTTCTTTAAGATCATTGTGACCTTTGGTACAGCGAATCCATCCTTTTTGAGATAAAATAACCGTTATGGGCTCTTTTTCAACCATGGCTTCTATTGAAATTTCAATATCATCGGAAACTTCAGAAAATTCCGTACGACGACGCCCTAAAGCCGTCTTCTTACCAAATTTCTCTCGGATTGCTTTGACTTCTTCGGCAATTCTTTGCCACAAAAGTTCTTCACTGCCAAGTAATTTTTCCAACCCCTCTTTTTCTGCTGTCAATTCGTCAAATTCTTTGCGAATTTCTGCCTCTTCCAACTTGCGTAAATTCCGCAATTTCATATTTAGAATCGCTTCCGCCTGATTTTCACTCAGACTGAATTTATTCATCATCACCTGTTTGGGATCTTCTTCCTCGCGGATAATGCGTATAATCTCATCCAAATTGAGATATGCAATCAAATAACCTGAAAGTATTTCCAGACGATTGTTAATTTTACCGAGACGATAATTGGAACGGCGGATTAAAACTTTTTGGCGATGGTTTAAGTATTCCCGCAACACCTCTTTTATGCTCATAACCCGAGGAACTCCATCAGAATCCAATACGTTCATATTCATATTGAACTTGATTTCCAATTCCGTTTGTTTGAACAAAAGTTCCATCAATACATTGGCATCAACATTACGATTTTTGGGTTCAAGCACGATGCGAACATCATGTGTCGACTCATCTCTGACGTCGCTTAATAACGGAACTTTCTTATCCTGTAGTAATTGAGCAATTTTTTCTATCAATTTGGATTTTACAACCTGATATGGTATCTCGGTTATAATAATCTGATATTGCCCCATACCAAGATCTTCTTTTTCCCATTTGGCGCGGATTCGAAAATTTCCTTTTCCTTGGGTATAAGCGTCTAATATGGTTGAAAACTTATCAACAATAATGCCTCCGGTCGGAAAGTCAGGCCCTTTTATCTTACGTACCAAAGGCTCTATTTCAATATCCGGTTTATCTATCAATAACAATAAAGCATCACAAACTTCCGAAAGATTATGCGGCGGAATATTTGTTGCCATACCAACAGCAATACCAGAGGCTCCGTTACATAACAGATTAGGCACAGCCCCCGGCATAACAACAGGTTCTGATTCCTCGCCGTCGTATGTATCTCTGAAGTCTACAGCATCATCATTGAGACCTTCCATTAAAGCGACGGCAAATTCCGTTAATCTGGCCTCTGTATAACGCATGGCCGCTGGACCGTCTCCATCTATATTGCCAAAATTTCCTTGACCATCAACCAATGGATAGCGAACGGAAAAATCTTGTGCTAAACGAGCCATCGCCTGATAAACAGCGCTATCTCCGTGAGGATGATATTTACCGATAACATCTCCAACAACACGCGCACATTTCTTAAAACCGGATTTTGGATCTAAGTGAAGCTGACGCATGGCATAAAGCAAACGACGATGAACCGGCTTAAGACCATCCCGCACATCGGGTAATGAGCGAGCCACAATGGTCGACATGGCATATGATAAATAGCGCGAGCTTAATTCCTCGGCCATGGAGACGTTTTTGACTTTTTCTTCCTGTTCCATAAAGCTGTATTCCAAACTGAAAATCCCTGATATTAAGGGCTTTTATTTAATGATTGTGGCAAGATTAACACGGCATTCCGGAAATTTCAAGTTATGTGTGGCAAAAAAGTTTTTATAGAGGAAAAACTCACACATTTTTAGCAAATCCGCCAATTCTTCGTCTGTGGGATGATAGTTTTGTTCCAAAATAAAATGTGGATATCTGTATAATCGATTGCGATATGCAAACCCCGCCTCTGCACATACAGCCTTTCCGCTTTTGGGCGACACATAGGCTAGATTTTCGGAACTGCCGGTAACCGCGCATTCACTCAAATCCAACCCCACCCCAAGAAACTCAAGAAGATAAAATTCAAAGTAAGAATAATGCACTAGCCAATTATCTTCATCTATAAGATTAAAAAAACTATCGACGTAATAATATAACCGTTCTAGGTTTTGAAGCTCCGGCATGCAAAAACTCGATAATGCGCAAAAAGAGGTAAGCGCCTGCAACTTATTCGCATCACCTAAAAAACGCACCGCAAACGGTGTCTTAAGCTCTACGCGAAGTGTCAGCATATTGTTGTCTACTCTTGAATAGGCCTCAAAATCAACCAGATTTCCTAATTGAAATATTGATAATTTCCGCTTTCCTAATGCTCCTCTTACATAGCCTGTTACCTTGCCGTGTAATCGGCTGACAAGTGTTAGTATAACGCCACTCTCTCCATGCTTACGTATATTTACGATGTAACCCTCGTCTTGAAACTGCATTTTCTCTCCTTAAACACCCTGAGTTTATTTACTTTCAAGAATTTGGTCAACGGCTTTTTTTATAAAACTCTCTTGACGTTTTGGACAAAAAAAGTTATTTTGTATTCATTGATATGAAACAACTTATAAATTATTAAAAATTAAAACCCAAGTAAAATGAGAAAAATTGTCAAACAAGCAACTAGAGCTAATTTGTGGTTCTTTGTCCTGACCTGGATGGCAGGTTTGTGGGGCGGTATTAAGTTATTGTTTCTTTGGCCCAGTATTTGCTGGTTTAATATCAAAGAAATTGTGTTCGCACTGCTTTGTGTTGCGACGATTCTATTTGTAACGGCTTTTTTTCAGGCTCGTTTAAAAAGTGTCAATCGCAGACAACGTGTTTTTTGGACTGTCGTGGCAGCGCAACAGCGTTCAATGGCTGTTTTTCTGCTGTTCGAAGCTGGCGTTATTGCTTTTATCACATTAATCAATCACGCTATCGCCTTATGAAAATATTAGTCTCTGTTTTTATCGGCATTGCTCTGGCTTTGGGCGTGTTGATTAATACCTATGGAACTGCAGCTTTTTTTGCCATTATGCTGACACTCTGGGGTGGCGGCGGGATATTTTTCATTATCTATTGTTGGTATGAAAAAAAGCTCGATAAGCTGCAAAAAACCAGACGAAGCCCTAATGCATGGGTTGCTCATATGGTTAAGAGGTCCAGATGTATGGAAAAAATGATGATTGCTTACAACATATTCCGTTTCTTAATGTATCTCGGATGTGTTGTTATACTTGAAGCCGTCATTCTCATTAAATAAAAAAGGTCTGAGTCACTCTCAGACCTTTTTTAGTGTTTATAACACAATTTGCTATACCGCCTGTTTTGTTCTTTTTTCAAGCTGACGATATTGCTTGGCCAACTCATCATACGCCCAAAGTTCTTCCAAAACAGCCGGCATATCTTTTAGGGCAATGGTATTGGGTCCATCCGATAAGGCTTTATCCGGATTTTCATGAGTTTCCATAAACACGGCTGCCACACCCACCGCAACAGCAGCTCTTGCCAGAACAGGAGCAAATTCTCTTTGGCCTCCGGTCGAAGAGCCTTGACCCCCTGGCTGCTGAACAGAGTGTGTCGCATCAAAGATAACCGGACATCCCGTGTCTCTTGCCATTTGCGGAAAAGCTCTCATGTCAACAACCAAGGTATTATAACCAAAACTGGTTCCGCGTTCGGTAATACAGACATTTTCATTGCCACTGTCTGTTACTTTTTTTACTATATTTTTGACATCCCAAGGAGCTAAAAACTGTCCTTTCTTTACATTTACGACCTTCCCTGTTTTGGCTGCCGCAACGACTAAATCCGTCTGACGACATAAAAATGCCGGTATTTGAAGCATATCAACATGTTTGGCAACTTCCGAACATTGCCATGTTTCATGAACATCTGTTACGATAGGAATGTTATTATAAAGTTTCTTTATCTCATCAAACGTACGCATCCCTTCTTCTATACCAACGCCGCGTGCTCCGTTAATTGATGTACGATTGGCTTTGTCAAAGGATGCCTTGAAAATATAATTCATCCCAATCTTAGAAGTTATTTCCCGCATAGAACCACATATGTCTATTGCATGTTGGCGACTTTCAATCTGACATGGACCACACAATAAAGACAGCGGAAGCTCGTTGCCAATTTCAAAATCGGCAACTTTAATTTTCTTTTGCGGATAAAAATTCGTTATATCAGCCATATCTTCTCCTTCTTAGATAACAGCATTCTTCCTATATGCTGTTATATACAAAAAACAGAAAACGTCAAGCATTTTCGAAATTTTCAACATTTTGTCAAAATTCTGCCGCTTAATTTATAGCTATGCGCGTCCAGATAAACAAAACATTACCGTCATTCTTGACACCAGGAACATAAGCTGCCTGAAGCGCTATATTTTTGTATTCTATTCCTACCAATGGCAACGGCGCAGGAACCGGTATGTAAAGCCATTCGCTTCTTTGCGTTAGCCCAAGAGTATAGCCTACCCCAACTCTAAAGTCTGGATTGCAGTCAACAAACCAATTTTTCATCCACGCATAACCAAAAAATGTTTCCAAATGTTTGTTAGAATCCTTAAAAGCCATTGCATAGAGACTGTGCCAATTGCCCTTATCGTCATAATACGATTTACCCAAACCAAATCCCCATGGGTTTTCATTGTATTTATCAATGTGACTTTTATCATAAGTCAGCCGATTGTGCCATGCATAAACTGGAATATATGCATCATAGTCTTCTGAGGCCCAGGTCGTAGAAACATTTTTTTGCAAATCTTCCCAATATTCTTTTATGCCAGCTTTTGCATTCCATGAACAAAATACAAAAGCCACACTCAATATCAGTGTTTTCAACTTCATTTAATTCTTCGCTTTCTTAATATTGACCATTCTTAAATATTAAAGCAAGCGGCTCTTGTCAATGGCTGCTTTGATAAAAGCAACAAATAATGGGGCCGGAGCAAACGGCTTAGACTTAAGCTCTGGATGAAATTGCACTCCGACAAACCACGGATGATCCGGAATTTCAACTATTTCCGGAAGTTTTCCATCTGGTGATTTTCCGGAAATATTCATCCCGGCCATACGTAGGGCTTGTTCGTACTTCATATTGACTTCATAACGATGGCGATGTCGTTCGGAAATTTTGTCGCTTCCATAGGCTTTATATGCAAAAGAATTCGGAGACAAAACGCATGGATACGCTCCCAAACGCATGGTTCCACCTAAATCTCCATCTTTGCTGCGAACTTCTTTTGAACCTTCTTTGTCCCATTCCGTCATTAAACCAACAACCGGTTCACAATCAGGATCAAATTCCGTTGTGCCGGCATTCTTAATCCCTGCTACGTTACGCATGGTTTCAATAACGGCCATTTGCATACCAAAGCATATACCTAAAAACGGAATTTTGTTTTCTCGGGCATAACGAATTGCCAAAATCTTTCCTTCTGTACCGCGTTTGCCAAAACCTCCGGGAACCAAAATGGCGCTTACATCACCCAATTGTTCATCTAAATTGTCTGACTTTTCCAATAATTCAGAATCTATCCACTTTATTTTAACCTTATATTTGTTGGCAATCCCTCCGTGTACCAAAGCTTCATTTAATGATTTGTATGCTTCCAATAATTGAGTGTACTTCCCAACAACAGCTACTCTGACCTCTCCTTCCGGATGGCGGAGCGTTTCTATTATGTTTTGCCATTTGCTCAAATCTGGTTCTTGTTCAAGATGAATACCAAAATGTTTACAAACTTGTCGCCCCATTCCTTCCGCCGCGTAAGAAAGCGGAACCTGATAAATACTGCTGACATCGAGTGCTGCTATAACGTTTTCTTCGCGAATATTGCAGAATAAAGCTATTTTGCGTTTTTCTCCCTCGGGAATGGCCATTTGAGAACGGCATAGTAACATATCCGGCTGAATTCCATATTCCTGAAGTTTCTTTACTGAGTGTTGTGTCGGTTTAGTTTTTAACTCTCCCGCTGCTGGAATATAGGGTAATAATGTTACATGAATAAACATTGCCCGCTCACGTCCTAGATCGTATGCAACTTGACGGATTGCTTCCAGATACGGCTGTCCTTCTATATCTCCTACTGTTCCTCCTATCTCGCACAATACGAAGTCTTCATCAGTGATGTCTGAAAGAATAAAGTCTTTGATTTCGTTGGTTACATGCGGAATAACCTGAATTGTGGCTCCAAGATAATCTCCATGGCGCTCTTTGTCTATCACACGTTGGTATATCTTTCCGGTTGTGATACTATCCGTCTTGTGGCAAGAAACACCTGAAAAACGCTCATAGTGACCAAGATCAAGATCGGTCTCGGCTCCATCATCGGTTACAAATACCTCTCCATGCTGGTATGGACTCATTGTACCCGGATCAACATTTAAGTATGGATCTAATTTACGCATCCTGACCTTAAAACCAGAACCTTGTAAAATAGATGCCAGTGAGGCTGATGCCAATCCTTTACCAAGAGAAGAAACAACACCGCCGGTTATAAATATAAATTTTGTTTTTTCAGACATTTGACCATCCTTTTATGTGTTTGATCCGCAATATTTTAAAGTGACAAAGGCACCTTTAGAAAAAGATGCCTTTGCTTATGTTGTTGTGTTTATTCATTTATTTGCCAGAGACCGGTGCCTGTGGTGCGCTTGGTGCTGCAGGCTCACTTTGTGCCGGCGCATTTTCCAGAATTGAACCACTCGGACGGCTCATGCCTTTGTAATATAATGAAAGCGAAATACTGGTAGCAAACAAAATTACCGCCAAAATTGCCGTCGTGCGCGTCAGAAGATTGCCCGTTCCGCGTGCTGTCAAGAAATTCGAAGCTCCGCTACCGCCTCCGAGACCATCCAAAGCGCCGCCTGAAGAACGTTGCAATAAAATAACGGCCACTAAGAATATGCATGCTAATAAATGAATAACCAATAAAACAGATCCCATTATTCTTTCCTTCTATCTAAATTCAATTAACAGCCTGAATTTTTAGCTATTGCCATAAAATCTTCAACCTTGAGACTGGCTCCGCCAATCAATGCTCCATCAACATCCGGCAAAGATAAAAATTCCCTGGCATTAGACGGCTTGACTGACCCACCGTACAAAATACGCATCTTGTTGGCATTGCCTTTACCCAACTTTTTGCTTAATACTTTTCGAACAGCCGCATGAACATCTTCGACATCTTGCGCTGTTGGGGTTTTGCCGGTGCCAATCGCCCATACCGGCTCATAGGCTATTACCGTATTTGCCGCTGTCGCACTCTCTGGAACAGAGCCTAATATCTGCTTACTGCAGACATCAATTGTTTGACCGGAATCTCTTTCTTCCAACGTCTCGCCTATACATATTACTGTTTTTAGTCCGGCTTGATGAGCTGATATAGCCTTCTTACAAATAAGCTCATTCGACTCGCCGTGATCGGCTCTTCGCTCCGAATGTCCCAAGATAACGTATGAACAACCTATATCTGTCAACATTAACGGACTAACATCTCCGGTATGAGCTCCTTTAGAATCATAATGACAATCCTGCGCTCCTAAAGCTACTTTAGCTCCACGTAAAGATTTTTTTACTGCGGAAAGAAGTGTAAACGGCGGACATACCAAAAATTCACATTGCGGTTTGCCCAAAGCCTTAACTTCCGCGGCAATCCCCTTTGCTAAAGCTAGACCGTCTGCCGTCAGACCATTCATTTTCCAGTTACCTGCAATCAGTTTTTTTCGAGCCATTTGTTTTTCCTCTTCTTTATAAAAATATGCTCTCCTTCTAGCACACTCAAAAAAACTTTTCAACAACTATTGAATAGAGTTGTATAAATTATCATTGTTGATATAATCTCGCTCAGATAAATGATTTACAAATAGGATATATGTTGATGATTACAAAAATTAGAAGTTTTCAAGACAGTTTCTGGGTTAAAGGAATTTTGATTCTCACGGCTCTTTCCTTCATGTCATTGTTCGGTATCTCCGGATACCTGGGGCATGCAAATGCAAATCGACCAATTATAAAAGTTGACGGAACAGTGATTTATCGTGATGAAATCAATGCCCAGCTTAATCAACAACTTCAGGCCGCAAAAGCCATGCTCGGTGATACCGCCGATATTAGTGACGAGTTCAGAAATGCTATGACACTGGAAATCGTGCGCAAAAATGTTGTAAACGCCATCATTCAAAAAGCCGCGGAAGACAACAGCATCAGTATCAGCGATGATTTGATTCGAAAAATTATATATCTGCAACCTGAATTTATGGATGCAAACGGACAATTCAGTCTTGAAAAAATGCGTAGCATCTTAAGCCTCTCCGGATGGAGCGAAAAACAGTATATTGATACTTTGCGACGTGATGTCATTAAACAACATTTGGTGGCCGCTCCTATTGAAGGAATGATTTTACCTAAATTTATGGATAAGTATATTGCTAAACTCGACGGACAGAAAAAAGTTTTTCAGTATGTCTCTATTAAGCCAGATGCTATGAAAATTGATCGGAAAATCTCAGAAGATGAACTCAATCAATATTATCAAGATTTTGCAGCTCAATTTGAAGAGCCCGAAAACAGAGATATTGCTTTTATTGAATTTTCAACAGATCTTTTGGCTCAAAAATATATTCCTTCTGATGAAGAGCTCAAATCTTATTATGAACAAAATATCAATGATTATGTTATTCCCGAAAAACGTAATGTCTTACAAATGGTTTTTGACAATCAAGACGATGCTGATAAAGCTAAAGCAGCTCTTGATACAGGAGCAGATTTTTATAGTGTTGCAAAAAATATTGCAAAGCAAGACAAGTCTTCTACCGAACTTGGGGATGTCAGCCAAGATATGTTAATTGCCGACATGAGTGAGGCTGTTTTTGCTCTTAAAAAAGGTGAAATCGCAGGACCTATTAAATCTGACCTTGGTTGGCATATTATGAAAGTTGTTTCTATCTCCCCTAAAAAAGAAACAACCTTGTCTTCTGTCAAAGCTAAAATTATTAAAACTATTCAACAAGATAAAGCCTATGATCAGGCTGGTGATACAATCGCGGAAATTGAAGACAAGCTCGGGGCCGGAGCTGAGTTGGAACAAATTGCCAAAGAATATAACGCAACTATCCATAAAATATCAGGATTAACCGAGACCGGAACCGCAAAATCAATACAAGAAAAAGATAAAAAATTGGCGCAATTGCCAGATTTTATTGATACAGCTTTTTCATATAATACAGGTGAAACTTCCCAAATTATTGAAACTGACGATGGTTTTGTTTTGCTTAAGATAGAAAACATTAATGAAGCCAGTCTCAAAGATATTAAAGAGGTTCGCAATGATATTATTAAACTCTGGAAAGATAATGAAAAAGCCGCTATTGCACAAGAGCTGGTTAATGATATTTCTCATGACCTTGAAAATGGTGATAAATTTGCCGAAGTTGCCGCTCGTTTTGGGGTTGGGTTTAAGACCACCGCTCCGTTAAAAAAAGATCAAACCTTTGACGAACTCAACCCAATCCAAATGCAAGAGTTGTTTCATGAAGCTCTTAACACTCCGAAAGTCTTTAATAACGGTGATGAATTTGTGATTGCTGTTCCTGCAAAAATTATTCAGGCCGATAAAATGCCGCCAGAAAAAGAAATGAATGCTTTACGCAGTCAATACCTGACAGACTTAACTCAGACTATTGCCGATGAACTTATACAATCTTATGGTTCTGAGTATGATGTTCGAATTAAATATCGCAATCTCGGTATGGAGGAAAACATCTAGTTTTTTGACACCTAAAAAGAAGCCGTCATTTACAAAAATGACGGCTTCTTTGATATTGCCAATTCAAATACCGGCATAACATTTTTGTGTCTTTGCCAGATGATGTATAAATTGATGAGTTTTTGCATAATTTTCTTTGGCAATTTCTAAATCTTTATCAAACGATTTAAGATCTCCGCCTATCTCTATATATCGCCAAAGAGCCACATCAACATAATGACTGTCTGTTTCATAGGGCAGATGGTTTTTTATAACAGCTTTTGCTTTCGAGGCATTAAATTTGATGATCACTTCTTGAAAAAAAACATGGCGAGTATTTACTTCTGGACCATATCCACGTGCGTCGAACAAAGCTTCAAAAATCTTGCTTTTTGTAATCTCCGGACTGGAAATCCTATCTAAAAAGTTTGATTTGCTCTCAGAAGAATTTTTCATCATAATAACCTCCTTTGACAGCGGATATCTATACTTATATTTATAGCATATTTCTGTCTTTTTAACAAGTTTTTTGTAACAAAACTGTCACAATTCTTAATAACTTATCTTTACGAAAAAACCTCTTTTAAACTATGATATACTTTTTTATAAAATGGGCTAAAATAACTATACGGAAGGTATTTTTCCCTGTATCGATAATAAAGATTTCGACTGTCTCCTGATATTTCTATCGGCTTTTGTTCTGTTATGATATTTGACTTTTTGTATCTTGGTAATTCCAATAAAACTAAATTTTCGCAATCATTAAATACAAAGTCTCCACTACTGCCATAATCCGCGCTTACATATTCTACAGATGAATTGGAAAAATCTGCATACCCATTAAAATATTTATCAAATCTTGCAACTTTTATGCCGTGATTGCCAAGAAGATTAATATTACCTCGGGCATACCTGCCTACATCAATACGTTCTATACCCGTCGCATTTCGCAAGTCTAAAATTCCTCCAAAATCATTATCTATACGAATTGCTTTACTTCCATGCTCAATGTCATGAGAAACTATATTGATTTTACCTCTACAGTCTTTTCCTAAATTAAGAGCGTCAACACTCACATCATCTAAAGACAGACTGCCTCGAAAAGAATCTCCTATTTCTATATTTCTTTTTCCAAAGTTTTGGACAAGACTTATCGCGGCATAACAATAATAACCTATTTTTATGGCATAAAAACATGAATCTTTTACATTTAAATTGCCGCTGTAAATATCTGCTATTATTAAATTAAAACAACGCTTGCTCTCAGATATTGACAAGTCACAACGACAATTGTCTCCTAAAATTATGCTCTCTACAGTGCTACGAGATAAATTTACGCTACCATTAAAATTTTCTCCTATACGTAAGGATTCTATATCTTTGTTATCCCTTAAATCTAGGTGAATACTGCTGTTGGGTTCAATAACTATTTTTTTTATTTTAGCGTTAGACAGATTAAGGCTACCACATTTTGAAGACGACGGTATCTTTAACTTATTTATTTCAAGACAACTGACATATAAACTTACACAATTTAATTTATCCGCAATTTGTTGCTGTAGCTCACTCTTATTCAAGTACTCTTCTCTACCATCATAAAAATGTATAATGGAGAGCCCTAAGATATCTGCAACTTCCGTATTTATTTGAAAATGGGCTGAGCGAATGAAACGTTGTAATATACTTTTTTCACGAAAACTTAGATACCTCCCCTTATATGGATTTATATATGTCAGATTTTGACGGCATCCTTCTATTACCGCTACAACCTCATGGTTGTTATCTCTGAAAATAAACATGCAATCTCTGGTATCAAGCTTGGTAATTGTATACCCTTGTTCTAGTTGATAAAATGTCGTATTTTTGGTGTCTGCCACAGTTTCTTCTCCCTTGCTGAATGCATAATAACAAAGTATTCGCTATTTAATCATCAACAATGGGATATCCAGATATTTAAAAAGATTTTTTGATTAATGATGATAAAATATCATCCCGTTCTATTAAATTAACAGCTCGTTGAAACATATCTTTTTCCGATAAAACCGTATAATAATCCTGCTTTATCGAAGGAGCCATACGCAAGGCATCAACATATTCGTGATAATCAAACGGATTTTGTTTTACAAATTCAAAGAAACCTGTTTTGAAAAATACTTCTCGTAAATTCTCGACCGAAGAATTTTCTTGTAACAAGGCGCATAAATAAGTGGCAACTCCGACCTGCAGACCATGCATTTTTGGATATTTTGAAATAGCATCCAAAGCATGCGAAATCAGATGTTCGCTTCCACTGGCCGGACGAGATGTTCCCGCTATTTCCATGGCTATGCCGGAAATTAGAAGTGAATTGGTCAGACTTCGTTGAAACTCCGTGGAATTTATATCAAAGCTATGTTTTATAAAAAGCAAATCCAATGAATTATATGCCATTAATGCCGAAAAATCGTTATATCTTGCCATTCCTTTTTGAGAGGCTTTTTTCCAATCCCATAAAGCGGTTATTTTCGACATCATATCGCCAAGTCCAGAATAAAAATAAACTTGAGGACATCTTTTTATAATATCTAAATCAATGACTACTCCAAATGGAATTCCCGCTTTAACACTTTTGCGGCGTCCATCTACCAAAAGCGAACAATTGGGACTGCAAAAACCATCGTTAGACGTAGATGTTGGAACCGAAATAAAAGGCATTTTGAGCAAATATCCGCAATATTTGGCAAAATCAAGAGCTTTGCCGCCGCCTATTCCTATAATCGCCTCTATGTTATTTGGTAAATTGAAAGCAACTTTTGTTACTTCTTCTATATTGATAAAACGTACTTCTTGTTTGTATAAGATATTAATACCATATGTTTGAAGGCTTTTATTTAAAACTTCTCCAAATACAGCTTCCAGTCCTTCGCCCCAAAATAATGCTATGTTATTAAAATTTTTATCAACCAGATAACGTCCCATTTTGGGAAGTTTGCCCTCTCCTATTTTGAGCAAATAGGGAATATTGATTTGCTTGTTCGGATACGGAAGATATGCCATCTTAGACCTCCTTGAGATATCTTAAAACATCTCTGAATGAGTGAAATGGTCTTGTTATTATATTCGATTCAACACATTTGTCCAGAAGGTATTTTTTTGCAAAAACGGTTGTTGCCAATTGCGCTGGGCGCACATCCGGCGGACCATCGCCACAAAAAACGACCTCAAATCCCTGACTGAGTAAATGCGAAACAACACCTGCTTTGGATATGCCAACTTTTAGATCATAAAACAAGCTCTCTCGCGGAGCCTCCATTACCAATCCTCTTGATTGAGAATAGGTTCCATGATTGGTTATGAGATTGATATGCTTACTTGTTATTATTTTTTCTATTAAAATGTTAATGTAATAGTCACACCCCGCCGAACAAATGTATAAAGGAATGTGTTTATCGGCACAGTACTCTGCCACTTCTTCAAAAGTATAATCCAATGGTATGGTTTTGATAAAGCTTATCAATTCTTGTTCCGGAATACGTATTCTTGAAAAAACTTTGTTTAAGGCATCAAAATGGCTGAGCTGTCCATCCATATAGCGTTGCCATGGCTCCAAATCTTTAGCTGACAAGTATCTTTTTGCCACCAATGCAAAAAAATCATCTTCGCTAATTGTTCCGTCAAAATCCGTGACCAAAGCCTTTTGAGGTTTCATAAATGCCTCCTTATTAAACTTTTGTTCAAAATTATCATAATAATTCTTTATTTTTTATAAATTTTTTGTTAGTTTCGGTCTTATGTTTTTAACAACTTGTGAAAGAATATGATACTTTTAATTGTTTATGCAACCACTGCCATTGCCCTTTCTTTTTTGTGCTCTGTCATGGAGGCAGCTCTGTTATCTATCGTTCCCTCTTATATTGCTCAAATTGAAGAGACGAATCCAAAACTTTTTCGACAAATATCATTACTTAAAGCAAAAATCGACCGCCCGTTGGCTGCGATATTGTCTTTGAATACCGTTGCTCATACCGTTGGTGCTACCGGCGTCGGAGCTCAAGTTACCGAGCTTTACGGGCAGGCTTATATCGGGTGGGCTTCCGGTATTATGACTTTTTTGATTTTGGTCTTGTCGGAAATCTTACCTAAATCTATTGGAACCAAATATTGGAAGCAACTTATTCCTTCAATGGTTATCGTTCTTAATGTAATGATTGCCATTATGCTACCTTTTATTTGGCTATCAGGAAGCATTACCCGTTGGTTTACCAATAACAGTAACGACGCGGCCAATATTCCAAATGAAATTCGTGCCTTGGCTCGTATGGCTCAGGCCTCTAACGTTTTGAACGAAGCCCGTACCAGAACTATATCCAATGTTGTCAGATTAGATGAAATTAAACTCAAAGATATCATGACGCCTCGAACGGTTGTACATGTCGTTCGACCGGGAATGAAAATTGCTGACTTTGATAACTTTCTCAGTTCGACCCCTTTTTCACGTTTTCCCATTATTGATGAAAAAGAAACAACGTTTCTTGGGTATATCCACAAATCAAGCTCATATAAAGCAAAAGATGCCGATATTGTAGATCAATATGCAAGACAAATGCATAGCTTTTCTCCCGATGCTGAGATTGAAGATGTTTTAAATCTTATGCTCAAAGAGCACAATCATATGGCTTTGGTTATTGATCAATTTGGAAATTGGCAAGGAATTGTCACTTTGGAAGATATTATTGAAACAATTCTTGGTGCCGAAATCGTCGATGAAACAGACACTGTTGCCGATATGCAGCAATATGCCAAACAAAAATGGAAAAAAAAGCAAGAGCTCAAAGGCATTGCCCTTTCTCAGGAATTTGACGACAAATAATCTCCTAAAGTTCAGCTTTAATTTAAAATATTGTTTCTTATATGCTTGAGTGTACACATCATATGAGAAGGAGATTTATTATGGACAATCAACTCAGTACTTCCGCCAATCACGACAAGACGATGCACAATGTTCCAATTAATAACGAAACACATCACGATTTAAGAGGAATGATTCATCACTTTTGGAACATGCTTGATTTTCCTCAACATACAGCAGACACTATCGCCGAGCCAAAAATTGAAGTCAGTGAAAATAAAAACGAAGTTCTTGTCTCTGCCGAAGTTCCGGGAATAGAACCAGAAAACCTTGATGTTGAAATATCTTCCGATGGATATTTGTCCGTTTCTGGAGAAAAAAAACAGCAAACTGAACAAAAACATCATGGAAGCTGTTTTTCTGAAATTACGTATGGTTCATTTAAAAGGACCATCCCTCTTCCTTGGGATTTGGAGTTTGACAAAGCCAATGCCGAATATGATAACGGAATCCTCAAAATCGCTATTCCAAAATCTGCATCTGAGCAAACCAAGAAAAAAAGACTTAACATAAATAAAAAACGTAAAAATTAATACTCCTAAAACAAGAAAAGGAAGTTTCGCTTTAAAAACTTCCTTTTCTTTTAGCCTTTTAACATTTCTGTTTTGCGCCGTGATAATGCTATGACCGAATCGAAATCATCGGTATCACACACTTTATTACGCCTAATAAAGCCGCATTTTTGGCAGCGGTGAACAATGACATATTTTCCTTCTTTTAACTCTATGTCTATAGGTTCCATAAGACCTCCGCATTCTTCGGCACGGTCTCCGGGATTGATATCTACATGTTTGGACCATAAGCAACGTGGACAATGATTCGTATAACCATTGCCTTTAACTTCTACACCGCAGTGCTCACATTTAAAATCTTCTCGCGTGCGTTGAAACGTTTTCATTAATTTTCCTATTGTTTTTTTGTTAAAATACACATTTTTTTCTTATAAAAGCAAGTATATTTATAAAATACTCTTGCAAAATAAAATTTTTTCGTTAAGTTATGCCAAAGGAGCTAATAAGTTTTTAACGTTTGATATTGAAACGCTACACTCGGGACTTAGCTCAGCCTGGTAGAGCGCTTGCTTTGGGAGCAAGATGCCGTTGGTTCGAATCCAATAGTCCCGACCATTGATAAAAAGCCTGCATAAAGCAGGCTTTTTTCGTGTTTGTATAATCAAATTACTTTTTCTAAATAAAACCCTATTTTTTTCTTGACAAAATTTCCAAAACATGTTTTTATGCGCCTATTCGATAAAAATTTTTTAGATATTAGATGTTTCTTGTGCCATATTAATCAAGGCAATCCGTTTTTTTCTTAACCACGTAATCACTAGATATATATTTTACGGATTTCCGATGGGCCTTTATTGTCCAGCTTTGATTTTTTATTGCAAAAATATACCGACCCACGGTAATTATCTTACTGTTGCGTCGGCAAACCTTTAAAATCCCGTCACAAAGCAAAACCAAAGTTCTTGGGTTTCTTTGGTAGTGACGGGATTACCCTAAATCGGGTGCTGTAAAAATTCTCCTCCGGGCGAATAAAGCAGCACCCTTTTTTTGTGCTTTACTTTTGATACAGTTCATATATTTTTGACATACTATAAAATTTTAACTAAAGGATTAAAAAACAATGCTACATCCATGGCACGGCGTCAGCGCAGGAATAGACGCTCCTGAAATTATTACCGCCGTTATTGAAGTACCTAAAGGCTCTCAGACTAAATATGAACTTGATAAACTAAGCGGACTACTTAAAGTTGATCGCATTCTTTATTCGGCCGTCCACTATCCTGCAAATTACGGATTTATTCCTAAAAGCTATTGTGAGGATAATGACCCTCTTGATGTCTTGGTGTTGTGTCAAGAATCGGTTTTGCCTCTTTCTCTTATGAGAGTTCGCCCTATCGGTGTTATGAAAATGATTGATCAAGGCGAAGCCGATGACAAAATTATTGCTGTTCATGTTGATGATCCTGAATTCGCTCATTATCATTCTATCGACGAATTACCGCCGCATTGCTTACGTATTTTACGACGCTTTTTCGAAGATTATAAAATTCTTGAAAATAAAGAAGTTAAAATTGAACGTTTTCTCGGACCGGATGCTGCCAAGCAAATTATTCGAGAGGCTTTCGCTCTTTATGAAAAAAATAAAAAACGTCTTCCCGGTTATGAAGACTAAAGTCAAGAAAACTTTGTCCTGATGATTTGATAATCTTATCCCGAACGGAAATTTTTATTCAAGTATCATCCTTATCTTGACTTAACTCTAAAATAGCAACAAAATAACGCTCAGTTAAAACATTTTTTGAGGAGAAAATCATGAATAAAACAGCTATTTGTAGCTTGATTGCGCTCTCTTTACTCTCTGCTTGCGCAATCGACCCTTATACGGGCGAATCTAAAGTGTCCAAAACAGCATGGGGAACGGCTATAGGAACTGCTGCAGGGGCTGGAATCGGCGCTCTGGCAGGTGGGAAAAAAGGCGCCCTTATCGGTGCCGGAGTTGGCGCTTTAGCCGGTGCCGGAACCGGTGCCTATATGGATGTACAAGCCAGAAAACTGCGCACAGAGCTGGTTGGCACCGGTGTGCAAGTTAAAGAAGTTGATGGTCGGATTTATCTGATTATGCCTGGAAACATTACTTTTGATACAAATGAAGCTGTTATTAAGCAGGGATTTCAACCCGTGCTGAATTCCATTGCCAAAGTTATCAACGAATATGACAAAACTATGGTTCAAGTTTACGGCTATACTGACAACACGGGCAGTGCCGCTACAAACAATACTCTTTCCTTGCGTCGTGCAAATGCCGTGTCAAATTATCTGCGCTTGAGAGGGGTGAACGGTAATCGCATTATTACTGATGGACTCGGCTCGGCAAACCCGATTGCGTCTAACGCGACTGCGGCTGGACGAGAGCAGAATCGTCGTGTTGAGATTGCTTTGATTAATCAGCAATAGATTGAACTCTTTCTAACCTATTGATAAGCCTGTTTTTTTACAAACAGGCTTATTTTTTGTATAATTTTTGTCATTTTTACTTGCAAATAATTCTAAAATATGCTTATATGGTCTTATCTTTTGCGAGTTATTAATTTTTATTGTAGAATCTGATACTAGAATTATTTACTTTTCTGGTATCGCAAAACCCAAAATTATGAATAAAGAAGGATTAAACCCTGCTGCTCTCCATGTAATGGATAAGTTTAACGCGTATGCGCAACCTCGTCAAATCTTCTTAATGGGATTGCCCTGCATGAGTACTGTCACCTATCACGGAAAGACAACTCAGCACATGGCCGTTGAAGCGTATGCTCCTGAAAGCGCCGTCATTAAAGATGTCTCTCAGAAAACCGGAGCAAAGAAGAAAATCAAGGGGTATCTCGTCAACATGGCCGATAAGAAGATTCGCTTCTATCGCGCTGATGAGATTATCGTTCATCCCTTGCCTGAGGGTGCTGTTGTCGAAAAAGAAAAACGCGGCAAAAAGCGGCAGATGAAAAATAAACGTCTTGCTTAGGCGGGATGCAATTGGATCTTTAGTCATTTTGGGAGAGCCCCGCTGTGAAGCGCGGCTCTTTTTTTGTATCTTTAACGTCCGCTTGAGCCGAATCCTCTTTCATTGCGATCGGTAGTGAGTTTTTCAAATTCTGTGGAACTTATTTCTTGAAAAATCGCTTTATAAGGAAACGGCAACTCAACTTGAGCTATTTTGTCTCCTGGTTGGATGGTATAAGCCTTGCCGCTGCTTTCACTATTGGTGTTAAGAAGTCCAACAATCCATTCGCCGCGATAATCCGTATCAATGATACCGGCAATTGTTATGATACCATGCTTGATTGCCAAACCGCTACGGGAGTTTATTCTAAACCACAAAGGAGATTCTGCGGCAAGTTTTACTCCGGTGGGAATGCCCTTATGCTCTCCGGGACGCAAGGTTATCGGCTCATTAATAGCGGCACAAATATCAAAACAAGCAGCATCCGGAGTCGAATAGGACAAATTAGCTTCTCTTTCCACATAATGTGGTAGTTTACAAAATAAAACTGTCGTTTCGGTTCTGTTCATATTTATCTCCTTACCTCAAAGACTAGAAGATTCATTGGCATTTAACAATAAAATAACACCGCCTGTGAAAAGACGGTGCCATCAAAATACCCTGTATCAAACGGCAACTTCCCCCTTGATTGCTGGATGACATTGATAATTTATCAATTCAAAATCTTCATACTTAAAATCAAAAATATCTTTAACATCGGGATTAATCTTCATTTGCGGAAGCGGATACGGTTCTCTGCTTAGTTGCAGTTTTACCTGTTCAAAATGATTGTTATAAATATGCGCGTTACCTAATGTGTGGACAAATTCTCCTACCTTTAAGCCGCATACTTGCGCTATCATCATGGTCAATAATGAATATGAAGCGATGTTAAACGGTACTCCTAAAAACATATCGCAACTACGCTGATATAATTGACAATTTAATCTGCCATCGGGGGTAACATCAAACTGAAAAAAGCAATGACATGGCGGAAGCGCCATTTGTTCTATCTGTGCCGGATTCCATGCCGTAACTATCAAACGACGATCTTGAGGATTTTTTTTAATACGTTCAATCACATCTTTTATCTGATCAATCCCCTCGCCGTTGAAATTACGCCATTGCGCACCATAGACCGGACCAAGATTACCGTCTTTATCCGCCCATTCATCCCATATATGGACATTATTATCCGTCAGATATTTGATATTGGTATTTCCCGAAAGCAACCATATCAGCTCATGAATAATTCCTTTGAGAAAGACTTTTTTGGTTGTGACCAGCGGAAAACCCTGACTTAAATCAAAGTGCATTTGACGACCAAATACTTTTCTAGCATAAATGCCTGTACGATTGTCGGCATCCAAACCATTGTCCATGATGTCTTTTAAAATTTCAAGGTATTGCTTCATAATCTTTTCCGTTTTAGTTGTTAATGCTTATTATATTGACGAGTTTTTTCAAAACACTTTGCTCAACAAAATTTCCTTTTTTTACCCACAGAGAAGTGTATACGTTTTCCTGCTCGTAGTCGGGAGAAATTTTTCGGTAAGTCTTTGTCATTATCTCAATACAAGGTGTTATATTTATTTGAGGACCATCAAGTTGTTCTATTTCTCCGCAATAACGACTATCAACAATCACATCTGGCATTAATTTTTCGCCGGAGGTCATAAACAGTTTATAAATCGTTGCGCCGCCGCATATATATAAATCAGCCTCAAATTCCTTAAATTGGTTTATATCTCCATAAACGAAATGATGCGCTTTGTCGCTGACTTCATAGTTCGGCGTCAACGTTAAAATATGTAAATTACGATTAGGAAGCGTCCTATTGGGAAAACTTTCATAAGTTTTCTCGCCGACAACCAAATCACACCCTTCCGTTATCTTACGAAAACGCCTGAAATCAGACGGAATATGCCACGGTATCTTTGGGCCGATACCAATTATATTGTCTCCGTCATGACGACACCATATTGCAATTTTTGTCATGTATGTCTCCTTTTGTCAGGACTAATGTTAGCAGATTTTCTTTTGTCGGTATCACTCCCTTTTCTTTATCCACAAGATTATCTCTTATGGCCGATTTACTTATTGAGCTTGAAAATTATAAAATTTCGATATATATTATATGGGTCAGAGCAATCTGAATATGACACTAGAGGCTCTGTGAAATAGATATGTTGGACCCGGGGGCAGTACCCGGCACCTCCACCAAATGATACGCTCTTTCGGCTAACTAAACAAAAATTTACGATGTTTGTCTGATATGCCGATTGGCCAGCTCTTTAAATTTGGGGGTGAAACAGGATCGACAATGTATGGTAAAGACAGGTAAGCTGTGTTCGGTGAGATACCACCGTTATCGGTTCAAAAATAAATGAATGCTAACGATAATAACGTAGCTCCTGTTGCTTTGGCTGCTTAATTGCAGTTTGCAACAAACTTTAATCCTTTTGACTTTGGATAGTTAAAAGTGGGGTTCGGGACTTCCCTAGCAACAGAAAAGTCCCTTTTTTATTAAAAGGATATCAATATGAACAAAGAATTGGAAATAAACTACGATAAACTAGTGGAGAAATCCCTCAAATATGTTGTGGTCGAAGCCCTAAAAATTGCTGCCGAGGAAGGATTGCCCGGCGAACACCATTTTTATATCACTTTTAAGACATCTCATCCAGCCGCTCGCCTTTCTTCTCAACTCTTAAACCAATATCCTGAAGAAATGACCATCGTTTTGCAACATCAGTTTGCAAATCTGATGATTGGGGCAACCTACTTTGAAGTCGACCTCTCGTTCGGCGGTGTCCCGCAAACACTACGAATTCCTTATGACGCAATATCCTATTTTGCCGACCCGTACGCTAAATTTGCTCTCAGTTTCGGAAATAGCGACGAACCGTTTTCCGTTATGACTGACGATGAACCTGAAGACATCAAAAAAACTTCAGGAACTGCTACTGTTGTTTCTATTGACGAATACAGAAGAAAACATGCGTAAACTTTCTGTCGTTATTGCCGGAAGACACTCTACCAGTATTTGTCTGGAAGAAGAATTTCTTGCTGAGTTAAAAAAAATCGCCGCCAATAAAAAAATGAGTCTCAATCAATTGGTTACGCAAATTGATGCTGAACGTAAAACCGAAAACCTTTCCAGCGCCATTCGTATTTACATTTTGAACTTTATTAAAAACAATTAAAATAAAGAGCTCGCAATCGCGAGCTCTTTATTATTCTTCTCCCTCATCTGAGAAATCGCTATCATCATCAAACTCTTCCGCCCTATCCTCTGCTTCAAGTAATAATGTATCATCTTCTTCAAATTCGCTCTTTCTGCGGCGACCTCGACGCTTTTTGGCCGGAGTTTTCTTTTTCATGGCATCTATAATATAGTTGCCTGCAATTTTGTATAAATCAACCAAGTGATTATTATACATATGATCTGCCTCTTCTACCATCGCATAGGAAACAGAAACATTACGCTGAGTGTTTAAACGTTTTACAAGGGTTGTCACACTTGAAGGGGTAACAATTTCATCGGCGCAACCTTGTGTTATCAAACCAGATGTCGGACACGGAGCCAAAAAAGAAAAATCTTTTTCATTGGCTGGCGGAGATACCGCAATAAAATTATTTATATCGGGACGACGCATTAAAAGCTGCAAACCTATCCACGCTCCAAAAGAATAACCGGCAATCCAACATTGTCTTGCCTCTGGATTAACAGACTGCAACCAATCCAACGCCACAGTGGCATCAGATAATTCTCCCGGACCATCCTCAAAACTGCCTTGAGATCGTCCAACACTTCGAAAATTGAAGCGCAAAACGGAAAAGCCTAAATTCTGAAAAACACTAAACAAGGTGTAGACCACCTTATTATTCATTGTTCCTCCATATTGGGGATGAGGATGCAGGATTAAAGCAACCGGTGCCGATGGATTATCACTTTGATGATAACGGCCCTCTAAACGACCGGCATGTCCGTTAAATATTACTTCTGTCATAATCTTTTAACCTAAATTTAGAACTTTTAGCATTATATAGAGATAATACTGTATAAATTGTTAACATTTTGAGGAATGTAGCACAAAATGAACAAAAAATTCAAGATGATTCTTGCTGACATTGACGCTGTTATCGCCAGAGACCCTGCAACCAAAACACGAACCGAAGCCTTGTTTTGCTCCGCCGGACTACAAGCAATTATAGCTTATCGCTTCAATCACTTTTTGTGGAAGAAAGGTTGGAAACTAACCTCCCGCGTGCTGTCTCAAATCGCACGATTTTTTACAGGCGTCGAGATACATCCCGCAGCGCGAATCGGAAGTGGTTTTTTTATTGATCACGGTATGGGCGTGGTTGTTGGAGAAACTTCCGAAATCGGAAATAATGTTACTCTCTATCACGGTGTTACTCTCGGAGGAGCAACCGTATTTACAAAAAACGGAAAAATAACCACTAAACGCCACCCCACTCTGGGGAACGGAGTAATCGTCGGCGCAGGAGCGCAAGTGTTGGGACCTATAAAAATCGGCGACAACTGCAAAATCGGCGCAAATGCCGTTGTTTTGAAAGATGTTGACGCTAATCAAACCGTTGTCGGCGTTCCCGCACACAAAGTAGAACAAAAAAAACAAAAAGAATTTTGCTTTACGGCCTATGGTGTTTGTGCAAACGACAGAGATCCTATTGAATATCAACTTGAAAAAATGCAAAAAGAAATTTCTGAACTCAGAAAAAATTTGCAAAACAAAACTCAAAAATAATCTTTTTTTTCAAAATTATAACAATTTTGTAACTATTATTCTGCTAATTTATGTAGTATGATAGAGTTATATGAGGACAAGTTCGGGAGGCCGATATGAAAACACAGGCATACTTATCTTGCATGGCGGTTCTGTTAACGGCATCCGTTGCCGTTGCTCAGCTTCCTGCCAATCCTTGGGAGATTAAGCCTAATGACGGCTATATGGGTGATAATGTTGCCGAAACCGATATCACTCAAGCTCCCGTTTATCAAGACACCGCTAACGGAGCAGATATTTTGCCCGTTGACCCATGGGCCAGAGCTCGAGACAAAAGCGGTGTTAAGACTTGGCGCGGAAGCGGGCAACATGGCAAATTGAATTATATCGGCGAAGCAACCACATATGGGACAGCATACGGACAAGAAATGATTGCTCCGGAAGTTAATCGCCATAATATGTTGGTTGCTACTCAACACCTGAGAGACTTGGGCTATAAAATACCTGAAGGATATGATAAAAAAATCAAAGAAATGCCTGAAGCATACCGCAGATATTTGCGTGAAGCCTATGATGGTCTTGGGCATCAAAACAACCCGTTTGACACGATGTTTTCCGGAATGCTTGATATTGTCGAAGATCAGTCAGGTCTTGATATGGAAAATATCTTGTTTAATAGCCTTGATATATTGTCTACTGATTAGGCGGAGGACCTATGAAATTAAAAATCTTATTCTCTGCTTTAGGTATTGTGATTGGAATTTCTGCTGCCAACGGACAAATGTTTACCCCTAAAAAAATGAAATCTCCACAGATTTCTGAACAAGCCACTGTTTCAAAGCCAGATTCCAACGTACAGGCTCCTATACAGCAAAACACTCCAGAAGCTTCGACAGCAGAAGATATCTTAAAACAGGTGCAGACGGAAAATATCAATACGCCTCCTGTTTCTATGACTCCGCAACAAAAGGCAGCAGTCAAAAAAACTTTAGTCGAGCAAATTATAAACGATGTTGATCAGGCAACGCCAAAAGAAAGACAAGAACTGATCAATGTCATGGAACAACTGCAAAAAGCTCAAATCAGACGACAAAATCTCAACAAGCCTGAAGCACAACAAATAAAGCAAGAAAAACCACGTGTCAATGTCAACTCAAAAGAAGATGTCCAAAAGTATTTACAAGACAAGTTAGTGGCTCCTATTGATAGAACTATGAACATTCAATAATCCGAATCGAAAAATGGCAAATTATCTTCCCATAATCATTTTGGTTGAACCTCAATTAGCGGAAAACGTCGGAATGGCCGCTCGCGCTATGATGAATTGCGGTTTGCCTGATATGCGCCTTGTTAGACCTCGAGAAGACCACGTCGGCGCAAAAGCCATTGCCGCATCTTCCAATGCCGAAGAAATTCTTTGTCAGGCAACCCTTTTTGAAACCGTTGAGGATGCTGTTGCGGATTTAAATTTTGTCGTAGCCACAACTGCCCGTCACAGAGACCAAACAAAGCCTGTATTAAGTGCCGAATTTGCTGCCCTTAAAATGAATGAACTATGCAAAAACAAGCAAAAATGCGGTATTTTATTCGGCCCAGAGCGCACGGGCTTAACTAATCATGATGTCTGTTTGGCTGATGCAATTATAAATATCCCGCTTAATCCTAAACATTGTTCTCTCAACCTTTCTCAGGCTGTATTACTAGTTGGATATGAAATTTTTAAAACTCAAGTTCAACAACAAAATGAAGAACTCATCACCAACCACTCGACAATTACAACTCGAAACAAGGTTATTAGGTTCTGCGAATATATTGAAGAAAAAATGGCCGATTGCGGCAACTTTAAGACCGAAGAGCGCAGAGATAAACTGGTGACAAACTTACGCAACATTTTTATGCGCAATCAACTAACAGAACAAGAGCTAAACACGCTTTACGGTGTTATAAATCATCTTATCCGCAGATAAATTTCCGTTGACAATATAAAAAAAATATGCTGTATTGAGTCCATCTCATACATATAATTATAAAATTAGATCATAGAATAAAATATAAACACTTTGCCGGAATATGTGCTGTGAATATACGAATTGACAGTGTCGAATTTCTACCTTAGGACAGTAGTTTTTTCGGGCCTTTTCGTATAGCTCTTCCTGCATCGTGTGTGCTCCAATCCAATTTTGCAAAAGTCGGGCTCCCGGTTTTTTATTGCAATCTCTGGATTGGAGCTTTTTTTTATTAAAACTAAAGTATCTTTCTAAAAATTCATGTATTAAGATAATATTAGCGAATTAATGACTATATTGTATGGTAGTTTTTTGAATTTTAATGAGGTTTTTGTATGCATGCTGGAAATATAATGGAAACAGCCCAATTTATTTGGGAGATGGATGCCAAAATCTTGGCATCGGTTATTATGATTTTGACATATATTGCTTTATTTACGGAAACGTTAAATCGTGCCGTTGTTGCTTTGGTCGGTGCCTCGGTCATGATTTTTGCCGGTGTTTTAACTCAGCAGCAAGCCTTTATGGGTATTGATTTTAATACTTTGGCTTTGTTAATCGGGATGATGACGATTGTCGGCATCTCTGAAAAAACTGGTTTGTTTCAATATGTAGCTATTCGTGCAGCCAAAGCTGTTCATGGCAATCCTCGCGGTACTATGATTGTTTTGGCCGTGGTGACGGCTGTGTTTTCAGCTTTTCTTGACAATGTGACAACCGTTTTGCTCATTGTACCTGTTACTTTTCAGATTACAAAAAAACTTGGTGTTCCCACCTATCCATTCTTATTGGCTGAAATTTTTTCTTCCAACCTTGGCGGAACGGCGACTCTTATCGGTGATCCTCCCAATATTCTTATCGGATCGGCTTTGAACCTTTCTTTTACCGACTTCTTGAAAGAGTTAACGCCGATTGTTATCCTTTGCATGCTTATTTTGGTTGTGATTTTTGACTTTTTTTATGGTCGTCGTTTGGTTACAACTAATCTGCGCCGCCAAAAAATTATGGCTTTGGATGAAAAGCAAAGCATTAAAGATCACAAATTATTGATTAAATCCTTGTCCGTCTTGGCTTTGGTTATCTTTGGTTTTGTGATGGCCGAACATTTGCATATTGCTAACGGGACTATTGCTATGTTTGGTGGCGCGGTGTTGTTATTTCTCTACACCATGGGAGACAAGCATATTGAAAGAGATCATAAAGTCGAACAAGTTTTTGCTATTGTTGACTGGACTACCATATTTTTCTTTGCTGGTTTATTTGTAATTGTGCACGGCCTAGAGGTTACGGGCGTACTTGGAATTTTGGGACAAAAATTTATTTCTTTAACAGGTGGAAGCGTCGAAAAAGCCAGTTTCCTTATTTTGTGGGCTTCTGCCATTGTATCTGGTGCGATTGACAATATCCCTTTTGTTGCAACGATGATTCCGATGCTACAATCTGTTGAAGCATCTATGGGGGGACGCGAAGCAATGATGCCTGTTTGGTGGGCTCTTTCTTTGGGAGCATGCTTTGGCGGAAACGCCACTCTTATTGGCGCTTCTGCAAATGTTATTGTGGCCGGTATGGCTGCTCGCAACGGGCATCCCATCAGTTTCCTCGGCTTTATGAAGTGGTCAATTCCAATTATGCTGACTACTATTGTGGTCTCAACTGTATTTTTATACATTCAATATTTTATTTAATTCTTGATAAAAACTCCGGAATACATATTCCGGAGTTTTTATATACCTAAATCAAGTCTTACACCCTGCTCTCTTAAAACTTGTAAAATATCTGCCAAATACATCTTTTCAAGATATGATAAACGACCATCTGATAAACAAACTTTTAAAAGTTCGCGGCTCAAATCCTCTACATCGTCTTGATGTTTTGACGAAAGTTCATGAAGCGCTTTGTAAAAATCATTCTCTGTCGGCTTAAGACTTTCTATATAAGTATCTAAATATTGGCGCGATAAGTTGGATGTGGACAAAAGTTTTTTTCTTATATAATTTTGAACAATTTTCTTTTTTATGGAACAAAAATTATGTCCGCATGCCGCTATAAAACAAATGATTACCAAATCTATGTAAATTGGCTGAAACAGTTTTTTATCTATATTTAAGGCGGTTTTTTCAGCTTCTTGTATATCTACATCATCTTCATTCTTTTGAAAATCAGTTACAAAACTTTCTATATCCTTATAATACTTTTCATTGGTCAAATCCAATATATCATGTATAAATAAGGCATCAAACACATAGGATTTACGATTACGATAAAAATAAATATCTAAAAAAGTATTTCCTTCTTTTTTCCATACATTTTTTATCGCAACATTCTCCTCAAAAAGTTTGTTATTCTTTATGAGATGCACCAACATATTATAAAATTTTGTTGCGGGTTTGGCCATAAAATTCTCCTTGTAAACTTAGACTAACCTATCGCATTGCTTTAGTAAATAACATTTTCAAATATTTTCGTTGCTTTTTTGTCCAAATCATTTTAGGATGCTCACATTCTTAAATATTATTAGCTGTAATTGTAAAACCCAAAATATATAGAATTATGAATAACTTTAAGACTCTTTCTCCGCTGTATTATACAGCTCAAGGAAACCCGCAGAGATTGGATAGAATCATGCACCAAGCTTTGGCATTGATGGTTTATAAAAACATTAAAAAGCATCAACCCGATTTGAAGATGATAATGTATTTTAATGATTGGCTTGATGATCATTATTATCATCGGAAATCCGCGATTCAAACCGCTCTTTTGCTACGTAAGTACTTTCGATTGCAGAAGGAATTGGATGCTCTCAAAGCTCAACAAACATCTTTTTGGCGCCGGCAAAGGCTCGGATATGAGTTATTTTGTCTTGAGCATCGTTACATATCGGTCAGTGATGTATTAAATTACTCTTGCTACTTGTTTGTAAAATACAAATATGGCACTCAAGAACAATTTTTTGCATTTTTGGACGATGTCTTGCAAAAACCTGATCTCTATTTTGAAAAATAATTATTAACCCTAACCTAATTAAAAAATGCATAAAGAAGAAGTTTTAATGGGGGATTTGGCTTCTGTCATGACGACGCAAAGATGGAAAAACAATCCCGAATCAATTATGCGATTTCTATTTGACAAAATCAAAATGTCGCAAGAGATGAGAAAGTATTATACTGTTCTCAGAGAAGAAAGGTTTTCTTTTGAAGAAATGATGCTTATTGCCGCGGAACTCGAAGAAATATCCGATTTGCGGAAAGAGCTCCTATCTCTTTCTACTTTTAAGGCTTGGGCATCTGGAAAGAAAAAAGCTCTCGCAAGACAAGAACGTGAAACGCTTGATTTGCGCAGGGTCTGTCAGTATTTTTGTTATTCCTATATTCAGGCCGGAGGACGTAAACAAGATTTGCTTCAAAAGTTTATGGACTATACCTATGCCTGTGTCTAGTCTTGTTATTGTAAAAAAACAGCGTTGCTTAAAAAGACAACGCTGTTTTTTTATAAATATAATTTAGGCTGCTGCCGTCGCTTTACTATTACTGATTAATCCTTCACTGATTTGTAAATTGGTATTAATCATGCTGTCTAATACAGAATCGTTGATATTGTTTATGTCTTTACCTAATTCCAACGTTTTGGCTGAAACATAATCTGCTAGTTTTACCAAATTACTTCTGGTTTCAGAAGGAAGTTTGCTGTTTTTGGCACTGGCTAACGTCTTGATGTAAATCCATAATTGTAGATTATTATCTAGAGCCGTTACCAATTCTTTGGAATTATTTGCCTCTCGTGCACTGGATAAATCAACCGCACATTTCAACAAAGAATATGCTTCTTCTTTTGCCAAAGAGTTTTTAACAACTGCTAACAATCCCTCTGAAATCTGCATATTGATATTAGCTAGGCAATCAAAGTCGCTTTTGCTCATTGATGTGCCTTTTGAGAGTGTCATCCTTTCAACAAACCTTGACAATTTGAGCAAATTGTCTCGAATATCTTGGGGAAGCAAATTCTTTGCGCTTTTAAGCGAGGTTTCTATCTCTACCCACAATTTCAAATTCTCATCCAAAACCAAAAGTTTAAAACCTTCCTGATCACTGGTTGCCGCTTTTGATAAAGCCATGGCATAATCCATAAGCAGTTTGGCTTGGTCTTCGGTCTCTTTGATTTGAGTGTCTGTGGTATTCATTTCGCTTCCTTTATAAAAAAATCATCACACTTTAGTAATATAACGACTATTTTGTCGGTTTAAACATTATTTTTTTTTCATCCACTAAAAAAATCTGCCTCCACAGATTGGGGAATTTATGTAGAGGCAGACTTCTCGGGGAATGTACAGGGCTGAAGAAGCCTCTGTACGGTATTTTTAAGAAAAAATTGGGGAGATTTTTCCTTAAAAATTGGGGAATAACATAATAATAAAAACTCTTCTTGGATTGCTTCTTTGCAAAAGATGAAACTTTATATAAACATTATTGCCTTAAATTAGAATGGTGCAATAATATCTAAAATCTGTCGACCATAGCGAGGCTGCTGGACATCACTGACAACACCTTGTCCGCCATATGAGACGCGAAGCTCTGCAATCTTGCTCGATTCAATGGTATTGTTTGATGTTATGTCTGCTCGACGGATAATACCTTTCATGGTTAGGCGACGAAGCTCATAGCTAACTCGAATTTCTTGCGTTCCCTCAATTACAAGATTGCCGTTAGGTAAAACCTGAGTTACCATCGCTGCCATGGTCATTTCTATGTTCTCTTTACGATCAACTTTTCCATCTGCCGAAATCTCCCGATTGGAATTGATATCCAAAAGAGCTGACGGGTTAACAGCATCCGGCAAATAATCCTTCATATACGTCTCATAGCCGGCAAATGCATTGATACCCATCGAATCCTTATTATCATCTCGGTTCTGTTCCATCTCATTTTCCATCAAAGCATTGTCTTTGGCAGAAACGATTACTGTAATGATATCTCCGACTTTTGAGGCGCGCTGATCTTTGAAAAATCCGCTTGATCCCGGTTTCCACAAAGAGTTGGCTCCAGCCGGGGCATTTATGGTTTGAGGCATGGGCATACTAACTGGCTGATAATCTGCTGCTGTTGTCGGATTCTCAATCGGTGTTAATGGAGGCTCTTGACCTACTTGTTGCAATCTGTTCCACATACCGCAGCCAGAAAGAGACGTTGCCAGCAATAAGGCGACAATCCCTTTACTCAGATTTTGGTGTTTGGTTATTTTCATAATTAATAGCTCCCCAACTATTCGTTATCTATTTCAACCGTTGCGGCATCAATAACTCTGGCATTGAAACTCTTACCGCTCTTGGTATTGGTTAATTCTATATATTGTTTGGCTGCTCCGTCTTCTTGCGCTTCTGCTTTGGAGGTTATTTGTAAGCCTTTGGATTTATATATAACGGTTACAACATCCCCCTTGTGAATAAGAACTTTTTGGCCCACCTCTCGATCCATGACAATCTTACCGGCTTTGAGCATTTTTTTTGCCTGAAGACCAATTAACTTCTCTTTATCAATGATGTTATTTTCTTTTACTCTATTGGCTCGGATACTAATCTCTTTGAGCATATCTTCCGTAATAAGTGTTCCTTTTTCAATTGTTGTTTCCGGAACATAGGCTCTTACTCGGATATAATATTTTCCGCTCAGACGTGTTTTATCTTTCGATTCACCATCGGCAAAAATTTCCGCATTACTCGAAAACGTTCCCTGCTCAATGTCTATCTTCAGATTGGAAATCATTATCTTAACCAATTTCGCTTTTTGTAAGACAAAACTTGTCTTGCCTCCAAAAAATTCTATTTCCACATCTTCTCCATATCCTTGATTTTCGAACTCTTTCCGAACCGCTCGACCTAAATCTTCTTCGTTGAGAAGCAAAATATCTTGCCCAAACGCTGAAAACGTCATCAAGAATAAGAACAAAAATGAAGATAGTATTTTGGTTAACATCGTCACGTGTTTTTGCCTTTGTTATTTTAATTGGTTAATGGTCGTTAACATTTGATCTGCCGTAGAAATGATTTTTGAATTCATTTCATAAGCGCGTTGTGCTGAAACTAATTCGGTAATTTCTGTAACGGCATTAACATTGGATGTGCTGAGATATCCTTGCAAAATAGAACCAAATCCTTCCGCATCCGGATTGTCCAAAACAGGAGCGCCTGAGGCGGCCGTTTCTGTAAACAAATTATCTCCGATTGCCTCTAAACCGGCCTCGTTGACAAAAGTTGCCAATTCCAGCTGACCGACATTGACTTCATCTGTCTCTCCGTCTTGTTTAATCCACACTTCTCCCGAACTGTTAACATATACTTCTACTGCGTCGTCCGGAATGGTAATCTCGGGCTGAACAACGTAACCATCATGAGTTACGATAACTCCGTCACCGTTACGTTGAAAGGCTCCGTCTCTGGTGTAGCCGATACCTTTTCCTTCCGGAAGTTCTATTTGAAAATAGCCTCTGCCCTTAATGGCTAAGTCTAAACTATTATCTGTTTTGACTAAACCTCCCCCTTCGGTAATCCTATAAACAGCAGCCGTTTGCACACCCAGACCAAGTTGGATGCCTGAGGGGATAATCGTATTATCGGCAGATGATGATGATCCCGGACGAATGATATTTTGATACAATAAATCGTTAAATTCGGCTCGGCGCTTGGTATAAGCTGTGGTATTCATGTTGGCTAAGTTGTTGGCAATGACGTCAACATTGGTTTGTTGAGCCAACATTCCTGAAGCACCTATATATAATGATCTCATTAATTTTCCCCTCGTCTTATGCTAATTGGGCATATGTTGAAATTGTATTCGAAATTCTGTCGTGTTCTTGATCTATCATCTGTTGAACATAATCATATGAACGCTGAATCTTTATTAACTTGGTCATCTCTTCAATGGCATTGACATTTGACTTTTCTATCACTCCCTGAGCAACCTTTATATTTTCACTGCCAATGGTCATGGTATTGTTCGGAACATTCTCAAACATTGTTCCGGCAACTTTTAATAATTTTTGATTATCCTCAAAGGATGCTAGTTTTAAACGGCCTACAAGACCATTTTCCGTAATTACGTCTCCACTTTCCGTAATGGTTATCTCCGTCTCTCCTGGTGCGATAAAAATAGGCGTATTGTTTTCTGAAAGAACGACCGCTCCCTCGTTTGTAATCAGCTTGCCGTCACTATCCAATGAAAACTGACCTTTACGCGTGTATCTTTCACCACCTTGCGTATCCAAACAGAAAAAAGCATCTCCTTGTATGGCCAAATCAAAGGTATTTCCTGTTTTGGACATTGGACCTTCTGAAAAATCTTGAATCGAACCATAATCTTGAGTGAAATAAAGAGGCGCTTTGCCTATTCCTGATGCCTGCGGTGTTTGTACCAAATATGATGTAAACAGGGCATCGTCTTGCTTGTATCCTGCGGTGTTCATATTGGCCATGTTGTTGGAAACAATATCCATCTGTTTCCACAATGCCATTTGCCGTGATAAAGCAATATAATTTGTGTTATCCATGTTTATTTTCCCCTTAATAGTATGGATATAAATCTTGTTGCCATATCATATGCAAAAGTCGTGCCAAATTTATTTTTGTCTTTTGTCAAAGCGAGGATTGATTTATGGTTTAAATGTTGTGAAAAATATCCGATAATAAAATAAATATCAATTTAGCTCTTTTGAGGATGTCTCACAATGTCTTATCAATCTCTTTCTATCCTCTGCACAAACATGCACAACCGCTCCTTCGTGCAGCGAGCTCGGATACACAAAATCTGCCTCACAATGTTCCGGCAAAACAATGCTCTATTGTCCGTTCGATAAGACAAAAGTTTTTTGCGAAGATGGATCCTCTTGTGATTCTCTTGGCTTTACCGACATCGTCTCCGAATGTCCAGGAAGTTATGTCAAATGTCCGACTGATGCCACTAAGGGTAAATGCGATTTCGAAGCTTCTCCTGGAGACTTGAAATATTCCTTGCGAACATCAGATCATAATGGTTGGCTTTTGTGTAACGGAAGAGTCTATGATAAAAATAAGTATCCGGAACTTTATAGTGCAATCAGTGGCTCTTTCGGTAGCAATCTCCCTAATTATTCCGGATATTTCCTTAAGGCTGCGGCATATTCATATGCCTCTTCATTCAAAACTGCACAACAAGCTGGCTTACCCAATATTACAGCCTATGGTCCAGCAATGGATGACCAAACTCAAAATCCTGGTTTAGGAGGAGCATTTTATAAATACACCACTAGTTATGCTTATGATGCAAAATCAGAACTATCGGGATCTGGCTGGAGATTAGGATTTGATGCTTCTAAATCCAACTCCATTTATGGTCGTTCATCAACCGTTACTCCGCAAATGTCTTCATTTATGCCGGAAGAAAAAAGAACTAAAAACATAACCATAAAACTCTAACGGCAGCCTCATAAATCTTTTAGGCTGTCGTTTTTTATTATAACAAACTTGCTATTTTTCCTACGTATTTGCGAATGGTTTCTATTCGGGTTTTATAGGAAGATAAATCTTTCTCTATAAACAGCTTTTGATCCGGACGTATCTTGACCGCCCCAAATTGCGTGGCCACAAATTCTATGAGTTTGTCCGGTTTGGCAAAAATATTGTTGCGTAATCCAATTAAAATACCTTTGGCGCCAGCATCTATCCTGTCTATATTTGATGCTTTACATAATAGCTTGATTTCTACTGTTTGCAGCAAATTTTCAACCTCTTCGGGAAGAGATCCAAACCGGTCTATTAATTCTTCTCTCATATCGGCTATTTCTTCATTATTTGACAACTCGCCAATACGTTTATACAACCCTAGGCGCACCCCTAAATCTCTGACATATTTTTCCGGTATCATAATCGGAATTCCGGTTGTTATTTGCGGAGCCCAATCTTCTATTTGTTTTGTTTGTTGTTCAGCCTGAGAACCTGCTCGCAAACGAAGTATTTCTTCTTCCAACATGTGTTGATAAAGCGATATTCCAACCTCTTTTATGTGCCCTGATTGCTCCTCTCCCAAGACATTGCCGGAACCTCGAATATCCATATCATGACTGGCAAGAGAAAATCCTGCTCCCAATGTGTCTAATGCCTGAAGTATACTCAAACGTCTCTCGGCAATCGGCTTAAGTTGTTTCTTGGGAGGAATGGTGAAATAACAATACCCTCGTAATTTGCCTCGTCCGACACGCCCTTTTAATTGATACAACTGCGCTAAACCAAACATGTCCGAACGATGTACTATCATCGTGTTTACGGAGGGCATATCTATGCCGGATTCAATAATGGTGGTTGAAAGCAACAGGTCTGCTTTTCCGTCTGCAAAATCTGTCATCACATCTTCAAGTTGCTTTACCGGCATTTGTCCATGCGCAACCAAAATTTTGATATCAGGAACTAGGGCTCGTAATTTTTGTTCCATTTCGGAAATATCTGAAACTCTCGGACAAACAAAAAATACTTGCCCGCCTCGGAATTTCTCACGATAAATCGCCTCTTTTATCATAACACTGTCAAACGGCATGACAAACGTGCGTGCTGCCAATCTGTCAACCGGTGGTGTCGCTATAATACTTAGTTGTTTGACACCGGTCAGCGAAAGTTGCAATGTTCTGGGAATGGGGGTAGCGGTTAATGTTAAAACATGAACGTCTGATTTCAACTGCTTGAGTTTTTCTTTGTGGGCTACGCCAAAATGCTGTTCTTCATCAATAATAATCATCCCTAGATTACAAAATTCTATATCTTTGGATAACAAAGAATGTGTTCCTATTACAATCTCGACCGAACCGTCTTTCAGACCCTGACGAGTTAAGGCCGCTTCTTTCGGGGTTACTAAACGAGACAACATTCTGACACGAACAGGAAAGCCTTCCATTCGTTGTTTGAAATTTTGATAATGTTGACGCGCCAATAAAGTGGTCGGAACAATTAGTGCTACCTGTGCGCCCGACACCGCAACGGCAAATGCCGCTCGCAAGGCTACTTCCGTCTTGCCGAAACCAACATCGCCGCATATCAATCTATCCATTGGAATTGAAGCGTTTAAGTCTGCCATTACATCTGAAATGGCATTCAACTGATCATCTGTTTCGTTATAGGGAAAACGCGCACAAAAATCATCAAACAAACCTTGCGGCGGAACATAACAATCTGCTTTCTTAAGCTGCCGCTCTGCGGCTATTTTTATTAATTTTTCCGCAATATCTTTTATACGTTGTTTGACTTTGGCCTTTTTGGCTTGCCAAGCTACACCTCCAAGCGTATCAAGCTCTATGTTCTCGTCTTCTATTCCATAACGCGAAACAACATCAATATTCTCAACAGGAACAAATAATTTCGCCTCATTGGCATATATTATTTTGAGACAGTCATGCGGCGCTCCTCCTGCCATTATATTTTCGAGACCCATAAAGCGCCCTATGCCGTGTTCTATATGAACAACTAATTCTCCAACACTTAATGCCGATATGTCCGCTATCAAATCTTTGGAAGTTATTTTTTTGACTTTATGTTGTTTGCGTTCGCCAAGAATATCCGCTTCTGCTATGACTATCATATCTGATGTTTTGAACCCATGCGAAAGCGGCATTACAACAAGAACTGTCTTTTGGGAAGACTTTTCAATTGCTTCCGACCAAGTTTCCGCATAGCTTAAATTCGGAATTTCATACTCGTTCATTAAACCAAACAAACGTTCTCTTGAACCTTCCGTATAGCACGCTATTATTTTTTTGCTTTTGGCGTATTCTTGCAGATAGTCTTTTAAATCCGTATAAACTTTTGCTGCTCCGGAATTGTGTGCGCTAGAAAAATTACGTATCGGCAATACACCGCAATTATGAACTTTTTCTGCCTCTGGTAGACTTAAATTCGTCAAACTTACAGCTTTGCGGCGCTCAAATATCGATTTTAGCTCTGTTGCTTGCAGATAGAGTAACTCCGGCTTAATTGGCCTATAAACATCTATTTCTGAACCTGATTTGACCTGAAGCGCTTCTAAACGCGCTTGATAATAATCTATGATGCTCTCTGTTTTGGAATGAGCAGCTTGCTCAACGTCTTTGCCGCTAATGATATAAGCCGATGGCAAATAATCAAATAATGACGGGAGCGGGTCTGAATAAAAAAATGGAAGCCAGTTTTCATAACCAAGATATTTTTTGCCATTTGAAATTGCTTCATATATCTCATCTTCGTTAAATGCTGCTCCAAATGCTTCTCGATAAGCAGAACGAAAGTTTTTTATGGTATTGGCATCTAGAATGACTTCATTTACAACCTGGAATGTATATTTTTTTATTTCTCCTGTGGTTCGTTGGCTCATTGCATCAAAAGTACGAATTCTCTCAATCTCTTCATCAAACAAGTCTATGCGTAGCGGCTCTTGGCTACCAACAGGAAAAATATCTATAATGTCTCCTCTAACAGCATATTCCCCCTGCTCTATTACTTGCTCGACCCGTGTATAGCCGTTAACCGCAGCATAATGCAAAAAATCATTAAAATTCAGCCGCTCACTAACCCTAACTTCACGCGATGAATTAAGAAAAATTTTAGCCGGCGGAAGTTTTTGAAGAACAGCCCCGACACTGGTGATGATAACGCGCGGTTTTTTCTCTTTGGGATGCAAAGCCAACTCTGCCAATGTTTCTACTCGCTCGCTCATAATGCCGCTGTTGGGAGAAACTCGGTCATAGGGAACCGTATCCCATGCCGGAAAACGTAATACTTTTAATTCCGGATACATATATTGCAAAGTCGAAGCCGCTCTTGCAAGCTCTGCGCCATCGCTTACTATGTAAATAATATCTTCCGATCCAGAAAGCGCAAATTGCCCTACCAAAAAGGAATCATATCCCGATGGTATGGAGGAAAGCGTGTAACCGCCCATATTTTTTATATCATATGGCATTTTTTATTCTGCTATTTACTTCTTGCTTCAAAATATATACAATCGCACATTATAGCAACTCTTTTTTTGAGGAATTTATGCGTCCGGAAATTTTATATCCCCTGTTTGCCAATATCTCTAGCTTAAAAGGCGTCGGTGATAAGGCTCATAAATTTTTAAATACTTTGCTTGATGGTGACAAAATCGTTAATTTGTTATGGCATTTGCCGTCAGGAATTGTTGATCGCTCCTATTCTCCAAAACTTGTTGATGCTGTGGCAGGTCGTATCTGTACCTTAAAAATTCGCGTTATTGAGCATATTCCTCCTAAAACAAGTAAACAACCTTATAGAGTCATTGTTGAAGACGATACCGATCAACTGGAACTGATTTTTTTCAAGATTTATGCTGACTCCATTAAAAAAAATCTACCTCTCGGAAGTACGCGGATTATCAGCGGAAAAATCGAAAACTACAATGGTATGTGGCAAATGCCGCATCCGGATTTTATTGTGAAACCGGAACAATTTGGTACGGATATGAAAAAAGAAACCGTCTATCCTCTTACCGCAGGTATTACCAATAAAATGATGTGTAAATTTGTACAACAAGCTCTGGCTAAAATCCCCTCTTTTGCTGAATGGCAAAACAAAGATTTTGTTAAACAACAAAATTGGAAAGATTTTAAAACCGCTTTAACGAACGTTCATCATCCAAAATATTCTACAGACCTTGAACCATGGTGCGCTGAGCGTTCCAGATTGGCTTACGATGAATTATTGGCAAACCAACTGGCTCTTGCCATTGTTCGTCAAAAAATAAAAAAACAACCAGGGCGAGAAATACGCGGAAACGGTATGCTGCGTAAAAAAGTTTTGGAATCTTTACCTTTCGAGCTGACTTCTGCGCAAAAGAATGTATTGAATGATATATATGCCGATCAGGCCGAAAAATTTAGAATGCTGCGCTTGTTGCAAGGTGATGTCGGCAGCGGAAAAACTATAGTTGCTCTGCTTGCAATGCTTAATGCCGTCGAGTGTGGCGCTCAAGCCGCAATTATGGCTCCTACAGAGATTTTGGCCAAGCAACATCTGGATACCATTGCTCCTCTGGCAGAAAATATTGGCTTGAATATTCAGCTTCTGACCGGTCGCGTTAAAGGAAAAAACCGTACTCAAATTCTTGAGAATCTTGAAAACGGAGATATCAACATTATCATAGGAACTCATGCCCTTTTCCAAGAAAATGTCGTGTTCAAAGATTTGGCTTTTGTTGTGGTTGATGAACAACATAGATTTGGTGTCCATCAACGTTTGAACTTATCTGAAAAAGGAAACAAGGCCGATGTTTTGGTCATGACGGCAACTCCTATTCCGAGAACACTGGTTTTAACCGCTTATGGTGATATGGAATACTCTAAAATTGACCAAATGCCAGAAGGCCGAAAACCTACAGACACCAGAGTGCTTCCCATTGACAAACTCCAAGATGTCGTTGCCGGTCTTAAACGCAAATTAGCTGAAGGGGCTCGTGCTTATTGGGTATGTCCGTTGGTAGAAGAATCGGAAAAACTTGATTTGGCCGCCGCAGAAGATCGTTTTGCCGCTTTACAACTCGTTTTTGGAGATAAAGTCGGACTAATACATGGTAAAATGAAAGAAAAAGATAAAGATGCAATAATGGAGAAATTTAAAAAAGGCGAAATTTCTCTCTTGGTTGCTACAACCGTTATTGAGGTTGGCGTTAACGTCCCTGAAGCCACAATCATGGTTATTGAACATGCTGAAAGATTTGGTTTGGCCCAGCTTCACCAATTGCGCGGCAGAATTAAAAGGGGCAATAACGCTTCTACTTGTTTGCTGATGTATGCTCCTCCTTTGAGTGAGACCGGAAAGGAAAGACTTAATATCATGAAACACAGCGAAGACGGCTTTGAGATTGCCGAAAAAGACTTGGAACTACGCGGCGGAGGAGAAATTCTTGGAACCAAGCAAAGCGGCTTTACGATGTTTAAGATTGCCGATATGAGCGTACATAAAAATTTACTCCACATTGCCAACCAAGATGCAAAAATGATTCTTGAAACTGATCCAAAACTTGAAACTGATCGTGGAAATGCTTTGCGTACACTTTTATATTTGTTTGAAAAAGATGACTGTGTAAAAACTTATAAAGCCTAGATATTTTTATTGACATCACTTTAAGCCTGCTGTATCTATATACCCATATGGGGTATAGGGAGGAGAAAATGTCTAACCATTGTCATAACGAACCAGCAAAACATCATCATGACCACGCTATGGGACACCACCATGGCGAAATAAGCGAAAAAAACGTCAAATACTTATTTGTCTCTTTTTTAATCAATATGTTACTCTCCGTTGCAGAAATTGTCGGAGGAATCATTGCCGGAAGTGTCTCCCTTATTGGCGATGCTTTGCACAATACTTCCGATGCTTTCTCCATTTTGATTGCGGTTATCGCTTTTAAAATCGGAAAGAAAAAAGCAAATAACAAGTATACTTATGGTTTTAAGCGCGCAGAAATTATCGGCGGTTTTGTTAATTTGATTTTATTATTTATTTCCGGTTTATATTTGATTGTTGAAGGGTGTTCTCGCCTAATCTCTCCTGAACCTATTGAAGGTGAAATTATTGTTTGGATATCAATTTTAGCTTTAATTGTTGATGTTGCCACAGCGAAACTTTCTCATCACGGATCTGCTCATAATACAAATATGCGGATGGTCTTTTTGCATAATCTTGCCGATGCTCTCGGTTCTGTCGGCGTTATTGTTTCCGGTTTATGCGTTATTTGGTTTGATGTATACGCGGTTGACGGAATTGTCGCTCTTTTGATTGCTTTTTATATGATTTATCAAGCCGTTTTATCTTTTCCTAAGGTTGTTAATATTTTGATGAATGCGGCTCCTGATCATATTAAAGTACAGGATGTGGCAAATGCTCTTGAAAAAATTGAAGGAATAAGCAACGTACATCATATTCATCTTTGGTGTATCAACGAAAATGACATTGCCTTGGATTGTCATCTTGAGGCAGAAAATCTTGAACTGATACAGGAAGTAAACAAAATTCTTCTTGATGAATTCGGAATTGAGCACAGCAATATTCAAGTTGAACAAAACAGCTCTTGCACAAAATGCAGACTTTAGCTCAACAATGTTAAAACGGCTCCTATCGAAAGAGGAATTGCCAAATTATCATCTAATTCCAAACGATCTTCATAAAGCTCAACCAATGTTGCAAGCGCACAAGCAATCACACTTACATACGTAAAGTGATAAATCGGCTCAAACAGCATATTGACTATCAATGCACTCAGAAAAAATGCATTTGTTCCCTCCAAAGATTTTTGCTTATATATTTTACGCACTCCTATTGCTTTGCCGACTAATGCGGCCATCGTGTCTGATACCAACATGACACTTAAAGCTATCACGGCAATAGGTTTAGAAAAAAAGATGGTGCACATCAGCGCTGACGATAAAACGTAAATACCACCGCTTGGTACAAAACGAAGATGAACTCGTTCCGAACTACGCAAACTTTTACCAAAAATGATGTTAAATGAAATGCGAGCCCATTTCCAACGACGAAAATTGCCGTATTCTACCAAGACATCTCCCAACAGCAACCCCAAGAAGACTATTATGGAAACCCAACTCGGTGTGAAATAAATCAACGTCGGAATCCATAGGGAACTCAGATGTATCGTCTTTCGATAAACTTCTTGCCGATATGATTTTGGCATATTGGCTTCCAAACTGGCTCTATAGGCCTGCATCTTTTCAACTATTTTCTCTTTGTTCTTGCTTAAATGGTTCATTTTTCTTATTTCCATATTGCGCTGTTTTTTGAAAGCATACAGCTTTTAATCTTTTTTGCAAGTTTTTAAACATATCGCTTCGTTTGGTGTTGCTCTTTTGATTTAAACTGCTATAGTGGCGCAAAATTACATTTTTACAGCTTAACTCAGGAGTAACTTTATGTTCTACAAATTCGATTTCCAACAATTTATCAGTTCTTTTTTCGTTCTATTTGCCATAATTGACATTATCGGCACCATGCCTATCATCATCTCTTTGAAAAAGCGCGGTAAAAAGCTCAATCCTCTTAAAGCTGCCCTACTCTCCTTTGCTATGTTTATGATTTTTTTATACGTCGGAGAGGCTTTTTTGAAACTCTTTAATGTTGATATATCTTCTTTTGCTGTTGCCGGTTCTTTGATTATTTTTATTATGGCTTTAGAAATGGTTTTGGATATCCATATCTTTAAGGATACGGAAGATTCTCCAAAAGATTCTACTTTTTTCCCTGTTGTTTTTCCGTTGATTGCAGGCGCCGGCGCTTTAACTACCCTGTTGTCAATTCGTTCGCAATTTCATAGTATTAATATCATTTTGGCAGTAGCGGCAAATATGTTCGTTGTCTATTGGGTATTGCGTTTTGCCAAAAGAATTGAAGCGCTGCTCGGTGCTGGCGTTATCTATATGATTCAGAAGTTCTTCGGTATTATACTGCTGGCCATATCTGTAAAACTTTTTACAACAAATATGACCAGAATTATTGAAGTGTTTATCAAACAAACCAACTAATTTTATGCAAATATTCCGTGTGAATTAAAACTATAGGCGTCGCTTGGACTGATTATGATATGATCTACCAAGCGGATGCCTATGGTCGCACAGGCATCTCTTATTTGTTTTGTAACTTGAATATCTGCTTGTGATGGCGTAACATCACCGGAAGGGTGATTGTGAACCATGATGATTGATGATGACTTGTTGGCTAATGCCGCTTTGACAACCTCTCTGGGATGTACCGACACCATATTGATTGTCCCCTTTTGTATCAATTCTTGCTTCATGACATGTAATTTGCTGTTCAGATAAATTATATGCAATTCTTCCACATCAGAAAATGCCATGGTTGCACGACAGTAATCAACCAAAGCATCCGTTGTCAGTAAAACGGGAAGTTCATTTTCATGTAAATTTTGCCATGTAACTCGTTCTAATGCCGCATTTATAATTCTAAAAACCGTATAAGCGCTTTCTTTGACACCAGAAACCTCAAAAAGATCGTCTCTATCGGCATTTATAACCCTTGCAAAACTGCCAAACTTACGAATAAGAGCTTTGGCTATCGGTTTTACATCTCGGCGCGGAATGGCTATTGTTAAAAGAAGCTCTAAAAGCTCATAATCAGCCATATCTTTACCGCCGCCCGAAAGAAAACGCTCTCTCAAACGTTGGCGATGACCAAGATAATCCGGTTGAATATTGGTATCAGTCATGTAGTCCCTTGTATGTAATAAGATAATATTTTAAACTTTATAAGGTGGTTTATCTAACCCTTTGGGAGAATAGGTAAAGACTTCATAGCCGTCTTTTGTTACTGCCAAAGAATGTTCAAACTGTGCTGAAAGTGTTTTATCTCTCGTGGTTGCTGTCCATCCATTTTGCAAAATTATGGCGTCTTTTTTGCCAATATTAATCATTGGCTCAATTGTAAAGAACATCCCCTCTTCTAAAAGAACTCCTGTGCCTTTACGACCACAGTGCATAACGTTGGGTTCATCATGGAAAACCTGCCCAAGTCCGTGACCACAAAACATATCAACGACTGAATAACCATATTGATGCGCGTATTCCTCTATAACCGCGCCTATGTCCCCTAAACGTGCGCCAGGTCTAACCGCATCTATACCTCGCATCATACATTCGTATGTAACATTGCACAAACGTTTGGCCTTTATTTTCGGTTCACCCGCGTAATACATACGACTGGTATCGCCATACCAGCCATCAACTATGGCCGTAACATCAATATTTAAAATATCTCCGTTTGCTAGTTTGCGTTCATAATCCGGGATACCATGACATATTACATGATTAATTGAAATACAGGTTGATTTTGGATATCCTCGATAACCAAGACATGCCGGTATTGCTCCGTGATCTTCCATGAATTTTCTACATAAATCATCCAGTTCTCCGGTCGTAACCCCAACTTGGACATATGGCGTAATAAAATCCAGACATGCCGCGGCAACTCTTCCTGCTATACGCATCTTTTCGAAATCTTCTTTATTATCGTGAATTACCACGCCGTCTTTTCTTTTGTAAGACACTTTATCTAAACCTTTCTTTTAATATGTTATTTCTATTTTTTCAGAAACACTAACTCTCGTTTTATCGACATTACATCCATAACAAATAAACTGCAATCCGTTTTTTGCTTCTTCAAAAATTTTTGCTGCTGCTACAGGAGCCTGTGTCCATATAAATTTTGCCTCATGACAGTTACTTTGTGGAACAATCATAAAAGCTATCGTTTCGTGTCCGGCTGCACGAAGTTTGCGCATTTCTTCAAACATTTCTATCTCAAAAAAATTGATGTCTATCGGAAAAACTGCACATCCTGCTTGCAAACCGTATAATGTGGTGATGTAAACATAGCATTTTTTGCCTTTTTCATCGGACAACTCATAATGAATGTGCGGCAAATGATCATCAGGATCAATATGACGACATTCCTTAAAGCACCATAGTTCTGAGATCTTTTTATTGTCAAAGGCTTCCTTAAAAAGCCGTTCTTCGTAACGAGGACTGGTGAAAATTAAATGTCCGTTTTTGTTGATATACTCAATTTTATATTTGATGATGCGATTTTTATTGGTCGTTCTTTTTACAAAAACCTCCATCCCTTCGGTGCAAATCGAATTTATCTCTTTTCTGGAGCAAAACGCAGGCACAACAGAATCGTCTGACAATTTTATATCTATAATCATCGAATTGAACCTTTTGACAACAATGGCCGGAAACAGCTCATGCCTGTACTGCACAAAAATTCTCCCTTGGTTTTTGACGCTTTTCTCAAATATGCCCGAAGTTTATAATTTTGGCAAGAATAACATTGTTTTTTAGCAAAAAAATAGTAGACAGTATTTCAAGATTGTTTTATTAATCAGAGGTTAATATTTTTTGTTTTGGAAAGTTAAAATGACTACGAGCGTTAAAGAAATCAGAAATACCTTTTTGAACTATTTTGCAAAAAACGGACATAAAATTATTCCGTCATCCTCATTAGTACCCAATAATGATCCGACCTTGATGTTTACAAACTCGGGAATGGTTCAATTTAAAAATATATTTACCGGCAACGAAACCGCATCGTTCAAACGAGCAACGACAGCTCAAAAATCTGTCAGAGCCGGCGGAAAACACAATGATTTGGACAGTGTCGGCTATGATGTTCGACACCATACTTTTTTTGAAATGCTCGGCAACTTTTCTTTTGGCGACTATTTTAAGGAAGAGGCCATAAACTATGCTTGGGAACTGGTTACCAAAGAGTTCTGCATTCCTAAAGAAAAACTGGCTGTAACCGTCTTTCATACAGATGAGGTTTCTCGCAATATTTGGCGTAAGGTTTCCGGATTGCCAGAAGAACGTATTATCGGAATAAAAACAAAAGATAATTTTTGGCAAATGGGAGATACCGGTCCTTGCGGCTATTGCTCCGAAATTTTTTATGACCATGGAGAACATGTTTGGGGCGGATTGCCGGGAACTCCTGAAGAAGATGGTGATCGTTGGATTGAAATTTGGAATCTTGTCTTTGATGAATTTGAGGATTTGCCTGACGGTTCTCGAATCGAGCTTAAGCAAAAATGTATTGATACCGGCATGGGGCTGGAAAGAATTTCTGCAATCTTGCAAGGCGTACACTCTAACTACGATATTGACCTTTTCCAAAATATAATTCGGGATATTGCCGATATAGCTAGTTCTGATCCTAAAGGTCCGTTGCAATCTTCTCATAATGTTATTGCCGATCACTTACGCTCGGCCGCCTTTTTGATTGCTGATGGCGTGCTGCCTTCTAATGAAGGTCGCGGCTATGTTCTACGCAGAATTATGCGTAGAGCCATGCGCCATGCTCATATGCTCGGCATAAAAGAACCGATGATGTATAAACTCCTTCCTTCTTTACAAAGAGAAATGGGCGAAGCATATCCAGAATTGTATTCTGCAGAAACTCTCATTAAAGATACCATTAAGACGGAAGAAGAACGTTTTATTAAAACAATGGAAAAAGGTTTGCGGCTGCTTGATGATGAAACTAAAGAGCTCAATGCTGGTGATACTTTATCAGGAGAAACCGCTTTCAAATTATATGATACTTATGGATTTCCTTTGGATTTAACAGAGGATGCTCTGAAGTTGCGTGAAATTAAAGTCGATACCGCTGGTTTTGATGCCGCCATGGAGCGTCAAAAAGCAGAGGCTCGCAAAAATTGGGCCGGTTCGGGAGATGCTGGAACAGAAAAAATTTGGTTCGAACTGCAAGATAAACTCGGTAGTTCTGAGTTTGTCGGATATAATACCTTGCTTTCTGACGGTGTGATTACGGCCTTGGTTCAAGACGGAAATGAGATTTCGGAAATCCATAACGGAGATTTCTATCTCTTGGCAAATCAAACTCCTTTTTATGCCGAGATGGGTGGACAAGTCGGCGATAAGGGGCTTATTTGCAGTGATAAATTTGAGATAGAAGTTCTTGATACCAAGAAAAAAGTACATGGTTTACATGTCCATGTCTGCAAATTGTTACGAGGCTCGGTTCGTTGCGGTGAGACTGCGTCTTTCCGCGTAGATGAACAAAACAGACATAATATTCAAGGCAACCATACTGTTACACACTTACTTCACAAAGCTTTGCAGAAAAAATACGGCAAAAACGTAACTCAGAAAGGATCATATGTGGCCGGTGATCGCATGCGTTTTGATATTGCGTATAATAAACAAATTTCTGAAAACGAAATTCGCGAACTCGAAAATGACGTCAACAACATGATTCGTGCAAATTATCCGGTTACAACAAAATTAATGTCTCAGGATGAAGCAATCAAGGCCGGAGCAATGGCTTTGTTTGGCGAAAAATATGGCGAGGAAGTTCGTGTCGTTTGTGTCGGCGATGGCATTTCTATGGAATTGTGCGGCGGTACGCATGTCCGCAATACAGGCGATATCGGTTACTTCAACATTATTAGTGAAAGTGCTATTGCTGCCGGTGTTCGACGGTTGGAATGCGTTAGCGGACCGGGCGCAGAAAAATTTACCCAAGATGTCGAGGATAAACTCCACCGTGTCGGACAAGTCTTGAAATCAAGTTTTAATGATATTGAAGCTCGTGTGGCTCAATTGTTAGAAGAGAAGAAAGAACTTGAAGTCAAATTATTTGAACTGAAGAAAAAATTTGTCAGTAATAAAGCGGCTGATAATCCCAATAATTATGAAAATATCAACGGAATTAAATTTGTTTCTCGTATTTTGGAAAATATTGAAACAAAAGAGCTCAAAGCCTTTGTTGATGAAATTAAGTCTCAGTATCCCGATAATTTGGTTGTTGCTTTCTTTACGGTCAATGATGGCAAAGTATCTGTTGTAATTGGCGTTACCAATGATTTGATTGCAAAAATATCTGCCGTCAATCTTGTAAAAGTTGTGGCTCCTTTTGTTGGCGCTCAGGGCGGTGGCGGAAGACCTGATATGGCTCAAACCGGCGGAACGGACGCTTCCAGATTGGATCTTGCCGTTGATGCTATTCGTAAAGCGTTGGCTTAATGCAGAAAAAACCTCCCATATGGGAGGTTTTTTTGTATAAAGAGTATTGACAAATTCTCCAAAATGTGAGATTTAGACACTCAGTTTATATCTGTTATGCGCCCTTAGCTCAGCAGGATAGAGCAACAGCCTTCTAAGCTGTGGGTCAGACGTTCGAATCGTCTAGGGCGCGCCATAAAAAAGCCTCTCTTTCGAGAGGCTTTTTTATTTTATTCAATAACATTACCTTTGATATCATATTTGGTCACTTTGGCGTTTTTGCCTAACTCTTTGAATGTCTTAGCCAACGCTGCTTGAGTAACCATTGCCTTTAGTTGTGGTTCAACTTCTTTGAGAGAAGCAGGTTTGGAATCCCGAATGTCTTCAACTTTGATTACATGGTATCCAAATTGTGTTTTGACAGGAGTTTTGGAATACTCCCCTTTTTTCATAGCAAATGCAGCCTCTGCAAATTCAGGAACCATAACCTTTTTGGTGAAATATCCTAATTCGGCAGGCTCTTTGGAGTATTCCTTGGCCAACTTATCAAAATTTCCGCCTTTTTTGAGTTTTGAGATAACTTCTTTGGCTTTGGCATCGCTATCAACCAAAATATGTTTGGCCTTAACTTCTTTCTCCGACTGGAATTTTGTTTTATATTCTTGATACAGTTTTTTTACCTCTGCATCCGTTACTTGTGAAGCAACTTTCTTCTCCAAATAGATTTTTCTGGCTAATTCTTGTTCGGCCAATTTAAGCTGAGTTTTGTACTCTGCTGATTCCGGAATTTTTTCTTCCAGTGCGGCTTGATAAACTAATTCTCCGTCTACGAAAACATCTAATGTTTTTTTGTAAAACTCATCAAAATTTGCTTTGCTTTTTATGGCCGGATTACTGTTGTACGCATCTCTCATGGAAGCAACAGTTACTTCCTTGCCATTTACGACAGCGGCAACTCCGTTTTTACCTTCGGCTTTGGCATCTGTCGCAATCACAGCTGCTCCTAACAGCAATAAAGCCAAATATCTTTTGTTCATTTTGCATCTCCTCTTAATTATAAAGATTAATTCTTTTTTTCTTATATAATAATTCCGTCTTTATTTCCAACTTTTTTTTGTCGCAAGGTATAAGTTGTCCGCAACTATTGACTTCTGAACGATAAAACACTAAATGTAGACTAACGTATATATTTAAATAAGGAAAATTAATAACATGATAGGTTCTCTCGCACGCAAAATTTTTGGAAGTGCCAATGACAGATATGTTCGTAAACAATACAAAATCGTTGAAAAAATAAATTCTTTCGAACCAAGCATCATACCGCTTAGCGATGAACAATTACGCGCAAAAACAGATGAATTTCGTAAACGCCTTAAAGACGGAGAAACTTTGGATGATCTTTTGCCTGAGGCCTTTGCGGTTGTTCGGGAAGCAGCAAAAAGAACTCTTGGGCAAAGACATTATGATGTTCAGTTAATCGGCGGCATTGTCTTGCATAAAGGACAAATCGCCGAAATGAAAACCGGTGAAGGAAAAACATTGGTTGCCACTTTGGCCGCTTATCTTAATGCTTTGGAAGGAAAAGGCGTCCATATTGTAACCGTCAACGATTATTTGGCAAAACGTGATGCCGAATGGATGGGACAGGTTTATCGCTTTTTAGGTTTGAGTGTAGATTATATTGTTCATGATAAAAATGATGAACAGAGAAGAACCGCTTATAATGCCGATATTCTCTATGCCACTAATAATGAACTTGGCTTTGACTATCTGCGCGATAATATGAAGTTTCGACTCTCCGATATGGTGCAGCGGCCTTTTAACTATGCCATTGTTGATGAGGTCGACTCAATCTTGATTGATGAAGCCAGAACTCCTTTGATTATCTCCGGTGCAGCAGAAGATTCTTCAGAAAAATATATTCTGGTTAATAAAATCATTCCTCAGCTGACAGATGCCGATTATGAAAAAGATGAAAAAGCTCGCAATGTCACCTTGACAGAAGCTGGCATGACACATGTGGAAGCGTTGTTAAAGCAAGTCGGGCTTATTAAAGAAGGCGGGCTATATGATATTGCAAATGTCAGCTTGGTTCATCATGTCAATCAGGCTTTACGTGCTCATAAAATGCATTTGCGTGATGTCGATTATATTGTCAAAAATGATAAAGTTGTCATTATTGATGAGTTTACAGGGCGTATGATGGAAGGACGCCGCTATTCAGATGGTCTGCATCAAGCTATCGAAGCAAAAGAAGGGGTTACAATTCAATCTGAAAATCAAACTCTTGCCTCCATTACTTTCCAAAATTATTTCCGCTTGTATCCAAAACTTTCCGGAATGACAGGAACTGCAATGACGGAAGAAGCCGAGTTTGGCGATATTTATAACCTCACTTGTGTCGAAATACCAACCAATCGTCCCGTCTTACGCCAGGACTTGCATGATGAAATTTATCGTACCGAAAAAGAAAAATATGACGCTATTATCAAAACAATTTTGGAGTGCCACGAAAAAGGACAACCTGTCTTGGTTGGTACAACCTCAATTGAAAAATCAGAATTGGTAGCTGATTTGCTTAGATCAAAGTCAAATGTTAAGTTTGAAGTTTTGAATGCTCGTCATCATGAACGCGAAGCGGCTATCGTTGCTCAAGCCGGTGTTTCTGGCGCAATTACGATTGCTACCAATATGGCTGGTCGTGGTACGGATATTCAATTAGGCGGTAATGCCGATATGCGCCTCAAAGAATGTCTTAAAGGAGATGAAACTCCTGAACAAATTGAAGCTCTGAGAGAAAAAATAAAGGCAGAAATTGCTGAAGACAAAGAAAAAGTCAAAGCTGCCGGAGGTTTGTATATTCTTGGCACAGAACGTCATGAAAGCCGTCGTATCGATAATCAATTACGTGGTCGTTCGGGACGTCAGGGTGACCCAGGAACATCTAAGTTTTATTTGTCTTTGGAAGACGATTTGATGCGTATCTTTGGTTCTGAACGCATGAGTGTTATGTTGCAACGTCTCGGGCTACCCGAAGGTGAAGCTCTGGTTCACCCTTGGATTAGTAAAGCTCTTGAAAAAGCTCAGCAAAAAGTTGAAGAACGGAACTTTGATATTCGTAAAAATCTTCTAAAATATGACAATGTTATGAATGATCAGCGTAAGGTTATTTATGAACAACGTCGCGAACTCATGGAAGCCGATGACGTTTCGGAAACAATTGCCGATATGCGACATGATCAAATCCGCAATATGGTATATTCCAGAATTATGTATGGTTCCGCTCCTCGTGAGTGGCCCGCTGAAGAAATTCGCCAAGATATGATTCGTTTTTCGGGAATGGATTTGCCTATTGAAAAATGGATTAGCGAATCGGAAATGGACAGCGAAAAACTGGTTGATCTTATTAATGAAACTATTGATGAGAATATTAAAGTCAAAAATACAGATGTCCCTGCCGAAATTATTCGTTTGGTTGAAAAATCCGTTTTATTGCAAGAACTTGACGCTTTATGGAAAGATCATATTGCAACGCTCGACTACATGCGTCATACAATTGTTTTACGCGCTTACGGACAAAAAGACCCGCTTAATGAGTACAAAAAAGAGGCTTTTAACCTGTTTTCGGATATGTTGAATCAGTTAGGCGAAAAGGTGACATTTATTCTGTTACGTACGGTCATTCAGAATAAAGATGCCGATACCGTTGAATCGCGCACACAACAACACAAGAATGTTCAAGCAATTCACGAATCGCCGGAATCTTTGGTTGGATCGAATACTTCTGCTGCTGAAAAACAAGTTCCTTTTCAATACGGTAAGCAAGAATTTGATCCTCAGAATCCCAATACTTGGGGAAAAGTTGCTCGTAATGATCCCTGCCCTTGCGGCAGTGGCAAAAAATTTAAGCATTGCCATGGTCTGGTGAATAACTAAAATGCTTTGACTTATTTTTGTCAAAAATCTATTAGATTCTTCCATAAACGACAAAGAAACATCATCCAAGAAGAGTTTCTTTGTCATTTTTTTGTCGTTTTGTCTATTTTCTTATTGACCAACCTTTAATAATATGGTATAAATTAAACATAATAACAAATTAATTTAGATGCTTTATGAAAATCCATTTTTTTACAAGAAAGTATCAACCGTTTAATAAATTACAATACTCGGTTGAAGTGAGAATGTTACTAATTGCATTTGCTGTCGGACTTGTTGCGATTATCGCTATCTACCCTTTTTCAAAGCTATGGTCTACAATCTCCGGTCTTGGCTGCCTTACCATTGCCTTTATGTTGGGGAGACCTGTGGCAATCATCGCCATGTTACTCCAAATCAGACGTTGGGATCAGGGAAGAAAAGATCGTGCGCTTCTGGAAGCGGTACAAGACAAAAATATTGTCAATGTCCGTGCTCTAATCTGGGCAGGTGCTAATGTCAACAGACAACATCGACAAGAAAATGCAGATCCGTGGGATGACTGGAGAAACTGGACATACTACTATGTCAATCCTCTTGATTGTGCCGGATCAGGAAAAATTAGAGATCTTCTTTTGAAACACGGAGCAGTATCCTGCCCGAATAAAGAGGTCTATCATTATTAAAAAAAATATTTGAGAGAGCAACCACTTGGTTCGCTCTCTTTTTATTTATTTTTTAGAAGAAGATGAAATTTTATTCAATAATTCGGCTTTGGCACGATAATCATCCCATTTATCTTGTACTTGTTGCCAAAATGTGCGCTTTTCTTCACATATTTTAGTCTTTTTGTTCCAATAGCCTCCGTCTTCTTCGCACTGCCACTGCTCTTGATGCGTATAGTCATAATACAGATACGCTCCGACACCAATCAATCCAAAAACCAAAAGCAAAACCAAAACATAGCGAGCAATCAACCACAACATCCAGAGCAAAAAGATACCTATCATCTGTATCTTGTGAAAAAAGGCGTCATTGCCTAGCCCATAAATATAAAAAGCGTAGCCAAACAATATTAAAATAAAAAATGTATTAATCGGAGACTTTAGGGCACTAAAGACAATACGTTTCCAATAAGGCCGAGGATTTTGATCGGTATTCATGAGTATTACTGTTTCTTTTCTGATTTGTGAATTTCATAAATTTTGTGGGCTACATAATCCTTGCGCTCAAGTTTATGTGTATCTTTTTGCAGATAATTTTCCAAAATATTAATAATGTCCTGTCCGTATCGGCTGCGAGCTTTGGCTATATTAGCAAGATTATATACGGCAGCCTGAAATATCTGTTCATCATCAACCTCTAACTGCTCAACCAAGCTCAAATACGGCGGCGTATATGTGTCTTTATGAAATTGTCGACTGAAATCATATGAATTTTTCTGTATTTTTTGTGCAATTTTCTCAGATATATCATTATCTTGCGAACGTCCGCGCCAAATGATGCTGCGACTGGTTTTGGCAACCATTGCTTTAATTTTATTAAAAAAGCTTCCTTGTTTTGCTACTGCATTCATGGTTATTACCTTATTGTACTTGGCTTATGATATTAACATAATGTATAAAATCTAAAAAATCCAGTTTTTAATTCATTGTTCGAAATTAGACAAATTTTTTGAAAAAATATTGTTATTTCCTTCTTTATATGGTATAAAATTACTATTCTTATGTACAATTAATATTTATTAACTAAAAAAACTATAAAATGAATCCAACTGCTTATTATCATTACATGGGAGAGCTACTCAAAATGATTGCCTCCCATATTGAAGAAGAGAATCCTCATGCGATTATCTATGTTAACGACTATCTGTCTTTGCAGACTTTGTTTGCCGATCAGGATGTTGACATGATGAAGAAGGCTATTGAACAAAAAATTTCTCAGGCTGAGGATTGGGAACTTGTCAAAAAGACTTTTATTCCGACACTCCCCCCTGAACGACAAAAATTATTGTCTTCTCTTCTTGAAAAGTAGAAAACTCTCTCCTATCAGTCCCGTTTCTTATTAGAGCGGGGCTTTTTTTATAATATATTAATAAATTTTAGCTAATTTTCTTTTAGTTCTTTGTTTTTTGAGGAGATTTGTCGATGGAAGTTTCTGATATCATTCCTTTTGCATTAGGTGAAAGAAACAGAGGTTTTTTAAACCAAATTCTTGGTGCTTTTAAGGCGTTGTCGGAACTAACAGGACAATCCTATGAAGTAAACAAACTTTTTGTGCTACCTGAGGGTGTGTCTGATGTTAACGATTTGAAAGAAGCTATTTTTTACTCTCAATATAATGATTATACTTCTTTTTGCGACAAAATTTTTGAGTTGTTTGACGCTTATTTTAAAAAATGTGATTTTATTCCCAAGGTGTTTGTAACTGTATACAACCCTACTGAAAGTCGCAATGCCGCCGAAGATGCGGATATGCTTTGCCGTGCAGTTAAAGAATATTATAAGCAAAATAATCTTGGAGATATTTTTACGGCCGTGTTAACAAGTCGTTTATATAGATATAAATACGTTGACATGATTAATGTTCCTAAACATTTAATGACACTTAAATCTCGCCTTCGTCTCATACAACATAAAAGCTTGAGGAAGAGAGTTTTAATTACTATCGGAACAATTAACAGCTTTGATATGAAAAACGTAAATGAGAAATATCGACAATTACTCAAAACCATTGCAAAAAATGATGATAATGCCATTGTTCAAATGCAAATTGACAAATTGCGTAATTATAAAAACATCACAAAAAAGGTCGTTATATGTTTAGGAGGTCGAGTTGAAGGACCTGAAATCGTTTTTGGGTTGAATTTTGCTCGAAATTTGCTCAACGACGCTCAAAGGCTGGTACATTATGGTTATGGTATTGTATTTGTAAACGGACCACGCACCCCTAATGAAGTTACAGATTTTCTTTATGAGCGAACTATAAATTCTCCTAACATTATTTTCCAAAATTGTAAAAGAATTGCTTCTTCCGATGATGAACGCAAACCTCATAGCTGGCGTATTTATTCAGGAAAATACGAAGAAGATTTTCTCTGCCTACAAAAGATTGGAAATATTTATCCCGGAATCCTTGGCTTTAACAATACGCTAGCCGTGCATACCATGGATTCTTATTCCTCTTGTGAAACTGCAAATGCAGCTATTCGAACTGCCATCAGCGGACAAGGTTTAGATATTGACCCCGTTATTCGCTATGATTGTTACAACTTGCAAAAACTTTTGTGTCCCAAATATGCCATTAACTGGAATGATTTTGTTGATATGGCTTGTAATATGGGAATTGAACCCAAAAACCTTTCTCCGCAAATTTTATCCAGTCCTTTGAGAGTGTTTGCCGAAACCATTCTCAATAAATTGAATAAAACAAAAAAAAACAAAATAAAAGTATGGAATTCATATTAAAAAAGCCCGCTTATTGCGGGCTTTTTTAATGGCGGGAGTGACGAGGCTCGAACTCGCGACCTCCTGCGTGACAGGCAGGCGCTCTAACCAACTGAGCTACACCCCCATTCGCGGTTCGTGTTATCTTATAGCTAACTATATTTATAATTGCAAGAACTTTTTTTAAGTTTTTTTATATTTTATTCATAACTTTGATATAGTATAATTAATTATACACATAACCCTTAGAAAATACTTTATATTTTGAGTGTTTGTTGTATATTGAGCGCCAAAGGTCGTAAAGCTTGCTTTTTTCTTTACGCCTTGTTTTTGGTTCATAAATTGAGAAAAGTCATGCCTATTACAGAACTTGTAAAACTCAATATAAAACAACGTAATCGCCAAAAAATTATTACTGTTGCTTATGCTTTGGCCGTTACTTTTGCTTTTATATTATCCCTGACAAATAATAGTGTGGAAGCCTCTGTGGCTGGAAATGAGCGTGTCAACTACCTCTTAATTGAAAACAATGTTGCTCAAAATTTGTCCAACCCAGAAACCATTTATCCTGAAGATTCTATTGAAAATATCAAAAATCTTTTTTCAACGGTTAATGCCTTAGTTCAAGAAAAACAAATTGACAAAGCAATTACCGTGCAAAAAGGTGATACTTTGATTTCCGTCTTGAATGACGTCGGACTGAACAGAAATGAAGCAAATGATATTTTTGCCGCTTTGAAAAAAGAATTTGACCCCAGAGATCTTAAAATTGGTCAAAAATTGCATGCTAATTACACCATTCGTTCTTCCAGCGGTGAATTCGTTCGTCTTAATACTTTTGTTATTGAAACGGGAATCGGAGAACGTGTCGTTGCTTATCTTAATGAAAATGATGAATTTGAAGTTGAACGCCAAAAAGACGAAATGATTGAAGAAGTCAATAGTGCAACTGGATCTATTGATGGTACTCTCGGTGCCAGTATGCAAAAACAGGGTATCCCTTCTCGCATCATTCATAATTTTATTGCTATTTTTTCTTATTCCGTCGATTTCCGTCGTGATGTGCGTAAAGGGGATAAGTTTGAAATCGTTTATGAAAATTATATTGATAGTGAAGGGAAAGTTATCAAATCAGGAAACATTCTTTATGCGGCCTTGATTTTACGCAATGACAAAATCGCTTTATATCGTTTTAAGAACAAAGCCGGAAATATAGACTACTATACAGAAAAAGGCTTAGCTCTTAAAAAAACATTAGACAGAAAACCCTTGGCCTTCAAAAATGCACGGATATCTTCTCCTTTTGGTAGACGGTATCATCCAATCTTGCGGAAATATAAAATCCACTGGGGCGTCGACTACGCTGCCCCTCGCGGAACTGCTATTTATGCTGGCGGAGATGGCGTCATTCAAGCTGCAAAATATTATGGTTCCTATGGTAATTATATTAAAATCCGCCATAATTCGGAGTTCTCTACCGCTTATGGTCATATGCAACGGTTCGCAAAAGGTATTCGACCGGGTGTTCGTGTAAAACAAGGTCAGATTATTGGTTATGTCGGTTCTACCGGACGTTCTACCGGACCTCATTTGCATTATGAAGTTATTCAAAACGGAAGACGTGTTAACCCTCGGACGATTAAGGCTTCTACCGGTGAAAATTTAGCCGGAAGAAATCTTACGGAATTCAAAAAAGTTGTTGCTAATATTAAATCTTCTTACAGTTCAATGTTTGCACAAAATGAAACTCCTAAAATCGCAAAAAAATAAATTTAGGCCCGATCGCGGGCCTTTTTTCTTACCAATGCCATTTGCCGCTACGTAAAGAAGCGGCTAATCTTTCCGCCCTTAGCTTTACTTGAGATGCATATTTGCTTGACAAAAGCTCAACTGATGCTTGACGATAATTGCCTGCTCCCAAAAAACTCAACATTTTTTTGAATTTTAGCAAGCCATTTATACCCATGTTAAATGCCAAATCAACAAGTACATATTGTCTTTCGTCATCTAGCTTATCAAAAAAAGGTATTTTACTTTGACAATTCTCAACTGTTTTTTTGATATCTCTGCGCAATAAGAAAAACGCTTCTTGTCTGGTGATACCTTTACTTAAATCTCTACGACCCAAAATTTTTATTTCTTCATAACTGAGTGGATTGGTCTCTAGATTACGCCCTACTCCGATACTCAAATAACCTGACGGACATCTATAGGGTTGCAAACGTATTCCCTCATGCAGGCTTAGCCTTTGTACGGCCTCAAACTCGTCTATCATTGCAGCTTTCTCCGTTTTTTTTGATTCTCTTCAAGCAATAAATCTAGCTTTACTTTTATTTCCGCCAACAACACATTTTGCTGATTTTGCATTAGGGCTAAACTTGCTGTTTTGTTATCTGCATTTTTTAGACCATCATGCAATATATCAACTTGTGCTTTCCATTCTCCTACTTTGATTATGATAGCTATAAAACCAAAAATAGCGGCAAGTCCGGAGGCGCCCCCTATTATTACCAAATTTTCCATTTCTATATCTCCTCTCTTAAAGCAGATATCCTTTCTCTTGCCTCTCCTCTTTGTTGCAATACATTTTCCGGAATTATTGCTCCTGTTTCTTGGTTGCGAATCACATACCAATCTGTTTCTGACAGATATTGTTGGTATTTCATAATCTCTATAGTAGCTGCAATATCTGCTTTTTCTTCAAGAGGAACAACTTCATAATAACCACCAATTGCATTTCCTAAGGCATCTTTTTGGATATGTTCGTCACTGATGTATTCTTGCTCCTTTTTTAATTCTGAACGAGCTTTTTCCCAAGCAACCAAATCTCCAAAGTTTATTTTTTCTCCTAACATTGTCTTCTCCTATATACCGCAAGCGTACCAAGAGCAAGAAACTATCCCGCTATAATCTAAATATATTTTTGCACCCGTTGTGCTTTTTTCAAAAAAACCTATCCACGCACTGCACATTGAAACTCCTCCATGATATGAATGCTCCATATTTCGACCGAAATGATAATTTACATTTTTGTATGGACGTAAAAAGGTAATCGTATTGATAACAACTCCGGCTTGCGTGGGAACTATGTAGCCTCCTTGCTCTACCCATACACATTGAGTCAGATTTGCATCCGTAAACCATTCTCGACACCATTGATTATTTGATGTCGTTATGCGCGAATATAAATTATTACTGCTTAATTTGGAGGAAATTTCAGTTTTCAAATTAGTAATATTGGTGATTTGAAGACTATTATTTCCTGAGGCCGTCGGTGTTGTGGGAATACCAGAAAAGCTTGGACTTAGTAATGGTGCTTTGGTTGATAAAAAGCTATCTATTTGGGCTTTTGCATAAACATTTGATGTTGCTGCCTTGGTATCAATTTTGCTGTTTAATTCGCTGTATACATCATTTATAGTTTCTTCTAATGCTTTGTCTGCATCACTTCGTAACTTTGCTTCCTCGCCGATAATGCTTTCAATATTTAGGCTCGCTACCAAATCTTCACATTTTTGGACGCTTTTTGCCGCAGCTTCTTTGGCGTCTTTGGCTTCTTGTATCATTGGTGAAAACGTATTATCCGCGGCATCTAAGACATGTTTGTCCAACTCTGGTTTACAAGTTTTGTTGGTATAGTCCTCTAATTCTTGCTGACCTGATTTGATATATGTATAGCTCATTACAATGTCCGCAAAACTACTGGTATAAAATTCTACCTTAAAAAATTTTTCCGTACTTATGCTTACTTCGATAGATGGATAGCTTTGGATTTGATGATGTATTGACATTGTCTACTCCGTTACGTGTGGGGTAATTATGAAATATGCAAGACTATTTATATCTTGCGGAAATATCGTGTGAACCTGACCATCTGAAAGTTTTATTTGAATATCTGTCAGATACTCGCCTGCTTCTATATCCGTATCTGCCGGTGTCAGCTCAATACTTGCCAAGCCTCGAGCGGCATCTGAAATTACTCCATTTTTTTCTAATACCTTGCTTCCGTCTTCTTTTTTGACACACATTTTTAATTGTGTATCCTTAAGATCCATGTCGCCAATATTGTCCGTAAAATGAAAATTTACGGCAAAGCTGTCTCCACGACGCACGGTTATACCTCGGCTGTTTAAAATCCCACTCATTTATTCCTCCTTGGCTTTGATAAAATAATTCACTGCTTGGTTTATTGGTGTTACGTGCTCTGATTTTCCGTATATCTTACTGCTGCGTGACGCATCAAACGTACTTTTCCCAAAATAAGTATCTTGATCCGAGCCACCGTCAAATCTGGCTGCTTTTGTATCCATTCCGTCATTGGAAAAAGCCCCGCTTACGCTTGCGCTGCTTGCTCTTCCTCCAACAACTGTACCGGTGATATTGGGCAATCCCTCTTCCTGAGTGGTGTATATATTTTCTGCAGAATCTCCTCCTAGTCCACGCAAAAACTTCCCTCGATAATCAGGGATGTTAAACGTATTTATTCCGTCTCCTTCACCAAATTGTGTTCCCAGCAAACTGAACAACTCTTCATAATCCTTACGCGCAACGGCTTGTCCGTTACATAAAAGCCAATTATTATGATTTTGATTCTGAAGTGAGGCTTTTATATCTCCAATCTGAAATAAAGAATTTACATTCGTTTTCAGAGTGTTTTGTAATTCAGTTTTTGTGCTGTCAAGTTGATTTTTGTTTATGGCATCATAGCCATTTCTCCCCTCTGCTAAATTTTTAATTTTGAAATTACCAACATCTAAATCTGCTTCCATGGGAGCCCGTCCGTCACGCAAAAAGGCCATACTTAAACCTTCGGCAAAGTTGTCATCCTCTTCATCGTGATTATCGGTAACAATATCAATATCATTTATACGATCATTTTCCCAATTGTGAATACGTGTAAAATGACCACTACTATCATATGGCATAATTATTCTCCTTTTCTTTTTTTGCAAAGTTCTAGTTGCTGACGCAATTTATCAATCCGCCCTATCCATTCCCATGTCTCTTGATAACTTTGAGCCGGAAGCCTTTCTAATTCATCGGCAACCTTAGACCCTGCTATCGGGTAGACTGGGCAATAATTACAGTTTATTTTTGCGCATGAGCTCAAGCAGAGTATCGCGACGAGCATTAGGTTGGGAAAGAATTTTAACTGTTTGCTGTTGTACATATTGTCTTGTTTCCGCTTGTTCTTTGATAATATGATAGCGGCTATCTGCTCGTCCTAACATATATGACACCGCGCACAAAGCCGCTATTAAAATAAAAAATTTTATTTTTGAGAGCATCACCAATAAACTCCAAACAACAGCATGAATGCTTTTGCGACGGTTTCGGAATGTTCCGGTGAAATAACTGCAACTAACGCGATTATCAAAACTGCCAGTCCCAAAAATAATCTTTTTAGACTAATGTTTTTATGCATTGCTGTTTATTGGCATGCCAAAGCATAGTTAACCTTAAGGTAACCACTCTTGTCTATGCCGACTGCATCAGGATGAACCGTCAACACTTCCTGAGCAATTAATCCTAAGCGTGGTTCATTGTCTCCTTTGTAGGTAAACAAATAAACCGGTAGACCATTGAACAGCTGACCTACCTTAACTATGTTATCTTTAAGGTCTTTATCTGAAAATAATTTTCCGACGCTGAGAAGAGCGCTGCTTCCCAAATCAAACTGATCTGCTGCATTTTGATTTTGTGCTTGATTGATTCGAGTATCTCTTCCTTTTTGGACATTAAAAATCTGATTTGCAACATCATACCCGCTGTACTGATTTTGCAACAATTTGCCTATTTCAGAAATCGGTTGTTGCCGAGCTGAATTTTGGAAGTTTGCTGACATAATTTGGTTGTTTAAGCTATTTGAAAATGCATTTTGTCCTGCTAAAACACTATTATAGGCTGCTTCTGAATAGGCTTTGTTTTGTGAATCTTCCAAGTTTTTTAAGGCTGTTTGGTAGGCCTCTGAATCAACTGAAAATCCTTGGTTTTGAAGCCTTGTCTCCAATTGTTTGCGACGGTCTTCAAACTCTGGTTCCATCTGTGAAACTGCTTGATTATATGTAGCCTGCTCTGCCCTGATACGCGCATTATCCGAGCCATCAACCGAATATATATAATCCGGACGAGATGAAAGTGTTGAACTGAGGTTACTGGCTGTTTCCGCCATATTTTGATAAGCGTTGTCAACATTGGCGGTGTTATAATTATTCAGAAAATCTAAATATTGCCTTTCACTGGCAAAACTTTTTGTTCCGGCTGTTCCGGCTCCAAGTAATTTTCCTACACTCTTTGACATTTCCTTTTTCCTTTCAGATTAAATTCTTGTTGTAAAATTCCCATAATTACAGCGTCTTTTCCGTTATCTCGAAAACCACGTAATACGCCTTCGGCCTTAAACCCCAATTTCAGAGCTAGTTTAAGACAGTCTATATTATCAATATCTGCCGACATGCTGATACGACGACAACCAAAGTAATTAAACGCCACATCAAACATGAAATTTAAAACACGCCTCGTACACCACCTTTTATTGATGGTATATAATGTCCACCATACATCTATGCCCGGTCGAATATTGTGATAAATCAAGCCTCCTATCAGCCGATTATCCAAAATAAATCCTATCGTGAAATGTTCATCTAACCAAGAAGCGTCATATCCTAAACCAGCACATACAAAACGTGTAATGATATCATCCGTATCGGCAATTATTTTACAAGATACTGTTTCCCTGCTCATATCTAAACCCCGTATCATACCATTCTATCAAATTACCTCGCGTTTTGGTTTTAAAAACTACACTAGCCTTAAAACCTGTTGCCGAATTTGCTATCCACTGAGATTGTATTTTTCCTTTTAAGGTGGCCCATTTAGTTCCTATCGGATTACTTAGAGAACTCCATTTTAAATTGTTCCATTTGCTTAAAACTGTTCTGTCAATATTGGCCGCATAGTCAAATTGGCGCTCCTCAAAATCCATGTTGGTATAGACCACCAATGCAAATTTAGTTGAGGCCTTGGTTCGAGGATTTATTAATTGTATTTTTTTCAAATTACTTGAACCTAAACTTGAATAGGCTTGTTCGACTACTCCACAAATCGGCGTCTTATTGTCGGAGTATCCTTCATCAAATAAAAATACCCCCGTATCTGAACCAAAATACAGTCTATCTTCAAACATGCCCCATGAATGTGAGCGAATATTGGTAAATCTGCACCAGGCTCCACTATTGACATTGACCACGTGTTGTTCAAACTGCTCTGATGTTGGCACGTTAAAAAGCGCATAGCCCATTCGCCCATAAATTATACTCTGCCAACCTCGCTTATATTTACCATGCAGCGTCCTATTTAACACCAAACCTCTTATTTTGTCTGAAAAGGCTATTTGCGATGAATTGGCTTTATCCAAAGAAAGTGCTCTTGATAGAGGAATATAACCGTCTTCCGATATGATAACGACATCTCCTTGATACTGCATTGCACAACGATAACCTATCGGTTTACTCATCTTATAAACACCTCTCAGGCTCCAATCGTTGATATTTGACGGATCACTGCCGGAATAAACCGCAACTTCCCCTTCCGAACTGATAAATGCCGTTAAATCATCTATCCCATGACCTCCATCTTGTGTCCACGAACAAATTGCCAATAAACGTCCTCCGTGCCGCATAATAGTGGATAGATCAAACTTTATCAGTGTTCCTTGGATGTTGCCGACTTCTGAGGTGTACCAAAATTTTAACGTTCCTTTTTCTACAAAAAAAAGCCTTTGTTTAATTAGCGATACATTAATCAGTTTTGACAAAATAAGATTATCCCCTTCAAATACGCAATCTTCTATTGTTGGAACATTATCTTTTATATAAAATACTTGTGGAGCATCGCTCCCGTTAACCAAAAAAAGACGGTCCTTAAATTGACAACTCTGCCAGTCTGAAACAGAAAATCCTTCTTTTAATAAAACTGTACTATGTCGAGAGCTGATATTCCAAATCTTGCCGCCGCCACATGCCAAAAAATATTCTTTTTCTTCATAATTATAATTCATAAGTGTTTCTATTTTTGTTCCTAATTCAACATAAGGCACATACCCTTTACGCAAAATAATTTTGGTTTCTTGCGGCAGATAATTATCCATTACAATTGCATCTGTTTCGGGCATGGTGTCCAAACTATCTCTGACATTTAACCCACCGATGGGGGCGGAAAGAATGTAATTTTGTGATTTATTATGACGATTAATTGGTCGTTGCAACATGAACTATTACCCCCTCCGGTAACTGATTAAAACTCGTTCCCGACAGGCAAATGTCTCCAACAGAGGATCCTGATGCCATGCGTGAACGTAAGGCTTTTTCATATTCGTGATATTCTTCCGTATAATCCATGCCATTGCGCTTAAGCCATCTCCAAATTAATCCTTTTCTGACTAAAAACTCATCAAAAACAGGTATATCCGTATTGCTTGTCGCTATGGCTTTTTCTCGTCCTTTAAAAATTTTTCCGCCTTCCAAAACGGTCGTATTAGAACGATATTGAAAAACTATGGTCACTGTATCTGGAGGAGGAGTTAAAAACTTGATGAACTCTCCCTGAATTTTGAATTTGATGTCCAGAGACGGACAATTCATATACTTGTCTTTCATCCATTGTTCCGCGGTTATTGCTCCTACAACTTTTTCTGCCGTATCTTTGATATAAATGGTATTATTCAAAAGACAGAAAAAATCAGGACATATATCCGTAATTAAATAATCACAACACTCTTTTTTGGTGACCAGAGTGCCTTCTCGCGTTAACTCCGGCCAATCTCCAAACCGTAGCAGGCTATCTAGCGTATCCCTCATCAGACTTAAAAAAACGGCTTCTTGCTGCGAGTTTCCGGAAAACAAATCTTGCGGAGATTGTGTTGCTACCAAACCTGCTACTTCTTGGCATATGGATAAAATATTTTTCACTTTTTTTCTCCTTTAGCATTTTTACTGTTATGAGAAACTTGCCGCAAAGCCTTCAGATCTTCTTCCAATGAAGAAATTTTGGCTAAATATTGTTCTTCTTTTTTTCGCCATTGCTCAATACAATGATTATCTTTTGCCTGCTCTATAAATTTACGAGCTTGCTCTCTTGCTTTTATTACTCCAAGAGTATTGGCCTTGGTATCATCCAATGCACTTAAGCTTTCAACACTAAATATTCCTCGAACTTTTAAGGACTCAATTTCCGGCTTGCTTAAAAATGCAAATTGTTCCAATGGAGTGCCTTCGGATGCTTGTTTGCGTTGGTGTTGGTAAAGAGCATACTCTTGCGGAAAACGGCGAATTTTATCAATAGATGCCGGTTGATCAAATATTTCAGAAACATTGTCTTTCAATCTAATTTCGCAATAACAGACCTCTGCAAAAACAGGAAAACCTTGTGCATCTAAGCAATCTGTCTTTACCGTGCGATCATAAAATCTTGCTGATACTCCTTCTTCCGAAGAGCGTAATGATGTAAAATCATTAAAATTATTATAATCCATATTCCTCTCCTCTAATCAAAACAATCCCTCCTCTGTTTTTACAAAGAAGGGATTGTTTATCTGATATACCCGATGATCTACTATGCCGCGGCTGATGCTGTATAATTAATCAAAACACCTTGTAAAGAAGCATTAGACATGGTCATATTCCCTGCCCAACCAATAATCTTGTATAAAGCATCTTGGTTGACCGCCATGCGATCTCCGCCGATGACTTTCATATTGCGTTCCTTGTGACTGCGCAAATACAAATAATTGGTATTAAGAAAATACATTTTATTCTCAGGACAACGTCCATTTTGTCCTCCGTCAAAAACAACGTCAGCTCCTTTGAACTTTAAATTCTGGAAACCGGCATCCGCCAATTTATTGTCAACAAAACGCTGCTGCGGCATTAAAGATGCCTCATACATGCTATAAAGCTCATTTCCGCATACTATCAAATCTGGCTTGTCAGAGCCACGGCAAAGACTTAGATACATTTTATCCATTTCAGAGCGAATGCTGTCGGTTGTCAAAGCCGAAGTTAATGTTGTCGATTTATTACGCCAAAATTCATTACCTGTTGTTGCTCTGTTAATGCCGCCTACGGTTCCGGTTGATGGACTATCGGCAACCAATAAAGCTAACCCGCCAATTGCTTTTCCTGAAGATTCCGTGCCATCTCCATAAACAGCTGCCGCCATTTTATTGCTCATGGTTTTCATTGCATTATCAACCCGTTTTTCAAACAAATCTATTACTTGTTCGCGGCCTGAATTCTTGAGAATATCTTCACCCGAAATCGCAACCGGTACAGCGCAAAGTTTAAGACTAAACTCTGCTGCCGAAAACAACTGCTTGGGGGTATAACTTATGGTGTCATAACCTGAATACCAGGTCATATCTCCTTCACCATACTCAAGTTCTTCTAAAATTTTTGATCCGCCTGAAATCGGGCGAATTTTACCTCTATTTTTAAGACGATTCAAAAGTGCAGAATTTTCACTGACATTGTCTGCAAGTTGTCCTGAGCGGCTCTCCAAAGTGGTGGTCAGGACATCATTGTAATCTGTATTGGGCATTTTTTGTTCCTTTATGAAATAAGTTACTCATACTCAGACATTTTCAATTCTAAAACTTCTCGAGTAGAAAGATCCGATAAATCTCGATGAGAATTTTTTCCGCGGGGTGAAAATGACGCATCTTTGGCTTTACGCGCTTCTTCAAGCCGTTCATCCTGAAGGCGTGTATTTTTCATAAGAGCGGTAATTTCTTTTAATTTATTTTCAAGTTGATTTAGGCGTTCTTCCATTGCTGAAAATACCTGAGACTGTTCTTGTGAATCAGAGATGTTTTCTTTTACCCCATATAGCTGGGATAAATAGTGCAAAGCCTTATTCGGATCGGAATCCAACGCATCGTCAATTTGAGCCATGGCTTCTATCCATTCTCGCGGCTTTTTAATACCATGACGGCACAGACGTTCGGCTCGACTACCAAAAAGTTCGTCTATCCAGCGTTTGGCATTAAGTTCATTATTGATTTTGGAAAATCCGCGCTCGACTTCATTCTCTCGCTCGTGCAGGTATTTGCGAAGAGCAAGCGGAAGAGTCTTAAATATTGCGCTATATTCCTTTTTATATGAGCGCGGTAACTCCTGATATATATCAGTTAAACGCTCTTTTGGTTCCGAACTATCGGAATTAACCGTTGTCTCGGAAAAATTGTTTTTTTGATCTGGCATTCCAAACACTCCTTTTATAATGAAATAAAAAATCCGCAAAAAGTCTTTTGCGGTTCTGGGCTGCTTTGCGGTGTGATAAATTTTGCCGCCAGGCGGCCGAGTAGTCTGCGCTTAATGATAAATCATGATCACGCATATAAGTCTCAAGTTGCGAACTGGAAGACACGATGGTGCCATCATCCAGACGCAAACTCTCTGACCAGGGATGATTAAAATAAGTCATAAAAAAAACCTCAATTTGTGATTATCGCTTATACAAAATCAACCAGAATTTGTTTGTATTTTTCGGCTTCTTCTCCACCTTCTTTAATTTTATCTTGCAAAAGCGCAATAACTTTGGCTTTGCCCATAGATGCAGATATTGCTGCCGATGGTGATTCATTTTTGATGGCCAACTGTCTTGCCTCTTCAAGTTCTTGAATAATTTTTTCCAATTCGGAATTTTGTTTTTTACGCATTAAAAATTTCTCCTTGTTATGCATCCTCCTTTGATATCGGGGTATAAACAAGCAATGATTTTTTAATCAAAATTTTTTACCAAGCCGGTTGAAATATTGCTGTTTGAACTTGAGATATTCGACAAAACAGGCAGCGGTTGCTTGTCTTTTATGACTATAGGATCATTATTTGCTGCTTTACGACGATCGGCAATTTCTTCCACCTTTAGTTGGTTTTGCAGATTCATCTCTTTGTTTGTCAGAGCTAATTTGGTTCTTTCTGTGTTTTCTTTTATATCCAGTTCTTTGGCTTTGAGATGATTTTTTTCTCGTTCAATGTCAAGTTTTTGTTGTTGAAGCTCTGTCGACATATCTTTTCTTGGCTGCTCGGGTCGATTTAAATCTGCCGCAATGTCATTAAATACTTTTTCAAGCACAGTTTCAAATATTCTCCCTTTAGGCAGACTGCCACAGATAACTCCTATCATTTGATGATAAAGCGGCAGTAATAATGGCTGTTGACTAACAACAGGAAGTGCTGTTGTTATCAACTCATTGATGATTTTTATACCATTTTGTAATTCCGCATTCTCTGCGCTCAGATTGAAAATATTATCGCTTTCAACATGCAAAACCATGCCTCGCATTTTATCATCTTTGAGCACTCGAACCGCTGCTTGTGCAACTTCTGGATTGCTTGCCTCCTCTGTTGTCAAAAAAGACATTAACGTATCTGTTGAAAATAACTCACAGATAATCTCCGCTTTTAGACGGAAAATATCACAAATAAATCGTTGCATATCATTTTGACGATCTTGATTCCGCAATGTTCCAAAATTTGTTTTTTGATTAACCGCAGTAGCTGTTTCCGTAACATTGGAACTACCTCGCATGATATCCGAAACGCCGGTTATATCATAAATACGAGCTATTATATCTTGTCTTCTGGAGGCTAATTGTTCAAGAGCTGCAACATATTGCTCTATCGGAATAAAATCTATTATTCCTCGTAAACCTCCTGCTTCTTTCAATCGTTCAAAATCTTTGGCGGCGACTAATGTGACATCTTTATTTAAGATATTGGCCAATTCAGGAAACGAATTATCATATGCTCCGCTCACTTTAAGAGCCTGCATGGTCAATCTCATGCGGGTATTAATACCATTAAGCTCATTGAGCAATTCTTTTATCAAACAATAATCCGGTATCGGAATAATACTGTCATTGGTTAAGGTTGAAAAAATTGGTTTCGGACAAGGAAAAAATCCTTCTGTTTTTAGAGGGTTGTCGCAAACCTTGAGAAAATCATTTCTTTTTTCTTTGGCCAACCAGTATACTCGGCGTGTTACCTTATCCCATATTTCATATATACATATTTCCTTGCTTCGATAATCCTTTTCTCCTTTTTGAACCAACTCTATACAACGAGATTCTCCAAAGGCATTTATCGCCTCTTGCTTGCTCATATAAATTTTGCGTCCAACCCAACTGACATCTTCCCAAATTCCTACTTTATCACAATCGGCTATAAAATGTTCCGGATTAACATATTGAGAAACAACCTTTTCTCCTGTTTTTAACTCAATTTTTTGAGAGCTATCATAAGCATCCGGAAATTCTTCAAATTCAGCTTCATAATGCTCCCACAAAATACCACAACCGCTAATCAAGAAATCATTGCGCGCATATTTGATAACACTGTCAAAGTCAAACTGTTGCAAATTCCAGGCAAGCGCTCGTGACAAAATTCTGCAGGCCAACTTTTGAGCTTCTCCGGCTGATGGATTTGCTCTCTCTATATAAGGCTTGGGTTGCTTAAAATATAAAAATGGCTTTTGTGTTTCAACTCCAGACCAAAAAATATTATATCTGCCTTCCGTCTTTGAACTTCCGGCATTGTCTTTATAAAATTCTCTGGTCTCCCTTATAAGATTATAGTATTTTTCATATTGTTTTTCTGCCGTATTGATTTTTTTTATCCATTCTTCTACTTGCTCGGTTTTAGTCATTTTCAAATACTCCTAACAATGAACTTTCTCGGACAACAACAACATCTTTGTCATATCCAGGAAGCTCATCAAAAACATGGAACAAAACTTTTTCTCCCGGCTTTACCGAGGTCACTTGCGGACCAATAGCCTCAACCCAACCGATAGTCGGCGGATTTTCTATTGATTCGGGCATAAAAATACCGCCTTTTGAGGCGGTTTGCGGTTCTATTCGGATAAATACCCGATCCAGAATTGCTCTTACCATTCACAACTCCTTTGTTGTTTTGAAAATAAATCATTATAAGTTAAATTGCCATTTCCATATAAACGAGGTTCTCCCGTATCATACACAGGTTCGGCAAATGTTAATGCCAGGGCATCGGCTTTGTCTGGAGAGCGGCCAAGTCGCTTTTTTATCTCATCTTTTTCTTCCAACTGCAAACGTCCCTTGCGATCATAACGTTTGTTAATTGAACAAAGATCCTCAAATAATTCTTCATCATACGGCAGTTGGACCGGCGGACGAGAAGACAACCATTCCCGCACAGAATCCCACATCTCGGCGCGACGATTAAAATATCTGCCTTCTTGACGAGCCTTTTCTCCAAAATAAACCCCTCGGATAATCTCCCCAAAACCGCGATCTTTTAAGATATCATAAACACCTGCTCCTTGCCCTCCTATATCCATAAAAATACGTCGCGGATGATATGTTTTTATATAGTTATGCGCCATATTTGCGACTTCAACATTATCTAATTTGCAAAAACTTTCAATCGATTGGCACAATCTTCCTCGCCGAAAACAAAATGACGTTTTATCATCTCCAAAGCGAGCAATATCCAAACCTATAATCAAAGGTGACGTGCTTTCTGAAATTTTTGGTTCAAAGGCCTCTCGCACCATATGAGTGGCTATGAGCTTGTTATTTCCTTGGCGTAATGGTTCTCCTAGCCATATATGCGCATAATCATCCGGATTGTTTTGTTGGCATGTACGAGCTTGTATCTTCAACTCTTCCGGACAAAAAGGATTATCATAGTAATTTACTTTACGAACCAGCGTTCTTTTATCCGGCTTATTGGCCAGTGCTATCCATAAAGCATCATTTTCATTTTCTCTATTCATGGATATCCAAATTTCTGAACCATCTTTGCGAATGGTAGGGCTCAATATGTCCCATGATTTTTTAGTGATGGTTTGAGCTTCTTCAATCCAAGCAATATCCACTCCTTCCAACGATTTGATGTTATTTATGTCCTGATCCCGCAATCCTCGAAAAATAAATCGGCTACCGGTAATTTTATTTTCTATCTTGTTTTCAAAAATCTTATAATCGTTTAATCCCCATGCCATAATGCGATCGCATAAAAGTTTATATACAGAATCTTTTATAGAATCTTGTATCTCTCGTAAGCAGGCTATAAAAAGTTTCTTCTGTCTTGCTTTTAGTAAAAGACTATCGGCGAAAGCGTATGATTTTCCGCCTCCTCGACCACCATAATAAAACTTTATGCGATAACTCTCATTTAAGAGCGGCTTAAAAACTTCCGCAATTTCTATACGCAACGCCAATAGATTTTCAATCTGTTTCATTGTCATCTCACAAAAAAGCACCGTATTTTCTAATACGGTGCTTTTTATATTATTATTTTCTCAATCTTTATTTTGTTAACTTAAAATCAAAAAAAACAGCTGTCAAAATTGCACTGACAGCTAAAACAAAAATTTTCCATTATGGTAATTTTTATAGCAAACTTTTCCCCGATTGTCAACCGTATGTGGATAACTTTTTTAAAATACCCTCTTAGGTTATGTTCTTTTTGTTTAATATCAATAAATTAGCTAAATTTTATGATGACAAAAACTATCTTCTATAAAGAGCTAGTGCGGCCAAAATATTTGCGGCTGCCCAACCATGTCTCTTTTTATAGCTTTTATCTATCACTGACAAAGACTTTCCAAAATATAAAATATCCATAACTGCATGTCTGTTTAATCCTTCCGAATCGCATAATCTGCTCCAACGCAAATAATCTTGCTTACAACGAAATAAAAACTCCAAAGTTTCATCATTCAAAGCAGAATATGGATCTTGATAACCACTCCGTACTTCTTGCCAAGATATTGCTTTTAGTCTGCCTCCCCAACAAATATAAGCAAATCCTCTGGTTAGACAATATGCCGCTTTTTGAAAGCCAAAAGCTTCTATTTGAGCCCATAATCTCCTGTCTTGTAAACGGCGACTAACAACTCGGTTCTTTTTTGGACTTTTGGATAAATGTAAGGAATCCGACATCTGCTTCAATTTTGTTCTCCTTTCTCCAAAAATTTGTACGATATTCGTACACAAAAGTCAAGAGAATAGTATACTAAAGTCGTATATTTACAATAACCGAAATTTGTAGTACATTTTTCGTATATATAAAAATCAGGAGAATGTCCATGAATAATCGTTGGAACTGGCTTAAAGACAGATTAAACAAAATAAACAGTAACCCAGCCAGATTTGCCAAAGATATTGGCTGGCAAGCGAGTCGTGTTTATGAACTATTCTCCGGAAAAACAAAGGCCATCCCTCTTGATAAAATCGCAAAAGCATCCGCAATACTCGGTGTTAGCCTGGACAGCATGATTAATTTTAATTCAGGGCTTACAAATCAAATAAGATTTGCACCAGCAGAAGAACACAGCAGCAACCTTTATTCCTCTGAGATTATTCCTGAAATTGACATCTATGATAACGACGAAGAAGAAGACTCAAACCAGCTCAATATCTTGAAAGAAAGCATCTATAACTACAACGGTAACGATTTAACCAACAAAAACATTAGATGCAACTGGAGAATCCCTAACGAATTTTTAAATGAACTTAAAATACAGAGTTCAAACGTTTATATAATTGAAGCCGTCGGAGACAGTATGGAGCCTACTATTTGCTCCGGAGACAAACTCATTATTGACACATCCATTAAAGGACAAAAACCATCACCTGCCGGCATTTTTGCCATTTGGGACGGCATAGGTATCAGCGTAAAACGTATTGAACTGATACCCAATACAGAACCTCAGCAACTTAAAATATCTTCCGACAACCCCAAACACAGCCCCTACAAAAGAAAAACTTCAGAATGCTGTATTATCGGCAGAGTAGCAGGTGTTATAAAAAGATTATAAACACATATACACATTTCGTACAATACTCTCTTGACTTTTCATATACGAATATCGTATTGTTTGTTGTCAACAAATGATAACGGACATATACTAATGGTACTTAAACGCAGAAATCTTAGAGAAAAAGCCCGCAGCCTCTTGGAGTGGTTCGAAACCTCCCTTTTTCAAAACCGTCTTGATTACTGCAGAAGTCTTAATCTCTTGTTTGAATTCTGTGACTATATAAATGATATGCCTGACTGGAAGCTGTTATATCTCCTAAATAGCCAAAATAAAAAAGACGCCGAAAACTTCCGACATATGATTAATTCCGAAATCGATTATTGGCTTAACGATCTTATTAAAACCATTTGTATGTAAAAGGAACTTATATTATGCTTCTTATGACGAAACTTCAATACCAAGATATAGAAGATGAAAATCTAGAAAAGCTTCTTCTTGAGGACGCTCCTCAAACGAATATCTCTGATGTTTTACTTGCAATAAAAATACACCCGTCGCTTGATTAAATTTAAATTCGCATTTCCTGATATCGTGTTGCTATGCCCGTTTCCATCCTCTTTTCTTCTTTGATAGCCATTTTCTTTGCGGATCTCTTGATCTCTTTCATACGAAAAATATGTCGTCTTGTAACTTTGATCAAAAGCATCTATCTCTTCTCTTTCTCTCTCTACAATCTCAAATGAGCCACCGCACCTTTTATCTGCCAAGGCATAGCAATCTCCAATATCTCTTCCGGCTCCGTTGCAAACTGCCCTGTATATTTGGTGATTATCATTAAAATAAGCAGGCTCATCATACAGTCCAACGCACCCAAAAAGAAAAAACAGTGCAGACAAAAAGACTTTTTTCATAGATACCTCTCTTAATCATTTTTCTTATAACTGATAGTATACAGAACAACACACAAGTCAACCATTTTTTGCACAAAAAAGAACATTTGTAGAACATGAGCGTGCGATGTTTTTTATTGCAAAGTACACTACTGCTATCATTATTTGTTCTTTATCTTAAATTTTTAAATTCCATTACTTTGATATATAAACATTTTTTAATAAAAATGATAATAATTATTATTTTTACTTTACAAATATTTTTTATAGGCTATGCTTTGTATTAGAAATTAACCACAATCATAAGGAGACAAAAATGAATAAACTTAATGTATATTTATCTAATCTTGCCGTTTGGACTGCAAAACTGCATAACATTCATTGGAATGTTACCGGATGCGCCTTTGTTCAGGTTCATGAATTTACTGAAAAACTTTATGATGAGACCTTTGAGCAATATGATGCTGTGGCCGAAATTCAAAAAATGCGCAACGAAATGCCGTTAGTCAAATTGAGCGATTTCTTGGCTAATGCTACTCTCAAAGAAATTGATGCTAAAGATTTTAGTGTGAGCGAAGCTCTTGCTTTGGTTGAAAGTGATATGAAACTCATGTCTGCTTTGGCAAAAGAAATTCGTGATGAAGCTGCAAACAAAGATGATTTTCAGGTTGTCGCATTGTTTGAAGGATATCTTGAAGGATATGCTAAAAATCTGTGGTTCTTGCGCGCCATGCTTACCAAATAAAGTCTTTTCATTATTCAAAAGCCTCTTCCCAGAGGCTTTTTTTTGGAAAAAAACAAATAAAAAACTTGCTAATTCTATTTTAGTGTTGTACAAAGCAACTCGAAGCCGGTTTAGCTCAGTTGGTAGAGCAACGCATTCGTAATGCGTGGGTCGGTAGTTCGAGTCTACTAACCGGCACCATAAAAAAGCCTCCTTTAAGGAGGCTTTTTTATTGGTTTTGTTGAGAAAGATGCTTAACTATGCTTATAAAATGCTCACCTCTCTCAACAAAATTTTTATAATATCCAAAACTTGGTGCTGTCGGAGAAAACAATATCAGTTTACCTCCTACTTTTTTTAGTTCCTCATACGCTGCTTTAACTCCCGATTCCAAATCTTCTGCTTCTATTAACTTAAAATCAGGCCTTTTTACTACTTTTCGAACAGTATCTGCAATTTGTGGGCCACATTGGAATAATGTAACAACGACTTTTACTTTCGAATTGTTGGCTATAAAATTCGCATATTGTGTGTAATCTTGATGATTTTCTATTCCTCCGGAAATAATTGCCATTGGCTCTTCAAAACTCTGCATTCCTCCGATTGCGGCTTCCGGAGCTGTTGAGATGCTATCGTTAATAAACAAAATACCATCAATAACTCCTACTTTTTGCAAACGATGCGGCAAAGGTTCGAATGTTTTTAACGCCTCAAGACCTTTGCGCCAATCAAGACCTAATTTATCCATAATCGTAATAACGCCTGATAAATTATCTATATTATGATTCCCACTGATATGCAGTTCTTCTATATTAAGCAATAACTCGTTTTTGTAATATAACTCTTTTCCTCTGGAATGAAAAGTTTCGGGGAGACCATAGTAGCAAACATTGCTCATCCCCTTGCAATAATCTTTCAGCTGGGCATTATTGGCATTGACTATACAAATATCACCACTTTGCTGATGAGCTGCAAGATGAATTTTATCTCGACAATAATTATCATGTCCATGGTGCCAATCTGTATGAACAGAAAATAAATTGCTAAACATTACTACATGTGGTGATGCACTTAAATCGCTGGCTTGATAGCTTGAAAATTCTCCAACAATATAATCATAATTACCATCTATCAGCTCAACCAATGGACGGCCTATATTACCTCCCAGAGCAACATTATAACCTAGAGCTTTCATCATATGATAAAGCATGCTGACACTAGTACTTTTTCCTTTGGAACCACTAATCCCTATAACCTTTGTTTGTGGATGATTGGCACGCATCTCGGATAGAAAAATATCCGAACCAGAGGTCACTTTTATTCCTAATTCTTTTACTTTGGAAAACTCTGGTTTATATATGCTGACACCCGGAGAACGGATAATAACATCCACTCCACTCTTCAAGAGTTTTGAAAACACCTCTGCACCTTCATCATCATTATAGGTGCGTATTTTTGAAGATACCTTATGTCTTTCAAGATATTCTTTGACAGCTCTTCCTTCAGAGCCCATTCCCCAAATCAGAATCTTCTTATTTTGTAAATCACTTATCAGCATTCTTTTCTCTCTTTTTCTTTTTTGAAGCATAGAACTGTTCTTGCGTTTCTTGACCTACTTCACTGCCTCGGTGGATAACCATTTGAGCAAACGGAATTTCTATTCCCTCTTCTGCAAATCTTCGGTTGATTTCAAAACGCAACTCGCTCGGCAATATCCAACCTTCCCAGATGTTGCTGGAATATCCTCTCAGTTCAAAATCTAAACTGCTGGAACCAAAATTTTGAAATAAGACGTACGGCTCCGGCTTTTTTAAAACCTTTTTGTTGGCTGCGGCGCATTCTAATAAAATTTCTTTCACTCTTTGCGTATCCGAACCATATGCCACACCAACAGCAACCTTAAATCGCATCCAATTATTACCGTGAGTAAGATTTGTCACAGATGTTGATAATAAGGTGGCATTGGGAATTATAACGCTTGCTCGATTAAATGTTTCAACTTCTGTTGAGCGAATGTTGATCTGTTTAATCTTCCCTTCTTCTCCGTTAATAATAACCCAGTCCCCTACTTTTATCGGACGCTCAAATAATAAAATGATACCTGATACAAAATTATTAACCACATTTTGCAAACCTAAACCGATACCAACAGAAAGAGCACCGGCTACCAATGCAAAATTTGTAAGATTTCCTCCCATGATGGCTATTGCTAACAGAGCCGACGCAACATAACCTAATGACGAAAAACCTGCTGCCAAAGAATGCTTGGTTCCCTCATCCATATCCATTTTGGCTAACAATCTATTTTCAAGCCTGTAACGCAGCGATTTTATTATACCTATGCAGATAAAAAATACTACTAAACCTATAATTATCGCCAATAATGAAATCCTTATGCCTCCAACCGTAAAGCCTGTAAATGCTTTGTATATCAGACCAATCAAAAGATCTGCCGGAACTCCCCATAAAACAAGTACGGAAAAAAGACCTCCTATCACAAACAGCGGCTCTATAATAAAACCAAGCCAAAAATCAAGTTTGCGCATTACCTGACGACGCATACGAAACGTTTTTACCCATAAACCTAAAAATAATATCCGATGGATAAATTCATATATAATTTTTCGGAATATCCATAAAATAAATATGGACAGTACAGAAAATATAAAATTATTCATTATAAACAGAGCCAAATATGGGTATCCAGAAAGTGAAAGCCCCGTTATTCCTAACGCTAAAACCAAAAGTGAAAATGTAATTCGAAATGCATTGGTGTCTTTATTGCCTTCATTATCATCTTCATCTTCTTGCTCATCTTCTGTGTCTTCGTAGTTTTCTACGGGATTCTCTCTGGTCCAGAGAATACGACTGGCAATCCAAACAACACAAAATGATTTGATAACTGCTGTGATACCTACTAAATAACTCATCAACTCTATCGGATAGTTGGATACCTTCACGATATGTTGCAGATATGCCATTGTTCCTATTAGATATATACTTTTATAAATTGCTCCGGTTACTCGCTTGGCCTTTTCACCTGACATGTTAATTAACCGCCAATTTTCATGATACGGCGTAAAAATAACCCGACATGTTGCTCGCAACATTATGATATAAAGAAGATAATATAAAAAGCTATTTAAGGCCACGCCAAAAAAACCGCTGGTCAGAATCTTGCCGCTGATAATCCATAGTAAGCCTGCGCCTATCAAAAATGTCGGTATTATGCCATATGCTATCCAAACGGCTATGGCCGCTATTACTTTGCGACCGTAGCGAGGCTGCTCAATTTCATCTCGATAACCAAAACGGCGAAAAATAAAACGTCTTAACAAAAAACCCAAAAAGCCTATAAACAATACGATTATACTAACCGGAAGCAATTTGGCTTCAACGGTATTTTTTTGTTCCTCCGTCAACTCCTCATACCACGTATACGGTGATTTTATAATATCAAATATAAGTTCTAGAAATTGTTTATTTGCCGTAATCAATGCAGATGGATAAATCAGAGGATTACTGGATTTTAATAAATTTCCCCATAATTCTTCATTGCGTAAATTGAATATAAATATTTCAAGTTCATCCAACTTTGCCAACAAAATATCTATCTCGGAAATACGGGCCTTTTCCGTTGCCAGTTCTCGATTAAATTCTTGACGTTTTTGGGCAATAACCTGAACCTCCCGTTCCCCCTTATTGTCTCCGAGAGCTTCTATTCGTTTTTCTATAAATTTGATTTGGCTTTCTACATCTTTACGCCGAGATTCCAATTTTGGACGCAAGTCATTGATATAACTTATTTCTTCTCCAAAATCGTCTGAACTGATTTGATTGTTCTTAAGGGCTGCATCTATTTTTTTGAGATTGGTACTAATGCTTTTATAACTAAGATTATCTCCCAAAATGTCTACGGATGTTTGCGCATGTGCTACACTGCAAAATAAAACCGCTATAAAAAAGTATATCAAACCAAGCTTTTTCATATAAAACCCTTTTTGTATTTGTTAATTCAATTTATTCTTTTGTAATGAATGAATAATATTAATAATGTTACGAGCTCCTGCTGCACGCAGATTATCTGCCGCACACCACAAACTAATACCATTTTCGACACTGCTATCTTGACGCAGGCGGCTAACATAAATTCCATTTTCTCCCTGAACATCGTGCAATGTCACGTAGCCACTATCAACTTGCTTATCAAAAACTATAACATCTTTGACTTCTTTAATCAGTTTACGTGCTATATCCACATCAACTTCTTTGTCACACTCAACATTGATATATTGTGCTGAACCGATAAAAGCGGGAATAACAGCACAATTGGCATGAACCTTTACCTCCCCTCCCAAGACTTGTTTGGTTTCGGCATTAAAAGCCCACTCATACGAGGTTTCCTCTCCGATAAAATCTCCTACTTGAGGAACTACATTAAAAGCTATTTGCTTATGAAAAACCTTCTGATCATCAACCAATGTATCATTCATAAAAATTTTGCGCGTTTGATTAAATAGCTCATCCATGGCTTCCCGGCCATAGCTTGCAACTGATGTATAGGTCGACACAATGATTCTTCTAATTCCGCAAATTTTTGCAATATTTTGAAGCGGAATAAGCATTTGTGTTACCTCTGCAGAGGGAACCGAAACAATACCTTTTTTCATGCCGGGTAAACGATCATCATTAATACCATGCACAACCATCGGTATTTCATCATCACCAACAAAGGCTCCTGAGCAATCAATAACTTTGGCTCCGGCAGAAACCGCTTTGGAGACATATTTTTTGCAAACTTCAGCCGATGTGGCAAAAACAGCTATTTCTACATCCTTAAAATCAAATCCTTCCAGACTCAGTACGTCCAAATCATCGTCTTCTCCATATGATACAATGTTGCCCAATACCGAGCGAGGCTCCAATGCCAACACATTTCTAAGAGGAATATTTGCTTCCGATAAAAGATTAAGCACTTCTCGACCTAGGCCTTCTTCAACTCCTATTACGGCAATTTTTTTCATCCTTGTTATCCTCTTTTTATTTTATATTAAAAATTTGCTCTGATGATAGCATTTTTACATTCCGAAATTCAATTGATTTTCATAAGTAAGTAACAACTAAAATAGTATAAGATTCTTGACATCTCTTATAAACGGCTCTAATTTTGGAGGCAGTTTTAAACTATTTTAAGGAAACAACTATGACCGCACGTACCTTACAAGGATTTATGGAACTTTTGCCCGAAGAACAAATCGTTATGGAACGTATGAAATCGGTCATTGCCCATACTTATGAATTATTTGGCTTTGCCCCTTTGGATACTCCAGTTTTGGAATTGGCCGAAGTGTTGCTTTCAAAGTCCGGCGGCGAAACTGAAAAACAAATTTATGAATTTAAAAAAGGCGATACAGACTTAGCCATGCGTTTTGACTTAACCGTACCTTTGGCCAAATATATTGCTCTTTACCATAATAATCTAACATTTCCTTTTAAACGCTATCAGATTGGTAAAGTTTACCGCGGGGAAAGACCTCAAAAAGGACGTTTTCGTGAATTTTATCAATGCGATATTGATATTATTGATCGAGATGAACTCAATATTGTTTATGATGCCGAGGTTTTAGCCGTTATATATACCGTTTTCAAAAAGCTGCAGCTTCCTGCTTTTAAAATTTATATTAACAATCGTAAACTCTTATCCGGCTTTTTGGAAAATTTGGAAATTGCAGATAAAACTGTTGATGTATTGCGTCTGGTTGATAAAATTAAAAAGATTCCTGAAGAGGCTTTTCTTGGTGAACTTAATGAACTGGGGCTTCCTCAAGACAAAAACAAAGAGCTCCTTAACTTTATTAAAATCAAAGGTTCAAATCAACAAATTCTTGCAAAACTTGAAGATTTTAATATCAAAAATGAAATTTATCAAACCGGTTTGAATGAATTAAATACCGTTGTTTCTCAGGCTATCTGCCTTGGTATTCCGGTAGATAATGTTCAGATTGATCTTAGCATCACTCGCGGATTAGATTACTATACAGGAACCGTGTATGAAACATTCTTTGATGAACATCCCGAATTCGGAAGCGTTTGTTCCGGCGGTCGTTATGATAATTTGTCCAGTGTCTTTATGGATAAAAAATTTCCAGGCGTCGGGATTTCTATCGGCTTGACAAGACTGTATGACCAATTACACAATAACGGTCTTCTCAATATACAAGGACCTACTCCCAATAAGGTATTGGTTATTACTCAAAGTAGCGAATATGCTCAAAATGCTTTGCAGTTGCTTAGTAGTTTACGCTCTAATGAAATTGCCGCAGATGTTTTGTTGCGAGAGTGTAAATTCAAGAAAAAAATGGAATATGCCAATAAAATTAAAATTCCATATTTGGTAATTATTGGCGAAGATGAAGCCTCTAATGGTTATTATACTCTTAAAGATATGAAAAACGGCGAACAATTTAAAGTCAGTGCATCAGAATTAATTAATAAAATTAAATAAGTCGCTCATAACTTTTGCTAAAAAAATAAAAAGCTCCTGTCTCGGAGCTTTTTATTTTAATTCAAAGAGGCCTCTTCCCATGTTTTAAGACCTATTTTTCCCCAATCAACGGGAATTTTTTCGACTTTTTGCATGTGAGCCATATAACAATCTTTTATATTATCCAAAATTGTTTCAACGATAATCACATTACATGCTTTGCGTAGTTTATCTCGTACTTGAGGATTAATATAGTCCAATATGATTTTTTCTTCCGGCGAACGCAAAAATACGGCATGATCCAAACCATCATAAATTATCTGAGGATTTGCCGGATGATTAGCTTTTGCCTTCAGATAAATATAAAGTTCTCCTTCAGAGCCTTCGGCAATCATAAATTCTTTTTCGGTATTATACTCAGCCATTACGGCCTCCTCGAGCCATTACCAGCCCTTTGTTGTAAAAACTGCCCGTCGGGTTTCCTTCTTGATCGAGACCTGAAACCACTTTGACTACTTTTCCTTGAGGGCCATATATTTTAATTCCTTTCTTCTCTATATATTTACGAGCTGCCGCATCCAGCAATTCATGACCTGCTCCTTTAGCGACACCTAAAACAGCTGTTGTTCCGCAAACAAGCATTCCCATAAGAGAACCGTCTTTTATTTCTTCAGGAGCCATATTAACTGCTTGAGCATACTCTAAATCTGTTCCTAAACTGGCAAACATACCTGCCATTCCCAACACAACTGCGGCTTGACGAAGGTTTATCTTACCCAATTTTGTTTCTGCTATATTATGAAGATGATCCGCAAAATGCTTTGCTCTACGAACAGCATTGGGCTGTAGGCTTCCGGAAGAATATTTGTCAACTCCCTCTTCTCTGTATATATTAAAATTGATAGTTTTTCGATCTGTGTGGAAATCTGCCAGCAAATATTCTCCTCGCAATACGGAAACATCCATTTCTCCTTTGGAGCGCCTATTTATTTGAAGTGTGTCGCCGGCTTTTGGCTCAAAACCTTCTATAATGGGGAGTGTTTTGCTTCCTTTACGCTCTCCGTCATTACATATCAGTTGATAGCCATTTTCATTTTTTTGCACTTGTTCTACTTTGTATTCCGCCATTCATTTTCTCCCGAAAAGAACCTTTATCTGTCCTAATTTTATATTTTTTGTCTAAAATTGTCAATAATAAAAAATCAGGTGCATTCCTAGGATTGATATTATGCGAAATTTATTTAAGTTTATTTAATATTAAAATTTTTAAACAAAAAAGCTCCGATTTAAAATCAGAGCTTTTGTTTCATATAACAAATCTTATTTGCTTTTATTACTTGGTTTCTTCTTCACGAGCCTTGGCTGCTGCCGACAAATCATCGGCAATACGAGCTGAACGACCACGCAAAGCGCGCAAGAAATACAACTTAGCACGACGAATCTTACCAATACGAGCAACTTCAATTTTTGCTACGTTAGGAGAATACAGTGGAAATACACGTTCTACTCCTTCACCAAACGAAATCTTACGAACGGTAAAAGAAGAATTGAGACCGTCATTCTTACGTGCAATACAAACGCCTTCATATACCTGAATACGTTCGCGATCACCTTCTTTTACCTTGGTGTGCACTTTCAGAGTATCGCCAGGCTTGAAGTCTGGAAGGTTTTTACCTTCGGTGAGCTTTGCCATTTGCTCTTTTTCAATATTTTCAATAATGTTCATCAGTTTTACCCTTTTTTTGTAATTGGTTAGCTTGTACACCTAATTCTTTTCAGAATCAAGATATTTTTTCCATAAGTCAGGCCGTCTGACCTTAGTTACTTCTTTGGATTGCATCAAACGCCAATCCGCAATTTTGCGATGATGCCCGCTCAACAATACTTCCGGAATCTTCCGCCCCTCCCAAACCGCTGGTTTGGTATATTGCGGATATTCCAATAATCCGGATTCAAAACTCTCGTTCTCCGCTGAATCCGAATTGCCCAGTACCCCAGGCAATAAACGAACTATTGCATCTAACATAATACTCGCTGCTTGCTCTCCTCCGGTCAGAATATAGTCTCCAATAGAGATATCTTCGGCTCCATAGGCCTCCAGAACTCGCTCGTCTATTCCCTCAAAACGACTGCATATAATTGTCAGTTCCGTTTCTGTAGCTAACTCTCTCACCAATCTTTGGGTAAGAGGCTTGCCTCGAGGCGACATATTTATCAGGCGACCTCCGGTGTAGTGCTGTTTAAGAGCCGCTCCCAATACATCTGGACGCATTACCATTCCGGCTCCGCCACCTGCGGGAGTATCATCAACGGAACCATGCTTATCAAAAGCAAAATCCCTAATATTGACTGTCTCCAAAAACCACTTCTTCTCTGCCAGAGCCTTTCCTGTCAGGGAATATCCCAAAAATCCCGGAAACATCTCGGGAAATATGGTCAAAACCTTAACCCTCAACAAGATCTCCTCGTTCTTCCGGTGCAAACTGCATCATCTCAACAATAATAAAACCTTTTTCAATATCAATAATCGGAACATATTGTTTGCTAAAAGGCAACATCTCCAATGTTCCGTCTGCCATTTTGAGCTCTATCAAATCTCCGGCGCCAAAGTTATATAAGGCATTAACTTGTGCAATCCGTTCTCCTTTGATATTTTGAACATCAAGGCCTATCAGATCGGCGTGATAAAACTCTTCTTCTTTTAGTTCCGGTAAGCGAGAACGCTCTATATAAAAACCGGTCCCTATCAATGTTTCTGCAGTGGTTCGATCTTCTATTCCTTTTATCTTAACACGCAGAAGCTCTTTTGAATGGCCGACTATTTTGAGTTCAAATTCGCGGTCTCCCGTTTGGTTGCTAACCTTTCCATATCTGGTCAGATTGTGCTCATCTTCGGTATAAGTCTTAACTTTGACCTCCCCTCTGATGCCGTGCACACCAACTACGGCTCCCAAACAAATTTTTTCCTCTCGCGTCATTAATATCTACCTTTAGGTTGAGAAATAACTAATAGGTTGTCTGCTTATTCTGCGTTGTTTTCTTCGGCAGGAGCAGATGCTTCCGCTGCAGCAGCTTCCGCTGCAGCAGCTTCGGCTGCGGCTCTTGCTTTTTCTTCTTTTTCTTTCAGTCTTTCCTGTGCTTTTGCTTTGGGAGCTGACTTATTGGGTTGTTCACGTAATACTACTTTTGATGTTAAACCAAGATTAGACAACATCTTCTGAAGTCTTTCTGTCGGCTGAGCTCCTTGTGACAACCAATATTTTACACGCTCTTCGTTAATGGTTAATCTTTCCGCATGATCTTGAGGTAACATTGGATTATAAGAACCCAATCTTTCAATAAAACGACCATCGCGAGGAGATCTTTGATCTGCTGCTACAACTTTGTAAAATGGACGTTTTTTTGAACCACCACGTGACAGTCTGATACGTACTGACATTTATTTTCCTTTCTTTATATTATGACTTCTTTCCGCCAAACATTGCGCCTGTCGGAAACCCTTTTAACATGGCCGATGACAATATGTTTTTCATACCGCCATGGCCGATTCTCTTCATCATGGTCGACATTTGCTCATACGATTTGAGCAACTTATTGACCTCATGAACTTCTACTCCGGAGCCTACCGCAATACGTTTCTTGCGGGATGCCTTGATAATATCGGGATTCCTTCTCTCTGCTTTGGTCATTGAGAGAATTATCGCCTCTTGTTTTTTTATCAAATTGTCGCCGACTCCGGCAGCTTCAATCTGACTCTTAAACTTGGACAAGCCAGGTATCATTCCAATAATTCCACCGACTGAGCCCAACTTTTGAACCTGTCTTAACTGACTTAACATATCATTTAAGTCAAATTTTCCTTTAAGCATTTGCTCGGCAAGTTTTTGCGCATCTTCTTGATTGACATTTTCTATGGCCCGCTCAACTAACGATACAACATCTCCTTGCCCAAGAATCCTGCTCGCCAATCGATCAGCATGAAATTCTTCCAATTCATCTAGTTTTTCTCCGGTTCCCAATAACTTTATCGGAACACCTGAAACCATCTTCATCGACAAGGCTGCTCCTGCTCGTGAAGAACCATCTATTCTGGTAAGAACTATGCCCGTTATGCCTACTTGCTCATTAAAGGCCTTGGCTGTGGCACACGCATCTTGTCCCATAAGCGCATCCGCAACCAAGAGGACTTCCATGGGCGAGGAAATCTTTTTGATTTCAGATATCTCTTGCATTAAATTTTCATCAATGTACAAACGTCCGGCCGAATCGAAAATTATAACGTCAAAACCACCTCTTTTACCATACGCCAACGCCCTTTGGGTAATTTCAACCGGCTTTTCCCCTTTGACAATCGGCAATGAATAACCGTTAATTTGCGTTGCTAACTGCTCCAATTGTTCTTGGGCTGCCGGACGATATACGTCAAGGGAGACCAACAATACTTTCTTTTTATTTCTCTGTGCCAATCTCTTGGCTATTTTGGCCGATGTGGTCGTCTTTCCAGAGCCTTGCAAGCCCACCATCAGAATACTAACCGGAGGAGCTGATCTGAAATCCAGTTCAGCTTGTTCCGAACTTAATAATTTTACCAGTTCATCATGGACTATTTTTATGACCATCTGACCCGGTTGTATGGATCGTACCACTTTTTCTCCTAAAGCCTGCTCTTTGACCGATGCTATAAATTCCTTTACTACAGGTAAGGATACATCCGCCTCCAAAAGAGCAATACGAATCTCACGCATGGTGCTGTTTATATCTTCTTCACTCAGAACCCCGCGTGAAGTTATTTTATTAAAAACAGCCGTCAGTTTGTCTGTCAAACTTTCGAACATTGCGTTTAATTCCTTTTATTTAAACCTCTAACGCGCCAGTGTGCGAACCCTCGCTGACTGGCGGCACTCCTTGGAGTGTATATAATTTTTCGGCTTTAATATGAAAAATCGACTTCCTTATATATATTTTTTTGATATTTGTCAACTCTAATTTCTTGCCTCAGACCTCTTCAAAAAACGTTTACACCTCATATTTATATAAGAAAATTAAATAATAGGAGCTCTTAACATATGAAAGTTGTGATTATTGGCGGAGGTCTTGCCGGCATATCTGTTGCCACTCATCTGCGGCGAAGAAATGAAAACTCTGAGATTGTCATTCTTGAAAAAAATAATGAATTTGCTGTTTCAGCCTCTGCATTACCTTATCTTTTGAGCGGAACAATCTCTAAACCTGAAGATATTATCGGTGCAACAGTAAATCAAATGAAACAAATATTCAAAATTGACGTCAAATTAAATCATGAAGTGATTGATATTGACCGTAAAAATAAAATTCTTACATTGGAGGGAAAACCTCCTCTCAGCTATGATAAATTAGTTTTGGCAACCGGCGCTAGTCAATTAAGACCTGATATTGAAGGTATTCTGGCCGATAATATTTTTACTATTCGGGATTTGCGTTCAATTGATACAATAAAAACCTATTACGAAGCTGTCGGAGCAAAAAAAATATTAATCTTAGGTGCTGGAAATATAGGTCTAAATACTGCCGAAGCATTTGCTTCCATCGGAGCTGAAATACTTGTCGTTGAGAAAGAATCTCACATTATCCCGTATTTGGACCCGGAAATGACACGAAGAATAGAAAATCGCTTGCAAAATTTTGATGTAAAACTTTATCTTGGCAAGCAAGTCGTCGGTTTTCGTGATGGTTTTGCTCGTCTTGGCAACGGGGCTCGAATCAAATATGATCTTGCTGTTATAACAACAGGGGTTAGACCTGATGTTAAGTTACCTATTATGGCTGATATTAACTTAGGCCAAAGCGGAGGTATTTTAGTCAATAATTATATGCAAACCAACGATCCTGATATTTTTGCAGCCGGTGCAAATGTCGAATTTATCAATTCCATAACAGGATTTTCTGAACGCTGGACCAATGCTCCGCTCACTGTCATGCAAGCAAATATTGTTGCTGAGTTTTTATGCGGAAATAAAATCTCTTCCGAAGAGGTAGTTCCGTGCGATATCATAAAAATATTCGGATACACCGTGGCTATGACTGGCGCCAATGAAAATCAACTCACAAAAGCGAAGATTTCCCACAAACATATTTATTTACAACAAAATAATTGTGATATTTATATGCCTCAATCACAACCGATGCTTTTTAAGCTCATTTTTGCTCCAGATGGAACCATTCTTGGGCTTCAAGGTATAGGGACGCAAGGAATTGATGCTCGCATTAATATTGTGGCAGAACTCATCAAAAAAAAGGCCTCAATTTTTGATTTAAGTCGTGTTTTGATTGCCTATGCCCCTCCTTTTTCTATGCCTAAAGATGCTTTGAACAATCTTGGAAATCTGGCTCTAAGCTGTTTAAACGGAAAAATTCAATATTTTGATGTACAAAATCTTTCTTTGGAAGATGTTTTTTTGGTTGATGTCAGACAGCAAAAAAGTTTTGAAAAGAGGCATCTTCCTAATGCCATCAATTTTCCTATTCAAACAATACGAGATAATTTATCTTCTTTTCCTCATGATAAAAAAATTGTTTTTTACTGTAACCAAGGATATGGAGCTTATCTTGCCTATTGTATTTTGCGCAACCGCGGTTTTAAGAACGCCTATCTGCTCAATACGCCTTATGACATCAGCTTTGACTTATAATAAATAAAATTTCTTATTAGGATTAAATTTTTATCAAAATCAAAAAAATTATCTATTTATTCAGTCTTACTTTTTAATATCCATATTTCTTTTATAATACTATCTAAATACTCTCTTTTCTTCTTTTTAAAAAAAATTCTTGCAAGTTAATTTTTTTTAAGCTATTAAAAGTGTGTCTTAAAAATGGTCCCATCGTCTAGCGGCCTAGGACACCGCCCTCTCACGGCGGGAACGCGAGTTCGATTCTCGCTGGGATCACCAATTAGAACGGCAGTCATGAAAATGGCTGCCTTTTCTTTTATTTCTAAGCCTCATCTTGAACTCTAATATTTCATTTCTAAAAATAGTCATTTTCTCAATTTATCCGAACTTTTTAATTTATTATAATAAACTAAAAATTTTATGGATACATTTATTTCTTTAGAGCCTATTACGTGGTTGTCTTATTTACAATATATGCAATTTTTACCTGAAAGAAGTCAGTCTCAATTGTTAAATTCATTAACATTAAATAAAAATCACTTAAGATAAAGTCTGTTTGTAAAGCATATTATAAGCACCTTCTATTCAATTTGAAAAGCCTCCGTCATGGAGGCTTTCTTGTTTATGAAATATATGTTCTTTCTGTTTATTTATTAAATACGTTTTTCTTAAAAGCCTCCGATGCAAAAGGACGCTTTGCGGACAAATAATCCGGACGCTGAAAACTCGGCATTGCCAAACTCCCTGACCTGGTATCCGAAATATTTTGCAAATCAACGGATTTACTACCAGCATTTTTACATATATAAGCGCTATTAAAACCATTTATCGGCTCATAAAATTTTTCAATTGAAGATACATGCTCATTCTTTCCTAAATACAAAATACCATTTGGCGTCTGAACCTGACTGATGCGTGCTAATATTTGTTCTTGATATTCCGGAGCGAAATATCTTAATACGTTGCGACAAAATATCATATCATATAAGGAATTTGTCGTTAAACGATCCAACATATTATAGCGTCGGAACTCAACTAATTTGCTAACATTGGATTTAATGCGCCACTGCTCCCCTTCCGGAGTAAAATATTCCAATATCATTTGCGCATTTAACCCCATCTGCACTTCAAAATTATTGTAAAGACCTTTTTGTGCCTTGGCAATTGATAAAGACGAAATATCCGTTCCTAAAATATGAATATCCCAATTTTCAATTCCCAACAGCTTATTTTTTAGTGCAAAAGTTACAGAATAGGCTTCTTGCCCGGTACTGCAGCCTAATGACCAAAAACGTAGTTTTTTGCCAGAACGATTATTGTCTATTATCCGAGGCAATAACCTTTCTTGAAATTGCTCAAACATATCATAATCACGACAAAAAGACGTATCTGAAAATGCTAAGCTCTCCACAACTTGGGCTATCAACGCTCTGGAGCCGACTTTCAACTCCGCGACCAAATCCTCTACCGAAGGATAAGACTTCTCTCGAATAAAGTTGGAAATTTTTTTATCAATAACAAAGTATTGTTCTTCATCAAATTCCCAACCGGCATTCTGACGGAGAAGATTTATCAAAAACTCAAAATCCTGTTTTTTCATGGCTTCTCCTTCTTATATTAGTTTCATTATTGCCAGCTTTGTTGCGATTATGTCCTCGTCAAACGGACGCATAATAAAATCATCCGCCCCGCCTTCCAATGCTTGGCGCATAATATCCACATCTTTTACATATGAACAAAATACAAATCGCGGTTGTTTGATTTTACGATCCGAGCGAATCTTATACAACACATCTATTCCATCCATTAAAGGAAGCGTCCAATCACTGATAATCAAATCCGCCGGTGTTTGTGCATGGAGTTCTATAATCTCTTCGCCATCTTCAGCCTCATCTACGTCAAAACCAAAATTCTCCATGATTTTACGAAGAAGCATCCTCATAATTTTGGAATCATCGGCTATGATACAACGTAACATCTATCAAACTCCCATTATTCAAAAACAAATCCTAAACCAGCCTGACTAACCAAATAAAACTTTATTCCGCTCTCTCTCACCAACGACACTAAATAGGCTATCGGAGCCAATTGTGCATTATCCTCTATATTGCCTGAATTAATCACATTTTTTAATACGGTTACCTTTTCTGCCGAGATTTGCGCATCTTCATTATGGGTGACTGCAATACCTTGTTGATATGGGCGAACACTTATGGTACCGCCCCGAACTAATATGTCTGCAATACTCATTACTCCTAATAATGCTAATCGCGTATAAGCCTCTGGAATGTCATTCCACGCTAAGCTTATCGGATGGTTTCTGCTCCCTATGGTTGCCAGATATCCTCGAGCTGCTTCCTGCAATATATCTTGTTTTTTGAGATTAGCATTATTCAATCCAAATGCAAGTCGAAAAAATTTCATGCGAGCGCTCAATACATTTGAACTCGTTTTTAATATCGACTTGATGTCGTCCATAAAGTCGGCATCTCCTTCTTCTAGTAATTCCACCGCATTAGCCACTGCTCCGATGTTTCCTATGATATCGTGACTAAGACGTGTGCATATTAATTCGGAAATATTCTGTTTCATTTTTGCCTTACTTTCTAAAAACTATATAAATCGGTATTTAGGTAGCGTTGATCTTCTCTGGACATTCGCGTATAGTCAAGTTCACGAAGCATCGGATCTTCAAGCAATAACCACCCTGTCTTGGCTTTGAGATATGGTTTATTTCCGCCCATACCCCATATGACCGTTTCTTTATCATCGGGTTTACCATACTTTTGGTTAATTTTTTTCCAAAAATCATAAATCTTTATATTGCGCAAATATATCGCCTTTTGACTATTTCCCGTAATATTTGATGCTTGAGATGAATATTCGATTTTATAGACTTTATTTTCCGTAAAATTGCTGGTAAATGTTACCTCAATCTCTTCTTTTGTATCATATTTGGCATATTTTGTTGTCTGAACGTACTGGTGATTGTCTTTTTTGGCCTTTTGAACAACACATGCCTGTGTACGTTCAAAGCCCACTACACCGCTTCGTCTGCAATATTCTTCATTGCGCCATTTTATAAAATTTGGAACTTGATATTTTTGCATTATTTTTTGAAACCCTCGATTTTGCATGGTTTCATCAACCTGAGACAAACCCATGCGCAACATAACACCGGAAATATCAAAAACAGAAGCGTTGGAGCGTTTGCTTTTTTGGCCTTCTTGCCGCGCATCTTTTACCAACTTTTCCAACTCACTGGCACTGTTCTTCTCTCCGCTTAGCAAGTCTAACGGATTACTTGAAGTAAGTTTGTTAACCCATGTCCCTTCGACTTTGGGTAATGGAATTTTGGGTGCTGGTTGTGCTGAATCATTTTTGAGCGTGTCTGTTAAATCTTGGCCTTTTTTTATTTGAGGGCTTGCTTCTTGTAAATCTTTTTCCTCAGATTTACTGCTTAAGATGTCTTCTGTTTTCTCGTTTGAAAGAGATGAAGACTGTCCCTCGGAGGCTTTGTCTTGAGATGATGCAACAGAATCTGACGTTACCGGAGCAAAATTTTCAGGATTTCCTTCCTCTCCCCATATGCTCTCATCCTCACTGCCATCCATGAAATCCATGGCTTCTGGCATATCCTCAGAAGGGCTTGGTGATTGAACGGCCGTTTTATCCGTATTTGCTGTTTCCACCGGAGGTTCGGCTCCGAACATGACACTTTCCATATCCTCACTGGCTTTTGCCGGAGAACTAATCAATAAGGTACCTAACAACCCTAAAAAAAACCGATATGGCATGATTATCTCTTCTGTTTGATAAAAATTTTTTTAACTATATTCGTTTTTATGGTGATTGGCAACGCTTTCAAGCAACTTATCAAATAGAAGTTTTTGTTTACTTTTGTGCGCAAACACATTATAAATCATATATTTTTAAGAAAAGGTTAGATAATGAGTTGTCCAAATATCCATATTGTCGGCGCCGGTTTGGCCGGATCTGAAGCCGCATGGCAACTGGCCGAACGCGGCATAAAGGTTGTTATCCATGAGATGCGCCCTAAAAAATATTCTCCTGCTCATAAGACTCCTTATTGCGCCGAATTGGTTTGCTCTAACTCTTTGCGCTCTGATGATTGCTCAAACAGCGCTGTTGGTTTGTTACACCAAGAAATGCGAATGGCTCGTTCTTTGATTATGAAATGCGCCGATGAAACAAAAGTTCCTGCCGGCGGAGCCTTGGCTGTTGATCGTGACGGTTTTGCAAAACTTATTTCCCAATGTCTACAGTCCCATCCTAATATCAGCTTTGTTTGCGAAGAAATAACATCCCTATCTCAAATGATTGAAGGACGATGGATTATAGCGTCCGGCCCCCTGACGTCTCCCGCTCTTATTGCATCTATTTTAGATGCTACAGACCAACAATATCTTAATTTTTATGATGCGATTGCTCCCGTAATTTACAAAGACAGCATTGATTTTGACAAAGCATGGTATCAGTCTCGTTATGACAAAGGCGATAAATTTGATTATATCAATTGTCCGCTTGATAAAGAGCAATATTATGCCTTTGTCGATGAGCTTCTTAAAGGCAAAAAGGTTGAATTTCATGATTTTGAAAAAGCCGAATATTTTGATGGTTGTCTGCCTATTGAAGTTATGGCAGAACGAGGTGAAGACACTTTGCTTTTCGGCCCTATGAAGCCTGTCGGACTAACAAACTCTCATCATCCAAATATAAAACCTTATGCTGTCGTACAACTTCGCCAAGACAATAAAGAAGACACTCTCCGCAATATGGTCGGATTTCAAACCAAGCTGAAATATGATGAGCAAAAACGAATTTTTAGAATGATACCCGGGCTTGAAAATGCCGAATTTGCAAGACTTGGCGGAATTCATAAAAATACATTTATTAAAAGTCCGCTTTTGCTTGATAAATGTTTGCGATTTAAAAAAATGCCCAATGTCAGCTTTGCCGGACAAATTACCGGTTGTGAAGGTTATGTTGAAAGCGCTGCTATCGGGTGGTTGGCCGGATATTTTGCTGCCTGTGAAATTTGTAATCATCAAATATACTTTCCACCTGAAACAACAGCTTTTGGTGCGATGCTCGGACATTTACAAGACATAACAAATATAGAAAATTATCAACCGATGAACATTAATTTTGGGTTGTTTCCAACAATTTCCGTAGAGACAACGGCAACCGGAAAGCTGAGAAAAATTAAAGGTGCCGAGCGCAAAGCCGCTTATTGCCGCAGAGCTCTAGCCGATATCGCTCCATGGGTTAAACTTATATGATAGTACAACAATCAAAAAATATGAAAAACGAAAATTTCCCCGTAGAGGCCTTGGTTAATAAAAATTTACGTCCTATCGTCTCTGCCTATTACAAAGCCGCCAGATTGGCTGATGACATCGCTGATTCCCCAATCTTGTCGCCAAAACAAAAACTCTTGCATTTAACAAATATTGAGCAGGATTTTCAAAACGGTTTCGGCAAAAAAAAACTAAAACATAATCTCGCGGAGCCTTTTGAACTCGGATGGATTTTTGCCGATGAAGGTCTTGCTCCTTCTTTATATACTGATTTACTCAAAGCTTTTGAAAAAGATGCTTCTAACCAGAAAATTGCCGTATGGGAGCAATTAATTGATTATTGCAGTTTTTCTGCCGCACCTGTTGGTAGGTTTATTCTGGCTCTTTATAACGAATCTCCTTCCTGCTACTTGCAAGCAGAAATCCTTTGTGCCGTATTGCAAATCACTAATCATCTGCAAGACTTACGTAAAGATGCAGAAACACTTAAACGTTGTTATCTGCCTCAAGATATGATGGATAAATATGATGTCAGATTGAGCGATATTTATTTGAATAAAAGTTCTCCTCAACTTTGTCTTCTTCTGACTGAAATGACTGATAAATTAAGCAAAATGCTAAAAGATGCTTCCGTGTTGCCAGCTTTGGTAAGAAGTATCAGACTTAAAATACAAATCGGTATTATCCTTTCTTTAACCAATTCCATGATAAAAAAGATAAAAAAGTATGATGTCTTAACTACGCATATAAAACTGGATATCATAGATTGGGTTAAGGCTTTTAGTTTTGGAACTTTGCGCGGACTAACGCGCAGAACCGGCAAGTCGAGGAATATCGTATGAACAACATTCAGAAAATGGTAAAAAAATCAGGTACTTCTTTTTTTTGGGGAATGCGGCTTTTACCATCGGCAAAAAGAAATGCCATGTATACGATTTATGCTTTTTTTCGGCATATTGATGATATTGTCGACGGTGATGCCCCGGTACAAGAAAAAATTGATTTACTGGATGCATGGCGACAAGAAATTGATAATATTTATGACAAAAAAGTACCGACTACCGATATCGGACGCAAAATTTATAAAAATTGTATGCGTTTTAAACTTCCTAAAGAAGAATTTATTCGCATGATAGATAGTATTTCTATGGATCTACCCCACCCCATACAAGCACCCTCTATTCAAAAACTATATGAATATTGTCGCGGTGTTGCCGGTGTCCCCGGTAGTTTGTCATTACGCATCTTTGGTTGTAGCGATGAAAAAATTATTGAAGATTTATCATTTTCTTTAGGAACGGCTTTGCAAATAACCAACATTTTACGCGATGTTAAAGAAGACGCAATGTCTCAACGGCTGTATATTCCCAAAGAATTTCTCGAAAAAGCCGGTATTCAAACAACGGATCCATTGAGTGTTATTGTAAATAAGAATCTGGCACTTGCTCGTGAAGAATTAGCCAAAATAGCTCACAAATGTTATGATAGTGCTTTTGAAATTCTGAAAAAACTTGATAAAAAAACAGCTCGTCCGGTTCGAGCCATTGCATATATTTACAAACGTTATTTTGATATCATGCAAAACCGCGGATGGGAGGTTATTTCTCCTAAACCTCACTTAGGTCGTCCTCTTAAACTTTATCTCGCATTAAAAGCATTCTTTGGAAAGTAGCCCATGAATAGTATGGGTCCTACATATCATATTATCGGAGCAGGCATCGCCGGATTGGCTTGTGCTTATGAACTAAAGCAAAAAGACAAAAACATCCATACGGTTCTTTATGAGGCAGGAGAGAGAATCGGCGGCAGAGCCTATTCTTATGAGGATAAAGACTTAAATCGCCGCCTTGATAATGCAACCCATGTTATTATTGGCGCAAATAAAAATATGGCCCGCTTTATTAATCACAATGAATGGGAAAATCTCACATATTTTTGGGATGTGGAACAAGATGCTCTTTCTAGTCAGCATCAACGCTTTTTGGCGCATATTTTTAAATCCATGTGTAATACGCCTCCCTCTCAAATTGCCAGAGACATTATCCGCAAAATATTATGGCTGACATTTCCGTGGACACGAAAAAAAAGACAAATTTATTATTCCAAACAAGATTTATCACAAAAATTTGCCAATTTCTTTCTTGGTTCGGTCGATGAGCTTAAACTATCTCATAAGCTCTTGAAGATAGATAGTTTGTTTGGGCGAGCAGCACAACTAAACTTCAACTCCGAAGTGGTTGAAATTGGTCCTGATGATGTTGTTATTCTTGCGCTTGATAATCGTAATTATGCAAAATTATTTAATGAACAGGAGCTTGCTCATCATTCAATCATAAATATAGTTTATCAAACATCACAAAAAATCAATCTTCCTAAGGCCGCTTCTTTTGTCGGTGTTATCAATGGACTGTCTGATTGGATTTTTATAAATGACGATATTTTAACAGTAACTATCTCAGTTGCAGATGATGCTCCCGCAGATTTACAAGAACTGGCGCGTCTGGTTTGGAAAGAAATTGATAAATTACGAGGTGTTAATTCGGCATTTGTACCTGCTTTTAAGGTCAGTTGCCACAAACATGCAACAATTTCTCAAGATGAAAGTAGCAACGCGCACCGTCCTATATCGGCTCAAGGCAGATTTCCGAATCTTTTTGTAGCTGGAGACTGGACCATGCAAAATTATCCTTGTTGTATGGAATCGGCTTATTTATCCGCAAAAAGGGCTGTCAAAACCATTTTCAAAATAAAAAATAAAATTTAAAAACATTATTTTTTCTTACATAATCAATGCCTCACCCATAAAAATGACAAAATTTTCAAATTTTGACAAAATTTCCTATTGCACCCGTAATTAAAATATGATATATTGCTTGTTAGTGATAAAAAATTATTATGACTACGGTTATGAAAAAAAGATGTAGTCATTTTCGTTTAACTATAAAAAAAAATAAAAATGAAAAAACCCAAGAAAAAAACAAACTGGTTTAATCGCCAGTTAGGCAAAGTTCAACTTTTGCCTTGGTACTGGAAAGTTATCGCTACTATCGTGATATTCTTTCTGGGTGGAACCTTTGGTACCCAACTATTCACTTCTGCCAGCGATTTGTCTTTGTTTCTCGGCTTCGCTATTTTGGTAGTGACACTTTGGTTGCTTATCCAAATGTGGTTTCCTAAAAAATAATAAATTAATAAAAAAAATAATAACTTAAAAATTTTAGAAAAATGAAAAAGACTAACATCAAAACAGCAGTTATCGCCGTAATCGCAATCTTCTTAATGTCTTCATGCACATACGTACGACAAGGAGAAGTCGCTCTCAAAGTTTATGAGTTGGGAGAGAAAAAAGGTCAAATCGAAGTTCTCGGCCCGGGAAGATACGCTAAACACTGGTTTGGGTACTTCTCATACAAACATTTTCCGACAACACTTCAGCAATGGTCTTGGACCGCAAATGAAGAAGAAGGAAGTCGCGGAAATGAGGAGATTACCTATCAGGCGGAAGGAGAAAAGGTTTCTGCCGATGTCGGTATTGAATTCGAATTTCCTAAAAGTAATGAGGAAATAATCGCTTTCTATAAAAAATATAGAAAGACGCCGCAAGAATTCATTGATTTGTATCTGCGCAAAGACGTACGTTCTGCTTTTAACAAGGTTGTAGAAAGTTTACCGATCGAAGTCGTTTATTCTAGCGGAAAAGATTCCATTCGTCAGCAAGTTCAGAATATTATGTCTGAAAAATATGCCAAGGATGGTATCGTGATATCGGAAATAACTTATCTCTCAAATGTTCGACTTTCTGATAAAGTTAGAGATGCTATAACCGCCAAACTTGAGGCTAAGCAAAAAGCAGAAATGAGAGAAAATGAAGTGGCCGAGGCTGAAGCTGAAGCTCGTAAAAAAGCAGCGGCTGCAGAAGGCGAAGCTCAACGACTTGTTAAAGAAGCTGAAGGTAGAGCTAAAGCTATGGATATTGAAGGTAAAGCTCTTGCTCGAAACCCTCAGGTTCTCAAGCTCAAAGAACTTGAGATGCAAACTACCTTGGCAAAATCTGCTGCAGGTTGGCAATATGTCAATCTTTCAGCTGAGCAAAGCGGACAACTGCTGAATTTGGGTTCAAAATAACAATATGAGCCCCATTTGCCCCCTTTTTCTGAAACTTCAGAAAGGGGGCTTTTTTATATTAAATAATTAGTAATCCATCAACTCCAGCATTGCATCTATTAGATTTGACGTGCCCATGGCTACTTCTTGCATTGATTTGGCCAACATATAACATGGCGTGGTTACTATTTTGTGCTCTTCATCCACACATACTTCCGTTGCTTCCTTGTTCTCATGCCGGGCTCCGCTTTTACATATACCGGAAGAAACATCCTTATCGTTGCCAATTGTTATCGTGATGTGCTCTTTGCCTAAGACCCTTGACAATACGACCGGAGCTATGCACATGGCTCCTATTACCAACCCCTGCTGATAGCTTTCTTCTATAGCTCGACGAACCTCTTGGTTTATATCACATTCTGAGCCCTTGAGTGCGAAATCACTCAAGTTAAGCGCTGCTCCAAAGCCCCCCGGAAAAACTATTCCTTCAAAATCTTGCGCTCTGAATTCTGACAAATCTTTGATATTTCCTCGGCAGATACGCGCCGACTCCGCCAATACATTACGATTATCTTCATCTCCGGAGATGGCTACTGCTTCTCCCGTAAAGTGGTCTATTGTGCGGGCCTGCCATGTGTTGGGAGCAAAACATTGATATTCGCTTCCACTGCGCTCTATGGCCAACATGGTTAATACCGCTTCGTGAATTTCTGAACCATCAAAAACACCACAGCCGGATAAAACAACTGCAAAACGAGGAGTTTTCATTTCCATAAATTAATTCCTTTCTTTTTTTGAATTATCGGATATAAATATGTCTATATATAACAGTATTCATTGTGAATTGAAATGGAAACAATAAAATTATGCAGTCAAAAATAACTACGTTAAAAAACGGATTGCGCATTATTACATCTTCCAATCCGCAGCTTGAAACAGTTTCTCTCGGTATTTGGGTTAAAACTGGTTCAGCATATGAAAAACCTGAAGTGAACGGTATTTCTCATTTTCTGGAACATATGTCCTTTAAGGGAACAAAAAAACGAACTGCTTTGGAAATTTCTGAAGCAATTGAAGATGTCGGCGGACAATCTAATGCCTATACCTCTCGTGAATTTACTGCTTATTATGCAAAAATGCTCAAAAACGATGCCGAATTGGCCTTAGATGTCTTGGCAGATTCTCTGATAAACTCAACTTTTCCCGAAGAGGAATTGCAAAAAGAACGTGAAGTCGTCGTTCAAGAAATTAAACAAACTATTGATACTCCTGATGATATTGTTTTTGACTATTTTCAAGAAGCGGCCTTTTCTAATCAGGCCTTGGGACGCTCCATCTTGGGGCCTAAGGAATTGGTTCGAGGCTTTAGCCGTGAAACTCTTCAAAACTACCTCAACACAAATTATGCCGCCGAAAATATGGTCGTTTGCGCTGTCGGAAATGTAAATCATGATGATTTTGTGCATATGACTCTAGAACGTATGTCTTCTGTTAAAGAAAAAACAAACTTTATTCCTGATACCCAGAAATATAATGGTGGTTTCTTTATAGAAAAACGTGATATTGAGCAAGCTCATGTCCTGTTGGGATTTGAAGGCGTTCCTTATTCAACCGAGCAATATTACCCCATTATTCTATTGTCTACATTATTTGGCGGCGGAATGTCTTCAAGGCTATTCCAAGAAATTCGTGAAAAACGCGGCTTGGTATATTCGGTATATAGTTTTACGGGATCTCATACAAATACTGGTATCTTCGGAATATATGCCGGAACAGGAGCCAAAGATTTACCTACATTACTGCCCGTTATTGTGGAGGAAATCAAAAAAGTCTGTAATGAAAAAGTGTTACAAAAAGAATTGGATCGAGCTAAGACACAACTCAAAGCTAGCATGCTGATGTCTTTGGAAAGTTCTTCCTCCGTAGCGGAAATTTTAGCTCGTCAACATCTGATATACAATCGAATTATTCCGGTAGAAGAAATGGTTGAACGAATCGAAAAAGTAACGCTGGACGATATTTTGAATATTGCGCAAACTGTTTTTGCCTCAAAGCCTACCTATACTTTGCTTGGCGCTGTTGATAAACATATGGACTACGACCAACTGCAAAAATCTTTGAAAGACTAAAAATGACCTCTCTTTCTGACATATTTTTGGCTACGCCACGAGGATTTTGCAGCGGAGTTCGAAGAGCGGTTAATTTAGTTGAAAAGACCTTGCAAAACTATGGTGCTCCTGTTTATGTTCGTCATGAAATTGTTCATAACAAGCATGTGGTTGAAAATCTGCGAAAAAAAGGCGTTGTCTTTATTGAAGAACTTTCTGAAATAACAGATACTTCCAGACCTGTTGTTATCTCTGCTCATGGCGCCCCTAAACATGTATATACAGAAGCTCAACAGCTTGGTATTAAACTCATAGATGCGACCTGCCCCTTGGTTGAAAAAGTGCATAAAAAAATAATTCGCTTGGAACAAGAAAAAAAGAATATTGTTGTCATCGGAAAAAATGGACATCCAGAAATATTGGGAACTGTCGGACAATTAAACAATACCTCTGAGTACAAAATTATTTTTTCCGTACAAGATGCAGAAAAACTTCAGTTTTCCTCCGATGCTCCTATTGGTTTGGTGACACAAACAACTCTTTGTGTCTCTGATGTGGCAAATATTATGACTGTGCTGCAGAGACGTTTTGGTAATATTGACGCCTTGTCCAAAAGCGATACCTGCTATGCTACCACTCACCGTCAAACCGCAATATTGGAGTTGGTGAAACACTCTTCTTTGATTGTGGTGATTGGTTCAAAAAATTCTTCTAATTCTCAGCAACTAAAGAAAATAGCAATGGAAGCCGGTGCTAAAAAAGCTTTTTTGATTGATGATGTTTCCGAAATGCCTTGGAATGAAATTTCTGACGAACCATCTATCGGAATTAGCGCGGGAGCCTCCGCTCCGGAAGAGTTGGTAGACAATATGCTGAAAGAACTTAAAAAGCGTTATACTAATCTTAAGATTCATGATATTATAGTAGCTAAGGAAGGTGTCTAGCCCTATTTGCCGACTATTGCTTAAGGAGAAAAAACATGTCCAGAGCGGAAGACCTTTTTCAAAAGCTGATATATTTTGGCGAAGATGCTATTGATGAATTTATCATAAATCGGCAAACTGAAGAGCTATTCTTGGATTTTAAGCAAGCCGTTTCTTCGGGAAAAAATTTTACCACTCTCCATCGTGATGATCGGAAAAATTTGGCAAAAGCAATATCTGGCTTTGGTAATTCCGAGGGCGGCGTAATTATCTGGGGTGTTGAGTGTTCTCGCGATGTGGAAGCGGGTGATGTGGCTCAAGCTAAAGTTAAAGTACAAAACGTACATCGTTTTTTGAGTTGGATCGAAAACGCAATCTCAGGGTGCACTATTCCTAGTCACAACAAAGTCCGAAATCATGTGATTAGCTGTGATGAAAATGGAGATGGTTTTTTGGCTACTTATATTCCTAAGAGCGAAATTGCTCCTTTGATGACGACTAGTAACAGCGCTATTTATATTCGTTCTGGTTCTAATAATGTGCCCGCTCCCTACGCCGTCATTGCCGGAATGTTTGGACGGTGTCCGCAGCCTAATGTCGAATTGATTATGGGCGAACGTAAACTTGAACTTCTTGATAATATTGATGAAGATATGCTCTATCCTAACAGTATAGATAATCCTCCTAAACAATATGTCAAACTATCTTTTGCCATACAGATTGCTAACGCCAGCAATGTAATTGCCAGAGAACTCTATCTCTCTTGCCAAACGGTGCAAAACGGCGGTGAGTATAATAAAGTTCGATTTAGTAACTATAACCAAATGGATGCTATCCCCGGTGCGGAAGGGCAGCTTAACCTCATTACGCGCCCCGATTTGCGCTTGCCTCCTCGAGGAATTGTTCGCTTTTGTAATGTCGAATTTGTGTTATCTCCATATATTGATGATGATTTTCTGATTGAAGGAGTGGTTGGCGCAGATAACGCAGCTCCTCATGATTTTAGAATAAACGTACAAAAAAATAAATTGCGTTCGTTTGTTGCTCGTGTGATGCGCGGCGAAGAAGACAACCTCGTTTTGCTTAATGAGTTTTTTAATGACTATATTCACGGTGAACTCTGATGCCAGATATTGAAATATATACCGACGGAGCCTGCTCCGGAAACCCTGGAAACGGCGGATGGGGTGCTATTTTGCGCTATGGAAAAATTGAAAAAGAACTTTCTGGGGGTGAAAAAAACACCACTAATAATCGAATGGAATTGACTGCCGTAATCGAGGCTCTAAAAGCTCTCAAAAAAGAATGCAACATTACGCTGTACACAGATAGTCGTTATGTGATGGATGGAGTTATGGATTGGCTTCCTAACTGGAAACAAAACGGCTGGCGCACAGCTAATAAAAAAACGCCGGTCAAAAATATTGATTTATGGCAACTGCTTGATACTCTTTTACAAAAACATCAGATAAAATGGGTTTGGGTTAAGGGACATAACGGGCATCCGGAAAATGAACGTGTTGACACCTTGGCTCGAAATCAAGCTAAAACATATGCTGAAGTTAATATATCTGATTCTTGATTATTTCTTCAAATTCTCTTTCATTGAGAATTTCAGGCAGAACCATCCCGTCAGGTGTTCTGGCCGAGAAAAGGACATAAAAAGGTAAACCTTTTCGGCCATATTTTTCCATAAAAGCTAAAATATCCGCATCATATTTGCTCCAATCCAGTTCTATTGGAACTATGTTGTACTGCTTGTACATATCTTCAACGAACGGAGCTTCAAGTACCATGGCATCATTATAATGACAGGTAAGACACCAATTTGCTCCTATTTTCAATAGGACGATGTTTCCATTGCGTATCAACTCATTAATCTGTCTTTGATTAATCTTTTCGCTGATTGAGGGGCTTTCTGACAACTCTTTTTGTAAAACTTTTGCTCTGGCATCATACATACCCCACGCAATGAGCGCCAAAATAACTATTAAGGTAAGATGATTAAACCATCTGCTTATAGTCAAAAAGACTTGAGGATCGTTTTCTTGGCGTTCCAGTTCTTCTATTAGAATTTTGCGTATGTATAAAACTAACCAAATAGAAGGTATAAATAATGAATAGTGCCATAAAATATCACTCCCGCCCTGTGCTACCAATAAAGAAACTAACCAACAAAGTGTCAGAGACAACATAATAAATATTGCAAAATTAAACCAGGACATCCATTTTCCGGGCTTGGGTATATAATATGCAAGGTCAGGCACAAGAGCAACCAATATATAAGGGGTTGCCAACCCAAGTCCTGTTACGCCAACCACAATGATTATATCAACAACAGAACCGGCCAAAGCAAAGCCTAAAGCTGTTCCCAAATAAGGAGCGGTACAAGGGGTTGACAATAAAACCAAGAACATTCCATTCAAAAACTGCTCCGTTTTTTCTCCTCGTTCCGATTTGCTACTCAATTTGCTAATAAAATCAGGCATTTTAAGATGAATAAGCCCCATAATCTGCGCCATAAAAAGTGTTATGACAAACGTCATGAACGAGATGAAAAGAATACTTTGAAACTGCATCCCCCACCCTAGTGAATACCCTAACAATTTTAGACAGACCAATGTTCCGATTATGATTACAAAAGAACTTAAAATTCCTAAAATGTTATATATAAAATCACGACGAATTCGATCCGTTTTTATCGCACCAAACCTAGTAAAGGAAAGTATTTTGAGTGATAAGACAGGAAAAACACAGGGCATGAGATTGAGAAGTAATCCTCCTAAATAGGCAAACCATATAATCAAAAAATTAAGTCTGGAAGTTTCCGTGTTGAATACCGATAACGGCTCCACTACCATTTTTTGCCTTAAAACCGTTTTGGAAGATGTCGCAACAACAAAATCTATTGATTGTCCTATATAATCTGCCCCCTTTTTAAGAGAACGGAATTTTACGATAACATGATGTCCGTCAATTCTTATCAATGGCGAGGCAAACTCTGTTCCGTATTTGCCTTCTATAAAGGCTTCTACCCGTGAAGGAGATGTTTTTGTTTCTAACTCCAAGCGTAATATTTGTTCCTCTTTTGAAGAGTTTTCTGCTTGAACCGATACTATTTTCAAATCATCCTGTTTTTTGTGCGGATAATAAGGAGAAATTAACCGCAAAAAAGATGCTATCGAAGATTCCGACTCATTCTCTGTTCCTGCTAAAATTTCAATATATGGTTGCAAAAAAACTCTTTGGCACTGAGTGTTGTGACACACGTCTGCCTTGATGTTGACACTCAAACTAAAAGACTTTTCAACATCTTGAATACGAGCTGAAAACGGAATCGTAATTAAACCTACATAACCAGCCAAACTATCTTTACCAACAAAGAAGCGTTGCGGCAACGGCATGTTGAACTCAATATCATCAATATTATTTTTGGCACTGAGCTGGACCTGTATCGGTTCGTAATCTTTATATTTTTGAGATAAAACAAAATCTCCTTCTTCAAGGTAGACTTGAATTGCTCCGTTTATTTTTTCTTGTTTATTGATAACTTTAAGAGAATTTACAATACGAGCTTTGGTTCCTCCTTTGGATTGACTCCACTCTCCAATTCCGCGATTATCTTCCAGAGAAGCCTTGCCATCAAAAAGACCATAAGTAAACAAAGTCTTCCAATCACGTTTCAGAAGAGCTTGTTTCATCATTTCCATTTTTTGAGCCGAATCGAGGATGCCGGCGTCATGCGCTTTTTTGGCCGCTGCAGCTTCTTGTTCTTTGGGATTGTTTGAATAAGCGATTATTTTTTTGAAATCTTGTATAACAAGGGCCTTGCCATCATCTTTTGCAGGACGATATACCTCGTCTTCTCCAAACTCATATTGGTTATCTGCGGCAACAAGCGGAATATTCTGTTTCAAAATAAACTCTTGTGCTTGCGCTTTTAATCGATTATACAAGCGTTTTATTTTTATAGTGTTACGTAAAAATCTTTCTCTTAGAGAGGAGCTTTCCTGAGCATATTCGGGATGACGCTCTATTACATCATCAACAAAATCTTCTTCAATCTTTGTGCCGCTATATTTTTTATCAAAAAAATCTACATCTTGCCAATATTTATCATATTCTTCTTGAAGATTATACGGCCTGCTTTCTTCTTGAATGTCTAAAATAATTTTTCCACTGTCTTGGGCTTCGGCAGGTGAAAAAACAAATACAGATAAGCATAAAAAAAGAATTTTCAAGGACGGGAACATCAGATAAATCTTCGCACAAGTTTGAAATTTTGTTATTAAGTTACGATATAATATGATAGAATACAAGTATGAATAGTTGAAAGCGGTGCAAGATATGGATAACAATGAAAAAAAATACTTTAAGGGCAAATGTTTGGTAGCCACCCCTTCTTTGGATGACGAGCGATTTAAAAATACTCTTATTTATATTTGCGCTCATTCCGAGCAAGGGGCTATGGGATTTGTTATTAATCGCAAGATTACCGAATATTCTTTTTCGGATCTGGCCTTGCAACTTCCTATTAATTTTGGTCCTTGCGTGCCGCCTTTGGCTCTTTATCACGGGGGACCCGTTGATAAAATACGCGGTTTTGTTTTGCACTCAACCGATTATTTGCCTGATGATTGCGTGGAAACAGGCGGTGGAGTTGCAATATCTTCATCTATTGATATTTTGGCAGATATTGCTCACGGCACAGGACCAAAAGAATCTCTTATTGCACTTGGGTATGCAAGCTGGGCTCCGGGACAACTTGAACAGGAAATAATTGCAAATGATTGGTTAGTTGCTCCCGCTTGTGAAGAACTGGTCTTTAGAACCAAAGATGAAGAAAAATGGCAAAAAGCTCTTGATGAAATCAATATCGATATAAATCGCCTCTCTTGTTTTTCAGGACGTGCTTAAACAACCTAGACAATAGGTGTACTTATTTTTCGACCAATACTAACGAAAAATATGGTCTTCTCAAGTAGTCTGGGCGCTATTATACTCTCTGTTGTCAATACTTTTTATAAGCAATGGAGGAAGAACATGGCTAGAAGAAACCAAACAATGCTGTACGATGTTGTCAGAGACGACCTTTCCATAATCCGAAATATATACAATAGCTTTGAAGCTCTTGAAGAAACTCTTGGTACTCTGAAATTGGAAGAACCTCTATTTATGACTTATGCTGCAAAAAAATCTTTTGCCAGAATCATGATGCGAACCGCTCAGAAAAAACATAATCTGAGAAATTAAAAATCACATCAAGGTATCACCTAATAAAATATGGCAATATAGTAAAAAATTACCTACATTATTTTTTATTTTCATCAGGATCGACTAAGACATATCCTCTGCCCCAGACGGTCTCAATATAGTTCTTGCCGCCTGATGCCTTCTCAAGTTTCTTGCGAAGTTTGCAGATAAAGACATCTATAATTTTGAGTTCTGGTTCGTCGATTCCGCCATAAAGGTGATTTAAAAACTGATCTTTATTCAAGGTTGAACCCTTGCGCAAAGACAGTAATTCCATGATGCCGTATTCTTTGCCGGTTAAATGTAATGCCTTGCCACAAACCGTGACCGTCTGATTGTCAAGGTTAACCTCAACATCTCCTGTTTTTATAATCGAATTGGAATGCCCTTTCGAGCGACGAACAACAGCTTGGATTCGCGCCAAAAGTTCCGCCTTGTCAAATGGTTTGGTCAAATAATCATCCGCCCCATATCCAAGACCTTTAACCTTCTTATCCGGTTCACTTAAACCAGAGAGTATCAAAACCGGAGTGTTGACTTTGGATGCTCGAAGATTCTTTAGAACTTCATAGCCATTCATGTCAGGAAGCATCAAATCCAAAATTATGATATCATAATCATATAATTTGCCTATCTCCAAACCATCTTCGCCCAAATCGGTCGTATCCACAATCATTCCCTCTTTTTTGAGCATGGTTTCTATACTTTGGGAGATGGCATAATCATCTTCAACCAGCAACACTCGCATAGCAATTATTCCTTCCAAACAAATGTTTTTACTTTCGATAGAGGTATCATATCTCCTTATTTCGTTTTTGTTAACTTTTTTGACAAGGCTGTTAATAATTATTAACATTTGGTGTTGATAAACATAAAAATGGCTGAAATTTAAGTATAAAGATGTATATTAGTGTCTAGCTTAACAGAGATAAAGGGCTTTGAAATTGGGTGCGTATCTTGAAAATATCTTGCAAGAAATAAATAAAATGGACACCGCAGCATACTTTGGTAAAGTTATCGGGGTCCAAGGATTGTTTATTGAAGCAGGAGGAATCCTTGCAAAACTTTCGGTCGGTGACAGATGTAATATTGTAAACAATAATGGACATAAAGTTCCTTGCGAGGTTGTCAGTTTTAAGAATGATAAAATATTATTGATGCCCTATGCTTCAATGGAAGGTATTGGACCGGGGTGCCTAGTTGAAGTGGAAGACGCAAGCCCTGTCATTTATCCTCACCCCTCTTGGTTAGGGCGCATTATTAATGCTTTTGGTGAAGCAATTGACGGAAAAGGCCCCTTAATTAAAGGTGATAAACCTTATTTTATTAAATCGTCTCCGCCGCCGGCGCAATTTCGGGACAGAGTCAAAGGGAAAGTCGACCTTGGCGTAAAAGCAGTTAATACTTTTCTTACTATTTGCAAAGGTCAACGTATGGGCATCTTTGCTGGTTCCGGCGTCGGAAAGTCTACTTTAATGTCCATGATGGCCAGACATACAAATTCCGATGTTTCTGTAATCGGTCTTATCGGAGAGCGTGGGCGTGAAGCTAAAGAATTTGTAGAAGATGTTTTGGGAGCTGAGGGACTTGCCAAATCAGTATTGGTATTGGCTACTTCTGATGAAAGTCCGTTGCTGCGCCGTCAAGCCGCTTATGTAACCATGGCTGTGGCTGAATTCTTTCGTGATGAAAATAAAGATGTTTTATGCATGATGGATTCTATCACGCGTTTTGCCATGGCACAGCGTGAAATTGCTCTTTCCATCGGAGAGCCTCCCGCTTCGAAAGGTTATACTCCCAGCGTCTTTTCCGAATTACCAAAACTTCTTGAACGCGCTGGCCCTGGTTCCGGAAACGGAACAATCACAGGTTTATTCACGGTATTGGTTGACGGTGACGACCATAATGAGCCTGTTGCCGATGCTGTGCGTTCTATTTTGGATGGACATATTGTCCTTGATCGCGCCATCGCGGAACGAAATCGTTATCCGGCAATCAATATTTTACGCTCTATTTCTCGTACCATGCCAGACTGTGATACTAAAGAAGAATATGAATTAGTGGCTAAAGCTCGTAAATATATTGCTTCATATGAGGATATGGCCGAACTTATTCGTTTGGGTGCATATAAAAAAGGATCTAACCGTGAAGTAGACGAGGCTATTTTCTATTACCCAAAACTTGAGGCTTTTTTGGCTCAGGGTAAGCAGGAGCGCTTTAGTTTAGAAGAATGCTATGAAATTCTTGGCAATATCTTGGCTATTCCGTTTTCTTTAGAGGCCTGATGATATAAATGAACAAATCACTTAAAACTCTTACTCGTATCAAAAAATTTGATATCGACGAACAACGAAAACTTCTGGTTGAACAACAAGAAGCCGAAGAACGTACGCTTCAAGAACTTAAACTCTTAAATCAAAAATATGAAGATGAAAAAAAATTTGCCCAAGAAAACCCCTTATTGTGCAGTGATTTTGGCCTTTATACAAAACAATATCTCAAACTACGCTCCGTTCTGGAAATAAAATTAAATAACATACGCAAAAGAATTGAAGAAATCAGAGATATTATCGCCGATATGTTCAAAGAACAAAAAACATATGAAATTATTGATGAACATCGGAGTAAAGCCGAATTAAAGGAACTCGCCGAAAAAGAACAAAAAATGCTTGATGAAATCGGTACCAATTCTTATATTAAACATCATAAAACATAATCGATTATAAAGGAGAAATTTTATGTTTGAAGTCAAAAAACTTCCCTATGATATGAAAGCTCTTGAACCCTTTGTTTCGGAAAAGACTCTCTCTTTTCATTATGGCAAACATTATCCCAATTATGTTAATACGCTTAATAAATTGATTGAAGGAACAGAATTCGAAAAAATGTCTCTGGAAGATATTATTTCTTCTACCTACGGAAAAGCCGATAAACAAGCTATTTTTAATAATGCCGGACAGGTTTGGAATCATGAATTTTTGTGGAAATCAATGTCTCCAAACGGAGGAGCTCCCAAAGGTTCTTTGCTGGCAAAAATTACTGAGCAATTCGGCTCTTATGATGATTTTAAAACGCAACTCAAAAATGCGGCTGTCGGGCAATTCGGCAGTGGCTGGGCTTGGGTTTGCGAACAAGACGGAATGATTAAAATTCTAACCACCGCAAACGGAGATACTCCTATTGCCCGTGGCATAAAACCTTTACTCAATATTGATGTCTGGGAACATGCTTACTATTTAGATTACCAGAACCGCCGAGCCGACCATGTCGATGCCTTTATTAATCACTTGGCAAATTGGTCTCAAATTGCATAGTTTCATGCTTCTATATAAACTTCCACTAGCTAACGCAAGTGGTATTACCTGTTCCGAACTACGTTCGCCCTGCCCAAAGGCTTCGCAAGCCTAACGGCTGGGCAGGTATGTCTACATCTACCTGCTTACGCAGGTAGTGTTACGTTCGAATCATAAAAAAAAGGTCGGGCTTGACATCCGACCTTTTCTGCTTTCAATATCCCTATATATCTGCAATTACTTGTAAACTTATAATTTCATCCGGCTCTGAAACTTCTCCGTTAGATCCGTTTCCTTTCTTGATGGCATCTACATATTCCATACCTGATGTGACTTGCCCCCAGACTGTGTATTGTCCGTCTAGCCAATTGCAATCTCCAAAGCAAATAAAAAACTGACTGTCTCCTGAATTGATATCCATTGCTCGAGCCATCGAAACAGTCCCTCGTTTGTGCGGCATTTGGTTAAATTCTGCTTTGAGCTTTTTGCCTGTACCGCCTGTTCCCGTCCCATAAGGACAACCAGTTTGAGCCATGAAGCCATCTATCACTCGATGGAATTTTAAGCCGTTGTAAAATTCTGCTCTTGCCAATTCTTTGATGCGAGCAACGTGGTTGGGCGCAACTTCAGGAAACATCTCTATCACAACATCCCCGTCTTTGAGCTTAAGTAAAAGTGAATTTTCGGCATCTTTTACTTTGTAAGTATGCTTTATTTTTTTGGCTCGCGTTTTACTGACAGATAGTTTCTTTGTCTCAGAAGGCTTAATTCCTTTTGTTGAACTTTTGGCTAATTTTTTTACTTTTTCTTCCGACATGCTTTCCTCCTATTTTTATCGCTTAGTTCTTATATAGGGATCTTTTTTTTATTTTGCACGTTTATTTAACACAAAATCGACTCTTTCCTCTGCCGACAAGCCACTAGGATAACTCTTGTCTATTTCTTTCAGGCAGTTCTTTAGCCCTATTCCATTGGCTATCTGGATGGCTAGTCCGGGGCGAGCATTTAACTCCAGCATCATAGGACCACGACGCGCGTCCAGTACAATGTCTGCCCCCAAATAACCAAGCCCTGTCATTTCATAGGCTAATGCCCCTATCAATAGATGTTCTCGCCAATAAGGTACTTCTATTTTCATTAAATCCGCACCTGTATCTGGCTGAATAGTTATTGGAATATCTCGGCATACACCATGAAGTGCTTTGCCGTTAGAAATATCTAAGCCAACACCTATCGCTCCTTGATGCAGATTTGCTCTTCCGCCGGAGGCTTTAGTCGGTAATCTGGTCATTGCCATTGCTGGATAGCCCTTATAAACAATTACTCTGACATCGGGAACGCCTTGGTAGCTATAATCCTTAAAAATATCGGAAAAATGAACCAATTCTTCAACAATGGCCGTATCATATTTGCCTCCCAATGAATATAAGCCACTTAATATGTTGGAAATGTGCTGGTAGACTTCATTGTATGCCAGTTGACGACCTGAAGCTGTCGTGAAAAAATGCCCTTCTTCCTGATAATCTTTTATAACCAAAACACCTTTGCCTCCGCTGCCTTGCGCAGGTTTGATGACAAACTCTTTTTGACCATGAATGATATCCAAAATATTTTTGGCTTCATACTGATATTCGATTATTCCTATCAGGCGGGGCGTACTGATACCTATTTTGTTTGCCAATTCTTTGGTCTTAACTTTATCATCGACAAGAGGATATAAACAACGTGGATTATATTGTGAAATAATATCAAAGTTACGACGATTCATTCCCAAAACACCGGCTTTGGATAGCTCTTTTGGACTGGCAAACGATTTTAACCATGCAAACATTTTCTACTTCTTTACCAATGGACGGAATCGTTTGAGCTCCATCAAACGGTATCCGGTGTAGGTTCCTAACAACATAACCATAAATAAAACAACTAAATTAAGCTCATTAAATGCAAACATAATGTGACGAATATACTCACTGCTGATTACAAAATACGTCGCTATCGCTACAACTAAACTAAATATTATCTCTCTGCATGCATTGAGAGCTCCGTCTTCTTCCCAAGTGATTGATGCTCGTTCAATAATCCATGACATAATGATTATCGGGAAGAATACCGCAGATTGTGCAATGTGAAAATCTAATTGATAACCAATAATCGTCAACGATTGCATTATCAATATCACAAAGATGACAACAGCCGAAATTCTCGGTACCAATAAAAGATTAAACTTGGACATGACAAAACGTATCAAAAGCCCCAATGTCATGATAATGGCAAAACACAACATCCCAGGCCAAAATCCTGTTTTGATTAGAGACATGGCCAACAACATCGGTGTAAATGTGCCCATCGTTTGCAGACCTATAACGTTTCGCATCAAAACAATCATTAAAATTGCCAAAGGAAAAATAGACAACCACTTTAGCGTATTTTGCTGTGCTAAAGGAAGGTTGTATATAGAATATTGAAAACGATCTTCCTGATTGAGTAATTTTGCTCGTTGTCCCGCCAGCTTCATTGATGAGGTAATTGATTTTAAAACAGAAAATTTGATTACTGAATTTTCTCCACCCTCAACATCTATTAAAGATTGGCCACCTCGTTGAAACAAAACAAAATTATCGGGAATCCCCTTTTTCCCTGTTTTAATGTCGTATATGCGCCAAGAACCATTGGTGTATGCCTCTATCATTAAATCCGGAGATAAAGACTTTTTGCTTTCTTGAAGTTTGAAACCTCGTGCAATTTGTGATGGTATTTTCTTTAATGCCAACAAATCTGAGATTATTTCAACCATGATTTTTTGTGTCGTCTTAACAGGAAGATAAGCCTGAACCGCTGGATGCATAGGCTCTTCATTGAGCAAACGAATAATTTGGCTTACGGGATCACCTTCTCTCGCTTGTGCTAATTTTAACAATTGTTTGGCTGCCGCTAATTTTTGTTCGTCAAATATGGGCGCTTCCGGAGTTGCGGGAGCTGCAGACTTTGTTTTACCTCGGCTGTCCGTATTATCAAAAAGCAAAATCTTATAATAAATATCTTGTAGCTCTTCTCGAGCCGGGCTGGTCATAATCAATCGAGATGCCGTCTTGTTTTTACTTATCTTGTAACCTTCGGCTATCGTATTTTCTTCTAATACTTTAAATGAATCATTACTTCTTGGCGTTGTTAAGGAAACTTTTATCGGCTCTCCTGTCGGTTCAAATGAAATATGGGCTTCAATACTCCAGATATTAGCCGTCTGCTTGGGAGTAAAATGGAAGCCCCAATACTCAACTTTGTAATAAATGCAATATCCGGCATAAATAATTGATAAAAATAAAAAAATTGAAAGTATTCCGCGAACGGAGGCTATTTTTTTTAGCATACGAAAGTGTCCTTAGCGTAGAGTATGTTCTATTGACGAATCGACAATAAAGCGCCCTTTCAAAATATTGCGCCCGATTAAACCTTGATATTCAAATTTAGAGCGGTCTGCCAAGGTAAACTCGGCATTAATCAATTCACTGCCGATTTTAACATCCATATTGACTGATACTCTTTGTTCATCTCCTTCTATGCGACGAATGGTTACTCTGCGCTGTACTCTTTTTTCGAATCTGGTTCCGTTTATCTCAAAACTAACCCACTTTTCGCCGTCTCGCTCAAAATTTCGTTGTTTCAAAACGCCGATGGAAGATGTCTCCGCTCCGGTATCTATTCTTGCCTCTATCGGAATTTCTAACGGCAAAAAATAAACAGGCTCGACTCCGCCTATAATTTCTAATGCGGGATTATTACATTGGCGAACTTCCACTGCCGGAATCATCGGCGGGCGGGTATTGTTTTGGCAAGCAGATACCATCAGACATAGTCCTCCGCATAGACTGAGAAAAATTTTATTATTCATTATCTATATACAATCCTATAAAAAAACTGTCTCAATTATCCCAAAAAGGATAAATTTGTAAAGTTAATTTTCACTTTAATCATACCTATTTATTGAATTAAGTTATTATATATGTTAGTATTCTAGACAAAAGATTCGAGGGAAAAAATAATGAGCCAAAACTTAGTTGAAAAATTGCAAGAAATTTGGGATAACGCCCAAAAAGATCCGACCTTTCGTCACGGAAAGCGTCAGTGGAAAAAAATTCAAAAAACAGACGGATACAAAATCGCCGCTTCCTTGGCTTCCGACGTTGGACAGACAATCCGTAAAGGGGCGCGTTATTTGTGGAATCGAGGAAAAATATACGGATTGGTTGCAATGAACTTACTTACCTCCGGGCCTCTTGTCGGCAACCCCTCTCCTTCCTCTCCGCGTTCAGACAAAGATGAAGACACTCCTGCTGTTCGAAAAGAATATCGATTATCTGATATTCAGGCTCATTTGCAAGCCATGCATTCTTCCGAAGAACTTGAAAGTATTTGCACAAAACTTATCAGCACAGATTCAATCTATACACAAATTTGCGCCGAACGCTCCCAACAAGTCGGTGATGAAATTTTGCGCGTCGCCAAAGAAATTCAAACTCAAATTGGCGGTGATAAAGGAAAACGCCGCGCCCAAATCCTTCGCAAGCGGTGGGGAAATGATGTACCTATCGGGCTGCATTGTTTGCGTAGCGCTTTGGAAGTAACGGCTGAAGCTGCCGAAAATACCTTGGCTCCTGAATTTATTGATATGTTTGTTCAAAAAATTCGTGATTACAATCCTAACGGATATTATGGGTTGCATGATGTGTTTTATAAACATCGCAATTATAAAAAAACTACTCGTCAGCATAATTTGTTGCAGATTATTAAAGAAGAAACTGCAGAAAATCCAAACGATATATGTTTAATCGCACATAAAAGTAAAGGAAACCATACCGGTTCTGGTTATCATATGGTTTTGTATTATAATGGAATGATTGTCAGTTTTAACGGTGAACATATTGAGCCTGCTGCCGACTACTTTAAGTATCGCAGCACTCAGGGAGATTTGATTAACATTAGTCGTACTGTTCGTGAAGACGGAAAAGATGAAATTGTCCGCCAAATAGTTAATCAAATAAAAAATGACATTAAAAAAGGCAAAAACGAAACCATTCAGACTCTCTTGGCTATGTATATGGGAAATAAAGATATTCCTTTACAAGACAGAATGTTGGCCGGTTCCGTGATACAAAATAATATGCCCTTGGTTGCCTCAATCAATCCGTTAGACAACCTTAGTCATTTGCGTCAAGTTCGTGCAAAATTAAAAGATAGAGAGCAAAGCGTTGCTGCCCTGCCCTCTGCCAGCTTAGAAAAAAACAACCTAAGCACAAACAAAAATAACTCTCAAATAAAAATTGCTCAAAGCAGAAAAAATAGGCAAAACGGTCTTAATTCTTAGAAAAATAACGATGCTCGTAAGCTCAAGACCGTTGCATGATCTGATTTTGGGTTTTGTGCAGGATTGAAATAAAATTGAATATCCGGTGTAATTGTCATCCATTGCGATATTCCCCATGACCAATAGGCTTCCAATACGGTTTCTGCCTTATGAGATAATTCTTCGCCGACGGCAGCTTCGTTGATTTTGTTGTATGCCCCTGCAAATCCTATTTGATCAAGACTGTTGCGATTGAATGGATTATTAACTGCAAAGCCCAAAACCCAAGATTGATCAATCTCTGCTTGAGAACCTGAAACACCGTTAACTCGTCCAAAAACAGAAAATTTTTCTCCGAAATCCTGGCTAAAATTTAAGGACCAGCCATTTGTGGTTTGAGGTTCTTTTTTTACGTATGGTTGATTATAAAGTAAAATAGAATATTGCCCGGAACCAAGATTGGATATGGTTGGCGAATAAGACAAAGAGGCAAAGGTGGTATAGTGTTCTTCATTTAAATGAGAGGTAGATATACTTTCTCCGCTGATGTTGGTTGCATCTTGTGCACCAAAACTAAAATTCCAATTTTCATTCGGAGATATTGATATATAGCCGCCCAAAGACGCTGTCGGATAAGTTGAAGATGCATTTTGTGATAAAGAGTAATTGATAAAATATTGCTGCTGATTGGATAAATAGGTTGTTCCGTCAAAATTGTACAGCGGAAACTGACCTAAAGACACACTTAGCCAATTCCATTTTTCAGGTAATTGATAAGTATAATACAATTCATCAAAAGAATTGGATGCCGTCGTATAATCATTAATACCGGTTACGGCTCCGATACGCGTGTTTATATCTTGGCCGTTGGATCCGCTATAACGAACAATATTATAAGCGGCTGTTAATGTTCCTGCGCCATACTCATTATTAAAATTTTCCCACGTTATTGATGGATAAATCATTCCTTGAAACGCAGTTTTTTTTCCATTTGGCGCTCCATATTGCGGCATAAAAGAAAAATCTATTGCAAAACCCAATCCATACTCCTTTTGTAGATAATCTTTGAAATCGGAATATTTTTGCAATACATCTTTAATATCATGTTCTGCTCGTCTGTAAGCTGATGCCTGTATTCGTTGACGTGCACTTTTGGACATATAAATCGGATGTGAAGTAGCGACAACTTCCTGAGCCCTAAGCTCAACAGAAAACAGCGACAATCCTGAAGCTAGCCAAAGACAATATTTGATATACTGTTTTTTCATATTATATCCTTTCCTGTTGACATTTTAGAAAAGATATATATGCGCTATTTTAGATTTTAAAGTATTTCTCTTTCTTCAAAGTTATTTATGACTATCACATTTACGGCAGCGTGTATTACTACTCTGAAATCTTAAAACTCTCCCGTTGGCGCAAGACGATGTAGTGGTAGAATATCCAAGTGCGCAAGGGGTTCCTATACAACGTCCGCAAGATGTGCCCGGCTGTTGTTCAAAAACCTGCCCATCTTTACAATTAAACTGACTTATAGAACTTGAATAACCTCTACGACAAGGTTCTGAAACGCATTTTCGACAAGACGGGTTGTTATTTTGAACACTTAATTTGAGCCCTGAAGCACAGCTTCCAATCTTGGTGCTATATCCTGCTTGACAAGGTGTGCCACTGCATTTTTTGCATTGAGGATTGGCGCTCTGTGTCAACAACACTTGCCCATCTTCACAAGAAGAAATTAATTCATAGCCTCCAGAACATGCCGTTCCGGCACACTTTTGACAAAGAGGATTACTATCTTGACGCAATGTTATTTGACCTGAGGAACATATGACTTCCGGAGTATACCCTTCCTGACATGGCTCTCCTTCACAAAAAACACATAAATTATTATCCGGTTGCGTTTTTTTGCTTTGACCGCTACGACATACATTATAGGTATGATACTGACCATTGCAAGGGATGCCCTCGCATTTGAAACATCCTTCTTGTGTGGGATGTTTGACAACTTTTGTGCCGTCCGGACAATCATTTACAAATGTATAGGGCTTGGGACAAGTGATTAACTCGCATTTTTTGCAAAGCGGAAATCCTTCTTGTTCAACTAATTCATGAGCTTCTCCGCAACTTGTTATTGTCGAGGAAAATCCTTCTGCACATTTAGGAACACATTTTCCGTTTATGAGCTGATAACCCGCTTTCTTGCAACCGGATATTTTATAAAAATTTCCATACTCGCACTTGCTGTAGTTATAGTTTTCATAGTCAAAATCAGAATGCGGAAGCAGAGGATATTCCCGGCTATTGCATAGACACCCGTCTAATTCTCCGTAAGGACAAGAACATGTATTGGCCCCACTATCTTTAATAAATCCGTTTTTGCAACGAACTGCATAATAGACAATTCCGAGCGTCTTTGTGGTACAGGTTTCTCCAGATGGCTCTGTTCCAAAAGGTAAATTATCTAGTCTGAAAAAGCGGTTCGAGTTACAGGTGCAAGAAGCTGATGTTCCGTATGCACAGCGGCAATTTCGATAACAGGTTACACCCGGTAAAGGATAGGCTTCTTCACAGTCTTTATTCTCAGGAACAGCACTATATAAACCCGTAAAACTTTCGCAACGACGATCCGGCTTTTTGTAATTGCTATTGTTTTCACTTCGCCCTACTCCTTGGGAACCTGAAGATGTATAGTCACCAGCTGCATCAATAATACTGACAACCTTTGCTTCAGACGCAGAACAAATTATTTGTACAACCGCAAAGGACAAAAACATCCGAAAACCAAAAGATAACATCGCAAATTCCTTATATCGCTTGATGATATTTTTATATTGAAGATTTTGTCCCTAAAAGTCAACGAATCAATTCTTTGGTATTATTTTTTATTTCTTGACTTTTGTCTAAAAATGTCTATTCTTGTTGTTATAGATTATATAGATATGTCAAACTAAATTAAAAATGTATTATGAAGTTAAACGTTAAGCAATACTCTTGGACCGAAACGGCTGCGAGTATAAAAGGAGAGTTGTTTGAAACTTTTCCCAACTTGAAAGATTTCTATACCGTCAATGATGGTATCCTCTCTTATCTGGAGCATGAAAAACCTTACTACAGGCTGGGTTTCGTTTTTGGAATACAAGACATAAAATCAGGGAAAGGACAGGCTATCGTCTATTATCCCATGAAAAAGGTTTTTGTCTTTATGTACAAAAAAGCTGAGGCTGTTCCCGTTTCTGATACGGGTGAAAAGTTCCAGACAAAACGCGGCGAAATGGAAATAGTGAATATAAATGGTGAACTGGCAGTCATGTTTTACAGGACTGCAATTATCACCGAGTAATAACTAATATAAACCCAAGAAAATGGCTAAAAGAAAAAATTATCTCAATACGCCTGAAAACATGACGGTGTATATGAGTAAGGCTCTTGCCCGCGACCTTAAAAATTATGCGGGTTTTTGTAATGCAGTGCTTAGTACAATCGATTACGTCGAAGGACCCATCTGGGCAATGCAAGTATATAACGGGAGAACCTCGCACTGGGCTATTCTGGAAGAAGTCGGTCGTATGATTTACATCTACGCCGGACCTCTCAAACCACAGCCAATATTGCCCCAAGGGCAATTCTACAAACGAGTTCTCCAACACAAAGGAACTGCCGTAAAACAAATCGGAACAATAGAGTACAACCAACGAATGGAGGTTTGTATTCGTTGGCAGGACGAAGATTGAAATACCATGTAAACATTATCCCCCGCAACGATTGTTGCAGGGGATTTTGTTTTTCTCAAACTCAAATTTATTATTCAAGCCAATATTCTATCGTTGAAACAACACGAATAGTTTTATCAATGGATTGAGATTCTGATGCATCGGGGCGCTGTTCTCGAGGTAAAATTGAGAATACTCCTTGGCTGGCTCGTTTGATACGCCCGACTTTGCTATCTGAACTTTTGGCAAATTCAGCCGCCGCGGCTGCAGCGTTTTTGGTCGCCTCTTCAAGCATTTCCGGCTTAACAGAATTGAGCTCGGTAAATAAATAAGCAACCGGAGATGTATATTGCGTGTCTAAAATAATACCTTGAGCAACCAAATCTCCATTTTTGCTTAGTGCGGCATCTATCTTGTCTACGTCTGTCGAACGTATGACAATATTTTGACTGACAATAAAACGAGCTCCGGTATCATTGGCACTCCGATAAGGGCTAGCCATTATATCATTTGTTTCTACTCGTCCTTCGATAATCTCTTCAGAGGAGAAACCTTGCGCTGTCAAAAATTTTATGATTATTGATTTTTGGCGTAAAATTTCTTGTTGTGCCTTCGTCAAATCATTATTGGTTACAACATAACGAATATTCCATATTCCAAGGTTCGCTTTTACGTCTTTCTCTGCCAAGCCTTTGACGGTTACAAAATTTGAATTTGTTTTGGTACGATAATAAAAATACCCCGGGAAAAAACCGCCCAAACTCAAGCCAATTGATATCAAAACGGCGGAAATCAGCTTGCCTCTTTTGCAGCAGCATGCTGATTTTGTTTCGTCTGATTTAAGGTCTGTTTGCATTTTTGTTTCCTTTGTTGTTTGTATTTGAGTTATAATCTATAAAACTTTTTTTGAAAAGTTTTATTATCAAACAATCTTCAATTATCTTCATCATCATCTTCCGTATCATCAGAAGATTTGGAAGACATTATTTGCCACAAAGGTTTACGATACATCCAAAGATTAAATATGCCCAAAACGACAGAAATCATACCAAACAAAAACAAAATATAGTACCAATTAAGCTGGTTGGCATCCATCATGACGTCTTGTCTTGAAATTCTTACAAATCCTATGGAAATTGACGTGATGACAAAAGAAAAAATAAAGGCAAAGGTCCAAATCTTGCGAAACAAATCTTGAGAAAGCATAAAGGAGGTTAAAACATACAACAACAAAAATCCAAAAAACAAATATAATTCCATGGGTGTTTCCTCTATCTGTGTTTTTATATTCTCTGCCTGATATAAGAAACATTTATTTAAAAACAAGAGCGCCAGATTCCTGACAAGTCAGAAAATCCGGCACCCTTTTAATTTTTTTAGTCTTCGCAAGCACAAGCGAGAAGCCCGTAGGCTACTCGACCAATAAATGTTGCAAAAACGACCAACAAAGCGCCAAACACTAAAGCTGAAACGACATTGTTGGCTTCCATCATCATATCTGATACCCACCAGATAACGGCTTTATATATGCCGAAACAGATGAGTATAAACAAAGCAGGCTTCCAAATGCTGCCAAAGTTTTTAATAAAACCAATCGGCAGATACAAACCTCTAATCAACACCCAAAGGATGACAAAAAGAGGAACGTATACGCAACCGGGATAAGAATCTCCAAGCTCACCTAAAATCAGGTAAGCTACAAAGAAAATTCCTAAAACGGCCGCAAGCATTAAAAGCTCACTTATTAATGCTTCTCCGCCCTTGCAGATGTTGTGCCACAAGCCGCTCAAAGAGAACGAATTTGCATAACGGCACTCCCAGTAAGGATAGAAAAACATTATGATAGATGCGATGATGGAAATAATTGCGATAATTGTTAACATGATATAAAAATTTTAGACGGCTATTTAAATCTTTGTCTTTGCCTTAAAGCAGCCGCGTTACTCGAAGTCAAAGGTACATTTAATATTTTACTCTTTTAAAATAGCATATTTTTGACAAATTGACAATATTTATCGAATCCGCAAGTTCAGCCGCGGGAAACGTTGTTCTCACGCTGAGTAAGTTGTATATTTTTTGCTTTGGAAGAACGATTGCTTCTTTGAGAGACCGCAACGCTTCTCACCTGCCTCAGAGGTGCAATCTCGTTGAGCATGGATTGTAGCTTTTGACGGCTTTGGGCTTTTGCGGTTCTATATTTTTGAATTTCTTTCTCTGCCAGATGGCAGGCCGCGGAAATTTGCGCCTGTTTCCAACTGATTTCTTTGCTCTGAAAACTTGACAATGCCTTATTCCGCAAATACTCATTTGAACCAGTATAGTTGATGATAAATCTTTCGGTATTGGCTGCCTCAACCGTACGAGCGTTTTTTAAGGCCGTCAACGGTGCGGTCGATGCCGGTTTTTTTACAAAAGAACGTGCAAACAATGATAATATTGTCGGATGCAATTTTGTTATTTCTATCGGTTGGCGTCCGCTTTTCTTTGCCTCGGTTATCAGATCCTTTTGTAAACGCCTAAAACATTCCGGGAGATAAACCGCACACAAAAAATCTTCCTGCGCTTGCGAGAAAAGCTCTGGTTGAGTTGAAGCAAGGTTCTTCCACTTTGCTTGATCTACCCTATATATTGTCTGGCCGGATTTATCTTTAGAGATATTAACCCGCAACTTTCCTTGCAAGGATTTGTATTCTTCATGCTCGTTAATATATTTTATCAACCGATTAACATTAAACCCATCAAGTTGATTTATGCCATAATATTTGCCTGATGGCGAAATTGTTGCCGACGGATTAGACGCCCCTCTTGTTTCCGTGGTTGAGCTCAGCCAAGCAATTGAACCGTTACATTTTTTGTGATAACCTGCCTGCGCAAATATATTCAAAGAACTAAAAAATGTCAGCGCAGACAAACCAAAAACCTTGAGCTTATTCATCTCTTTTTTCATATCTACTACACCTTTGTTCAAAAAACTATTTCAGACTAGGCCACTGGCCGTCTGCTATTTGCTCCAGACTTGGATTTTCTAGTCCAAAACGCATATTATATATCCAATAGTTGGCCATAACACGCTCAATATAAATGCGCGTTTGTGCTGAGGGAATTACCTCTATAAAAAGTAATGCATCATTATTATAACGTGCAAATTTTTGCCATTTGACCAAATTGCCGGGCCCTGCGTTATAGGCGGTTATCATATAAAATAAATTACCGTCTACAAAAGGTTTATCCAGTAAATAACTTATATACTGCTGTCCCAGTTTGAGGTTGTATTCCGTTTTGAATAAACGCGTTTTATCACTTTTAATACGACTGTCTTTGGTAATGTGATAGGCCGTATTGGGCATTAGCTGCATCAAGCCTCTTGCTCCCGCTCCGCTAACAGCATCCGGCTTGAAGCCTGACTCTTGGCGTATTAAGCCTAAAACCAATGCCTTATCAACTTTCCAACCATGTATCGGAAGCCATGTCGGCAACGGATATGCAAATCCGTCATATGTCTGATTTTGATCCAAATCCTTGTTTTGGTTGGCCAAATATATTGCCAAAGAATGCATATCATATTGATCTGCTATAAAAATAATTGCCTCTTTTTGTTTTTTGTTCATGCTTTGGTAGCCAAATCGCAACTCTTGTTCTGCAAGCTTATTTTGTTTGGCATGCAGCAACAAAATTGCTCGGCGAATATATGGAGACTCAAGCAATTCGTATATATAATCGTAATTGTTAAAATCATTAAAGTATGATATTGTGTTCCAATTATATTGCAACGTACGACCAAGTTTTTGGGCTGCTAAAATTCCATAAAACGTATGCTTAAATTTGGTGGCGGTTTCCAACATCTGTGTCGATTTTTTCTTGTTGCCCAATTTTTCATAAGCGCGATATGCCCAATATCCACCGGCAGAAACTAACCATTCATCAGAATTTTTTGAACGCCCTAAACGCTCAAAATACATTGCCGCATTTTTATAATCTTTCATACGCCAAGATGACAAACCCGCAACCCATGTGGCCGTTCCAGAATTATGACGACGAGAAGCCTTGACTCCCCACGCAAATGCCAATTTGTCATAATTATCAACTAAATACTTCTGTGCTAATGTAGCAGCCATGTCATCCCATACTTCATTAGGAACCATTTGACGAAAACGCTTGTTCTCAAGTATCTGACGAGCACGGAGTGTCTTTCCTTGATTGATGTACTTTTTGAATTTTGAACGCTGCTTGTTAATAAAAACGCTCACTTCATCGCTAACCTGACCGCCATCATCCAAAAACACCGGCTTTTTTAGTTCTTCTGCTTTTGCCCCTTTTCGCAAAGCCAATAAATATATTCTCTTTGCTTGCGGTAAAGAATTGTTGTTTTCTAGCCACTCCTTTAACTCGAAAAGACTCGATTTATATTTGGGATGCAGATATTTTTCTGCTAACAATGTTCCTAGTAAAATATGATTTTCAAGACGCTTTTGCACCTTATCAAATCGCTCAAAATCATCTTTTTCAAGCGAATGAAACATTTTTTTATATAAATTTACATCTTGTCTGGAAACCAATAAGTAAGATAGAATCTTTTCATATGATTGAGGATTGATTATAGGTTGCGCGCTTTCCTGACAACAGCCCGATTTTATGGATAAAAAAACGAAACATAAACTTATGAAAACATATAATTTTCTCATTTTGAATCGGTCAGCCAAATAATTTTATTGGCGCAATCTGCCGCACTTATTCCTTTTACTCGGCAACGATTGACTACAATATTGGGTATCTTATCCATGGTATAGCACCCATCGCCCATCAAAGTGTAATTATACGCTGTCGGTGTATTGGGTAAAACATTGGCAAATGATAGGGTGGTTGTTATTCCGGGCCAAACTAATTTGGCATCCAAACTAACTAATCTACGATCTAGATTAGTTAAGATGACAAAACGCATACTGCAAGTTACCATGTTTCCCATGGAACGTGATATTCCAAAATTGTCCATATACATAAAGATATTTGAATTTAATCTTGTCTTACCGTCTTTGTCGGTTTCAAGAATTGTTATGTCTCCGCGCTGAGATTTATCCTCGGTCGGCATCAGCAATTTTTCCGTGCCTCCGCCTGGCATGAAAATTTCCTCTCGTTCTTTAAGCATTTTGGCTTTCTCTGCCTCGAGAGCTTGAGCAACATCTGCCGTCGTTTCTAGTTTATTTTCTGAAGAGACACTCTCTTTGGATTGTGGCTTAGAGCGGCTTTCTTCCATCAAAAGACCAAAATCAGCCGCATTTGAAACTGACTTTTGTTCCGTTTCTCCAAAAGACTGCGCTTGTACCGAAACAGAAAAAGTCATCAGAAATAAGCTCAATATAAACGGCTGTTTTTTCATGACGCTTCCTTTCCCAAAAAAACTATTCTGCTGTTCCATCCAATGTCTTATTTAAGGTGTCAATTTGCTTTAAGGCATCTTGATAAGCCGTGTTAAACGCCTCTTTTTTTGCTTGCATAAGCGTATTCTCTTGGGTGTTTTGCTCAGCGACGGATATTGCCTGAAAATCATTATAATATTCTGGAGATGCGGGAGAAATATATGTAAACAATCCCTCACAGTTGCTTTGCATCATCGGTAATTTTTGCTTTGAATCACCGCCGGAGACTCCGCAATTGGTAACGTCTACTTCCATGTCATTAAGCAACAAAAAACACCGATCCGTGGCAACTTTTGACTTCAGCGTTACTTGCTGATAGGATTTCAACGGAGGCAAACGGAGCTTTAAGACTATGTCTTTGCTGGTATAACTTGAAGTGTTGTAACGTGCCACATTTTTGCGATTGGCGCGACGCGCCTCTTTGGCATCTCGTTCTTCCTGATTAATTGTTTCGCCGATAACCTCATCGTTCCATACAAGATTTAATGAAGCGTTCTTAATCTCATTGGCGGTTCGATTATAAAATGTTGCGCCGATATCGCAGGAAACAACATTTCCATCGGCATTTTTTACCGGAACAATATCGTGTATCTTAAAAAGAACAGTGTCTTCGGCCGCAAAAGCAGCTTCAGCCATAAATCCCAACCCTACTCCCAAAGAACACAGCAACAGTTTATTCAGTTTTGTCATCTTATTTCCTTTAATTTTGCAAAATCAATTTTTATAAAAATAATATTTATTGTATAGATTAGCACCAAATAGTAAAGTTTTTAATAACGTTGTTAACCGTTTTCATCATTTAAACGTTGACGAAGACGAAGCAAATCTGACCATGCCTTCGCTTTTTGACCGGGGGTACGCAACAAATATGCCGGATGAAAGCTGGCAAGCACAAACGCTTTTTTGCCATTCGTTTTTTGATATTCAAACCACTTACCTCGCATTTTTGAAATCGTTTCTGCCGTGTTGAGAACCGAATTGGCTGCGCTGGCCCCCAAAATAAAAATATAATCCGGATCAACCAAATCAATTTGGCGCTTTAAAAACGGCAAACACACTGCAACTTCCGAATCCAGAGGAGTACGGTTCCCCGGAGGACGCCAAGGCAAAATATTGCATATATACACATCTTTGCGACTAAGCCCGACTGCTGCCATCATTTTATCCAGTAAATGTCCGCTCCTGCCAACAAAAGGAACTCCTATGCGATCTTCATCCGCTCCGGGCGCTTCTCCGATAAAAAGAACTTTTGCTTGAGGATTTCCGTCTCCAAAGACAGTATGAGCGGCCGTCATTTTCAAAGCACAACCTTCAAAATTCTCAACCGCCGTCCTTAATTCTTCAAGCGTATTAATTTTTGAACATATTTCCCTTGCACTCTGACAGGCCGTATTTACCGCCTGTGCCAAGCCACTGGTTGCCTGTCTTACTGACAAGCCTATTACGGGAACCGGCACAGAATCGACCACCGGAGGGGCGGCAAACGGCTTTTCTCCGCAAGTTTCATCCACTCCTGCACAAAGATACCATTCTAATATTTGGTCTATTGTCAAACTTTGTTCTTCCATAGTCTTAAAATTAGACGAATTGTACTATTTTGCAAGCCAAAACATTTATTTACACAAATTTTGTGATATATTTAGAAAGTCTATTGTATGATTAAAAAAAACAGATATGATATAAGGAGTTTTTTCAAATTTTGGGGTTTATCTTGTTTATGGGACGCTATGCTTTTTTAATTATTCTTCTGGGTGCAATCGGAGTGTTTGGCTCCTGCGCTACCCCTGGGCATATACAATCCGATAGCCCTCAACATAAAAATAGCGCCTTATCGGAACAATCTTCTCAGACAAAACCATATGGCGCTTATTTGGCAGGCAGGGTGGCTCATTTGCGACGTGATTTTAATAAAGCCTCCGATTATTATATTCGCAGTCTTAAAATTGATCCTGATAACAAAGAATTGGTGGCTAAGCTTTATTTGATTCTAGTTTCTCAAGGGCGTATTGATGAGGCCGCTCTCTATGCCCGTCAAATTACACAAAGCGGAAAATCCGATAATTTTGCCAATACCGTTATTGCAATCCAACAAATGCACAATGGCGCTTATGCTGAAAGTATCTCTACTCTCGGAAATTTTGACAATATTGCTTATAAAGACTTTATCGCTCCTTTGCTTAGAGCTTGGAGTTATGCCGGTCTCAATAAACCAGACGCGGCCCTTAAAGAACTTGCCACCCTTAGAAAAGAACCCGGATTTAAAAGCATCTACCACTTCCATGCCGGTATGATTAATGATTACTTCAATCGTAATCGAGAAGCTCAGAAGCATTATGAAACAATTATTAAAGAAGAAGATCTTGAAATGTCTTTGCGTACGCTTCAAGTTATCAGCAACTTCTATTTGCGAACACAGCAAAAAGACAAGGCTCTTCAAATCGTTAACAGCGTTTCTAATGAAAAAACAACCGCTGAAATATTGAAATCTTTTATCAATGATGTGCGTGAGGCTGATCCCAAAGACACCTCTGCTATCATAACAAATCCAAATATCGGCGCCGCTGAAGCCTTGTTTAGTATTGCTGCTACTTTTAGATATGATGAAGTTCTTGATGTGGCTCATATGTTTATCAGTTTGGCTGTGTATGAAAACCCTCATTACGATTTGGCAAAACTTCTGTTGGCAAACATTTTGGAAGACCGAGCCATGTATGCCGAGGCCAATAAAGTCTATGATACTATTGAGGAGGACTCTCATTCATACTATGCCGCACAACTCAAAATGGCTAACAACCTGATTAAGCAAAATGATTTTGATGATGCGGAATTATTACTTAAGGCTCTGGCTATTGATTATGATAATGCTCAGATTTATTTGGATTTGGGTGATATTTTGCGTATGAAAAACCGTCCTCAAGAGGCAATCAAATATTATGAAAGAGCCATAGAGAAGACTCACGATCACGGAAGCTTGTGGGTGTTGTATTATGCTCTCGGTGTTTCCTATGATCAAAACGAACAATGGAAAAAAGCAGAAAAAGCTCTTGAAAAATCTCTTTCTCTCAGTAACGAGCATTATTTGGTTTTAAATTATCTCGGGTACAGCTGGATTAAACAAGGTAAAAATGTAGATAAAGCCTTTGAAATGATTGTTAAAGCCTTTAATCAGGCTCCTGATGATCCTAATATCAATGATAGTCTCGGATGGGCTTTGTACAATATGGGATACTATACAATGGCTGTTCCTTATATGGAAAAAGCTGCCGAAACCAGTCCTTCTAACGCGGTTATCAGCGATCATTTGGGAGATGTTTATTGGTTTGCTCGTCGCAAAAATGAAGCTCGTTTTCAATGGAGACACGCCCTCTCTCTTAAGGATGATACTGGAGAGCTTGATGTCGATGCCGTCCATAAAAAACTTGAAGAAGGCCTCAAAAAAGAACCAGAGCTTTCTTATGACAAAGAACTGGTGGAAAAACATATTCGATCATTAATTAGTGAACAACGTAAAACCGCTTCAAACAGATAACGTTTTACATAAACTTCCACTAGCTAACGCAAGTGGTATTACCTGTTCCGAACTACGTTCGCCCTGCCCAAAGGCTTCGCAAGCCTAACGGCTGGGCAGGTATGTCTACATCTACCTGCTTACGCAGGTAGTGTTACGTTCGAATCATAAAAAAGCCCCTTCAAAGGGGCTTTTCTGTTGCAGAAAACTTAACTCGCTTTCTTATTTTCTTTTTGATATATAAATTTGGGCTCTTTTTTGTCTGTAATGACTTTTTCATCAATGACTATCTCACTTAGTCCCTTCTTATCAGGAACATCATACATTAACTCAAGCAAGTTATCCTCCATGATGGCACGTAAGCCGCGAGCCCCTGTTTTGCGTTCAATCGCTTTTTTGGCAATGGCCTTCAGAGCATCTTCCGTAAAGCTCAACTTCACACCTTCCATCTCAAACATAGCTATATATTGTTTGGCGAGAGCATTCTTTGGTTCAGTCAAAACTCTTACTAAAGCATCCTCGTTCAAATCACCTAAGGTAGCTATAATCGGTAAGCGACCAACAAATTCAGGGATTAAACCGTATTTTAGTAAGTCTTCCGGTTGAACATCTTTAATGATTTCGCCAATTCCTCGCTCCTCTTTAGATGCTACTTTGGCTCCAAATCCGATTGATGTTTCTTTGCCACGACGGCTGACTATTTTTTCGAGACCAGCAAACGCACCTCCGCATATAAACAAAATATTGGTTGTATCGACATGCAAAAATTCTTGTTGCGGATGCTTGCGTCCTCCTTGCGGCGGAACATTAGCTACGGTTCCTTCTATAATCTTTAGTAACGCCTGTTGAACCCCTTCTCCGGAGACATCTCGTGTAATTGAAGGACCATCCGTCTTGCGCGTTATCTTGTCTATTTCATCAATATAAACAATACCTCTTTGGGCTTTTTCTATGTCATAATTAGCGTTTTGCACTAATTTTAGAATAATGTTTTCGACATCTTCTCCAACATAGCCGGCCTCTGTCAATGTTGTTGCATCGGCTATGGCAAATGGAACATCCAGTATCTTAGCCAGTGTTTGCGCCAGAAGTGTTTTGCCGCTGCCGGTCGAGCCAATCAGAATAACGTTGGATTTTGCAATCTCGACATCTTTGTTCGTCGTATTGGAATTAAGACGTTTATAATGATTGTACACAGCTACTGATAAGACTTTTTTGGCGTAATCTTGTCCAATAACATATTGATCTAAAAATTCTTTTATTTTGGATGGAGACGGCAATCTTTCTCCTGTGGAGCCAGAAGACTTACTCTCTTCTGCCATCTCATCAGCAACAATATTAATACAAACTTCTATACACTCATCACAAATATATACGCCGCGACCGGCTATCAATTTTTTGACTTCATTTTGGCTCTTGCCACAAAACGAACAGTGCAATTCTTCGTTGGGATTATTATCACTCATGGCTGTTTCCTATTTGATAATTTCTTCGCGGTTACTGACAATATGATCAATCAGACCAAATTTTTTTGCTTCTTCCGGCGTCATAAAGTTATCTCGTTCCATTGCTTTTTCAATTACAGATAATTTCTGTCCGGTTCTTTCAGCATAAATTTTGTTTAATCGTTTTTTCATGTCCAGAATCAAACGTGTTCTGATTTCCATATCAGTTGCTTGCCCTTGAAAACCTCCGGAAGGCTGATGTATCATAATTTGGGAGTTCGGCAAGGAATATCTCTTACCTTTTGCTCCTGCCGTCAATAATAATGATCCCATTGAACAGGCTTGACCTATACATAGAGTGTTAACATCACAACTAATGTAGTTCATGGTATCAAACATGGCCATCCCTGCCGTTACCGAGCCTCCGGGAGAATTAATGTATAAGAAAATGTCTTTTTTAGGATCTTCAGACTCCAAAAACAGCAGTTGAGCACAAACCAATGATGAAACATCATCATTTACTTCTCCTGTCAAAAAGATAATCCGCTCTTTTAAAAGGCGTGAATAAATATCAAAAGAACGTTCGCCTTTGGAGGTTTGTTCAATCACCATTGGCACCAGACTACTGTCCGTAATCAGAGATGTGGGAGCATACATTTGCTTTTCCTCTATTTATATGTGACTAAATTTTGAGTTAAGATAACACAATTTATTTGATAAATCATTAACAATCTTGCGTCTCTTTATGAAAGCCTATTCTATCTTTGACAATAAAGAGCGGACGCTTCTTTACTTCAACAAAAACTTTGGCTAGATATTCTCCTATAATTCCTAAAGAAACCAGCTGTACTCCACTAAAAACAGTAATAATCGTCACCAAAGACGCCCATCCAACAATTGTGCCTCGAACCGACCATCGATATATGACAAAACACAAAAAAACAACACTCAAAAAACAAATAAAAAATCCTAAAAATGTTACCATTCGTAACGGAACTATTGAAAAATTAGAAACGCCATTCCATGCCAAAGCTACCATTTTCTTGAGAGGATATTTAGTTTCTCCGGCTTGGCGCGCCGTTCGATCGTAATAAACCTGAGCAGACTTAAAACCAAGCAATGGAACAATGGCCCGTAAAAATAGGTTTCGCTCGGGAAATTGTTTTAAGGTTTCAACCGCTCTTTTGGTCATCATGCGGAAGTCGGCATGATTATATACAATATTAACACCTAAAATCTTTAGAAGACGGTAATATAATGTCGCACTCGTTCGCTTGAAAAAACTATCGGTCTTTCTGGAATCTCGAACACCATAGACTATATCACAGCCGTCTTCTATTTTTTCGAGCATTTGATCGATACAGTCTGGATTATCCTGCAAATCGGCATCAATTGTGACATAAATATCGGCGCTGATATCATACATACCGGCTAAAATGGCTCCCTGATGCCCGAAGTTACGAGACAGATTTAGCGCACAGAACAATTTGTCTTTAGCGCAAGCTTTTTGAATAATCGACCACGTCTTGTCTCTGCTACCGTCATTAACAAAACAAATCTGGCTGTCATTTGAAACTTTTTTCTTTTTAATCAAATTCGACAGCAACGCTCGCATTTTTTTTATTGTATGCGGCAGAATTTCCTCTTCGTTGTAACATGGCAGAATTATCGCTAATTTTGACGGCATTTTACCACCTGTATCTTGATATTTTTGATTTCAATTCCTGTGTCGGCATTAAGAATGCCAACACCTTAATCATCAAATTAAACCACGGAGCCAATTTGGCGATAACGGTTTTGACATGCGCTAATTGTATGAAAGACTGTCCGCTCATGTCAATTAAAAAATTTGAATCAACATCAGGAAGACCTTTCTGAGAGCATAGCGCAATTAAATAGCGAGCTTTTTTGATATCGGGCTTTTCGGCAACATCTAAAGGAAAAATTTTATTCTCATTTGTAATGAGGCTGATACAGCTGATGTTCTGACCGACTATCTTTACAAAAGAAAAATATTTTTGCAAAAAATGATAAAATTCTTTCTCGTTGAATTCTTTTTTATGAAAAGAATTCGGAACATGTTGCGGAGATTCCGTATTGGGCGTGGAAATAATCAAAACGCCGTTCGGCTTCAGATAGTTTACAAAATTAGCCAATGCAGATGCTTGAACTTTCTCTGATACATGTTCTATTGTTTCAAAACAAGTAATCACATCAAAAGAATTTTCTGTAAACAATTTTTCTTCCACGGAACCCATGCAAAATTTTATTTTCGGATATTTGTTTTTAGCATGAGCGATAATCTCTTTTGAAATATCGCAACCATATACGGATGCCGCCGTTTCACTCAAGATTTGACAGCCATACCCTTCTCCGCAAGCTATATCCAATACTTTTTTGTTATGACAATATTTTTGAGCAAAACGATATCGATGATAATGTTCCAGCGTCATTACTGATGTTTTTTCCTCCGGAATAAAACGTTCTCCGGTATAAGAAAGAGATTTTGTTTTTAGAGAGAGTTTCCGTGTTGTGGCTTTCATTTTCATAAGTCTATCATTTTTGTGGACAGCTGTGGTTTATATCCATATTATAAGTTATAGATGAAATGTAAAAAGTTTTTGGTTGTTATGTGTACAAATAATCATCCTTGCGTCTCTGTTTTGGTTCCCGTTTACAATGCTGCACCTTTTATTGCAGCTACAATTCAAGCTGTTTTAAATCAGAGTATGAACGATTTTGAACTCATTTTGCTCAATGATGCCTCAACCGATAATTCGGAAGAAATCATCAATAGCTTTAATGATAAAAGAATCGTGTATGCCCGTAACAAACAAAACCTCGGCATCTCGGCGACTCGAAACAAACTCGTTTCAATGGCGCGCGGCGATTATATCGCCGTTTTGGATCATGATGACATTTGCTTACCTCAAAGACTGGAAACACAAGTTCGTTTTTTGAAAGAAAATCCTCAAATAGCCATGATTGGTTCTTGGTTTGAGTTGTTTTCTCCTGCTGATACCCCCGTGTGGAAACGCCTTGTTGTTAATATGGGATGGGTATGGTGTCAGCCCTTGTTCCCTGATTTTAAGGATGCATGGCGAGGAAATGTTTTGATGCACCCAACCGCTATGTATCGTCGAGCTCTATTTCAAAAACACAGTATCCGCTATAATCCTGATTATACCCCTGCCGAAGACTATGATTTGGTCTGCCAAGCATTGGAAGCTGGACTAAAGTTGGCAAATATTCCTCAAGTCCTTTTGAAATATAATCTGCACGGAAACAATTTTTCTTTACGTAAAAAAGAACAGATGCGTATTGCCGACCGTAATATTAAAAAGAGAATTCGCAACCATATTTATCCTCGTCCTCGGTTCTTTTATCCCTATTTTTTACTGATAATACAAAAACTACGCCTTAAATTTATGATGGGAAAAGAAAATGTTTGAAGCTCCTTTGCTGCAAGACCAAATATGGTCAAACCTTATTAAATTTAATATTACTACCCTCGTTTCCCGCTTATGGGTTCCATGGATGTTGATTGTGGCAATTATTCTTGGCTGTTTTATTTGGTTGCTAAGACACCAAATCCGGACTTCTCCTGCATATTTTAATTTATTTCATAACACAATCTATACGTTTCGACCGCATAAAAAACGCGATTGGGCTGCCTTATTTATGCTTTTGGCTGCATTGGCAAGCACTCTTTTTTATATGTACAATACTGAAAATTCTTTTTTTGAAAACTTTGATTTGATGGCTCTTGGAACCACTCGCAGCTTGGTCTCTGGAGTAGTGCCGAATTTTGATTATGCTCGTATTACACCGTTGGCCTTTTGGAATCTTAGCTCTCTTTATGCCATTACTCAAAACATGTACGTTATTAAAGGTTTTGTCTTTGCTCAACTACTACTGGCTATTTGGTTAATGTATTGCTTTTTTGATTATATTCCTGCTGCTCGGCGATTAATCTTTTTGGCCGTATTTATTCTAACTCCGACAATGCTTCTAACTTCTAAAATAGTTTTTCCTGATCGTGAGATTATCATCGCTTTAATGGCTGCTTTGCTGTGTGCTAAAAAATATAGCCAAACATCTAAGCTGCGTTGGGTCGCTTGGTTCTTATTTTTTATGAATGTTGCAATTTATACTAAAGAAACCTGCATTCTCTTTTTCTTCGGAATTTTAATAACTTCTGTGTTATACAATATTTGGAACGAAAAAATCACTCTGCGTAGTTTCTTACACCCTTGGCAACTTATTAAAGAAATGCCTCTCGAATTTTTGATAGCTCTATGCCTGTTGATGTATTCTGTTATTTATTTTGTACTACAAACTCCAAATGAATCTAATATTTACTTAAACAACGGGCGGCATCAATGGCAAAGTCTGCTCAATTATTATCAATTTGAATTAGCCGTATGTATTGCCGCTGTCTGTGTTTTGCTCCTGAGAGCAAAACGTTATTATGACACACTCATTAATCCAATGTTTCGCGGAGGATTGGTCATTGGCTCTTTGGTCATTGCTTTCGGTATCGTTTTTGTGTTGCAGACAGCACCAAACTCTCCACATCTTGTCGGAAAAACTTATTACCTGTTGCTGACTCTTTTATTTGCTTTGGCATATATTTTTGAACATATTCGTTCTCGTTTAGTGTTAGCTGTTTTGAGTGTTGCGATTTTGTTTTATTCCGCTGTAAAAAATATTGAGGCATCAAAACAAGAAATTGGCGTATACTATCGCGAAACGGCTGAATTTCTCGCTCAAAATATGAATAAAAACGACATCAACTTTCTCTTTATTATTGAAAAACCTCAAGCAACTCATGACATAGACCAGTGGATTATTGAGGCATGGTCTACAATCTATCGTTATTACTTTAAAGACTATAAACTAATTATCAAATCAAACCAACATCTGATTAAAACCGTTTCTGATTTGGTACATTTACAACAATTCAGGCTACAAATTTACACCCCGATTGTTCCTATTGAAAAACCTACCAAAGGAGACTGGGTTATTATCAACAAAAATAATTACCGGCCAGAAACACTCGAAATTCGCAAAAACATCCCTCAAAAGCCTGTATTTGAAAATAAATTATTTGAGGTATTTCGACTATAATGATAAATGTTTACAAAATACTGGAACATAAATGGTTTAACCTACCGAAACAATTGCGTTTTTTGCTCGTTGGTGGTTTTAACACCTTGTTTTCTTATTTTTTGTTTTTAGCTCTTACCTTGATTGTAAACTACAATCTCTCTTTATTCCTGACCTACTTTGTTTGCATCAATCTGTCCATTTTCACAATGCGTTATTATGTGTTTTGCGCTCAAGGGAATTGGGCAGAACAATATACTAAAGCTCTTTCAACCTATTTGGGTATGGTCGCTGTAAATTATTTGGCATTATGGTTAATGATTGAATGCTGGCTTTGGAAAGTGTGGGTTGCTCAAGCCGTATTTACATTGATTTCAACCTTTGTTATATATCAACTTCACAATCGTATTAATTTTCGAACTTAAAAAAACCCGCTCTGCATTGAGCGGGTTCTTTAGTCTTCATCTGAATGGACTAGGCTGATTTTTTGGTTGTTTTTTTGGTCTTAGAAGCTTCTTCGTTAAAATTATAAAGCTCTTCAACCGAAACTATTTTGTCTTCAACCTTAGCTTTGCTGATAATATGATCAACGATTTTTTCTTCAAAAATCGGGGCTTTCAAAGCGTCTACAGCCTGCTTGTTTTTGAGATAGTAGTCAAGAACAGCTTTTTCTTGACCGGGATATTTGCGAGCCTCTTTCATGATGGCTTCATTAATATCTTCCGGCTTAATGGAAATCGAGGCTTCCTGACCAACTTGAGACAATAACAAACCTAGTTTCACGCGACGAACCGCAATTTCTTTGTATTCTTTCATCAGCTCTTCTTCTGATTTGCTCTTTTCACTTTCGTCAAGCTGATTATACTTTTTGGCTTGCTCATACTGGCTTACTATTGCTTTATACTCCGCATCAATTAAAGATGCCGGACTCTCAAAATTGTACTCTTTATCAAGAGCATCAAGCAACTGACGTTTTATCTTCATACGAGAGGCATTCTCATAATCGCCTTTGATTCTGTTAGCGATGTTTTCTTTCAACTTATCAAGACTTTCTTCACCCATTGATTTGGCAAATTCATCATTGATTTCTACTTTTTTGGGTTCGCGAACTTCCTTTACCTCAACCGCAAAAACGCTGTCTTTGTCTGCCAAATCTTTGGCGTGATAATCTTTAGGAAACTTGACTTTTACATCTACTTTGTCTCCGGCCTTGGCTCCGATTAATTGATCCTCAAAACCTGGAATAAACGAGCCTGAACCCAGTTCAAGAGGATAGTTGGAACCTTTACCGCCCTTAAACTCGACACCGTCAACCGAACCGACAAAATCAATCATGACCACATCTCCTTTGGCTGCAGCTTTGCCTTCGACAACAGTTGTCTCTTTTCTGGATTCCGAAATGTATTTGAGAGCTTTGTCTACTTCCTCGGCAGGTACTTCCGCCATATAACGTGTCAGAGAAATCTTGGAAAAATCACCGACTTTTATTTCTGGAAGATTTTCCGCAGAAATCTCAAATTCTAAATCTTTTCCCTCTGCAAAAGATGTGATTTTTACATTGGGTTGAGAAGCCGGACGCAGCTTCTTAGACTTGATTACCTCTCCGGTTCCTTCCTGAATAAGGTCTTCAACAACCTCGCCCATAACGGAATCATGATATTTTTGCTTTAGCATTGAAACAGGTGCTTTGCCGGCGCGAAAACCGGGAAGTTTTGCCGTTTTGGCAATGCGGTTGATTTTTTCATCTATCTTTTTCTCGATATCGGCTGCCGGAATAACAACTTTGAATTCCTGTTGCAAACCCTCAGACTTTAATTCGGTTATTTTCATTATCTACTCTTCTTTTGTGTTTGTGTTAGCCATCTCTTCATGAAATGTATAAAAAGATGGTGCGAGCGAAGAGACTCGAACTCTTAAGCCTTGCGGCACCAGAACCTAAATCTGGCGTGTCTACCAATTTCACCACGCTCGCGGATTGTTAAAAAACGCTTAATTTCCTTGAATACTACATAATTATTTTTATAAATCAAGCACAAATTCACAGAACAAACAAAATTATTGTAATATGATAGAATCTTTTATAAGATAGCCTCAAAGTGTGAAGAATCTTTATATGTTTTTGAGGAGTATCGCTGTGTCCCGCTCTCGCATTTTCAAAAAATTTTTATTCTCTACCACAGCCGTTGCAATGCTTGCCGGATGCGCGTTTATTGACAAAAAAGATACCGATAAAGAGTCTAACTGGCTGGTGCGACAATTTGAAAAAGACGGAAATCAAGAAGCAGCTGATGCAACTATGGCTTACTCTCAAGGGAATTTTAAAGAGGCTTTAGAACTGGCTGCAGCATCAATTAAAGCAAACCCTCGCAACCAGCAAGGTCTTTTGGTGGGCGCTTTGGCGGCAGAGCAACTCGGACGTTTCAATCGGGCTCGCGCCAATTATGAAGAGTTAATCATTATTGACAGCACAGACACTTCAATCCTCGGAAGTTCAAATGGACAGCCGCAACCTTTTGCCGATATTGCTAAAAACCGTTTACGCAATTTGACCATCAAGCAAAGCGAATTAATTATTCAAACACCTAACGGCGTCAAAACTTTTAATATATCCGCTGCCGCCGGTAATGCGCAAAGTAAAACTACCATATCTAATGCCTTGCGTAAAAAAACTCCAGCTCCAACAAAAAAACCTCCGCTAATCGATAATTTGTTTTCTCAACAAGAACAAAATATTATCTCTCGGTTTTTGGTACTAAAAGAATTAGCTGAAAAAGACTATATTACCAAGGAAGAGTTTTTAACTCGCCGTATGGCTAATATCGGTGGTTTATTGCCTCTTACAAATGCTCCGGCCGCTGTTGGTGTTGACCAACCCGTTCCTGCTCCGGAGTTGATTGTCGAGAGAATTGATGTCTTAAAAGAAGGGGTTGAGTCTCGTGCAATTACTCCCAGAGAATTCTCTGCTGAACGTGATGTGATTATCGAGGCCTTGTTGCCTCCGTCGCCTCGTGCTCGCATGAAGCGAAAAGCTCCATCAAAAGATATCTTGAGCGCCGCAAAAGATATTCGTAAACTTGAGGTTCTTTATGATCTCAATTTGATTACTTCTGCAGAAAAAGACGCTGAGAAAAAAGCTATTGAAAAATATCTCGGTATTAACAGAGAACCAAAGAAAGTAACTACAGCTGCAAATGCAGAAACTCTTGAGAAGCAGAAAATAAATTCCTCTCAACAAGTTTCTTCTACGCCCGAAGTTGTTGAAGTTAAAACCTCTGTTCAGGAGGTCAGTATTCCCGTTACACCAGAAATTAATACCGTGACCAAAGGAAATGAAGCTGTTGCTTTGATTACAACCTCGGAGACTGTTCAGAATTCTTCTTCATATCAAACTCCAAACGTTTCCTCTCCTTTTTGATGTATAGCTCAAAAAATGCTTGTGCCTCCTTAAAATATGTTTTATTAAGGAGGCAATTTTATGTTTTAACCTTTTGAAGAAATGCAAAAAATGTCTGTAAACAAACCTAATATTCGCAAAACATTTGCCATTATTTCTCACCCCGATGCCGGTAAAACAACTTTGACCGAAAAATTACTCTTATTTGGAGGAGCCATACAGCAAGCCGGCGCTGTCAAAGCTCGCGGTGAAAATCGACGTGCGCACTCTGACTGGATGAAGGTTGAACAAGAAAGAGGAATTTCTGTCGCTTCTTCTGTCATGACCTTTGATTATCAAGGAATAACCTTTAACTTGCTTGATACTCCCGGTCACGAAGACTTTTCCGAAGACACATATCGTGTTTTGACAGCTGTCGATTCGGCGGTCATGGTTTTGGACTCTGCTAAAGGTATTGAGGCGCAAACAAAAAAATTGTTTGAAGTCTGCCGCTTGAGAGATGTGCCAATTTTAACTTTTATCAATAAGCTTGATCGCGAAGGACAAGACCCTTTTGCCTTGCTTGATGAAATTGAAAAAACATTGGCTCTTGAAGTTACTCCAGCCAGTTGGCCAATCGGTATGGGAAAAGATTTTTTAGGCTGTTATGACCTATTTAATGATCAATTAATTTTGATGAACAAAACCGGTGATAAATCTCAAATAAATGACACTATCGAAACATGTCAGGGACTGGATGATGAAAAAATAGATCGTTTGTTGCCGCCTCATTTGGCTGCAAAATTACGAGAAGATATTGCTATGCTTAAAGAATTATGCCCTCCTTTTGACCTTAAGGCTTATTTGGATGGAACACAAACACCTGTCTTTTTCGGAAGTGCAATCAACAATTTCGGGGTACGCGAAATATTAAACGGTTTACATAAAATTGCTCCCACCCCTCGGCCTCACCCTGCTAAAGAAAGAATGGTAGATGCTACGGAACCTAAAGTCAGCGGTTTTGTCTTTAAAATTCAAGCTAATATGGATCCTAAACATCGTGATCGTATTGCCTTTATGCGCATTTGCTCCGGACATTTCAAACGTGGGATGAAGCTCTTGCAGGTTCGTACCGGAAAAGAGATTAAAGTGCCGACACCGGTGATGTTTCTGGCGCAAGAACGTGAACTGGAAGAAGATGCTTTTGCCGGAGATATAATCGGCATTCCAAATCACGGACAATTACGTATCGGAGACACTTTGACCGAAGGTGAAAAATTTAATTTTACGGGAATTCCTTCTTTTGCACCGGAAATGCTTAAGTCTGCAAGGGCTCTTGACCCTCTTAAATCAAAACATTTGGGCGATGCTCTTCGGCAAATTGCCGAAGAAGGCGGTGCCAGCGTTTTTAAGCCCATTGTCGGAGCTGAGTGGATTGTCGGTGTGGTTGGGGCATTGCAATTTGAAGTTATGGCAGATCGCATTAAAAACGAGTTTAATCTTCCGGTCATGTTTGAACCGACGCAATATTTTACGGCTCGTTGGGTCAGTTGCGAAGATAAGACTGAATGGAAAAAATTTTGTGACGCAAATCAAATGAACTTGGCTGAAGATAATGACGGATCTTTGGTCTTTTTGGCTAGAAATGCCTGGCATTTGAATAAAACTCAAGAAGATTTTCCGAAAGTTAAATTTGCCAAGACAATTGAAAACCATTAAACTAATTTTAAAAGGCTCAGCCCCTGCTCTCTTCAGATGCAGGGGCTTTGCTTTAATTTTACTTGTCTCCTTCCCATTCCGGCCAGCGGGTGATTATCTTTCCGCAATCAGGACAAATAAAGTCCTGATCAAATCCATAAGCCATATCATAACGCTTATGACCATATGGTTGCCAATTGTTATGGGGACAAGTCCTTTGTCTTTCTTTTCGCTCCGCTTCTTTACGCTCCCACTCTGCAATACGTTTCTTGTTACGTTTTCCCGGCAGTTGTATAAAATATCGGATAATCATCCATACGGCAATGTATTCCACCACACAGATAAAACCGAATACAAAATTCTCTGCCAATAACATCATACCGCAGAAACCACTTGAAAGCATAAGCGCAAAAGCAATGAGAGCAAATGGTAGAGACTCAGCCAAAGGTTCATCACAAGTATCCCGTTTAGGATTGGTCATAATAGCTGAGCAGATTGCTGCCATAACGGCAGTTCCAATTAATACATTTTCCATATTTTTGTTATTTTAATTTGTTATATCTATTACAAAGTTTATGGATTTTCACCCAATAAACATTAATAATACTTTGCTATAAAGCTAATTATACCACTTTTAGGATAGAAGGACAAGCTTTTTACACAATAAAAAATCCTGCTTTTGGTTGCAGGATTTTTGAGACAGTTGTTAGGAATACTACCTTAAAGTTTTTTCCATGTCGTTCCTTGCGGAGTATCCTCCAAAATAATGCCTTGTTCTTTGAGTTTATTGCGAATTTCATCAGCAAGAGCCCAATTTTTATCTTTTTTGGCTTGTGCTCGCGCGGCAATTTGAGCTTCAATTTCGGCTTCATCACTATCTTTTCCGCCCTTAAACCACTCTTCTGGAGATTGAAATAAAATTCCCAATAAATCGCTTGAACCAAGCAAAAGACCCTTATATTTGGCTTTATCTTCTTCAATTTCTGCTTTATTGAGTTGGCCTGCCAATTCATGAAGATAGGTCAAAGCCAGCGGAGTATTCATATCATCGGCCAAGGCTTCTACTACTCTGTCATCTGCTTCTATCTGAGCTTTAATATCTTTGACGCGAAGCAAAGAATTATAAAATTTATCCAATGTTGCCTTTGCCTGTGCCAAGCCCTCAAACGTAAAATTAAACGGTTGATGATAGTGCGTTGTTAAAAACAGCAATCTCAAAGCTTCCGCAGGAGCTTTTTCCAAAACTTCGTCAATAGTATAAAAATTACCTAGCGATTTGCTCATTTTAACGCCATCAACCATCAACATTCCACCATGAACCCAATAATTTGCAAACTTGTCATTGGGATGGGCGCACATTGATTGCGCACACTCATTTTCATGATGCGGAAAAATTAAATCTGATCCGCCACCATGGATATCAAACGAATTGCCAAGTAATTTTGAACTCATGGCCGAGCACTCAAGATGCCACCCCGGACGCCCGTATCCCCAAGGACTGTCCCATCCCGGTTGATCTGCCTCAGAAGGCTTCCAGAGTACAAAATCTGCCGGATTTTTCTTGTAGGATGCAACTTCTATACGTGCTCCGGCCAACATCTCTTTCATGGAACGACCTGACAAATAACCATAGCCCGGCATAGAATCAACGTCAAACAACACATGACCTTCTGTCTCATAGGCATGTCCGTTTTGTAACAGCAACTTTACCAAATCAATCATTTCGTTGATGTATTCTGTGGCTCTGGGACGATAATCCGGCGCCTTTACATTGAGCTTGGCCATGTCATCTATGTACCACTGGTAGGTTTGCTCGGTTATTTCGCGAATTGATTTTCCGGTTTCTTTGTGTTTGTTTAATATTTTATCATCAACATCGGTAATATTGGAGACATAAGTCACATTTTTGTCACCATAGACATGACGAAGCAAGCGGTTTAGCACATCAAAAACCACCGGCGTTTTAGCATTGCCTAGATGTGCTCTGTCATAAACCGTCGGACCACAGACATACATACGCACATTAGAGGCGTCTATCGGTTTGAATTCCTCTTTACGACGGTGTAACGTATTAAAAAGCGAAATCGTTGTCATAATCTGTCATCCTAATATAAGTTAAAATTATGCTTCTTGCCCAAGCAAGCGCGCATATGCTTTCGTTCGGCCAATAAGTGGCAATAAAGTTTTAAGTTCAGGACCATTTTCTGCCGCTGTGAGGGCTTTCCTCAACGGATGAAACAATTCTTTACCTTTTTTGCCGGATTGGGATTTGACCTGTGAAAGCCATTCATTGAAGGTTTCACCTGTCCATGGCTCCTGAGGCAAAAGAGACGCCGCCAAATCTGTTAGAGCCTTATCTTCAATTATTGGTTTAACTTTTTGATGGCAGATAGTTTTCCATTCCTCTATATCGGAAAGAACTGTTAAATTGCCTTTTACCGCATCAAAAAACTCTTTATCAACTCCTGTGCGTCCGAACGTTTTTTCATAAGGCATTGAACGCACATAATGCGTATTAAAGTTTTTCAGCTCTTCTTCATCAAATTTTGGTTGAGAACGTCCGAGCTTATTTAAATCCAAAGTCTGCGCCAAAGTATCCATATCATAAAACGGCTCTATTGCCTCAGATGTGCCTAATTTGGCAAGAAACGAACATATTGCCATTGCCTCTATCCCTTCGGCTCGCAATTCTCTCACACCCAATGAACCTAAACGCTTGGACAATTTTCCTTCCCGACCGGTTAAAAGCGGCAAATGCGCAAATATAGGCTGAGGGGCTCCCAAAGCTGCAAACATTTGTACCTGAGAAGCGGTATTGGTAACATGATCCTCTCCTCGAATAATATGCGTTATGCCAAAATCGGCATCATCAATAACTGAAGGCAAATGGTACAAATACGAGCCATCCTCGCGAATTATCACAGGATCTGCAAGATTAGCGGCATCATAGCGGCAATGCCCCCGAACCATATCATCCCACTCAATAATACCCGGTTCAAGCTTAAAACGATAATGAGGTTTGCGCCCTTGTTCTTCATAGCGAGCAATATCGGCACTACTCAAATTCAGCGCTTGACGATCATATATTGGCGGAAGGCCTTTGTTCATCAGGCGTTTGCGCATTATTTCGAGTTCTTCTGCTGTTTCGTAGCACGCATAAACCCGTCCTTGCGCTTTAAGTTTAGCTACAATCTCATCATATCTGGCCATGCGCGCCGATTGACGCGCTTCCTCATTCCATGATATTCCAAGCCATTGCAATATGTCGCGCAAGGCATCTTCATATTCCTTTTTGGAGCGTATCGTGTCCGTGTCATCAATACGCAACATAAACTTGCCGCCCAATTTTTTGGCCAACAAATAGTTAAAAACCGCCGTACGTGTATTGCCGATGTGCATATAGCCTGTCGGGCTCGGCGCAAATCTCACTTTAATATTACTCATGAATAAAAAGACCTACCTTAGAATCTTGAAAAACTAATCTTGGATATTATAGGTTTTATCCTATAAATTCAAGGATATTTTGCGTTTATTGTTCTTGAAATCCAAGTTTGTTGCGATTACTTTGCTCCAAGGCTGCTGTTGACATTTCAAAATCTTCCAAAAACCATTCTATTTCATTCTCAAGCTCCGAAATCTGAGAGGTGATTTTACTACGGAAAGATAATATCAAGCTGCTTTCAGCCAATTTTATATCAACTAATTGAATTTGCCCTTTATTCTTATGCAAGCGAAACTGCAACAAAAACTCCTGCGGACCGGTTGAGGGATCAAGTGTAACCGTTATAACGGCAGAAACTGTTGTAAAACCATTTTCAACAATCGCATTACCAACTTTATAACTAAGATTGGCGGCAAAATCCAACGGAAAGCTTTTATATGTTGCTAAAGCATATCTTTTGAACAATTGCCTATAGCGCTCTTGTTGCTCAACAGTCATTTGACGCCAATATCTGCCCATGACAAACTTTGATACGTATTCCATGTCTACAAAACGAATAAAAAGTTCATCCAATTTCTTATATCTGGTTTGTATGTCCGGCTCACGAAATGTTTCTAATAATAGGCGACCGTTGTCATTGGCCCATATTTGAGCTTGCTCGGCAGAAATATTTTCCGCTTGGGCGGGAAAAATCGTCATAATGCCTAAAAGCACGATAATAACTCGCAAAAAAAAGTTACTTTTCATGAAAATTACCTTATAGTTATCTTTGTGATTTAGTTTAACAGTAATTGGTTAATAAAATGAAACTGAAGACATTTTTTTTGAGCATGTTGTGTTGTCTTATCTCTTTTCCCGCTATCGGAGCAGATGCCGGATTACGCTATATCAAAACCAGAGGCAAGGTTATTTGCGGTACTGATATGTCCTCCAAGACATTTGCCTATACAGATCAAGAAAATATGCGACTTGGAATAGATGCTGATGTTTGTCGATTGTTTGCTCTGGCTATTTTTGGCGATAGTGAAAGTTTTGTTCTCAAAAATGTTCCCTCAAATAAAATTCAAAAAGCCTTGGCTAATAATCAAATCGATTTTATGCTTGGAAACACTGTTTCTTCAGCGAATACAGAAATCAGCACTCTGATTTCGCCTGTGGACTTGCTCTATTTTGATAAACAAGTGTTTGCCATTGCTCAAGATAAACCTTTGGCCACATCAATGGAAGATTTTCGAGGAGCCAAGATTTGCGTCCTTAAAGATTCTCCCTATGAAGAAAATCTGCGCGCCTATAATCATCGCTATGGGCTGGAATTCAAAACGCTTACCTTTCCCTCATCACAGGCTTTGCGTGAGGCCTTTTATCTTAACAGATGCGACTTGATTACCGGCAGCCAAATTTATTTACGCGGACTTGCCAGCTCTCCTATCGCAAAAAACATAAAAATTTCCGTTTTGCCCGAAGAAATTGCCGTGATTCCAATCTATGCCTATGCCGATCGTGCAAATCCGACTTTAAGAACTATCGGAAAATGGATTATTAACGCTCCAAAACTAGCTGAAGAGCAGGAAATATCATCCAAAAACATCGATAGTTTTATTGGTGTGCGGGATGATTCTATTGCCAATTTGCTCGGAATAAATGAAAACTTATGGAAAAAATTCGGTCTGCAACCCCTTTGGGTCAAAAAATATATTACCACTTTCGGAAATTACGGAGAAGTTTTTGAACGAAATCTTGGAAAAGAATCTTCTCTACAAATTGAGAGAGATAAAAACTATCTTTGGAATCGTGGCGGAATGATTACTGCCCAACCATTTATTTAATTTGACCGCAATGACTAATAAAACTTGATGCTGTTTGGAGCGCTTTGTTGCTTAACTCGTGATCGCCATGATCTAAAATGCACGTTTGAACATGACAGCCTAACTGTTCTAATTTGTTTTGCGTAAAATTTAGAGCTTCCGGACGCAGATATTTGTCAGAAGAACCATGTACGAGCAATGTGTTCGGACGATTGTGAGCGTGCTTGAGCAGATAACTATGCCCTGCCAATATACCGCTGAAACTAATTAAACCGCATATTCGTGCAGGTCCCATCAGCGCCGTGTATATTGCAACCATTGCTCCTTGGGAAAAACCACAAAGTATAAGATCTTTGTACCCGAGATTATATTCCGACAAAGTTTGCTCAATATAAGGCAAGAGATATTGGTATGTCTCCGCCAAACCTAACGACATTCGATCATAATATTGCAAAAAATCATCAAAAACTTCTACGTCGCGACGCTCATAATGCGGGTCAAAACGATACATGGAATACCATTGCCGCATGCCCTTTCCTACTTCGCATCTACATGGTGCTTGAGGAATATGCAACGCATAATCATCTAGAGTGTCAAGAAAAGAAGATAATTTACCATCCAATGAAGAACAGTCATCCAAATAACCGTGTAAAAAAATTATCAGTTTCTTGGGTATACCCCGAACATGCACGATTTCTTCCTGAATCATCATTTCAATCCTCAAGTATCTGTTTTTTTCTTATTAGCTGAAATATCTAAAAAAAAAGTTACTTTAAAAAATTTTTTTCCAGTTTGTTAACTATCTGTGTTGGGGAAAGAGTAAAATCAAGACAGGGGCTGCCTCTCAAAAGGCATTGTTTGTTTTCAATATCATAGCAACAATAAGGTGTTGTGAAATATTGAAGATACACTAAACTATCATCTATGTGCAGATCTATTCCTTGGGATGAACAATACTTAGCTTTAGCACTATTCCATAATTCATCATCAACGTGAAAACGACCTTGCTTATCATATTGAACTTGTCTTGTCCCTTCATAATGATCCAATATAGCAAATAAACGTGTATAGCAAAAACTAAGCTCTTTAAGAACCCTTGAAACCTCGTGACATGGACCTCCCGTAATAACATGAACCTCATGGCCTCGATATGACAGTTCCTGAGAAAGCGCCTTAAAATAATTAGGATTACTGTTTATGACACCATGATAGTCCATGCCTATTTTCAGATGTCTTTTATTCTTCATCACTGCTTCCAAAGGTTGAACTGATTAATTCTTTCAGAGAATTCGGGCTTAAAGCTGATAGCGGATTAAAGCCAATGTCTGGATTGTCAATATCCCCTTCTATGGAATAAGTTGCCGCAAACACCGTGCCATCTTTTCCGCTTAGGAGACTACCCACAAGAGGGATACTCCCAATAAATGTATTCAAGCCATATGCCGGCGCTATCATTCCTTTGATGTTAAAATCCTGATATCTCATTGAATACGTTCCACTCCCGCTTATACCTACAACATTACCAAAAGCTTTTGCATCTTTGACTTTTATGGTCTTTTTTGCGTACTCAAAAGGAGCATCAAAGTGCGAAAAAGCTATGCCTTCTCCGGTTAGAAGATTAACCATTCCCGTCAATGACGCAACGGTCAGCAATTTAGCAAAAACCGGCGTGTCATAAACATTAAAATCTCTTATCTTGGCATGCCCCACAAAAGTTTTGTCCGCATTGCGCTTGGCATTTATACTTAGACGTCCTCCCTTCATACTATCATATAAGCGCAAAAATTTTAATGTCGAGCCGGCATCATTGCTTTCTATGGTTAATAGATATTCTTTTTTAGGACGCGGGACATAATCTAATTTTAAATCAGACATCTTTCCGTTTTTGCGAGAAGATGCAAAATTTCCTATAAGGTGCATTTCCTCTACACCTATACCTTTCTTTAGTTTTGCCGTGCCGGCAAAATGCCTAATGGCTACATCCTTGTTGGTCCATAAACTATCTACTGCGATATTAATATCTGTATCACTGACATCTTCCCACTCATCTTTTTCTGTATCAATTTCTTTGGTTAATGCATCATTTAACCGCATCTGCCTGCGCCATTCTTTATCTGCTTTGATTTCATCTTCATCTTTATTAAAAAAGTCTGATAAATTATAACTTTTTCCAGAAACTGCTATTTTTATCTTTTCTGTCGGAGCATAGCTAAATTCTATCCTAGCTCTGGCATCGGTGTCGGGGCCTTTTATATCTCCAATGTCTATTAAACTTACCCTTCCATCTTTGTTAAGCTCTATATTGCCTTTAAGGTTAAAGTTCGGCTTGGAAAGAGAAAACATCGGAACTTTTGTGATTTTGCCGTTTTGCAACAAAACTTTGGTGCTGACGACTCCTTCTGTTCCTGATTTTTTCTTAAATCCAAGAAATGAATAGTCGATATTTGCACTTTGCAAATTACCATCTACATCTATTTCCATCCGTTCTCCATCATATGCGGTGATCGTCGCTTGCGTTGGAATCGAGCCTTGAATATAGGGAGAACTCAAAGCTGAAAAATCAAGTCCGAGTTTTTGCTTTAGATTTGCGTCAAAATTAAAACTTAGTTGATAACGGCGTAAATAATCTTTATGAACAAAATTTTCGTTCCATTTCAAATTTAGCGGAAGGCCGTCAAAATTAGCGACTCCCAGAATTTCCATTCCTCCGTTATTTACTTTCATATTCAAAAAATTGGCTTCTATCTTTTTGTCTTTTACAAAGTCGGCAACCACTACATTTTTAAGTGTTGATGTTATATCAACTTTAACTTCATCTGGCGCAAGATTCTTCTTTAACTCAAACTCCAAAGTCATATCAACATCTGCACTTCCTTTGATGCTGTCTGGGTTAATCCCCATTTGTGAGGTAAATCCCAACGGCTGATGATCTATCAGGCGTAAAATATCTGGTATGCCGCCGCTTCCAAGAATTTGAATCTTGGCAAAATTATCATATCGGTCAAGGTCGTATAATTCTATATACCCTTTGCTTAAGATGACATCTGCGGAAACACCTTTCTCAAAATACATTTGCAACTTGTCTTTGAAAAAATCAACGCGTCCGTATACATCTGTGACTTTGGGCATACCTGTTAGATAATCTATACTGACGCCTTGCGCATAAGCTGTTCCTCCAAGTTCTGCAAAGATGAGTGTCTTTTTCTTTTCATCTGGCAAGAATTTGAAACTAAATTCCGCGTTTTTGATTTTACCGGCAGATAAACTGGAATGACACCAATTCCATGCATTGTGGGCAACAAATTGAGGCCAATAAGTCGTTAGCTTATCTGTGTCTAGTTCCTTGACTTTAGCTGTTATGAGCAACTGCAAATTCTTTAATGATGAGGCTAAAATATAATCTTTCAGACCACTTGCCTCTAAACCAATTTGTGCTTTTTGACCATCCAGCTCAACAACGGCATTGTTTACACTGAGTTTGTCCAAACCTCCTTTTATTTCGCCTTTGAGAATGACTGAGCTAATTTTATAGTCTTGTGCATCATCATCGCTCAAATTAATGACACCGTTTCCTCCTTCTAGTGAAAATTGTATTTTTTCAATCGATGTATCAACACTTTTTAGCAAATCATTTTTATTTTGCAGAACCTCATCAAGATTTATCAATGCTTCAATTTGACCATTTAACGGAATTTCTATTTTATACTTTTTGTTATGATTCTCCGCTGTTATAAATTCCAGCAAATTTGCAGGTATGATATCAGAAAAATAAAGTTGCAACGCAACCTTATTGAGTGATGGACGATATATTAGCTCAAGACCGACCGATGCAGGCTGACCATCAAATTGCATACCTGCCCGTATTGATGTCGACAACTGAGTAAAACCTCTGTCAAAATGATAATTTACGTCTCTTAATACCCACTTGCGCCCTAAATCAACTTCATGAAACTCTACCGCGGCATCCTCTATGTTTATATTATTTATATAGCTCTCCGGATATGAATTATCATCCGAATTGAACCGTTCCAAAAAATCTTGCATGACGTCAAAATAATATTCAGCTTTTTTTTGGTTTATATTTGTCGTTTTTTCTTTTTTGGAGCCATAATCGGTAAATACATATACCGTCGGTTTATAAATCTCTATTGAACTCGGAGCTATTACTCCGTGCAATAAAGCTTTTATGCTAAATGAAACAGATGTGCGCGGAGCATTAATAACAAGTTCTTCTCCATTTTTCTTATAGACAACATTGTTTGCTATAATTCTTAGCGGTTTTATTGAACGAACCAGTTCAAGATTGACGGAATCCAACGTAACCTGATATTGACTGTCATCATGATTTAAGGCTTTGATAATATAAGGTTTCAGAAAAGGAACTGCTATAGATCCTCGATAAAGCTGCCATACAAACATTAACAGCATTATCAAAAAGATAACACCGATATAATCAAACAGCTTGCGCAGCCGATATGTCTTATTATCGAGTTTTTTCATTCTGTTTAAGCCAATTTAATATATCCTTATAATTTTCATTTTCAAATAAATTACCATGTTGTCCTTGTTCGTATATAATTAAATCTTTGGGATCTTCAGCTAAATCAAAAAGACTTTGTGCCAATTCTACTGGAACAACTTCATCTTTCCCTGCTCCCATAACGAGTAAAGGAGTTTTAATCTCAGATATATTTGTGCTGTTATCGTATCTATCTCGTATAATTAATTCTAAAGGAAGAGGAAACCATACTCTTTTCTTGACCACATTAATCAAACTGTCAAACGGAACCTCTAAAATCAAACCGGCAAAAGGTTTCTTCTTTCCACCCAACTCTGCCGCAGCATATGTTGAGGTGTAAGAACCTAAAGACATCCCATATAAAAAAATTCTTGAATTGGAATAACCGAGACGACGCAGTTTTTTGAGAGCCGCGCGCGTGTCCATTTCTAAATTTGCTTGCGTAATCGCACCCTCAATTCCTCCAAATCCTCTGTATTCTGGAAGAAATGTTCCATATCCCTCTTTTATTAAGGGCTCTAGTTTATGATAAAATTGTTCGATATTATAGGAATTACCATGAAAAAATACTATTATCGGTTTGCCTGATGTCGGTTTGGTATACCAAGCATACAAAGGGGTGCCATCTTCCGCCTTGTAATAAACCTCTTGTGCGGGGTATTCTGCATCTTGGGGCAAAACACTTTTTTGCATTGAGGGATTATAAAAAAAGAGCTGTGGATATAAATAAACCGTCAGACAAAATGTCGCATACGCTATTAAAAAAATAACTGTTGCTTTCAATATTGTTTTTTTATTCATTATTTCCTACCTTATCTGCCAGAGAAGCTGCCAAAAACATATCAATATCTCCATCCAAAACAGCTCTTGTGTCTGAAGTTTCCGCATTGGTGCGCAAGTCTTTGACCATCTTGTATGGTTGTAATACATATGAACGGATTTGGTGCCCCCAACCTATATCGCTTAGAGCATCACGTTGTTCTTCCGCTTTGGCCTCGCGTTTTTGCAACTCTAATTCATATAAACGCGCCTTCAACATATTCCAGGCCGCCTCTCGGTTTTGGAATTGCGAACGTTGATTCTGACATTGAACCACTATTCCCGTGGGCAAGTGAGTAATACGTACTGCTGAATCTGTCTTGTTAATATGCTGTCCGCCAGCTCCTGAGGCTCTATAGGTATCAACTCGGCAGTCCGCCTCGTTGATATTTATTTGAATTTCATCATCAATTACGGGATAAACTCCAACTGATGCGAAACTTGTGTGTCTTCTTGCCCCGCTGTCAAACGGAGATATTCTTACCAAACGATGCACCCCGCTCTCCGATTTTAGCCAACCATATGCATTATGACCACTTATTTTGAGTGTGACAGACTTAATACCAGCAACATCTCCCTCGGTTTCTTCTATATACTCAACTTTATACTGATGTGCTTCCGCCCAGCGAGAATACATACGCACCAACATTTCCGCCCAATCCTGAGCCTCTGTTCCGCCTGAACCGGCGTGCACTTCCAAATAAGCATCATTGGAATCTACTTCTCCGGAAAGTAAAGCCTCAAGCTCTCCATGTTTGACTTCTGAGCGCAGGTTTTCAAGCTGTTCCATAACATCATTAATCACACTCTCGTCATTTTCTGCTTCGGCAAGCTCGGATAGTTCCGTCAAGTCTTTTAGATTTTGCTCCATGGTGCGAAAATTGCCGAGGTTAAACTCTAACGTGTTTTTCTCCGACATTAGTTTTTGGGCTTTTTGCGGATCGTTCCATAAATTGCTCTCCGACGTTAAAGCATTGAGTTCTTCCAATCGTAAACAAGCATTCTCATAGTCAAAGAGACCTCCTTAGCAGCAAAAGTGACTGCTTGATTGCCTCTGTTAATTCATAAATTTCTGCACGCATATTGTTTTCCTGTATTATTAATACTCTGAGCCAAGCTGCACTGTATCTTGGTCATCATTCTTAAAATCGGACTGAGCGGCTTGTGTCTCTGTATCAGAGTTTTGCGGAGTACCTATAACTCGTTGATTCTTTCCATCAAAGTTATATTCCGGTTTCAAAGCCTCTATGATGACAGACTGATCCTGTGGTTGAGCCGGACGACCTGTATCATGATTGATTCTCACCAACTTAATTCCCGCCGGTATACGGAACGGAATATCCGGTTGATCAACCAGAGCTTGTTTCATAAAATTCTGAAAAATCGGTAACGCCGCGGCGGCTCCGGTTTCATAGCGCCCAAGCGAGCGAGGTTCATCAAACCCCACATAAACCGCCACCACCAGATCCGGCGAAAAACCCACAAACCACGCATCTTGATTCTTGTTGGTTGTCCCTGTTTTACCCGCTAAATGTCTACCCAGAGATCTTAAGCGAGCTCCTGTTCCATATTGAACAACTCCCTCAAGAATACTAACCATTTGATACGCACTTAAAGGATCCAATATTTGTTCACGATTATCCACCAAGGTCGGAACAGATTGATTTTCCCATTTTTCAACAGAACAATCTTCGCAATTACGTTTATCATGACGATAAATCGTCTTGCCGTTACGATCTTGAATACGCTCAATCAAATAAGTATCTATTTTTTTGCCGCCGTTTACCATCATCCCAAAAGCCGTTGCCATATTTATCAACTTTGTTTCTCCGGCTCCTAAAGACATTGATAATAATTCCGGTAAATTCGGATTAACCCCCATCTTGCGCGCATATTCCGCAACTTTATCCATCCCAACATCCTGAGCCAAACGCACCGTCATCAAATTTCGAGATTTCTCTATTCCCTGACGTAAAGTCATCAGACCATAAAATCTCTTTGAGTAGTTAACCGGTTTCCATAACGGTTGTCCCGGACCTTGATCTAAAACAAATGGCGCGTCCAATATCAAGTCTGTCGGCGAATAGCCGTTTTCAAGAGCCGCTAAATACACAATCGGTTTAAATGCCGAACCCGTCTGCCGCATTGCCTGCGTGGCTCGATTAAACTGGGATTTTTTGAAAGAATAACCACCAACCATTGCCAAAACTTTGCCCGTATGCGGATCTAATGCAATCATGGCTCCTTCTACATTAGGAACCTGACGCAACGCATACGCGCCTGTTTTGGAATTTTTCTCAACTAAAATAACATCGCCCGGTTTTAACACGTCCGCAACAGATTTTGGCTCCCCGCCAACACTTTGGTTTTTGAGAGTTTTACGAGCCCATTTCATCCCTTTTAGAGGTAAAGTTCCTTTATTGCCTTCTTGAGTTTCAATTTCTGCCTGTGTTTGACTGACACTCAACACAACGGCCTTGACCCATCCATTCTCTCGACCAGATGGTGCTTGAACATCTTCCAAAGCCTTTTTATAATCGCCCGTTGTATCAATATTGGCAAGGGCTCCCCGCCAACCATGTCTCATATCATAGTTACGCAACTCTTCGTCAAATACTGATGTGGCTATTTGTTGTAATTTGGGATTTAGCGTCGTTCTTATCAGTAATCCCCCTTCATACAGAGCATCTTCCCCAAATTTATTATTAACATAGCGACGAACTTCTTCACTGAAATACTGCGCATCACGAACAAATTCTCCGCGACGTTCAAGTACCTTGAGCGGTTTCTCTTTGGCTGCAAGCCCGTCTTCTTCTGAAACGTAGCCTTCCTCGACCATGCGATCTATTACCCAGTTGCGACGTGCAACCGCTGCTTCGTATTTCGTTTTGGGATTGTAATTGTTAGGTCCTTTGGGAAGAGCAGCCAAATAAGCAGCTTCTTCTATTGACAACTCATCAAGCGACTTCCCGAAATAGTTTAAAGCTGCCGCCGCAACTCCATATGATCGATTACCTAAATAAATCTCATTCAGATATAATTCCAAAATATGCTGTTTGGTGAAAGCCTGCTCAATACGTGTTGATAATATTGCTTCTTTAATTTTTCGTTTATATGACAACTCGGAAGAAAGCAAAAAGTTTTTGGCAACTTGTTGGGTAATAGTTGAGGCTCCGGCCGGACGACGTCCACTACCTATGTTCTTGATGTTATCAAGAACAGCTCTTAAAATTCCAAAAAAATCTATTCCGAAGTGATGATAAAAGTTTTTGTCTTCTGCAGAAATAAATGCATTTTTTACTAACTCAGGAATTTTTTCTTCCGGAACAAAAAGCCTTTTTTCCGCAGCATATTCCATCATGAGCTGTCCATCTCCGGCATAAAGCCTTGTGGTTACTGCAGGTTCGTATTTCTCAAGCTGATGATAGTCCGGTAGCTCTTGAGAAATCTGCCATAAAGAAGTTATCAATACAATTAATGCGATAACTGCAAAAAAGAAAAAAGTGCTCAATAATGATGATAGGGTTTTAAACATGTTAAATCCAAAAGAATCTATAAGAAAAGACAATCTTTTACATTGTTTTCTTTATTATAAAAAAAATATTGCAGTGTCAAACCTAAAATACGGATGCGTGCTGCATATTTTGGAAATAGCGGTCAATAGCTCGCGCGGCCGCAATTGCTAATTTCTTACGATATGACTTTTGTTGTAATTTTTTTTCTTCATTGCGATTGGACAAATATCCCAACTCCATCAAAACAGAGGGAACATCTGGCGCCTTAAGAACAGCAAATCCGGCAAAACGATGTGTGTTGTCAAGCGTGTGGGTAGATTTGCGCATTTCTGCCACCATGAAGGTGGCAAATTCTGATGAACGGTTGAGCGTTTCTCTTTGAGCAAGATTTAACAAAATATCAGAAACTTCTTTAGAATGTTCGGCAAAATTGAGACCAGCAACAATATCTGCTTTATTTTCTTTTTCAGCTAAAGCTGCTGCCTCTTTGTCAGAGGCTTTTTCCGAAAGCGTATAAACGGACAGCCCTGTCGCCCTCTTATTGGGTGCGCTATCTGCATGAATTGACAAAAACAAGTCCGCATCATATCGACGAGCAATTTTAACACGGTCTCTTAACGGAATAAATATGTCTCGGTTGCGTGTCAAATAAACTTTATAATTGCTGTTTTTTTCTAAAACTTCTTTCAATTCTCGAGCCATTGCCAATGTAATATGTTTTTCGTATGTTCCGGAAACACCTATCGCTCCGGGATCAACTCCTCCATGCCCGGGATCAAGTACAATAACTTTCTTTTTCTTAGGCGATGAAACGGCATTTTTCTTTTTGGAAGTTTTGGCTGCGGAACTGACTGTTATGTTCTCATGATTGGTGAAAGCGTGATCATTTCCAACTCGAGAAGCAAACTCTCGAGCAGAAGCCACTTCTATATCAACAACGAATCGCCAACTAAAATTACTTTGCGGAGGCAACAACATAACTTTTTTTACAATAGCTGGCTGTCTCAAATCAAAAACAACTCTGGCTCCATCAACACCTGCACTACCAATACGAGCTCCTGAAACAAGCGTATTTTCACCTTTTATCTGTTCCAATTTCTTATTGATATCAGTGTTTTTCAGGTCAACGACTAACCTCTCCGGCTCACTAAGTAAAAAAACTTTATAATCTAGTTTGGAATCAGCATCAAAAACTATGCGCAAGCTACCTATTCCCTGACCTAAACGCAAATTAGAAACCTGCGCCGAAAAAGCATGTGTCGGCATCAGCATTAAGATGCCGCACAGCAAAAAACATAGTTTTTTATTTATATTAACAATGTATGTCTTTAACGACATCTGCCAACTCCACTCCTTTCTCATTTTATTATATGCAAGACTTATTACCAATCTCTTAAAATGATGTGCAATTCAATTTTATTGTTGTGTTTTAAAACAAAACGTATATTCTGTTGTGTGACTAAAGCGATTTTTATCGGATGCGTCTCAAATTTCGTATCGATTTTTTGACTTCAGAGACAAAATCTGGTACCGCCGTCTCATCACTACGATAGATGTGCAAAGCTGAGGTCATGAGCAAAAAATTTTTGCCGGACAGGTTTTTATGACAGAAGCCTTAAGCAATAACAATAATCTATGGCTTCCGTCCAGAGAGATGAGTAATCGAAGGCGTATTAAAAAATGAAAAATTTTGTCAGCCTTTGACTTTTATATAGAAAATGCCGATTTTGTTTAAATATCGGCCGTGTTTGTGTTTTTCTTTCTGACTTAATCTTCCGGTAGTGATGTATAATTGGGTTTATGCTCTATAAACCTTGTGGAGATTTAGATCTATGACGAAAAGAATGTTGATTGACGCAACTCAACCGGAAGAAACACGGGTTGTTGTTGTTAACGGAAATAAATTAGAAGATGTGGAATGCGAGACTACTCATCGTCGACAAATTAAAGGAAATATTTATTTAGGAAAGGTTATGCGCGTCGAACCATCACTACAGGCTTGCTTTGTTGATTACGGCGGAAATAAACACGGCTTTATGGCTTTCGGCGAAATTCATCCCGACTACTATAACTTGTCTGCTGAAGAACTTGACGCTGTTGATAAAGAAGTTGATGAGATTATTGAAAATAAAAAGCAAGCCATTAAAGAACGTGAACTTGAACGCGAGCGTATCCGCAAGGAAAAAGCAGCCGCCCGCGAAGCAGCCTTGAAAGCAAAAGCCGAGACTGAAGCAAAAGCCGAGGCTGAAGCTAATGTTGCAACGGCTCAAAATTCAATCAATAATGAGAACACTGACACAGCCTCTCTTACGATGACAGACGAGAAAGAAACCGTTACAACAGATGATGCGAAGAATGAAACCGACACCAATTCGTCTTTTGAAGAAGATGCTTCCCTCGCTACCGCAAATATTATAGAAGAAGAGAATCTTGATAAAAAGAAACGTCCCAAAAAGAGAGTTCTTAAGAAAAGAATTCGTAAACAGGCTGAAATTGAAAAAGCTGAGGAAGAGCAATTAAAAGTAATGACCGAATCTGTCGGCATTAAAGAAGAACATATCTGTGCCGATGTTGAAGATACCGATGAAGAAAAAACAACAACTTTTGAAAATTCAGTTGTAGAAGATGAAGTCGATGAAGACGATGATGACGCGGAAACAGATTTTGAATTGCAACGTAAGCTCATCCGTGCTCGTAAATTATTTCATCGTAATAAAATTCAAGATGTCATAAAAGAAGGTCAAATTGTTTTGGTTCAGGTTGTCAAAGAAGAACGCGGCAACAAGGGGGCCGCCTTGACAACCTATTTGTCTCTGGCCGGAAGATACTGCGTTTTGATGCCGAATCGTATCAAAAGCGGTGGTGTTTCCCGCAAAATCACTAATGCCGCAGATCGCACCCGTCTTAAGGAAATTGTCAAAGAATTACCTTTAACAAGCGATATGTCAATTATTGTTCGAACGGCTGGTGAAGAAAAAACAAAGGCAGATATTGTCCGTGACTACAATTATCTTATTCGGACATGGAACCAAATTCGCATAGACTCTCTTAAGAGCAAGGCTCCTATTTTGATTCATGAGGAAGGAAATCTTATTAAAAGAGCTTTACGTGATATTTATAGTAAAGATACCGCAGAAGTTTTGGTTGCCGGTGAAGATGCTTTCAAATCGGCAAAAGACTTCTTTAAGATTTTGTCTCCGCATAATCTCAAAAAAATAAAACTCTATCGTAATAACGATATGCCGTTATTCCAACGTTTTCAGGTTGAAGGACAACTTGATAAGCTGCATGAAGCAAACGCTCAGCTTGAATCTGGCGGATATTTGGTCATTAATCCGACTGAAGCTCTAATCTCCATTGATGTTAACTCCGGACGCGCTACAAAAGAAAAAGATTTGGAAGAAACCGCTCTTAAAACAAATTTGGAAGCATGTGATGAAATTGCTCGCCAACTTAGAATGCGCAATCTTGCGGGATTAGTCGTTATTGATTTTATTGATATGGATGAACCTGCTAATAACCATGCCGTTGAAAAACGCATGAAAGAAGCCCTTAAAAAAGATCGTTCTCGAATTCAAGTCGGTAAAATGAGTATGTTTGGATTGCTTGAACTTTCCAGACAACGGATGCATTCCTCCTTCTTTGAGAGTAATTATCAGGTTTGTCCTCATTGTCAGGGTAAGGGTATTGTTCGTACTATCGAGTCTAGTGCCGTTTATATTTTGCGTATGATTGAAGAAGAAGGAATCAAAAATCGTTCTTCTAAGATTAATGTCTATGTTCCCTCAGAAACAGCTATTTACTTGCTTAACCAAAAGCGTCAAATGTTGGTTTCTCTTGAACAAAAATATAAAATGGGCATTGTTATCAGCGCTGATGACAGTATCAAATGTGTTACAGACTATAAGATAGAAAGAACTAAGGCAATCAAAGAAGACGCTATTCAAGATCAAAATATTGTTTTTGAATCTGGCGAAAAATCGCTCTCTGAAGAAACTAATGATAGTGCTGCCGATGACGAGAATTCTGCCGATGTTGTAAGTGATGATTATCGCAGAGGCGGAAAAGATCGCCGACGTGGTCGTAATCGTTTTGATCGACGCGGCCGCAATCGTTTTGAGAGAAAAGAGAATCCTTCCCCAGAGGCGTCTGAGCAAAAAGAAAAACAAGAAGCCGTTATCTTGTATAACAGCCATGAAGATATTAAGTCTGATGCTGAGCAATCTTCTAATAAACAAGAAGAACCAACAAAGGAAAAATCAACTTGGTGGAAAAAACTTATCAAAGGCTGACTTTTCAAAAATTAAAATTTTTCATCGGCAGCTTTGGGCTGCCGATGGTTTTTGTATTACTGTTTAGCATTCCCTCTTTAGCTCAAGAAATAAGTCTCATTTCCGATGAAGAAACAGAGCAATTTCTTGGTAAAATTATCAATCCTCTGTTTCATGCCGCCGGCATACCATATGACCGCAATGAAGTTCATATTGTTAACGATCCCAGCCTTAACGCCTTTGTTGCAGATGGAAATCATTTGTTTATTCACACGGGAACAATTCTTAACGCATCGTCCTCAAATGAACTGTCCGGTGTTATTGCCCATGAAACAGGACATATTCAAGGCGGACATATTCTACGACAAAAGCTCAAAAATCAAAATATGCAAGAAGTTGGCTTGGTTTCGGCTATTTTGGCGGGAACAGCAGCTGCAGTAAGTGGCCGAGGAGATGTTGCCATGGCGGCTATTCTCGGAAGTCAGAGCTCTATGCTGACAAATTATCTGCGCTATCGTACTGAGGAAGAACGTTCGGCGGATGAAGCCGCCCTTTCTTTGCTCAAAAAAACTAAACAAAGCCCTCAGGGTATGCTTGATTTCATGAAAAAAATAAATAAACAAAACCAACTCAGCGGCAGAGAAGAATCGCCTTATTTCAGAACTCACCCGATAACCAGCGAACGCATTGCCTTTTTTGAACAGGCAATGGCAGAAGATGCAAACACCTATAAAAATAACAATCAAACTGAGTTTGAACGTGTGCAGGCAAAATTATATGCATATCTTTTTTCTTCCCAACAGACTTTAAAAAAATATCCGCTCAATTTAGATTCAACTCCGGCGTTGTACGCCCAAAGTATTGCTTTGTTTAAGGATTTAAAATTTGAAAAAGCACTAGGCAAACTTGATGTTTTAATCGACCGAGAACCACAAAACCCCTATTTTTTTGAGCTCAAAGCGCAAATTTATTTTGAAACGGGAAAGATTAAACAAGCGCAAGACAACTATAAGAAAGCTCTGAGCTTAATGCCCGATTCCGCCTTATTGCAAATTAGTTATGCTCAGAGTTTGTTAGAAGATACATCGGCTGAAGAAAAAGCCACTGAAATCATTAATTTGTTGAATAAAGCTCTTATCAGCAGACCAAATACTTTTGCATGGATGCTTCTGGCCAGAGCTTATGAACTTAATGGTAATTCGGCTGCTGCTAATTATGCCTCTGCCGAATACTCTTACCGACTTGGGAGAGTTAAAACCGCCAAAGAGCAACTTAAAACAGCCAAAAACTTGAATCCATCTGCTCAGATATCGTTGAAAATTGATGATTTGAATAACAGGCTGGGGCAACTTAGTGATTAAGAAGTCCTTAGATTTTGTCTAATTTTGTATTGATACTCCAGAACCTTTATGCTATAATCTTTTTCAACAGATGAAAGGGTAAGATATAATGACCGAAGATGTCTCTGAAGAAAAAGAAGTTTCTCATTATCCTCGTATAAAGATTCAAGAAATTAACCAAGAAGCCGCACCGTATTTTGAAGCGGCCAATGCAGACGGCATAAGTGCGAATGATAGTAAGAAATTACGCAGAAAAGGCCTAAACCTACTACAAGCCCGTGCTGAAGCTTATGTTATTGAAAATAATCTTGAACCTGAGCGTCTGACAGAACTTAAGACATCAGAACTTGTCTTTTTATTTTCTAACTTGGCAAAAAGCAAAAATCCTGAAATCATAAAAAAAGAATTGTTTAGACGCTTGTGGGATGAGTGCGACGAGCGCCTTGCCTTGGCTGAAGAAAATGAGTGGAATATTACAGAAAAAGAGCGCGCAGCTTTAATGAAATACTGTCGAATGGCTCCTAAACTTATTCCATTCTCCGGTCTCAGCAAAGAATGTTGGGAAAGTTTTATTCCGCACTATAAAAAATCTCTGACCGAGCTTGAGGCTCATAAACCACAAAAGGAATCAAAGCGCTCAAAAGAAAAAGAAGAAAACAAACCTCAAGATAATAAAGTTGAAGTTAATGAGGTCTTGCCACAAACTGAAAATGAAACCTCGGTTCGGCCCAAACAGTACAGTAACGATTTTATCCGCAATTTCAAAAAATCCGCGCCTGCATACGGCATTCGTTTTAAGCGAACTGATAAAAAAGAAGATAATTTTATCGAATATGATTTATATCCGTGGAAAAAGCAAGAAAACGAGCAACCAACCGGAAAACTCACCATTCATGATGATAAAAAAATTACATTAGCCAGTCAAGAATATGAGCATTTTGTGGCAATAGCTAAAGCGCTCAAAAATTCCGGAAGTGAAGAAATTTTGTTACAACAATTAAGCAAGAATCCTGATGAAGCAAAGACTTTTGCCGCTAATATGGTAGTCGCCGGATATATTGTTGATATTAAGGTTTCTCAGCCTTTTAAGCTGGAAGAATTGCAGAAGTATAATCCCCGTATCGGACAAATTCTTCAGCACCAAAAACAACCTGTTGTTAAAAAGACTCACACACGTTGAATGATGTCTTAACAAAAAGCCTGCTTTATGCAGGCTTTTTATTTATTAAGTCAAATTTATTTTGCAATCTTCATACTCTTAACACAATAGTAATATATGTTTGACAGCAATGTTGAAGAACTTTGCAGAGAACACGAACTTGTTGAACAAGTATAATATCCGTATGTTCCGTTATAATATTTGCGTCCCGTATAGGTTTTGTATATTCCGGTTGAAGACGTTGGAATCTTTGAACTGTTTTTATTTACCAATGATATATACGAGCCTAGGCTACTATATGGGAGATAACCTCCTGAAGCCTTGCATACTTTATCTGCCGCATCTGCAGATGAGGCTGTTGCTCCTCCTCCCGTGATTAAGGTAAGTGATGACTCTGTTGAAGTTGATGAGAAACTATAAACTAAACCAACAACCGTTTTTCCAGAAGCCGATGAAGTACAGGTTCCGTCACTATTATAAAAATCTCCCTGCTCGCAAGATAATTCTGCTCCACTGCTTTCCTTAATTCTTCCGGCATAAATGAAGACATTTGCCGAGTAGTTTTGCGGAGTAACGGTTGATGAACGACCATAAATGGAGTTGGATTTAGAGGCATCAAATCCTAATCTCCAGCCAGATCCCGATAGTTCTGATTTTGCATCATAAGCATAACTAGTGGTGTATTTATAAAATGCTCCTCCTAAACCAGGATTTTGAGTTTGGTCATCCATTGCTGGACCATAGGCTGTAATATTGGGTAAGCCAGCTTGTTGTGCAGTTTTGAATGAAGAGGCATATGAATATGCCGCAGCCTTAAGGAAATATCCGGAATAATTAGGGAGATTGCTACCGAAAGAGCCACTGATTGCACTATAAAGTTCCGGATACTTATTTTTATCATAGACTCTTCCGTTACACAAAAGCCAACCATTATGATCTGATGTTCGCAAGGAATATTTCAAGTCTCCAGGAGAAGCTTCGAAATCGCATTTACCCTTAGTGGCATCAGTCGGACATTTGACATAACTTCCTGGACATTCGGAGACGATGTCGGTAAAGCCAAGAGAATCACAAGAGGATCCATCTTCGCAAAAAACTTTTGTCTTATCGAACGGACAATAGAGCATTGTTTTGCCGGAACATTGTGAGGCAGATTTTGTGTATCCGAGCTCGCTGCACGAAGGAGCGGTTGTGCATGTTTGTGCAGAGGCCTCTGCCGCAGTGACCAACAAAACGGCGGCAGAGGATAGAAAGAGATAAGAAAGAGATTGATAAGACATTGTGAGACATCCTCAAAAGAGCTAAATTGATATTTATTTTATTATCGGATATTTTCCACAATATGTCAACTATAAATCAAGCATCGCTTTGACAAAATAATCCCCTGTTTTGAAAACAGGGGATTATAAATACTTTGAAAGTTTTTAGCTTAATTTTTCTGCCACTTTCGCTGCTATGTCCATGTACGCTTCGGTATATGGGCTGTCAGGCTCGGATAAGACAATCGGCGTTCCGGCATCGGCATTGGTTCTGATATCCATGTGTAAAGGGATTTCGCCTAAAAATGTTACCCCAAGCTCTTTTGCCGTCGTACGCGCTCCCTCATGCCCAAAAATATCTGCCCGTGTACCGCAATGCGGACAAATATAATAACTCATATTTTCAATGATTCCTAAAATAGGAACATCAACACGTTTGAACATGTTTACACCTTTTATGGCATCTATGAGAGCAATGTCCTGTGGTGTCGAGACAATGACCGCTCCGCTCATTTTTAAGCGTTGAGACATGCTTATTTGTATATCGCCTGTCCCCGGCGGCATATCAACGACCATGATATCTATCTCCCCCCAATTGGTATCCGTTAAAAGCTGCTCTATTGCCCCGCAAGCCTTTGAACCTCTCCAAATTAAGGGTTGTGAGCGATCAACCAATGTTCCGATGGACATTGATTTTATACCCTTAAACTCAAACGGTTCAAATGTTTTGCCATCATATGAAATAGGAGCCACTCCTTCAAAACCAAGCATTGTCGGAATTGACGGACCATAAATATCAGCATCGAATAATGCAACCTTTTGTCCTTGTTTGGCCAAGGCAAAAGCTAAATTAACCGCTGTTGTTGATTTGCCGACACCTCCTTTGCCTGAGGCTACGGCAATTATTTTTTTAACACCGCGAACTTGCCATTGTTCAATTTCGGGATGTAAACTTGGTGAGGCTTTGGAAACGGTATATATTACCGTAACCTTGTTCACATTTGGTAATTTGCCAACTTCTGCTTCAATAGCTTTTGTTTTTGTTATATCTTCTTGTGTGTTTTGCAGAGTGATAATCACTCTACCGTTAAAAATTCCAATATTTTCAATTTCTGATGAATGAAAATATTTGCACACAATCTCTTTTACTTGAGTTTCCATGAGCTTCACGCCCCCTGTTGATAGATATTTTCGAATATTGTTTTTGCTATATTTATATTATATATTTAGGCAACGCAACAAAAAATTATAGAGGTAAAAAATGGCAAAGATTCCTAATCCTTGGGAAGAAAATAATGATGATTTGTGGCAAGAAACCCCTTCCACGACCGCTCATGATACTAAAGTTAAACCTTTTCCGAAAAAAGATAATAACGGTTTTGAATTTAAATGGCAGTGGGGATTGTGGGCATTACTTGTATTATGGCTGGCTTCCGGACTTTATCAAATTCAGCCCAACGAAGAAGGCGTCGTTTTGCGTTTTGGCGCATATAACCGAACAACAATGCCTGGACTTCATTATCATTTGCCAATGCCTTTTGAAAATGTCAAAAAAGTCAGTATTACTCAAGAAAGAAGTATTAATCTCGGCGTAAATGAATTTGGAAATCCCAGAAACGCATTTAATGAAAGTCATATGCTGACAGGAGATGAAAATATTGTTGATATAAATCTCACCATCGTATGGCGTATTGAAAATGCCAAGGATTATTTGTTTAATCTGCAAAATCCAGACCAAACGGTTAAGGTCGCGGCTCAATCCGTTTTGCGTGAAGTGGTGGGGCAGTCTCAAATGATGCCCATTATATCGGGAGACCGAGGAAAAGTTGAAGACGATACCAAAGAAGAGTTGCAAAAAGTCTTGGATGAGTTTGGCTCCGGAATAAAAATCGTCCGTGTCAAACTGCAAAAAGCTGACCCTCCGAAACAAGTGGTTGATGCTTTTAACGAAGTACAGAGAGCTAAAGCAGACATGGAACGTTTCAAAAACGAAGCTGAAGCATATCGAAATGAAATATTGCCCAAGTCTCGCGGTGAAGCCGCCCAGCGTATTCAAAATGCAGAGGCTTACAGACAAGCTGTTGTTAACAAAGCACAAGGTGAAGCCGAGCGATTTTTGTCTGTATATAATGCTTATAAACAAGGAAAAGATGTTACAATTAAGCGTCTATATTTGGAAACCATGGAAGAAGTCATGGAAAAAGCTGACAAAATTATCTTAAGCCCTTCGGCCAAAGGCGGAAATGCCATTCCCTATCTTCCGCTAGATCGTCTCAACAATCGCCAAAATAAAGGAGAATAAAATAATGAGCGACAAAACAAAAATTATATTCGGCGCCGTTGTTATAGGCCTTTTGTTGGTTGTATTGAATTCGGTTTATGTGGTTAGCCAAGTGGAGCAAGCCATTGTCTTGCAATTCGGAAGTCCGGTTCGCGTGGTCAAAGAAGCCGGGTTGAAATTTAAAATTCCGTTTATTCAAAATGTGGTTTTTTATGACAACCGATTGCTTAATTTGGATCCACCGGCACAAGAAGTTGTTCTTAACGATAAAAAACGCCTTGATGTTGACAGTTTTACTCGTTACCGCATTATTGACCCTTTGCGTTTTTATAAAACGGTACGAACAGAAGCGCAAGCTCGCTCCAAACTTGAAGAAATTGTCAATTCTTCTTTGCGCAAAATATTAGGTCGAGTTACCTTACCTGAATTATTATCTCAAAAACGTACTCAAATTATGGCAGACATCAGTCAAGCCGTTAAAATTGATGCCGAACAAATCGGAGTTAATGTTGCTGATGTTAGAATCCGACGCGCAGACCTTCCTATTGAAGTTTTGCAGGCAATTAATGCTCGGATGAAAGCTGAACGTGAACGTGATGCTAAAGAGTTTCGCGCAACCGGCCAGCAAGAAGCTCAAAAAATCAGAGCCACTGCCGAAAAAGAAAAAACCGTGATTATTGCCGAAGCTGAAAAAAAAGCTCAGATTATCCGCGGACAAGGAGATAAAGAAGCCATTAAAATATGGAACGACGCCGCTGGGGTTGACCCTGAGTTTTTTGCTTATTATCGTTCTCTGGAGGCTTATAAAAAGGCTCTTAATGATGAGGCTACCTCAATGGTTTTGGCTCCTGAGGGTGAATTTTTTGAATACTTCGGAAAGACAATTCCCGGCGGAAAATAGCACCTATGTTTAGATTTATTATATTGGTAACGGCCTTGCTGTTTGTGCTTGGAGAGAATCCGGCCCAAGCACAGATGGGGGTTTCTTTTGCAGACTTGGTTGAAAAGTTACAACCAAGTGTGGTTAATATCTCGACAACCACTTTACCAAATGAAGAAAGTGATAATAGCAATGAAGATGCTGGTATAGAAAGTACAAATCCTACCATTCAAAAATATTTTGCTCCTCAGGGAGTTTCTCGAACAACGCTTGGTTCCGGTTTTGTGATAGATAAGCAGGGATATATTCTTACTAATAATCATGTGATTGAAAATGCAAAAGAAATTTGGGTCACTTTTGCGAATGAGACTCAATTGGAGGCTAAACTTGTGGGTGCTGATTCTAAAACGGATGTCGCTCTCATAAAGGTTGCTCCCCAAGATACTTTGACACCTGTTGTTCTTGGTGATTCTGACAAGGTGCGCGTGGGAGACTGGATATTGGCAATAGGCAATCCCTTTGGACTTGGCGGCAGTGTCACTGCCGGAATTGTTTCGGCCAAATCCAGAGATATTGAAGCCGGCGTTTATGATAATTTTATTCAAACGGATGCCTCTATCAATCAGGGATGTTCCGGCGGCCCGATGTTTAATATGGATGGCGAAGTTATTGGGGTTAACACGGCCATTTTTTCAACCTCTGGCGGAAGCATGGGAATTGGTTTTGCAACCCCTATAAATCTTTTGAAATTTGTTATAAACGAGATAAAGACTAAGGGTAAAGTGGAGCGTGGCTGGCTCGGAATCAGGATTCAACCGCAGAGTCCTGATATGGCCTCAAGTGTAGCACAAAAAGTTCCTGCAGGTGTAATGGTGAGTTCAATTTCCGAAGAAAGTAACGCTAAAAAGTCCGGTATTGAACCTGGTGATGTTATTATTGCCATGAATGGTAAAGAAGTGTTAAACACAAAAGACTTTTCACGCAGAATCGCAGAAACTAAAATCGGCAGCAAAATTCAACTGGATGTTTGGCGAAATGCAGAAGTGATACGTCTTGAACTTAAAGTAGAAAAAATGCCAGAAGAAAAGAAAACATCCTTAAAGCCATCAGAACCTCGTTCAACCGATTTATCCTCAGAGGCGGGAAACATAATCGGCTTGGAATTAGAAGAGCTGTCTCCCGAGCTGATTAATCGTTATCAATTTCCTGAAGACGCAAACGGTGTTGTGGTGAGTGATGTGTTTCCGGGAAGCGACGCCGAAGCTAAAGGATTAAAAATCGGTGATTTGATTACACAGATTGATAAGAAAGCCATTTTTGATCTTAACGATGTCAAAACTTATATTGCAGAAGCTCGTGCAGAAAATAATCGCCCGGTTCTGTTATTAATCAACAACAATAATCTTCCGCATTTTGCGGCCGTAAAGATGGTAGATGATGAGTAGAGTAGATTTTTATCATTTGCAAAGCCAAACTTTGGAAACTGTGTTGCCTAAGCTGTTGGAAAAGGCTTATGAAACAAAAAAAAGTATTGTGGTCAGAATTGGTAACGAGGAAAGAGTTGAATTCTTGAATGGTTTGTTATGGACTTATAGTGACCAATCTTTTTTGCCTCATGGAAGCAAAAAGGATGACAATGCCGAGTTACAGCCTATTTGGCTAACAAGTTCTACCGATAATCCTAATATGGCCAGTTTTCTTTTTCTTGTTGATGGAGCTTCGGCCTCTGTGGAGGAAGTGGCTCAGTTTGAACGTGTTTTTAATGTTTTTGACGGAAATGTTCAAAATGCACTCCTGCAAGCCAGAAGTTTTTGGAAAGAGCTCAAATCTGAAGGTATTAATTGTTTGTATTGGCAACAAGACGAAAAAGGAAGCTGGAAACAAGCAAGCTAACAATAAGACCGGACAATCTTAAATTTTTGAGAAATATGTCTTTTTGTTTTTTTTATTTTCTTCCAAAGAGAATTGTGACACTTTTGTTACATTATATCTTAATTTTACAGTTTTATCTTGCATATATTCGCATTTTTAGCATATACTAATAGCATAGGTGTAGTAAATTTAAAAGGTGAGCAAGACCATGAAAAATGTTACTCGCATCTTAGGAGCTGCCGTTTTGGCGGTGGGTTTAGCTGTATCTGTGATTCAGACGGCTCGAGCCGATATTCAGTGGTTGCCTAAGTATCAAGAAAAACTTGTATCCAGAAAGCGCGTCTCCGATGCCAAAAATCCGACTTTCTATGATCCGATTAGCTGCGAAGCTAAAGGATGGCTGTCAGAGATACCCGCCAAACAAACTTGCTCACCTAAATATATGCCAGGCGGGGTTAAGTGTTGGTCGGACTGTAAATGTCTGGATAAATACAAATACGCTTCCGGCAAAGGAGTAACTAATGGTTGCCCCAACGGCAAAACCGTTAACGACGATGCTTGTGGCGGTTTGTATTCCGGATGTATTGATTGTTCGACCAACACGCAAGTTTCAGCCGGCTGGAGTACGACTTACAAGAGCGGCTCCAATGTGGCTGTCATGACCAATTTTGGCACTTGCGCCAATTACTACTACTCTTGCAACACGGGATATACGCCGGCCAGAGCCGCGTCTAATGCCTATTTGCATTCCGGTCCGTGGACATGGATTACTTGTGCCGCTAATCAAAAACCGGTAAATCAAGACGGCTCGACCGGCACACCGAAATTATGTCAAAAATGTATTCCGAAGGTTTGTGCCGATTATAACTCCGGCTATGTTACCGCTAATGATCCGACAATGGCTTGCACCAAGATAGACAGCTCGACGGTCGGAGGTTTGAATTGTTGGTCATGCGTGCCATGCGGTGAAGAATATAAATATACGACCAGCAATTGTCCATCACCAAAGATATTGGGAACAGATAAGTGCAACGGCAAGGCTTCGACCTGTTCGTGTCCGCCGACCGTTACTTGTGGCACGGGTATTACCTGTAAGACGCAAGCTCCGTCCGGGTGCTCAGGCTGTTTGGAATGCAACCCTTGTCCGAATTTGGGTAAATATACGGCCGCTCAGTGCAGCAACTTGGGCGGAACGGCAAAAAAAGCCAATTTAGAGGCTTGTTCCGAAAAATATACCTGCTGTAGCGGAACTAACGGAAGTTGTCCGACTGGGTATGTTTGTGATACGAGCGGTGCTACTTGTGCGGGACAATATATTCCTACCGGCTGTGCTACCAACTATAAATATTGGTGTACAACACCAAATACAAACTGTACGACATTGGGCTATACCGAAAGCGCAAGTAGTTGCAGCAGTGGTCACTATGTCCGTTGTCCGTATGACACTAATAAAGTTCATTGTTTGCCTTAAGGCTCTTAAAAGAGGAGAAAAAAGATGAAGAAACTAGCTTTAATCATAGGAGGTGTATCCTTGCTGGGAGCCGGCGGAGCTTTGGCGGCTATTAGCTGCACCTCTGCTCCAAGTTGCGCAACCCTTGGTTATACATCAACAGCCAGCAGCTGTGGCGGAGACTATTTGACGTGTCCGTTTGATACCAGTAAGGTTTATTGTATCCAATGTCCGGAGCAGTGTACCGAATTAGGATATACAAAAGTCGCGTCTAATGGAACTTATACTTGCTCTGAAGGACAAAAGGTTACAAAATGCCCGCAAAATAACCAAAAATATAAATGTGATGGAACCGCTTGTACTTCAGGATATTATCTTAATGGTATTAGTGGTATGGCAAAACCAACTTGTTCTTATGAACTATGTTGTACCCAACGTGCCACTTATGGAAACACATCTTGTTGGAGATACCGTGATAATACAAGCAATAAAGAGCGTACTCATGAGTACGTCGAATGTCGAGCCGCAGCTTATTCTGCTTATTCTAGTGAATTGCCTTACGTTGGTGCAAGAACTTATAATGGCGGAACATATACGGATGCTTGCGGAAATACTCAGTATGAACTTAAGTATTATTGCATGGAATACGACAATATGGGTGGAAGCTCAAGTTCGAGCTGTGGCTGGTCACAACAAACATGCACCGTCAAGAATTGGCATTACGGCAGCTATGATGATTCAGGATATCAAAGTGATTGTTCTGGAAATCCTTGTTATTATTACTCGCAACACATGACTGGAGACAATTTTACTTATAATGGACAACGTATGGGATTCTCTGAATATTGTAAGAAAAAATATAATATCCAGACAAATTGTGGAGGTATGAAGTTTATGGGAAAAACTATTCCGTATGACTTTGATTATAGAGGATACTAAACAATACCCCTTGGAAAACGCCCGAAATTTTCGGGCGTTTTTTATTAATCTTGTTGAAAAACTTATTTTTCAATAAACTCTTGCAGATATCTAAAAAAACAAATATCTATTTTTGCTCTTTGGGAACAAGGGATGCGATATCTGCCGCAAAAGTTACATCCAAGAGTTTGTTTCTGTCTTTAATATCGACTAAAACAGTATAATCTGAATGCTCCATAAACACAGGACGCATTTGTGCATTTTCCGGCACAATATCAGCTTTGTCAAACAAAGATTGACTCCAAATAATCGGATTTGATTTGACACCATGACAAGAAAACATAACAACTTGTTTCTCTGCATCGGGTTTAAATTTCGCAATAAGTTTATTTAAATCCGCCGCCGTCAAATTAGGCATATCCGCCGGGATAATCATCGCTCCATTACAAAAATTAGGAACTGATTTTAAACCCAACTCAATACTGGTTCTAACGCCGGCGTGATAGGCCGGATTATAAATAACATTAACATCCACCTCGTCTAGAAATGCTTGCATCTCATCTGCATGATAACCTGTAATCACAAAAACGGGGCTGGCATCCGAACGAATAGCCGCTTCAACCGCATTCATAAACAATGGCTTATTATCACCAATATCTGCCATTAGTTTGTTGCGACCGGCTCGGCGTCCCTGCCCCGCGGCTAAAACAATCGCTGCAATATTTGCTTTGCGGCCAGAGGTACCATAATTTTTGGGCATGATTAATGCTTTTTGATCATCTTCTGCTAATATGTTTGTTTCCTTAAAAACGGGTATCTGCAAATGACTAAAATCTTGAGCATGAAGTTTTTCTGAAAAAATAGCTTGTTTGATTGTTTCATTCAATAATGAAGAATGTATTCTGCCATAATTATGCGGCAAACATATGATTTTGTGATTACGTTTTTGGGCAACAAAAAAATCAGACGCAGAAAGCACCGGCAAATAAGAACAAGCAATTTCATCCACAATTTGCGCCAATGCCGACGGAACGACATCTTGCCTGCCTGCTGATGGTAAAGCCGGTAAGACAAAACAAATTTCATGACTGGAGCGCATGGCTTGTTCTATTTCATCTGCGACAGATTCGACCGTATAAGAAGCATTATACTCTTTGTCAAAATCAAGTTCCAATCCTGATGTGAGTGTAACCAAATTTTTAACTGCTGCCGTAAAAAGCTCCGTTTCTGCGTCATCACCCGTCAATTTGGCATAAATCAGAGCGCTTCGACGAGATTCAACCTTGGAAACTTCTATCAAAGATGTGTTTCCTGATAGTTTGAAAATAATCTCATCGACCTCAGCTTGCGCAATAATCGGCATTCTCATCTCCAGCTTGGCAACCACTTGATTGGGTTCTACCAAACTGTAGGGCTCAAGCGTATTCAACACAAAATCCTCATGAAGCCGATTAAACTTGGATAATCTTTCTGAGGAGGTCATCAATATACCTTTATTCAGAGAAACTATTTGGCAATGCCCTTCCTTGTCAATATTAAATGCCGTATTCGAGCCGCAGAGTTTTGCCGCAACTATCCCTAAAGCAGTTGGCGCATCAATATCTGAATCATCCATCAATGCCCCTTTTATACGGCGGATATTAAACATTTTGAAAAGAATAATATCCTCTTGCGTTAAAGCATGACCTTTCGGAAATATTTGACCACCGAGATTAATCTCGGATAGTAACCTGACGCCTTCGGCTGCGTTAATATCAAATTCTTGGCACTGCATGTCTTGATGATTCCTGTTATTTGGTTTTTGTTTATATAACACTAACAGTATATAAAAAAAAGGGAAAGAAAAATCTTTCCCTTGTTTAGAACGTGTAGCGTCCTACAATCAGCCCCTTTTCAAGCAAGCGACCATAGGTGCCGGTACGCGTCACCTCAATGACAAACACTTTTTCTTTACCTCCAACGGTTGCCCTCCATTCTCGTTTGACGCCATAGTCATTTTTGCGGATAATAACCGTGTTGCCTCCAAAAATGACTCTGACATCTGTTGCCGTACTCTTTGCAACAAGCCAACCGGTATTAACTTCGTATACCGTCTGGGTGTATTGCGACTTGGTGACAAGCGCGCCGGAATTTCTCTCATGGCGGGAAGAAATGTCGTGTCCTCCGGCCTTGTAATAGGCTTCTGTTCGATTATCGGCATAACGATAGACGTGCCCAACCTTATAAAGCCTCTGCGAGCAGGAGCTCAGCAATACCAGCATAAGCAAACCTGCAATTACTTTTGCATACTTCATAATTATTTGTATTTAAGATTTTGTAATATCAATAAGATAACACAACCCTTGTTTTTTGTCTATATTTTTTGATAAAACTCATAAAAATGATGACTTTTTGAAAAAAATAAGTTATATTGCATGCCAGTGTGCTTAATAACTGTTGAGGATCAAGTGAAAAAAATTATTTCCGCAACTGAGGCCGCAAAGTTTGTTAAAGAAAACTCTTCTCTTATGATCGGAGGGTTCTTGCGTTGCGGTTCACCCGTAAAAATTATTGATGAACTAATCAAAAATAAAACCGGCGGTCTTACATTAATCGCTAATGATACTTGCGTGCCTGATCATGATCGCGGCAAATTGGTTGTCAATAAATTGGTCAAAAAAGCTATTGTTACCCATATCGGAACCAACCCTGAAACCGGACGTCAGATGAACGCCGGAGAAATCGAAATCGAGCTTGTACCAATGGGGACTTTGGTCGAAAGAATTCGTTCCGCCGGTGCCGGATTGGGCGGAGTCTTGACACCAACCGGAAGTGGAACCGTCGTGGAACAAGGAAAACAAAAAATAGTGGTTGACGGTAAGACTTATCTGCTTGAAAAACCTCTCAGAGCTGATTGTGCCATTATTTACGCATCTAAGGCTGATAAATATGGTAATGCTTTTTTAGATGGGACAACCCGTAATTTTAATACCGTAATGGCAACGGCCGCAGAAACCGTTATTCTGGAAGCTGATGAAATTTCCGATGAGCCTCTTGATCCGGCGCAAATCACAATCCCGGGAATTTTTGTTGACTATATTGTCGCATAGGAGAAAATCATGGATTTATCTAAAGAACAATGCCGTGAAATTATTGCTAAGCGCATCGCTAAAGAATTTCAACAAGGAGATGTGATTACGCTTGGTATCGGTTTACCGACCGAGGTTGCTAATTATATTCCACATGATATTCATGTTATTTTTCAATCTGAAAACGGTATGATTGGTGTGGGACATCGTGATTTGAGCGCACCTGAAAATCCCTCTGTCACAAATGCTGGCGGGCTTGCCGTAACAACACGTCCAGGTGCCGCATTCTTTGATTCTGCCATGTCTTTTACAATTATTCGAGGCGGACATGTCGATGCTACTGTCTTAGGGGCTCTACAAGTCGACAGTCATGGAAATCTTGCCAATTGGATGATTCCTGGCGCTTTTGTTCCGGGAATGGGAGGCGCCATGGATCTGGTGGTTGGAGCTAAAAAAGTAATTATTGCCATGGAACATACAAACAAAGGAACTCCCAGAATTGTGAAAAACTGTACTTTGCCGCTTACCGCCGCTCATGAAGTGGATTTGATTGTTACCGAACGCTGCGTTTTGGAAGTTACACAAGAAGGTCTCCTTCTGAAAGAAATAAATCCTATTTTCTCTTTGGAAGATATTATTGCCTCAACCGATGCAGAACTCATTATCCCTGACGAATTACAACAAATTGCCGTTTAGATTTTTATTCTGATGAGTGAATTTATTATTTTTGATACCGAATATGCCTCTTGGGACGGTTTTCTGACCGCTCCAGAAAAGGATAAGAAAAAGGCTGAAATTGTCCAGATTGCAGCTCTTAAGGTTGATGGAAAAACTCTTGAGGTTTTAGATGAGTTGTGCTTGTTTATCAAACCTAAATTCCAAGCAAAACTAACACCTTATTTTATTGAACTGACCGGATTGACAGATGATTTGCTTGAACAAAAAGGGACCTCTTTTGAAGCCGCTTATTTTCAATTTAAAAATTTCTGCAATAATTTGACTTGTTATTCTCACGCGTGGCCAGAAGAAGACAAAACTGCTTATTCCATAGGCGATGGAAAAGTTATAAAATATAATCTACAAATGCATCATCTAAATGATGAATTAGCACTGAATTATAAAAATATTGCCCCATGGTTTAAAATAAAATATATGGCTTTGAATATAAATATTTCTAATCAATCTTCCGGAGAAATTTGTCATATTCTTCATTGTGAGGAAAATCTGCCCCTAGGACTCAAACCTCATAACGCTTTGTTTGATGTATATTCTATTCTTGCAGGATTAAGAAAACTTGGCTTTTCCCTTTAAGGTACAAAAAAAGCTGTCTGCTTTCCAGACAGCTTTTTTTCTTTTGCTTTCACGGAAGAGCTATAACGCACCTTCCTTGATAAGCTGCTTGCTGTACAGCGCCGGATAATAAATGTCGACGATGAAGGTCTTAGAGCATTTGATGCTCAGACCGTTTTCAGCAATAAATACATAATTAAACCGATCGTTGCTTTTGCGTTCAGCGGGATAAATCTTCCGGCTGACGCTTCGCAACTCTACTTGAGAGTAAAAGCGCCGCAATGCGACGTCGAGGAACAAATTTGTTCCTCTGATGACCACCCCCAATCGGTACTCCGTGCCAGTAGCGCTTGTCTCCTCGACAATACCCCAGCTAATTTTTCTGCTCTTCGGAATGCGAAAGTATTCACGAAGAAACTTCAATGTTTCTGTCTTCATAATTTCTAAATTGTTTGTGAGTATGTTTGGACTTTACACTAGTTTGGACGAAAAGTCAACTTTTTTGTACAAACTATAATTGACAGTCTTATTTAAATAGTATATTTTTAAAATAGAAAATGGAGACAAACATGGCCACAATGAACAATGCTACTGATTTATCCAAAAGATTGGTTGTAGAAACAGCTTTTTTGGACTATTGCAGACTTTTTTCCATTACTGAAGCCGATATTGATTTGTTGTATGAAAAAATCTCCAATCTTAATAAGCTCGAAAAAAATGAAGACTTGGATATTGTTGTTGCTTACCAATTGGATACAATTCACAATAAAGAGGAGCTCCGTTCTCGTATAAAAGAAATAAGAAACCAGACAGCACAGAAAATTTTTGATCCTAATAAACTTCCTGAGAGCATTAGTAATGTTATCAAAGCAACGATGACAAGTGTCGGAATTTCAAAAGAAATTGCTCAAAAGTTAACAACCGCTATTGCGGAGCACAGTCTGGACGAGCCCTTTGATAATAAAAAATCTATGGCTGACAAACTTTATGATGTTCTTCAGGAAAAACAAAAAACTCTTAAAGAAAAACTCGCGGCGGACTACGAAACCTACAAAAAATCAAAAGTTTCTAATGTTGTTATTCAGGATATTGAAAAGAGTATCTGTGAACATTTGAGCGGAATGGATCGCAAGCGTTCTCTTCGTTATACAACCTTAAATGAAGATGAGCCTTTCCGCAATAAAATTCGCGATATATATAGCAGTCCCCAAGGTATACGTCCCGCTTTTTTGAAATTATACGGCACGATGATGGAAAATGGCAAAAATCTCGCGCAAAAGACCGGTTCTGTTTCCAATTTTGATGCGTTCTGCAAACAAATGGAACAAATGTTTGGCGAAAATGCACAAAGTGAAATAGACCGAGCACTTGGATTTACGCCTCAGACAAAAAAACTGCCCGAGCAGAAGCAAGAACGGGAGAGACTTTATGCCGCTAAATGTCAGGAAATCTATTTTAAGACCATGGCAGGTATCTTGTCTCATAAAATAGAATTTGACCGCGCTCACGGCTATTTGTACAATGATTATACAAATTACATCCAAAATATTAACACCCATTTTATCGCAGGACTGCGTAGTGGCAAAACTGATATCCGCTCTTTGGCTTTTGCTGACCCTAAAGAGGATTACAGCAAAAAACCAGAAGAAGAACAAATTGTTTCGGTTCACCACAAACTCCCTGTCGGCTCCGCACGAGACGTGTTCAGAAAACTTTTTGGCAAAAAAGATGAAAAACAAGAACTTGTCGGCGCTTCCTCCTTGGTTAACACTCTCGGCAATATGAGCCTGATTATTGGGCAAAAAACACATGCTTCTTTGGAAGCACGTGGAAACTACATTGTCACAGCTCAAGATGACAACATGATTTTTGCCTCTCGAATTGATAAAAGTCTGTTAACAGACAATACTCTGAAAATTCCGCCATATTTGAAAGATGGAATCAAAAAATATGCTCTCAATTCAATCAAAAACGGTATGATTAAAATTGAAATGAATTTTCCGGAAGCTCAGGAAATGCAAAAAATGCGCAAAGAACTTAAAGCTCCCAGTATTGCGGCAAATATCATCGACAAATTCAAACAGTTTTGGGAAGTATCCCCGGCTAAATAAACATCCTATGTTTCTGATAAAAAAAGTAACCCACCGGCTTAGCCGGTGGTTCTTCATAAGCGGGTGTAACCCTAATGGTGCCAGCAAACGCCT
>CALYAW010000003.1 GCA_944393685.1 uncultured Alphaproteobacteria bacterium
GGAGCGATTGAGTTGCCGGAAGGAACGGAGATGGTAATGCCTGGCGATAACATTCGTATGACAGCAAAATTGATACATCCGATTGCGATGAATGAAGGTTTGCGTTTTGCGATCCGTGAAGGTGGTCATACCGTCGGTGCCGGTGTCGTTTCTAAAATCTTGAAGTAAAGAGTAAGAAGCGCATCTGCGTTCAAAAATAAAATCAGATGAGGTTAATATATTAATTTCGTCTTGAGGTTCTAAATATTAATGGCTCCTCTTTCTTAGATGATAAGAAAGAGGGGCTTTTTTATGATTTTATTGTTATTGGAATTGATTTTGTTTTTTTATTGGTTACAAATAAGAGAGAGTTAATTTGTAAATAAGGAAAGAATATGTTTAAAGGGCTAATAACGGAATTTAAGAAGTTTGCCATGCGAGGCAATGTTATTGATATGGCCGTTGGTATTATCATTGGAGCGGCTTTTGGTAAGATTGTTGATTCTTTGGTCAAAGATGTGATTATGCCGCCGATTGGTTTGTTGCTTGGAAAAGTCGATTTTTCTAATTTGTTTGTAGTCTTGAAAAGTGGTGTAACTCCTCCGCCCTATGCTTCTTTGACGGCTGCTCAGACAGCTGGCGCCGTAACTATAAATTTGGGACTGTTTGTTAATGCGGTAATCAGTTTTGTAGTTGTGGCTTTTGCCGTATTTATTTTAATCAAGGCCATTAATGAATTACAGGCCAAAATTGATAGGAAAGAAGCAGCCTCAGAAGCCAAAAGCGAAACAAAAACCAAGGTTTGTCCTTATTGTTGTACCAATATTCCTTTGCATGCCGTTAGATGTCCTCATTGCACGTCGCAGCTTTCAGCGGATAATACTTTGTCAGAAAATAATCAGTAGATTTGTTTTTGCCAATTATAGGCTGCACGAGACCATAATTGTTTGTTGTTGTTGCCTGGAAAAGTAAGTATTCCTCCGATGGTCGGCTTTGCACAACCTGTTGTTTCCGGATAAGAGAAAGGTTCTTGCGTGATTAGGCATTTTGCCATATCGGCAAAAATTCGTGCTTCCATATATTTGCCGTTGTAGCCATATTGGTCTGACCAATTGATGCGGACGCGAGGATTTTTTATTTTTTCAAAGATTGTCTTATGTTTGGGGAGCGTTTCTATTTGTCCTAGCAGGAGATTTTTGAAGTCCTGCATGATAATTGGATTGTTCCAGCCTCCGCCAAACACCAAAAAATTGTCAGGTGTATTGATTGGTGAAAAGCGTAGTGTATATGCAAAGATATACGCACTGAAAAACTCTGTCGTGCGGATGCGGTCTTCAAAAGGAATACTTGTATTTCTTAAAGAATCCGGTGCGATGTACCAAGCTGGATCTGATGATTTTGGGGGAGTTTTTAGTAAAAAATTATCTCCATTTTGAGTTTGAGAAGAATGTTCAAAGAGGTCTCGCAGAAGATCAAAGTTTAGCTTTCCCTGTTTACCATATTTACCATCAAAATCGCAAGGTTCGTTCTTTTCTGTTCGGGTCAGAAAGTCAACGAAGTGATTGAATGGTCCCGTATCCCAACCGATAACTTTATTGTCAAAAATCAAAGCAATGTTACCGGTATTGCCACCATTGCAAAATGCTAAAGGAAAGATACCTTTGGCTTGAAGGTCTGATGCTAGATGTCTGTTGTGAACAGGAGCAAGGGGGGCTCCTTCTCCGCCGTTCATCAGGTCGTCTGAACGAAAATCAAAAGCGACAGGTATGTTTGTGAGATCTGCAAGCATTTGACCGGAGCCGATTTGCAAAGTGTTCGGCTGTTGTCCCTTTTGGGCTACAGAGGGTGGTAGGTGGTAACAGGTTTGTCCGTGAAAACCAATGGCATCAATTTCGGATTTGGGTAGACCTGATTTTATAACTAATTCATTAACTGCCTTGGCAATAAGTCGGATATATGCATCATGAAGTTCTTGGAATTTTAGTTCCGGAAATCGAGAGACTTTTTGTATGTCTCCATCGTTTTGCGAAAGTGTTTGTTTTAATTGTCGGAAGCCATCAGCTATGGAAAGAGGAATGTTAATACTGTGTCCGCATATGTCTTGGATTCTGTTTTTTTCAAAACGCGTCAAAACCGTGTCGACGGCATCAAGTGAATTTCCCGTCATTATGCCAATGCAAAGATATGATGATTTCAAAACAAAATCCTTTTTTGTGAATGATACTAAAGGAAGTATAAGAAAAATATGTTAAATATTCATAAAAAAAGCCCCGCAGGAGACAGGGCTAGTTCTTTTTTTTTGAGTTATAATACTTTCGCAAACAGCACCTTCCTGTTGGTGTTGTAGCGATTTAACAGGCAAGAGACTTCTAAACCTGTTTTGGCATGTTTGCTGCGTTTGGCCATGCAGTATACGTTTTTTGCCAAGCGGATGATGATATTGGAGCCTTTGATGGCTTCAATAATACCGCTTACTTCGCAACCGACGGGATGTGCTTGCAAGAAGACGTCAACCGGAAATATCTCTGGGCGAACCAAAATAACGGTTGCTGGATTTTTACGTCCGTCTTTGAGAATTGATAAGACGCGAACGCTGATACTTTCTTCTTTTTTGAACACTTGGTGCGGGTTGATACGCTCTTTACTGACATAATACCAAGCAAAGCATTCTTCGCCGAAAACATTAATTAGAGAGAACTTGACTCTGTCATCTTTAATCTGTTTTACGGTTGCTTCTGTCGTCTCGTTGAGGCGAAAGCCGCATCGGAAATAGTTCTTTTTTGTTTCCATATAATATAGTGTGACGGTGAAACATAGAAAATTCCGGATTTCCGAGTAAAAAAAGGGAATAAATCCAGAATAATAGATAATTGATAATAATATATTATACGGTATTAATTATTTTTGCAACAAAATTAGACAAAAAATTTTTATGAATCGAATCAATGTGTTGAATCGTAAAATTTATTAAAAAATGCTTGCAAATTGAATCGAATGTGGTATATAGAGGCTCACGTTTGGATGGGAAATTGCTCGTTCGGACGGAAAATATTGTTTAACATAATTTCGTGGGAGACGAGCCATCGCCTGAAAAACCACGAAACCTTTTATTGATAAGGGTATGAAAATGGCTAAAACTAAAAAGAAAATTTTAGGATTAATCAAGCTTCAAATCCCCGCCGGAAAGGCTAACCCTTCTCCGCCGGTTGGTCCTGCTTTGGGTCAAAAAGGCTTGAATATTATGGAATTCTGCAAAGCGTTTAATGCTGCAACTCAAAAAATGGAACCAGGTATTCCTGTTCCGGTTGTTATTACCGCTTTTGAAGACAAATCTTTCACATTTGTGACCAAACTTCCTCCTGTTGCCTATTATCTGAAAAAAGCTGCCAATGTTAAGTCTGCTTCTAAAGAGCCAGGCAAGGTTGTCGCGGGTCAGGTTACAATTGCTCAAGTTAAAGAAATCGCCGAGGCTAAAATGCCGGATCTGAACTGCTCGACTGTCGAAGCCGCGATGAACATGGTTAAAGGCCAGGCCGTTTCTATGGGTATTAAGGTTGTGGAGTAGTGTTATGTCTGGAAAAAGAATCGTAAATGCATACAAAACAGTTGACGTTAACAAGGCTTATGAGCTGAAGGAGGCTGTTAAAGTTGTAAAAGCTAACGCTACAGCAAAATTTGATGAGACCGTTGATATTGCTATCAATCTTGGCGTTGATCCTAAATATGCAGACCAAATGGTACGCGGTGTTTGCGCTTTGCCGCACGGAACCGGTAAAACCGTTCGAGTTGCTGTTTTGGCTCAAGGCGAAAAAGCTGATCAAGCTAAAGCTGCCGGAGCAGATATCGTTGGGGCTGAGAACCTTATTGATTCTATTTTGTCAGGTAAAATTGAGTTTGACAGAATGATTGCCACTCCCGATATGATGGGTATGGCTGGTAAAGTTGCTCGTGTTTTGGGACCTAAAGGCTTGATGCCTAACCCGAAACTTGGTACGGTTACTGCCGATGTTGAAACGGCTGTTAAAAAGGCAAAAGCCGGTGAAGTTCAATACCGTGTTGAAAAAAATGGTATTGTTCATGCCGGAATCGGTAAAGCCAGTTTCTCAGAAGAGCAACTCTATGAGAATGCCAAGGCTTTTATTGATGCTATCATTAAAGCCAAGCCTGCTGGCGCCAAAGGAACTTATATGAAGAAGATTTCTTTGAGCAGCACTATGGGCGTTGGTCTCAAGATTGATTCTGCGAGTCTTTAGACTCTCGGAGTCTTATGGTCTTATGTAGATTTTAAGACTGTATTTTTTGTGAATTTTGGACGGCGGGTGTGCCTGCCGTCCGCTCTTCAAAACTTTCGGGTTTTGAAAAAAACTGTCCAAGACCGTAGGTGGTCAAAAGGTACTTTAAGCCAGCTTAAAGAATCTTAGCATCTTAAATATCCTACGCAGACGGGAGTAATGAGTATTTTATCATTTTTTCTCCTGGACAGGTATGGGTCCGTCAGGGCAGACAGCGACAGGAGAAGTTCTCTCCTCTCTGCTTGATGTTTTGGCGGTTGTGTAAAAACGCATATATTGATTATGTCGATATATGTAAATTTTGGAGACAAACAAGTGAACCGCGAAGAAAAAGCACAATTGCTCAGCGAACTTAATGAATTGTTTTCCAGTGCAGAAATTGTTGTGGTCTCTCACTATAAAGGGATGACCGTCGAAGAAGTTTCTGAACTGCGCAACAATATCCGCAAGGTAGGCGCTGGGTTTAGAGTTACTAAAAACCGGATTACTCGTCTTGCTCTTAAAGGCACGAAGTTTGAAAACTTGACAGATTTGTTCACTGGTCCAACCGCGATTGCGTTTGCCAATGATCCGATTTCTGCTTGTAAGGCTTGTGTTGAATTTGCTAAAACCAATGAAAAATTAATTGTTGTCGGTGGCGCTATGGGAACTGGTGTCCTTTCTGTTGCCGAAATTAATAAGTTGGCTACAATCCCGTCTATGGACGAATTGCGCGCCAAGATTATTGGTTTGTTGCAAGCTCCTGCTGCTCAGTTGGCAAGAGTTACCAAGGCTTATTCAGAAAAAGAATAGTTTTCTGCTTTATAAATACAAAATGCAAGATGATTAACAAAACTGTTTAATTAATTTATTGGAGAAAAAAAATGGCCGATTTAGCCAAATTAGTTGATGAATTGTCAGCTTTGACCGTTATGGAAGCTGCTGACTTGTCTAAAATGTTGGAAGAAAAATGGGGCGTTTCTGCCGCCGCTGCCGTTGCTGTTGCAGCTGGTGGTGCCGCTGGTGGCGCTGCTGCAGCCGAAGAAAAAGATGAATTTGATGTTATCTTGGCTGATGCTGGTGCTAACAAAATTAATGTTATTAAAGAAGTTCGCGCTATTACCGCTTTGGGTCTGAAAGAAGCCAAAGATTTGGTTGATGGTGCTCCGAAGACCATTAAAGAAGGCGTTGCTAAGGCTGAAGCTGAAGAAATGAAGAAGAAGTTGGAAGAAGCCGGCGCTAAGGTTGAATTGAAGTAGTCTAAACTTCTTATAAAGCTTATTAAGAGCAAAATAAAAAAGGGAGAAATAAAAATGCTGAATTAAGCATAAATTTTCTCCCTTTTTTTGCTTCTTACTTAGAGGATAATTTTTTTGCTTTGATGCGATTTTTTTGCTTGCCAGAATCGATAAGCTGAGTCTATTATCCGCTTGAATTTCGTCACGAATCGTGACAATTGCATGCAATTATTTTATTTCCACTCATCAAGAGGGACAGGCTGTGGTTAAGAGAAGCCTTTGTTTCCTACGGTTTGGTGAGGTTTTTCATTTTTAAATCGATTTATTAACCTTCTGTTGACGGGGTTTGGATTTTTTCCGATAGAATGGTCGCAGAATCTAACCATAAAGGATAAGAACACAATGAAAGAATCTTATACGAGCAAAAGACGTGTAAGAAGAAACTTCGGTCGAATCGATGCTGTGGCTGATATGCCCAGTTTGATTGAAGTTCAAAAAGGATCTTATGACAGTTTTATCCAAGCTAAAGGCGCTGAAAAATGTGAATTCGGCTTGGAAGAAGTTTTCAAATCAATCTTTCCTATCAGAGATTTTTCCGGTAACGGTGAACTTGAGTTTGTTAGTTATGAACTTGAGGAACCAAAGTATGATGTAGATGAATGTATTAAACGCGATATGACTTATGCCGCTCCGGTTAAGGCAACTTTGCGTTTGGTTGTTTGGGATACCGATGAAGCTACCGGTGCAAAATCTATTCATGATATTAAAGAACAAGATGTTTATATGGGCGATATTCCGTTGATGACTGATAAAGGAACCTTTATCTTTAACGGAACGGAACGTGTTGTTGTTTCGCAAATGCATCGTTCTCCCGGCGTGTTCTTTGATCACGATAAAGGAAAAACCATGGCTAGCGGTAAATATTTGTTTGCTGCACGTATTATTCCTTATCGTGGCTCTTGGTTGGATTTTGAGTTTGATGCCAAAGATTTGGTTTATGCTCGTATTGACCGTCGTCGCAAATTGCCGGTTACATCTGTTTTGTATTCTTTATATTCTAAGGAAACGGAAGATAAAATCGCTGCCTTGGCCAAAGAAGGAAAAGTTATTGATCCGGCTGATGTTAAAGGTATGGATAAAGAAGAAATCCTTAATTACTTTTATGAAGCCGATACATATATTGCTGAAAAGAAAAATTGGAAAGTTAAATTTATTCCTGAAAGAATGAAAGGAATTAAATTCGATTTTGATTTGGTTGATGCAAAAAGCGGAGAAGTTGTTCTTGAAGCTGGTAAGAAATTATCTCCACGTTCCGCTAAAAAATTGGCTGATGATGGTTTGGAATTTTATAAAGTCACCGCTCAACAAATGCTTGGAAAGTTTTTGGCTCAAAATGTTGTTGTGGCTAAAACAGGAGAAGTTCTGGCTGAGGCCGGTGATGAAATAACCGAAGAGATTCTAGAAAAATTTGCGGCTAATAAAATTACGGAAATTAAGACATTGTTTATTGATGGTATCAATGTTGGACCTTATATTCGTAATACATTGGCTGCCGATAAAAATACATGCCGTGAAGAGGCTTTGCTTGATATCTATCGTGTTATGCGTCCGGGTGATCCTCCGACATATGAGACATCAGACGCTTTGTTCCACGCTTTGTTCTTTGACAAAGATCGCTATGATTTGTCTTCCGTCGGTCGTGTAAAGATTAATGCCGCGTTGGATATTTCTTTTGAAGATGCTCCCGATACTCTTGGTACTTTGCGCAAAGATGATATTTTGCGTATTGTTAAAAGATTGTGCGAATTGCGCGATGGCAAAGGTGAAGTTGATGATATTGACCATTTGGGCAACCGTCGTGTTCGTTCGGTTGGCGAATTGATGGAAAATCAATATCGTATGGGCTTGTTGCGTATGGAGCGCGCTATTCGTGAACGCATGAGTTCCGAAAACCTTAATAATGTTAAGCCGCAGGACTTGGTTAATGCTAAACCGATTGCATCTGTTATCCGCGAGTTTTTCGGTTCGTCTCAGCTGTCACAGTTTATGGACCAAAACAACCCGTTGTCGGAAATTACGCACAAACGGCGCTTGTCCGCATTGGGGCCTGGCGGTTTGTCTCGTGATCGTGCCGGATTTGAGGTTCGTGACGTGCATCCGACACATTATGGTCGTATTTGTCCTATTGAGACACCGGAAGGTCCAAACATTGGTTTGATTAACTCGTTGGCGACTTACGCCCGCATTAATAAATATGGATTTATTGAGTGTCCGTATCGTAAGGTTGTAAATGGTGTTGTAACCAATGATGTCGTCTATCTGTCGGCTAATGAAGAAGGTAAGTTTAAGATTGCCGAGGCTAATGCCAAAGTTAAAGAAGACGGTCATTTTGAAAACGAATTGATTGCTTGTCGTAAAGCTGGTGAATTTGAGTTTGCTCATCCTGAAGAAATCGACTTTATTGACGTTTCTCCAAAACAATTGGTATCAGTTGCGACAGCTTTGATTCCGTTCTTGGAAAATGATGACGCTAACCGTGCTTTGATGGGTGCAAACATGCAACGTCAGGGTGTGCCGTTGTTGCGCTCTGAAGCTCCGTTGGTTGGTACCGGTGTAGAAGGAGTTGTCGCTAAAGATTCCGGTGCAACGGTTGTTTGTAAAGCTGATGGTATTGTCGATGCGGTTGATGCGACACGTATCGTTGTTCGTTCTAAAGATGAACATGCTGCTGATGCCGGTGTTGATATCTATCGTTTGCAGAAATTCCGTCGCTCCAATCAAAACACCTGTATTAATCAGGTTCCGTTGGTAAAGGTAGGTGACGAAGTTAAAGCTGGTGATATTATGGCTGATGGACAATGTACAGAGATGGGTGAGCTTGCTTTGGGTAAGAACGTTTTGGTTGCTTTCATGCCGTGGAACGGACTTAACTACGAAGATGCTATTTTGTTATCAGAAAGAATCTCTCGTGATGATGTCTTTACCTCTTTACACATTGAAGAATTTGAGGTCATGGCTCGTGATACCAAATTGGGACAAGAGGAAATCACTCGCGATATTCCTAATGTCGGTGAAGAAGCCTTGCGCAATTTGGATGAGGCCGGTATTGTTTATATCGGTGCGGAAGTTAAAGCCGGTGATATCTTGGTAGGAAAGGTTACACCTAAGGGTGAATCTCCCGTTACGCCGGAAGAGAAGTTGTTGCGCGCTATCTTTGGTGAAAAAGCTTCTGATGTTCGAGACACTTCTTTGCGTGTTCAGCCGGGTATTGAAGGTATTGTTGTTGACGTGCATGTTTTCTCTCGCCGCGGTGTTGAGAAAGACGAACGTGCTTTGTCTATTGAGCAGGAAGAAATTTCGGCTTTGGCAAAAGATCGTGATGATGAAATTGCAATTATTCGTCGTAACGTTGAGGCTCGTTTGAAAGCAATGTTGCTTGGTCAGACTGTTGTTGATGCTCCGAAAGGCTCAATTGCAAAAAATGCTAAAGTAACAGAAGAAGCGTTGGATAATATTCCTTCTTCACAGTGGCGCAAGATCGTTGTTAAAGATGAAACAACTATGGCCAATGTTGAAGAGTTGCTTAACGCTTTTGACAGTCGTTTGGAAAAAATTCAAAAGCATTTTGATGACAAAGTCGAGAAAGTTCAGCGTGGTGATGATTTGTTACCCGGTGTTCTTAAGATGGTTAAGGTCTTTATTGCAACCAAGCGTAAGATTCAATCCGGTGATAAAATTGCCGGACGCCACGGAAACAAAGGTACGATTTCTCGAGTTTTACCGTTGCAAGATATGCCTTATATGGAAGATGGTACTCCGGTAGATATTGTTTTGAACCCACTCGGTGTTCCTTCTCGTATGAACGTCGGACAAATTTTGGAAACACACCTCGGTTGGGCTGCCAAAAAACTTGGTCAGCAAGTCAATGAGTTGTGGGAACAAGTTAAGGCCGGACAGAAAGACGAAAAAGAACTGCGCGCAAAACTCAAAGATGTATATGGTGAAAAACAATATAATCGCGAGATTGCCAATATGAGCAGTGAAGAGTTGGATCTTATGGTTCCAAACCTTAAGAACGGTATCCCGATGGCTACGCCGGTATTTGATGGCGCCAGTGGTGATGACATCAATGAGATGTTGACTAAAGCCGGCTTGCCGACTTCAGGTCAAATTGATTTGTATGATGGTCGTACCGGTGAGAAATTTGATCGTAAAGTTACCGTTGGTATCATTTATATGATTAAATTGCACCATATCGTTGATGAAAAAATGCACGCTCGTTCTGTCGGCCCGTACTCTTTGGTTACTCAACAACCGTTGGGCGGTAAAGCTCAGTTCGGTGGACAGCGTTTTGGTGAAATGGAAGTTTGGGCGTTGCAAGCGTATGGTGCCGCTTATACATTGCAAGAGATGCTGACCGTTAAATCCGATGATGTTAACGGCAGAACCAAAGTTTATGAGGCAATCGTTCGCGGTGAGGATAGCTTTGAGGCTGGAATCCCCGAATCATTCAATGTTCTGACCAAAGAAATTAAGTCTTTGTGCTTGAATGTCGAATTGTTGAACGAAGAAGTTTAAGGTATAGGAGTTAAAAGTAATATGAATGATATTATGAAATACTTTGGTCAGCAGGTATCAGGTGAATCTTTTGACCAGATTAAAATTTCCATCGCTTCTCCTGAGCAGATTCGTTCATGGTCGTATGGTGAGGTTAAAAAACCAGAAACCATTAACTATCGTACGTTTAAGCCTGAGAGAGACGGTTTGTTCTGTGCTCGTATTTTTGGTCCCGTAAAAGATTATGAGTGCTTGTGCGGAAAATACAAAAGAATGAAATATCGCGGTGTCGTTTGCGAAAAGTGCGGTGTCGAAGTTACTCTTTCGAAAGTCCGTCGTGAACGTATGGGCCATATTGAATTGGCTGCTCCGGTTGCTCATATTTGGTTCTTGAAATCGTTGCCGAGCCGTATTTCTTTGTTGACGGATATTCCGATGAAGGCGTTGGAACGTGTTTTGTATTTCGAAAACTATATTGTTATTGAACCAGGATTGACGCCCTTGTCTGTTAATGAACTCTTGACTGAAGATCAGTATCAAGAGGCTATTGATGAATATGGTGAGGATTCTTTCCGTGCCGGTATCGGAGCCGAGGCTCTTAAAGAAATTTTGGCAGCCATTGATTTGGAAGAAGAGCGCAAGACCATTCGCGAAGAACTCAAAGATAATGCTTCGGAGGCAAAACGCAAAAAGTTGGTTAAACGATTAAAGATTATCGAATCTTTTATCGAATCCAATACCAAACCAGAGTGGATGATTTTGACTGTTTTACCGGTTATTCCGCCAGAGTTGCGTCCGTTGGTTCCTTTGGACGGTGGTCGTTTTGCAACCTCTGATTTGAATGATTTGTATCGTCGTGTTATCAATCGTAACAATCGTTTGAAGAGATTGATCGAATTGCACGCTCCGGATATTATCATTCGTAATGAAAAGAGAATGTTGCAAGAATCTGTTGACGCTTTGTTTGATAATGGTCGCAGAGCTCGTGCCATTACCGGTACAAACAAACGTCCGCTTAAATCTTTGTCTGATATGCTCAAAGGTAAACAAGGCCGTTTCCGTCAAAACTTGCTTGGTAAACGTGTTGACTACTCTGGTCGTTCGGTTATTACCGTTGGACCTGAACTCAAATTGCATCAGTGCGGTTTGCCCAAGAAGATGGCTTTGGAATTGTTCAAACCTTTTGTTTATGCAAAATTGGAACTCTATGGACATGCCACAACCATTAAAGCTGCTAAGAGAATGGTTGAAAAAGAACGTCCGGAAGTATGGGATATCTTGGAAGAAGTTATTCGTGAACATCCCGTCCTTTTGAACCGTGCTCCAACCTTGCACCGATTGGGTATTCAGGCTTTTGAACCTGTTTTGGTTGAAGGTAAAGCAATCCATTTGCATCCCCTTGTTTGTACCGCGTTTAATGCTGACTTCGATGGTGACCAAATGGCTGTTCACGTTCCGTTGTCCATAGAGGCGCAGTTGGAAGCTCGTGTTTTGATGATGTCTACCAACAATATTTTGTCTCCGGCATCCGGAAAACCGATTATTGTTCCTACTCAAGATATGGTTTTGGGTATTTACTACTTGACATATGATGCCGATGGTATGGCCGGTGAAGGTATGATTTTCTCAGATTTTAACGAAGTCTTGTTGGCTCTCAATGAGAAAGTTGTTGATTTGCATGCTAAAATCAAATGTCGTATGGAATATATTGATGATAATGGTGAGCGTAAATTTGGTTTGGTTGAAACAACTCCGGGACGCATTATCGTTTCCGATGTTTTGCCAAAGCATAAAGATGTTCCCTTCTCATTAGTCAATCGCTTGCTTCGTAAAAAAGAAATCGGAGAAATTATTGATACGATTTATCGTCATTGCGGACAGAAAGAAACCGTTATGTTTGTTGATCGCATCATGTCTCTTGGTTTCCAAAACGCATGTAAGGCCGGTATTTCGTTCGGTAAAGATGATTTGATTGTTCCTGATGCCAAGAAGGAATTGATTGCCGAAACGGAAAAACAGGTTAAAGAGTTTGAAGAACAGTATCAAAACGGTTTGATTACCAAAGGTGAAAAATACAATAAAGTTGTTGATATTTGGGCCGCTTGTACAGATAAAATTGCTGATGAGATGATGAAAAACATCTCTAAAACCGAGCATGGCTATATTAACTCCGTTTATATGATGGCTCACTCCGGTGCTCGTGGTTCTGCTGCTCAAATGCGCCAATTGGCCGGTATGCGTGGCTTGATGGCCAAACCTTCTGGTGAAATTATCGAGCAGCCGATTATTTCAAACTTTAAAGAGGGGTTGACTGTGTTGGAATACTTTAATTCTACTCACGGTGCTCGTAAAGGTTTGGCTGATACAGCTTTGAAAACAGCTAACTCCGGTTATCTGACTCGTCGTTTGGTCGATGTTGCTCAGGATGTTGTGATTACCGAAACAAACTGCGGTACAGAGCGTGGTATCATTGTTCGTCCGGTTGTCGATGGGGGTAATGTTATTGTTTCCATCGGTGAAAGAATCTTGGGGCGTACCATTCAGGAAGACATTGTTCATCCAGAGACAGGCGAAGTTTTGGTCAAGAAGGGTAAGCTGATTGATGAAAACGATGTCGAAATCGTTGAAGCTGCCGGTGTTGAACAAGTTAAGATCCGTTCGGTTCTGACTTGTGAAACCAAAGACGGCGTTTGTGCTGCTTGTTATGGTCGTGATTTGGCTCGTGGTACGCCGGTTAATGTCGGTGAGGCTGTCGGTGTTATTGCTGCTCAGTCAATTGGTGAGCCCGGTACGCAGTTGACGATGAGAACCTTCCATATTGGTGGTGCCGCTCAGAAAGGTGCCGAACAAGCATCCGTTGAGGTTCCGTTTGCAGGTATTCTCAAATTGGAAAATAACCATATGGTGGTTAACTCGGAAGGCTTTGGTATCATTTTGTCTCGTAACTGTGAAATTGTTATTGTGGATGCCAATGATCGTGAAAAATCTCGCCACCATGTTCCTTATGGTACAAAGATTTTGGTTGCCGAAGGCGCTAAAGTTAAAAAAGGACAAAAGATTGCCGAGTGGGATCCGTTTACTGTTCCGGTTATTACCGAAAAAGCCGGTAAGGTTGAATTGGTTGATTTGATTAATAATGTGTCGGTTCGTGAGACTACTGATGAGACTACAGGTATTGTTTCAAAAGTAGTTATTGATTGGCGTTCAAGTTCTGCAAGTGCAGGTCTGAAACCAAGCATTATTCTGAAAGACGCCAAAGGTAAACCTGTTACTTATGATAATGGAAAAGAAATTCGTTATTATATGTCGGCTGATGCTATTTTGTCAGTTGATAATGGCGATGAGGTAAAAGTCGGTGACGTTATTGCGAGAATTCCAAGAGAAAGCTCCAAAACAAAAGATATTACCGGTGGTTTGCCGCGTGTTGCCGAATTGTTTGAAGCTCGTCGTCCGAAAGATCCGGCAATTATTTCCGACATTGATGGAATGGTTGAGTTTGGTAAAGATTATAAAGCTAAACAGCGCATTTCCGTTGTACCGACTAAAGGTCAGCCGATTGAGTACCTAATTCCTAAAGGTCGTCATTTGGCTGTTCAAGACGGTGATATTGTGAAGAAAGGTGATATGTTGGTTGAAGGTACGCCTGCTCCTCATGATATTTTACGCGTTTTGGGCGTTGAAAAGTTGGCCGAATATTTGGTCAAAGAAGTTCAAGACGTTTATCGTCTGCAAGGTGTTAAAATTAACGATAAGCATATTGAGGTTATTGTTTCTCAAATGTTGCGTAAAGTTGAAATTACACAACCGGGAGATACAACATTCTTGGTAGGCGAGCAGGTTGATCGTGATATCTTTGAGGCGGAGAATGCTAAGGTTATTGCCAATGGCGAAACACCAGCAACAGCTGATCCGGTTCTGCTTGGTATCACTAAGGCCAGCTTGCAGACGAAGTCATTCATTTCTGCCGCTTCATTCCAAGAGACTACTCGTGTCTTGACCGAGGCTGCAGTTGAGGGTAAAGTTGACAGTCTTAAGGGCTTAAAAGAAAACGTTATTGTCGGTCGTTTGATACCAGCCGGCACGGGTAATGTTTTGCGGGCTCTGAAACGTGTTGCCGCCCAGAATGATAAAGAAATTCAATCTTTGAAAGAAGAGGCTGCTGCGGCGCAGTTGGAGGCTTCTTCTAACGAATAGATTGCTATTTACGGTATAGAAAAGCGTAGTACAAAAGCCCCCTCATGTAATTGAGGGGGCTTTTTGTTGTTTTGAGAACAAAATGTTGTTTTAGAGAGAATGGATTAACATATCTTGAAAGATTTTTGTCGGAGTATTTGTGGAAAAGTAAAACATTTTTAGAGGCAAAACCTTCGGCTTTTTTGTGAATACGTTGCCTTTTTTAGATATCAAGACACTTTTTTTGGTCGATGCCTTTTCGTTGGCATTCCATTAGTCGATCACTGTCGGGAAGATTTTCTTTATCTCCATAATTATACATGTCAGCGTCAAATGTTGATTTATCATCTCGCTCAAGTAGGGAATCTGTTAAAATGTTTTTTTCGACGTTTTTGATGTGAAAATCCTTGTCATTGTTCCTTAAGTAGGGGGCTTTATCAAAGCCGATTGTTTGAAAGCCACAAGGCTTTTTTTCAAGTATCATTGTTTTCTCCTTACAAATAAAACTAAAAAAGAAATAAGATGTTTCGAGCTAGTTTTAAACCCAATCAAAAGTTTGAAATATATCACATGATAGTTGTGCAAAAAAGCTGGTGTTTTTTTTGCACTTTGACTATAGTAAATAGAGGCTTAGAGGAGGAAAGGAAATAGAGATGTTGATGCCGCTATTGTTGATTGTTCTTGGGTTTGTTTTACTGATGGGAGGTGCTGAGTATACGGTGCGTGGTGCGGTTGCAATAGCAAATCGGTTGCATATCCCAAGTTTAATTGTCGGATTGACGATTGTTGCTTTGGGAACTTCTGTTCCGGAGTGCGTGGTGAGTATTAAATCGGCATTAAGTGGAAACGCCGGTATTTCGGTGGGAAATGTTATTGGGTCTAATATTGCCAATGTTTTGCTCGTTTTAGGGGCTTCTGCTTTAATCTATCCCATTAGTTGTGATGGAAAGGCTTTTTATAGAGATTTTTCATTTTTGTTTGTGGTTACGCTTGTTTTTTCTTTCTTTGTGATTAATGGCAGGTTCATTAATTGGAATGGTTGGGTATTGTTGGGCTTTTTGATTTTGTTTTTGATTTATAATTATATTGGAGCGCAATCAGATGAAAATTTTGAAAATGAAATTCCCTCACAATTAGTTGATCGTGGTTGGTTGATTATTTTGTTTGCGTTGAGCGCTGGTTTGGCTGCAATTGCATATGGAGCTGATTTTTTGGTTAAGGGAGCTGTTGATATTGCTAGGATATTGGGAATTTCGGAGGAAATTATCGGAGTTACAATCATTGCTGTCGGGACTTCTATGCCCGAGTTGGCAACCAGCTGTGTGGCAGCTTTTCGTCATCAAAATGGTATTGCTCTCGGTAATGTTGTTGGTTCTAATATCTGGAATATTGTATTTGTGATGGGCGCAACTTCTGCGATTACGGACGTTAAGGTAGCAGATCAGTTTATTTTGTTTGATGTGTGGGTGATGATGTTTGCTTCATTTATGTTGCTGCCAATTATGATGTTTAAAAATAAAATTACTCGAGCAGAAGGTATGTTTATGTTACTTTGTTTTGGGGCTTATATCTATGCTCAGGTTTTGATTAATCGCGGTGATTTGGTTCTAATGTAAAGGTAGGGTTAGTTTGTTTGATATAAAAAAAGGCCTTGAAAATCTAAAACGGCATATCCAAATAGCTCCGGACAACCCCGGAGTTTATCGAATGCTTAATGAATATGAAGAAGTCCTGTATGTCGGCAAAGCCAAAAATATAAAAAAACGAATTGTTGCCTATTCTCATATTGATAAATTACCACTGCGTTTACAGCAGATGGTTGCTCAGATTGTGCGGATGGAATTTATTATTGTTGAAAATGAGGCAAGAGCTTTATTGGTAGAAAATGAGCTTATTAAGAAATATAAGCCTCGTTATAACATATTGCTTAAAGACGATAAAACTTTTCCGCATTTGATGATTGATGTCCAGTCCGAATATCCCTGTTTGCGAAAGTATCGTGGTCAGCGTAAAGACAAAAGTAAGTATTTTGGACCCTTTGCAAGTGTTGGTGCGGTTAATAATGTGATAGATGTTTTGCAAAAAGCTTTTTTATTGCGCTCTTGTTCGGATAGCGTCTTTCGTAATCGTGAAAGACCTTGTCTTCAGTATCAGATAAAAAGATGCAGCGCTCCTTGTGTGGGGCGTATTTCTCCTGCAGATTATAAGCGTTTGGTTCAAGAGGCGGTGGCATTTCTGGAGGGAAAAAATAGCAAGGTTCAAGAAGAATTGTCTATTGCTATGAATGAGGCTAGTGCCAGAGAGGCTTATGAAGAAGCTATTGTATTGCGAGATCGTATACGTGCATTGACAGCTATTCAATCTAGGCAAAATGTTGAATACGCCGATATAAAATCTGCGGATGTAATTGCATTGGTTCGAGATAAAAATTTGGTTTGTATTCAAATATTTTTTATTCGTGCCGGTCAAAATTGCGGTAATGTGCCATATTTTCCAACACAAGCGGAAGGAGCTTCCGATGCTGAAATATTAGAGGCGTTTATCAGTAGTTTTTATATCGGACATATGCCTCCTAAAGAAATTATTATAAAACAGAATTTGGAAAATGCCGTTTTTCTAAGTGAAGCAGTCGGTGCTAAAATCAGCTGTTGTCATAAAGGAAATAAAGCAAAACTGGTGGTAACGGCGGAAAATAATGCCAAGGCTTGTATTGAACGCAAAGTTGCGATGATGGCAAGTGTTGAGAATAATCTTCAGGCCTTTAAGGAAAGGTTTGGTTTATCAGCTATTCCGCGCAGAATTGAAATATACGATAATTCTCATATCCAAGGAAGTTATGCGATAGGAGCGATGGTTGTTGCAACTCCTGATGGCTTTGATAAAAAAAGTTATCGTACGTTTAATATTAAAAATTCGGAAATTACCAATGATGACTTTGCCATGATGAAAGAGGTTTTACTACGCCGATTTGAAAAAATGACACCTGAAAACAGGCCCGATGTTATTTTATTGGATGGTGGGCGAGGTCAGCTTAATGCCGTATATGAAGCATTAGACAAATATGAGCTTGACGGTATTGCCATTATTGCTATTTCCAAAGGTCCTGATCGTAATGCGGGAAAAGAATTTTATCATATGAAAAATAAGGAGAGTTTCCCTTTGGAATTTCAGTCTCCGTTGGCTTTTTATATGCAGAATTTGCGTGATGAGGCGCATCGCTTTGCAATCGGAACACACCGAAAGAAAAGGGGAAAATCTATTTTTAAATCTTCGCTTGATGAGATTGAGGGTATAGGAGGAAAACGTAAAAAAGATTTGCTAAATTATTTTGGTTCGGTGGAAGAAGTTGCTCAAGCGTCTGTAACCGATTTGCAAAAAATATCAGGAATTAGTAAAAAAACAGCGGAAAAAATCTTTAACTACTTCCATAATTAAAAAATCTCATCTACTATAATAAAAAAAGTTAATTTTATCATGAGGTGTGGACGTGTATAGTTTGCCTAATATTTTGACAATATCAAGAATCGTTGTTATTCCACTGATTTTTTTGTCTGTTTATATTACTTCCAAAATGTGGGCCGTATTTGCGGCAGTGTTATTTATTGTTGCATCTATTACCGATTATTTTGATGGTTATTTGGCCCGCGCAAGAGGAGAGGTCTCTGCCTTCGGACGTTTGCTCGATCCGATAGCTGATAAATTGTTGGTTGCTTCGGCTTTGGTTGTCTTGTTGGCAAAGCCTGATATGCTGGTTACAAAATTGAGCTATATTCCGGTGGTAGTTATTTTATGTCGAGAGATTTTGGTTTCCGGGTTGCGGGAATTTTTAATGGAAGTCAAGGTCGGAATGCCGGTGACACGTTTGGCAAAATGGAAAACAGGTTTTCAGATGACGGCATTGTCAATGCTGTTGCTTAAAGGCGTCTGGTTTTGGGGTGGTATCGGTGAGATATTGCTGTGGGTGGCCGGTGTGTTGACTTTTATTACAGGTTATCAGTACTTTCAAAAAAGCCTCGATTATATTCGGAAGATGAATAAGGCTCCTCAAAATAAAAAAGTTGGGGTCAAAGAAGTCAAAGTGAATGAACCTAAAAAAGCGAAAAAGGCTGGTGCTAAAACAAAAATTAATGCTACTTCCAAAACACAGAAAACTTTGAAGACAAAAAAGACTGTAAAAAAATAGTTTTCGCTCCGGCTTTTTAAAATGAGGGTCAATGGATAGTGAAATCAAACATATTTTGGTTGTCGATGATGACACAAGGTTGCGTTCTCTCCTGCAAAGATTTTTGCGGGAGAGTGGCTTTTATGTGTCAGCGGCTAAAAAAGCTGCGGAAGCCAGATTGTTGATGGAACAATATAAGTTTGATTTGTTAATTGTCGATATTATGATGCCAGAGGAAAGTGGCTTGGAATTTTTGGAAAAACTTCGAAAAGAAAGTAATGTCCCTGTAATTATGTTGACAGCCATGGGGGAAACAGAGGATCGTATCAGCGGATTAGAGATTGGGGCTGATGATTATTTGCCTAAACCTTTTGAGCCTAAAGAGTTGGTCTTGCGAATTAAAAGCATATTACGAAGAGCTCCTGTCGAAAAACAAGATGTTTGTGATTTTTTGAATTTTGGTGGATGTTCTTATAATCTTCAGACAAAAGAGCTCTTGACCAAGCATGGTGAAATTATTCACATTACTCCTGTTGAACAGGCTTTGTTGAATATTTTGGGCGTGAAGTCCGGACAGGTGTTCAGCCGTGAAAAATTGGCAGAACTGTTGGGTGCCGGGCAAAGTCCGCGCTCTATTGACGTGCAGATTACAAGGCTGCGCAAAAAAATTGAACCAGATACCAAAAATCCACGCTACTTGCAGACCGTGCGCGGAAAAGGGTATATGCTACTTTCAGTAAAGGAATAAAAAAATGCATATCAGACTGTCTCCGAAATGGGAAGAAAAATTACGTTATTTGCGTTTGAAATTTTTGCCGAGGACTTTGTTCTTTCGAACGATGCTGTTGATTTTTGTTCCTTTGATTGTGGTGCAAATTGTGTCGGTTGTTATGTTTTTTGACGGAAGCTGGAGCAGAATGGGACGCAGGCTGTCCGAGAATTTGGCCTCAGACATGAAATTTATTATTGATATTGCCAATGAGCAGCCCAAAAAAGTTTCTACTTTGCAGAAAATGTCCTCTTCGACTTTGGAACTGGATTTTGAGTATTTTTCTAATCAAGCAAAGCATCAAGTTATGAATAAAGCCAGCAAAGGTAATAAATTGATAGTGGGATATTTAGAGGAAGCTCTTAAACAGAATTTTGGTGAGGATATGACTTCTATTTATCTGGGAAATGGAGATAAAGATTTGGAGGTCTTTGTCGATACGGAAAAAGGTTTGTATAAATTTACGGCTTCTAAGAAAAAAATATTTAGTTCTTCCATTTTTATGTTTGTTGTGTGGATGGCGGGAACTTCTGTTTTGTTGTTTTTGGTGGCGGTTTTGTTTTTGCGTATTCAGGTTCGTTCCATTGCCAGATTGGCGGAAGTTGCCGAGGAGTTTGGCAAGGGAATTGATAACCAAGATTTTAAACCTTCGGGGTCTTCTGAAGTGCGAAAGGCTGCAATTGCTTTTATTAAAATGAAGGAACGTATTCAGCGACAAATCAGTGAGCGCACTCAGATGCTGGCCGGTGTGTCTCATGATCTACGGACACCTTTGACACGCATGAAATTGCAAGTGACAATGATGGCTGACAGTGATGACAAAAAAGACTTTCTGTCTGATATTGATGAAATGGAAAAAATGCTTGATGGATATCTTTCTTTTGTCAGTGGTGAAGGTGGCGAAAAATCAAGCTTTGTTGATATGAATGAGATGATTTTGAGCATTATTAATAAGTTTCGTAATAAAAAAGCTCTTATTCGCTATTCTACAAATGATCAGGTTAGTGCGATTCAAGGACGAGAGCAGGCTTTAAAACGAGCTGTAACAAATATTATTGCCAATGCGTTTCGTTACGGAAAAACAATTTCGGTTAAGTTAGAAAGTAACAATAAAAAATTGAATTTGGTGATTGAGGATGATGGTCCTGGTATTCCAAAAGATAAACGCAATGATGTCTTTAAGGCTTTTTATCGTCTGGAAAATTCTCGCAATAAAGAAACTGGAGGTGTCGGCTTGGGCTTATCTATTGCCAAAGATGTGATTTCTTCTCATGGTGGTACAATTGAGCTGGATGATAGTGAATTGGGCGGATTAAAAGTGTTAATTAGTATTCCTTTGTAAGGTATTTGCGTTATGGATGAAACAGAGGAAATTTTGAAAGAATCTATTCCTATTGAGGATAATGAGCTTGAAGGAAATTCATGGCTGAAATCTGAAAATTCTGTTTTGGAAAATGAAACGAATTTTAATTTAGATGAAGTTTTGGATGAAGGGAATCCTACTCCTATTCTTGATGCGGATGCTTCTTTGAATATTGCTGATGAAGAAGAAAGTCAGGCTGATTTAGATATGAATAAGTGGCTGGCAGATGATAGTGAAAGTGTAGATGTTTCTTTAGACACAAGTGATAACTCCGAATCTATTATCTCTTTGGACGTTGAGCCTGAGCGCGCTGATTCAATATCTAATATTGTCTCTGAAGAAGAAATGCCGAATCAATCATCTGTGGATTTGGATGAACAGACTGCGTCTTTTGCAAATGATATGCCGGCAGCAGAATTGGACGGAACGGAGTGGTTAGCGGATACAACTGCCGAAAATTCTACAGACGATATTGCAGAAAATAATATTGAAGATATTGAGCCAGAAATTGATTCTGATAAAAATGTTCTTGATAGCGGCGGCGGTTGGTTGGCGCAGGAGCAGGAGGTTGTTTCTGAAAATGACGATAAAGTGTTTGATGAAATGGATATCTCTTCTGACGAAGATAGTAGGCAATCGGAAAATGAGGGAGAGAGTTTTTCTTCCAATTCGTGGTTGGCTGAAGATAAGGCAGAGGAAAATCCTGAGCTTGAGCCAAAAGACATATCCTTAAGTGGTGTTGATGCGCTAAATGAGGATTTTGAAGCTGCTCCTATGGAAGATGGTGATGAAAATTCAAAAAGTTCGTGGCTTAATCCTTCGGAGGATCATGTTGCTTTTTTGGAAGATGAAAATGTCAGCGAAGAAACTTTGCTGGCAAGCGAAGAGGCAGAACCAGATGAAATGCATCTTGGAGAAGAAAATACGGCAGAAAATGCTGATTTGTCATTATCTGAGACTTCTGGCACGACGAGTGAGGCAAGTGTTGTTGCTCCTCTTTTTGATGATAACATTTCAAGCAGCGAAAATCCCAATGCTAATTTTTTGAGATGGTACAGCGGTACTTTGCATGATGAGATGTTTGAGATATCTAAAAACGACATGCCGGAGGCTATTGTCGGAACTGATGAAAAACAAATTATTCATATAAATGTCGGATACGAAACCTACGGATGGTTGGTAGAGTTTAGCAATGATATAATGATGAGTCTGGAAGATGTGCGCAGATATCAAATAAAGAATGGTTCTTTGCCAGGTTCTGACGGCGTTATTCGCTATGGGCAGAAAAGGTGTACATTTAGTGGCGTTAGTCGAATATTAATATATGAGAGTGTACGCTATTTTAGTTATGGAAGCTAAAAAAAGACCTCATTAAGAGGTCTTTTTTTTATTCTTTATTGATGGGAAAAACTTCAACATTGCCTAACCCATGGTTTTGTTTTGTCTCTTCTCCTTTGTATTCGGCTATGGCTTTTGGACCTTTGGCTGAATTTTTTGAAGTTGGTTTTTTTAATTGTGGCGTAAGAGGGTATGCATTCTTTGGCAGACGAAGAATCATGTATCCATTTCCTCCTCCGTATGCCGGACCGGAAATGCCAATTGAATAAAAACCACCGATATAGCCATAGTCAAGATCAATATAATCTATAGCCAATACAGTTTTAACGGTGCTTTGTCCGATAGTTGTCATCTTGCAAGTATAACCTGAATCTTCTAACAAGACATGATCGATTGTTTTGGCAAAGACAATACTTTTGGAGGGGGTGCAATCTGGGACCTGTCCGCCAAAGGTGAGATTGTAATTTAGGATGAGATTGACCTTATTTGCCTTTTTTCCAATAATGACGTCAGTGATTTTGACATGATCAATGTATGCATTGGTTGGTGTGATTCCCGCTGTTAGAGGCACAGTTATATAATTTTCAAGACATACATGAGAAGCCGGATCGCCTTGGCAAATCAGAGCTTTTTGGTAGTTGTTGTTGTCAAAAAGATGTAACAGACTGTTATAAATGTATTCTTTTGACATGGAAAGTTTGGCCGGAGCGCATTGGTGGGAACGGCAAACGACGACAGAACTCGGAGCTTTTACATAAGGGTGCATTTGGCGGCCCTGTTCGGCATATTCTGCTGCACTTGGAGCAAAAGGATCTCTAAGAATGTCTTGGGGAGTACGCGTGCGCAAATACTCACAGCCGCTAAGACAGAGAGCAACGCCTAAAAAAAGAATACGTTTGGATATGTTTTTTGACATTTTTAATCCTTATTACAAAAATTATGTCTTATCTTAAGGCAAAGAACTCGAAATACCAAAAGTTTTTTTTGGGTTATTCAATGTATTTTGTCAATAAAACTTGCTTGTCGAATAAAAAATGGTCAAAATGTTCGCATGAGGTGGGTTATGAGAAAAATATTAATAATATTGTTGATGCTTTATTGCGTGTGTGCGTCTATTACCGTCGAGGCCAAAGTTGTGGTTGTGGATGGAGACAGTTTGTTGATTGATGGTCGCGATATTCGCTTGGAAGGAATCGATGCTCCGGAATATAATCAAAAATGTTACGATGCTCAAAATAAATTATATGATTGCGGTCAAAAGGCAAAAGAAATGTTGCAAAAATTGGTTGCACAAGGTGTGGTCTGTAAAAAGCGCAAAACAGATAGATATAAAAGGGATGTTTCTATTTGTTACGCAGGTTCTATTGACGTAAATAAGGAGATGGTGCATAGCGGTTGGGCTGTTGCTTATACACGCTATCTTAGAGATTATGAGAAAGATGAGCTTGAGGCTAAAAATGCCAAAAGAGGAATTTGGTGTGGGCGTTTTATGCGGCCGGAGCTGTTTCGGGTTTTGGAACGAGAGCAAAAAAGAGAAAGTCGCTAACGCGCTTTTAGTTTTTTGATGTTTTGAGAAATTAAAAAGTTATTTTAAATTTTTGTTGAGATTCTTATTGACAGAGCAAAAAACTTATGTATATTGCAAAGCAACGTTTTATGTTTAAAAAATATAAAGGTGAATGAATATGTATGCAGTAATTAAAACCGGCGGAAAACAATACAGAGTTACTTCTGGCGATGTTGTAAAAGTTGAAAAACTTGCCGGTGAAGAAGGTAAGGAAGTTGTTTTTAACGAAGTTTTGGCTATGGGTGATACAATTGGTAATCCTTTGGTCGCCGGCGCAAGTGTTAAAGCAACTATTTTGAAACAGGCCAGAGATGCCAAAGTTATCATCTTCAAAAAGAAAAGAAGACAAAATTATCGTCGTAAAAACGGCCACAGACAGTCAATTACATTGGTAAAAATTACCGATGTTTGTGGTAAGTAAGAATTAGGTTTAAGGAGATTTAGTCATGGCACATAAGAAATCTGGTGGTAGTTCTAATAACGGACGTGACTCTATCGGTCGTCGCTTGGGCTTGAAAAAAGCCGGCGGACAGGCTGTTATTCCGGGAAATATCATCGTTCGTCAGCGTGGTACTCAGTATCATCCGGGTGCAAATGTTGGCATGGGTAGAGATCATACTATTTTCGCTATTGCCGAAGGTAAAGTTGAATTTTCTAAAAAAGCCGGCAATAAGACTGTTGTTTCTGTCGTTTGCGAATAGTTGATTCTGCGCTGAAAAGAATTTATGTATAGAGGGGGTGTGGCTGCATCCCCTTTACTTTTCAAAAAACCAGATTGAGGTAAAAATGAAATTTTTAGATCAGGCAAAAATATATATCCAATCCGGAAATGGCGGAGCGGGCTGTGTATCGTTTCGTCGTGAGAAGTATATTGAATTCGGCGGTCCAAATGGGGGAGACGGCGGAAAGGGCGGTAGTGTCTATATAGAGGCTGTAGCCAATCTTAATACCTTGATAGATTTTCGATATCATCAACACTTTAAGGCTAAAAAAGGTCAAAATGGAATGGGTTCCGATAAAACGGGGTGTAAAGGAGAAGACATTATTATCAAAGTTCCGGTTGGGACAGAAGTTTTGGCTGAAGATCAAGAAACATTGATTGTTGATATGCTGGAGCCCGGACAACGTTTTTTGATTGCCAAAGGCGGAGATGGTGGTCGTGGTAATGCTCAGTTTAAAACTGCTGTTAATCAAGCTCCAAGATACGCCGAACCCGGATGGCCCGGAGAAGAAAAATGGGTCTGGTTGCGACTTAAAGTGATTGCTGATGTCGGATTGGTGGGAATGCCTAATGCAGGGAAATCAACTTTTTTGTCGGTTGTAACCGCTGCACGTCCTAAAATCGCGGATTATCCGTTTACGACATTGCATCCTAATTTGGGTGTGGCGTGGGTTGATAATTATGAAATGGTAATTGCAGATATTCCTGGATTGATTGAAGGAGCTCATGAAGGTGTCGGCTTGGGAGACAGATTTTTGAAACATGTTGAGCGTTGTTCGGCTTTGTTGCATCTTATTGATGCTACGGAAGAAGATGTTGTTGCCTCATATAAAGCTATTCGTCGTGAATTGGATTTATACAATGATGTTTTAGCTGCTAAGCCTGAAGTGGTTGTTTTGAATAAAGCTGATGCCGTTGAGCCTAAGGAAATGTCCCAAAAGCAAAAAGAACTTGAAAAATATAGCGGCAAAAAAGTATTTGTCATTTCTGCCGTGGCAAAACAGGGACTTTTTGATTGCCTTCGGGAGGTTAATCAGTATATAACAAGAGAAAGAGACAAAAAAGAGCCTGAAGAGCTCAAAGTGGAATTTGAAACGGAAAATAAACCGTGGTCACCATTGTAAATAAGGAGATATTAAGTGCCTAAAAAAGCAACAGTAGTGCAATCAAAGGATGAAGCAGAGCAAATTCTTGATATTATTGTCAAGGTTCTTGAAGATGGCAAGGCTCAAGATGTTGTTGTCATGGATTTACAAGGAAAAACATCTATTGCAAATTATATGGTTATTGCCAGTGGAACATCTAATCGTCAGGTGGCGGCTTTGGCTGATAATATACAGCTTAAACTCAAAGAAGCGAAGTTTAAATCCGTTGCAGAGGGAAAAGAAAAGGCTGATTGGGTTTTGATAGATGCTTTTGACGTGATTGTTCATATTTTTCGTCCGGAAGTGCGTGAGTTTTACAGTATTGAAAAGATGTGGTCGTCAGTCGGAAAAATACGCTCCATTGCCGAATAACGGATATTGCTTTTATAAAGAGAAAGCCCGGCTATTTGTATAGCGGGGCTTTTTTCTTGTTTTGTTCAGAGCTTGCAGACAAAGTCTAAGGCTTCGTCTAGACTACAAGGCGTGAGTCCTGTTGTCTCAAGGAAAACCTCATGATCTGCATCGGTCGGCGGCGTGAGAGTTTCTTCCACAATTCCGGTAACCTGAATGATGCCTTTTTGGTATTTGCAAAGAGCTTTGTAAAAAGTCTTTTCATCTTTCTTTTTTAACGGGAGGCGGAAAATAGGTGTTTCTTTGTAAAGAAAGGCTTTGAAGCCGGAAAAAAAGACTTCCGTTGTTCCTATTTTTACCCAAAGCCAGCCGTTTTGTTTTTTGATACCAAAGACAGTTGAGATATATTCACTGGTTTGCGGATGAAAGAGACTAACAGCCTGAACCATAGAGATATCTCCACAAGCAGCGTCGAGACTTTCAAAAACTCTGTTTAATAACCAAAAGTCAAGCAAAGGTTGAGGTTCAAGCGCCGGATATTCAAGTTCCCCGGCATGATAAAACATGCAAGGGGCGTCGTTGATTCCTTCGGTTGATTGTTGGTCAACATGTTGGCGCTTGGCTGAAGGTTGCTCTGGCGCAGGGGTCTTCTTGGAAAACCGATCTGCAATTGTTTTTAAGATTTTCATATAGGATAATTTAAGATGTATATTTGTATGCATACAAATATAGACAAAATTTGCGTCAAGTCAATATGTTATTATTCTCGGTGATAGGGGTGACCACTAATAATGGTTTGTATACGGTAAATTTGTTCACACAGAATCGCTCTCATGAGCATGTGAGGAAAAGTTAATTTTCCAAAGGAAAGCAAGAGATCTGCTTTGTCGCGGGTTGATTGCAGATGTCCATCCGCACCACCGATGAGAAAACAAATTTCTGAACAACCTTCAAGCTGCCAATTTTCCACCTTTTGGGCTAGTTCCGTTGATTTTAGATTTTGTCCGCGTTCGTCAAGAACAATAATTTTAGCATTATGCGGAATGTTGTTTTGTAAAAATTTAGCTTCATCTTCTTGAGTTGAATTATCTTTCTCTTTGATTATGACTTCCCAACCGGAACGTTTGGTATATTCGCTTATTATGGCTGCTTCAGGCGAATTTTTTTTACATTTTCCAATGGCTAAAATTAAAGCTTTCATCTTTTATTTCCTATGGCAAAAAAACTACTTGCCCAAAAACATTTTGTAAAAAGAATAAGGATATGTAACATAGTCCTGCTGCAATTATCGGCGTGGTTATCCAACTTATTGATATTTTTCCAATCAAGTCCCAGTGCAGACTTTTTCCGCTACGTGCAAGGCCTATTCCCATAACGGCTCCAATGACAGCTTGTGAGCTTGAAACAGGAACCAATGGTAAAGAGGGTAAATCGTGTGAAAGCAAAAAATGTTTGAGATTTTGGGAGGCAAAAAGAAACAAAACCAAAGATTGGGCAACAACAACTACCCATGCCATTAAGGGAGACATTTTCATGATCGAGTTGCCGACGGTGTTCATTACTTTTTGAGAATAAGTGGCGACTCCGATGCTAATGGCTATACTTCCGATTAAAAATAAAACTTGTGTCTCGTTGAGCGTTATACCCCATCCAAAATCAACGGTTTTTAAAGGAGAAGATGGAACAAATACTCCCATGACATTGGCAATATTGTTGGCTCCCAAAGCGTATGCTCCGAATGCTCCAGCAATAATTAAACCTATTCTGGTGTAACTGTCTTGGCGAAGAAGATGCATATGGGATTTACGAATAATAAATCGAACCAACCAATATAGAAATACGGCTATAATTCCAGATAGAATCGGGCAAATAACCCAGGTGCTGACAATTTGGGTTAAAATTGTAATATCAGTTGGTTTGCCTGCAAAAAAATTCCAGCCGATAATTGCGCCGACAATTGCTTGGGAGGTAGATATCGGCATAGACAATTCAACCATCCAGAAAATAGTGATTGCCGCTGCAAGGGCTGCCATGAAGGCTCCTGCTAAAGTATTAATAGAACCAAGATGTCCCAAAGTTTGAGAGGCACCGCCTCCGGCATAAACGGCTCCAATAATGATGAAAATTGATGAGATAACCGCTGCTGTTCGAAAGCTGACCATTTTGGTGCCAACGGCCGTGCCGAATATGTTGGATGCATCATTGGCTCCAAGCGACCATCCTAAAAATAAACCCGAACTTAAGAAAAACAAAAAAGTTATATCCATGATTAAATGTCTCTTTTGATTGTGAATATCAGTAGCTCATCAATAAAGTCTTCCGCAATGTCTGCGATATCCGCAATTTCATTGATGAAGTTAGAAAGCTGGAGTTTATTGGCTAAGGGAAGTTCTGAATCAAAAACAGCTTTGCGCAAGTTGTCCGCACTGACATCTGATTCATGTTCTATAAAATATACTTTTTGCGAATAATCTCTGACAGAGCTTAAATCTCGGAAAAAAGCTCTTGAGGCTTTAGCCATGTTTTCTGCGCATTCGGCGCTGAGATCACATAATTCGTTGATGCGGATATGATAATTGGAGGCTATTTCCGGTTTTTCGATATAGAACATGTAAGTTACTTCGTCGAATTTATTAATGACTTTGTCCAGATTTTCCACCAAGTGCAAGACGTCTGCCCGTAAATCGGGAATTAGATTTTGGGTGTAGAGACTGTTTTCGATTTCTCGGCGCAGGTTATCCGCATCATGTTCAATTTGTTTTACTTGTTTGGATAGCTTTTTATAATTTTCGCTGCGACCTTCATCCAGAAATACACGGACCGCTTTTTTGAATGTCATTGCCGCGTCCAAAAGTTTGTCATGGAAGAAATCTATTTTGCTTTCGAGGCTTTTGGTTTTGGAAAAAAGTGATAAATTTATATGAAACATTTTTTTGCTTTCAAAAGTTTAAACTTGGATTCATTATATTGCTTATTTATGAAGAAATAATTTACTATTTGGTCAAAGCTAATAAATAAATATTATTTTCCGCTTGTAAATATCTAATAGTTTGTTAGATTAGATGAGTTGATAATTTTAACTTGAGGAATTTTAACATGAATAAAATTAATGCTGTATATGTATCTTTGGTGGCTCTTGTCGTTGCCATTGTTGCATTGGTTATGTGCATTGTTTGCTGCAACAAGGGCGGTAGTTCCGCAAATGTTGAGCAGGCTTTGAATGATAATCCCGAGATGATTATTCAAGCAATGCAGAATTATGAAATCAAACAAAGAGAAGAAGCTCAGAAAAAAGCTCAAGAGCTTTTGGCTCAAAGTGAAGATGAGTTGACTAAGAATCCCGATGATGGCTTCCTTGGAAATCCTGAGGGGAAAGTCGTTTTGGTCGAGTTCTTTGATTTCTCTTGCGGATATTGCCACAAAATTTACCCCGTTCTTAAAAATGTTATTGCTAAAAACAGTGATCTAAAATTGGTTGCTAAACCTTTAGCTTTCTTGTCTCCAATGTCTAAGTATGCTGCAAAAGCTGCTTTGGCCGCAAAAGAGCAGGGTAAATTTGCAGAAGTTTATACTGCCGTATTCGAAATTAATGGTCCTTTGACTGAAGCTAAGATTGATGAAGCTGCTGTTAAAGCCGGTGTCGATCTGGAGAAGTTGAAAGCTGATATGGAATCTGAAAAAGTCAGCAAAATTTTGGATGAGACATCTAACTTGGCTGCCAAAATTCAGGTTAATGGCGTTCCGACATTGATTTTGGATGGTAAGATTATCCAAACTTTGGATGAAGGTGTTCTTCAGGAAGCTATCGATCAAGCTAAATAATTTAGTTTCGTTCGGATATTGAAACGGCCGGTTTCCGGCCGTTTTTTTATTTGCTTGGGGGTGGAGAAACTTTCATGCTTGAGTTTTGAAAATAAAAAAACTATATATAAAAAAGTTAATAATTTTGTTTGAGGAATCTTTTTAATGAGAAATACAAGAAATATTATTGTTTGGGTGGTCGCTTTTATTTTGCTTTCGGCAGCAATGAATATGTTTGCCGGTGGAAATGAGAGAATCAACGCTGAAAAACTTGCCTTTTCGGAGTTTATGAATCATGTTGAAAATAAGAAAATTTCCGAAGTGACAATTGAAGGCGCCAGTATTTCCGGCACATATACCGATGGAAAGCGTTTTTATACTTATGCTCCGTTTGATCCTACAATGGTGGAAATTTTGCGCAAGAATAATGTTAAAGTGTCGGCACAACCGGAAAGCAATACTTCCGATAACTTGTGGGGAATGCTTATTTCTTGGTTCCCTATGTTGTTATTAATCGGCGTCTGGGTGTTCTTTATGCGACAGGCAAATTCAGGCAATAATAAAGCTATGAGTTTTGGAAAATCTCGGGCTCGGCTGATTGAAAACACAAAAAAAGTGACTTTTGCCGATGTGGCCGGCGCAGATGAGGCTAAGCAAGAACTTGAAGAAATTATTGACTTTTTGAAAGATCCCGAAAAATTTCAACGTCTCGGCGGCAAAATACCTAAAGGTGTTTTGATGGTCGGTCCTCCGGGTACGGGTAAAACTTTGTTGGCTAAAGCCGTTGCCGGAGAGGCTGATGTTCCGTTCTTTTCCATATCCGGTTCGGATTTTGTGGAAATGTTTGTCGGTGTGGGGGCCAGCCGTGTAAGAGATATGTTTGCTCAAGCCAAAAAAAATGCTCCTTGTTTGCTCTTTATTGATGAGATTGATGCCGTTGGTAGACATCGTGGTGCCGGTTTGGGCGGCGGTAATGATGAAAGAGAGCAGACCTTAAACCAATTACTGGTCGAAATGGACGGCTTTGAGGCTAATGAGAATGTTATTTTGATTGCCGCTACCAACAGGCCGGATGTTTTGGATCCTGCGCTGCTTCGCCCAGGGCGTTTTGATAGGCAGGTTACGGTAACAAATCCTGATAAAAAAGGTCGTGAGGAGATATTAAAAGTTCACGCTAAAAATGTTCCGTTGGCTCGTGATGTTAATTTGTCGGTTGTTGCCAGAGGTACTCCCGGATTTTCAGGTGCGGATTTGGCCAATTTGGTGAATGAAGCCGCATTATTGGCTGCTCGCAAAAATAAGCACAAAGTGACATCCAAAGATTTTGATGAGGCCAAAGATAAAGTATTGATGGGAAGCGAGCGTCGTTCAATGGCTATGGATGAAAATGAGAAAAAACTGACTGCTTATCATGAAGCGGGACATGCTATTTGTTCTTTGTTTGTGGAGGAGAGCGATCCTATACATAAGGCTACCATTATTCCTCGCGGCCGCGCTTTGGGTATGGTCCAGCAGTTGCCGGAAAAAGATCAATATTCTTATTCTCGCATAAAAATGTTGTCTCGATTGGTTATTATGATGGGGGGACGTGTGGCTGAAGAACTTAAGTTCGGTGCAAAAAAAGTGACAAGCGGCGCATCTTCCGATATTGCTGCGGCAACGAATTTGGCTCGTTCTATGGTGACAGAGTGGGGAATGAGCGAAAAGCTTGGACCTGTTTTGTATGCTGAGAATACCGGTGAGGTTTTTTTGGGTAAGTCCGTGACACAGAGTCGAAATATGAGTGAAGAAACGGCTCGTCTGGTGGATGCGGAAATCAAAAACTTGGTTGTTAGCGCGCATGATCAGGCAACACAGTTGCTTAAAGAACATGAGAAAGATTGGGAGTTATTGGCAACAGCTCTTATAGAATATGAGACTTTGACCGGAGAAGAAATTAAAGATCTTCTTGACGGAAAGAAAATTGACAAGTCTTCCGAATCTCCCGTTCCGGAAGAAAAACGTGTTCACTCTTCTTTGCCGGAGGTATAGGTGTTCTTTTTATGAGTTAAGGAGCCGAGGATTTTTTTCTTCGGCTTCTTAATTTTATGCTGCGACTCGAAAAAAAGTGAATATCTTTTTATCATTGGTTGAGTTTTCTTTTTTATCTGCGACAATGAAAAAAAATGATTATCGCGGAGATGATATATGGCAAAAAATAAATGGTTTGGAACAGATGGTGTACGTGGAATTGCCAATGTGTTTCCTATGAATGCTGATTTTTCTTTTCGGTTGGCGGCTGCAACGGCTGAATTGATTTGCACTAAATGTAAAAAAGTAGCCATTGCCAAAGATACTCGTTTGTCAGGCGATATGTTAGAAGCCGCTCTTTGTGCCGGTTTTCTTTCTTCCGGGGTGGATGTCCTTTTGCTTGGTGTGGTACCTACGCCGGCGCTAACAAGTTTGACTCCCGAACTGGAGGTGGATATGTCCGTGATGATTACGGCATCTCATAATCCTTATCAAGATAATGGTATTAAATTGATTGCTGCGGACGGAAATAAATTTTCGGATGAGTTAACGGCTCAGATTGAGGCTTTAATTGAAAAAAATGAATTTATTTTTGATTCTGATAAAATCGGACGATGTGTTAAGTCAGATATTGTTCTCGAAAAATATAAAGAAAGAGCATTGTCTGCTTTCTCAGAAAACATGCCCTTAAAGGGACTAAAAATTGTTTTGGATTGTGCAAATGGGTGCTTTTCTGAGATTATGCTTGATTTGTATTCAAAGCTCGGAGCAGAGGTGATAGCTTTGGCTTGCTCACCCAACGGACTTAATATTAATCGTGAGTGTGGTTCTCAACATGTTGATGCTATGTTGAACGAAGTGAAAAAACAAGGTGCAGATTTGGGTATTGCCGTTGATGGTGATGGGGATCGAATTAAAGTTTCTGATGAAAAAGGTAATCTGGTAAAAAGCGAGCAATTAATTGCTTTCTTGGCTCAGTATTTGGAGAAAAAGGGCGAGAATCTCGCTCGTCCTGTTGTTTCTACAATTCTTTCTAATACGGGATTGGAAAAATATGTACGCAATGTGTTGGGGTTAGAATATTATTCGACGCCTGTGGGAGAGCGTCCGGTAATTGAGAAAATGCTTGAAGTCGGAGGTGCTATCGGTGGAGAAGAGTCCGGACATATTGTTTTAGGTGATTATAGCCGTTCGGGGGATGCTTTGATGGTTTCTTTAGTTTTGGTAGAAGGGCTGAAAAGTTATCAAAAAAAGATGAGCGAGATTTTTCCTGTTTTTGAAGAGGAGCATTTGTTTTTTGAGAATCCAAGGCTAAAAAATCGTGAGCAAGTAAAGATGATTGTTTTGAATGCGGAAGTGCAAGCACTTCTTGCTGATTGTCAAAAAGATCTTGAAGGGAGCGGAAGAGTTGTCGTTCGTCCTTCGGGCACAGAGCCGCTTATTCGTGTGTGGGTTTGCGGAAGCAATGCTCTAAAGGTTGAAAATGCTGGCAATAAGTTGCTTGCCTTGATTGAAAAACTGCGCGATCAATAATCTTAAATTTTTATTTACTAATTGAGCCTACACTAAATAATGTAGTGTTTCCTGAGGGGAGAAAAATATGCAAAAACTTATAGACAGATCATTGTTTGATTGGCAGCGGGGACGTAGTGTCGGAATCCAGAGTCGAGGAATTGCTTCTTTGGTGGTGGCTCAAGTTAAAAATTCAGAAACATCTTTGAGTGTCAGCGGGGGTACGACAAGATGTGTATGGCCGACGAATATGAAGACGAGCGATTCCAGATATTTGAGCCGTCGAATTTGGGGCGCCAGATAAGGAAACTCTATGATAAAAGGTCTTATTGCTCTTTTTACGTCGGGAACGATTCTTAACCCGATGGTTTTGTTGGGAATTGGTTTGGCAATTTTTTGCATGATTAAAATGGATGCCGAACAAATGCGCCAGTTGTTTGGCGATTATCATTTATATGCCTTTGTGGCTTTTTTTTCTTTTGTATATACTTTTGTGTTTAAAAAAGTTTATAAGGATGATGCCGTTAATCTTGATTATACGTCTATGATTTTATCTGCAATCGGCGGTATCTTGAAATTTGTTTTGGCTTGTGCGTTGACTATCTCTTTTATCATTATGATTAGTTTTTAAGAATTAAAGCGAGATGTCAATATTTTGCCCAATGTCACTTGAAGTTGGTACGCAGCGGTTGTCTTCAAAAAGGACTTCAATAAGTTTTTGTTGCATTTCAATGCTATTTTTTACCAAACTTATTTGCGTTTGTTGAATAGTAAGAGCATAACTGCTCAGAGCTCCTAAATCCGACATTTGAAATTCTCCTTATCACATTTCCTTATTATAGCAAAAATTTTTTAAGATATCCTTAAAAATATACCTTGTTTAAGGCAAAATTGAGCTTATCTAAAAAACATAGAGGTGTAAGCTATGTCTGAAATGATAAAAAATTTTGCGATAATTTTATGGTTGGCTTGTGCGGTTAATGATGGGATATTACCGGCTCAAGCGCAAGTAATTCGAGAGGAGAAAGGAAGCTCAATGCCTTTATCGGTTTCTCCGACCATTGTGTATGGCAAAGCCCAACAACCAGACGGCGTTATGGATGAAGTTGTTGTAGAACAACCAGATAATAGTGATAACCCCTTGGGGAATCCTTTGCCTAATGTTGTTGAAGCACAACCTAATACGGAAGATATGGTTGCTGCGAATAAAACCACCACTTCTTTGCACAATCAACAACAAACAGAGGCAGAAAGCGCTGATTCCTCTCAGGCTCTCGGCAGCCAATTTCAAAATACTTTGATGGAGGCAAATGGAATGGTCTATGATATACAAGCGTATCCGACGCAAGACTTGGGAGCTATCGGAAATCCGAGTAATCCAGAAACAATTTATTCGCCTAATGTTAATCCTTAATCACATTCTTGCTGGCGGAAATTAAGGCTGCGGCATTTCCATTTGTCTTCACCCAAATTGGAGGGTTCAAGAGTAAATGTTTGTGATGAGGCATCTGTAGCAGAACCCAAGTGTTGATAGTATTTATCATCGCATTGTGCATCGTCGTTTTCTACCAATGGAAATACAGTCTCTCCATAAGAGCTGAATAGCTTGCTGTATTTATAGAGATGAATGCTTGAAAGTGTATTGGCCAGATTTATGTTGTCACTGGTTGATGTTATTTTTATGAATGGCGTGTCAAGTTTACTCCATTGTTTGATAACGATATTTGCTGTTTTGGCCGATATGCCTCCGCCGATTTTTACTTTTGAATTGCAACCAAGCAGAATACTTTCATTATCAATACTGCTGTTTAGGTCATCGGTATAGCGAAGTTGCCCTTTTATGAATATTTCAGCAAAACTGCGTGTACGCAAATGTCCGTTGAGATCCCCCTTTATTCCTAAAGATGCATCTTTTTCCATGTCAATATTTCCAGTGATATTGCCGGTGGTTAGAAGTTTGGAATTGGACGATATGATAAAGTTGGAACATATTTCGGGAATATTGTTAAAACTGACGGTTCCTTTGATATGGGTCGTTATTCCTTTAAGAGGACAGTCTCCAAATTCTCCCTGTGCGGAAATTTTGACATTATGATAATTCCCGTTAGCGGAAAGGGTTAGGGGCTCTTCAAAGATGAGATTGATGTTGATGTTGGAAATATCTCGGTCGAGAAGGCCAGAGTATTGCTCATAATTTGCTTTGTTAAGCCGAAAAGTGAGAGTTGGTTTACTTTGTTTAAGACATTCTTCTTCTGTCATCCCTATAAGAGATTTTAATTCTTTTTTGGTCAAGTCAAGCTGGGGATTGTCCTGATCAAGGGCAAAGACATCGGCATTTGGATTGTTGGCTTGAGCTAATTTTAGACAGTTAATTTTACAACGCTTAAAATTACTGTCTTCAGGGCAATCGTAGGCATCTTCTACTTCTGAACAAGAACTGACTGAGAAGCCTTTTTCCTGACATACCATGGCTGCGGTTTTGCATACGTTGTATAGAATTTTTTTGCCTTGGAGGCATGAAGGGGTTTGTGAACTCATCGGTCCAAAGGGACAATCTTCAAATCCTTCACAAGGGGCTGGTTTGATGTTGGTTTTAACTTGACCGTTGCAAGTGGTGCAGGTTTCTCCATATGCAATATAGCCTGCCGGTATCGCATTGATATTGTGAGAAAATTTTGGACAGGTGTCGCAGCATATGCCGTAGTCCGGAGAGTAGGGGCATTTTTTATCATTAAATTGGCATTTGTCTTTGTAGACATAACCTTTTTCTTCACAGGCTTTGCCGATGTTTTCTATGCAGACTCGATAAAGTGGAAATTTATTGTCACACATTTTATGAGGATAGAGCGGAATTTTACAATCTGTTGCCAAAAAGGTAAAATTATTGTTGCGACACCATTGTTCTTGTGAGCAACTGCGATAATAAGAATCGTGGTGGGGACAGCGTTCGGCGGGAGCGGTTTGGTTGGAACAATTGGCATAGGTGATTTTGTAGCCCTCATCAATGCATTTTTGTTCTGCACGAGATAATTCGTGGTTCTTGTATGTGTTGGTAGCGTATTCCGGAACAACTGCTGCATATGCAACAGAATATAATCCTGAGAGAATAACAAAAGCATATGAAATCAAATTTTTCATTGTAACATTCCCGCTATGACAGACAATCTTAGCATATATTATCGTTGTAGAATTAATTTTGAGTTAAAAAGAAAAGTGTTTTTGACAAAAATTATTTTTTTGACTAGATTTAAACCCTTTTTTGTGGTATGGTAGCGCTGTATTTAGATACAAACCCCACGGAATTAATAATACAGGGAAAAGATATGAATAAAAAAATTTCAGTGAAGAATCCTTTTTGCTCCGGTGAATATGTTGTGTATCCTGCTCATGGCGTCGGGAAAGTTGCCGATATTACCAAGCAGACGGTTGCCGGATCGGAGTTGGAATTGATTGTAGTTAATTTTGCCAAAGACAAAATGACGCTTCGTATTCCCATGTCTAAAGCCGAAACAACCGGATTGAGAAAAATTTCGGAAGAAAGTACAATGTCGGATGCTTTGGCGACCCTTAAAGGTAAGGCCAAGGTCAAAAAAGTTATGTGGTCCAGACGCGCTCAGGAATATGAAAATAAAATCAATTCCGGAAGTCCAGTGGCTATTGCCGAGGTTATCAGAGATTTATATCGTAGTGAGAATCTGGCCGAACAGTCGTATAGTGAACGGCAAATCTATGAGCAGGCATTAGACAGGCTTGCTAATGAATATGCTGTTTGCGAAAATATTGCTCCGGCAGAAGCTACATCCAAAATTCTTAGTATTTTAGCAAAATAATATATTAGAGAGTTTATATAAAATGCCGCAGATTCTTTTCTGCGGCATTTGCGTTTAAAAAGCAAAATATTCTTTACTTTATGTGATTCTCATTATAGTTTTTAAGCAGGTTTGAACAATAGGGTTCAATCCTAGTGCCTGTTAAGGTGCGGGACCTTCATAAGTCCTAAGAACATACTGGTGTTTGATATAGCGCCATAAGTTGACGTGTTAATCGCGCACGATCGGCATTATATCCCCGTCTGCGGTCGGGGAGCTTTAAGTGTATGTCCAGAAAATAGCCCTCTGTGGCGGTTTTTAAAGACTTAAAGGGCTAAGTATGTTCTAGTTTATGAACTCTCCGACCACCTTCTCAGGTGGTTTTTTTTTGAATAGAAGAGAGGAAAAAGCAGATGACGAAGCGCGTGGTTATTTTTGCGGGATATAACAAAAAATCCAAAATTGAAGACTATGTTTTATATTATCTGAAAGGGTTGCGGGAGATTGCCGACGTTTTGATTTATGTCGCTGACAACGAAGCAGCAACTCAATATTGTCAGCAGCTTGAAGGATTGGTTGATTTTGCAATTTTTGAAAAACATGGCGAATATGATTTTGGTTCGTGGAAGCGCGGGCTGCGGCTTGCTAAGCAAAAATCTCTTCTGCTCCATACTGACGAATTGGTCTTGTGCAATGACAGTTGTTATGGTCCAGTATTTCCTTTTGCACAAATGTTTGAGGAGATGACAAAAAAGAATGTCGATTTTTGGGGCGTTACCAAAAACTGTGATGCCGCTTGGGAGCATGTGCAGAGTTATTTTTTGGTTTTTGAAAAACAGGTCTTTACCTCGGCTTTGTTTGAGCATTTTTTTGAATCGGTTATCAAAGAAAATACTTTTGATGATGTCGTTACTAAATACGAAGTCGGTTTGTCCCGTCTGTTGGTAGAAAAAGGGAATTATAGTTTTGATGTTTATTGTCCGCCGATTAACAGGTTCAATATTCTTAAATTCGGGTGCAAACTTGTGGCGATGCGCTGTCCAATTATAAAAAGAAAATTGTTTACAACGGGTTTGGCTAAACAATCATTGCTCAGACTGCTCTGGATTATGCCTAATATTGTTATTCGTCGTTATATGCTTCATGATTATGTCAAATATTTTCCTAGGCGCATTTTGTTGCGTTTGAAGCGTTTTATTTATCAGGACAAAACCACCAAATCCGGACACCGGATTATTAAAATCTGCAAAATCCCTGTCGTCGTTATTTCTAAAGAATATGATATTTAGGTGCTCGTTTGTTTTTGTGTGTAAAAAAAAGTGGATAAGAATCATCACCCCTTGCGAATCAAACAAAGGTTAACTAATGGTTAATTAATAATCGGTTGGGGAATCGATTGTGTTTTTGGGTTTTGTTGGGGAGCAAAATGTCTGAGATACAAGATTTTTGGGTGCGAGAAAGTGATGGTATTGTTGTTTCCGCTAGGCCTGTCTTGATGGATGAAAAACAAGGCAAACGCTTTTGGTGGGGATATTATTTGTGTATCGAAAACAATACCGATACAAAAATCCAACTAATCGGAAAAAATTGGCGAATTACCGATGAAGCCGGAAATTGTTATGTCGATGATACAATCGGTTTCAAAGGAGAATTGCCAGAGCTGGAACCTGGGGAATATTTCGAGTTTACTTCTGAGGCTCCTCTTGATTTTGCAAACGCCGTATTCTATGGCTCATGCCAAGTGTTGCGGGACGGACAGAAAATCCCTCATGAAGTAAAAATTCCGACTTTCAACTTGTTTGCATCTACAGGGAGCAAAGCCAAAATTGTTAATTAGTAGTACGTTGGTACTAATGGCTGATTGACAACATACAGATTTAAGTATTGGTATATGTTGGCTGTCATTTTGTTGTTGAAGTCATCAAATAGTTTGTTAACCATTGAGCTCCAGTATTGTTCTTTTTCGGCTATATCCGTACTGGCGTCTATGGTGAGTTCTCTCCAGCCCTCAACTTGAGTGGTGGCTTCTGACATGTTGTCTGGATTGTGTATCCTTAATGCAACAATTAACTTTGCTTTGTATTTAACTCTATCTTTGGCCCACATTTTGTCGTTGGGTTCAAGTGTTTCGGTGACACTCGCATCTTTGATGATAACATCGGCAACGTCTGAGCTTGAAAAATCAACTGCTTTGAGACGATCATGCGCCCATATCTTGGCTGTCTTTTCTATGGATACTGGAAATAAGTGCTCTACATGCGGACGCGTAAAAGATGGGGTAAATTCAGAAATTACATTAATCTTGCTGACTTTTAACTGAATTGGTTCTTCTGTGTTGTAGCGTGGTTCGGTATAGCGAGGTAATTCTTCGTTATCTGACGGAAACAAGTAGGCGCAGCCGGAAAGTAATCCAAAAACGGCGCAAAGGGTTAAAATTCTTTTAGAAATATTCATGTTCTTAATCCGTATGTTATAAAACAAAGAAGCTCTTGATATGCGAGCTTCTTCTACAATATTAGATATTCATTAAAAACTGGTTAAATATCTATTGTTTCATAATTTCACCTTTGTCAAAAACATATTTTTCCGAACAGAAGTTGCAAGTTGCCGTGATTTTATTGTTTTCAACCATAGCATTGATGTCTGCTTCGGAAAAAGTGCTAAGCGTGTTTAACAGCTTTTCACGAGAGCAGCGGCAACCGAAACTATAGTTTTTTGTATTAGATATATTCAGATTATTGGCGTGGAAAAGACGATGCAACAATTCTTCAGAGGATAAAGCTGCATTGAATACTTCATCTTCGGTCAGACTTTCCATAAATATCTTAGCCTGATTCCAATTTTCTGCTATGCTCTCCTCGTCAAGAGATGTTTTTTTACCACCGTCAGAGGGCATCTTTTGCAGCATGATGCCAGCTGCAGCCCAAGATTGTGAATCTCCTTCCGGCGCTTTTAGAAAAAGTTTTAGGTCTGTGTCGATTTGTTCGGATTGTTTAAAATAACGTAGGGCGCACTCGCTTAAAGTTTTTCCTTGAAGGTCAACAATTCCTTGGTATAACTGTGTGCTTGGGCCTTGATCTACCGTAAAAGCCAGATGACCTCCTCCTAACAAATGCGGTGTTGGTTCAATTTCTCCAGAGGTTTTGCGTAGAGCTTGGTTTTGTTCCAAGCGCTTTTCATCATAGCGGGCGCAAGCACGAATTTTACCAGATGAAGTGACATCAACAACTACCATATTGATTACACCGTTGCTTTGGGTTTGCAGTGTAAAAAGACCATCGTATTTGAGCATGCTCGACAACATGGCTCCCAGAACACTGCACTCGGCAATTACCGCAGAAACAGGGCGCGGATAACGATGCTTGCTTAAAATAGTGTTTAGCACATCATTGAGGCGGATTAATCTTCCTTGATAAGCTCCGTTGTCAATAAAAAATGATGCACATGAATCAAAATTTGTGTCGTTTTTGGTAGGCATTGATATTTTTTCCTTATATATTATTTTGTTGTTATTGGTATAATCCAGTTGAGAGGATTTTTCAAGTGTCAGAAGAACAGTTCACTTCCAAGAAGACAAAATTTTTGCGTAAGATGACAAAGAAGCGTGTTAAAAATATCGGTTTGTATTATTTGAAACGTTTTGAGTCTTCGGTTGCTAATTTACGGACAGTCTTGAGGCGTCGTGTGGATACGTACGCTTATCAAAATAAAGAATTTGATCGTAATGAGGCCTATGAGTGGATTGAAGAGGTCCTTGATGATTTCTTACGATATGGTTATTTAAATGATGAACGATATGCTGAGCTTAAAATTAAAGATTATATGAGTATCGGAAAGTCTCCTCGTTATATTCTTGGAAAATTACGTGAGAAAGGCGTTGATGAGGCTATTGTTAACTCATTGATGGATGCGCAGGAATATGATCCTCTCGAAACAGCCTTGAAATTAGCAAAAAAGAAAAAAATAGGCCCTTTTTGTGCTGATGAAACTTTGCGTAGAGAGCGACATAATAAAGATTTGGCAATTTTGGTGCGCGCAGGTTTCGATTATGATATTGCCATAAAAGTCTTAAATTCTTCGGATGTTTAGTAGAGAACTTTGCTTAAATATAAGCCGCACGCAGGTGCAGTAGGACCAGCCAGTCGACGATCTTTGGCTTCAAGAATGGTTTTGATGTCTTCGGGTGAAAGGTGCCCGTCACCGACAAGTTTCAGAGTGCCTACCATATTGCGAACTTGGTGATGTAAAAAAGAACGCGCCTCAACGGTAAAGATGATTTCTTCTTCAGAGCGAGTAATGTCTAAGCGGTCAAGTGTTTTTACAGGAGATTTGGCTTGACAGGCCGCCGCACGAAAAGATGTAAAATCATGGTGCCCAAGCAAATATTGTGCTCCTTGGCGCATTTTTTCTATATCAAGTGGAATCGGAACCCACCACACACGGTCTTTTTGTAGAATGGGGGCTGTGCGGCGATTGAGAATTTTGTATATGTAGCCACGTCCTTTGGCCGAAAATCTGGCATTAAACTCTTGGCTGACAGCTTCAACAGCAAGAACAACAACGGGCGCACCTTGTTCTCGTAAATGAAAATTAAGAGCATCACGCAATTTCCACTCTTCTATTTCTCTATTTAAGTCAAAATGCGCAACTTGAGCCAAGGCGTGAACTCCTGCATCGGTTCGTCCGGCTCCTTGAACCAGACAAGTGATTTGTTCGCTAGATTGAGGTGCCTGCTTTGCTTCTTCTTTGGGGGTTATTATTGCAAGCGCGTTTTCCAGATATTCTTGTACACTCGGACCATCAAGCTGCCGCTGCCAGCCGAGAATATTGGTTCCATCATATTCAATTGTAATTTTATAGCGCATGAGAAGTTGGTATCTGAATTGTGGTTATAAATAAAGAGGCATAAATCTTATGCCTCCTTTTTGTGACTTTTGCAAGTCGGAAATTATTCGGCTGCAATTGTCAAAAGATTGTTGTCTTGTGCAAAAAAGCCAAGTTGTTCCTGAATCGTCCAAATTGTACGCAGAGCAGCAAGCGCTTTTTCTCCGGTGATACGAGGCGTATCTTTACCGTTAACACAATTGATAAAATGACTGAGTTCCGCTTGCAGCGGTTGATTGGTCGGAATAAACAACTGCTCAACACTGCCTTTAAGACCATAATGCATCCATTCGGGTATCTCTTCTTGATTGACATAGGGCATACGTCCTTGGGTGTGAACGTTGATGCTTTGGTTGATGAAGTCCATGTCAATATAGTTCGTATCGGTTGTAACTGATAATGTCCGAACACGCGCTTGGGTAATGCGGCTGGCTGTCAGATTTGCGGTAACACCGTTTTCAAATTCCAAAAGAGCGGTGATATAATCTTTGCCCTGCGGGCTGGATGGTGTTTTAACACTGGCGGCATGCACCTTGGTAACGGGAGATTGAACCAGAGATTGAATAACTTCCATATCGTGTATCATCAAATCCATTGAAACATCAACATCAGTGATGCGTCCGGAAGCGGCAGACATACGTTGCGCTGTTAGAGAGCGAATCTTGGATGTGTCATTCAACAGTTTGTGCATTTGTTCTACGGCTGGATTAAACTGTTCAATATGTCCGACAAGAAGAGTAACATTGTTCTTTTTTGCCGCGTTAATCAGTCGTTGACATTCTGCTTCGGTAGTCGCCAGCGGTTTTTCCATCAGGCAGTGAATACCCCGGTTGAGAAAAAATTCTCCAACTTCGGCGTGAGTGACTGATGTGGTTACGACACTAACAGCTTCTACGCTGGCGGCAACCTCTTCTAAAGAAGAAAAGGCCTTAATTCCAAATGATTCCGCGGCAGCTTTGCTGGCTTCTGGGAATATATCATATACACCGACCAATTCAACACCTTGCAAAGATTTGTAAGTCTTGAGGTGGTTTTTGCCCATCATGCCGGCGCCAATCACGGCTACTTTGATGTTGTTAGACATATGTTTTATCCCTAAATAGTTCGGTTAAGTTTATTTTGGTTTACATATAACAAGAAATTTGATAAAAAGCTTTTAAATTCTTGTTACATATTGTTACACAAGGGAATAATGGTATGAAAACCTACGAAAAACTAAGATTTTGTATGATTTCGGTATTAATTGTTTTGTCTGCGTGTAGTGTTGATAAAAATAACAAAAACAGTGAGATACATGCCGATACATTGGTTTTTGCATCGAATCCCGAGCCAGTTGACGGAAAATTGGATGTGTATACGACTATGGCTAGAGCTTCCAAGTATAATGTGGATGTTGCAACTCAAAGTCTGAAAAAGAAAATTTATAATCAGAATCCTAATCTTAATCCTCAAGAAATGATTGAAAACATCATTAGTTCAGATATTAATGATCAGAGCCGTTTGTTTGCTGCTTCTCGTGTGCTGGAATATGCGACAATCTATGCTGTTGCAAGTCTGGAAAACAATTCACAGTTTATGGATAATTATTTGTATGAAAAATCTGCGCAACACTTGGCGTCTGCTGCTATACGCGTTCATCAAGATGCTTGGTTCGCCAGCCGCAAAAGCAAAGAAGTTGCCAGATTGATACGTTCGGAAAAGAAAAAATCCGATGAGCTTAAGAAAAAGTATGACCGAAAAGGTTCGTTGAACAGTGAAGAGTTGGAATATAAAAAGAATTTGGATGTGGCTTTGATGAAATTTGGTGAATTTCAGCAAGCATTTGCCATGAATATGTCTGAATACGAACAGATTACAAAAGTCCTTCCTAAAGAGATAAAATTAGAAGGAAGACGCTTCTATGAATTGGAAGATTTTGACAAAGATTATACAATTGAAGTCTTTCAAGAAGCTGCCGTTAGAAATCGTAAGGAGTTTGCTTTAGCCAAAGACAAGGTTAAAAATTATGGTATTATAGAACTCAGGCACAGAGTGTTGAGGGACTATCCTTTAGTTAAGCGTTTAGATGTAAACGGCCTCAAGGTCGAAAACGATGTTTATGAACGTGCTTTGTATGATAAAGTGATTGCAATTGCTGAAAAACTTTTGCAGGATATTCGCGATTTTCGCTTGGCTAAAAGTGGTAGTGATGCTCAGAAAACTATGCAACGCGTCGTATTCGATGACTTGGCGGCGGCGATTTTGACACAAGTTGAAGTCTCTTATCGTTTGGTTGAACAAGCTAATGCTGATTACGAGGCAAATGAGCGTGAAATTGCCAAAATTCAAAAATTAGTTCATAAGTTTGGAAAATCTTATAGACTTACTACTGATGAAAAAGCTGAGCTGTTGAATAATAAGATTATGCTTGTGGTTTTGGAACAAAAATCTGCCCAAATTAAGGCTGAAAGAGCTATGGCTCTTAGAAATTTGTATTTTAATGCAGGTTTATCTCCTTTTAGTAAAACACTGTTGAGGGGAAATATCAAAGATATTACGCTCTCTCTTCGAGAGGCTTTTAATCATGATTTGGTTGAAATGTTGTCAACCGTTTCCATGCAAATGAAAGAACAACCCTTGTTGGAGCAAAGTGGTTGGGCTCAGGGCGAAAATTGGCTTGAAGAGGTTATGAAAGAGAATAAAAATTATAGAATAAAGCCTAACCGGAAAGCAAAAACGGAAAAAGATAATGCAAAATCATTACAATTTGGCGCATATGAAAATCGTGACAGCGCAGTCGAGGACTGGACCGTTTTAGGTTCGAAATTTCCTTCTTTGCAAAAATATCAGCCGCAGATAGAAGAAGCTTGGGTGAATGGAAAAAAATGGTATAGATTACGTATATATGATACATCTGTCTCTCTATTGACTATATGCAAAGAAGTCAGAGAAAACGGTTTTGAGTGCTTGCTTCAATAAATTGTTTGTCAAATGGTAAAAGATAATTTATCATAAAACAAGAATGATTAATTTTGAGGACATATGACCGATGGCAGACGATAAAGAAAGTAAAATCGAGAGCATTCGTTCCAAGATTCAGGAAAGCAGAGAAGCATTCGGGAGCTCTTATTCCATTGGTGATGATAAGTCTGTTTGGAAAGCTGTTTCTAACACATCTGGAAATGATATCGGTCGGGGGACTTTTCTTAATACGATAGATTTTGTTGGAAAAAATCTAGAAGATGGAAAATTTGCAAATGAAAGTTTTCGAAATGCAAATTTTTCCGTGGCAAATCTAACAAAGGTAGATTTTTCCGGTGCTGATTTGCGCGGGGTGGATTTTTCGGGTGCAAATTTAACCGATGCTAATTTATCCGGAGCAGATTTGAGCGGTGCAATATTGTCTGGAGCCGTTTTACATCGAACTAATTTTACCGGAGCAAAGCTCAATGGTGTCAAACTGCAAGATGCCGATTTGGAAAATGCGATTTTACTTGATATCGAAATTGATGAACTCGGTATTGAAGAATTACAAGAATTGATTGAGTATTTGGCAAAATATTATCCTCATAAACTTAATTTGGCTAAAATGAACTTGACATTGCTTAATTTGGCAAAAATAGATTTGACCAAAGTTAGTTTGCGCGGTGTCGATTTTACGGGTTGTGATTTTACCGGGGTTAATATTATGGAACTTGATTTGAGTGAGTGTATTATTACTCCCCAACAGATTGCTCAGGCGCTCGGGCACGTTCCGAATAAAGAAGAATTGGCTCGTATTATGGCGCCGAAGAAAAAAGCCGCCAAGAGTTTTAACGGCATAGATATCAGTGATATCTTTTTGGGTGATGGAAAAGAATTTGGCGTTTTGGATTTTGCTCATGACAAAGGAATAAGTATTGAAAGTTTGATGAATATGGGAAAAAAAGTTTTTCGCCGCGGTGCTGAAAAACCTCCGGTTAAAGATGAAGAAGCTTTAAAAAATATTCGTTCCGCACAAGAAGATAAAGTGAAATCCCATAACGAAGAATTGCGTAGGATTATTGAAGAACGTAAACGTAAAGAATTGGAAGTTCGTGTCGCAATGAAAAAAGAATTGGAAAAAGAAGTTGTGAAAGAAGAACCCAAAAAAGAAAATAAAAAAGAATTTGATGAAAGAATTATCAATAGAGGAAGAGACGGCCGTTAATATCAATGACAACCGATTTAACACTTGAAGATGAAGAAAGTCCGTGGAAAGCACTGTTAAATGTCTTTTTGGTGTTAGCTTTTACTTTGGTTTTTTTTATCTTTTTTTCAGTTTTTTTGTTCGGAGCGGTTCATTGGCTCGTTTTTAGAGGTGATGCCGTTCATGCTCATTTGTTTGCTCATGCCGACTTTAACCTCTGGGAAAATCCTTTTTATATCTTTATTGTGTATGGTAGTTGGTGGGATGCATTATTGCACGGCTTGCGTACTCATGATATGAATTGGGTATTGGCGTTGCCGTTGATTGCCCCCTTGCTTTCTTTGTATGCTTTGTATTTTGCTTTTATGAAGACTTCTTATTCTTTTAATTTTTGGTATGTCTTAAATAATCATTTTGCGAAACTTGCAGATATTGAAAAAATGGGATTACATAAAGGAATTTTGTTGGTTTTGGGAAGATTTCAGGATTATATCTTGGGCGTAACAAAACCTGCAAATATTTTGTGTATTGGCGAAACTGGGTGCGGAAAAACATCGTCTGTCGCAATTCCCTCAATTTTACGTTCCGATAATGTGAGCGTTTTGGCTGTTGATAATGCCGGAACTTTAGCCAGGCACACCAGTGGTCACAGAGCTGAAATCGGTAAAGTTTTTTATTTTAATTGGGATTTGGCTGATGATATTGATAAAGGAATTTTTTATCCTAAGTGGAATCCTTTATGTATTGCTCAATTGCCCCCAAAGGGAAAAAAACGTGACGATTATCTTAAAAAAATTGCTTCTTGTTTGATTGCTGCCGATGAGGAGCATGAAGAAGGAAATTATTGGTATTGGTTGAGTGAAAATGTTATGAACACAATGCTTGCTTTTTTGGTGGCAAAAATTTCGCAAGCTATGGCAAATGATTATTTCTTGGATAAAATTTTGGAAAAACATTCTCTTAAAAAAGAAGAAAAAGAGGTCTTGCTTAGCTATTATTTAATGATGCCAGATGAGCTTACCCATGATATTGTCAATAAGTTGAAAAAATCTCCAATAATCAATGCCGAAGATTATATCCCTATCGGAAGCTGGGATGGTATTCCCGATTGTTGGAAAGGAAAAGATTTGTGTCTGGCAATGTTGACCGATTGGTTGTTGCAAAATTATTTAGTTGCCAAGGACAAGGATAACCGTAATGATTGGCGAGTTTGGTTGGAAAAATTGATCGTTGAAGCCGGTGTATTTAATTACGGAAGTAATATTATTCATGGAATTGAACAATTTTTGTATTTGTCTAAGCAACAGCGACAAATTGTTTTTGTTTGTATGGTGAGGCCATTAAAAAGTTTTATTAATCAGCTTGTCAGAGAAAAAACAAGTGTTAACGATTTTAATGTTGCGGATTTTCATGGTATTAAAAACAAGGAAACAGGTAAAATTGAGCCTGTGACGGTTTATGTGGTTGCAAATACGCGCAGCTCCAAATTCGTTAGCAGAATATTCATGGAATTGATGCTGGAACAGGGTGTTGTGGAGGGGAAAGCAAAAGGCGCATTTCCTTTGTTGGTGGTTCTTGATGATGTTGGTCAGATGCTTAAAGTGACAACACTGCCTGCTGCCGTCGCAAAAGGTGCTGCTATGAGGACATCGTTTTTGTTGTTGTGTAATAGTCTTAATAGTGTCGAAAATATGTATACTAAAGAAACATTGGAAGAATTGGTTTGTAATTCAAATTATAAGATTATTATGGCTGATGATAATAAAAAAATGAGTAGACAGTTGAAAAAACTGGCAATTTTTGCCACAAGGTCTGTGCAGATTTCTTTGGATAAAAGAAGATCTTTGAGATCTCGTCGTGTTTATGCCGATGCTAATTATTTTCACCGTTTGGCTAAGGATTTTGAAACAAATCATAATCTGCGTATTAAGACACGCGATTATCAGGTGGTTTTAGTTGAAGGTTATTATAATCGTCCAATTTTGGCTCGTAATATTCATTATATCAAAGATGATAAGTTTAAGGAAAAGGCAATAAAAGAGGCTTGTTATGCCTTAAATGAGCAAGTTATTGCAAATCGAAATATTCAAGATGCCGGAACTCCCTCAATAGATGAAGTGCTTGCTGATATTGATTTGGGTATAGATGATGAAATAGAATTAAAACAGTTTATGAATATGGCTTATGACGATGTTAAAAGCAAGATGCCTTCAGAAACAGATGTTAACAGCGTGATTGCTAATGATATTTCTGAAAAATGGCATGGAGAGATTGAGCAAAATGGTAAGCAAAAAATATCGTCGCCACATGATGAATGGTGGTTAGGCGAAAAAGCTTTTGGTATTGGAAATCCTTCCAATACACAAAATCCATTTGCTAAAAAATAGCTGTTAAAACAAAAAGTTTCTGCTATATATTAAAAATATTGTCACAATAGAATCGGAATAATTATGGAAGAAACTCTCTTTTCAGCAAAAATTAAGCGTCCGTTGGCAGATCGACTGCGTCCAAAGACACTGGATGAGGTTGTTGGACAAGATCATGTCGTGGGAGATAATGCTCCATTGGGACGAATGATTAAAAGCGGCAAAATATCTTCTTTCATTTTGTGGGGGCCTCCGGGATGCGGAAAAACAACCATTGCGCGTTTGATAGCCGAAAATACAAAACTTTATTTTGAGCAGATTTCTGCAGTGTTTTCCGGTGTGGCTGACTTGAAACGCGTGTTTCAGTATGCTCAAGATAGACGAGCTCACCAAGGGCAGGGAACATTGCTCTTTGTTGATGAAATTCATCGGTTTAATAAATCTCAGCAAGATGGTTTTTTGCCCTATGTCGAAGACGGAACAATTATTTTGGTGGGAGCAACAACTGAGAATCCTTCGTTTGAGCTTAATGCCGCTTTGTTATCTCGATGTCAGGTTTTTGTTTTAAATAGGTTGAGTATTGATAATTTTGAGGAATTATTACTTCGTGCAGAAAAAGAAGAAGGACGTAAACTGCCGGTCGATGATGAGGCACGAATGTTTATGAAAGAAACCGCAGACGGTGATGGAAGATATATTCTTAATCTGGCTGAAAGTGTGTGGAATTACGCGCAAAACGGTGAAATTTTTGATAAAGAAAATATTGTTAAGATTATTCGTTCAAGAGCACCAATTTATGATAAAGGGCGTGATGGACATTATAATCTGATTTCTGCCGTTCATAAATCTTTACGTGGTTCCGATGTCGACGCCGCTCTTTATTGGGTGGCCAGAATGCTGGAATCGGGAGAAGATCCTAAATATTTGTTGAGGCGGATGACGCGTTTTGCGGTGGAAGATGTTTCTTTGGCTGATCCCAATGCCGTGACGCAGGCGATTGCTTGCTGGGAAACGTATGATAGATTGGGATCGCCAGAGGGTGATTTGGCAATTATGCAGTTGGCGGCCTATTTGGCAACAGCTCCAAAATCAGTTGGTGTTTATAAAGCCATGTATGCGGCAAGAGACTTGGCTAGGAGAACTGGTTCTTTGATGCCGCCGAAAAATATTTTAAATGCACCGACAAAACTGATGAAACAACTCGGGTATAGTGATGGTTATGAATATGATCCGGATTGTGAGGATGGATTTTCGGGTGCTAATTATTTTCCGGATGGGATGTCTAGGGTTAAATTGTATCATCCTGTTGACAGAGGATTTGAAAGAGAAATTAAAAAACGGGTGGATTATTTTGATAAATTGCGTATAGAAAAACAAAAAGCCAAAGGAATAAAAAAGTGATAAATTTGTTGAGTGTCTTTATCGGCGGTGGGGTAGGCTCAGTGTTGCGGCATATGGTTTGCTTGTGTGTAGGAAGCCATTGGGCAGTTTTCTTTGTGAATATTTTAGGAGCATTGTTTATTGGGGCTGCTTATGAATTTTTTGCTCTTAAAATTGATTTTCGACCGGAGTTGCGCAGTTTTATTATGACCGGACTGCTTGGAGGTTTTACAACTTTTTCTACATATATGCTTGATTTTGGAATGTTGTTGAACGGCCAAAAAACAGGAGAAGGGATATTGTATTTGTTTGCTTCATTGATTGTGGGATTGGTCTTTTTATTTGCCGGAATGAAAATTATACGTTTGTGTTTTTAGGACGAAAGAAATATTATGGCGGGTGTAGAGTATATAAAAGTTAAAAAAATCGATGAGGGAATGCGTCTGAATCGTTGGTTCTTGAAATATTATCCCGGCCTTGGATTGGGGCGCTTGAACAAACTCTTGCGTACAAAACAAATTAAAGTTGATGGCTTACGAGCTGAAGCCGGATTGAAATTATCCTCGGGACAAGAAATCAGAGTGCCACCACTTGAAAAGGAGGCTCTTGAGGGAAAAGAAAATAATGTTGTTTCGGAGCGAGATGCCGCTTTTATTCGTTCAGCGGTTATTTATAAAGATAAAAATATTATTGTTTTGAATAAACCTTCCGGAATTGCCGTGCAAGGAGGAACGAATACTGTTCGTCATATCGACGGAATGCTTGATGCTTTGAGATTTGATTATGATGAAGCTCCGCGATTGGTTCATCGAATAGATAAAGATACCAGCGGAGTTTTGGTTTTGGCAAGAAATCGTAAAAATGCGGAGATTTTAACAAAAGCTTTTCGTGAGCGTGATTTGCACAAAACTTATTTGGCTTTGGTTAACGGATGCCCCAAGCAAAAATACGGGCAGGTTAAAAACAGAATTGACAAGCAGGATGATAAAATGGTCGTTTCTTCGGATGGAAAGGCGGCGTTGACCGATTATCGCATCATTGATAGTGTGGGAAATAAGTTTGCATTGGTTGAGGCTAGACCTTTGACCGGAAGAACGCATCAAATTCGGGTGCATATGGAGTGTTTGGGATGTCCGATTGTCGGGGATGATAAATATTTTGGACGTTTGAAACAAAAAATCGATGGAATCGGCAATAAACTGTATTTGCATGCTTATAAAATAGATTTATCGGAAATATATAATAAAAAGATGGAAATTTGTGCACCGCTTCCGAAACATTTTTTGACGGCCATGAATGCATTGGGATTAACATTGGAGAATTGACATATGAGATTTATCAAAATTTTGTCTTCAATAATTTTTAGTTTATTGATTATTTTGGCAATAGGAGCTTATTTGGCGGTTCGGCATTTTGATTTGAACCAATATAAATCATATGTGGAAGACATGGTGCGTCGCGAAACGGGACGACAGCTGAAAATCAATGGAGATGCCGCGGTTGCGATTTCGTTGGTTCCGACTATCGTGATTAATGATGTCGAGTTGTCTAATGCTGATTGGGCTGATATGCCGCAAATGTTTAAAATTAAACAAATAGAGGTTAAATTTGCATTGCTTCCGTTGCTTAAAAAACAGGTTGTGATTGATAAAATTTTGCTTAGCGAACCACAAATTTATCTGCAAAAAAAATCTGACGGTATAACTAATTGGGAATTTGGAGCGTCGCAAACGGCTCAATCTCTCAAAGCAAATACGGATGATAAGGCGAAAAGATATGCAGGGAATTCTCAAACGGCGTTATTGGCAGGTTTTGCCGCTCGCAACGTGTTGATCGAAAACGGTGTTGTTCAATACGTAGATGAGAAAAGTACTCAAACTGTTGAAATTAAAAGCCTAATGTTTAGTATTCCGAGTATTAATGAGAATATAGGGATAGATTTTGAAATTGTTTATAACGGTGAGCCAATAGAAGGAAAAGCAACTCTTGGTTCAATTACGACTTTTATGCAAAAAGATGTTCCTTTTCCCGTTATAATGGATGTAGATGCTTATAAAATTGATGCTTCTGTGAGTGGAAGTATTATTGGTTTGTTAACTGATACTCCGGTGTATGCTTTTGAAACTAATATTTATAATCCCGCCAGTAATTTTAATGCTCCTGAAATTTCTTTGCAGTCGAGAATTGACGGAGATATTAATGGTCTCAAAGCGGATGTAAAAGTTTTAAATGTGGCAGAAAATCTTATTATGGGAAGTTTGGAAGCTAAATGGAATTCTCAAGTGCCTTGGATAAAAGCTAATTTGAGGAGTGACAAATTTGATATTGAGAGTCTTAGTGTCAAATCTTCTCCGTTGGCATTTGAAATTCCGTCGTTTGTTGCCGAGGCTCAGGCTTTGTCTTTGCCAAATGAGACAATACCTTATCAAGAATTAAAGAAAATTAACGCCGATGTTATTCTTGATATTAAAAAATTGGTCGTTAATCCTAGCTTACAAGCGGATAATGTTTTGGCAACCATAAAACTTAATAACGGTCTTTTGCAAGTAAATCCGATTGAATTTGTTGCTGGCGGAGGTAGTTTGTTTGGAAAACTTACAATTGATGCCGGAAAGCAAACAATGAAAATGGATATTAATGGAAAAGATATGAAATTGCAAAGTTTGCATTCTGAATTTGCGGTTAGTGACGGAAAAGATTTTGGTGTCTTGGATGGTGGTAATTTAGATGTTTATATAACGGCCTTTTCTTCCGGTTCAACTTATCAGCAAATATTGTCTAATTTAGACGGTAGTATGGTAGGAATTGTTGGAAAGTCAAAATTACAGACGGGAGCTTTGAAGTTTTTGAAAGGTAATATTCTAACACAGCTGTTGGATGTCCTTAAAGTAGATTCTTCCAAAGCCAATAAGTTAGATTTGACTTGTGCGGTAGTTCGGACGGATATAACCAAAGGGAAAGCTGTTTTTCCACGCGGTATTGCTTTTGACTCAAAACAAATTACAATCGTGAGTGATGGGCAAATTAATTTGCTAAATGATAAACTTAACTTCACAATTGAGCCGTCAATGAATAAATTGGCCAGCGGAAATGTTACGCAGGCTTTGGCTTCTTTTGTGAAAGTTAGCGGAACGCTTGATAATCCTAAAATCGGTCTTGATAATAAAGAAGCTGTTAAAACTCTTATCGGAGTGGCTGCTACCGGTGGCGTTTCTTATTTGGGTTCTCAAGTTTTTTTGAATGGAGACGGAAGTCCTTGCTATACAGCTTTGCAGGGAACTGCTTATGCTTCTCGCTTTCCCAAACCAAGCGGACTTAAGGCAACAACTCAGGATGCCGTCGGAGAAACGCAAAAACAACTTGAAAAAGGTTTTAAGGATATAAAAAATACCGCTAAAGATATTCTAAAGTCTTTTAAATTGAAATAGGAGGGATAATGTCTGTGAAATTGGAACAAGCAGCTGCCGAGATTAAAAAATATCGTTCAGAAATTATTGATAAGTTAATGAAATATGCGGCAACTGACATGTTGCTTTTTTGGGGAACAGACAAAGACTTGATTCTTCGTCAGGAAGAAGTTTGGGGGCCTTTGCTACAATGGGCTTCAAAAGAATTTGGCGAAAAATTTGAGAAAACTCACGGATTAGAGGTTAGCGAAGAAAATCAAAAATCAGGTTACCGATTGAAGGCTTTTTTAGATGGTCTCAGCGATAAAGAATTAGCTGCTTATTATTTGGCCGCATTGAATATGAGGTCTGTTTTATTGGCCGCTGCTTTAATTAAAGGACGTATTAACGCTGAGCAAGCTTATAAAGCTGCTTATTTGGAGCAGCTTTTTCAGGAAGAAGTTTGGGGTGAAGATTTGGAATCAAAAGCTAAACTTGCAGAACGTAAAAAAGAATTAGAAGATATTGAGAACTTTTTAGAAAAATGAAAGAAGTTTATATAAAAATTAAAGGACGCGTTCAGGGAATCGGCTATCGGCGTTTTGCTGTTTCTGAGGCTCGGCACATCGGTGGCATTTCGGGTTGGGTGCATAATGCTGCGGATGGTAGTGTTGAAATTTTAATGCGCGGTGAAGAAGAAAATATTGATGCAATGATTTTAGCTTGTCGCAAGGGTCCCCTTTTGGCCAGAGTGGACAGTATTGATTTTGTCGTCGGACGTATAAGTAGTTTTTTGCCTCCAATAGAAGATGGCGTTTTTAAACGGGTTTAAATTTCATATTGTCTAATATCTTTAGTAGTGTCTATTCCAAAGGTCTATTGTATTTGAAATACCAGAATATACATAAGAAAGGTGATTTAACCAAAGGAGTATGTCAATGCTGGTTGCCAAAACAAAAGAAAATCTGAAAGAATGTCAATGTCGTCATTGTCCATCTTATACATTGGGGTGTAAAATTAAAAATTATCCTGTTAATGCTTTGAAAATGTTTGATGATTTGGATAGGGTCGAGCATTTTGAGGGAATGTTTTGCGCTTTTGAAAAAAGCCATTGTATTGAAGAGGAACGAGGGTGTTTGTGTGAAACATGTCCTGTTTATGCCAAGTATGATTTGGTAAGAGATGAATATTGTATGAAAACGGGTGGAAAAATATCTCGCGGATGTGTTGTCGGTTTTGATGAAACCGTTGTACAACACTAGATCGGGTTGCAAGTAATGCAGGCGGAAATAGATAATAAATTGGTGCCAAATTCTATTGTGCAGGCTTATAAGCAGGCATATCAAAATGCCGAAAAAGCCGGTACACCGGATGGTAGAATTCAGGCATATGCCAAGGTTATCGAGTTTTGCGCAAATACGAGTTCTTGCCGCTGGAATCCTAATATAAAGCGCAATGTTTTGTTATATTGGGCTCATAATAATATCGCACAAGCATTAAAAGAAAAAAATCAACCGTTGGAAGCTCTGAAATATTGGCAAAAAGCGGTTTATTTAGCCGGTGATAATCGGCAAAAAATAAATATTTGGGAACGAATGTTAGAAACATGGGGTAATGCTCCGGTCAGTGTTACGCAACGCTGTGAAGAGATTATCAGACTCAGCAACCTTCTATCGGAAGCTTATATGAGGGAAGGATTGCTAAATGAAGTTGCTCGTCTTGAGAGGTTAAAAGAAAAAGTTGTTAATCTGGTAAAAAAGGCCGAGAATTAATCTCGACCTTTTGGGTTTTGACATAAAATATCATATTCTTCTTTTTTATGTTTGAGCATTTGGGCATTGCTTCCTTCAAGCGGAGCAAATTTGCGTGCAATTGTATATTGCGGAAGTTGTGCTCGGATTTCAGCAATGGGGAGAGTCCATGCTTGAGGGCGAATGCGAATCCTTTTTTCTTGTCCGGCAGAAACTTTGGAGCTAATTTCGCCGCTGAGAGCATCTTCAAATGTACACTGTTTTAATTTGATGACGTTTAAGCTGCCGGGAATCAAAAATTCAATTTCTTCACCAGAGTTTATGTAGTTTCTTATTTCAAAAATGGCATCATCTCCTTGCCATTCAACGATTGAGCCGGCAAAAAGCCAATCTCCGAGTGTTCGGGTGTATTCATAATTTTGGCTTATATTGGTTAATTTTCCGTCGTGAAAACCTAAGCAATAACCACGGTTTTGCAATGTGTCTAGTTCACTCATATAATGTTGATAATTCCATTCTTGTGGGTTTTTGTACCAATCATCAATAGCTTGACGATATACTCTGGCAACCGTTGCTGCGTAGTATTCTGTTTTGTTGCGACCTTCAACTTTAAGAGAATCCATTCCAATGGAAAGCAAATCATCTAACCTTGGCATCATGCACATATCTTTGGAGTTTAGAATATAACCGCCATGTTCATCTTCAACAACTTCAAAATATTCTCCCGGACGAAATTCTTCTTCTAGCAAAAATTCGAAAGAGTCTTTATTATGTTCGTCAATAGTAAGCTCTTTGATTGTTCCGTCTTTGAGGCGTAAATGTAATTTATAATGCCACCGACAACAGTGAGCACATTTTCCTTGGTTTGCGCTGCGGTCTGCCAAATAGTTGGAAATCAAACAACGTCCGGAATATGACATACACATTGCCCCATGCATAAAGCATTCCAACAAAATATCAGGACATTTTTGGCGTATTTCTTTCATCTCTTCAAAACTGACTTCTCGTCCGAGAACACAGAGTTTGGCACCTTGATTCTGCCAAAATTTTACAGCTTGATAAGAACAGATGTTGGCTTGGGTGGAGACAAACAAGTTAAGTTCAGGGGCATGATCTCGTACGTATTGAAAAACACCGGGATCCGCAATTAAAACACCGTCTGGTCTCAGTTGACGGAGAGTATCAAGAAAAGTGGGAAGTTTTTCAACATCGCGATTATGCATAAATAAATTGAGTGTTAAGTATATTTTTTTGTTATTTTGGTGTACAAATTCAATTCCTTCACTGAGTTCTTCCATGGTAAATTTGCTTTGTGCTCGAAGACACATGTCGGGAGTGCCGGCATATACGGCATCAGCCCCGTAAAGGATGGCCGTTTTTAGTTTTACTAATGAACCGGCAGGAAGGAGAAGTTCGGCTTTTTTGAGCATGGTGTTATTCCTTGATAGTAATTTTGGATGCGTAGGCTTCTAAGCGACCAAGTGGTGTGTCATTGATCCGGATGCGTGCAATGAATGGTTTTCCATCTTGTTCCATAAGCCAGAAATAAATAGGCCGTTCGGAACTTATTTGCATGAGCATGTCGTCATCGTCGTTTTTGAGTTTGTCTATATACATAGAACATTTGACGGCCAATCCCCAGTATGGAGAGCCTTCAAGCAAGGGGAGTTCTTCTTTGCCTTCGTCCTTAAAAATAACGTCAAAACGACGTTTCCCATCGAAAACCTCCATCTTTGAATCACAAAAACGAACGTTGTTATATTGGCGGGCTAGTTCGGCAAAAACAGTTTGAAAATCTGTTGTGCCGGCATTTTCGTCATCAGCTGCTATTAAGACTTTTTTCTTACGGCCGTTTTTGCTGCTTAGGCGATATAGAAGTGTTCCTTTGTCATCATAGACAAGTTCTTTACTGCGTTTGTTAAAACGAGTTTGCGAATTATAGTGATAACTTCCGGTTTGAAGAGATTCTCCAAAAATTTTGCCGGATGTTTCATAAGCAGCTTTGAACGGATAAAGAGTATCAAAAAGACCGAAAGTTTTTACGGCGGAGTTTATTTGGAAATTTTTACTATCAAGTGTGTATGAAAAACGTGTCCTGCTGGCATCAAAAGGCCCAATCTCTACATTAAAATCATGGATAACGGAAAAAGCTTTTGCGGGAAGAGCAAAAAAGAAACTTATCAGTAAGAATAGTCCGAGTTTTTTCATGGGTTTTTATTCTTTCTTTAAACTTTTGGCATATAGTGATAACAATTTTGCATAACATAACATAAAAATTTATAATTTAAAGGGTTTAATCATGTCTGAAAAAATTAAAAAAGTTTTGGTTCTGATTGGTGGTTTGTCCGCAGAAAGAGATGTTAGCCTGAGTTCTGGACAAGATATTGTCAGTGCCCTAAAATCAAAAGGTTATAAGGTCGTTGCTCATGATTTTACGGATGTGTGGAAATTAATTGATACCATCAGAGAGGAAAAACCAGATGTTATTTTTAACGGTCTTTACGGCAATTGGGGAGAAGATGGCGAAATACAAGGAATGTTGGATTTAATGCAAATTCCTTATACACACTCAGGATTGAAAGCTTCTGCCATAGGTATGGATAAATACATTACCAAAATGGTTGCAAAAAGTTGTGGAATTCGTGTCGCTCCAAGTCAAAAGATGAAAGCTCGTGATTTTTTGGCGAATGGAACGGTGATTCCGATGCCTTATGTTGTTAAACCGGTTTGTGATGGTTCAAGTGTCGGGGTGTTTATTGTTAACACTCAGGAAGACTTACTAAAGGTTAAATATAAAAATTTGGATCGTGAAGTATTGATTGAAAAGTATATTCCAGGGCAAGAATTGACTGTTATGTGCTTGGAAGATAAAGCCTATGTTGTCACCGAGCTCAAAGCCGGAAATGAATTTTATGATTATCAAGCTAAATATACCAATGGTGTTACGCAACATGTTCTTCCGGCTGAGGTTCCTTATGAAATTTCTGAAATTTGCAAAGCATATGCTGAAAAATTACATCAACGTCTCGGGTGCAATACTGTTTCAAGAGTTGATTTGCGCTATAATCCCGAAGACGGGGTTGTTTTACTCGAGATTAACACAAATCCCGGAATGACAGCGCTTTCTTTGGTGCCGGAACAAGCAAAATATGCAGGCATTTCTTATGAAGATTTGTGTGCTAAATTGGTTGAAAACGCTTCTTGCAGAAAAATCATCTAAATAACTTAGTCAAGGTGACGATGATTAGCTTACATGATATAAAAGAGAATTCTGTAATTGTGATTGCCGGCCCTACTGCTTCCGGAAAATCAGCATTGGCTCTTGAGATTGCAAAACAGTACGGTGGGGAAATTGTTAATGCTGATTCAATGCAGGTTTATCAAGGAACGTCGATACTTTCTGCAGCCCCTGGCGTAGAAGACAAAAGTAAGGTTTTACATCATTTGTATGAAATATATCCTCCCTCAGTTAACGGAACGGTTGTTGATTGGTTAGATAGAGCCGTTGCTGTTATTCGGGATGTTTGGAAAAGAGGTAAACTACCTATTGTAGTGGGTGGTACGGGGATGTATATTGATAACTTGATTAACGGTACAACTCCAATTCCCGAACCTTTGCCGGAAATCAGGGAAAAGGTTTTGCAAATTTTAGCAAGCGGCGGGCAACAAAAGTTATATGAGTGTTTGAAAGTCAGCGATCCTGCAGGGGCAGAAATGCTTAACCCTAATGATACAACTCGGGTGCGTCGCGCTTTAGAGATTTTTTTGCAGACGGGAATATCTATTAAAGATTGGTATAAAAAACCTTTATTGAAAAAAATGCCGGAAGCTGTTTTTGAAGTTGTTAAAATTATTCCTTCTGCGGAAGAGCTTGATGACAGATGCTATCGACGTTTTGATTTGATGATGCAAAAAGGCGCTCTTGAAGAAGTTCGTTATCTTCAGTCACTTAATTTAGACAAAAACATGCCTGCCATGAAAATGCTCGGAGTGCCGGAATTGCTCTCTTATCTGCAGGGTGAGACGACTCTTCCCGAAGCCGTTGAAGCTGCTAAGTTGCATACTCGCCAATATGCTAAACGTCAACGTACATGGTTTCGCAATAAGCTGAGAGCGCGATATATATTTGATAAGTGTTTTATATAGCTTATTGACAAAAAATGTCAAAATAAGTATTATTTTCTTATCATATTTATGAGAGAGGAACTATGGCAAATTGGAAAGAAAAAATGGACGCCCGCTATGGTAAGAATACAGAGCAAGAGTTGCCATATTGGGATGGTACGATGCTTCCCGAGCGTAAAGAAGAATTGGCAGCAAGAGGGTATGAATTTATTGATCGTTCACTTGCATTGCTTTGGGTAAAAGGGTATCGTGTCGTAAAAAGTAGTGCTTTTACACCAAAAGGAATTTATGATCGGGATCATGTAGAGCCTGTTGAGGGAAAGCCTGCTGCTGATAATCTTTTTTTTGAACAAAACTTTGATCCCGTAGAGTTTATGTCTATTTACAATAAGTATGGTCGTTATGAAAACAATTTTCCGGTTTATTTTGATGGAACGGCTGAATCTTATAGTGCTTATGCTCAAAAAAGTGATATTTTTGTATTGGAAGAAATTGCAACGAATAAGCCGGTTGGTTTTGCTTCTTTTCAATTGATAAATGCAGGTACTTCTGAGGCAAAAGAAATGGAAGCTGAGGGGATTTTTGTTAAAAATAAATTGGTTTATAATGATACAATAGCAATATCGTCCGCTTTGCAAGGTAAAGGATTGGGAAAAATATTCTCTGATGTTTTAGATGCTTATTACGTTCAGAATTTTGGTGTCGATGCTGATTATGCTCTTTGTACCGGAGCTATTAATACTAATGATCATAATGATTTAGCTAAGGGGTTTCATGGTGATAAGCGTGGATACGGAAACTGGGTTGAAAATACGGGGTTGCTGAAAAAATGGATTGCTCGTTGGAAACAAGATAATATTGAAAAAAAAGGACCAAATATTAAACCTGCTTTTATGAAAAATTCTTATTTAAATCCTCCTCGTCGTGGATAATTTTAAGACATAAGTTTGTAAAGGGAGTTGCAGCTCCCTTTATTTATTTGTTAACAAAATAATTTGCGCTTGCACTCAACGTTTTATCGTTATAAAAATTAAGCAACAACAATTTATTTTATTTGGAGAAGAGCTTATGCTGTCTAAATTTATGGGGTGGCTGTCTGCTGATATGGCCATCGATTTGGGTACCGCGAATACGTTGGTATACGTTAAAGGTAAAGGTGTTGTCCTTAATGAGCCTTCTGTGGTGGCGATTGAAGAGTATCGCGGAAAAAAACAAGTGTTGGCGGTAGGTAATGAAGCTAAGTTGATGCTTGGGCGTACTCCCGGAAATATTCATGCCATTCGCCCGTTGCGAGATGGCGTGATTGCTGATTTTGAAATTGCAGAAGAAATGATTAAATATTTTATTCGCAAAGTTCATAATCGCAGAGCTTTTGCTTCTCCGATGGTTATCGTTTGTGTGCCGTCAGGTTCAACTGCCGTTGAGCGTCGTGCTATTCAAGAATCGGCTGAGGCTGCCGGTGCTCGAAAAGTATGGTTGATTGAAGAGCCAATGGCCGCGGCGATAGGTGCAAATCTACCGGTTACCGAGCCAACCGGATCTATGGTTGTTGATATTGGCGGAGGTACAACAGAAGTTGCCGTTTTGTCTTTGGGTGGTATCGTCTATGCTCGCTCGGTTCGTGTCGGCGGAGATAAAATGGATAGTGCCATTATTTCTTATATTCGCCGTAATCATAATCTTTTGGTCGGTGAGGGAAGCGCCGAAAAAATTAAAAAAGAGATAGGTTCTGCTTGTGCTCCTGAAAAAGGTGATGGACGTACTTTTGAAATTAAAGGGCGCGATTTAATGAATGGTGTGCCAAAGGAAATAGTTATTTCAGAACGTCAAGTGGCAGAGAGTTTGGCTGAGCCCGTAGCGCAAATTGTTGAAGCTGTTAAAGTTGCTTTGGAATACACAGCTCCGGAATTGGCTGCCGACATTGTTGATAAAGGTATCGTCTTGACCGGAGGTGGGGCTTTGTTAACTAATTTGGATCAAGTTTTGCGCAATGCTACAGGCCTTCCTGTTTCCATTGCAGAGGATCCTTTGGCTTGCGTGGTTAAAGGTACGGGCAAGGCTTTGGAAGAAATTGGTCGCTTGAGATCAATCTTATCTACTATGTATTAGAGCCGTTCGCTTGCTCGCTGATAAATGATAATAAACGGCGGCATCCTTATTACATAATGTAAAATTGATGTCGTCGTTTTTTGTTTTTTTCGGGTTAACAGATGAAGCGGTCTTGAGTTTTTGAAGGTTTTTATTTTATGAAGCGGCGCAGAAGTTTATTCTTACATTTAAGCCATATCAGATTACTAGCCAAAAAATTTGCGCTGGTATTTTTGTTTTTATTTGCTTTTGTGTTGATGCTGATTAATAAGACAGATACAATTTTAATAGAAAAAACCTCTAATGTGGCAACAGACGTAATTTCGCCGATAATCGAAGTCTTTGCTATTCCCGCAAAGCTGATTGCTAACGGGTATGATTATTTTAGAGATTTGAAGCAAATACATGCCGATAATATGCGCTTGAAAGAAGAAAACCGTAAGCTCAATCTGCTTTATGATAAATTTAAATCACTTGAAATTGAAAATCGTTTGTTAGCAGATTTGTTAAACTATGTAACTCCCCCAAAATCAGATTTTATCACGGCGAGGGTTATTGCTGAGGAAGATGACGCTTTTTCTCATTCTATGATTGCTTATATCGGAGATAAAATCGTTAAAAAAGGGCAAATTGCCATGTCTGACAGAGGTGTGGTTGGTCGGGTTCATCGTGTCGGTCGTGCATATGCCAGAGTGTTGTTAATTACAGATATTAACTCGAAGATCCCAGTGATGATTGAGAGTTCCAGAATTCGAGGGATCTTGGCCGGAGATAATACTTCTTTGCCAAAGTTGGTGTTTACACCGCTTGATGCAGTTATTAATATCGGTGATAGAGTTGTTACTTCCGGTGTTGCAGGTGTGTTTCCTGCTGGATTGCCAATCGGAAGAGTGGTTAGTGTTAATAAAAATGAAATTATTGTTAAGCCTTTCGGAGCTTTGGAACAGCTTGAATATATCAGATTGGTTGATTATGGTTTGGAAGGCTTATTGCAAAATGAAAATAAAATGATGAATGATGAGGCCGCCAATGAGTGAAGATATTGATGAAAATATCAATTCGTTGTTTCAGCGGATGCTTCCTTTGTTATCATCGTTTTTTTTGGTTTTGTTGTCTTATTTGCCTCTTAATTTTATGTTTTTGAATGTTATTCATCCGGCTATTACTCTAGTTTGTGCTTATTTTTGGTTGGTGCATCGTCCTGATTTGTTTAATTTGTGGTCTGTTTGCTTATTAGGTATTTTTGATAATGTTATCAGTGCCGCTCCAATGGGGTCTAATATTTTTGCAATGTTGGTACTGTTTGTTTTGACCAATGCAGCTTCTAAGTTCTTAACTGCTAAGCCTTTTGTTGTTTTATGGTATGGGTTTATGGCTTTGTCTTTAGGAACCATTTTGTTGCGTTGGTTGATTGTGTCGGTTTACTATAGTCAGTTTTTGCCGTTGGATGGAATGTTTTTCAGTTACCTAATTACAGTATTTTGCTATCCATTTATTGCTTTATTTTTGGCTTTTGTGCAAAATAATTTGATTCAGGATGATGAATAATGAATCGCGATAATGATAAAGGAAAAGTATTGATAGGGCGCTCGTTGATTTTGGCAGCGGGGCAGATATTTTTGCTCTTGATTATTATTGCTCGTTTGTACTATTTGCAGGTTTATCAGGCAGATAAATATAAGACCTTGTCTGATGAAAATAGAATTTCAACTCGCTTATTGGTGCCTCCTCGTGGCGTTATTTATGACAGGCATGGTGAAATGTTGGCGACAAACAGACAAAATTTTCAGGCGATGATTGTGGCTGAGCAAACAACAAATGTCCAAGAAACATTGGATGCTTTTAAAAAAATTATGCCTTTGTCTGAAGCTGAGGAAGATAGAATTAAAAAAGATTTGAAAAAAAATCGTAGCTTTGTTCCTATTAAAATTAAAGATAATCTTGATTGGGAAGAAGTTTCAAAAATTCAACTCAATGCTCCCGATCTTCCGGGCATTATTATTGATGAAGGATTGAGCCGTTATTATCCTTTGGGCGAGAAAACAGCTCATGTTATCGGCTATGTTTCTTCTGTTTCGGAGCAAGATATTAGAAAAGAAGATGATCCGTTGCTGGAGGTGCCAGGTTTTAAAATTGGTAAAGCCGGGATTGAAAAACTCCATGAAAAAAAATTAAGGGGTAAAGGCGGTAACCTAAAATTGGAAGTCAATGCCTATGGAAGGGTTATGAAGGAAATTGAACGAATTGATGGCGTTCCGGGGAATAGGTTGGATTTAAGTATTGATGCCAGATTGCAAACCAAAGCTTATGATTTGTTTGGAGAAGAAGCGGGAGCGGCCGTTTTGATTGATGTTTACAGCGGTGAAATTTTGGCTTTTGTTTCAACGCCTGCTTATGATCCAAATTTGATAACACAAGGCGTAAGCGCCAAAGAGTGGGCTGAACTTAATCAAAATGAGTATAAGCCTTTGATGAATAAAGTGTTATCCGGACAATATTCTCCAGGATCAACTTTCAAAATGGTGGTTGCTTTGGCAGCTCTTGAAAGCGGTGCGATTACTCCGCAGACTCGTTCTTTTTGTGCGGGAAAAATGTTTTTAGGAAATCATGCTTTTCATTGTTGGAAAAAAGAGGGGCATGGTTATCTTGATGTTGTACAGGCTTTACAACACTCTTGTGATATTTTCTTTTATGAGACAGCTCAAAAAGTAGGTATCAATAAAATTGCAGAGATGGCAAAGCGTTTTGGCTTAGGACAAAAAATAAATATCGGTTTGGAGAATGAAAAAGAAGGCTTAATCCCCGATACAGAATGGAAGCGTAAACGCTTTGGTGAGCCATGGCAGCTTGGAGAGTCTTTGATTTCGGGTATTGGGCAAGGTTATATTTTAACCACACCAATACAGCTGGTTACTATGACTGCTAGAATTGCAAACGGTGGATATAATATTGTTCCTACTTTTGAAAAAAGAAGTGAGAAACCAAAACTTCAAAGAATGAATATCAGTGCCAATAACATTGCTCTGGTAAAGGAAGGAATGTTTGATGTTGTAAATGTTCCGGGTGGTACAGCGTTAGGGGCAAGATTCGATTTTAATGGTCTGAAAATGGCCGGTAAAACAGGAACTACACAGGTGCGTCGAATTACTATGAAAGAGCGCCAAAGCGGAATTGTACGTCAAGAGGATTTGCCGTGGAAATATCGTAATCATGCTTTGTTTGTCGGGTATGCTCCTCATGATAATCCTCGCTATGCCGTTGCTGTTTTGGTAGAACATGGGCGAAGCGGGTCTGCCGTAGCCGCACCAATCGGCGGAAAATTATTGTTGGAAGCCTTAAAACTTGATGCAAGTCCAAAACCGGTGGAGTAAAAATGTATAAATTTTATGAGACAAGTTTTAAAAGTCAGTCTTTAACCTTGAAGGAAAAATTTCAAGGTTTGAGTTTTGCTTATTTGATGTTTATTTTTATTCTTGCTGCTATCGGTGTGACGATGCTGTATTCCGCCGCAAATGGTCACTGGCAGCCCTGGGCTTTGAATCAGTTGCTTCGTTTTGGCATCGGGTTGGGAGTGATGCTGACTTTGGCTATGATAGATGTAAAATATTTTATGCGTTTTGCTTATGTTTTTTATTTTGCGGTTTTGATTCTTCTGGTTATTGTTGAAGTGAGCGGGCATGTCGGAATGGGTGCTCAGCGTTGGATTAATCTTGGATTTATGAAATTGCAGCCTTCCGAGCTGATGAAAATTGCTTTGGTTTTGGCCTTAGCTCGTTATTTTCATACGACACCATTGCAGAATATTGAAACAATGAGAGGTCTTGTTACTCCTTTGTTAATGGTTTTAATTCCGGCAATGTTGGTGATGACGCAACCAGATCTTGGAACGGCATTGATGCTTTTATTTTCTGCAGGAGCAATGTTTTTTGCTGTTGGCGTTCAGCTATGGAAGTTTGGAATCGTCTTGTTGGGCGTGATAGTTTCTATGCCAATTGCTTGGAATCTTTTACATGATTATCAGCAGAATCGTGTGTTGACCTTTTTGGATCCGGAGCGAGATCCTCTTGGCGCCGGATATCATATCATTCAGTCAAAAATTGCTTTAGGTTCTGGCGGGGTGTTTGGTAAAGGTTTTTTGAAAGGAACGCAAAGCCATCTTAACTTTTTACCAGAGAAACATACTGATTTTATTTTTACGATGTTGTCAGAAGAATTTGGAATGATAGGCGCGATTTTTGTTGTTTTGATTAATATTTTAATTTTAGCCTATAGCTATGCTTTTGCTTTGCGTACAACAAGCTATTTCGGAAAACTGGCCGCCGTTGGTTTGTCTACAAATTTCTTTTTGTATGTAATGATAAATATGGCTATGGTGTTAGGGCTTATTCCGGTCGTGGGGATTCCATTGCCTTTGATTTCTTATGGTGGAACTGTTATTATCTCCGTTATGGCCGGTTTTGGTATTATCTTGTCGGTTAATATTAATCGTAATATTAATATCGGCAAAGATTAAGTCTTCTATGTATTTAAATGCCAAATCTCAAAGTTTAAGTACCAGGCAAAAAGAATCCATAATAAATAAGGGGTGAGAAGTGCTGCTGCGATTTTTGAGGTCTTTTTGAAAATGATGATGGTATAAAAAACTGTAACAATCAAAAGACTTAAAATGATGAGTGCTCCGCCAATGGATGTCATTTTGAAAAATATTTGCGGCCACAAAAAATTAAGAAGAAGTTGGGTGCTAAAAAAAACAATACCTAGAGGGCGTTGGATTTTTGGTGTCTTTCTCAGATAAATAATTAGAGATATTGCTATCATTAGATAAAGCAAAGGCCAAATAATTTGGAATACCATAGGCGGTGGAGTTAGTACCGGCTTGGTTAAATTATAATACCATTCTGGGTTTTGCATGTTGTCTCCTTTTTTTGTGGTAATTTCCTAAAAAGGTGATTATAATATATCACATATATTACCTTTTTAAAGGAGAGTTATTATGGAATATACGGAGATTGATGTTACGGTTGAAAGTCTCAAGGCTCAGCATGCGGAGCTTGATGCTGAAATCAGAGAGGAAGAAAGTCATATTTGGAAGAATATGATTAGGATTGAACAACTTAAGAAAGAAAAACTCCGCAAAAAAGATGAACTTCTCAGAAAACTCATACAGATTAATTAGATGCTTATTCTAAACCCTCCGCCTGATTGACGGAGGGTTTTGTTTTATTTGTGTGCAACAAATGGAACTTTGGGGGAGGTGGCATTCAAAAGACGCTGCACATATCTTCCCTGATAGAGGTTTATTCCCAGAGCATTCCCAACCTCAATGGCCGATGGATCATCAATACGGCATAGAATCATTTTAGCGCGCTCCGCTTTGTTAACATAATCCATAAAATGTTTATCTTCATTGATGACATCCATAAATGTCGGATGCCAGATAATTTTCATGAGATCACAGTTGAGATTGGTTCTGTTAAGATATTTGAGCTTGTCAACAGAAATTCCGTCAATGCAGATTTTATAGCCTCGTGCTTGCGCAAAGGTTTTGGCCAAAACAAAAGATTTTATATCACTGAAAATATCAGCTAATTGCAATTCAAGAATGATGCTGGGACGCATTGAGGCGCTGATTCCTTCATCGAAAGCTAAAAATTCATCGGATAAAATGGTTGATACATTAATATTGATGCTAAAATTGCCAATAAGAGAGCCGTCATCATGACGATTAATTGTTTCAAGAACCCTTTTATCCAGAGTCTCGCTTAAAGATAGGAAAAGCCACGGATTGGAAACCAAATCAACATCAGGTAAAAGCATTTCTCTTAAATCGGGAATTGAGACATAAACTTCCTCAAAAACACGCAAAGGCGCAGATTTTCCTATAACTGCGCATATGGCTTGCCTGCGTATAAAGCTGGAAAAATCCGCTACTGAAAGAATTTTTTGAACACGGGCTAAAATGTCTGGAGTAAATGGTTTTTTTTGTTTTCCTTGAGAAGATGAGCCTATTGTATTCATAACAAAAGGCGTGCTTTTTTTTACTTGCAGTTTAACCTGATTTTGTTGGTGACTTAATCTACTTACTAAATGATAAAACTCTTTCTTGTCTCCAACCATATTGTAAAATTTGATGAACCCAATAGCTTCCAAATTGTCGGAGTTTTTTAATAGTATATCATCATGAAACATAAAACGAATTTTGACAAGACAAGATAAAATTTCATCCTTGATACGGCGATTATATATGACGATTACATCTTCATTGGCAAACCAAAAATAACGAGCCATTGCTTTTGAAACAAATGCTGCAAATGTATCCGCCAACTCTTGGCGATGAGAATCGCGGATATTTTTATTTTCGAGCTTGGATACACTGATGTAGATAGCATCATATTCATTAATGCTGTCGTCAAGTCGTCGTAAATATTCTGCTACGGCAATGTCGGTTCGAAGAGAACGTGTTTCAGTTTTATTGTCCATCAGTTTGTCCTAGTATTTTTTCTAAAATTTCAGGGTAACGGCATTGACGACGGTTTACACCGGTAATAAGACGGCGACGTTTAAGGCACTCTGTCGCAGAACAATGTTGTGCATCCGGACAGTGTGAGCGAATGAGCGCTGTTTCCAAGGTATCCATATAAGGACCTTGAAAATTGCGGATGCCATATGAAATTCCCCAGCGTAACGCCTTTTCATCTGTACATTTTGCAAGAATAATACGATTACTGCCAAAGCGATTGATGATGTCATGGAGTTCTTGATTGTTGGTGTCAAATTCCATCATGGGATTCCAGAAAATCTTTATTAAATCTGGTTCTAGTCTGTTTATATCTATTAAAGAGAGTGTTTCGGGAATTAACCCGTCTATTAAAATTTGATGGCCTTGTTTGTGTAATTTTTCTTTGGCTTCAAAATAACTCTCCAGTTTGTTAAAAATATCCATCATTTGCACTTCTGCAATTATTTGCGGATGATTGACAGGGCCGTCGGTTAGGAATGTGTCAAATTCCGGAGTAAATATTGAAGATAAATGCATATTTAAGCTGATGCATTGAGGCCAATTTTTTATGTCTGCTGCTTGAAAAGATGCTATCGTTTTTTTATCAAGAGCTTGTGTCAGATATAAAAACAACCATTTATTGGCGGTGATATCCATATTCTTATCATATTGCGCGCTGAGATCTTTGACCGCTACAAAAAATTCTTGAAACATGACGCGAAATTGGTTGGCGTTTTCAAGACGGATAATACTTTGATGCTTAATTAATTCCGGAACATTTATAGCATCAAGGTGAGCAAGTACGCCTTCCATTTGTGAGGCTTCTATCGGGTATTTGAGGTTTGAAAAATCAGGAAGGCTCGCATTATTTAGCTGCTCTTGTATGTATTCGTACAATGTATAAAAATCATTCGGGAAATTGTATAAATGCGCAAATTCTGAAATATTGGCATTGAACAAAATAGGGTCAGAAGCCAGACCTTTGCGCAATTTATCCACCGCATTAGAAACAATGTTCTCGGTAATATTTTTGCCCAAAATAACAAAGTCACCGCTGTTTAGAATATACATCATTCCCTCTGCTGCGCCAACCAAATCATCAAATAGCTTGGCAATAATTTTGATGAATGAGGGATGGCGATTTTTGGGCTTGAGTTTGGACAGACTTACGTATAGCGCTGAATAGGCGGAGTGGCTGCGAGCAATCCGGTCTAGCGTATCGAGCAGGTTTTTTTCGGCAACAAATCTGTTGGCTTGTGACATCTGATCCTCATGATTGACATTTTGCTTTCTATCATAATCCCGCTTTGTATTTATATCAAGAAAATTACCATTGTTTTCCTCGCTAAAAATAAGTTTTAATTTTTGACTATTTCTGTTGCGTTTTGGGGAGCTTGTCGATATAATTTTTGTAAATATTTTTTGAGTTGGAGGAAAAATGGCTTCGACAATAAAAGTTTGCATGGGTAGCTCATGTTTTGCTCGCGGAAATTCTAAAAATCTTCAGGTGATACAGAGCTTTTTGGAAAGTCACAATCTCAATGCCGAGGTCGAACTTACGGGGCTGCGTTGTTGTGATTGTTGTTCTAAGGGGCCAAATATTACGATTGACGGAACAGAATATAACAATGTGGAAAGCGGAATGCTCTATGATATATTAGAGAAGCATTTTTTGAAAACCGGTTCTGAGGATAAAAACAATGTCTAATCGTGATTTTCCGTTATATACCGTCAAAAATGATTGTCAGGATTGTTATAAATGTGTGCGCAGGTGTCCTGTTAAGGCAATTAAAATTGAGGATAATTCGGCGATGATTGTGCCGGAATTATGTATTGCCTGTGGTATTTGTTATGAAGTGTGTCCTGCTAAGGCTAAACAGCCTCGAAATGACTTGTCTCGCGCCAAATATTTGGTTTCCTCTAATCGAGAAATATATGTATCTTTGGCGCCATCTTGGGTAACGGAATTTCCTCAATATACTAAAGAACAAATTGTTGCCGCAATCAGACGGCTTGGTATTAAAGGGGTGAGTGAAACTGCTCTCGGTGCTCAGGAAGTGACAGCCTCAACGGTGGAGCTGTTAAAAGATTGTGTGAATAAAAAAGAGAATCGGCTGCTGATTTCAACTGCTTGTCCAGCTGTCGTCGAATATATTGAAAAGTATTTACCGGAATTGACGCCTTGTTTGACGCCGTTGGCTTCTCCTTTATTGGCTCATTGCAGAATTTTAAAAGAAACTTTCGGGCAAAATATAGAAACGATTTTTATAGGTCCTTGTATCGCTAAAAAATTTGAAGCAGACAGACATCCTGAATTATTGTCTTTAGCTTTGAGTTTTGAAGATTTGCGCCAATGGTTGAAAGATGAAAATATTAATCCCTCAGAGTTGACGCCAGGTGTTTTCGATGTGTTTTCTCCCTCGGTTGCCAAAGAAGGTTGTGCTTATCCGATTGAGGGAGGAATGATTGAGACTATTAAACCGCATAATCTATCGGCAGATGTTTATATGGCCCAAATTACCGGAATTTATAGCCTACAGGAGGAGTTATCTCATATCGATGCCGAACATTTGACCAAACCTACTTTCTTGGAATGTTTGGCTTGTTATGGCGGCTGTGTGTCAGGTCCTTGTACTTCAAATAATGGATCTGGATTACAAAAACGTATGGATGTATTAAAAAATTCATGTTTTGATGAAGCTGCTACTCGTACCCCTCAATATAATATTAAGCAAAATTATACGGCGCAAAAGGTCGGCGGACTAAACAAAAATTTTGAAGAAAGCGACATACGAAAAGTACTGACCAAAATTGGCAAGTATAGTATTGAAGATGAGCTTAACTGTGGCGGATGTGGCTATAATACTTGTCGTAATTTTGCTTGCGCTTTGTTGGAAGGAAAAGCTGAACCTGAAATGTGTGTTTCTCATATGAAGCACCAAGCTCAGCGTAAGGCAAATGCGCTGATTCGTTGTATCCCGTCTCCTATAGTGATTGTTGATGCTAAGCTCAATATTATGGAATATAATGATCAGTTTCGAGATACTTTTTGGAATGAAGAAGAACATGCCGATATCTATGATTATAATAATTTATATGGTGCTAATCTTCGTGATTTTGTCAGCTTTACCAATTTGTTTTCGGCTTCTTTGGAGTTGGAGCAGGATATTCATAAAGAGCATGTTCGTCATGAAGACAAAATGTTTGATGTCGTAGTCTTTAATATTGATAAAAAACAAAGTGTCGGTGGAATTATTGAAGATGTGACCAATGCTGAAATGCATAAAGAAAAAATTGCTGAAAAAGCCAGAGAAGTTATTCATAAAAATTTGGCAACGGTGCAGCAAATTGCGTGTACACTTGGTGAGCATATGGCTGAAACGGAGGTTTTGCTGCGTTCAATTGCCAAAGATTATGCCACTACGGATAGGGAAAACGAGGGGATTAAAATTCGTACCAATTCTACCGAAAGGAAATTTTAATCAATGAGCGATTCTTTATTTATTGAAATTGGCTCTGCTCAGCAACAAAAAAATGGCGAAGATTGTTTCGGTGATACGGTCTATTCAAAAAAAATTCCCGAAGAAAGACGTATTATTTCTATCTTGTCCGATGGTCTTGGCTCCGGTGTTAAAGCTAATATTTTATCTTCAATGACCACGCGGATGGCAATGAAATTTGTAGAAAGCAATATGGAGCTGATGCATTCATCGGAAGTAATGATGGACGCATTACCCGTTTGTCAAATTCGAAAAATAAGTTATGCAACATTTTCGGTAGTGGATACGCAGCTAGACGGAAAAACCCGCATTTTTGAAATGGACAATCCTCCGTTTATGTTTATTCGAGATAATAAAGCTGTTAACGTGCGGTATAGAGAAATATATTCCGAAAAGTGGAAAGACAGAACTATTAATATATCACAACTGACCAATCAAGAAGAAGATCGTATTATTTTAATGTCAGATGGTGTTACTCAGGCGGGAATCGGAAACAAAAATTATCCGCTGGGGTGGCAACGTCAAGGTTGTTTGGATTTTGTTTTGGAAAAAATTCGTAAGAATCCAACTATTTCTGCAAGTGATTTGGCAAATGCAATTGTTCAAGAAGCCATAAGTAAAGAGCTTAATCATAAGGCCGGAGACGATATAAGTTGTGTCGTTCTGTATTTTCGAAAGCCAAGAAAATTATTGGTTTTGACTGGACCTCCGTTTGATGAAAAACGAGATGCCGAGTTTGCGGAATTGGTGTCAAGTTATGATGGTAAAACAGCTATTTGCGGAGGAACAACCGCTAATATTATTGAGCGCGAATTGTGCCTAAAGTGTGAAATAGATAAAACATCATTTGATGAGAAAATTCCGATGTGCTCTATTATGGATGGTATAGATTTGGTCACGGAAGGAATTTTAACCTTGACGGAAGTGTATCGTATGTTAAAAGAAGGCATAGATACCAATAAAAATAACGGAGCTACTCGGTTGGCAAAGTTGCTGTTGGACAGCGATAAGATTGATTTTGTGGTCGGTACTAAAATCAATATTGCTCACCAAGATCCTAATTTGCCTATGGAGCTGGAGATAAGACGTAATATCGTCAAAAAAATCTTTAGAATTCTGCAGGATAAATATCTGAAGGAAATTAGTGTTAAATACATATAGAGAAGGACCTTTAAACAATGGCAAATAAAGTAAAAGTCAGAATCTGCGTCGGCACTTCCTGTTTTGTGATGGGAGCTGCTCAAATCCAGTCGTTGGAATTTAATGCTCCCGCCGATATTGCCGAGCAAATAGAAATTGTTGAAGAACGTTGCATGAATTTGTGTAAGGATGTCAAAACAAAATACAATAACGGACCGTTTGTTTTTGTTAATGATGAATTGGTTGAAGAAGCTACCTATGAAAAAGTCGTGAATAAAATTCGCGAAGAAATTAAAAAAAGCTGTTAATAATAGATAATAAAAAGAGTTTGAAGTAAATGTTGATACCTAAGAATAACGCAAACTTAATGCGTACAAAAATTTTGATTAAATTAGCAGAAAGTTATTTGCAAGATAAATTTGCACAAGCTGACAGAATTCCTTTGGAACTGCGTCCAAAAGACATGCAGTCTAGTCGGTGTTGCATATATAAAGACAGAGCCGTTTTGAAGTATCGCTGTATGGCTGGGTTGGGGCATTGTCCTGAAGAAGAACAAGATGAGTTAATAACTTTGAAAGAGTATGGCGAGCAGGCTTTAGAGAGAAAAGAAGCTCCTAAAAATAAACTGTCGGTGATAGATATTGCTTGTTCGGCTTGTGTTAAGTCTCAATATGTTATTACGGATGTTTGTCGGGGTTGTTTTGCTCAGCCCTGCCGTTTGAACTGTCCAAAAGAAGCTATTTCAATTATTAAAGGGCGCGCTCATATTGATCCTGACAAATGTGTTAATTGCGGTAAGTGTTTTGAAGTTTGTCCTTATCATTCGGTAGTTAAAATTCCTGTTCCTTGTGAAGAAGCTTGTCCGGTGGGCGCTATTACAAAAGATGAATCGGGCAAAGAACATATTGATACCGAAAAATGTATTTCTTGCGGAAAATGTTTGGCTTCTTGTCCGTTCGGTGCTATCGTCGAGCGGTCGCAAATGATTGATGTTATGCGTGAGATTAAAGAGACCGATAAACATGTGGTCGCAATGTTGGCTCCGGCAATTTCCGGACAATTTCCTGGTTCCCTTAACGCGTTGGTTGGCGCATTGAAAAAGTTTGGTTTTTCAGATGTGATTGAGGTTGCTGTCGGTGCTGATATTACCACGCAGAAAGAAGCGGCAGAATTTGTTGAGAGAATGGAAGATGGAAAGCCTTTTATGACGACTTCTTGTTGTCCTGCTTATTTTCGGGCTGCTCAGGTGCACATTCCGGAGATTAAACCGTTTGTTTCTGATACAAAAACGCCAATGTATTATACTGCTGAATTGGTTAAAAAAGAAGCTCCTGATTGTGTGGCTGTTTTTGTCGGTCCATGTTTGGCAAAAAGAGCTGAGGCAGAATGGGATCCAAATGTTGATTATGTCCTAACTTTTGAAGAATTGGGGGCAATGTTGGTTGCCGCTGGTATTAATGTTGATGAATGTGAAGAAATTCCATTTAATAAAATTTCTCATGTCCAAGGAAGACAGTTTCCGGTTACGGGCGGTGTTGCTGGAGCTGTGGCTAGTTTGGTCGGAGATAAGTTTGATATTCGTCCTGAGAAGATTGATGGTTTGACCAAGGAAAATATTAAACTCTTAAAGCGCTACGCAACCAAAGGTGGTGAAAACAACATGTTGGAAGTGATGTGTTGTGAGGGAGGCTGTGTTTCCGGTCCGGGATGTATCGCTCTGTCTAAGAAAGCCGCTCGAGCCGTTGATGCATATGCTCAAACCGGCGAGGTGCTTAAAGAAGATACTAAAATAGGTTAGAGTTTAAGGCCGCAATTTAAAATTGCGGCCTTATTGTTTAAGAAGTTACAGATAAATCACAATAACTTTATTTTAAATGAAAGTTTATTAATAGTTTTTTGTTGAGTATGTTTTCCAAACCTTCTTCATCAGTGTAGAAAAAGCGTAGTTTTTGAAGTCTTTGGGTGATATGAATTTTCCTTTAGAGAAGTTTGTTGTTGTCAGTGTATAGATTTTTAATGTTAATTTGAAATGGGTAAAAGTATGGGAGATGTTTAAGCCTGTATCTATGGCATTTTCAAATAAGCATTTTTCGTCCCATGGAAATTCCCATAGGCCTGATAATAATCCTTTTTCTCTGCGTTTTTCAATCAAAATTTGGCCAATATTGTTTGTTATAATGTAAACATTTCCGCATTTTTCTTTTTTGTTAATTTTGGGGCGGAGGGGAATGAGGTCTATATCGGTTTGACCGAAAGATTGGCACTTCTTATTCCATGGACAGATTAGACATTGTGGATTTTGGGGAGTACAAATAAGAGCGCCAAAATCCATGATGGCTGAGGCATAATCGGCAGGGTGTTGCTGTGAGGTTAGGTTTTCTGCAAGTTCGCGTATTTGCTGCTTGAGAGTATTTATTGGGGAGGTTAGGTGGTATAATCTACAAATAACGCGAATTACATTGCCGTCAATTACGGTTTCCGCTTGATTGAAGCCTAGAGCTAAAATGCTGGCTGCGGTATAAGGGCCAATTCCTTTTAGGTTCAGAATTTCTTCTTTGGTTTGCGGGATAATACCTTTGTATTCTTTTACTATTTTTTGAACTGATGAGTGCAATGATCGGGCTCTGGAATAATAGCCTAAACCTTCCCAATATTGATAAATCTCATCTATATTGGCTGCGGCTAAATCAAAAATAGTCGGAAAACGTTTTATAAATCTCTCAAAATATGGAATTACGGTTGCTACCGTTGTTTGTTGAAGCATGACCTCTGATATGAGTACAATATATGGGTTCGGGTGTGCTCCGCCTTTGACCCGCCAGGGAAGATTTCGGCCGTTGCTTTGGTACCATTCAAGGAGAGAGGTTGTTAAAGAGTAATCTGTCATGAAATAAACTAAATAAGTTGTTGTTTGTTTTTCACCATACTAAAAAAGACCCTAATGGGTCTTTTTTAGTATGGTGCCCTGGAGAAGACTCGAACTTCCACTGGCTGAGCCAACATGCACCTGAAGCATGCGCGTCTACCAATTCCGCCACCAGGGCATTGGGATTAATTCCTTAGAAATTAACTATTGCAGTGAAACTTTGTATACCTTGTTTTTTGAGGTTAGTCAAGAAACTTATTTAAATATCCGTATGAATCCAAAAGCAATAGTCCACCCAATATAACACGGTATATTACAAAGGGTAAAAATGTCGATTTTTTGAGCCACCACATGACAATGTATATGGCGATAATCGAAGCTCCGAAAGAATATGTGATGCCGTCTATCGCCTGAATAATTTCGGTTAGATTATTGTCTTGGTACATTTCAAAAGCAACTAATGATGCAGCGGCAATAATGGCGGGAATAGATAACAACATTGAGAATTTTGCGGCTTCTCTGCGTTCCATACCCAAAAAACGTGCCATGGTAACGGTTGCTCCAGAACGGCTCGTGCCAGGTATCAAAGCCAAACATTGAGCACAGCCTATCAGAATGGCATCCAAAGCAGTCAGATGATCTATTTTGCGGATGGTCATGCCTATTTTGTCTGCAATGAATAGTAATATTCCATAACCTAATATAGTCCAACCAATCAAGTGGGAACTACGTAACCAATCCATGCCAATGTTTTTTAAAATGAAGCCAACTATTACAATTGGAATTGTACCAACGGCAATCAACCAAAAAAGGCGCGCTCCCGCAAATTTAAATGTGGGAATAAAATAAGTTTTACACAATCCTTTTATAATTTGCCATATATCTTCTGAAAAATATATCATAACAGCAAGAATGGAACCGACATGAACAGCTACATCAAGTGCTAATCCTTGATCAGGAAAAGAGGTATATTTTGCAAATAAAATTAAATGTCCGGATGAACTCACCGGCAAAAATTCCGTAATTCCCTGCAAAACAGAAAGCCAAAAAATTTGTAATGTATTGGTCACGATATTATATTCTTTCCGGAGCTAAACCTAAAGCGGTACATATTCTTTTTTTGAGTGCCAGAGGAGAGATTGGTTTGACCAAATATTCTTGTATCCCTAAATCTTTAGCATCAAGGACAGTCCTTTCTTTGGTGTCAACCGTTATCATTATAATCGGTGTCATTCCACCGTTTTCGTTGTGTCCGCCGTTGCGTAGCTCTTTTGCTAAGTCAAGACCATTTTGTTTAGGCATTTGTTGATCTAATAAAATAACGTCTATCTTAAAACTACGGAGTAATTCCAGCGCTTCTTCGGTTGTGCTTGCTTCTTTTGTATTTTTTATGCCTATTTGATACAAAGCGGTTTTGATAAATGTTCGTGAAAATTTATCATCATCCACAATTAAGCAAACTATCGAATCCCAAACAATCTGTTTATGTGTGTTTTCTGTCATGCCAAACCTCGCTTTAAAGGCTATTTGCTTCCATACTACATTATTCGTTTATAAAGTAAAACAAAAATCGTGGTTATTGTTTATATTTAAGAGAGATGCCGGTCGAAATTTTATCCCATTTAGGGATGCTCCCCAGTGTAAGTGCGGACCCGTGGCTCTTCCTGTCTGACCGACAAGGCCGATAATAGTTCCTTGCTTTATTTCATCACCACGATTAACGTGGATTTCTTTAAGATGAGCATATATGGTGTGTAAACCATATCCGTGGTCAATTACGACTACGTTGCCAGAATAAAATAAGTCAGGTGCCGCTAAAACGACTATGCCATCTGATGATGCTTTTATTGGAGTTCCTTCTTTGGCCGCAATATCCGTTCCGGCATGCGGGTTCCTTTTGATATCATTCATTATTCGTTGTCCGCCGAACTTTCCGCTGATACGCCCTTCCACAGGTTGGATAAAACCTTTTTTCCAATACGGAGTTGGTTCTTTGGTCGCTAAAGCGGCTCGTAATAATTTTTGTTCCAACTCAATGTCTCGCATGTCAGAATCTGAGGGAGTGACTTTGCGCGGAGGAACTCCTTTTATGTTTTGGATATCCCAGTTTCCGTATGCAATATCTAATTTGTGTGATGCCGATGAAGTATTATTTTGTATAAATGTAATTTCGGAATTAAGATTTTCATCCCGTCCAAGCGCCAAAAGAAAGATGCCGTCTTTGTCACTTAGAATTTTATTATCGGTATTGAAAATTATTTGTGTTTCGGGAGTAGTTTTGCCGACAAGGATTTCTCCTTGGCGAGCCTCTCCGCAAAGTTGAGATGCTTGAGCTGAGGTACCAAATAAAATTATGCTAAAAATTAAAGAGATCTTTTTGAAGGGCATTTCTTTTTTCCGATTTGAGGTTGTGTTTTTTTGAAACGGAGGATGTTTTTGAATTGGAACTAACAGGAAGGCTGCCGTCGTAAAAATGTATTTTCAGATGCTCTGTCTTTTGTGCTTGCGACAGATTGTAGATCGTTTGATCATTACTGTCTTTTATCCACGCAAATCCTCGTTTCAAAACTGCTTCTACCGAAACAGATTCTAATCTTAATAAAAGATTATTTAAATTTTCTTGATTTTTTTCAAAAATATTTTTGACATAATAGGGTTTTAGTCCTGAAAGTTTTAGGTGGTTATGTTTGTCATTCAGGAGATTTTTAAAAGCTATTTTTAAGCGTTCTATTCTATCATCAAGTTTCTGTGTGGCATCAGATAAAATTTGTTCTAGATTGGGAATCCCGCGCGCGAGCCCCTGCAATATATTTTTCTTTTCCATGATGTAGCGTGCGCATGAGTTGAGCAGACGAGCATGTAGAGCTTGTGTTTGAGCCATGAGTTCTGTTCGGACAGGGACCGCAAACTCCGCGGCTCCCGTAGGGGTAGGGGCTCGTTTGTCGGCGACATAGTCAATCAGCATGGTATCCGTTTCATGTCCGACAGCAGAGATAATAGGAATATCAGAGGCGTAAACAGCGCGGATAACGACTTCTTCATTAAAACACCATAAATCTTCCAAACTTCCGCCTCCGCGAGCGACAATTAATACGTCCGGTTTGACGGCAAGTTGGTTAAAACCCTTAATGGCTTCGGCTATTTTTATTTCCGCTCCGGCTCCTTGTACCGGTGTCGGCCAGATTAAAATGTGGCTCGGAAAACGGTCTCTTACACGGTGAATAATATCTCGGATTACCGCTCCGCTGGCTGATGTGACAACACCTATTGTACGCGGTAAAAAAGGAATGGCTTTTTTGTGCGCCGCATCAAACAACCCCTCTGCTGCAAATTGTTTTTTGCGTTCTTCCAAAAGTTTTAGTAAGGCTCCCGTACCGGCTATTTCCATGGCTTCTATTATTATCTGATAGGAGGATTTTCCCGGAAATGTTGTTATCTTCCCCGTGACTATAACTTCAAGACCATCTTCCGGTTTGAGAGGGAGGGAAGAGGCTGTTCCTCGCCAAATGACAGCGGAAAGAACGGCATTTTCATCTTTAAGAGATAAATACCAATGTCCGGAATCCGCCCGCTTGGCTCCAAAAATTTCTCCTTTGATGCGTACTTTATTGAAAGTCGTTTCTACACAACGTTTTATTTCCGCCGATATTTCACTTACTGAAAATTCGGGTATTTGATTTTGCTGTATGAGCTCCAACATGTCTTGCATCAGCTTATGTCCAGCAAACTGCGGCTATATTCCGCAGCGTTAAAAACATTGAGGTCTTCTATGCTTTCTCCGACCCCAACATAGAGTATCGGAAGTTTGGTTTCTTCCGCAACAGCAACTAAAATGCCTCCTTTGGAACTGCCATCTAGTTTGTTGATAATCAGGCCGTTAATGTTGAGTGCCGTATTGAACGTTTTTACTTGGTCTAACGCATTTTGTCCCGAGGTAGCATCCAAGCAAAGCCAAATATGCTGCGGTGCTTCGGGAATGACTTTTTTGATGACGCGTACTATCTTTTTTAATTCGTCCATCAGATCGGTTTTGTTTTGTAAACGTCCGGCCGTATCAATAAGTACAATGTCATCTCGATGCTTGAGAGCTTCAGTTAAGCCTTCAAAACATAAACTTGCGGCATCGCATCTTGGGGCGCCGGAATACACGCGTATCTTGCTACGTTCACCCCATATTTTAAGTTGTTCTACAGCCGCAGCGCGGAAAGTATCGCCGGCTATACAGGATATTTGCCGATCTTTGTATTTTGCCGCCAGTTTTCCAATGGTTGTGGTCTTGCCGGCGCCGTTTACTCCAATCAGCAAAATTACTTCGGGATGGTTGGTATCCAGATGTATTTCTTTTTGGCAGGGGGACAGGATTTTTTCAATCTCTTCTGCCAGGAATCGGCGGATAAGTTTTTCATCTATGTTTTTTTCAAATCTACGGGTAGAAAACTCTTTAATAATTTTTGCGCTTGCGTTTACTCCCATATCTGTGGAAATTAAAACATCTTCCAATTCTTCCAGATTTTCTAAAGAAAGTTTTTGAGAAAAAAGTATTTCACTTAATCCGGAACTGATTTTGGCTGAGGATTTTTTTAATCCCAAACCCAATCGTTGAAACCAGTTATTCATCTATACACTCTCCTTGTTCTCTTAAAATGCGGGCTCGTTCGCGGCGTATCTTTACCGGTACTTGTGGCATTAAGGCGGCCGGAGTTCCAGGACGTTCGGAGTATGGAAAAACATGCAATTTACTTATGCCTGCTTGATGTACTAATTTAACTGTGTTTTGGAATTGTTCGTCTGTTTCGGTCGGAAAACCACAAATGAAATCTGAACCAAAAGTTGCTTCGCTTCTAGCCTCTCTTATGCGTTGACATAAGTTGATTACATCTTCACGGGTATGACGACGTTTCATGCGTTTGAGAATCATATTATCGCCCGATTGTGTCGAAAAATGAAAGTGCGGATGAATGTTATGATATTTTTGTACCAATCCAATAAATTCTTCATCTATTGCAGCTGGGTCAAGCGAACCAAATTGTAAAGACGGTAATTCCGGAACTTGCTCTAAAATGTGTCGTACCAGTTGGCTGAAAGAGGGTTTGTAAGAGCATGCATCTACGCCTGTCAGGCATATTTCTTTGAAACCTTCTTTCAAAAGTTTTTGAATCTGACAAATGATTTCTTCTTCCGGAACGGAACGATTGGAGCCTCTTGCAAAAGGAACAATGCAGTATGTACATCGATGATTACAACCTTGTTGAATTTGCACAAAGGCTCGGTGTCTGCCTTCAAAACCCGTGATTAAATATTTATCGTAGTCGTCATAATCAAAGATATTGCCAACGATTGTTTTTTCCGTTAGGGGGAGGGTTAGGTATTTTTCTATTTCTGTTTTTTCTTTGTTGCCAAGGACAAGGTCAACTTCGTCCATTTGTGCAAATTTTTGAGGAGAAACTTGTGCCGCACAACCGGTTACGACAATTTTGGCTGAAGGATGTTCTCTGCGTAATTTGCGAATTGTTTGGCGACATTGTCGTTCGGCTTCTCCCGTAACGGCACATGTGTTGATGATAATTAAATCATCAATACCTGCTAATTTTTCTTTGAGCACTTCAGATTCATAACTGTTGATACGGCAACCTAAGGTAATAACTTTGACCATGGCAATCCTTTACCAAGGATAGCCTTGAATACAGCGTTGCGGTGTTCTTTCGCAGTCGACAGGGCTCTCATATTGAGCATGGCGCTCCGGCGTGAACTCTCCGACAGTGCAGGCGGATAGTAAGAAAAGAACAAAAAAGGCGATTGTAAATTTCATGTTCAGAATCCAAAAAAACGCGCTGCGGTCATTATAACCGAGCTCCAGAGAATAAAAAGAAGAAATAAAATACCGGCTTTTGCCAAAAAACTCAGCCAAATACTCTTATCATAATTGGATGCGCTTCTCCATACTCCCAAAGTGATATTCCATGAGTAGGCGGCAAATATCAAGAGGCTTGAAACATACCACAACGTCCAGAATATACTCAGCTTTGATGAATATATAGGGTGAAAATGATACATAAAAAAGTTATAGATACTTCCGCTTGGAATGTGTGCAGAAAGAAGTTTTTCAAACAATTTTACTGCTAATTTGATAGTAATCAATCCGAGTACGCCAAACTTCCAAAAAGTGGCAGCAAGCGAAAACTCTCCTTTAAAAAGTTTCGATAACATAGTTTCCTCTTATCTGAATATTGGACTGTATCGTTTCTTGTTTTTTAGAAGTGTGGCTCTTTTTTGTAAATTTAGCAAGAAAAAAAGCACTCTTCCTAACAATTGGATACATTTACGGCTAATCCGCCAAGAGAGGTTTCTTTGTATTTATTATTCATGTCATAGCCGGTGCGATACATGGTCTTTATAACACTGTCAAGACTAACAAAATGCTCGCCGTCTCCGCGCATGGCAAGTCTGGCAGCATTGACCGCTTTGACCGCTCCCATGGCATTGCGTTCAATGCATGGCACTTGCACTAATCCATTTACCGGATCACAGGTCAAACCAAGGTTGTGCTCCATGGCAATTTCTGCGGCGTCTTCTATTTGATTGGGGGTTCCTCCCATGGCTGCAGCAAGACCGGCAGCGGCCATGGAACAGGCAACACCTATTTCTCCCTGACATCCAACTTCTGCTCCGGATATGGAGGCGTTGGTGCGGTATAGACTGCAAATTGCCGATGCCGTAGTTAAAAACTTGATAATTCCTTCTTCTACGGCGTAGGGGGATTTGGCAGATGCAAAACGTTCATAATAGCGGATTACTGCAGGCATCACACCGGCTGATCCCATGGTGGGAGCGGTGACAATTTGCCCGCCGGCCGCATTTTCTTCTGCAACGGCAAAACCCCAAAGATTTATCCAGTCTATTATCATAAGCGGATCCATATCGTTACTTAAAAATTTTTCTTCCAGCCTCGTGAAAATTTCAGACGCGCGGCGTTTAATGCCAAGCCCTCCTGGCAAGATACCTCGGGCATGCATTCCTCGTTCAAGGGAGGCTTGCATAACTCTATGAATCTTTAGTATTCCGTCTCGGACCTCTTTCTCACTTTTGAGTGAAACTTCATTTTGCATGATGATATTGGATATGTCTAATTGATATTTTTGGCATTCTTCCAGTAGCTCTTTGCATGTGTCAAATTGATGAGGTACGTTGTAGGGTTCTCTTTCAATACGTTTGGATATTTCATCTCGGCGTGCTATTGTTCCGCCGCCGACCGAAAAATAAACTTCCTCCAGCAATAAATTTCCTTTGGAATCATAAGCCGAAAATTTCATTCCATTGGAATGTTCTGGCAGAAATGTTTCTTTAGCAAAAACAATGTCTTTGGATAAAATAAACGGAATGGCTCTTTCTTGCCCAAGATGCAATATATTGTCTCTTTCGACTGCAACCACATAAGGCTTCTCGGGATCAATAGCTTCCGCTTCCAAACCCATAAGACCATATACAATTGCTTTGACCGTTCCATGGCCGAAGCCCGTCAATGCAAGTGAACCATATAGAGTGACTTCTACATGTTCAACAGAGGAAAACTTTTGCTCCGATTTTAGATTGTCCAAATATCTTTTGGCTGCTCGCATCGGTCCAACCGTATGCGAACTCGAAGGGCCTACGCCGATAGAGAAAATTTCAAAAAAACTGTAATACATTTTATAAATATGTCCTGATTTCTTTATATGGTTTAATACCTAAGTCTTGTAAAGTTTTTGCAATATATGCGCTCAGATCGTTCCAAGCAGTCCAACGATCAATAAATTCTTTGGCTCGCTGTGGTGATTTGGAAAGCTGAATTTCTATTGTTTCTTGAAGGAGTTTATGCATAACTTCATCCATTTTGGCAAAATTTATTTCTAACTTTTGCTCAGAATTAAAGTTGATAGCTTTGTGTTCCAATAAAAAGTTAAAATGAATTAAATCTCCCATGCGATGTGGCTGAATCAGCTGAGGTTTACTTTTTAAAAGCATACGTACTATCCAGGTCGTGTATATTTCTTTTAAGGTTTGGTCACTAATTACTCCGGATTTTACGTATTCAGGCATGAAAGTAATGGAAATTACATCCGCTTTGTTTTCCTCAATAATGTGGTTATATATTCCCAACGCATTTTGGTAACTACTGTTGGGACCGAGTGAATGTCCGTTTTCGTGACCAATAACAAAAATATGCTCCGCTTCAGGGTTATAATAAGGATGAAGCGTTTCTGAGACCAGTGCGTGTAACATCTTGTGTGTGCGTTCAGTATCTATGTTTTGTCGAACCTGACGATGATACACATTACGGCGACCGCCGCCTAACTTTATGGAAAGTTTATCGTTGTTGGGCAAATTTTGTGCGGTGGTGATGCCCCCGCGGCATTGAGCATAATCTCCTTGTAACGTAGCCAAGTCAACGTCTACCATGGTTTGTTTTAATTCATTGTCTGCTATATCTTGTTTGTATTTGTCTGCATAGGGCATCAGTTTCGCCAAATTTTTCATTTGTTCTTTAAATGTGAGCAGTAATTTGGTTCCTTGCGCATTAACAATACCAACTCGAACCCCCAGCGTGTCTTTGGGTGTGACTTCTATACCGGCTTCAGACAGCATTTTAACAAGGTGCGGATTATCATAGACAGTTGGGGTCATTTCGTCATCATAGTTTTCCCTACTTAATGTGAATTCAAGAGGTGTATCTTGTAAAACAGCCCAGTGTTTATCTGCCAGTTGATCCATGTCTTCATTATTTTGGAGAAGCGCTTGCACTTGCCAACCCAAATAATCATTGAACGCAGCGTTGGTTGAATAGTGTGCGGCTAATTCTAACTCGTTTGCTACTTTGCTAAAAATAGGAGCAAAATATTCCGTATAGTCGATTGCTTTTAGTTCTTTGCCGAAACGGCGAACCATGGTGCGTGCAGAAAGAATTTTGCTAACTTCTTCTGTTTTGCCTTGTTCAAGCATTTGTTCCAAAATCTTGTGGAATTCTTCAACGTCTAAATCTGTGGGATAAAAGTTGCGACCTTTGAAAATATGTACACCTTTAAAAATTTCAATCGGTTCGGAATCTATGCCGTTTAAACCGGCAACTCCGTTAAATGAATTAAATAAGCGTAAGGCTTTGGCTGCATGAGTGTTTGATACTGCTGCTTCTAATTCGGCTTTTAATGTTAGGTTTAGGGGATGATCTTGTTCAAGAGCAACTTCATTCATCATTTTGGCGGCGCGAACCAGATAATAAAGTGCTTTTTTGTCTCCTTCAGACAGTGCACGATATCCTTCAAAATTTTGATCTATCATGTTGAAGGTTTGTATTTTATCCGCAAAAATAGCATCAAGTTCATTTTCTGGTATTGCTATTTCATACCCTTTAATCTTCATTATTTATCTCCACAGTTCTGAATCTGTATATTTTCATTTTATCTGACCAATAAGTCGGGCTTAGGCCGGCTTTGATTTTAAGATTTGTTAGAAATTCTTTTTTATTGGGAAGCTGTTTCCAGACAGAGGGAAGAAAAAGTCCTTGTCTGTCGCCGTCTCTTATAACCAGACCATCAATTTCCGGTTTGATTTGTGACAGTAATTCCTCTTCGTTTTGGCATCTGATGCGTTCATATCCCGTTAACAGAGAAATATTGAAATCCGTATCTTTTAGCTCTTCTGCGCTTAAAGGAGAAAAACGGCTGTCTTTTAATGCGGCTTGGAAAGCATTGTCGGCTATATCCAAAGCAATGGCTCGGCTTGGCAGTAGAGAGCCAATGCAGCCGCGTAATTCTCCTTTACGGGTTAAAGTAACAAAAGAAGCTCCTTTGTTAAATAAAACATCTGGATAATTATCTCGGTTTGGAGTGAATTGTTTGTTAACAACGGCATGTTCCAATGCTTGTTTAACAATATTTTGTAAATCAGTTTTATTGTGTTTGGCAAAAAAACGTAGGTTTTCGGTCTCTTGTTCTAGTGCCGAGAGTTTAGGCGTTTCGGATGGTTGGCGATTAAACATCCAAGCTGCGTAACCCACCACACTGTTCATGTCACCGGTGATATTTCCGGAGTTGGTGATATCAAGAAGATGAGGTTTGAATCCGAGAGCTTTTGCCAAAAGCAAAGCTGCGTTTATACCAGTTGCACCACAGGAGCGATGTTCGTCAATGGCTTGGTTTTGTTCCACCATGCTTGCCGTTTCTTTATCAATTTCGGAAGCAGTATCATAATCAAGATAGTGCGATAAATCTGCTGATATGATAAGTAAAGAATCATTTTGTTCCAGATAGGGCTTTAAGGCTGTTGCTATCTTTTGCGGTGTAGTATTCCCATATAAAATGGGGATAATGCTGAATTTTTCAAGCGTCTTTTGTAAAAAAGGAAGCTGGACTTCAAGCGCATGCTCGTTTTTATGCGCTTTGTCATTTATTGCAAAATTTGGTTTTGATGCCAATTCTGCTGTAATTTTTTTGTTTACTTTGACCTCGCCTAACGGAGTTTTGAAATTTGCAGCAGAAGAAAGTGCTAGATTATTGAGAGGAACTCTATGCGAAGGACCTAGTAAAAAGACTTTTTTTATTTGCTTTTTAAAAGGTAAAATCTTTTGATAGGCGTGTGCCGCAACTTGGGCAGAATATAGATAACCTGCATGAGGCACTATCAGAATATGAGGTCGTTTGTTTAAACTTGGAGGAACCATTGCAAGATAATTTTCAATATCTTGGTGAAGTTGGTATACGTCCGCGGGATAGAATAAACCTGCGACAGCTGCTTCCCTGCTAGGATTTATATCGTCATCTCTTAATGAATAGTCTACAATTACTTCATTGTTGGATGATGTATATGCTTTGACAAAATAAATATTGAGGATAACGATGGCAATTATGATGACAGCAATAAATATATATTTTGGCAGATTAGCATAATCCATTTCAAATTTTTCAAACATAACAAGACCTCGAAAACAAAGATAGAATCGATAGTATCATTATTATATAAGGCTTTTAATTTTTTGCTAATAGATTATACAATTCGTCAAAGTCTTTGAACCAAGCAATATTAGAAGAATGAACGGAACTTTCATCAAATAAAGACGTATTGATTCGTATCGGCAGGACGTTGGCAGCCAGAGCGCAATCGCTGTCTTGATTGCTGTCTCCTACCATCCAGACATCTTGAGGATTAATTTCTTGCGGGGTAAGTAGACCGCGAAGAGTATAAAAAATATGTTCAGGATATGGTTTGTCTTTGGGGGCTTCGTGACCAGGGGTTATTCTTGAAAATAAGTCGGGTTTATATAATAAAGGTAATTCAATCTCTAGAAGTTGCGGGTCTTTATTGGTCATTATCATAAGTTCTACGCCATCTTCTTTAAGCGTTTTCAGTACTTTTTCCGCGTTTGGAAATGATCGTACCATGGACGGAATATGCTGCTTATATATTTCTACATAACGGGCATATGCAGCTTGCCAATTATGACCAAATATGTTGGCAAAATTATCCCATAATGAGAGCTTGGGATTGCGTTTATCTTTTTGTTGTTCCCAATCTTTCATGCCATGTTCTTTTAAGACTTGGTTGACAGAAGATATAACTATATCTCCGTTATCTGAAAGTGTACCGTCCCAATCAAACAAAACATATTTTACTTTGCTTTTATCTAAAAGCATCTATTTTCCTTTGCCGATAACTTTTTTGCCACCGAGATAGGGCTGAAGTTTTACAGGAATATTTACGCTGCCGTCGGCGTTTTGATGATTTTCAATAAAAGGAACCAAAGCGCGTGGTGTGGCAATGCCGGTGTTGTTTAGGGTATGAACATATTTGACCTTGCCGTCGGCGTTGTCACGATAACGTAAATTGGTGCGGCGTGCTTGCCAGTCTGTGATATTGGAACATGAGTGCGTTTCTCTGTAGCAGTTTTGTGATGGAACCCATGCTTCCAAATCATATTGACGGTACTTTGGCGCTCCCATGTCGCCCGTGCAGATATCCAAAACTTGGTAAGGAAGTTCTAAATCTTGCAAAACTTCTTCAGAAATGGCCAAAAGCTTTTGATGCCATTTTTCACTTTCGGCAATATCATTTTTGCATATCACAAATTGCTCGGTTTTCATAAATTGGTGGACACGAACCAAGCCTCTGGTGTCTTTTCCTGCCGCTCCGGCTTCGCGACGGAAGCATGGTGAAAAACCTGCATAGAGAATAGGTAATTCATTTTCTTGAAGTATTTCATCGGCACGCAGTGAATTCAGTATTAATTCGGCTGTTCCGGAAAGGTAAAGATCATCTGCAGGCATGTAATATATTTCATCACGAGAAAACGGCAGATATCCTTGTCCGTATAAGGGTTTTTCTTTGGATAATGCAGGAACAGTAATAACGGTAAAACCATGATTGCGCAATTTGTCAAGAACCATCATATGTATGGCAAGTTCAAGCTGAGCTAAATCATTTTTAATCGCATATGTTCGTGAGCCTGATACTTTGGCTATTCTTTCCATTTCAGACCAATCGTTAAGTTCCATCAGCTCTATGTGATCTCGCGGTGTAAAATCAAATTTACGCGGTTCTCCGACTTTGCGAATAACAACATTACCGCTTTCATCCGCTGCAACAGGACAATCAGGACTTGGATAATTGGGCATTTTTAGCATTTGGAGCTCAAAGTCTGCTTCGATTTTGGAAAGCTCTTCCTGTTCTTTTTTTAATTCCTCTCCCAAAGCCTTGCTTTTGGCAATGATATTAGGGCGTTCTTCCGCTGATGCAGATTTAATAGAATTGCTTAATTTGTTCTTTTCTTCCGCTAAGGCTTGGGAAGAAGTTTTGAGTTTGTTCATTTCAAGGTATGAGGAGATTAGACGATCAACATTCTCTGCAGCAAACCCTTTCTTTGCCAAGCTATCTTTTACGTATTGTTGATTATCAATGATAAATTTGATGTCTAGCATATTCCTCGTCCTAAAAAATTATTGATTTAACCAGTTAAACAGAGTATCTATTATTGCAAATAAATTCAACAGAAAAATAAGGAAAATACCTAATATGTTCAAGGGAAAAACAATTCTGACAGGTGTTAAACCAACCGGGACGCCGCATTTGGGAAATTATTTGGGGGCTATTAAGCCTGCAATTGAGTTGGGAAAACAGGCTATATCTCAGGGTGGTAAACATTATATGTTTATTGCAGATTATCATGCAATAAACGCTGAAAAAAATCCTACCGTATTAAATCAAAAAATGAAAGAAATCGCCTGTATCTATTTGGCTAGCGGTTTAAATCCTAACGAATCGATATTTTATAGGCAGTCGGATATTCCAGAAATTCCTGAAATTACAACAATTTTATATGCGTATACACCTAAAGGTTTTATGAACAAGGCTCACGCTTATAAAGCAATGGTCGATAAAAACAGAGCGGTGAACAAACCCGATGATGATGGTATTAATATGGGCCTCTACACGTATCCGACATTGATGGCTGCTGATATTTTGGCTTATGATACCGATGTGGTGCCGGTTGGAAAAGATCAGGTCCAGCATGTAGAAATTGCTCGTGATATTGCCGGAGCGATTAACGCTCATTATGGCAAGGAACTTTTACGTTTGCCGGAATATTATGTTGAAGAAAATGTGGCGGTCGTACCCGGAGTTGATGGACGCAAAATGAGCAAATCCTACGGAAATGTTATTCCATTGTTTGAAGATGACAAAGCTATTAAAAAAGCAATTTTTTCTATCAAAACTGATTCAAGACCAATGGAAGAACCTAAAAATCCGGATGAAATATTGGTTTATGAAATATATAAATCAATTGCAAAACCTGAGCAGCTCAAAGAGATGGGAGAGGGATTGCGTCAAGGTAAACTCGGTTACGGACATATTAAAAATATGTTGTTGGACGCGGTGATTGCCGAAGTCAGCCAAGCAAGAGAAAAATATAATTATTATATGTCTCATTTTGCCGAGGTTGAAGAAATGCTTGAAGATGGGGCTGCTAAAGCTCGTCCGATTGCAAAGGCTACGCTTAAAAGACTTAAAGATGCCGTGTTTGGGAGATAAAATTGAGGAAACGCTTGCTGTGGAGTTTGATTGCATTAACCTGTGGTGTCTTAGGAACAGGTATCTGGTTTGCGTCTTCTGTTAATAGTTCATATGTTGTTCCTCCTCAAGAGATGCAATCGTGGCTCAAGAATATAGATATGAATGTTTGGGAAGCCAGCGATAAGTCTTTTTATGTTCAAGAAGCTATCGGATCTCAAGGAATTGTGTTGGAATATCCAAAACAGCTTAAAAATGATTTTTTACTTACATTTAATATAATGAGTTTGACTTCTGAAGCTGAAATACGTTTGGGTTTTGGCAAAAAAGGAAAAAAGTATGAAACGGAAGTGAAATTTTCTGATAGGTCAAACAAACTTAAATTTTATAAAAACAAAGTGTTGCTTTTAGAAAAAGATATTAAGCAAATCCAACCAGATATTTTTTATAACTTTGAATTGCGTCGTAAAAATAATATTTTTGTTTTTGCGATTGATGGCAATGAAGTGCTTAAAGCTGAAACTGATCATAATCCTGTCAGTATATCGTTGGATATTGTTGGATTTCCAGATAATCCCGCAGCGGTTGAGATTATGGATTGGATAATAAAAAATTAAAATAAACCCGCTGATAAAGCGGGTTTATTTTCTTATTATTATTTATTTTGGGAGACCATGGCAACGGCTTGATCAGAATATTCTTTAATCTTTTCAGCGCTGAAGCGTAAATCCCGATGCTCGCTTTCAGACAGGCGCGGGAAAATAACCTTATGTATTCCACGTTTACCAATAACGGTTGGCAGTGAAACACAAACATCATTAACTCCTTCAACTTCTTCATGATGGGATGAAACCGTCAGAATAGCATATTCATTATTGCTGATTGCTTGACAGATACGACATAAAGCTCCGGCTATGCCATAGTAAGTTGCTCCTTTGCCTTCAATAATTTGGTAAGCTGAATTACGGACGCAATCATCAATTTGAGCCTTAACTTCAGATGTAAAAGGTTTGTTTACAACTCGGGCTAATTCTTCAATTTGTACGGAACCGGCATCTCCGTTAGACCAGACAAGAACTTCGCTGTCTCCGTGTTCTCCCAAAACATAAGCATGAATTGATTGCGGAGAAACTCCCAAATGATATCCAAGAAGAGTGCGAAAACGAGAGGTATCAAGCACTGTGCCGGAACCAATAACGCGTTCTTTTGGAAAACCGGAAAGTTTGATTGCTACTTCAGTCATAATATCTGCAGGGTTGGCAGTTATTAACAAAATAGTGTTAGGTGCGACCTTTGCAATTTCGGGGATGATGCTTTCAAAAATTTTGACATTGCGCCCGAGTAAGTCAATTCGCGTTTCTCCCGGTTTTTGGTTGGCGCCTGCTGTTACGATGACAACATCAGCTCCTTCCAAATCTTGGTAGGTTCCTGCTTTTATTTTGTTGGCATAAGCAAATGGCGCTGCATGCGCGATATCCATCGCTTCTGCTTGAGCTTTCTTTTCGTTGGCGTCAATTAAAACAACTTTTCTGGCAACCCCTCTCATTACCAAAGCAAAGGCTGTTGCGCTACCGACGGAGCCGGCTCCTATAATACCTACTTTCATCTTCGTTTTTAAATTTACTTATTAGCTCTTTTGGAACTTTTTGGTCGCCAATAAGCAAATTTAGCTCTCCTTTCATCTTTAACTAGTCTTATTTTTCGCAAATATATATAATAAATTTTTTACAAGAAGCAATAAGAAAGACCGCTTTTTAGGGCGGTCTTTGGTAACAAAAATTTGCAAAATATTTCTATTCTACGATGGTTTCATCTTGACCGGAAGTTGCTTCAGGATTGGTCTCAACTATATTTTCATCAACGCTTTCATCAACAGTTTCCGGTGCTGTTTCTTGTTTCTCTTGAGCTGCAATTTCTTCTGCAGTCGGTTCATGATCAACAACAATGATATCTTCTTCAGCAACAATGGCTCCATCGGCATTTTCTTCAACAGCGGATGCGGCGACGCTGTTTTCATCCACGGCAACTGCTTCTTCAACGGTTACAACTTCAGGCTCAGTTACAGAGGATGGTTTTTTTACCATTTGGCCGATGATGAGGAGGACTACAATCACCAAAACGACATAAAACACTTTTTTCATATTAAAATCTCCCAGAGTTAAGAACTATATTAAACTTATGATTAGTCTGCTATTTTGTCAATGAAATTTCTTATCTGACTCCAAATCGATTGCCGGAACTGTAATGTTTGAGACACCAGTTATAAAATTTGAGACTTAATAGTAAAAAAATTATTATTCCGGTTGTCAGAATGCCAAAATCTCTCCATGTAAATTCTTTGATGATATTAACAGGATAAAGAGAAAGTAAGCCGGCAGGAATGACGGTTAAAAATAAGATTTTGTACCAGCCGGTAAAAATAGAGGCGGGTTGACTGGCAAATGTAATCAGAGCCATAAAAATATTGTCTCCTAACCGCTGAGAATCGCTTATGATGAATGCCAAGCATGACATAATCAGTCGGAATGAATATAATAAAACAAAGGCAAAAAATGAGCATAATAACATGAGCCCAAAACTTGTCCAATTTACATAGCCAGAAAGAAAATACATCAGAAAACCCGTGATATAATCTCCCCAGTTGGCAAAGGTCGATTCAGAAGTGGATATTAAAAATAAACTACTTTTAGGTGTTGTTAGAAAGTTGTCCAGATTGCCGTTTTCTATATATTCCGGTAGTAATTGGATACCTCTGGCGAAAAGAGCAAATGTGGCATAAGCGTTGTTTGTTACGGCAAAAAGAAGAGCCATTTCTCCAAAGTGCCAGCCATTGATGGAGCCTTTGTTTTCAAAAATTATCCACCACATAAATACAAAAGAGAGATTGTTGATGGTCATCATGATTATATTTATCAATGCATCTGATTTGTTCAAAAAAGCGGTTTTGATGTTGCTTTTTTGAATAAACAAAAACAATTTGCACAAATTTATAAACTTAGCCGCCATAAACGTTAATCCTTTTGGTTAGCTTTTTGTACGTCAGAACGATGAAGAAACCCATGAGAACAACCCAAAAGGTGTTTAAAAGAAAAGCTTCCATTAAGTTTGTCCATGAAAAGTCATAAACCAGTTTGATTGTTAAATAGTAAAAGGAGTAAAAAGGTGTCCATTTGGCGATGTCTATGAACCAATCCGGATATATGCTTAAAGGAAAAATAGCGCCTCCAAGAATAAACGCCAATCGCTCAATCGCCATGCCAAGAGTGCGGATGCTGGCTAACCAGAGACCGCATAGACCAACGGCAGTATACATCAAAACATTGATACATGATGAAATAAAACATATGGTGAAAATTATTGGAAATTGCCAGATTTCAAAGGGTGGGTTGCCGGTTAACAACAAAGTGATAACAACTCCGAATCCCCCCATGACGGCAAAAGATACACTCATATTGCCGAGGGCTTCCGTATAACGCATGAGAAAAAATGAGATCGGTTTATTAATATAATAAGCCATGGTTCCGGATTGGATGTCATCAAATAAAATTCTATCAATTTTGGGGTTGGAAAGTATAATCATTTCGGCAAAGAGAAGATACCATATGAATACCCGATTGAGTCCTTCTTCCGTGCTTTCTGTCGAGATAGTCTCCCAAAGGCGATTGTATATAAAGATAAGAATGAACAGAAAAAACAGCATCCCAGATAAATTAGCTTTTTTATTCCAGGCTTGCTTGAAAGAAATCAGAAAAAGAGAAGTATACTTATTCACGATTGTATATCTCCTTGATGATTTCTTCCATAGGTGGGTTTTCGATTGTCATGTCAGTGACATGGTATTTTTGCACTAATTCGTCAATGGCTTGTTTGGCTGGTTTTTCTTTGGTGTTGACAACAGTTCGTATCTTTTCACCGCCTTCGGTTGTTACTTCAATGTATTTTTTGTTCAAGTAAGAATCGCGCAATGCAGAAATAGAATCGTCAAAGATAATTTTTCCTTTGTTAATCACAATAACACGTTCACAGACTTTTTCCATGTCGTCGGTATCATGCGAAGTCAGAAGAAGCGTGGTTTCTTCTTCAAAAGCTTGTTTTTTGATTAAATTACGTATGACTTCTTTGGCTGTGACATCTAAACCTATTGTCGGCTCATCTAAAAACAGAATCTGTGGTTTGTGCAACAAGGATGCTACAATTTCGCAGCGCATGCGTTGCCCTAAAGATAATGAGCGAGTGGGATGTTCTAGCAAGTCACGGATTTCAAATAATTTTACTAATTTCGACAGCCGTCGTTTGAACGGAATTTCATCTAAATCGTATATTTTTCCCATTAAGGCGAAACTATCTTGAACAGGTAAATTGTACCATAATTGCGACCGCTGTCCAAAAACCGTACCGATGGTATAGGCCAGTTTTTTGCGGTTGTCCCAAGGAACCAATCCGTTGACTAATGCGTTTCCTGAAGATGGATACAGAATTGATGAAAGCATCTTGATGGTTGTGGATTTTCCGGCTCCGTTGGGACCGATAAAAGCGACTCTTTCTCCTTTTTTGATGTTGAAAGAAATTTTATCGACGGCCGTTATGGTTTTATATTCAGGAGCAAAAAAGTTTTTTAATCCATTGTTTTTCTTGATTAGCTTGAATTTTTTTGTGAGATGCTTAACTTCAATTATGTTGTTCATTTTATCCACCTTTTAATCTGCCCTAGAGTATAAGTTTTTTGCGCCTTAAAGCAAGTTTTATTTGGAAGAAATGTGTGTTTTTTTAAAATAATGCTTGTCAAACAGGATAAAGTTGTGCTAACAAGTCAATCACGGGTCGGGTTGATCCGATTAATTTGTTTTAATTTTTTTGAGGTTTATCATATGACTGATACAGCAAACCGCGTTAAGAAAATCGTTGCAGAGCATCTTGGCGTAGAAGAATCTAAAGTTACTGAAAGCGCCAGCTTCATCGATGATTTGGGCGCTGATAGCTTGGATACAGTAGAATTGGTTATGGCTTTTGAGGAAGAATTCGGTTGCGAAATTCCTGATGAGGCTGCTGAAAAAATTCTTACAGTAAAAGATGCTATCGATTATCTTTCTAAGAATGCTTAAGTCTGTATGACTTTGGAAATATTATGAAACTCGCTCATGTCATATAAGCGAGTTTCATTGTTATAAAGATTTAACAATTGAGGAAACTTTCATGAGAAGAGTTGTTGTAACCGGTATGGGTATTGTTTCTCCTCTCGGCCGCGGTGTCGAGCACAACTGGAAAAGCCTGTTGGAGGGAAAATCAGGAATTAGAAAAATTGAGAATATTGATTTAAAAGATATTCCGGTTACTATTGCCGGTCAGGTGCCTTGGGGGGAAGGTGATCATGAATTCAATCCGGATACTGTTTTGGCTCCGAAAGACCAAAAAAAGAATGATAAATTTATTCTTTATGGTCTGGCTGCCGGTGGGGATGCTCTTGAAGATGCCGGATGGAATCCTGAAAATGTTACGGAAGATGAAAAATATCGTGCCGGTGTGATGATGGGATCTGGTATCGGTGGTTTACAGACAATTTATGATAATTCTATTTCTTTTAATGAAAGCGGAATGAAACGTATTTCTCCGTTCTTTATTCCGTCTTGCTTGATTAATCTGATTTCAGGAAATCTATCTATTAAATATGGTTTAAAAGGCCCTAATCACGCTTGTGTAACAGCTTGTTCTACAGGAACGCATGCTATCGGTGATGCCGCGGCAATGATTGCTCGCGGAGATGCAGACCTAATGGTGGCCGGTGGCGCCGAATCTGCCGTTAATGTACTGGGATTGTCCGGTTTTGCCAGAATGAAAGCTGTTACTTCAGATTTTAATGATGCTCCCGAAAAGGCCTCTCGCCCATGGGATAAGGCTCGCAGCGGGTTTGTTATGGGAGAAGGTGCCGGTGCGTTGGTTTTGGAAGAATATGAACATGCCCAAAAGCGTGGTGCTAAAATTTATGCCGAAGTTGTTGGTTATGGAATGAGCGGAGATGCTTATCATATCACGGCTCCTTCCGGTGATGGGGCGTATCGTGCCATGAAAATGGCCGTAGAACATGCGGCTGAACATGGTGTTGAGCTTTCTGACATCGGCTATATAAATGCTCACGGAACCTCTACTCCGGCAGGTGATGTCGGTGAAGCTATGGCTGTCAAGCGTTTGTTTGGAGATGAAGGAATTAAACACGTTTCAATGTCTTCTACTAAATCGGCTGTCGGACATTTGCTCGGTGCGGCAGGTGCTGTTGAAGCCGTTTATTCAATTATGGCTTTGCAAACGCAAACGTGTCCTCCGACCTTGAATTTGGAGAATCCAGAAGAGGAACTGGCTGATTTTGACTTGGTGCCCTTGAAGCCTAAAAAACGAGAGATTAAAGCGGCCATGTCAAATTCATTTGGTTTTGGCGGAACAAATTCGTCCGTTGTTTTCAAAAAAATATAATTTATTGGGACTCCCTTCAAAGTATTATTCTTTGGAGGGAGTTTTGTGTTTGCGAGACCTGTATGAAAAAACTTATTTTCTTATTTATTTTGTCGGTTGTCGTTGTTGTTGCCAAGGTGAAAAATTGGGTTTATGAACCCGGAAACCTTCAAAATCCCGTGCGTATGGTTGTTAGCAGAGGAAGCTCTGTTGTTGGAATATCAAATCAGCTCGAAAATTTCGGAGTAATAGATAAACCATGGTTGTTTCGTTTGGCTGCGCGTTATTATCGTTTGGATACTTCTTTAAAAGCCGGCGAATATGAGTTTTTGCCTCGAGTTTCAATGTTTCAAGTGATTGAAAAAATGGTGCGCGGGGATATTGTATATCATAAAATTACTTTGCCCGAAGGTCTCACGACAAAGCAAATGCTCGAAATCATAAGGGCAGATGATGATTTACGTGGTGAAATTACTCTTAATCCCAAAGAAGGAGAGCTTTTACCTGAAACATACAGTTTTGTGTATGGAGATACTAAAGACAGCATTATTAAGCAAGCCGAAGATGCCATGAAAAAGGCTCTTGAAGAGACTTGGAATACTCGAAGTGAAAACTTACCAGTAAAAAGTAGAAAGGAGTTATTGGTTCTTGCTTCAATTGTTGAAAAAGAAACTGGTATTGCTCAAGAGCGCGGTTTGGTTGCATCAGTTTTTGTCAATCGTTTGCGTAAAGGTATGAGATTACAGACAGATCCGACGGTTATTTATGCTCTGACAGAAGGAAAGGCTGAGCTTGATAGATCTTTAACCAGAAAAGATTTGGATATTGATAGTCCTTATAATACATACAAATATTACGGTTTACCACCTCATCCTATTTGTAATCCGGGAAAAGATGCTCTTAATGCTACCGCAAATCCTGAGACGAGCGATTATCTTTATTTTGTTGCAAGCGGAGACGGAGGGCATAATTTTGCTAAATCTTTAAATGAGCATAATAAAAATGTCAGTATTTGGAAAAAAAAGAAAAAGCGTTAATTTTTTCACTTGTCTTCAAATGAAAGATTTTGTACGTTGTTTATAGAAAGATAATTCTTTAGATATAGATATGCTCTAACTTAAAGTCTAACTTAATTTTTTTTGATTATGAAACTTTTAGCAAGACTGGCCTACTTGGTTCAGCTTTTCGGTTATCTTGGGATGCGAACAGTTATTACGCCTCCGGAAATTTATCGTCGTGATTTGGCTCAACGTCGCGAAAGAGTCTATCGTAGCAAAAAAGCTCGACAACTTAAAAAACAGCCTCAGCGCAGAGGTGTGAGAGGAAAATAATATAACATTTCTTGATTATGGAACGCAAAGAGGTATTGGATAAATTGCTGCCGATTGTTCGTCGAACCTCACGTGGCAAAATTCAAGAGATTCATGAGGAGGATAATTTCAGAGATGTTCTCGGATTTGACAGTCTTGATATGACAATTATTGCTATTCGTTGTGAGACTGTATTTGGTATCAGTTTTAATGGAGAGGAGCAAAGTTTTTACACTGTTGAACAGTTAGTTGACTTTATTCTGGGATATTATGATTAACCATAAAGAGCATCTTTTTTCTGTTAAAAGATGCTCTTTTTTATTAGGCTTGCCCGACTGTTTCCAGCATCATTGGGTAAAGGGCCTGCTTGGGTTCCATCCCTTTTGTCAGTACAACCTTAAAAATAGGATACATTCTTTCACATTCTTTGATTGCGATATCTATAATTTGCGATAACTTGCTTTCGAATCCATCTTCGTCTTGATGCATGAAAATAGAATGCTTAAAAACGGGTGTGTGTTGTTCTGTCCAATACGAAAAATGTCCAACCCAGAGTTCTTCATTGATTAGAGCTAAAAGTTCAAAAATTTTACTACGATTTTCTATCTTGTTATCAATATCCATCAAGCATGAAATATGCAGACATTGCATATTGGCTTCCCAAGCAAAGAAAAGCAGCATATTGCACCATTTTCCCTGAACTTCAACTACAACTTCATTAGAATTGCGGCGTTCAAGTTCAAAAGATTTTGATAAAAATATATTTTCGACAGTGTCAATCGGGTTTGATTGCGGGGCTAATTTCTGTGCCGTTTGCATTTCGTTACTCCGAAGCTATGGTTGTTGCTTTGATGAAAACAGCATAACAACGGCGAGTCGGTAAATGCAATCGTGCGAGTCGAGTTTTCCACTTAATTCACAGATGTGGATAAAATTTATTTTGTAATGCTTATATAAAACAATGTGTTAGCTAAAAAAAATTTTTTTTGCCTTTTTAGATGTGGATATAATTTTTTTTGTTAATATAGTGTTAGTAAATTTGTTTTGAAGCAGAGGAAAAAATGATAGGACTAGAATTTCCAGATATTTCACCGATTATCTTTTCTATAGGGCCTTTGTCAATACGCTGGTATTCTATGGCTTATTTGATAGGCATTTTATTCGGCTGGCTGATGATTAATCGTAATGTTGAAAAATATCAGCTTGGGTTGGAGCGGGCGCAAGTAGAAGATTTTATATTTTATATCACTTTCGGTATTATTATCGGAGGAAGGTTGGGGTACGCGATTTTTTACGGTGGCAGCTCAATGTGGTTAAAACCTTGGCATTTGTTAGAAATATGGAAAGGCGGTATGTCTTTTCATGGCGGGGTTGCCGGAGTTATTTTGGCAACTTGGCTTTATTCTCGCAAAATCAAGTATAGTTTTTTAGGATTAACAGATTTAGTTGTATTATATGCGCCGCTTGGTATTTTTTTAGGACGGTTGGCAAATTTTGCCAATGATGAATTATGGGGACGTGTTACGACTGTGCCATGGGCAATACGCTTTCCATCCGGTGGATATGAACCAAGACATCCTTCTCAATTGTATGAGGCTTTTTTTGAAGGACTGCTGATGTTTATTGTCTTAAATTGGTTGTGGAGATATTCGCGTATTCGTAATGCTAAAGGTATGGTTTCGGCATTATTTGTGGTTTGTTACGGATGTTTTAGAATCGCAATGGAGCAGTTTCGCGAGCCGGATGCGCAACTTGGATTTTTCTTTGGTGGTGTTACGATGGGACAGATGTTATCTGTGCCTTTAATTGTTGTAGGGCTGTTGGTTATTTGGAGAGTATGGCCTAAATCCGCCGCTTAGGCTTTAGATGTAACATTATGGCTGAAACTGCGTGTCTTTTGTAAAGTTTTTCGAGCTCGGACGAGAACTTCAAAAGCACTTAAGTCTTGACGTTTCTTTTCGGAAACAGCTCCCGAGATGGTTAATTTCAGAGCTTTTTTGTGAGGGGAATATTCAAATAGAGCTGATGCAATAGATCGGCGTATGGTCTCTATTCGTTCAAAGGTTTCGTTTCTATCCAGATTTTTATAGATAATTACAAATTCGTCGTTGCTGTAGCGATAGATTATTTCTTCTTTTTCGTGTTCAAGTATTTTTGATGTAATAAGTTTTATGAGTGTGTTTTGGGTTGTTTTACCAAAATTGTCTGCCAGTTTGTCATAATCATCAATGCTAACAATACCAAAGCTGTATTTGACGGGAAGTTTTTTGACGTGAATGATAAAAGAATTTCGACTGTATAAGCCAGTAAGAGGATCATGATATGTTTCAATATAGATATTTTGGGTTATTGAGAGAAGTAAACAAATGATTGCTCCGAGGAAAAAAACTGTTAGTCCGGATGGAGTAGATGAGTAATAAAGTCCACAACTGCAAAACAAACCGATAAAAAAAGCGTTATAATTCCAGATGTCTCCGTGGCGGACGGCATTTGTAAATGTGAAGCAAGAAAAAATGAAAAACAGGCAAAAAGATAGCGGATTAAAGCTACTTTCTGCAGCTTGATTAATTATATTTAGTATGATGTCGGCGCGACTTAGGTGTTCAGCTAGAGCAAATTCTGCAAAAAAAGCTAACAAGAGATATAAAGTATTTTTGGAAAAAAATCGGTGATTGGGCCAAAAGTAAAAAAATAGTAGGTTTAGGGGTAGAAAAATGCTTAAATTTTGATAAGCTGCTGTTGCGACATATGTTTCTGTACCAATCTTTTTGAGTAAGTTAATTAAGACATAAGATACAACAATACTTAACAGTATAAAAAGAGACTTGTTTAGATTAAAGTAAAGTAAAATGATTGTACATAAAAAGCTCAGGATATAGAAAAATATGTGCATTCCAACAGAGGTTTCATTTTCAAACGGAGCGCCAAGGTAAAACCACAACAACGCAAAGCCAAAGAATGCGGCCGGTATTAACATATTTGCAATCAGCGGAATTATTTTTTCTGCGAAAGCCAGTTTTTGCATTATTTAATTTGCCTCATATTTATACTAAAACGATAGTCAGTATAGTAAGGAATAGTTAAATTTTATTTACACATTTCAATATGGAGCTGTCTCCGTATGAATAAAAACGGTAACCTTTGTCAATAGCGTGACGATATGCATCTTGCATTCGCTCTATGCCGGCAACAGCACAGACCAACATAAATAATGTAGATTTTGGTAAGTGAAAATTAGTTATCAGCATATCTATCATTTTGAATTTATATCCTGGTGTGATAAAAATATTTGTCTCGTCTGCAAAGGGGTGTAAAATTCCCTGATTGTCGGTTGCGGTTTCAAGCAAACGTAAAGAAGTTGTTCCAACGGCGATGATGCGTTTACCTTCTTTTTTGGCGCTATTGATGATGTCTACTGTGTCTTGAGTGATGATCCCGTATTCAGCATGCATCTTATGATTAGCGGTATCTTCTGTTTTGACAGGAAGAAATGTTCCTGCGCCGACATGGAGGGTTAAAAACACTTCTTGAACCCCTTTATCTCTCAGCTTTTGTAAAACATCATCCGTAAAATGAAGACCTGCCGTAGGTGCTGCGACTGCTCCTTCGTGTTTGGCATAAATGGTTTGATAATTTTCTTTATCATTGAATCGATGCCATAGGGAATTGGGTTGTGGGCGTTCACGTTTGATATAAGGCGGAAGGGGCATGAATCCAAATTGTTCGAGCTTATGTCCGAGCTCCGATGGGGTGCAATTGAAAGAAATAAGGACGCCGTCTTCGGCATTCTTTTCTATTACTATAGCTGCAAAGTCGGATTGTTCTGCCGAGATGGTATCCGTATAAAATTTGATTACATCGTTTGGTTTTAGACGTTTGGAATTTTTAATGAAAGCCTGCCATTGAATACCGTCAATCGGGTGATAGAGCGTTACTTCTACCAAAGCCTCTCCTCGTGCGCCATAAAGACGGGCCGGGATAACTTTGGTATCGTTGAAAACCAAAACATCTCCTTCATTTAATAAGTTCGGTAAATCATAAAAATGGCGGTCACAAATCTTTCCTTCTTCAGAAAGATCCAAAAGTTTGGATGTATCGCGTGGATGTACCGGTTCAGAAGCGATGTGGTCTTTGGGTAAGTCAAAGTCAAAAATGTCTACTTTCATGCTTGATTCCTTTATTCCATTTGGGCTTGCTTATAGTATAAATCCATTATGAAAACAAGAAGAAATTTTTGAGTCGTTTTTAAAATTTTTACATAAGAAAAGGCACCCCGAAGGGTACCTTGTTTTATTGGTGCGCTAGGACGGAATCGTACCAAAACCTTTCAAATCCCTTGAAATGGTTGGGTTTGCTTAAAACTTAAAAACAAATTTTTACAAATGCTATACACTTTGCAATACACTTTTCGCATATTTTTCATTTTAAACCGAAAAAACTAAAAAATACACGCTTTTTTGCTTAAAATTGGTAAAATTTTCACAAATTATCTGTGCTTGGAGTACCAATATTTTTATGATCTTCATTTTGGGTATCTTGGATTAATAAGAAAAATAAGCGAAGATTAAGCATTAATGTTACAAAAGCAAATAAAATACCAAATAAATGAGATATATCATCCTGACTATTCATAAAAATATATCCTAAAAAAGCACTTAAGGGAATCGCAATAAGAATTTCTCCAGATTTTCCGACGTCATGCAATCGTCTAACTGTTATAGCTAATGCGGGAAGAAAAATTAACACTCTAAAAATAATATGAAATTTTGAATTATCACCTAACAGTATTATCATTAAAAAACAAATTATGAAATTAACTAATGCAAAAGACCAAAATTCTACACGAGATGACTTTCCTGAGAAATCATCATATTTTTGTAAACAATTGATATAATTATGAAATAAATTTAAACTCATTTTTCCCTCAAAATATTATGTAAAAACACTAACACTATATCAAAAAAATACAATCTATAAATATTACTTTGCGTAAAAAGTCTTGCACTTCGTATTCTTCTTTCTACTATTTCAGTATATTAGAAGTCAAATGATATATATAAAACATTTTGGCGTTTGTACAAAAGTCGGACTTAATGACACCAATATCACTAAGTTTGTTTTTTTCAATATCTAAAACCGATACAGAAAAGAGATAGTATAATCAAATTATTTTATATAATTTCCTTTTATATAAAAATATCTTGATTGTTTTTGCTGTATTTGATTAAATATTCCCAAAATAGAAAGGGCTTCAAAGTAATTTTGTGTATGAAGAGAGATAATTTTGTATCTTCTCTTGTTATTAACTCTTGGTAACTCCACTCTATAATAGAAAGTTTTGTTTCGCAACTGTAAATAGATTTTAGTTGCCATACAGTTTGCCATACAATTTTCAGACATTTTGCTCACACAAAAGTTGTTTATTGTAAAGCAAAAATGTAAGTACTTGTTTTTGAAAGATTTAAAAAAATTAAAGAGCCTAACTTTTCAGCCATAGCTCTTAATCTAAGTGCTTGATTTACAAGCAAAATAAATGGTGCGCTAGGCCGGAATCGAACCGGCACGGGATTGCTCCCAACAGATTTTAAGTCTGCAGCGTCTACCTGTTCCGCCACAAGCGCAAAACCTTTCTCGTTTATACAAATCTTTTTTTCTAATTGCAAGAACAAAATATCAAAAATTTGCTTTGCAAGGGACAAAAATAAATGTTGTCTGTTTGATAAAAGTATGCTCTCTATATTATTGTTATAACATTGCTTGATTTTGCGGCAGTTGACTGCGTCACGGCAAAATAAAGCCTAACTTTTTATGAAGGATAAAATTATGAAAAGTATTAATATTTCTTGGCGGACATATCTTTTGCCTAATATTCACAGCGAAGGATGGCGCTTTATCGGAATTTTTGCGGCAGTAACTGCGTTACTGGCAATTATTGCCGAGCCTTTAGGATGGATCGGATTGGTCTTGACTGTGTGGTGTTATTACTTCTTTCGGGATCCCGAAAGAGTGACGCCTGTAATTGATAATGTTGTGGTTTCTCCCGCAGATGGAACCGTTCAGATGATTGCAAAAGTTAAGGCTCCTGAAGAGCTTAAGATGGGAAACAAAGAATTTACTCGGGTCAGCATTTTTATGAGTGTGTTTAATGTGCATGTTAATCGTGCTCCGGCAGAGGGAAAAATTACTCAGTCTGTTTATGTGCCAGGAAAGTTTTTTAATGCAACCCTTGATAAGGCAAGTAAGGATAATGAACGACAATTGTTGGCTATGAAGACAAAAAACGGCAAAGATATTTGTTTTGTTCAAATTGCCGGTTTGGTGGCTCGACGCATCATTTGTGATGCTATGCCCGGGCAAGAATATAAAGCAGGAGAACGCTTTGGAATGATCCGTTTCGGATCTCGGTTGGATGTGTATTTGCCGGAAGGTGTTGAACCGCAAGTTGTATTGGGACAGACAATGGTCGCAGGCGAAAGTATAATCGCTAATTTGGATAGCAAAGCTCCTGCTGTTCAAGGGGTGGTTCGCTAATGGAAAGAATTAATCAAAAACTGCAATTGTCGAAACAAAAGTTAACTTCTTTGCCGTTTCGTAAAATTGCTCCGAATATTGTTACTATGTTGGCCTTGTGTGCCGGTGTTACCTCTATTCGTTATTCTATTCAAGCAGATTGGGTCAAGGCTGTTATTTGTGTCTTTATAGCTGCTTTTTTTGATTTGTTGGATGGGCGGGTGGCTAGAATGCTCAAAGGTTCGACAAAATTCGGCGCGGAACTTGATTCTTTGTCTGATTGTGTTAGTTTCGGAGTTGCTCCGGCAATTATGATTTATCAATGGACAATGTTCGATTTGCCTAAATTCGGCTGGTTCTTTTGTTTGTTGTTATCAATCGGTATGGCTATGCGTTTGGCAAGATTTAATACCATGCTTGAGGATGAACCACAGCCTGAATATTGGCAGAACTTTTTTGTCGGCGTTCCGGCTCCGGCTGCGGCGGCATTAGTGATGATGCCAATTATGATTTCGTTTGATTTTCCTGAACTGAATTGGTTGTTGCGCTCTAATGCTTTTTGCGCTGTTTTGTTGGTGGTCGTTACTTTTTTGATGGTGAGTAGAATTCCTACAATCTCTACTAAAAAAATGAAAGTGCCGACTTATATGTTTATGCCTTTGATGCTTATTGTCGCTTTGTTCGCATCCTTTATTATTACTCAGCCCTGGTTGACTTTGGGTATTATGGTTGCTTTGTATGCAATTTCAATTCCTATAGGGGTTGTGATTTTTGCTCATCAAAAAAAGGCATTTGATGCAAAAAATAAATAATTATGAATCCGGATGTTGCCATCCGGATTTTTTTAACTTCCGGTACGTGGCTGTTGTGTCGCTCGTAAAGAGAATATTGCCAGACGTTCATTTCTACGTTGCGCGCTAATGTTGTCTCTATGATTGAAAACATTAAGACCTCGTTGGCCGAGGCTGGCATTTTCTAAGACGGTGATAAATTGTTGATATGGGTAATTGCTTAAAGAATTAGCATTTTTCTTAGTGATGACAGCCATATGATGACCATTTTCAAGATCGGGCAGAGACTGTTTATTATGGTGTTCATCGTAAACGGCAAAATCTTCAGGAAGATTTAGTGCAATAACATAGTTGCGATTGTCCGGCATGATGGTTATTCGAGCTGGTGCGCTTGTATCAGGGCGGTATTTTGTTTGCTCATAAAGCTCCGGATTGAACATTTTTATGAAAGGCTCTTTTCGCATTTTATCATTTGCAAAACTGCTCATAAAATGAGCTCCGGAATATTTACTTTCTTTTTGTATGGGAAGAAAAGCATGGCTGATGACAAACATGTTGGCAAGAGCTTCTTGGGTTGTTTTTGCATCATAAAGTTGTGATGCCACATGTGAAAAGGCGTTTATCCAACGATGAACGTGAGCACCTCCTGCGCAATAGTCAAGAAATGTTATGTTGCAGTTCTTTTTGAAGGTTTCCGAATCAAACGCTTGCCCCTCAATGACATGATTATGTTTATCAAGACGGATATCTTGCCCTATAAAATGTAAGAGATGTTGTTTGACAAATTTCATGTCAACATCTTCAAAATGGTTTTCAGGATTACGTATGGTTGTTAATGAAAGCGCGAATTTTTCTCCGCGGGGTTGCTCTATGGGAAAATGAGCCATATAAACATCAACCTGACTGCCAAATACTTGTTTGTTGTCAAGAGTGTCATTTAGAAATTTGGTGCTCCAATTTTGGAGTTCTTCTTGTGTGCCGTTAATATGAAAAGGCATTGAGATTATTAAATTTTTGCGTTGTGGGTTAATATATATATTTTCACTGATAAATTCGGCATTGGATAATTTGTCGGTGTTGTTTATTTTCCAAAAAAGGTAGTCACAGTGTTCTTTGAAAACATATTTGCTGCCTTTTATTCTACCTGAGCAATCTGCTGAATATTTGGCCGCGGCTTGGTATAGTTTTATTAAGTCTGGGTCGCAGGCTTGTGCTGATGTGAGCTTGTCCAATGCTTTTTGTGCATCTCGTATATAGCCGCTAAGCTGGAGTGAAAAAGTTAGCAAATTTTTTTCATCTGCAAATTGACTTGTTCCGGAAACCGGTTTTTGGCCTGAATTGATTAAAAAACGATTAATTGCTTTTTCAAAAAGGCAAATACGTTTGTTGCGGATAATATTTTCAATGCTGTTTTTGCTGAAATCTTCTTTTTCTTGTTCAAGTGGTTTGTTTAACACATTGTGAATAAAAGCGTTGCGAATGGCTGCGGCCAACGGATTATTGTTCATAGTTCTATCGTTTCTGTTTGCATAAAATTACGGATTCGTTATTATTAATAATCTTGTTCTAACCTAAAAATGGAGATTGGTGTTGTCACTTTTTGATAATAAATGTTACAAAAGCAAGGGCGAAACTCAAAAATTGGTGATTTTTATTCATGGTTATAATGGCTCGCCGGAGGCAATTGACTATGCAGTTCAATGGCTTAGAGAAAAATTGGTGAATTGTATTTTGGTCGTGCCGAGAGCTCCATATAAGTGTGAAAAAAATGCGGATAATTTACAATGGCTCAGTTTTTATAAACAAGATCCTGATGTCCGTTTTAGAAATCCGGAAACTTCGATAGAAGAAATATTTGATATTTTTAATCGGCTTGGTGATGATTTTGCCGAGGTTGCAAAAAAAATGAATCTTTTTATTGATGAACAGCAAAATAAATTTGCTATTGATGACGCTCACACATATATTTTGGGCTTTTCGCAAGGAGCTATGATTGCGATTTATACCTCGTTAACCAGAAAAAACAAACTTGCCGGATGTGTCGGTGTTGCTGGAATTGTTCCCGGTAAAGATCGTTTAAAACATGAAATTGTTTCAAAACCAAAATTCTTATTGTTGCACGGGAAAGATGACGTGACCGTACAGTATAAGACTTTGCCACATACTTTGTCTTGGTTGGCTGAGCAGAAACTTGAGTTCGAAAATTTTGAATTTGAGGCGTTGGCCCATCAGATGAATGAAGCTGAAATGCAAAAAGCCGCAGAATTTATTAACTCTTGAGATAGAGCTGTTCCAGTTCCTTTATTTTGTCTCTGTAGACCATGGCTGTTTCAAATTCAAGATTGGCAGCGGCCTCTTGCATGAGTTTTTTATATTCTCTCAGCTTCTTATCAATATCTTTGATCTTTTCTGCTTCTTGGGGTTTAGTTTCAATATAATCTTTGGCCGTCATTTCACTTAGAGTGTTTGATATTTTTTTCTTGATTGTTTGAGGGGTGATGCCGTGTTCCGTGTTATATTTTAGTTGTTTTTGGCGGCGACGGTTGGTTTCCTCCATGGCGGCTTTGATGGAGCCCGTTATTTTGTCTGCATAAAGTATAACGCGTCCTTCGGCATTCCTGGCGGCACGGCCAATGGTCTGAATAAGCGAGCGCTCTGAGCGCAAAAATCCTTCTTTGTCTGCATCCAAAATCGCAACCAACGCGCATTCCGGAATATCTAATCCTTCTCGAAGAAGGTTGATACCTACTAAAACATCAAAGATTCCTAAACGTAAATCACGTATAATCTCAATACGTTCTAGCGTGTCTATATCAGAGTGGAGATAGCGAACTTTGATGCCATTCTCATGTAGGTAACCAGTTAAATCTTCGGCCATTTTTTTTGTTAATGTGGTTACTAACACTCGGTTTCCAGCAGAACTAACTTTACGACACTCGTTCATCAAATCGTCAATTTGATTTTCTACAGGGCGAATCAGACAGAGAGGATCCGTTAAGCCCGTAGGGCGAATAATCTGTTCCGTAAATGTATGTCCACTTTGTTCAAGTTCCCACTCTCCAGGTGTTGCTGAAACAAATATTGTTTGGCCCCTCATAGAATCCCATTCCGAAAATTTGAGTGGACGATTATCTACACAAGAAGGCAAGCGAAAACCATACTCGGCCAAGGTCGATTTTCGGTTAAAATCTCCTCGATACATGCCTCCAATTTGTGGTACGGAAACATGGCTTTCATCAATGAATATCAAAGCATCGGGAGGTAAATATTCAAATAATGTTGGAGGCGGTTCTCCTGCTTTGCGGCCGGTTAAATAACGGGAATAATTTTCAATTCCTTTACAGTTTCCGGTCGCTTCCAGCATTTCTAAGTCAAAACGCGTGCGTTGCTCTATTCGTTGAGCTTCCAATAGTTTATTTTGGGAGATGAATTCTTCGCAACGTTCTTTTAGCTCTTTGCGGATATTGACGATTGCCTGAGAAATTGCTGGGCGAGGCGTGACATAGTGATTGGCAGGATAAATGGTGATTTTATCAAGGGTTGCTGTCTTCTTTCCGGTGAGAGAGTCAAATTCGGAAATGCTTTCAATCTCGTCACCAAAAAAAGATAATCGCCATGCTCGGTCTTCGTAGTGTGCCGGAAAAATATCTATAATGTCTCCTTGTACTCGAAATGTTGAACGTACAAAATTCATTTGATTTCGCTCATATTGCAACTCTGCAAGACGCTTGTATATCTCTTTGGGATTTATTTCTTGTCCGACAGAAAGCGGAAGGGTCATGGATGCATAAGATTCAACATCGCCTAGGCCATATATACATGATACGGAGGCTACAATAATAACATCTCGGCTTTCAAGAATATTACGTGTTGCGGCATTGCGCATGCGGTCAATTTGCTCGTTTAGGGCTGAGTCTTTTTCTATATATGTGTCTGTTTTAGGAACATAGGCTTCCGGTTGGTAATAATCGTAATAAGAAACAAAGTATTCAACATGGTTGTGGGGAAAAAATTCTTTCATTTCGCTGTATAATTGCGCGGCTAAAATTTTGTTGGGTGCCATAATTAAGGCGGGGCGATTGCATTGTTCAATTATTTTGGCCATGGTATAGGTTTTTCCGCTGCCTGTAACTCCAAGTAGTACTTGATTTTTTAGACCGTCTTTTAGACCTTGGCAAAGTTCAGAAATCGCTTGTGGCTGATCTCCGGCTGGTTGAAACGGACTTTCGAGTTGAAACAATGTGGCCATTATTCTTCTTTGGGATTGCTGTTTTGTGTCAAAGATTCGTAGTAACTGCGTGAAATTTGACTAAAATTCTTAACGTCATTGACGATGCTGCGAATTTCTTTGAGATTAATTTTGTCTTTTTCAAGATGGTTGGTCAGAATGTTAAACGCTCCTCTGTATGGCGTATTCTTAAAATACGGCATAAACTTATTGCGCAGACGAACCAAAACAGTCTCCTTGCCGGCTTGCTTGAGGGTGGTTGCCCAATCAAGTATATAATTGATTTGCTCTAATGAAAGCTTTTGGCCAGGGGTTGGCTCTTCTACCAAATATTTGATTGTATCCGAGGCTTCGGCCCATTTTTGTGAATTCCAATAAATTTGGAATTTAAATAATAAGGCGTTCTTTCCGTAATCATCTTTTAGAAGTTCAAGAGCGGCATCACTTTCTTCCAGCGCGGCGAGAGCTCTGGCTCGGATAACACGGCGAGGAGCGGTGGTCTCTTCCTTTAGGCCTTTTGAATCCGTATTATCCAATATTTGTATGGCTGCTGAAGGTTGTTCGTTGTATAGATTAATAATTGCTAAGCGCGCTCCTACTCTTGCTGTTTCTTCTGGTGTTAATTGATAATCTTTGAGCAAACTGTTCAGGAGTATAGAGGCGCGGGATAATAAATCTATTGCAAAAAGACGATCTGCCAGACGCTGTATGATGGCTGTTTCTTTAGTGCTGAGCTTGCTCAACCATTTGAAATCCTGATAAAGAGCCAGAGCTTTTATTGGTGAAAGTTTTGCATCTGCTTGGTGATTAAGGTAGATGCTTTCAAAAATAGATAACATCTTTTTGAGAAGTTGCTCGTCTTGTTCTGCTGTGGCTATTTGACGGGCTTCATTGAGAGAATTAATTGCTTTATAGTAATCATTATCTTTTATATAAAGATCCGATAATTTGTTGAGCAGTTGGTATTTGAATTCCGGCGTGTTCCATGCAAAACGAAGCCTTTCAAGCTCCGATATGGTATCTTGTAAAGACATAAGATTAAGACGTTCGCTAAGGACGGCATTTTCGTATCTGGAAAGTGCTGAAAAACGTGTGTTGGGGTTGTTAATTAAACGGCGGTATTCTTTTATGGCGTTGCGAGGATATCCTTGAAGCTCTAATTTCTTTCCTGTTAAATATATAATTTGCGGTAATAAGTCTTTGACGCGGTTGGGAACAGAGTTGAGAATATCAATGAAGTTTTGTGCTGAAAGATCATCCCCGGTATTGAGAGCATTCTCGGCAGCTTTGATTGCTATGAGATCTTTTATTTCCTGCGGATAATCTTTTATTAATGAAATGTGAGAAAATATTATTCCGTTATTTTCATCTTTTTGTTCAAACGTGCTACGAGACAAAGTTCTCCAGAAAATACCTTCATCCGTTTCGGGAAGACTGCCTTTGGAAAAATCTTCGGCAGCTTCGTGATAACGGCGTGCTAAAAAGTTGGCAATGCCTTTAAGAGAATGAAAATCATCTGTTTGAGCTTCCGGTAATTCTGCTTTTTCTATTTGATTAAGAATATATAGGGCATTGGTTCCGAGACCATAGTATACGTAATAACGAGCCAATTCTACTCGTAATTTGTTTTTTTGTGATTGCGGCGCATTGAGAATGTCTTTTTTATATTGATCTAAGACATCATTGAATTTCATGTTTAATAAACGCTGCGGTATTTGTAAATTAAATGCTGATGTTACCTCTGCGTTGTCTTTTCTATGTTGCTGACGTTTGAGAGAATCCAAATTGCTTGTGATGTTAAGACCGTGTCCTTGGGCTCGAAGTGTTAGACCTGCGTTGCCACGGCTTAATATAATATCCGGAGACTTGATTACAAAGGCAAGACCCTGAGCCGTCTGCAAAATGTCAAACTCAGGATAACTATATGGCGCGGAAATACCTATGTGTGGTTGCGAAACAGGCGCAACGCTGATGACATCGCCAATCTCCGGATCAATAATCGAAATGGTATTGCCCGCAATATCGGAAGGAATATATAAATACGGCTGTTTTAGGCTGTCATATTGTGTAAAAATTGTCATATCTTTGAATTCCGTTTGTGGCGGTTCTCGCGTAAATAAATCCACAATCCAAAGTAATCCTTCTTTGCGAACGGAATATTTAACATTTTCTGCCGGAATGATTTCTACTAAAGTGGCTAAGGGATGTAAAAAAACAAAAATATCTTCGGCCAATTCGCCGGCTGATTTTTTTAATTCTTCCACATCTAAGGATTCCGGCTTGTCAAAGATGAGCCATATATTTCCATTACGTTCAAAAGCGGCCAAGTTTACAGGGTGATTCCATGCAAAATTTATGCTGGTTAATGTCGGCTTTTGAAATTGATTGGGAAGTGCTACAAACGTCTTCTTTTGAACCGAATTTGAGCTTTCTACCGTTATCGGAAGAGATTGAGCGGCCGGAAGATTGTCTATTTTTATCTCAGATTGAGCAAAACATGGCGTTGTCGTCATTAAATATAAAATGCCGAAAATAAAAACTGATATATTTAAAAGTCTTTTGTTCAACGTCAATCCTCAGAAAACTATATATTATTGCCTATAAGTTCCGATGTAACTGCTTGTGCTTTGGCCGAATCCATTTGCGAAAGAATGGCTGATGAGGCAGATGCTTTCATTCCTTTTAGTAAGGCAACAGTAATGCTCATATCTAATGAATTGAATATCCGAGCAGCATCTTTGGGCTTCATGGATGAATAAAGCCGAACCAGAGAATCTATATTGGCTTGTTCTTTTTGGCTGTATTCATTTATCAATTTGTTTAAGCGTTGCTCGTAATCTTGAAGTTGTTGTAACTTCCTTTCAATCTCGTCTTCGGTGACTTTGAGTTGAATGGCTCGTTTGTCTATTTCTTGAGCTCGCAAATCAAGAGCTTCGCGTCTTTCGGCTAATTCTTGAAGAATCATAATTTCCGATTGAGTAAATGTATTATTGGGATTTTTTTGCGTTTTTATACTGTCTTGAGAACTTGTTTCCAAAATATTGGAGAGCTCTTTAGTTTCTTTGTTAATTCTTTCTTCTGCCAATGCTTCCGCTGTAGTTATTGTTAGCGCTTGTTTGCTTTGTTGATTATATATATCAAATACCGTATTGACTTTGATTGTCAGTGTCAAAACGGCAATAAAAATAAAGAGAGGAAGAATGTGTAATTTTTGTTTTTTTATCATTTTATTACCTTATTTTATTGAGCGTAATGCTTTTAAGAGTTCAAGTTCTGCTTCCGAGCGGGAATCTGTTGTAGAATTTTCTGGTTTTTCAGTGAAGTGTTTTTCTGTTCCATTATCTGTCTTGGCTACGTTTCGAGAAGAACTGATAACGTTTTCCAAACGGTCCGCTAAACTATCGGCTCGCTCATTGATAAATAATAGGTCATCTTTGAGCTCTTTGGCGCTATCAACAACTTCTTTGAGCCCTTCTGATGAATGCTCCGTGACTGATTTGAGTTTGGGGATGCTGTTTTCTGCCTTAAAAGTCGCTTCATTGAGCGCGTTTACCAATTGAGCCAAGCTGTTTTGGTTCTCTCGCAATATCTTGAGGCTGTGATTAAGACGGTATGCGTATATAATTGTTGGTATCAATAAAACGATAATGATTAAGTTTATTACAAGTTCCAGATTATGCATCTTTTTCAGCCTTTCCGTCTATGCGAATGACTATGTGTTCTCCTTTGCGTCCCATAGTGCCTTTTAATAAGCTAACGTCTCCGCAAACTATGTTCACAGGAGCGTCCGCCGTGATGTCTAACGGTAAAAAAGAACCTTTTTCCCACGAAGAAATGGTCGAAAGTTTTATTTCGGTCTCTTTTAAGACTGCTTTTACTTCCACTTCCGTTTCCCATAATTGGCCCATCAAGTGATTTTCCCATATGGTGTCTCGACCAAAACGTTCTCCCATAAACATTTGTAATAAAAGCTCCCGAACAGGCTCAAGTGTGGCATACGGAATCATTAAATCAATTTTTCCGCCTCTATCCTCCATATCAATGCGTAAATGGGCGACAATAACAGCATTAGATAAACGTGAGATGGTGGCAAAACGAGGATTGGTCTCTAAACGGTCAAATGCGAAAGAAACAGATGTAATAGGGTCAAAGGCCGTCGAAAGATCACTTAGAATTAATTGTATCATCTCTTTAACTATGTTTAATTCAATGGTTGTGTAGGGACGGCCTTCAATGCGCATAGCTGCCGTACCGCGGCGACCGCCAAGCAATACATCTACCATGGAGTAAATCAGAGAGCTGTCTAATGACATTAGACCATAATTATCCCATTCTTCTGCTTTGAAAACATTGAGAAGTGTGGGCAAAGTTAGAGAATCTATGTATTCTCCAAATCGCATTGATTCAATGCTTTCAAGAGAAACTTCAACGTTGTCTTGAGTGAAATTACGTAAGGAGGTTGCCATGAGACGAATCAACCGATCGAATACAATTTCCAACATCGGTAATCGTTCGTATGAAACCATGCTGGAATTCAAAATAGCTCGAAATCCTGTCTTTTGATTGGTGTGTTCGGTGTCGTATGCCCCATATCCTAATAAACTGTCAATCTCTTCTTGGTTTAAAATTTTAGAATCGGCCGTACCTAAAGAATCGTCAGCTAAATCTGAGGCTGATGTTGGTGATGTCGTTTTTATATTTAATTCTTCTGCCACGGTAAGTCCCTCTTATTTCTTGTTGTCGTGACCAGCTCTTTCAACTTCAAAAGTTCTAAAGTTAAGATTGCTGACTTTTATGGGGTTGGTTATTAAGTTGATGCGATATAGTAATTCTTCTTTGAGCCAATAAAGCCCACTGGAATCGGACACTTCTTGCGGAGTAAGTTCTATGGTGTGAGCAATAACTGCATCCGTGATTTTGGGGATGAGTATTTCTATGGTTTTTGTGTCTTCTACGTTGTTAAGTTCTAAATTAAGACGTATGAGTAGTCGCTCCTTGGGTGAGCCCGCTTCGGCTTTAAGAGATGTGGTTATTTCGGGAAGATCGTAAAAAACCGTAACTTCTTCGGGAGAATTGCTGTCTGAGGAGGCTTTTTTTATAACGCTGTAGCTTCCTATGTTGTTGTCGTAATTTTTATTAAATACATAAAACAATCCTGCCGATAAGCCAATCACGATAACTATCGGCAATACAAATATAAGAAGCTTTTTACGACTTAATGGCTTCGCTTCATTGCTTTGGATGTCGTTATCCAAATCTTCATCTTCAAGCATATAAAAAAATACTCCCCAAAAAATGTTTGGCCTAACATTCTTTGCTATTTTAGCGCATTATTTTTAGAAATAAACGTAAAATTGCTAGTTATTAAATGTTTAGTTGGCTGAAAGTTTTTTTGAGACTCGATTTTTGTAAATTTAATAAAATTGAAACAAATTATATGCTAAAATGTTAAATAGATATAAATTCTTAATGGGTGGAAAATGTATATTTGGGTCATATTGGCTACGTTTTTGGCGATGTTGGCTTCGTATACTCTGGCGCCGAGGTCAGATATGCGAAAAGTTACCGTTGAGCCCTTGGCCCAAGCGGAGCTTGGCAAATTTGCCGCGCAGCATCGTGCCGGATATGAGTATGTTCGTCTGCATAAACCGCCTTTTAGCGGCTCGAAAAAATATAATAATTATTCTCCCGGTGTTGTTTCCGAATCTACTTTAAGAAATCATTTGCCTTTCGGATATATTTTGAGCGGGCAATATACAACACAGATTTTTTGTATGAATGAAGATATGACACAGGAGGTAACCGGAGGCGCAAACGGTCCTTGTAATGAAGACGGAGGACATAAAGTTATGGTTACATACGGCCCTATTCCTGAAAGATGGGTTAATTTATCGGTTACTCCAGAGCAGCCTAATACAGATTTTATGAATGCTATTCGCAGTATGGCTTATACCGGAGAGGTCGTCGGTTTTACAATGTATGATCCAGATGCCTCTTATGATGATAATTATAATATGTCAGCTTCAAAAATAAGAGTTTTTGACGGGCGCGGTTTGTATGATTCTTTTGTTCCGGTTGCGGTATTGAATAATTCAACATACAAAAAAGTATGTAATATGGATGATGATTTGGTTTGTTTGGTCAGTGTAACGGCAATATAATTACGGAGAGTTACCATGTCGAAATTTTTTAATAATTTGTTTGATCAGAAGGGTAGCATGATGGTTGAAGCTCTGGCTATGCTCGGTCTGATAACGATGGTTACTCCTATTCTCTATAAAAAAGCCGCCGAACGTACGACGGAATTACAAGATATTAATACTGCCAACCAAATGCGTACGATTTCTAAGGCTATGGATGATTACATCAAAGATCATTATTCTTCCTTGTCTACAGGTCCTGATTTGGTGAAGCTTGAAACGGATGATATTGAACCTTATTTGCCTTATGGCTTTAGTTTTGATGATTCTCGTTTGCTTGGAGATTATCAAATTGCTTTGCGTAAAGATGTTGTCGGAGAAGGTGATAAACAAAGAGCCTCAATTACGGGTATGGTGGTGGCCGATCCTAAAAATGATCTTTCTATGATGCGGGCTTCTAAAATTGCCTCAATGATTGGGGCCAACGGTGGCGTGGTTTATCAGGGAAGTGACGACAGTAAAACAATTCAGGGAGTGGGCGGTGGATGGAGCGCTACCGAAAAAGACTACGGATTTACGACGGGTTCCGGCGATGATGAGACCGGTACATTGTCCGTCGGGGGTATTGCTGTGGGATCCGTACATGCCATTCTGGCTGAGGGCGGCGGCGCAAGTGAAAAAGATGTTTTGTATCGTAACAATTCAAAAGGCATTGAATATAATACGATGGAAACGAATTTATATTTAGGCGATTATGATATTGAAGATGTTAATAATCTCATTACAACGACAGCTCAGGTAACCGGTGCAACAGAAGGAGCCTTGCAAGTCGCGGGAGGGGCAAGTGTTGGAAGCCTGCTTTCTCAAGGTGCCGCAAATATTTTGGGAACTCTTGAAGTCGGTGATGCGGCTGACTTGAAAAGCACTTTGAAAGTTGCCGATAAGTTGTCTGTATTGTCAAACGGAGCCGATATCGCCGGTAATACAAATATTAGTGGTGATTTGTCGGTTACAGGAAAAGGGAGCGTATCTTCTGGGTTGGATGTTACTGGCGAATTAGTTGCTAATAATGAGTCTCAGCTAAAAGGAAAAGTGACAATCGGCACGGATGGGAACAGCAACCTACAAATGTTGGATGTTCGGGGTAATGCCAATGTCAGTGGCTCTTTAACGGTTGGAACTGATTTTCAGGCACCTAATATATCAGGTATTACTTCTTTGCGTGGCGGTCGAATGGGAGCTAGTGAGGAAAATGCATATAACTTTGTTGCAAGAAGTGATCAGGTTTCAATTGCTGCGGGAAGATTTTCGGTAGGTGTCGGCGGAAATAGATTGTTAATTGATGATACTGTTACTCGTATGCAATCTGCAGATGGAACGGCCGGAATGGCTTTGTCCAGTGTCAATGCTTCTATTGCCTCGGGAACAGATTATATTAATCTTCAATCTGGAACAGCGCGCGTGCATGGAACAACAGAAGCTGTGGTGGAAAGTGATCAAGGCGGAGAGTTGACAATTGCTGATGGAATCGTAGGTACTGGTACGGATGTTGATTTAAGCGCATATAACGGTGCAACAGGTGGAAAATTGAAACTTGCATCTGATTCTGCAAAATTTGGGTTTGGAAATGATGTTTCTTATGTGAGCGCTGATAGTACTGGTGCTCGAATCGTAGTGCCAAACACGGCTCAGACAACTGCTCCGACAATTGAAGTAACTAGCGCGGGAGAGCTTAAACTGGACGGTGTTAAAACTTTGGTCAATACGGATAATTTATATCTTGATGAAGATAAGATGATTTTGGCTGACAAAACGAATGATTTGGTTTCAACCTCGGTCGGAGTTGTTGGCAGTAAAGGTATTATTTTTAGACGAGAAGGTTCTATTGAACTACCTCGCGGCGGTACAACAAACAGAACGGATTTACCAACCACTGCCGGTTATCAAGATGTGCCCGGATATATTAAGCTGGATCGTATTTTGGCAAATCAAAAATATGAACGTGTCGGTAGCGGCGTATCCGGTGTGAATGATGAGGCTAATACCGTTGTACGTTATGATGCATATCAGTTGAATCCGGCTTATACTTCTGTGATGCATGATATTAAATTGACAACACGTGGCGGAGCAAGGTTAAGTGATATTTTGCCTGATTTTATTAATCGTGGTATTTATGTGTTGGATAATACCTATCCTGAATCAAAGACAAATCCAAACTGGGAGAATTATACGGTTTCTTCAAACAGTGGTGTTTTGAAGGTTAGCCCGGATTTGGGAGATTGTAGCGGTGACGCCGATTGTATTGCAACACCATGGCTCGGATTTGTTCCTGCTCCTCAATGTCCGCCGGGATATTCAAAAGTTATTACAATTAATCCTATTCGTTGGAAAATGGCTGAAGCTTATTATATTACGGGTGTTGAGTCTGTGGAAGAAGATGTGGCAACGAAATTTAGAAACTATTTTGTCCCGCAGACGAATCCTTTTATGGCGACATTTAAGTTAGGAGAAACGGATGGAAGCGTCGGTATGCACACGCACCAATTGAGCGAAGGTGGTGCTTTAACATTCCAAACAAATACTTGGCTGAATACAACTATCAGCGGTTATACCAATAATTCAGGTGTCTTTATGGGATGGCATGCAATCATGGGCTTCTTGTATTATGGCGACCAATATTCAGAATATTTGCAAGGTGTTGGAGCTTCGGGATATAGTGGAAAAGTTATTTGGAACTTGTTTCCTGTTTATAATGAAGAAATGAGTGCCATTGCCAATGTTTATTGTTATTTTGAACGAGATAATACAACTTCTTATCCGCGTTGGACGTGGGAAAGAAATTATATTGGAACCTATGACCAGCTCAATTCTTTCCGCAGCGGTTACGAAAAAGATTCTGGCTATACGAACCGCCTCAATGATCCTACTCTTGGATATACGGAAGCGTGGTAATTTGAAAAGAGCCCTCTTGTGAGGGCTCTTTTATTGGAAACTCTTTATCAAAGAGCCGGCTAGTAAATACCAACCATCAACTAATACAAAAAAGATTATTTTAAATGGTAGTGCCAATACGGATGGCGGGAGCATCATCATACCCATGGACATCAGAACGGAGGCAATTACCATATCAATAATCAAAAAAGGTACAAAAATTAAAAATCCTATTTCAAAGGCTCGTCTTAACTCGCTAATCATAAAGGCCGGAATTGCTACTTTGAGAGGCGTTTCTGCTATAGTTGGAGCCGGTTTTTCATTGCTGAGATCGGTAAACAGTAATAAGTCTTTTTCTCTAGTATTGTTAACCATGAATTCTTTTAGCGGAACAGAGGCTTTTTCGAGACCATAAAGAACCTCTACTTTTTCTTCAATAAGGGGTTTGATACCGGCTTCCCATGATTTTTCGAGTGTTGGTGACATGACAAACAAAGTCAAAAACAGCGCCAATGATACCATGACCATATTGGGCGGAGTTGCATTGGTTGCAAGAGCGCTGCGCGTGATTGAAAAAACGACAACAATTCGGGTGAATGATGTCATCATAATCAGAATCGACGGTGCTAAAGAAAGAACGGTGATTAGCATGATAACGCTAAAAATGCGTCCTGTTGCGGTACCTGTAGGAGCATCTGCCAGATTAATACTGACCGATTGAGCAAAGGCAGAATTGCTGAAGATTATTAAGGTCAGCATAAAAAACAAACTAAAGTATAAGATTTTTTTATTCATTGACGATAGATCCCGAAGAAACAGTTTGGGTATGAAGCAATAAGCCCGAACCGTGATTAGCCAGAAGCAGATATTCTTTATTATCGCATTGAATCAGGTAGATGGTGTTTTTTGCATCAAGGCGTTTGGTTTCAATTATATTGATGCGGCTTCCGCTTTTTAGCTTTTTGATAAAATGAGATTTTAGGCCTTTTTGTTCGAGGTATTTGAACAAAAAAATTGTTAATAGCAACAGGCCTATGACAAATACCAGTGACAAAAAAGCGTGGAAAATATGAGCCAATTCCATAGTTGTGTTCCTTAAATCGTTTACCGCAATTATAGGCGCATTTTGCAAGCCTCGTCAATAAAAGGCTTGCCCTTGTGAATATTGTTTGTTAGGGTGCTGTTATGAAAGTAAAACAAGACACTATTCAAGAAAGTGCTGAGCGCACAACCCATGATTTGCAACCGGTCTCATTGATGTTGATGCCGCTTGCTAAAAAAGTGCTGGGAAAAAAAGGTTTTGTGGAAACGGATATCTTGACCGATTGGAAACACATTGTCGGGGAGGAACTGGCTTCTTTTGTCTGGCCGCAAAGCATAGATTTCCGAAAAGGGGAAAGAAATAACGGGGTGTTAAAAGTTTGTGTGCCAAGCGGAGCTTTTGCATTGGAATTACAACTTCGAGAAAAAAGCATTATTCAAAAAATTAATACTTATTTTGGTTATGCTGCCGTTTCTTCTCTTAGGATTATTCAAAATTCAACGTCAATGAATGAGCAGAAAAGCGAACGTGTGGAGAGTGAGCAAAAAAAGGTTGTAAGTGCGCAAGAAGAAATTTATATTAAAGAACTAAGTTCTGGAATAAAAAACAGCGCCTTACAGACAATGTTAGAACGTTTGGGTATCTGTGTTATATGTGATAATAAGGAAAAAGATAAAAATGAAATTTGAAAAGATTATTAAAAATGTCAGTTCTTTTGTTGCTTCAATAGTCGTTTTTTTGTTGGCCGGAGGTATGTATCTATCTTCTAAAGGATTTGAAATGACTGAAGACGGTAAAATTATTTTGGTTGCTCAGGCTTATGCGCAGGAAAATAGCATGAAGAATCTTCCCGTGATTCCTGATAATTATGTTTTTCCGTCCGAACACAGTGAGGGATCGCTTGATGCTCCCGTTGTTTTGTATGAGTATTCTTCTTTTGGTTGTTCACATTGTGCCGATTTCCATTTAAATGTTTTGCCTAAATTGCGCGATAAATATGTTAAAGATGGAAAATTGCGTTTGGTGTTTGTTCCTTTTCCAATTGATAAAGATTCTATGAATGCGGCTTTGTTGGGTGAGTGTATTGCAGAAGATAAGTATGCTGCTTTTGCTGATTTAATGTATAAAAAACAAAGAGAATGGAGCTTGTCTCGAAATCCGGAAAAAATTCTTAAACAATATGCAGCTTTGAGCGGTTTGAACGCTGCAAAAGCAGAGGCTTGCCTGCATGACGATAATGTTGCAAGGGAAATCTTGCTTAATCGCCAAAATGGTGTTACTCAGCTAGGAATTCAAGGGACACCTTCTTTTGTTATCAGCCATAAGGGAAAAAATGAACTTATTGGCGGAGCTCAAACTTTTGAAAATATGTGCCAGATTATTGATAGCAGATTAAATAATTAATCTTTATGCGATGGACTTTCTTTAACAACTGCTTAACACTTTTTCGTGTAGAGTAAGAGATAATGAAGAAAATACCAGAAGATATAAAAAGGCTTGATGAAAAGATTGCCGATTTGAAATCTAAAGAAAAGTATGTTCGTCAAGACAGACAAGAATCGGAGTTTGTTCATGCGACAAAAGCTGGTTTTAGAGTCGGAACAGAGCTTTTGTCCGGCGTTTTGGTCGGAGCTGCTATGGGGTATGTTTTGGATGGAATATTCTCTATAAGGCCTTGGCTTTTGGTGATTTTTATGTTTTTGGGCGGAGCAGCAGGTGTTGTGAATGTCTATCGCTTTGCCAAAACAGAAGAACAAAAACGTAAGGAGTAATTATCTTGTCTAACCCGATGGAACAATTTGTCGTAAAACCGATTATTCCTTTGCATATCGGTGGTGTGGATGTTTCTTTTACAAATTCGGCGCTGTTTATGATGTTGGCCGTTGCGGCATCAACGTTATTGTTTGTCTTTTGTTTGAGAAAAAGAAGTTTGGTACCGACAATTGCGCAGTCTATCCCCGAAACAATTTATGAATTTATACATTCTTTGCTTAAAGAAAATGTCGGAGTGGAAGGCCTGAAGTATTTTCCTTTTATTTTTACTGTTTTTCTATTTATTGCATTTGGTAATGTATTGGGATTGTTCCCCTATGCCTTTACTTTTACTTCTCATTTGACAGCAGTTGGTAGTTTATCGATTATTGCTTTGTTGTTTAATGTTTTTATCGGTATTAAAAAGAAAAAATTGGGCTGGCTTCGAACTTTTTTGCCTAAAGGAATTCCGGTGGCATTGGCTCCTTTGATTATTCCAATTGAAATGATTTCTTTTTTATCAAAACCTTTCAGCTTAACAGTGCGTTTGGTGGCTAATATGACTGTTGGACATATTATGCTTAAAATTATTGCCGGGTTTGTGGCAACAATTGGTGTTTTTGGGGTTGTCCCGATATTATTTAACTGTTGTATTGTATGTTTCGAACTGTTTATCGGTTTATTACAGGCCTTTATATATACGGTATTGACTTGTATTTATTTAGGCGATGCCATACATGAACATTGAAAAACGATTAGGACTCGTTTTTGTATTATTTTTGCAATTTAACTAACTTGAATCGAAAGGAATAGAATTATGGAACCTTTAGCTTATATCGGTGCTGGTATGTGCGCTCTTTCAATGATGGCTGCCGCTTGGGGCGTTTCTCAAGTATGGACGACCATTATTTCAATTGTCGGGCGGAATCCGCAAGTTAAGAAAGATGTCGATATCTATGGTTGGGCCGGATTTGCTGCCGTTGAGGCTGTCGCTTTGTATGCGTTGGTCTTGGCTTTGGTTATGCTGACTGGTAATTAATTCTTTTGATCGCAGTTTTGGGCAAGATGCGGTGTCTGTTGCGAATTTTCCGTATCTGCCCCAGATGCGTCAGATGATTGGTTAGAAGGGAGTTCTTATGCCTCAGTTAGACTTTAGTATATTTCCGTCACAATTTTTTTGGTTGGCTGTCAGCTTTTTTACCATGTTGTTGGTTTTTAGCTTTTTTATCATCCCCAAAACTGCGGAAATGATTAATTTGCGGAAAACAAAAATAGATGAATATTTAGAAAAAGCCGCGGATTTGAAGACTAAAATAGAAAAAACTCTGGATAAATATAATCAAGCTCTAAAAAAAGCGACGGAAGAAGCGAATTTGTCTATTGCCGAGACTAAAGAAGAAATGGACGCCTTGATTGACAGACGTCAAATGGAGCTTTCGGCCAATATGAAAAAACAGCAGACGGAAAATGAAGCAAAAATCAATGCCGGTAAAGAAAAAGTTTTTCGGCAGCTTGAACCGATGGTTGTTGAATTAACGCAAGATGTTTTGCAAACAATCGGATTTAAAAACATAAAGCCTGCGGATATTACTCAGATAGTTCAGCAAACAAAGGAAAAATAATATGGCAACAGAAGATAATCTGCCTAATCAGGAAATTATTGATGCAACGCAAGATGCTGTCTTGAATGCTGTGGGAAGTGTGGTAAATGCTATTGAGACAACCGCTCAGGAATTAGGGGCTCATGAGGCTGAGCCGTTTTATCTTAGTGCGGAATTTTGGGTAGCTATGTCGTTTGTTTTGGTTGTTGTTTTTTTGACAAGGCCATTGATGCGTTTGGGATATAAAATGTTACGCAAACGTCGTAGCTTGATTGCTAAAAGAATTGAAGATGCTTCAAATGTTTATGCCGAAGCTCAAAAAATGTTGGCCGATTATGAACGTAAATATCGTCAAGCTAAAGGTGAAGCGGCTGAAATTATGAATCGGGCCGAACGAGAAATAGCCATCTTGAAGAAAGAAAGATTGAATAAGCTCGAGACCGAGATGGAAAATAAAGAGCGCGAAACTATTGCCAGAATTGCTGCAACTCAAGATGCTGCAGTGCGTGAAATCACGGAAAAGGTCGTCGATTTGACTATGCAAACCGTTAAAACGATTTTAAGCCGTGAGTTAACATCTGCAAAGCAGGATAAATTGATTGAAGAATCTATAAATAAATTAACAAAAATCAAATAGTTTTACAGAAAACGGTACGGGTGAGCCGGATAACTTCCTAAAATATGCCAGTCTTCCGCATAGAACTTTAGTTCATCGAAAGCATTTTTGAAACTTTGTCTTGCGGGATGAGATTCTATTTCTGCGTAAAATTGCGCAGACACAAATTTTCCGTTAAGCAAATAGCTTTCCAGTTTTGTTATGTTAATTCCATTGGTGGCAAATCCTCCCAGTGTTTTATAGAGAGCTGCCGGGATATTGCGCGTTTTGAAAATAAAAGATGTAATAAATCTTCCGCCATTGTCTTCAGGGATAGTCTCTTGGGGAGACATAATTAAAAAGCGAGTGGTGTTATTTGTTGCGTTTTCAATATTCGGAACAAGAATTTTCAATTTGTATATTTCAGCAGCCAGCGCTGAAGCTATTGCCGCTTGAGAAGTATCTTGGTTGTGCAATATGTCTTGACATGACAGAGCGGTATCAATTCTTTGGATTGGTTGGATATTATTTTTTTTTAAGAATTGAGAACATTGAGCTAGGGCTTGCGGATGAGAAGATGCCGTTTTTATGTCTGATAGCTTCGCTTCTGGCAGACCCAAGAGTTGATGTTCTATACGTAGAAAATATTCATTGATGATGTGCAATCCTGTTTGCGGTAGTAAAAAATGCACGTCCGAAACTCGGCCGGCATTTGAATTTTCGACCGGAATTACCGCAAAATCGGCTTCTCCTTCTGAGGTTTTGGTGAAAGCCTCTTCAAAACTCAAGCAGGAAATATATTCTTGGTTGGGGTAGACTGATTTGGCGGCAATGTGTGAGTAAGCACCGGGAACACCCTGATATGCAATTTTAAGTTTCATGGTTTTTCCTAAAGTTTTAGGTTAACTTTATTCCATCCGCCGCGGCGGGGAGAATTGTTGTCTTCGTCTTGTTTGGTTATCCAGTTACGGAGAGGTTCGTTCTTCTTGTTAAGAAGGGCTTTTTGTTCTTCGGTTTGAGCAATACCAATGGGGAGTAGTTGGTTAAGAAGAGCTGGTGATGCAAAATCAACTTTGCTTTTTATTAAAGGATCAACTAAGGCATCAATTATTTGAGCTGCCGGTTTGGCATTGAAAGCGTTAATCTTTCCTCCGTAAAAAATAGCAAAGGCATGACACGGGCTGGAAAGAAGAACATCCGTGTAGTCAACTCCTCGTACAAAACGCAAGATGACTTTGGGGCGAATGATGCAATTTTCGGTAACATCAAAGATGATATTGTCCGGATTCATAAAAAGTTCGGACACAATCATGGTTTTGAGTTCATTATTGATAATGCCGCAAAAACCAACGATAGCCATTCCGTCCAGAGTATAGCCGGTATAGTTTTCCGGTTTGTTGGTGACTTGATAGCAAAAAATTTGTTCGGCGTTGTTTATGTTGTTGACAGCTGTTGAGCCTATGGCAGAACTAATTTCTTCCAAAATTACGGTATTATTGGGGTTAGGTTTGTATTCCGTGGGTTGGTTCGGACTTTTAAAATCTTCCGTATTATCTTGTGCATACGCTATGGAAACAGATACTAAACATAAGGCAAAAATTGTTATTTTGAGCCAATTCATGAAGAATCTCCCCTAATTAAAACCAAGTTCGAGTATATATGTCCTTGTCGGATATTTCTATCATTTTTTTGAGATAGTTACAAAATAAGTCTAAATATTTAATAATTAAATAAGAATTGTGCTGATATATTGACAGTAATTAAAAAAAATAATAATTTGAAAACAATCAAAATTTTGACTATGGAGACTTTTATGAAAAAAACGTATTTGATGATGGCTTCGGCTTTGGTTCTGACAATGGCTGCGGCAACGGCAGAAGCACGCGACGGTTTTTATATTGCTGCTCGCGGAGGCTATACAGATTTTAATGTTAATAACAAGGAAGACAGTGTTGCCGATAAGGCTAAAGTAGAATTGGGAAGCGGATGGCACGCATCCGGTGCGATTGGTTATAAAAAAGGTTATTTCCGTATTGAGGGTGAATATATCTATCGTGACAGCAGTGATGATGAATATTCGTACGGAACAGCTGGAGCCGGACATAAAACAATTTTGGATTCAGATTCTTTTATGGCCAATGCTTATCTTGATATCATGCCCAACTATTGGATTAGTCCGTATTTTACGGGTGGTATCGGTTTGACACGTATGGATTTTGAAACCTATGATTTTGCACCGAGCGGTGCTCGTTCAGATGTAGAAACCAGCTCCGATAATAATTTTACGTGGCAGATTGGAGCCGGTTTGTCGTTGCGTATTAACCGTTGTCTGAATTTGGATGCTGGATATCGTTATATTGATATGGGCGAAATCGATGACGCCGATATTAATGCTCACGAGTGGTATGGTGGTTTGCGCTATACTTTTTAGTTCTTGAGTTTTTATCTCAAAAAGCTCCCTTGAAAAGGGGGCTTTTTTTGTTTTTGAGATGTTGATAACAGTTTGTTTTATGAGACAGTTTCTACTTTTTTCTTGAAGAATCGGTTTAGATGTTATAGTTTGGGAGCGAATTGTGTTTGCCAAGACGGGCGACTCTGTGTGTCTTGGCGTGTTTTAACTAAGCTTAAGGAGCTAATATAACCATGAGTAAATGGGTTTATACATTTGGAAACGGCAAAGCCGAAGGCGATGCCAGCATGCGTAATCTCCTGGGCGGAAAAGGTGCCAACCTTGCTGAAATGAATGTGGTTGGTTTGCCTGTTCCTCCCGGATTTACCGTTACAACAGAAGTTTGTACATATTACTACAATAATAACAAGACTTATCCTGCCGATCTTAAAGATCAGGTTCGGGAAGCTGTTGCCGGCGTTGAAAAAATTATGGGCAAAAAATTTGCCGATGCTAACAACCCGTTGCTCTTCTCTGTTCGTTCCGGTGCCCGTGTATCAATGCCTGGTATGATGGATACCGTTTTGAACCTTGGTTTGAATGATGAAACCGTTCAGGCCTTGGCAAAAGCCTCTGGTTCTGAGCGTTTTGCTTATGATTCTTATCGTCGCTTCCTGCAAATGTTCTCTGACGTTGTTCTGGGCGCTGATATTGAAGAATATGAAGGTGCTTTGGAAGCCATGAAAAAGTCTAAAGGCTATAAATCAGATACCGATTTGACAGCCGAAGATCTTAAAGAATTGGTTAAAGAGTACAAAGAAATCGGCCAAAAACTGGGTAAGGTCGTTCCTCAAGATCCTTGGGATCAATTGTGGGCCGGTATTGGTGCCGTATTTGGTTCTTGGATGGCTGCTCGTGCTATTACCTATCGTAAACTGAATAATATTCCTGGTGACTGGGGTACAGCCGTTAACGTTCAGACCATGGTCTTTGGTAATGCCGGCGATGATTGCGCTACCGGTGTTTGCTTCTCTCGTGATCCCGCAACAGGTGAAAATGTTTATTACGGAGAATATTTGGTTAATGCTCAAGGTGAAGATGTTGTGGCCGGTATTCGTACACCGCAACCTATGGCTTCTAAGGGTGATGGTACCTCTTTGGAAGAAAAATGGCCTCACCTCTATAAAGAGTTGGTTGATGTTCGTAATAACCTCGAAGCTCACTACAAAGATATGCAGGATATGGAATTTACCATTGAGCATGGTAAATTGTGGATGTTGCAGTGCCGTAATGGTAAACGTACTGCTGCCGCTGCTGTCCGTATGGCCGTTGAGATGGTTGAAGAAGGTTTGATTAACAAGGAAGAAGCTATTATGCGCGTTGGTGCTGATCAATTAGATCAATTGTTGCACCCGATGCTTGATCCTAAGGCTAAGAAAAACGTTATTGCTACAGGTTTGCCTGCTTCTCCTGGTGCTGCTGTCGGTCGCGCTGTCTTCAATGCTGAAGATGCTGAATCTTGGGCTGCAAAAGGCGAAAAAGTTATCCTTATCCGTAACGAAACCTCTCCTGAGGATATCGGCGGTATGCATGCTTCTCAGGGTGTTATTACTGCTCGCGGCGGTATGACTTCTCACGCTGCCGTTGTTGCTCGCGGAATGGGTACTCCTTGTGTATCAGGTTCTCATGAAATTCATATTGACTATGCTAAGAAAACCATGACCACTGACAGCGGTGTCGTTGTTAAAGAAGGTGATTGGGTTTCTTTGGATGGTGCTAAAGGTCAGATTATCGAAGGTCAAGTTCCGACTGTTAAAGCTGATACCAATAGCGGTAACTTTGGTAAGCTGATGAGCTGGGTTGACGAAATTCGTACTTTGGAAATTCGCGCCAATGCCGAAACTCCGAAAGATGCTCAAACAGCTCGTGACTTTGGTGCTCAGGGTATTGGTTTGGCAAGAACAGAGCATATGTTCTTTGATGCTGAGCGTATTCCTGATATGCGTGCCATGATTTTGGCTGATAATGAAGAGGGACGTCGTGCTGCTTTGGCTCGTTTGTTGCCTTATCAGAAACAAGATTTCAAAGACTTGTTTAAAATTATGGAAGGTCTGCCGGTTGTTATCCGTTTGTTGGATCCTCCTTTGCATGAATTCTTGCCCAATACCGATGCTGAAATGCAAGAATTGGCCAATAAAATGGGTATGACTCTGGAGAAAGTTAAACAACGTGCAAATTCTTTGCATGAGGCTAACCCGATGCTCGGTCACCGTGGTTGCCGCTTGCCGATTACTTATCCTGAAATCTGCGAGATGCAGACCCGTGCTATCTTGGAAGCCGCTTTGGAATGTGCCGATGATGGTATCAAAGTTTTGCCTGAAATCGAAGTTCCTTTGACAGGTTCTAAGAAAGAGCTCGACATTGTTAAAGACATTATCGATACTACAGCTGAGAAAGTTTTTGCTGAAAAAGGCAAGAAGATTAAGTATGAAGTCGGTTCTATGATTGAATTGCCTCGCGCTGCTTTGAAAGCTGATGAATTGGCTCAGTCTGCCGAGTTCTTTGGTTTTGGTACCAATGACTTGACTCAAACAACTTTGGGTATGAGCCGTGATGATACAGGTGCTATCTTGGATGAATATCGCGCTCGCGGTGTTTATGTGGCTGATCCTTTCGCATCAATCGATGTTGAAGGTGTTGGTTGCTTGGTTAAGATGGCTTGTGAAAAAGCTCGCTGCTCCAATCCGAATATTTGGCTTGGTGTTTGCGGTGAACACGGTGGTGATCCGGCATCTATTGATTTCTTCCAGACTTGTGGCATGAACTATGTTTCTTGCTCTCCGTACCGCGTGCCGGTTGCGCGTCTGGCTGCTGCTCAGGCTGCTGTTCGTCATAAAGGCGACAAAGTGAATAATGGTGGTCATTGCTGCTGCAAGAAATCAGCCTAATTGCTGAGATATAAGATGAAAAGGCGTCTGGTGAAAATCAGACGCTTTTTTATGTTTAAATATTTTTGATCCAATATTGACAAAATTGTCTAAATGAGCTATCTTTCAAGGTATTGTAATAATTTTTAAGAAATAGATTAATTCACTATATTTATTAACCGATGTCTGAAAGATAATTACTTTCCACATCATAAAACCCAAGTTTATGGCTACATATGTAAATGGACAACGGATGTATGAAGCAATATCCGTTCCGGATGGTTCTTCTGTTTGCGGAATAACCAGAGAGCAAAAGATTGCAAGTTATATGAGAGAAGACTTGCCGAAGTTATGTGAGCAGAAATCTGCAGACAAGCAGATTGTAAATGTGAGTATGTCATTATATTATGGTGTCGATGCCGCATTTACAGAGCAGAAAATATGCAAGACTTTGCTTACTTCCTCTCAAGCTCTGGGCTTAACAAAGCGTCGTCGCCTGTATGTTTCAAACAATTATCTGGCTCAGATAAATGAGAAAGGGAAATGGGAGTTTGAACCGTTGCTCATGCAAGGAGAATGGATGAGTCAAAATAAGGTTCATCAGGCTTTTGAGAAGATTGTTAAAACCAAGAGTTGGAACGAGACAATTGAGAAACCATTACTGTGCGATTGCGTGATAGAAGGTATTCGAACGGTTGCGTGGATTGCTTGTGTTGATGCCGGCGATGTATGGCACACTCTTTGTTGTTTGCCTCAGAATGGGGTAATCCTCATTGACCAAAGTGAGGATATATTCCCGATTACGGATGAGGCAAAGATTAAAGTGGCGGATTGTTGTTTCCGTCCGCAATTGGCAAAAGAGGAAAAAGAAATTATCTCTTTAGAGATGATATAAAAAGAAAAGAAGAAAATAGATGTCTCTGTTGAGAAACAGAGACATTTTTTTTGTCAAACAGATATTTTTAAAAGCAGAACAGCCGCCAGCTAAACTCTTGGGGAAGAGGATAGTGACGGCTGCCTGTTGTGTCATATAATAAACGAACTGGTTAGGTTCGGGCTATTTTAAAACCATACTGTCAATCCAAGAGAGATTTGAGCATGGAACTTGTTGAGGTCATTGACCAGAAGTTCCTTTTTGCCTTCGGCGCTTTTTTCAAACACCTGCAGCGGTTTGCCGTTGCTCTCAAGGATGAGCTTGTTTGCAGTGTCTGAGTATTTTCCTTCATAAGGAAGGTATAATGCCCTTCCACTGGCAAAGACTTCAATACGCTTGCCGAGCTTTGCTCCGAGCTTGATTTCGCCAAAGGCTGATAAGCTCATTTTGGAGCTGGCCAGCAGCATGACGTATTCGCCAGTTACATCACCCTGGATATCACCTGCGTTGCCGCTGATGTTCCATTGCTGAGTGATACCTGCGCCGACATTGGCTTCAACGAATACCGGACTTTTGGGACCAGTGAATCTGTAACCAGCGAAAGCGTTCACTGAAGAACGATCTTGCATATATCCACCGTCGATACCATACATCCAGCCGTAGTGGAACCAGTAGAGCTTGGCATTGGCGCCAAAGCTCTTATCCATGAAGTCGTATGTAGCGGCAACATCCAGCTTGGCGCTGTTATTACCGTGGCGAACAACCATGTAGGCGTTCTTAGAATACGAAGCCTTCATGGTGCTGTCGGCTTGATGATACGCTTTGATGCTCTGTGCGCTTGCGAAGTTTACACTTGCTACGAGAGCAATCATTAACACTGCAATATTAAGTATATTTTGAGTTTTCATCTTATTTTGGTTTTATGCCTGAGGCAGCATGCTTAACTTGTTTTAAGCTGCCTCAGGCTGATTATGAAAAAATTTTTCTTGTCTCGTATATTGAAAAGTTCCTAGAGGAATAGGAGCTTATTTTAATGTTACACCATTGATGGTTATGATTTCCTCTCCATCAACAGTCGTTTTGATACCGTCTTCTTTGTACGGGTTCTTGAGGCTGTGCTTGGTTACGCTCATAGGAGAAACATAACCCTGAACATTGCTGTCAGCATAGCTGGTGTACAACCATTCCTGCGGAGTTGCAGTGGTAGAAGTAACACCTGTCAATTTACCCGGAACAAACTCTGCACCATTCCATACCATGCTCATGACACCGTCGTTGGTGACGTTTACATTTGCGTGGCGGCTGATTTCGTTACCCTTAGTGTCGAACTCAACATACAGCGTGTTGCTGCCGTTGATTTCTGCAAACAGGGCGCAAATAACGGTACGAGCCGGAGCTGTACGATCTGCGGTGTAGATATCAGTCATAGCGGCTGCTTTAACATAGTAGCCGGGGATGGTGTTCTGAGTACGGTTCTTCCACAGCGTGATCAGTTGCTCAGCAGTCTTGCTCACGTTGCCGCGAGAGATGCTGTGGTTTACTGTGAAAGTTTTTGAGATGATGTTGTTATCGCTATTATCCGACGTCTCCATAGGAGTTCCGGCAGTGATAACAGCGTCGCCCATTCCTTCAGCTACATATTCTTTTCCTTCCCATACGACGATGTAGTTGTCGTTTTTGGTGTAGGTTACGTTGGTTGCAACGACACCGTTGTTGTAAACATAAGAGTCTACACGGCTATATACGTTGTACTTCACGTTGTCAGAAGTAGTTTGCTGAGCACCCTTGTTCCAGTTACCAGCGTTGTGGCCAGTCTGGTTGAGGCTAATAGGCGATGTTTCAATTCTTTTTTCTGCCTCGGTTTTAACGCTCAGGCCAGAGGGAGCGTAGAAGAACTTCTCAACGTCCTGTTCCTTAGAGTTGTCGATGAAGAGGCGGATTTTGACACCGTTCTCATCTTCGCCAACAATGGTTACAGAAATTTCTGATTTATTCTTGGCGTCTTTCTGCTCAATTTCTTGAGTTGCAGATGCCATTACGATTGTTCCGGCTACCAAGTTAAACTTAGCAGTCGTGTTATAAACGTAATTTTCGTTATCAGAATTGTCGATAGTTTCTTTAGAGTCAAACTTCACGTTCCATACCGCCTTAAGGGCTACAGTGTGCTCTTCATTGTTGTCAATGAAAGTCACTGTTGCAGGGTAGGTGGCGTAAAGCTCGTGGCTGACCACATTCCAACTAGCGCGGTAAACGCCGGTTGTAGCCGTTGCAGCAACGCTTTGGAAAGCAATTGCGGTCAAATCGGCAGTGGATTTCTTTGCTTCAGCAGCGAGTGAGCAGTCAAAAGTAACCGGAATATTAGTCTGGTCTTTTTCTACACCGTCAACGAAGTTGTGTCTTACGACGTTGCCAGTTCCGGGGCCAGTTACGGTTGCGTCGTCGTAGGTGTACGACAATACTTCCTTATGGCTTTCGGTAACAGAAAAAGTCAGGTCATATTCTGCACTTTCATCACAGCTCAGAGTGAAGATAAGAGTTGCGTTAGCGATACCGTCAACAATCTCACCCACTTTCAAAACCACACTTTTAACGGTGCAGTAAGAAAGTTCAGGAATCGTATAGGTCTTGGTGCCAACTTTCACGCTGGTAGCGTAAGTTTCACCAAAGACGAGAGTAATGACACTCTTGCCAATGTTGAACTTTCCGTTGCTCCAGTTGAAGCTCTTGCCTTCGATGTCGCTAAAGTTCTCAACAATCACGTCGGTGTTACCCAGCTTGGCTGCGTTATACACTTTGTATTGCTTTTTGAGATCTTCAGCATCTTTTGCTGTAAAGATAGCCTCGTGTCCACAAGTGATGCGGAGGCTGTCGTTGACTACAGTTACACCTTCGAGGGTGACATGATATGAATCATACAGGCTGTAAACAGCGCTGTATTCTCCTTCGAGTCCGAGCCCGAACATGCTATCGTCTTTACTGCAAGAAGTCATCAAAACCGCAATAGCGGTTGCCATCAATGCTACGATGGACTTTAAAACGTTTTTACGCATAATTTTATGTTTTTTTTGTTAATATTCAAATTGAAACAACATCTCTGAATAAAAATAAAATACGAAACATAGATAATCACCAGAAAAGAAACGCTATCCTTTTGAAGATGAAAACTTTAAGTTTATATAATTTTACAATATTCCATAATGAGATGTATCCATTCTCAATATATCATGATTTGTGAAGATTGACAATATAAATTTGTCTAAAAAAGCATTTTCTTGGTGCTTTTAATAAAAGGTTAATATTTGAATCTACGTTTGTTTTGAAAATATTGGACAAAATTATGGCCAGGCTATGTATTCCATACGTTAGCCGAAAGTTGTGCCTTTAAGAATCGGAACAAAAGACTATGTTAAAAATAGAAATTCTGTTTTGGAATCAAAAAATGATATTTTGATTCTAAAAAGGGGTTTTGAAACCGCTTCGGATGAATTATTTTGCATTTTTTTATCAGCATATGTTTTTTGTTATTGAAAAATATATTTTTATTGCTTAAGTTAATCCTGTATTAGTTAATTAATAACTACGAATTTAAAACCATATGGAGAATATTAAAATGAAAAAACTTTTAGGTTTGTTCTGTGTTATCGTTGCCTTGTCTGGTTGTTCCAGCATGGGTACTCTGTTCGGCGGTGCTGAATGCGAGTCTAAAATGGCCAAAGACTTTATGGCTAACGCTGAAGACAGAGTCTTCTTTGCTTTCGATAGTTCTGCTATTTCTCCTGATTCCGCTGAAATCTTGGATACTCAGGTTAAATGGTTGAAAAAACATACCAATGTAAATGTTGTTGTTCAAGGTTACTGCGATGAACGCGGTACTCGTGAATACAACTTGGCTTTGGGCGAGCGTCGTGCAAACGCCGTTAAACAGTACCTCGTTTCTAAAGGTATTGCAGCCGACAGAATCTCTACCATTTCTTATGGTAAAGAAAGACCGGCTGTTTTGGGCAGCAACGAAGCAGCTTGGGCTCAAAACCGTCGCGCAGTTACCGTTATTAAAGCCGGTAACTAATATATACGGTTAACTCGTATTTGGCGTGTCCCCGCAATTGCGGGGATACGTTTTTTTTGTTCTTGTTATTAGATAAAAAGTACAATATGTTAGAAAGTAGTGTTTATTTGTTGTTTGAGGTGAAAATGAAAACGTTTAAGTTCTTGTTGATGTCTTCGGTTTTGGTTGTGTGCGCAACATCAGCACAAGCTCAGAGCGCTTTGGAAGATCAAATCGAAGCGCTGCGCGAGGATGTCGTGGTTTTGCAAAGACAGGCTTATCGCGATAAAGAAGCAGGTATTAGTGCCGGTTCTTCTCAAGATGTGATTGTTCGTTTGGGTGAAATGGATGAAAATTTGCGTCAGGCTATCGGCAAAATCGATGAAATGCAATATAAAATAAAAACTCTTGAAGACAAAATTAACCTCATTAATAAAGATGTTGATATGCGCTTGAGCCAAATGGAGGGAAAAACCGTTTCCGGTAGCGGAATGGCAAATACCGCTCCAATTCAGAAACACGCGGCTCCCGTCGCACAAAACGCACCTGCTTCCATTGTGGGGGCCGGGATTGCTAAAGGTGAAGACCTCGCTCCGGTTAAAACAAAATCCGCCGAAGAAATTTATCAACAAGGACAAGAGGCTCTTAAAGAAGGTAAAAATGATGAAGCTGCCGCTTTGTTTACATCTTTGATGACTCGTTATCCAGAACATAAATTGGCTGAAAATGCCCAGTATTGGCTTGGTGAGGCTTATTATGCCAAAAAAGATTATGCTAAGTCTGCCGTGACTTTTGCCAAAGGTTATGAAAAATATAAAAACGGTAATAAAGGGCCGGATAATATTTTTAAACTCGGAATGTCTTTCAAAGAGCTCGGAAAAGTCAAAGAAGCTTGTACGGCTTTTGTTAATCTGCCAAAAGAGTTTCCAAAGGCCGAACAAGTCTTGAAAGATAAGGCTGCAAAACAGGCCGCAGAGCTTAAGTGTTCCGAACAGAAATAATGCAAAACTTTTTTGAAACCTATGGAATTCTTGATCATGTCATTGCTGCCGGGGTTTCTGGCGGAGCGGACTCTTTAGCTTTGGCTTTGAGGTTGCACGCTTGCGGAAAAAAAGTCATCGCTTTGACTGTTGACCATGGGTTACGCAAAGAATCTCGTGAAGAAGCTGAATATGTCGCCAGAATTATGGCTAAATATGGTATTGAACATCATATCTTGACATGGGAAGGAAAAAAACCTCTACGAGGAATCGAAGAAGCTGCCAGACAAAAAAGATATGAATTGTTGTTTGATTGGTGTAAGCACCATAATGTCGCAACCTTGGCCGTTGGTCATCATCGACGCGATCAGGCGGAAACTTTTTTGTTACGGTTGCAACGGGGAAGCGGTGTCGATGGGCTTAGTTGTATGGCTCCCGTATCTGAAAGAGACGGAATCGTCTTAATCCGACCTCAACTTTATGATAGTCCGGATAATCTTAAAGATTATTTGCGGCAACAAGATGTTCAATGGGTGGAAGATGCTTCTAATCAATGCGACGATTTTTTGCGTGTGCGAATCCGTAAGTTTTTGCCTGAATTGGAAAAAGCAATCGGTCTTAGTGAAGAACGTTTGGCTGAAACAGCCGCTGTCTTGGCTAAAACACGCGGCTATTTGGCTGAACAAACAAATAAATTTGTTTTCAATCGCGTGCGTTCTTGGGAAGAGGCCGCAGTGTCTGTGTCGATAGATGCTATTGCTGAATTGCACTCTGAAATAGCTTTTCGAGTTTTGGGTTGTTTGATAAAAAAAGTCAGCCAAAATGATTATATTCCTCAGGCTCAGGAAGTTTTGCGATTGGTTGAACAAATTAAAGAGCAAGATTTTCGAGGTTGCACGCTTGGTGGATGCGAATTCGTGGTGGCAAGAAAACGTTTGTGGATTGTCCCTGAGGTGAAAACCGGACAAGTTCTTTCCGTATGTGATTGGCAGAAGTGCTTGCATATTTTGCCTCAGTATGCTAAAGCTGATCTTCCATATAAGGTGAGACGGGCAATCTATAATAAAATGAAGAAGAGTGAAAATGGCCAAAAGTAAAAAAAGTGATTTTATATCAACCGGTTTGGTTGCTCAAAACCGGAGGGCTCATTTTGATTATCTTATTGTTGAAAAATTTGTGGCAGGAATGGAATTAACCGGAACAGAAGTTAAATCCTTGCGGCTTGGTCATGCCAATATTACCGATGCCTTTGGCGTGGTTAAAGGTGAAGAACTATTCATCTCAAATATGTTTATTGCCGAATACTCCAATAAAGGCTATGCTTCCCACTCTGAAAAGAGAGAAAGAAAACTGTTGCTTAAAAAGAAGGAAATTATTGATATTATAAATTCTCTTTCTCGAAAAGGAACAACCTTGGTGGCTATTCGTCTCTTTTTTGATGAGCACGGAAGAGCTAAACTTGAAGTCGGATTGGGAACCGGTAAAAAGAATTATGACAAGCGTGAAGCTATAAAAGAGCGTGAAGTTAATCGAAAAATCCGCTTGGCAGATTATTAAAATCAGTGATCGTTTTGTCTTGTTTGTTAGGTTTTGTTTCTTTTTTGTTTGAAAAAATCTTTTAAGATTTGTCCGCATTCTGTTGCCAGCAATCCTTGATGTACTATGGGACGATGGTGACATGTCGGTTGTTCGAAAAATTTGACCCCACTGATAATGGCTCCGCCTTTGGCATCGGTTGCTCCAAAATACAAATTTTCTATTCGAGCAAAAGAAATGGCCGCGGCGCACATGGTGCAGGGTTCTAGTGTTACATACATATCGTGACCGCGTAAGCGATTGCTGCCTAAAATTTTGCATGCATTGCGGATGGCTATGATTTCAGCATGAGCGGTGGCGTCTTCTATGTGCTGGGTTAAATTATAACTTTCAGATACTATTTTGCCGCTTTGCCTATCAACAATAACGCAGCCAATCGGAACTTCATCTTGAGAAGCGGCCTGAGTTGCCAACTCAAGTGCTCGTTGCATGTAGGAAGTGTTTTCCATGTGATACCTTTTTTGTTGTAATTTGGATAGATTATGCTAGAACTCAAAGAAAAAGGAAAGTAAAAAATGAGCGAAAGAATAGCAAAATTTATGGCGCGCTCCGGTGTTTGTTCCAGGCGGCAGGCTGAAGAATATATTCGCCAAAGCAGAGTGACTGTTAATGGAAAGATTGTTGATTCGCCGGCATTTAATGTGAATGGTGATGAAAAAATTCTTTTCGACGGAGAAAAATTACCGCAAAAAGAATTAACACGCTTGTGGCTTTATTACAAACCGGTGGGTTTGGTTACTTCGCATCGTGATGAAAAAAATCGGCCAACGGTGTTTGATAATTTGCCTCACGGAATGCCAAGAGTAATTTCTGTCGGAAGACTTGACTTGAATTCTGAAGGCTTGCTTTTGTTGACTAATAATGGTGAACTCTCCAGACGTTTGGAGCTGCCCTCAAATGGATGGACACGAAAATATAAAGTCAGAGTGCATGGTTTTGTTGACCTTGAAAAACTTAAAGGTTTGCAAAAAGGAACCAAGGTGGAGGGGATTGTATATGGACCGATTAAAGCGGAAATTGAGAGTGCTCAGGGTACCAATACATGGCTCTGTGTGACATTGGCTGAAGGAAAAAATCGAGAAATTAGGAAAGTGATGAAATCTATCGGTTTGGAAGTATCGCGCTTGATTAGGCTCTCTTACGGGCCATTTCAGCTTGGAAGTTTGAAAAAAGGAGAGGTACGAGAAGTGCCTGCCAAGGTTTTGCGTGAACAACTCGGTGCAAAGTTCGAATTATGAAAATAAGCGGCGGAAAATATCGAGGAAAAACTTTGCTCTCGCCCAAATCTGGGGCAGTGCGTCCAACTTCTGATCGGATGCGAGAGGCTGTTTTTAATATTTTGCGTTCAAAACTTGGGTTCAATTTTACTCATATGGTGTTTTTTGATGTGTTTGCCGGATCTGGGGCTATGGGATTGGAGGCTTTATCTCAAGGATTTGAAAAAATTGTGTTCTTTGATGTTGATTTGAGCTCTGTTCTGCGAAATATAAATTTATTTCCAAATGACAAAAATTCTCTAAATACTGTCGGTGGCGATATATTGAAAGCTCAAAAACAAGACTGCCTTGCCGATGTGATGTTTATGGATGCTCCTTATTTAAAAGGATTAACCGAATTGGCTTTGGACTACTTGGCTAAGGGAGAATTCCTAAAGAAAAATGCCTTATGTTTGATTGAGGTGGAAAAAAACGAAAAGTGCAATCTTCCTTCTCAATATGAGCTCCTTGACGAAAGAAAATATGGTTTGGCTCGATTGATTATTGCCAAATTTAGGGCTTAAATGTTTTTACGGTAATGTTTTCAATCGATAATTTCTTATCTTGGTAACTTATCGGTGTGGTCAGTGTCAGATACTTGTCTTCTTCGTGTAATTTAAATGCTTTTGAATTTAATAAAATATTTGCAACAAAAACTCCTTTGCGGTCTAAAAATTTGTTTTTTTGTAAATCGTCCAATAGATTAAGCATTGCTTTGGATGAGCTAACCAAGGAAAGACGTGGTTGCAGATTTTCATTAAAATTAAGTGTGCCTCGGCCAACTAGAAGTAGTGGTTGCCAATTAATAATTAGTCTTGGAATATCTATAAAACCACTGTTTTGAAGCCATGTTTCGGCACTGAGCATGAAAGAATCACGCAAAGGCATGCTTCCCATAAGAGTTGCTTTGGCATACATTCTTTTAATCTCAGATGTAAGTGGATATTTAATTAGACCATTGATTTTGACATCATTGATTTCTATATGTCCTTCAAGGCTTGGCATGATGAGTGCTTCATGTTTTACAGAATGGAGACTACGAATGTCTATTCCGATTTCTTTGATTTTGGCAAAGTCTTTTATATCTGTGTCTCGCAAGCGCAGATGCAATGTTTTGAATTTTCCGTTGGAATCTATGCCGATTTTGAGTGTCGTATTGCTTAAAATATCAGTTTGTTTACCGTCAAGAGAAAAAGATATTTGAGGGGAACTTCGAAAATTAATTTTGTTTACATTAAGTAAACCAGGGCGTGCATTCAGCTCTGGAATTTGAAACTTCCATATTTGTGTCCCTCGCAGATTGTATAGTTGGAGGTTATCTATTTTTACCAATGGATAAAATGGTATGTTATTAAATTTGATGTGGTCATAGGCAATATCAAGTTGAAACTCGTTGAGGTATTTTTGCAGTTCAAGAAGTTCGACCTTAATCTTATTAATCATGGCGTTGCGCGCAAGTGTTGCTTCTATGAAAAAAAACATTAGGGCAAATGAAAATAAAAAGGAAAAAATAAATGTTTTGTTCCCAAGACTCCATAATTTTATTTTATTCAACGAACCGGAAAAGGTGCCTAATATTTTTTTTAATCTTTCAAGCATGTGTTAGTTCCGTTTTGCGAGTTTATCGGCAACATAAGGGTAAGCGGCAATCGTTTCGGCATTGAGCTCTGCGCATTTGCTTTCTATGCGGTTTTGAAGTTCTGTCATGAAACCTTTTTTATCAAGTCCAGGAGCTATTGGCTCCATGAATTCGAAAATTACTTTTCCGGGGTAGCGTAAAAAAGAACTTTTAGCCCAGAAAAATCCAGTGTTGGTTGCTAACGGGACAACAGGAAGATTAAGATGTTGATATAAAAGAGCAACTCCTGGTTTGTATGTCGGTTCTTCTCCCGGACGACGACGCGTTCCTTCCGGAAATATTATAATCGGGCGGTGTTCGTTAACCTTTATTTGTGCGTGGCGTAGCATGTTTTTCATGGCGGCAGAACCTGCTGAACGATCAACCGGAATCATGCCGTAAAAATATTGCGCCCAACCAAAAAGCGGAATGTATGTCAGCTCTTTTTTTAGAATAAAAGAGGCTTTGCGAATGTAATTGGTTAAAATATATGTTTCAAGCGCTGATTCATGTTTGCCGGCATAGATGACACCTTCTTGACGAATATGTTCGCTCCCTCTGATTTCGATTTTAATTCCTGCAATATGACGTAGCGACCAAACTAAAAACGGAATAAAGTAATAATTCCATATTTTAATGGTGGTTCGGGGAGAGAAAACGCCAATCAAAGAATTGAAACAACAGCCGATAAAAAGTGTGCTGTAGCAGATGATGTTGAAGAAAAGTGAGCGAACAAATAACATAAGACAGTCCTCATGAAAAAATTTTGGTTCTGATATATACGTATAAAAATTTATTATATTCTGCAAAAATAAGCGAGAATGTATGCCAAGTCGTCCACCATTTTTTTGATACGTGCTCTGAGTATACCGGATGCGGAATTATGGTTAAATCAGGATTTTGGGCGCGAAACTCAACTATACTGCGATCAACGTGGTAATTTGATGTTACCAAACGGATTGAATGAATGTCATGTTGCTTAAGCCACGTTGTCGTTTCTGTCGCGTTTCCCTCTGTATCGACGGCTTTTTGACCAAGTGTAATTTTATGCTTTGGCAAATTTTTTAGTTTTTGCTTGCGAGCAATATTGTCTAATGAAATATGTTTGTCTACACCGGAGATAAAGAGTTTGTCTGCTAATCCTTTGTTGAGAAGATCCGTTGCTTCGGCAATGCGATGTCGTCCTCCGGTTAGCGCGATAATAGCTCCTGTATGCGAGGTTGTGTCTATTGGGTAGGAATTAATTCGTTTTGCAAAAAAAACGAATCCGCCTAGCCAAGCGAAAATTACTATACATGAACTTATGAAAAAGATTTTTTTTATCATAACATTTTCTGCAATGTTCGTTTAACTGTATAATATGCCGTATACATGGCAATAAGCATTGAAAAAATAGGTAGTGAAAAGATAATCCCCCAATCAACTAAGCCAAGCGTGGCATCACTGATGATGCCGCCTTCAATGCGAACGGCCAGCGATCCGATAAAAAATATTGTCGGAATGGCAAGCAACATTCCAAAAAGTCCTCCGCAAAAACCGAGCCATGCCATGCGTTTCCCATATTGTTGGGCAACATAAGTATCTTTGGCTCCCATGATATGCAAAATTTCAATGATATGGCGATGTAGACCCAAACTCATTTGCGTCGTATAAAAAATTGCTCCGGAGGTAATTAATATAACCAAAATTAAGACTGTGCTTGCAATAAGTTTTAGACCGTCCGCAAAATCAATGAGTTTACTTAACCATAGCTTGTGATTGTCAAGAGAGGCTTGCGGAGAGGCTTGTGCAAGTTTTTGAGCAAGGTCGGCAAAGTCTATTTCGGCATCGGCGGCGAGTTTTACATCAATAATTCTTGGAATCGGCAAATTATTGATGTTGACTCCATCTCCAAGCCACGGTTGGATTAATTCTTTGAGCTGTTCATTGCTAAGAGGTGTGACTTTGATAATACCTTTTACTGTTTGTAATAATTCTATAGCCTTGTCTTGATGGGCAAGCGTTTGTGCCGTTGCTCTTTCTTTATTGACGTCATTAATAGGCATAATTTGAACCGTTAATGAGCCTAAAATGCTCTGATTCCAATTATATAGCATGGTATTAATCGATAATACGCCGGAAAGTGTAATGGCAAATATAAATACGGAAATAGAAATGATAACTTGTAAAAAAATGCTGGTGCTATCACCTTTAAGAGGAAGTTCTTGTTTACGGCTGATATATTGCGGTCTAGACATTGTTTTGCTCCCTCAGCATAGAATATCCGTTGGGACGAATAATATGCAGACTGCGGTTTTGCAAGTGTAAACACGGATAGGAAAAATCATTAATTAGTTTTTCGCTGTGGGTGGCTATAACGACTGTCGTTCCCAGTTTGTTGAGTTCTACAAATAATTTCATGAGTTTGGTTGCTATAAAATTATCAACGTTACCTGTCGGTTCATCGGCTAACAGCAGTTCTGGGCGATTGATAACCGCACGAGCGATGGCAATACGTTGCTTTTCTCCGCCGGAAAGCGTGTCCGGAGTATCTTGCATGTGAGCATCAAGTTCAACCCAGTTGAGAAGTTCTGTGACACGTTTGCGGATTTCTCTTTCATCCATGCCGCAAACACGTAATGGCAAAGCAACATTATCAAATGCACTGAGGTGGTCAAGTAAACGAAAGTCCTGAAATACAACACCAATACGGCGGCGCAGAGAAGCAAGATTGTCACGGTTGGTAAAATTGATATTTTTACCAAAGACGCTCATGCTGCCGCGGCTCGGTTTTTGGGCCAGATACATCATACTTAAAAGAGAAGTTTTTCCGGCTCCGCTTTTTCCTGTCAAAAAGTGAAATGAACCCTTTTTTAGGCTGAGCTTGATGTCGCTTAGCACTTCCGGGCCTTGATCATAGCGTATCCCCACATTTTGCATTTCAATGATATTGTTGTTTTCGGCCACAGAATTTCTCCTTATTGCAATATTGTTTAAGATATAGCAATTATTTTTTTAATAAAGTGTTTTTTTGCTTTGATTAAACACTTTTTCATTCTATATTACCTCATAAGAAAGGTGCCGAAATGCTTATTTATTGTCCGAAATGTCAGCAAGGATATAATGTTGATGAAGAGTTAATTCCAGATGAGGGAAGAAAACTTCATTGCAGTAAATGTGATGAAACTTTTTGGTTCAATCGCATCGGCGAAACAGAGGTTGTTAAAGAAGAACCGCAACCAGTTTCTGATGATGAAAATCCGGCGGAAAAGACTGAAAGTGCGGATGAAGAGAATATTTCCGATAATCTTTTGACGGTGGAAAATGAAAAAAAAGAAGAAACGCCGGAGGCTAAAGTCGACGATGATGTCTTAGTTCAAAACGAATCTTCTCTTGCGGATAAAGAAGATAATTCAGAAAAAGATGAAGAAATTGCGGCCGAAGTTGACGAACCGGTCGATATTAATGATATTTTTAAACGCTTGGCCGAACAGACCGAAGGGTTGTTTGAAAAAGAAAAACAGTTAACAAGAAGAGAAAGATTTTGGCTCAAATTTAAAACGTTAACAGGTTGGAATATTCGTTTCAGATATAAGTTTATTGTGGCTTTTTTGGCTGTTATTTCGGCAATTTCTCTTTATAATAATCGTTATGACGTGGCGCGCAGATTACCGTGGACCGCTTCTATTTATGGTATTTTTGGTATAGAATCGCAGATTTTGGGAGAAGGACTTGAATTTCAGAATATTGACTGGATTTATTTTGCTGACGATGAAGCTCCTCGTCTTGAAATAAAAGGTTTTATCAACAATCCTACAAATCGCTCAATCGACTTACCAACCGTGCGTGTGGAAATGTTGGATGAAAACGCCGGCTTGCTTAAAAGCCAAAATCAGAAATCAGAGCAAACCGTTTTGAAAGCTAAAAGCAGATTGCCTTTAAGTATTGTGGTAACAAAGCCTTCTCCAACGACAAAATATGTTTTTTTGACTTTTGTAAAAATTAATAATTAATTGTTTCTGTTTAAAATAAAATAAGCTAATTCTTTTAATCTTTGGGCGGAACCACCAAAAACTTCCAATGCGGATATTGCTTCGGAGATAAGTTGAGAAGCAATTGTTTTGGCCTCTGCAAGGCCATATAAACTCACAAATGTCAATTTGCCTTGAGCCGCATCTTTGCCCAAAGTTTTTCCCATCAATTCTTGTTTGCCTTCAACATCTAAAATGTCATCGACAATTTGAAACGCTGTGCCTATTTTACGAGAATAAAAATTTAGAGTTTGTAATTGTTCTTCAGTGGCTTGTCCTAATACGGCTCCGGCTTCACAAGCATAACGCAACAAACGGCCGGTTTTCATTTCTTCTATTCTGTTAATGGTTTTTTGAGGTTGCTTCGTGTCTGTATTATGTTCAGTTAAAATATCCAACATTTGGCCCGCAACCATGCCGTTAAATGCTCCCGCGGCATTTGCAAGCAAAGAGCATAATTTGTTTTTTATGCTTGAAGAAAAAGGATTGGCTTCATTACATATTAATTCAAAAGCATAGGTTAATAGACCGTCTCCTGCCAAAATAGCAGTTGCTTCATCAAATTGTTTATGGCAGGTCGGTTTGCCTCGTCTTAAGTCGTCATTATCCATGGCTGGCAGGTCATCGTGTATTAGAGAATAAGTATGCAAGCATTCCAATGCTGCCCCCGTCATGAAACTTTCTTCGGAAGAAATGTTAAAAAGTTTTGCCGTTTCAGTTACCAAAAAAGGGCGTAAACGTTTGCCTCCATTGCTTAGAGAATAGTACATTGCTTTAATAACGCGATTTTCTTCTCCTTTCGGGAGAGGAAAAAGGTTAGGAAGTTTCTGGTTGAAATCTTGACTAAAAGTGGAAAGATAGGAGGAAAAGTCCGTCATGAGCATCTCGTGTAAATCAGGCTTCCGGAATTACAAATTCTGAGGTGGAGACTTCTCCTTGTGGAGAGAGTTCTATTTTTTCGATTTTGAGTTGGGCGCTTTGTAGTTTATTTTCACAAAGTTGCTTCAAAAAAACAGCTTTTTCATAGGCCGTTACGGCATCATCAAGTTTGATGCGGCCGCTTTCAAGTTCACGGACAATGTTTTCAAGCTGAGCTAAGGCTTCTTCAAAACTCAAGTCTTTCAACTCTTCCATATTCATATGAATATCTCCTTTCATGCTTTGAGCTCAGTTTAGCACACAAAAATAAGATAGCAATACAAAAGAATTAGAAAATAATACTTCTTAAACTCTAGATATTATTATTTTTGAGCATAAATATTAGTAATGAATTCTTTATGTCGTTGGAGGTTTGGTTTGATGAAAAAAACGGATATTGAAAAAAGCGCCCGTATTCTGAAAGCAATTGGAAATGAAAAACGCTTGGGAATTTTGTATTATTTGGTGCAACATGAATTAAATGTGGGAGAGCTGGAAAAATTGGTTAAACTTAGTCAGTCGGCTCTTTCTCAGCATTTGGCGGTTTTAAGAGGAGAGGATATTGTTAAAACCAGACGGGTTGCACAAACCATTTACTATTCAATCAAAAATTTCCAGGTGATAAAAATACTTGGTTTGTTAAAGTCTTTTTATAAAAATTAGTTATCGGTACTTTTGAAAACAATATCGTTTGTTTGTGGATTAAAACAAATTGATAGTTTACCTGAACGAAGCTCAAGAGCTTGTCGTCCGAAAATTTCATAACGCCAGCCCGAAAGTATGGGGTTATTGTTGTCGTTGAAGTTACTGAATTCTTTAATATCGTCATCGGTGGCTAGAAGTCGAGATACAATTTGTTGTTCTTGACTTGTTATTTTGAGCAATAATTTTAGCAATTCGTGCAGAGAATGGTTCTTTTCTTGCAAACTTTGCAATTTGGGGGGGCATACGTAATTTTGTTCGGGAATATCTTTTATGTGGTGTAACACTTCAATGATTTCATCTCCGAGACGTCCTTGCGCTATATCTTTTCGTAAGTTGCGAATTTGAAACAACTCTTCTTTGGTTTGCGGACACATGGCGCAGATGGCAAGTAAGGCATCATCTTTTATAAAGGATTGTCGAGGAGTGTTTTTGCGCTGAGAACGGGCCTCTCTCCAGGCTGCTAGTTCTCGTAAAATTGTCAGAAATCGTGCATTATGTGAACGATGTTTAATTCTTTTCCATGCTTCTTGTGGATTGGTCTCGTATGTGTTGGGGTTGGATAAATTTGCAAGTTCTTCTCTAATCCATTCTTCGCGGCCAAGAGAATCGAGCTTGCTTCGCAAGTGTTCATACACGGGAATAAGATGTGTAACATCCGCTAAAGCGTATTCTAATTGTGAAGAATTGAGAGGGCGTTTGCTCCAGTCAGAGAGACGATTTGATTTGTCGAGTTTGAGATGCAAAATGTGAGCTACCAAATTTTCATAACTAACCGATTCTCCAAAACCTGTTACCATACCAGCAATTTGTGTATCAAAAAGCGGTGTTGGAATTCGATGTGACATATTGTAAATAATTTCAATATCTTGGCGTCCTGAATGGAAGACTTTGATGACACTCGGGTTGGTCATAAGGTCAAAAAACGATGTTAAATCAATTCCTTCGGCCAGAGGATCAATAATGACACAGCGGGATTTTGAACCGACCTGAATTAGACAGAGCTTGGCATAATAGGTATGCTCGCGCAAAAATTCCAAATCTATTGTAATGAAGGAATGGTGCGCCATTTCGTCACAAAACTTTTGCAATTGGTCGGTAGTTTCGATTACATCCATGATTTTTCTTCTTTTTTTCCTTTAATTGATTTTAGAAAAGTTTAGTCGGTGATGTTTAAAAATTTTTTAATCTGAGAAAAGTTTGTAGAAGATAAAAAATTTCCTTGATTTTGTCAAAAAATTCGTTTAGTACAGTAATCACATTAATTACAATTAAGATATATATACGTTTGGATATTGATTTGTTTCAATATATTCGTCGCTTTGAGGTTGGCTACTCATGGCGATTAGAAGATAAGCCGTTTTACAAACTTAATTTTTTATTTTTATGTTAAAAAACCCAAAAAACCGTCTGTATGCTATCGTAGATGCATCTGACAAAACTGCTGTTGCAGTTCTGAAGTCTGTTTTGGCACCGTTTGCGCCAAAGTATCGTGAAGGAAAAACGCTGACTATCGGCGGAGTAGAGGATGTTCTCTTTGTGGAATTCCGCAAACGTGAAGGTCCGATGTTTGATATCATGAAGAATTTGGCGACCAGTCGCAGTCTTTATCCTTTTTACGTTGTGGAAGAGAACAAAGATTATCATCCTAAACGTGATAAATATGGCAATGCTTGCGCCTATTTTATTGTTGAGGCGGCGATAATGGATTGTCCGATACCAAAAGAAGGATTGGATGTCTGGATTGAAAATGTTCGTGCAAAGGCAAAGGAAGTATATCGCAATAACAGCGTGTTTTTGAAATTTCATGTCTACGTACGCGAAGAAGATGGAACGCTTCATGTCCTCTGTGGAAACACTGAAAACACCAATCGTCATGCTCAAAAAGTCGAGCTTGGCGAGGAAGGATGGAAAGAAGCCGTTCGAAAAGTGACTGAAGAGTTGGGCATTTCCGTTGAGTTTAGACAAATTCGTTATAAGAATTTGTAACGGAGAGAGAAAAAAATTTGCATCTGCTTTCTTAAGCAGATGCTTTTTTTGTGCTTAGATTATATGAAAATGGTTGCTTTTAGGGCTTTTTAGGACTAAAACGTAAAAGTTACAGACAATTAAATTTAGAGGTTATTCATGCAAACATACAGAACACATACCTGTGGCGAGCTGCGCGCTTCGGATGTTAATAAAGAAGTTAAGCTGGCCGGTTGGATACATCGCAAACGCAATTTAGGAAATTTGTGCTTTGTCGATTTACGAGATCATTACGGAATTACACAATGTGTGGTCGACAGTGATTCTGATTTGTTTGCAAAAATAGAAAATCTTCGCCCCGAATCGGTAATAGGCATTAGCGGAAAAGTGGTTATGCGTGAAAGTATTAACAAAAATATGCCTACAGGTGATATTGAAATTAAAATAACCGGATTGGAAGTCCATTCAGAAGCGGAGGTCCTGCCTTTTCAGGTCGCTATGGAAGATGATGCTCCGGAAGAAATTCGCTTAAAATATCGTTTTTTGGATTTGCGTAAAGAACGTATTCATAAAAATATTATGTTACGTTCAGCTGTTATTCAACGTTCCCGCGAATTGATGCGTGAGCAAGGTTTTACTGAATTTCAGACACCGATTTTAACAGCTTCTTCGCCAGAAGGCGCTCGCGATTTTTTGGTGCCTTCTCGTTTGAATCCCGGAAAATTTTATGCATTGCCCCAAGCTCCTCAACAGTTTAAGCAATTGTTGATGGTTTCTGGGTTTGATAAATATTTTCAGATAGCTCCTTGTTTTCGTGATGAAGATCCTCGTGCAGATCGCAGTCCCGGTGAATTTTATCAAATGGACATGGAAATGAGTTTTGCAACCCAAGAGGATGTTTTTAAGGTGATAGAACATACCTTGGGAACTATTTTTAACGAGTTTGCCAACGGAAAAACTGTCGATCAGGCTCCGTTTGTTCATATTCCTTTTCGTGAAGCGATGCTTAGATATGGTTCTGATAAACCGGATTTGCGTAATCCTTTGGTTTTGCAAGAGGTCACTTCTTTGTTTGGGGATAGTGGTTTTGGGGTTTATGATACAATGGCCAAGGAAGGAAAAATGATTAAGGGTATGTTGGTCAAAAATATTGCTGACAAGCCTCGTTCATTTTTTGATAAGCTAGATAGTTATGCTAAAGAAGAGAATATGGGCGGCGTTGCTTATATTGCATGGTCTTCAGCCGGAGTAAAAGGTATTTCTCGGATGATGAATGAGGCTAAAATTGCAGAGATTAAACAAGCCTTTGGTGCCGATGATGGTGATGCTATTTTGTTTGTGGCAGGAAAAGGTGTTAAATTTGATAAATTTACGGGACGGTTGCGTAATAAAGTTGGTGAAGAGCTTGGATTGATTGATAAAAACTCTTTTAAGATGTGTTGGATTGTGGATTTTCCGTTCTATGAAGAAAATGAGGAGACCGGAGCAGTTGAATTTTCTCATAATCCCTTCTCTATGCCACAAGGCGGAATGGATGCTCTATTAAATAAGAATCCATTAGATATTTTGGCTTATCAGTATGATTTTGTATGCAATGGTGTCGAATTGTTATCCGGCGGTGTGCGCAATCATGCTCCCGAAATTATGTATAAGGTATTTGAAATTGCAGGTTATGATCACAGTGTGGTTGATGCTAAATTTGGCGGTATGATTAACGCGTTTAAGTTTGGAGCTCCTCCGCACGCAGGTTCTGCCTATGGTATGGATCGTTTGGTCATGCTGTTGTTGGATGAAGAAATTATTCGAGATGTTATTGCTTTTCCTCTGAATGGTAAAGCGCAAGATTTGATGATGCAAGCTCCTAATGAGGCAACGGAAAAACAGCTTAAGGAATTGCATATTAAATTGGACGTTTAAGTTTGAATTTATAACGGGGCGTTTTAAAAACGCTCCGTTATTTATTTGTTCTATATTCTGCTGATTGTTTGGGAAATATAGCTTTGTTTATTTTTTAAAATTGGTTTGCGGGAATTCGTTTCTTGATGTCGGTGCCAGATGATTTGATTATTTTGTTTGTCCCAAGAAGTTCCGATCATACCAGAGGCAGAGAGTGCCATCATTTTGTTAAATAAAGCCGGAACATTTTTATGTACATCGCTTCCCAAAGATAAACGATATTCATTTGAACTAACAGAGGATGAGTGTTTACCGTCAAGTCTTTTTTGGAGGTAGATGACTTTTGCGTTGTCTTCCGGATCAAAATCAACTTTGGTTATTTGCATTCCGTATTGCAATGCATTTACCCAGCTGGCGGGATTATCTGCGGCAATTTGTGTAATGGCTATTTTGCGTCCATGCTCAATTGCTACTTGTTCACGAATTTTGAGCATTTGTTTCATTAATCCCTGTCCGCGATACTCAGGATCTACAAGAACAGCCTTAAATACGGCTAATTCGGAATTTTTATACTCTTGTGCAAATTCTGATAATTCCCGAGTGTCATTGTCTCCGGGAAGAGATAAAATTGATTGTGATATCAGACGTTCTCCGTCATATAGGCCAAAAACATACATATGATTACTTTTAAGAGCATTACTGAAATCATCTATTGTTCGATGCAGGATAAAATGTTGTTCATCCGGTTTTAGGCCGGAAATAATTTTATCTTGTAAATCCAGCAGACTACGTAAGTCTGTTGTGTTCATCTCAAGCTTTTTAAGTGTTAGGGTGTTAAATGACATGTTTTTTCTTTCAAAAAAAAGGATTTGAAACAAGTTCAAATCCTGCGGTTGTGTTTGTAACTAAGAGCAAGCAAACATCATCGTCGCAGGAAAATCCGGCGTCTCAGTCCTCGGAAAGAAATATATAAAAAATTTGTTGTCATTTAGTGATGATCCTTAAACATAACTTCGCTCAGGATAAGAGGAAATAAATTAGTTGTCAAACAAAAATATTCTCCGTATAACATATTTTATGTGGTTGGAGTAGTAAAAATGTTCGAAGTTTTGAAATTAAGTTCTCAATTGGTTCGTTGCGGCGGGGTAGGAACTGATATTGCCGCGGTAGTGTCAATGATGAAAAAATACTTGGATGATCATGGTTTTAAGACCGAGATTATTGATTGTTATAACGAAAAAGCCAAAATGCCGGCGCTGTATGCGACAATCGGAACGGGAAAAAAGCATCTTTTGTTTAACGGTCATTTGGATGTCGTTCCTGCAGGAGATGCCGCCTTATGGAGCTATCCTCCGTTTGAGGCAGAAATTCATGATGATGTTTTATATGGCCGCGGTATTGCGGATATGAAAGGCGGGGTAGCTGCTTTTGCAGTGGCTGTTTCTTCATTGGCTTCTGAAAAAAATTTGAACGGACGAGTTAGTTTGCTGTTGTCAACAGATGAAGAAGAACCTGTTGTGAATACTACCCAAAAAGCGCTCGAGATTTTAGCTGCACGTGGTGAAAAATTTGATTTTGCTTTGGTGGGGGAACCGTCTAATCCTGAAAAAATAGGTGAGGAAATTAAAATCGGACGACGCGGAGATGTAATTTTACGCTTAACTTCTTATGGTGTGCAAGGGCATACGGCTTATCCACATTTAGCGGATAATCCCATACACCATTTGGTAAATTTGTTGGCTCGCATACAAAATGACGTACTTGATAAGGGAAATGATTTTTTTTCTCCCTCATCAATGCAAGTGACAACATTTGATGTTGGTAATGCTGCTTCCAATGTGATACCTGAAAAAGCGTTTGCACAAATTGATGTCCGTTTTAATAGTGAGCAAACATCGCAAAAAATTATTGAACGTGTCCGTCACCATATAAAAGAAACGGATGGACATTTTGAATTGAGTTATGAAGTTGTGGGAGAATCTTTTTTGAGCCCTGTAACGTCAGAGATTGAACTTTTGAAAGATGTAATAAGAGAGATTTGTCAATGTGAGACTGTCTATTCCACTTCCGGAGGAACTTCAGACGCACGTTTTGTGCGTCAGTACTGTCCGGTTGTTGAATTTGGTCTTACAAACGCAACGATTCATAAGATTGATGAACGGGAAAGCGTTGCTAATCTTATTTGTTTGCAGAACATATATCAAAAGTTTGTTACCGCATATTTTACTTTATCCTAACAAAAAGGATTATTTTATTATTAGTGAATATGTTCTTGACAAATATTATATATGCATCCGGGAGGATGCTATGGAAAAAGAGAAATGGACGCTTAAAGATAAATTTGAGGTTGCTGAAGCCATTTTTACAATTATAGTTTCGTTGATGGCTATTTGGGGAACGGTTGCTGCTTGGGAGAATGGCTTTTGGTATAAGTTAAAGCATATTACGGATCATGTGCATGAAGAATTTTTACAGGACGAAAAAAACGGCATGCGCGATGTTGATACAGAATTAAAAAATTTTGAACAAAAGATAATGTAACTCTTTAAAAATTAAAAAAAACGCCGTAAAGGCGTTTTTTGTTTTTTGATGGTGCCGACAGAGAGACTCGAACTCCCGACCCACTGATTACAAATCAGTAGCTCTACCAACTGAGCTATGTCGGCAACGACATGCGTGCATTTATATACTACCGTTTTGGTGATGTCAATAAAAATTGCCGATTTTTATTAAATTAATTTTTTGGTTTTTATGGAATATTTTTTGCCGAATATTTCAATAATATAACTTTTTGCAATAGGTGTCTTTTGTTTGTATAATTTGATGATAAATAAATCAAAAATTTTAGAAATTTTTGTTCCTTTATACATATAAGCCAAAATGGCACTATAATCATTAATAAAGTTTTCTGATGTCTTTGTGTAATCTCTTAAACGATGAACCTTTGGTGTATTTTTTAATATTTGTTTTACTGTTGTAAGCCAAAGTTCAGGAGAGTTTTCTTTTTCAAAACAGGCTCTTTCGTTTGCTAAGACTTTTTGTCGATAGTCTGGCTCTGCTAATATTTTAAGCGTCTTTTCTATAAATTCTTCTTTCGTCCTACAAAAACCTATGGAATTAATAACGGGGTCAATTTGTTTAAGTACATTATCTAAAGAAACAAAAGGGACACCACAGTTAATGGCGTCGGTCAATGCTGTTCCTCCTCCCATAGGGTATGAGTCTAACACAACATTTGCTTTGGATATCCAATTTTGATATTCAGCAAAGGGAAGTCCTCCTAAAAGAGATATTCTGTCTTTGTATTTTTGAATAAGATGTTGCCAGTTTTTATCTTTCGGTGTTACTCCGATAACAATCATTTTAGCTTTTGGACAAGCCCAAAGTATTCTATCAAATGTATCAAAAATACTTTCTGCACAAATTGGGGTGTATTTGAAAGCAGAGCCGGATGTTAAAATAATTTGTTCATCCTTTGAGGATGAATATAAGATGTTTGCTTGATTGAGTTGCGATGTAATTTTTTTGCTGGCAGGAATAGGACATTTTATAGAATCTGTAATGTTGCGATAGCTGCGCGAAATTGAGTTGCTTTTGAGTTCCAGGACTACGTCAGCAATTGTTCTTCCAATCCAAAACAAATGGTCTGCATGATTAAAAAATAATATGGGGCGCATAAATTTTTGGGTGCCGAATGCTATGGTGGCAACAGGATCTTCCATGTGTGTGTGAAGAACTATATATTCATAATTCATAGCTAATTTTCTTAGCTCAAGCCCTTTGTCAATTATGGATTGACTTTTTAGTTTAATAAAATTGCCGTTTGATTTTTGTACATTCTCTATTAATAAAGGCGGAATCTCTTTTTTTTCTTGGTTAATTAATACTACAGAGCTTTTGTATTCCGGAGTAAGATTTTCAACCCAGCGTTCCGCAACTCGTGTATGTCCGCCTGCTTTATAAGCTTGGGTTAGAACGTGTAAAATCGTTTTAGGGCAAAATTCAGAGCTGTATTTTTCTATGTCATTTGTTTGGGCAATATTGATGAAAAACCGTTCCAAATCATTAGAGTAAAAATAGCCTGTGGATTGGTATGTTGCTACTTTTAGTGCTGCAACTGCTGTTTTTAATCGTTTGTCAAAATTTATATTAGTATCATTAACAATACGGATAAGTTCATCAAACTCTTTTTTATTGTTTTCAACCAGAGGGTATAATTTTGAAAATTTATTATTTCCATTCATTGACTATTCTCACAACGGTTTCAACTTCCTCTTGCGTCATGACAGGACTTATCGGCAAAGATATTACTTCACGATGTATTTGCTCTGTTATTGGTAGAGACAGCGAAGAAAATTCTTTATAGGCATCTTGTTTGTGTGGTGCTGTCGGATAATGGATTACGGTTTGAATACCTTTGCTATCGAGATATTGCTGAAAACGTTCTCTTTCTTTGACGCGAACAACAAACACATGCCATACATGAGCTTGTTCATCATAAGTTTGTGGTAATGTGATAAGAGGGTTGTTTATATGTTCTCTATAATAATGCGAGATAGCGAGACGTTTGGCGTTATCTGCCTCCAAATATTGTAATTTGACATCCAAAATTCCGGCTTGAAGTTCATCCAGACGGGAGTTGACGCCTTTGTATATGTGATGGTATTTGCGATCAGAGCCGTAATTGGCGATTGCTTTGATTTTACTAAATAATTTTTCATCGTTTGTCGTGACGGCTCCGGCGTCTCCCAACGCTCCTAAATTTTTGCCGGGGTAGAATGAAAAACCTGCAGCGTCACCAAGGTTTCCGGCTCGGCGTCCCTGATATTTTGCACCGTGTGCTTGTGCGGCATCTTCAATAATCTTTAGATTGTATTTTTTTGCCAAATCCCAAATTTTTTTCATGGGAACTGCCTGACCATAGAGATGAACGACCATAATGGCTTTTGTGTTTGGGGTGATTTTGGCTTCTATCAAATCTGGATTTATACCGTATGTGTTTATATCGGGTTCAACAAGAATCGGGGTACAGCCATTTTCTGAAATTGCGAGGATAGTGGCAATATAGGTGTTGGCCGGAACGATGATTTCATCTCCTTGACCAAAGCCATAACCTTTTATTATCAGATTGAGCGCGTCGAGACCATTAGCTACGCCCAAGGCATATTTTGTGCCGCAGAACTTTGCAAAGTGTTCTGAAAAAAGCTCGTTTTGCTTTCCTTGCAAATACCAGCCGGAATCTAAAACATCTTTTATGCGGCTATCAATTTCTGAACGATAACGTTCGTTTATTTTGTGTAAATCTAAGAATTTTATCATTTATGTAATTCCATATCATTTTTGATTAAACTGGTTAACTTTTCTGCACCTTGTCGATTTAGGTGATCAAAATCTCCAAAGTCTGTGTATTTGAAATTTTTATTGCTATAAAAATTTTTTACAGATGGTAAATTTTTTATTTTATATAATTTTTCGAATAAGATATTTTCATTAGGGAGGGCTTCTCTGTAATCTTTTCTTGTTGGTGGAATTAATATGATTAATTCTATATTATTTTGTTGGCATGTATCAATTATTTTTTTTAAGTAGGATAGTTGATTGTTTATCCGTTGGTTTTCTCTTAAATGTGTTTTTGTCCGTTCTGCGACAGGAAAGTCTTTCGCAAAAAAAATAGTCTGTTCAATATAGCCGTTTGTGTCTATTTTTTTTATTGTTTTCTTTTTTTTGTAGTATGAATTTGCTTGTAGGGAATAGCGCTCCATATCTTTGTCTGCTTTATATTTGTATGGAATATTAAATAGGTATTTAAAATATGCACACCTTTCTTTTTCAGATGTTTTTTGCAATTCAAATCCAGATGAGAAAACGGAATAAAAAAGGAAAATACTGTTTAAATTTTTTAACTCTTTTAGACAATATTGCAACAGATGATATGAATAATACAAATCTTGAGAAGCGCTCGCTAAGTTAAATGCGGTTGGAGAGTATTGTTTTGAGATAAAACCGGCTGCACCATGAGAACTTCCAAGTATTAAAGTGTCAATACTTTCTTTTTTTTGTTCTAGTTCATTATGTTTTAAAATTAATTCATCAAAAAAAAGCGGATTTATAAAAGGAATGAGAGACATAATTCTTTTTCTTAGCTTTTTTCTGACAGAAGCTATAGGAATCCAAAAAGTTAGTAACTTTGCTATTAATTTAAGTAATTTTATCATCGTATTATGCCTTTTTATAATTCCATTTCATAAAAATCATAAACGGTTGCTCTACCACCAAAGCCTTCTTTTTGAGAAATTAAACCATTATTCAAATATCTTCCGCTATCTTCGGTAGATATGCCAAAATCAAAGTACTTTTTGCCAACGGCATAGGTATTGATAAGATAATCCATGACCAAATCCAAAGCTCCAATTTCTCGTCCTTCCTCAGAATTGGCGATATATTGGGCATGAATTGTTTGTGGTGTATCAAAAATAACAACACCAGCGTACATTTTTTCTGTTGTATCAAATGCAGCAAACAATTTTATAACATCAGGAAAACGAGATGCTAATAATTCTAATTCTTCAGCTGTATGAACAGGCTTAGTATCATGATGTAATTTTAAAACATCGGCTAAAAGTGTAATATATGTTTTGAAATCATGACTTTCTTTAATAATTAAACCATTTTTAAGAGCTTTTTTAGCTCCACGTTTTCTCAGATCTGAAAACTTTACTTTCTCGGGCAAAAAAATGGTTGTTGAAATGTCCCTTCTGATTAATTTGGCATTATTTCTAAATAAGGCGTACAAATCTTCATCAGCGGGATAATTGTGATAGACACAAGGAACACATTTGTAAATTAGTTTTGTAATATTGCATTCAGTTAAATGCTTTTTCATTTCGTCAAAAATATCCAGCATTTTTTGTGCCGTCATCTTTTTATTTGTGATAATGCCACCATATGTTAAACCTCCATGAGAGCGCAATTCATTTCCATGTTTTGATGCCGGCATCAGTGCAATAAGTTTATCATCCTCATAAAACATCAAAGAATTATCAATAAAGCGATCAGAATGATAATCCATGTAACCTCGCTTGAGCATGAATGTTCCGTTTTTGGAGTTATCAATAAAATCATCCCAAACGTCTTTTAATGACTTATTATATAATTTGACTTGCAAGATCTGAAACCCTTTCCACTAAAACATTCGGAGAATATTTTTTTAGAGTATCGGTATCTAAAATTCCCCATGAAACTGCAACATTTTTTAAATTAATTTTTTTTGCTTCTAAAATATCTTCCCCTGTATCTCCCACTAAAAAATCATTGTGACAATATCCAAATTTGCTAATCAAATCTGATTTTGAGCTTTTTTGCTCTGTTACTAAAACTTCATCAAAAAGTGTATTTAATTGCAAGCGGGTCACTTCTTTAAGTGTTAATTGTTTAGATTGTCTATTTGTAACAAGAATAAGTTTATTATGCTTTTTTATTTTTTTCAGTTCTAACAAAATACCCTCAACTAAGAAATCTGTATCCAGTCGCTTTTCTTCTTCAACCTTTTCAAGCCATTTTTGGTGAAAAAGACGACATTTCTCATCTGAATACTTAAAATATTTTTTCAAAAACTCTTTTTGTGTTATACGTTTCCGTTTAATATTCCAATATTCATCATAAGTTAAATGACATTCAGGACAGAGTTCGCAAAACAGGTCATATAATCTGTGTTGAGAATTAATAATCGTACCATCAAAGTCGAAAAATATATTAACCATTTTGCAATGCCTTATCATCATAACGATTTAAAACGGTAGTATCCTTGTCTATTTTCACATCTATAATCCAAGGTTTATTATCAACCAAAATTGCATCAATAAGCTCAAAATCTTCATTATTTTTAATAGACAAGAAATTAATCTTATATGTCTGGGCCAATTTTTCTAAATTCGGACATGAAAATTCTTGAGGGTTGTTTCCATAAAAATGATTATTATAATAGCGCTTTTGTGTATCTCTCATCAGCCCCAAAACACTATTGTTAAAAACAAAACATTTTACATTATTTTTATGCAACGATAATGTATTTAACTCTTGAATATTCATTTGAAAGCCCCCATCTCCTGAAATTGAAATAACAGGAGCAGAGCTAGTATAAGATGCACCAATAGCCGCCGGCAAAGAATATCCCATTGCACCAAAGCCAGCAGAATTTAGCAATCGATAATCTTTTTGATTAGAAAATGCTTGAGCCGTCCACATCTGGTTTGCACCCACATCAGCAACAAAAATTGTGCTTTGTGGTGCTTTTTTTACAAGATATCGAATGAGTTCAATCGGCTCGACCCCATCATGAGCCATACAGGTGGTATTAACATAAGTTTTTTTCCATTCCAAAACTTGATTATACCAGTTTTCAGTATGCATATCTAAATTGCACTTATTCAATTCTTCAAGAAACACTTTGACATCAGCATGAATAGAGCAATCAGCTTTCATAAAAGTTCTATTCAATTCTGCATCATCAATATCAACATGAATTATTTTTGCCTTTTGATTGTAGTTTTCTTTCTTTTTTCCTACCTGTTTAATTGAAAATCTAGTCCCCAAAGCTAAAATCAAATCTGCTTTTTTGAGGGTCAAATTTGCCGCAGTACAACCATAAAGTCCAGAAAAACCAATAGTATCTTTATATACATCTAACCCATTTAATGTGGAAACTACCGGAATTTTATTAGAAGCAACAAACGAAGACAATTCTTCACAAGCCTCAGCTGCTCTAACCCCTCCTCCGGCCAAAATTACTGGCTGACGTGCATTTTCCAACAAATTTGAAACTTGATCAAGTTTCAAATCTAGTTTTAATCTAGTTTTACTCTCATAAAATCCCATTAGACTGTTTTCATCAACCATTGAAAATTGTATATCTATGGGAACATCTATAAGAACAGGCCCCTTGCGTCCGGACATGGCAGAAGAATAGGCTTTTTCCAAATGAACCCTTATCATTTGAGGATTATCAACCAAAGCAGTATATTTTGTAATGGGACGCACCATAGATACAATATCCATATCCTGAAAACCACCTTGACGAGCACTTCTTTTTAAATTTATGCTTTCTAAATAATCCTGACCTGTAATAAACAGGACTGGAACAGAATCAAAAAAAGCATTGGCAATTCCACCAATTAAATTAGCTGCCCCAGGACCTGATGTCGCAATTGCCACACCAATTTTATCTAAGCAACGAGCATAAGCATCAGCGGCAAAAGAAGATGCTTGTTCATGAAAATTTTGGATATATTGTATTTTTTTGGTCTCAAGAAGAGCATCTAAAATTTTAAGCATAGCACTTCCTTGATAGCCAAAAACATAGTCTATTTTTTTCTCAAGAAAAAATCTTGCAATATATTCAGCAACAGTAATCATGCAACAATCAAACTTTCATCAATTTTTTGAATTGTAGTAAGCAACGGCGCAACATCCATCCCTCTTAACCAGAGTAGACCATCAGGAAGAGGGTTGCATACACGAGGTAATAGTGGCTTTTGGTTATGGACACATAAATCTTTCAAAATGACGGGAAGATTTAATCCGGCTTGAGCAAAGAATTCAACCGTTGTGAAAAAACGTCCAATATTGATTTCCGTAGGATTTGGAATTCCAGCAAAGTCATATGCCATATCGACCCCGTAAATTCCATGAGGTTTTGCACTAACAGCTCTACAAGCGGCTTGTGCTATTTTATCCACCTCAGCATCAGCAAATGTTTCTCCGACTTTTGTAACGCCTGTTACACCAGAGGGAGACAATGCACTATGAGCCCAACCCTCTCTTTTTCTACCTTGAGCAGCAATTAATTCGCCTTGATACCAAACCGAAAGCCATGTAACCGTTTTAGGAGTTAATAATTCTGCAGCAACAAAATCTCCCCAACCCTGAGCATTATTTATCCAATCAACCGCCGTATCAAAATCATTGGTCGGTAAAGCACCTTTTCCGCCGCCTCCAATTGACATGGCTCTAAGCCAAATCATACCGTCTTTATTTCCTAATTTTTCAAAAGCAGTTTTTAAATCTTGTTTATTATTAATTACAATATTTTCAGGAACTTTTATTCCATAGTCCTTAAATTTTTTCCATGATTTATACTTATGAACACAGGTATCAATCGTATCATTATCAGGAACAAGCATTTTCACGCCGGTTTGTTCAATTTCACTTCTAAACTTCATAGCTTGAAAAAGTTCTTTGTCATGCTGGAAATGAATCATATCTGGTTTTTCTTTTTCTAAAACTGACAAAAGTTTTTCTTTATAATTATCTTTTGTTGAATGCGGCATCAGTATCTTTTTATGGGCATGAGAAAGCATTAAATCATATTTATCAGAACCCAAACCAATAATTTCAACTGGCTCGGATTTATCCATCAACAAACAATTTATAACACCATTAGACTGTGCAGAACCTGCCCCTGTAACAATAATCTTAACCAATTTTATTCTCCTTTAATTCCGCATAACCTAAACCGCCAATGCCGTAATGATTTCCGCAATAAAACAAATATACTTTGTTGTTATATTTTAAAATTTTTCCAAAACAAATCATTTCACTATCAAAACCTGATGAAGAAATATCTATACCCATTTTATAGTCTTGACGTTCAAAATGTATTCCATTTTTTGATTCTGCATAACCTAACCTATAACCTTTTGAAATACTTCTAATAGAATAAAACATTTTATATAGACCATCCTCAAAAAATACTTGAGGCATTGTTAAACCATACTCATCTTCCTTTAGTGCGACAGATAATTGAGGATTTTCAGACCAATTTGTTTGAGATCTAGATTCTAAATATTTGATATCATATTTAGGAACAACATGTCCTTGAATATCTAACCATCCAACATTAGCGGTATACCAAAGTTTATAGACATCTCCTTGTTTCATTACTTCCGCAGCAGAACGCTGATGTTTTTCAGTAGGAATATTTCCCAATACAGGAAATTTTTGAACTCGAACAAAATTTTCTCCGCCATCTTGACTTACAGATAGTCCTGAGAAAATAGTATAAGGAATATCTTTTTGCTTTTGGTAAGCAGAATAATGAAGATAAAATTTGTCATGTTCTTTTAATATACATGTAGGTAAAACACCATTCTCATCAAAACAACCTTTTTCGCCTAAATCCAGTACAGGATTTTTAGAATAATTTAATATTTCGGAAGGATTTTCTGGATTGAGATCAATATAACCTACTCTTCCTTGATTAAACTCATCACACATTGTTAAATAAACTCTTATGACTCCGTTATTTAAAATCGGAAGCGGTGTCATCGTATTCTTTTTATACCATGGCAAATCTAACGTATGACAATCACAAATAAACCCTTTTTTCTCCCATTTCATTTATTTTACTTCCTTCTTAAACTCATCATAATCCCTAATATAGTCTGCCTCGTCATAGTGTTCGGAGGCTAATACCATGACAACACAGTCTTCGGAAAAGTTTGTAAACTCTCGCCAGATGTTACTTTTGATGTATAGACCGCAGTTAGGGCGATTGAGGTGTATGGTTTGACGCTCTTTCCCATCGTCTAAAATGAAATCACAACTGCCTTGAGGGCAAAAAATAACCTGTTGAAGTTTACGATGTGAGTGGCGACCGCGAATGACTTCTCTTTTGGTGCCGTATATATAATATACACGCTTGATTTCAAAGGGAATTTCCGATGAGCCTTCCAATGCGACCAGTGATCCTCTTTCATCGCCGCGTACCTTAAAATCTATCAGTTCGTATTCCATGCTAGAGCCTGTATAGCTTAAATATGTTTTATTTTTAATCAATATGAAGATATTGACAAACTATCCTAATATGTCAAGTTTTAATTTAAAATCCTTACGATTAACATTCTTTGCCATAATTTGTTTGATATCTTTATTTTTGTATAAATAAAACATATTATATTTTTATGCAATAAGCGATATAAAAGAAATATGTTTATATTTCAAAAAATAATAGTTATTAGCGGTTGACGTTGTGAAAGTTTGTTATTATAACAACTTGGTATAAGTTTTAGAAAAAGGATGCTTAATGGCTGGTAAAACCAAAAAATTTTTGAAAAAGCTTATCTCTTGGGCCGGATTGTTTTTCTTTGCTGTTGCCGCATATATGCTTTATATGCAACTTTCTAAATACAGTTTGGCTGAAATTAAAGATGCTTTGTTTTCTATTCCTATGCATAATTTGATGTTGGCCTGCTTGGCCTCTTTGGGAGGATATGTTGCGCTGTCTTCCTATGATTATTTGGCCTTGCGCTACATCGGGCGGAAGTTGGCTCCATGGAAATGGATTTTTGCCGGATTTATCGGCTTTTCGGTTAGTAATAATGCCGGTCATGCTATCGTTTCCGGCGGAACTATTCGTTATCGTTTGTATACTCGCTGGCGTTTTAAGGGATCTGAAATCGTTAGAATGGTTACTTTTTCTGGCTTTACTTATTTGGTGGCTTGTTTCTTCTTGATTATTGTCGGTTTTTTCTTAACACCTAACCATGCTTTTGGCGACGGTTCGGTTTCGCGATTAACAACAGAAGTTGTGACTTTGGTTTCGGCTGCCGGTTTGCTTCTTTATTTTTGGGCATCGTTATTTTATAAAAAACCAATTATTATTAAAGAAGTGGAATTTGATATCCCTTCATTTCGGATGGCTTTGGCTCAGGTGTTTATCGGGGCGGCGGACATCTTGATGGCATCGTTGGTTTTATATTTTTCTTTGACGCCTTTTATGACAATCTCTTTTGACGTGTTTATGGGAGTGTTCATTATTGCTCAAGTGCTGGGAGTGTTTAGTCAGGTTCCCGGCGGACTCGGCGTATTTGAGGGATTGTTTATGTATATTATCCCCGGTGAACATAATCAGGCGTTGTTGTTTGGCGCTCTTATTGCTTATCGCATTATCTATTATTTATTGCCGTTGCTGCTGTCTTTTGTGGTTCTTTCTTCTTATGAAGGTTATTTGCGTTTTGTCAAAAAACAGCAGCTCGACAGACTTCGGATTTTTAATGCCGAGAAAATGCATAAACTTTAATATTCGGCACTGAGGTAATCGGTAATTTGATTGCTTAAATAATCATTGAAACTGACCGGATCTGAGGTCATGTTTTGTAGATTTTCAACTTTTTTATAACCAAAAGATGCACCGTCGTCTACTCGGACAAGAACTACTTCAAGCGGTTGTGAAAGCTGATATGTTTCGATGAAATTGTTTTCATCGTCGTTTTGATAATTAATCAAAAACATATTATAATCTTCCGAAAACTCACTATTATATAAATTTTCTATCATTTCTATGGCGGCGGCGCAAGTGTAACATGGTTCGTTATTAAAAAATACATAAATGATGGATTTATTATAATTGTTTTCAGAGATATTAAAATATTCTTGAGTTCCTTGAGAGGGCATGTAGCCATCCATGGGTTCTACTTGCGCATAGCTGTTAAATGTACTTATGATAAGGCTCAAAAGTGTTGCAACAAAAATTTTCATCTTCTTCTCCTAAAAAACTTGAAAACCGAGTTTTTTAAGAGGTCGGTTTTCGAAAATTAAAGTGGGGCGCAGGCTTGTTGAAGCCATTTTGCCGTTTTTGAATCTAAATGTTTGTGCAGTTTTTGGTATACATCGGCATGATAAGTATTGAGCCATTTTATCTCTGCACTACTCAAGAGATATTTGTTGATGAGGCGTTTATCAAGTGGCACCAGAGTTAAAGGTTCAAATCGAAGTAAATTCATTTCACTTTGTATATTTGGTTCCGAAACTATATAGGCTAAATTTTCAATGCGAATACCATATTCGCCTGTTTTGTAGAAGCCTGGTTCTATGGAGGTAATCATTCCGGCTTTGAGAGGGTGTGTGTTTTTGGAAGAGAGGCTGAATGGTCCTTCATGAACACTTAAAAAACAGCCAACGCCATGTCCAGTGCCGTGGTGGTATTCTTTGCCGAATTGCCATAGTTGGGCGCGAGTGATGGCATCTATAACACTGCCGCTTGTCCCTTCTGGAAAAACGGCAGATGACGCGGCAATATGGGCTTTGAGAACTTGGGTAAAGCTGTCTCTTATGTCATCAGAGGGCGTTCCTATGGCAATGGTACGTGTGATATCGGTTGTGCCGTCAAAATATTGTGCTCCGCTATCTAATAATAGGACGGAATCTTTTGTAAGTTTGAGATTGGTTTTGGATGTCGGTTGATAATGGACAATGGCTCCATTGGGGCCAAAAGCCGCTATCGTACCAAAACTGTCGGAATAAAAATGAGCTTCTTTTTCACGGAAGGACCTTAATTTTTTGACTATGCTGAGCTCATCTTGAGATGACCAATTGTTTTCTAGCCAATATAAAAATTTTACCATGGCAATGCCGTCACGTAAGTGCGCATTTTTAATGCCTGAAAGTTCTATAGAATTTTTGATTGCTTTCCATTCATCAATCGGATTAGAAATATTTTCAAGCCATATTTTTTGTTCTTTCATTAATAATTGAATTTGTTTTGGCGTTTTGGCATAGGAGATTCCGATTGTTTGATTTTTAAAGGCAGACAGCTCTTTTTTTATCTTGTTCATGTCATTGGTGAACAAACTTACATTACCGTCTTTGTCTATCAGCGCAAAGGCTCTGAATATTGGGGTGTCGGCAAGTAAATTTGAGCGTAAGTTCAAAAGCCAAGAAACAGAATCGCATGCGCTAATAAAATAAGCATCAAGATTATGTTCATGTATAAAATTTGTCAGATAAGAAATTTTTTCTTCTGTCGAAATGCCACAAAATTCAATATCATGCTCAAATATATGCACATCTTTGATGGTTAGTCTGGAGCCAAATATCTCTGAATTGTCGGCGATAAAAGTATGCTTTTTTAAGACGCGCTGCCAATAGTCAACCTCATTTACGCTGTGACACCATGGGTTATATGCTATTTTGAAAGGTGTTAAAAAGTTATTGTTTATCCAAGTGGCAATACTGTCATTGGTACAGACGACTTCTATTTGTGTCTGGTCTACTTCTTGTGAGGCTTGAAGCTCGTATCTGCCATCTACCAAAAGATAGGATTTGTTTGGGCATATGATAAGGTTTCCGGCAGAGCCTGAAAAACCGCTGAGGGCTAAGATTTTATTTTCTTCAGGTAAAATATCTTGTCCCAAGAACATATTGTTTCGAGTTAGAATATATGCGTCGTAGCCGCTTTGAGAGAGATAATTTTGAATTTCTAAAAGTGTCATGTTTATGCCTTTTGCATCAGAATGGCTCGCCAGTTGTCTTGAGAATATTCTTTAATCAACGTGAGACCTTGTTTTTGGTGTTCGGATATTATCCAGTCGGCTTGTTCTGCTACAAAACCAGATAAAATACAGTATCCATTTTTTTTGAGATTTTGTGCTAAGTTTGGCGACATTTCTATGAGCGGACGCGCCAAAATATTGGCAAGTATTAAGTCATAGGGGGCATTGTTGTGAACAATATCTTCCTGATAGCCGTCGCTTTGAGCGCATGTTATTTGATTATCCAGCGCATTGGTTTGCGCGTTGCTTTGAGTGACAAGAACGGCTTCTTCATCAATATCTACGGCAATAAGACGAGCTTTTTGCCATAATTTTGCAGCAGCTAAAGATAAAATTCCCGAACCAGTACCAACATCAAGAATTTTATCGACTTGATACCCTTTGTGATATAAATCACTGATTGCTCTTAAGCAACAACGAGTTGTCGGATGATCCGAGCCAAAAGCTGTGGCAGCGTATATTTGCAGCGGAATTTTTTTTGTTTGCGGGGTCGTTTTTTCATGAATGCCGTAAATCATAAAATCGCAGATTTCAAACGGAGAAAATTGAATTACATAGTCTTTTAGCCAGTTGGAACTTTCAAGATGTGTTATTTTGTAAGGAGGCAGAACAAGGTTGCGCTTCTTTGCAGCCATAAGCATTTCTTGTTCATTGAAATTGCCGCTTTGGTAGCCGATATATTCGTCTTGTCCGTTATCTGCATAATTTTGAGCTGTAACTTCAAAAAACTCTTCTAGAAAATCTTCAAATAAAGAAGATGTTTCCGAGGTCGGGAAAAAGCTTACTTGCCAACAACTGCTCATCATAAGAGATTTATCCTCGCTTGTTATAAATTTATTTACTAACATTAGTTTATAGTATAATAATTAAAAATAAATTTAATTCTAATCAATCAGAAGAGGCTTTGGATGAAAAAAATATTGATGCTGATGGTAATTGTTTTGTTGGCAGGTTGTTTGCGGGCCGAAAATTATGATATATTGGGGTTTCGCAATGATATTTTTGTGATGGCCGAGGGATATAAAATTACTTTTTATGATAAAGAGCCTGTCTTAATCAAAACAGAGCTGATTGAGGAAAATAATTTTAAGTTTAATGAAGCTCAGACTGTTTATAAGGGATATTCGGTTTTGAACACAAAAGTATATCGTCGCGATTTGTATGCGCAGGATTTGGTTCGCGCCAACAAAAACGGCGTTTTATCAAGTCCGGGATTGCCTCGTAAATTCTCTGATAAAGAAACTTTTCATGTAATTGGGCAAGTTGAAATAGATGGGGTTGAATATCGTTTGGTGCCAGATGCAATAGAAGGTTTTGCTTTTTTGATTAACAATCAAGGAGAATTTTATAACAAGGCAGGACAAATTAAGGGAAGTTATTTAGTGTTGCTCGAAAATGAATTTTTCCCTTATCCCAAAGATTTTCGGATGATTAATATTAATACAAATAAAGCCGAACAAACAAAACCTACCGAAGGCTATGATGTTAAGTATGACGGTGTTCGGTTGGATCGGATTTGGTTTACTTATTTGGATTATGAGTCTGGAGACAGAGGGACTTTTGAAAATATCAGTTTTCCAAACAAGTCTGGCTTGATTACGATTAACGGTGTTAATATGCGCGTTTTGCAAGCCGACAATGATAAAATTACCTATATGTTGCTCAAATAAACCCAAACTCAGAGCGTGGTTTTTGAAGGACTGTTGACAATATTTTTAAAAAATTCTTGCGCTTGCTTTTTGCTTGTTGTATAAAACTCGCGAGTTTTTATAACAAAAGTTTTTTTGTGTGAGGATTATAGAGATGTCTGGACACTCCCAATTTAAGAATATTATGTACCGTAAAGGTGCTCAGGATGCCAAAAAAGCAAAAGTTTTTGCAAAATTGGCTCGTGACATTACAATTGCCGCTAAAAGCGGGTTACCTGAACCTGATAAAAATCCACGTTTGCGCTTGGCAATTCAAGCTGCTCGTGCCGAAAGCATGCCTAAAGACAATATTGAAAGGGCAATTGCCAAGGCCAGTCAGACTGCCGGCGGAGCAGATTATGTCGGTGCTCGTTATGAAGGATTTGGTCCGGGGAAAGTTGCTGTTATCGTGGAGGCGATGACTGATAATAAAAATCGTACTGCCGGAAATATTCGTACCATATTTGGTAAGCGTGGCGGTGTTATGGGTGAAAGCGGATCGGTTACTTTTAATTTTGAGCGTATAGGATTTATTGAGTATCCGTTAGCAACGGCCGATGCGGATAAAATGTTTGAAACAGCATTGGAAGCAGGTGCCAATGATGTTGTCACTGATGAAGAACACCATGAGATTGAAACTTTGCCCGATGATTTAGCTTCTGTGACAGATGCTTTGGAAAAAGTTTTCGGAACTCCGTCTGCTTCTCGTTTGGATTGGAAGCCGATGGTCAAAACCGATGTAAATGATCTTGAAACGGCTCAGAAGCTGCTTGATTTTATTGATGCGTTGGAAGATGATGACGATGTACAACATGTCTATCATAATGCGGAGATTTCTGATGCGGTAATGCAGAAGTTGAATCCTGAGGAATAAAAGCAAGTTTTTGATGATTTTTCCGCTGTCTGTTTTATAATACAGACGGCGGATTTTTTTAAGGAAAAAATATGGTTAAAATTTTAGGCTTGGATCCTAGTTTGTCTTCTACCGGATGGGGAATTATTGAGGCTGAGAATAATCGTTTGCGTTATATTGCAGACGGCTTTATTCCTACCGAAACAAAAATGCCTATCGCAGAGCGTCTGGCTCAGATTAAAAATGCATTGAGCGATGTTATTGAATTTTATAAACCGGATGAAGCCGCTATTGAGCAAGTGTTTTTGAATACTAATGCCGTCTCTACCATTAAACTCGGTATGGCTCGCGGTGTCGTGATGATGGTTCCTGCTTTGTATAATATTAGTGTGACCGAGTATGAACCAAATAAAATAAAAAAAGCAGTGGTGGGTGTTGGTAAGGCTGAGAAAAATCAGGTTGAAACCATGGTGAAGATTCTTTTGCCAGGTTGTAAACCTAAAAATAATGATTCTTCCGATGCTTTGGCAATTGCAATCACACATAACTCTTTTCGTACAATACGAGTAAAAGGAAAATGATAAATATAGATTTGATTAGAAACAAAGTGCGCTTGCTATTGGATGGAGATAATACCGGACATGGTTTTGAGCATGTGGAGAGAGTATCTGCCATGGCGGTTAGATTAGCTTTGCAAGAAGGAGCGGATACAGAAATAACTCAATTGGCGGCTTTGCTGCATGATGTTGATGATTATAAATTGTTTGGTATGGAATATGCCGAGAAGTTGATTAATGCCCGAGAAATTATGAATAGTGCAAATGTAGCGCCAGAAAAACAAGAGGTTATTTGTGAGATTATTAAATCAATGGGGTATAATAAAGCCTTGAAAGGTATTCGTCCTCAATCGTTGGAAGGTAAAGTAGTATCTGATGCCGATATGTTGGATGCTATCGGTGCAATTGGAACCATTCGGTGTTTGGCTTATGCTTTGGCTCGTTGCAGCACACCGATTTTCGCTCCGGATGTATGGCCGCAGATTAATATGAGCGCAGACGAATACAGGTGTTCTAATCGTCATTCCGATAATTTTATTAATCATTTTTTTGAAAAATTACTCAAACTTAAAGATATGATGTTGACTGAATCTGCACGGAAAGAAGCGTTAAAACGTCATGAGTTTATGGTTATTTTTTTGCATCACTTTTTTGAAGAGCAAGAATGTGATGAATGGCTTGAATATATGAGAAGATACGAAGAAATTAACAAAACAGCGGCCTAACAGTTCTTTTTTTGTTCTAAAATCTTAAAAAGCGCTTGAGTCAAAAGCGCTTTTTGTTTAGGATGTTGATAAATTGTTTTTGAGGAATACATAGATGATTGCCAAATTACGCGGAAAAATAGATACTATTGGTGAGGATTATTGCATTGTAGATGTAAACGGTGTCGGTTATTTGGTTTTTGCCTCGTCTAAAACTCTTAGTCGATTGACGGCTGGAGGGGAGGCTTGTTTGGCTATTGAGACCGTTGTGCGCGAAGATAGTATCTCTCTTTTTGGGTTTGGTGATGCATGGGAAAAAGAATGGTTTACAACTTTGACAAAAGTTCAGGGCGTAGGGGCTAAAGTATGTTTGGCTATTTTGTCTGTGTTATCTCCACAGCAGCTATCACAGGCGATTGCCGCTCAAGACAAGACAATGTTTACACGTGCAAACGGTGTCGGTCCAAAGTTGGCTGCTCGTATTGTTACTGAATTAAAAGACAAAATTGTGACTATTCCGGTAGGGGAGTTTGCTAAAGACATGGATTATCAAGGTATGAATGCGGACGAACAGACCAATAATTATGAGGATCAGCTTGCGGCGCGGGTTGAAGATCCTTCTTTGATGGAAGATGCTATATCAGCATTGGTTAATCTCGGATACCAGAGATTAGAGGCTTATCGCGCGGTTAATCAGGCAATGGCTCAAAATCCTGATGCCAATATGAGCGAATTGATAAAATTGGCTTTGAAAGAATTTATTAAAAAGGACTAGCAGTTAATGATTGACGAAGAACGGATCGTAAGCCCTAAAAAACAAAATGAAGATGAGACATCTTTTAATAATCCTGTTAATCTGCGGCCGCAAAGTTTGGCTGATTTTGTCGGACAAAAAAGCGTTTGTGAAAATTTGAAAGTTTTTATTGAGGCAGCAAAATCAAGAGGAGAGGCTCTTGATCATGTTTTGTTATTCGGGCCTCCGGGGCTTGGTAAGACTACCTTGGCCTCTATTGTTGCCAAAGAACTTGGAGTTGGTTTTCGGGCAACATCGGCACCAATGATTTCAAAATCCGGTGATTTAGCTGCTATTTTGACAAATTTGGAACGGAATGATGTTTTGTTTATTGATGAAATTCATCGCTTGAATCCGGCAATTGAAGAAGTTTTGTATTCTGCGATGGAAGATTTTCAGCTTGATTTGATTATAGGTGAGGGACCTTCCGCACGCTCGGTTCGGATTGATTTGCAGCCCTTTACCTTGGTCGGAGCAACAACTCGCTCGGGTATGTTGTCTACTCCTTTGCGAGAGCGTTTTGGTATTCCGCTGCGGTTGGACTTTTATTCTCCGGAAGAGTTAAAAAAAATTGTTTTACGCGGAGCTCATTTGCTTGGAATGCCTTTGTCGGATATAGGAGCTCTTGAAATTGCCAAGAGGTCTCGCGGAACACCGCGCGTGGCAGGAAGATTGTTGCGGCGTGTTCGTGATTTTGGTGCGGTGTGCGGTGCTTCTGAAATTGATAATAAAATTGCTGATAGTGCGTTGAAAAGATTGGATGTTGATGATTTAGGATTGGATGCATTTGATAGACGTTATCTTAATTGCATTGTGCAAAATTATGGGGGAGGTCCCGTCGGCGCAGATACTTTGGCTGCGGCGTTGTCTGAGGAGAGGGATACAATAGAAGAAGTTATTGAGCCGTTTTTGCTCAAACTAGGACTTTTGCAACGAACACCTCGCGGCAGAGTTATTTCTGATTTGGGGTGTCAATATTTGGGAATTCCTAAATTGCGGAAAGAAAAAGTTTCTGCTCAGTTAGATTTATTAGATACTTAAAACAAATAAAGAGGATAAAATGATTATAAAACCGGTTGCTCCGGCTGACGGAGAGTTGCAGGATGATGTTTTTCTATTTCCCGTGCGTGTGTATTATGAAGATACGGATGCCGGCGGTATCGTTTATTATGCGAATTATCTGAAATTTGCCGAACGGGCCAGAACAGAATATATAAGAGCTTTGGGTGTGCGTCAGCAAGACGGGCTTGAAAATGAAGATAAATGCGGATTTGTGGTAAGGCATTGCGATATTGATTATTTGGAGCCGGCTGTTTTGGATGATGAATTGATTGTCAGTTGTCGAGTAGATGCTGTCGGAGGCGCAAGTATTGATATGCATCAAGATATTATGCGCGGGGATCAAATTTTGGTCAGCATTGATGTTAAAGTTGTTTATTTGTCAATGAATAAAAAGCGTCCGATACGTATTCCAAAAGAATTGAGAATGAAGATCCAAACGGTGTGATAGATTTGAAATTTGTATATTATGGATAATGTTGATTAAAAATTTGCAGTAATAATAATATATTAATTGAATCTTTAAGATTTTATGCTAAATTCCCGATAAAATTTATGAAATCTTTAGTTAATAAGGTATGGTTTTGCTATGGAAACAGAAGTTGTACAAGAAGTTGCTGCTCAAATGTCGATGTGGGATTTGGTTTGGGCATCGGATATGGTTACCAAAGTGGTGATGATTGGTTTAATTGCCGCCTCTGTGTGGTCATGGGCAATTATTTTTGAAAAATGGGGCATTTTGCGTCAGCTTAAGTCCAGATCTCAGAAGTTTGAAGAAAGATTTTGGTCCGGCGGTTCTTTGGATCGTTTGTATGAAAGCATTGGTAATCATCCAACAGACCCAATGGCTGCGATGTTTGTTTCTGCGATGCGTGAATGGAAACGGACTAATATTCTGAAATCAAAAACTGACAGAGGTTTGCGCGGTGTTTCATTGCAACAACGTATTGAAAAGGCAATGACTGTCTCTATGGAAAAGGAGCTTGATGAGCTTGATAATCGTTTGGGCTTTTTGGCTTCAACCGGTTCGGTGGCTCCGTTGGTTGGTTTGTTCGGAACGGTATGGGGTATTATTAATAGCTTTAACGCTATTGCTACAACGCAAAGTAATTCTTTGGCTGCAATGGCGCCCGGTATTGCCGAGGCTTTGTTTACAACGGCTTTTGGCTTGATTGCCGCTATTCCGGCGGTGGTTGCTTATAATAAAATTTCATCTGATATTGATAAATACGCCAAAAGAATGGAAAATTTTATGGCGGAATTTTCCAGTATTTTATCTCGAGAGATTGATGATACGGCGATTAAAGCCGAAATGGCCGGAGAATAGATATGTTTTTAGCTCCTAACACTCGACGTCAATCATTGCGTTATCATCGTAATGCCGATGTAAATATTACCAATCTAATGGATGTGATGATGGTATTATTGGTTGTGTTTATGGTGGCTGCTCCGTTGATGACCTCAGGCATTGCTTTGGATTTGCCAAAAGTTGGCGGGAAGGCAATGGAAGGAGAGGAAACTTCAATTAATATAAGCGTGGATAAAGACGGTTACTATTATATTGGAGAAACAGAAATTCCTGCTGATAAAATTATTGAAAAACTTAAAGCTCTGCAAGAAGCAAATAATAAACTTACAGTTACAATTTCTGGCGATACCTCTGCACAATATGGGCGTGTTATCGGTTTGATGGCTATTTTGAAAGAAGCGGGTTTTGAAAAAGTCGGATTAAAGACAGAGCCTAAACCCTTATCTCAGCGTAGGAAAAATAAATAGTAATGGATAACGCTCTGAAAAAATCAATTGCTTTGCACATAGCTGTTTTCCTGCTGTGTATTATTGATTTACCTTTGTTTTGGAATAATAGGACAGCTCCAGGGCAAGTACCGATTATTGTCGATTTGAAGGATGTTAAAATTTCAGAGATGACAAATCTTCCTCCCAAGGCAGAAATGGGAGAGGAGAATCGCGAAGCCAGCATGGTAAAACGCAAAATAGAAAAAAAATATACCAAAGAAGAACCCGAGCCTGAACCAGAGCCTGAACCAGAGCCTGAAAAACAGGTGCAAAAAGAAGAGCCTAAAGTGGAACCTGCGGCAGAGCCAAAACCTGTGAAAAATGATTTTTTGGAAGCTCCAAAGCCTGATTCAAAACCTAAAATCAAGCCTCAACCACGTAAACCTAAAATTAAGCCGCAGCCTAAAAAGCCACAACCCAAAAAGGTAGAAACACCTAAAAAAGATAACTCTAAACCTGAATTGGCAAATCCGTTGAAAAGTTTGTTAGCCTCGGTGGATGCATTGGAAAAAGAAGGGAATACTGATACGACTGCAACTATTAAAGAGGGAACCGATGTTAATAATATGGGGATAGAGGGTGGAACCGGAGGTTCATATTTTAGTGAACTGTCAATTTCTGAAATTGATGCTATTGCTGGTAGATTGAGAGCTTGTTGGAATCTCGATCCCGGCGCAATGGGAATTGAAGATATGGTTGTTGAAATTAAGGCGCAGCTTAATCAGAATGGCACAGTTAGAAGTGTGGAAATTATGGATATGAGCAGATATAATTCCGATAACCATTTTCGCTCGGTGGCGGACAGTGCTCGTCGTGCTGTTTATATTTGTGCTCCTTACCAAATATTGGCTGATAAGTATGCCGAAAAATATGATATGTGGAAAGTGATGCGTTTGCGCTTTAATCCTATGGATTCTTCTGTTCGGTAAGGAGTTGTTATGCTTGATAATGTTAAAAATAATAAGTTGCCGATTGCAGATGTTTTAAAAAAAGCCGGTTGGTTTGTTGCCGAAAACCCAAAGTTGACCTCTTTGTTTGTGGCCTTGAATTATATTGTTTGTACGGCTGTGGCATACAGCTGGAAAACAATTTGGCTATGGCCGCTTCTCATCGTTTTGTATGTCTTGTGGGGGGCTTTGTTTAGATATTGCTTTCAAAGAGAACCATATCTTGCGTTTCGGCCGATGTTAAATTCAATGATTCCTTCAAGTAAAATTTTGGTTTTGTCGGTTATGGTTGTCAGTGTATTAGTGATATTGCCTATCATTCCTTTGTTTCTGCCTCATATGCCTTCAGAGTTTATAGATAAATACAGTCGTTTTTTGCAGTCATATATGCAAGAAGATGATGTTATTGACGCGTTCATTAATGTGATAGTGACCTTGTTGTCTCCATTTATTTTTTATCGCCCGATATTTGCTTGGATTTCATCTCTTATTGGGCGTAGCGGGTTGTTGAAATCGGCATTTGAGAAAACACGGGGGAATTATTGGGAGCTGCTGTTATTAGCAATAATTATCAATCTTTCAATTTCTTTACTTTATTACTTGATGTCAAATGCAGGTCTTGCTTTGTGGTTGATTTGTATTCCCTTATCTTTCTTGCTTCTTTATTTTAATCTGGTATTGGCTCAGTGTTACGAATTCTTTTTTTTGGACATAGAAAGTAAGTAATACTATTTGATTAGTTCAATAAATTCTTGTTCACTTAAAATAGTGATTCCAAGTTGTTTGGCTTTTGCTGCCTTACTTCCGGAATCTACTCCTTCAATCACAAAGTCTGTGTGTGTGGAAACGGAGCCAGCAACTTTTGCCCCTAGATTTTGCGCTTTTGCCTTGGCTTCAGAGCGAGTCATTGTGGAAAGAGTTCCCGTGAAAACAATTGTTTTGCCACTAATCGGAGAATTGTAATCGGTTGTATCAATATAGTCTTCAACCACTATTTCAGACAGAAGTTTATTGATGATTTCGAGATTGTGTGGTTCTTGAAAAAATTCCACCATATCAATGGCCATGGATGATCCTATGCCGTCAATGGTAACCAATTTTTCGGTAATTCTATTTTTCATATCGTTCATAAAAACAGAGAAATTTCTGTAATTTTTGGCGATAAGCAGGGCGGTGGCCGTTCCAACTTGGCGAATACCTAAAGCGTATATAAAGCGAGGTAAAGAAATATGACGTTTGGCTCGAATCGCTGTAAACAGGTTTTCTACAGATTTTTTACCCCAACCAAGTTTGCGTTCAAGATGCAGTCCTTGTCCAACAGAGAAAAGATCATCTCCGCCTGAGTTGCGTTGTTCTAATGTAAAAATATCCGCAGGGGTGTGGAGAATGTTTTCATGATAAAAATCCTCTATTATTTTATCCCCTAATCCCGAAATATCAAAAGCATCGCGAGAGACAAAATGAATCATACGTTCAATCGCTTGAGCCGGGCAACTTAAACCACCTGTGCAGCGTCTGACCGCTTCATCTTCTTCTTTGATTGCGTGTGCGCCGCATTCGGGACAGATATGCGGAAAAATGAATTCTTTGCTCTCTAACGGGCGTCTGGTCTTATCGACGGAAACAATTTGCGGAATTACATCTCCGGCACGTTGAATTACTACTGTGTCACCAATGCGAATATCTTTGCGTTTGATTTCATCTTCGTTGTGTAAGGTGGCATGAGAAACAACAACTCCGCCGACATTAATCGGCTCAAGATCCGCCACAGGAGTTAAAGCGCCAGTGCGCCCCACTTGAATCCTGATATTGTTAATGGTTGTCAGCGCTTGTTCTGCCGGAAATTTATGAGCTATTGCCCAGCGAGGTGTGCGAGTTAAAAAGCCCAGTCTTTCTTGCAGAGCAATAGAGTTTACTTTGTAAACGACTCCATCAATATCATAAGGTAGAGATGCTCTGATTTCCATTAGCTTGGCAAAACTTTCTTCTATTTCTTTAATGTTCTGGCATAGCTTGTTGTTTGGGTTGATCGGAAAACCCCAGTTGTGTAAATGATTGAAAAACTCTTGTTGAGATTCCCATAAACGTTCTGAAACTTCGCCCCAAGTGTAGGCAAATAGGCTAAGCCTGCGTTCAGCGGTGATTTTGGGGTCTAGTTGCCGTAGTGATCCTGCAGCAGCGTTTCGAGGGTTGGCAAAAGTTTTCTTTCCTTCTTTTTCATAGCGTTCATTGAGTTTGAAGAAGTCTGTTTTAGACATATATACTTCACCGCGAACCTCAAGGATATCGGGTGCATCTTTGATAATTAAAGGTAATTCTCGAATCGTTTTTAAGTTTTCGGTTATGTCTTCCCCGATTGTGCCGTCGCCGCGTGTTGCTCCTTGGACAAATATTCCTTTTTCGTAGCGGGCAGAGAAAGAAAGTCCATCGATTTTAGGTTCACTCATAAAAGAGATTTCTTCCGAAGTATTAAGGAATCGTTTGACGCTGCGAATAAAATCTTCTACTTCTTCAATTGAAAACACATCTCCCAGAGAAAGCATGGGAAATCTGTGAGAAACTTTTGAAAAACCGTTCTTTACAGCGGCTCCGACTCGTCTGGAGGGGCTGTCTGGACGGATAAGGTCAGGAAACCGTTTTTCTATTTCGCTATTACGATGTTTTAAGCGGTCATATTCGGCGTCACTTAGGTAAGGGGCGTCGTTCTGATAATATGCAACATCAGATTTGGCCATCTCTTTGGCCAAAAACTCAAGTTCTTCAGCGGCTTCATGAATAGTTAAATCTTTTATCTCTTTTGTCATGACTCTTAATATAATAAGATTAGTGTTAATTGCTATTATTATATTTGTGTTGTGCAAAGAAATTTGTGTTTAGGTAAGAGATATAAAAATCAAAAAGCCCTCATTGAAAGAGGGCTTATGATTTAAGTTTTTATAAGAAGGTGATTATTTTTCAGGGGCAATAATCATCATCATTTGCTTGCCTTCAAGTTTGGGTTCAGATTCTAATTTGCAAAGCCCATCCAAGTCATCAAGAAGACGATTTAGAATCTCTTTTCCCATGTCGTTTGCACTTAATTCGCGTCCTTTGTAGCGCATGGTAAATTTAACTTTATTCCCGTCACTTAAGAATTTTTTTGCTTGTTTGACCTTTACTTCGTAGTCATGAGTGTCGATCATTGGGCGCAGTTTCAGCTCTTTAATTTCGACAATTTTTTGATTTTTTTTGGCTTCGGCTTTGCGCTTTTGTAATTCATACTTATATTTGCCGTAATCCAAGACTTTACATACAGGAGGAACAGCCTGAGGCGATATTTCAATGAGGTCAAGACCTGCGTCATCAGCAATTCTTAGAGCCTCTTGGATAGAAACGATGCCTCGATTATCACCGTTTTCATCAATTAAGCGTACTTCTCTTACTCTAATATCTTCATTAATGCGTGGTCCGTCATCGTCACGTACTGGCGCATTGGTATTTTCTTTAGCTATTGTAGCCTCCTATGTTTGTTATAAATGACTGACGCATATAATACAGAAGTAATGGCATTTTTCAAGAAAAAAAGTAGAGAATCTAACCGAATCTAAAACTTTTGCCAGAAAGTATATTAGAGCGCCTTTCGATAAAGGAAATAAATTCAGTTGACAATAGAGTATTTTTAATTTAATCTCACGCCATATCAGGTGGTTAGGAAAAAAATCACAAAAATTAAAAAAAAATCAAAAAAAAGTTATTGACATCTCGAGATGAGTGTCATATAAACCACCTCGCCGACGATGAGCGGATATGCGAAGAGCCGGTAGTTATAAGATAGAGTGAATATGCAAAGAGGATACGCAGACGGCGAGGGGAGTATGAAGATACGAACGAACTGT
>CALYAW010000004.1 GCA_944393685.1 uncultured Alphaproteobacteria bacterium
GTCTGTATTGAAATTGTTCTAATTTCAATAGTTGAAAGACAAATAAAAGGCAGCCCCGATAATCGGGGCTGTTTTTTTGTATGGAAGGTCTTGCAAAATAAAGAAGCTATGTTAATAATGAAAACAGTTTATTTTTATGAGGATGACACATAATGCGCTTATGTTTGATATTGCTATTTTCGGTTATGGCTTTTCCTGTTATTGCCGCGGAAACACAAGACATAGTTTCTTTGTTTAAGGGAACATCACAAGAAGGAAAAATCGACACTCCGGATGAAAAGAAAGAAGATAGCGGCATTTTTTCTTTTCTGAATTTTGGCAAAATCAAAAAAGATACTCCACAAATAACCGTAGCTGACGAAAAACGTCTTTCTCCCTTTGAGCAATCTCTAAAATTAGCAGACGGTGGTGATGTCAATGCTCAATTGTTGGTAGGTTATTCGTATTTATATGGTCAGAACGGAGCAAAAATAGATTATGACAAAGCCTTTGAATATTATGCCAGAGCAGCTATGCAAAATGACAGTGTCGGTCTGAATAATTTAGGTAGTTTATATTATAGCGGCGTTGGGGTCAATCGTAACACAGCCAAAGCAGCGATTTTGTTTAAAAAAGCGGCAGAGTTGGGAAACGCAGAGGCTGCAGTGAATTTGGCATTTATTCTAATTAGCGGTAATGGTGTTGAAAAAAATCCAACCGAGGCAATGAATTTGTTTGAGAAGGCATCCTCCTCAGGAAATGTTCCCGCTCAGTTTATGTATGGTTATGCCCAATATACAGGTAAACTCAGAGCTCAGAACTATGCATCGGCCGCTCCTCTTATAAAAAAAGCCGCCGACGCAGGTTTTGACGAGGCGCAATACGTTATAGCCATGATGTATATGAATGGTCTTGGTTTTCCTCAACACTATGGAAACGCTGTAAAATATTTACGCAAAGCAGCGGAGCAAGGTAGTGTCGAATCAATGATGATTTTAGGAGACATATATGCCAAAGGAGAAAAATATCAAAAGAATGTCTATTTGGCGCATATCTTTTTTAACCTTGCATCTGTTCGCGGAGCGGCAACGGCGGCTGAAAAGCGCAGTGTTTTGGAAGAAAAGATGAAAATTGAGGAGGTAATTCAAGCGCAAACAGAAGCAGAGAATTTCCGAGAAAAACCAAGCGAGATAACATCTTATATTCGTCAAACTTATGGCGCCGGAATTCGTGCGTTTGTTGATGAGAATAAATAAGATTGATGAGAGTTCAAAAAAAGCTCCTCTTTTGAGGAGCTTTTTTATTAACGCTTTCTTTCATTCATAAATTTTTCAAGCCAATGAATATTGTATTGTCCATCAATAAACTCAGCTTGAGAGATAATATCTTGCTGCAAAGGAATAGTGGTTTTGACGCCGTCAATGACAAACTCTTCCAAAGCACGACGCAAGCGCATCAAAGCAGCATTACGAGTTTTTCCGCTGACAATAAGTTTTGCAATCATACTGTCATAGAACGGAGGAATACTGTACCCAGAATATATTTCAGAGTCAACGCGAATGCCAAGTCCTCCCGGAGCGTGCCACTCAGTAATTTTTCCCGGACAAGGAGCAAATGTTTCAGGATCTTCGGCATTGATTCTGCATTCAATAGCATGTCCGTTGAATGTGATGTCATCTTGTGTGTATCCGAGAGCCGCGCCACTGGCAATTCTGATTTGTTCGCGAACAATATCTATGCCGGTAACAGCCTCGGTAATTGGATGCTCCACCTGTAAACGGGTGTTCATTTCCATAAAATAAAAGCGCCCGTCTTCAAAAAGGAACTCAAGTGTTCCGGCATTTGTATATCCGATTTTTTCAACGGCCTTGCGGACAATTTCGCCAATTTCTTGACGCTGCTCATCGTTCAATGCGGGAGAAGGAGTTTCTTCAATAACTTTTTGGTTATTGCGTTGTATTGAGCAATCTCTCTCTCCGAGGTGAACAACGTGCCCATACTTATCAGCCAAAATCTGCATTTCGATGTGGCGTGGTTTTTGCAGATATTTTTCCATATAAACAACGTCGCTGGTAAAAGCAGCCTTAGCTTCGGCACGAGCCATGGTATAGGCTTCTTTCATCTCTTCATCGTTAAAAGCGATTTTCATTCCTTTTCCGCCGCCGCCGGCAGTTGCTTTTACAATAACGGGATAGCCGATTTTGTGAGCCCATTCGATGGCGTGCTCGACGCTTTCCAAAGCAGGAGAGCCTGGGGTGACAGGAATTCCGGCCTCTTCTGCGGCTTTTCGAGCCGTAATTTTGTCCCCCATCAAGCGCATTTGCTCGGCACTGGGGCCAATAAAAGTAATGCCGTGTTCTTCTACCATTTCGGCAAAATCTGCATTTTCGGAAAGGAAGCCAAAGCCGGGGTGAATTGCATCGGCTCCGCTAATGATGGCTGCTGAGATAATCGCCGACTTATTTAAATAAGAGTCGGTTGAGCGTGCCGGACCGATACAAACAGCTTCATCGGCCAAACGCACATGCATCGCGGTTGCATCTGCTTCGGAGTGAACAGCCACGGTTTTAATTCCCATTTCACGACAGGCTCGATGAATTCTCAAAGCAACTTCACCGCGGTTTGCAATTAATACTTTTTCAAACATGTTTTAATCCTATTTTGCTGAAAATCCGACTTATTCAATAACAACCAGAGGCTGTCCGTATTCAACCGGATCTCCACTTTCAACCAAAATTTTGCTGACTGTTCCGGATTTGTGGGCTTTGACAGGATTAAAGGTCTTCATAGCTTCAATCAGGCAAACAATATCACCTTCTTTAACGCTGTCTCCTGGCTTAACATAATTTGGAGTATTGGGATCAGCAGACAAGTAAACGACACCAACCATAGGGGACTTAATAGCGTTAGGGTTATTGGAATAGTCTTCGGCAGGAGCCGGTACTGGAGCTGGAGCAACAGCCGCCGGAGCTTGAGGCGGAAGCGGATGCGGTCCCGGCGGCGGAGGAGGAACCGGTAATGGAGCAGCAACAGTAGCAATAGCCCCTTGAACGGTACGACTTAAGGATATTCTGCATCCTTCATCCTCATACTCGATCTCGGTAAGATTATTCTTATCCAAAATCTCGGCCAGTTTGCCGATAACCTTAGTATCCAAATTGTTTGTCATAAGTTTTTTCTCTCTTGTAGTTAATCTATAATTTTATTCCTGTTAAAAATATTACAAATTTCACAAAAACACAACAAAATATTAAATTTTGCATAAAAAACACACAAATTTTTATAAAAAATGGCTAATTTTTACCAAAAACACAAGTAAAGACAATTTGTTATTGTTTCTTTTATTATGTGCGCGCGTAACAAAAAATAGATTATCTAAAAAAAGTGGCATGCATCTTGCATTTATACTCTCAGGTTAAAAAAATACGGATGAAGACCATGAATGTAAAAGAAGTAAATAATTCGACAGCACAGTTTTTGTTGGGAAAAAATGCCGTTTCGCAGCAAGGAGGCGAGGGAAGCTTGCAAGCGCAGGTTTTTGCCAATTTGATTGTCGGAGTTGTTGCAACGCCGGAAAATTTGGTGAGTTCTGAGGCAAAAGTATTTGATTCTCGTCCATCGGCTGCGATTGATAAGGAGGCTTCTTTTAAAAATTTTGAAAAGTCTCAAGAAAAAGATGTTGCCAAAAATGCTCGTCCTGAACGCGATGTGGAAAGACCGGAAAAACGAGAAGATAAGCCTCTGAAAGAAAGCAAAAAGAAAGATAAAACTGTTCCGGATGCGGCAGCAATTGAAGATGTTAAACAGGAAAATGTTTCCTCTTCACAGACAAGAGATCGTGTGTCCATTGAAAGAGGAGGTGCTGTTGTTAAAGAGGGGGCTAATGAAGTAGCTCTCCAGCAAGAAGGAGTGCAGTCCGTATCTCAAAATTTGAATGGGTTTTTGTCAGAATTTGCTAAGATGCCGTTTGTCGCATCTGTAAGTGGTCAAGAAGTCGTCCTGATGTCTCAAAATATGGATTTGGGCGCTCTTGCTCAGTTGCCGGATGTCAATGTGTTTGATGCTTCTTCCGGGCAGGTTTTAACCATGACGGGAGCGGATTTGGCGCTCAAAATACAACAAGCTTCCGCCAATAAAACATTATTTGCGATTAATCCTCAGGCAGTAGAGGAAAACGTAATCCTTATTCCGGCAGAGGTATCAGAAACTGTTGAAAATCGGTTTGTTGGTGCCAATATTAATGCTGAGCCTCTGGTTGCAGATAGCGAAGCAATGCCTATAATCAATGAGAAACTGGCAGAACAAGCTCGGGTTTTAGATGCTGAATTTGGCGGTCGCAAAGCAAAAGTTGAGGTGGATATAAAAGAAGACGGTGTTTCTTTTGATAATGCCGAAACTTTACTCCAAGACAAGGTGCTTGTAGATGAGGTTGTTGACGCGGCATTAAAAGGAAAGTCTAAAGGATCGGAAAGTCAAAACACTGCATCTAACTCGGTGCTAAACGCATCTTCTCTGCAGAATGGAGTAGCTTCATCCATAAACAACCAAAATATGATTAATACAGCAACTCCGATAATGCCGGGAACAGAAGTTCAAGTTTCTGCGGAGGCGGCAAAATCTGCCTCTGTTGAAGGCGGTGTGGTACATCATTCGACAAATTCCACTATGGTTTTGAACGGAGCAGTTGCGTCACAGAGCTTAAAAGCGGAGCTTTCTGCCAAAGCCGAAGATACGACATTTAGAGATATATATAAAGGCATGAGCCGAGAAGCTGTTGAACAAGTAAAAGTAAATATTACCAAATCAGCGGTGAAGGGCGTTGACAAAATTGATATTCAGCTCAAACCCGAAGATTTGGGACATGTCCAAATAAAAATGCAAATTTCCAAAGACGGAAAATTGCAGGCGGAAATTATTGCCAGTCGTCAAGATACACTCAATATCTTGCAAAAAGAAGCTGATAGCCTGCAAAAAGCCTTTAACGAAGCCGGTTTTGATACGGATGGCGGCAGTTTCAGCTTCAGTTTTCGTGGTGAGGAGGAGCAACAACACAATGCCGAGTTAAGAAATTTCATCGGCAATGTGTTGGAGCAAGAGGCTAATGAAGAATTTGTTAGTAATGACAACTTGAATTGGGACCCGTCTCAAGGGTTAAATATTCGAGTTTAGATATAGAGGAGAACTGCGATGGTAGATATTAGTGCGATAACAGGTTCGGTACAATCGAACGCAACTTCTACAAACTCCAGCAGCCAAACTTTGGCAGCGGATATGAACACTTTTTTGACCCTTTTGACAACGCAGCTCAAGTATCAGGATCCTCTTGATCCAATGGATACGGCGGAGTTTACTAACCAATTGGTTCAATACTCCAATGTTGAACAGTCAATTCAAATGAATACAAAATTAAATAATCTGCTGTCCTTGGGAATTGCCAATTTGGGTGCTCAAGCTGTTTCTTACATTGGTAAGACGGCACAAGTGCTGGGAGATGTTATGCCCTTGCAAGATGGAAAAGCCAAAGCAACATATACGCTGAACAAGGATGTTCAATCCGTTTCAATTTTGGTTAAAGATATGAACGGAAAAGTCGTATATACCGCCAACGGAGAAGGAACCACGGCGGGGACACATGAGTTTACTTGGGACGGCAAGGATTCTGATGGCAATCTTCTAGAAGATGGAGCTTATCAAATTATTGTTTCACCAAAAGTTGCCAGCGGCGAAACTGCGGCAACGGTAACGACCACTGTTTTTGGTAAAGTGACCGGTGTAGCTAACGATGATAACGGAGTTTATATCGGCTTAGGTAATGCGGTAACAGCCGGATTAGGCGATATTGTTACCATGCGTGATGATAACTATTTTAATGATAAAAATACAGGCGGCGGCAATTCATCGGATGAAGAAAAGCCATCTGATGAAACTGCTCAAGCATAATTATTAAAAGTTTTAGGAGAAAAGAAATGAGTCTATTTGGTGCAATGCAATCGGGTATTTCGGGTTTGGCTTCCCAGTCTACTTCCATGGGTGCTATTTCCGATAATATCTCCAATGTAAACACGATTGGTTATAAAAGTAATAATACCGCCTTTAAAACATTGGTAACGGCGCAAACTTCAACAAACTACTATTCACCCGGCGGCGTACAGCCGGTTGCAAAGCAGACGATTAATGCACAGGGACTTTTGGCTGGAAATTCATCGTCAACAGCTTTAGCAATTAGCGGCAGCGGCTTTTTCGTCGTAAATTCTTCCGCCAACCCAGGAGGAAATGATGTTTGGGCATACACGCGTGCTGGTGACTTTGATGTAGATGACAGCGGCTATTTAAAAAATTCGGCTGGTTACTATATTCAAGGTTGGTCTTTGCTTCCATGGGATGGCAACGAAGCCGCTACCGTAGTTAATATCAATGGTATTAATTACATGAAGGCTTATTATGACAGTACCGGTAAAACAGTTTATATTAATGATAACATTGTTGATTCACGCAATCTACAACCGGTCAATTTATCAACTATCGGGGGTTCTGCAACGCCGACACAACAGATTAAATATGGTGCCAACCTTCCATCTGGCGATCCGATTTTTGATCCAAGCAATGAAACCGCCGGTGGCCGTCATTCGGTTAGTGCTTTGATTTATGATAGTCTTGGCAATGCCAGCAACCTTAATTTAACCTATACCAAGACCAGTTCCAACAGTTGGGGAATGTCCACTTCTATCCCGAGTGGAGCGGCAACGGTTACCTTAACAGGAAATCGTGAAAATGCAGCTGATTCGGCAAAGGACGTATACTATGCCGCAGGACAATTGGAATTTACATCAATTCCGTCTAATGGCTCAACTATCAGCATTACCGATAAACAAACAGGTCAGACATTTACATTTGAGTTTTTAAGAACCAAGGGTGCCGCTGCGCAGCTTGGAAATATTGGGGTTGACATTTCAACAGGTGTTGTTTCTGTCGGAGACTTTACCGCTAAATTTTTGGAATCAATTCAAGCTAATATGCCGGGAGCCAATCGTTTCAGTGATGCAAACGGTACGATTAGTATAGTGCAATCAGTTGGAGGCGGAGCTTTAGAAATAGATTGTAGCAAGACGCTTGCTTGTTTGCAGTCAGCGGTTAATCCAAATGAATCCGGAGTTGCTACAGGACAATTTACAATTCAAGCAATTGATGATGAGCTTAAGAATACGGCAACTATCAGCTTTACATCCAATACCAGTGCCAACTATTTGAACAAAACATTTTCTGTCGGAGGCGTTACTTTTACCATTACGCAAAGTGGAACGGCAGCCAACGAAATTGCACTCGATAAAGCAACGGTTAATGGTGAGTTCAGTGCGGTCAAGTTAGCGGAAGTTATAGCAAATAAGATTCGCGGTCAGATTAGTGAGCCGGAACGTGTAACCGCCAGTGGCAGTTCGATAGAGTTTGTACCATCTTCAACAGGTCCGGATATGAAAATCGATTTCACCGGTTTTGGAGGAATTGCAGCCGGTACGGGTCGTAACGGAGATGCCAGCAAATTTGTTGATTTAACGCAGAACGCAGTAACTTTGAAAAATTCTTTCAAAGTAAATAATACCGAAGTAGAAGCAGGCTCAATGGTTCCTGGAATTAAATTTAATGCAGATGGCACGCCCAAATACACCTACGTGGGAGAAATGGAAATCGAGTGGGCCAATGGAGCTCAAAATATGAACGGAGACTATGGTCAAGGAACACCGATTTCTCTTATTCAAGGAAATTCTGGCACGAATGATGGATTGACAAGTTTGTCAGGAAACTTCACCACCAACTATATCAAGCAAGACGGAGCAACGTTTGGAAGTTTTGCCGGTGTTAGTGTTAATGAGCAAGGCGTTGTAACCGCTTTGTATGATAACGGACAAACTCGCCCGATAGCGATTCTTCCTTTGGCAACATTCTCCAATCCAAACGGCATGAAAGCACTAAGTGGTAATGTTTGGATTGAGACAGATTATTCTGGTCAGGCTTTGCTCAAAATGGCCAGCAGCGACGGAGCAGGGGAAATCAGTGCAAATGCTCTTGAGCAATCGAATGTTGATTTAGCAACGGAATTCTCCAATATGATTATTACACAAAGGGCATATTCGGCGGCGACAAAAATCATTACAACGGCTGACGAAATGTTGGATGAACTTACCAGAATGACCTAGTTCTAAAACCTAGAAACAGATACCTCCTGAAACTAAAAAAATCCCCGATCAAGAAAGGTCGGGGATTTTAATGTATTTGTTGTGGCTGTGAATATCTCAAATAATTAATTCACTAAAGCTAAAAAGTAAGCTAAAACGTAAATAAATGGGGAAATATATGGCTGCCATTTGGCAGATATAATTCTATTTGTATAATACGCTGTGATTGGGGAATCAGGTGAATAATATACTGCAAACACTAAAAAATATGTCGGCGGGGCGGTTGGCGTCCATAGCCGGAATAATCATTTTTTTAATCAGCTTTTTTGTTTATATAGCTGTTCAGATGAATAGTTCTGAATATGCCGTTTTATATACGGATTTAGAGCTAGAAGATGCAAAGCAGATTGTTGATCGTTTAGAAACAGCCAATGTTAAGTATAAATTGACCAAAAATGGGACAGAGGTAATGGTTCCCGTCGATGAAGTCAATAAGATGCGAGTTGATACGGCCGAATTAGCAATGGCATCCAAAGGTTCAAATGTAGGTTATGAGCTTTTTGATAATACAGATGCTTTAGGTTCAACAAATTTTGTACAAAACGTTAATTTGATTCGTGCGCTTGAAGGAGAATTGGCTCGAACGATTCGTTCGGTAGATAATATCAGGTCGGCTCGAGTTCATTTGGTTTTACCCAAAAGAGAAATGTTTTCGCGAGAGGAACAAGAACCGACAGCATCAGTTGTCATAAAGACGCGAGACGGAAAACTGAGCTTACAAAACATCCAGTCTATTCAAAAACTTGTTGCGGCAGCGGTTCCCAAGTTAGATGTAAAAAACGTTTCCATAATTGATAGTGCCGGAAATCTTCTGACTAACGACTTCAGTGATCCGAATAGTCCGGCAGTAAAAAATGTCAACAATGAATTGTTGCGTCTTGAACAAGAAAGGAAATTGGCGGCGAAAGTTCAAAATCTTTTGGAGAAAACAGTCGGAGCAGGAAAAGCGCAGGCTCAGGTTAATATAGAAATGGATTTTGACGAAGTTGTCACCAATGAAGAAATTTATGATCCAGATAGTCAAGTCATTCGTTCCCAAGCAACCATGACCGAGCAAAGTACAAACGGTCAAAACAATCAACCCGTGACGGTAGCGCAGAATATTCCCAATGGAGATATTGTAAGTAGCAGCAGCGGAGAGTACAGTCAAAACTCCAAGGTTGAAGAAACCATAAATTATGAAATATCCAAAGTAATTCGCAACAAGATAAAAAACACCGGAGTAATCAAAAGGCTGACTACAGCAGTGATGGTTGACGGCGTTTATGAAAAAAATGCAAATGGCGAAGAAGTGTATCGTCCTCGCACGGAAGAAGAGATGGAACAGATTACGGCACTGGTAAAATCAGCCGTTGGCTTTGATGCCAATCGAGGAGATGTAGTTGATGTTGAAAATATGCGCTTTGCCAGTATATCTCAAAGTATGGAAGATGAAGTTGAGCCATTGTATATGGGCTTTACCAAAGAAGAATTACTCCGTATTGCCGAGGGCTTGGGTGTTGCAATTGTCGCGATATTGGTTATTTTGCTGGTGATTCGCCCGCTTATCAACAACGCTTTCGAGCCAACATCAGGAAACGAGAAATTGCTTTCTGGTTCGGATGAAGAAAGTCTTTTGTTGTCCAACTTCTTAAATGAGGATGATGAGGGTACGGATGAGTTGATTAACCTTAACAAGGTGGATGGCAGAGTTAAAGTTTCGTCACTTAAAAAGCTCAATGCCGTTGTTGAAAAGAATCCCGAGGCGGCTGTTAATGTTATTCGTTCTTGGTTATATAATAACGATTGAGGAAGCAAAAAATGAAGCAAAATGTTATTGATGATTATAATGTTCTTTCCAATCAGCAAAAAGCGGCAATTTTGATGCTTTCTCTTGATGAGGAGCGTTCAGCAACCTTGTTTTCGATGATGGATGACGAGGAAATCAAAGAATTATCCGTAATCATGGCCAGTCTTGGTAAAATAAATTCCAACGTTGTTGAGCAGCTATTGGTTGAGTTTAATGATAGATTATCCAATACCGGAAGTTTAATCGGTACATATGAGAGCACCGAACGTTTACTTGCCAAAGCGATGGATAAAGATCGAGTATCGGTTATTATGGAAGAGATACGCGGTCCGGCAGGGCGCACGATGTGGGATAAACTAGGCAATGTTAACGAGCATGTTCTAGCTAACTATTTGAAAAATGAGTATCCGCAAACAATAGCCGTAATTCTTTCAAAGATTAAGGCCGAGCATGCCGCAAAAGTAATAGCGTTGTTTCCCGAAAATTTTGCCATGGAAATCGTGATGCGCATGTTGCGTATGGATTCTGTTCAAAAAGAAGTTCTCGATAGTTTGGAAAAAACTTTGCGTAAGGAGTTTATGAGCAATCTGTCGAAGTCTACTCGTCGAGATTCTCATGAATTGATAGCGGATATATTCAATTCACTTGATCGCAATACGGAAGCTCGTTTTATGGAAGCGTTGGAAGAACGAAACCGTGAAAGTGCAGATCGCGTCAAGTCATTGATGTTCACGTTTGAAGATTTGATTCGTATAGACGCGCAAGGAATTCAGATTTTGCTTCGCAATATTGATAAAGATAAATTGGCGATAGCCTTAAAAGGGGCGTCTGATACCATTAAAGAGCTGTTTTTCAACAATATGTCATCACGAGCCGGTAAAATTATTAAAGAGGACATGGATTCTATGGGACCGGTTAGGGTTCGAGAGGTTGAAGAGGCTCAACAATATGTTGTATCAACGGCAAAAGATTTGGCCAATGCCGGAGAGATTATTGTAAGCGAAGGTAAAGACAGTGATGAGCTGATTTATTAAAGAACAGGAAAACAGAATTGGCAGATTATAAGAAATATATGTTTGATAATTTTGTTATCAATGACAAGAATCCCCCGAAATATGTACCGGAGGAGATAATTTCATCTGCCGAAGATAAAGAAGATATATCGGAAGATAAAGTTTTTGAGGTTGAGGAGGTAGAGGAAAGTCAGCCGATAGAAGAGCCCCAAATCAAAGAAATAACCTTTTCGCAAGAGGATATGGATAAGGCTGTTCGTCAAGCAGAAGAGCAAAGTTATGAAAAAGGATACAACGCGGCAATTTCCGAAAAGGAAAAGGCGGAGACGATGTTGCTTGACAGTATTAACAATCGTTTAATGACGATTTTGGCAGATATAAACAGTAACAATGCTTCGCAAGAACAAAGTGCATTAAGATTTGCCGTATCACTGGTAAAAAAACTTTTGCCCCAGCTTGAAGAGACGGTTGCCGTTAAAGAGGTCGAGTCTTTTATTGAAGATAATTTTAAGAATTTTTCCAAGGAAGGGAGCTTATCATTTTGTTTTAATCCTGAAATTATAGGAGATATAGCGCCCAAATTATCGCATCTTGCTGAGAAGCATGATTATGAAGGAAAAATCACCATTCATAAAGATATCAGTCTAGGGCTTTCGGACTGCAAAATTGAATGGCTTAACGGAGGCGTGGAAAAAAATACAGCCCACGCAATATCGCGGGTTGAAGACCTGCTGAATAGCTAAAAGAGAGGAAAAATGGAAAACCATAATTTAGAACTAGACGAAATGGATGAAAGCTCGAGCTTAAACGATGAGCCGATTCTAAAAAATGATAGTGGCATGGAAGATTTTGATATCCCGACCTCGACCAGCGATCTTGAGGCAGTTTATAATATTCCGGTAAAAGTATCGGCGGTATTGGGCAAGACCCAAATGAAAGTAAGCCAACTCATGAAACTGAACAAAGGAGCCATTATAGAATTAGACCGTAAGGTTGGTGAGGCGATAGATATTTATGTAAATAACAATTTGGTAGCCAGAGGAGAAGTAGTTGTCGTTGATGACAAATTGGGTATCACGATGACAGAGATTGTAAAATCGGCAGCAAAATAAAGAGATTAAGAGAGCGGATTTATGGAATTGTTAATTGTCGGCACATTAGACGGTCAGATAGGAGCAGCCAGCAAGATTGCCATAGAACAAGGAGGGCAAGTAAGTTTGGCAGCCACCGTAGAAAAGGCTTTAGAGGTATTGCGTTCAGGCAAAACTATTGAGCTTGTAATGGTTGATGTAAAACTAGACATTCATAAACTGATTTCATCTTTGGAACAAGAACGTATTAATGTTTTGGTTGTTGCCTGTGGAGTTGCCAATGATACCAGCTTAGCGGTCAAAGCAATTAAAGCCGGAGCCAAGGAGTATATTCCTCTCCCTCCTGATCCGGAATTAATAGGTGCTGTTTTGGCGGCTGCCACACGAGAAAATCATGCTCTGATATACGGAGATAAAAAAACCGAAAATATTCTTAAAATTGCCAAACAAATAGCACCTTCCGAAGCAAGTGTTTTACTAACCGGCTCATCAGGGACGGGAAAGGAGATATTTTCCCGTTTTATTCATGATAATTCGAAGCGAGCCAACAAAAAATTTGTTGCGGTTAATTGTGCGGCCATACCAGAAACATTATTAGAATCAGAGCTTTTTGGTTATGAAAAAGGAGCTTTCACGGGAGCGGTAGCACGTCGTATAGGCAAATTTGAAGAAGCCAGTGACGGAACACTTTTGCTTGATGAAATTTCAGAGATGGACATAGGTATTCAGGCCAAATTACTACGAGCAATACAAGAAAAAGAGATTGATCGTATAGGAGGAAAATCCCCCATAAAAGTAAACACCAGAATAATAGCCACATCCAACCGCAATTTGGAAGAAGCTGTTCAAAACGGGACATTTCGTCAGGATTTGTATTATCGGCTAAATGTAATCAGCATTAATATTCCGGACTTAAAGGATCGTCCGGATGATATTTTGGTTTTAGCGAAGCATTTTATCAAAAAATATTCCGAACTCAATGAGTTGCCGATGAAAGATTTGAGCAAAGAAGCGGCAGATACACTTTTGCATTATATGTGGCCAGGAAACGTTCGTGAGTTAGAAAACACCATGCATCGAGCCGTTTTGCTAAGTACCGGAGATGAAATAAGTATAGATGCAATAATGCTTCAAAATCCGGAAGCTCAAAAAGAAGACGAACCCGTGCAAGTAGGTCAAACAGTGGCCGGAATGGAAAGAAAACTGATAATAGATACCCTTAAGCATACCATGGGAAATCGCACGACAGCGGCCAATATATTAGGTATTTCAATTCGCACGCTACGCAACAAACTCAAACAATATCAAGAAGAAGGTTTTGATTTTCCTTCTTCACCACAAGGATAGAAACAACAAATGGCACCGGCTCCGATTCAAAAATCATTGGGAACGATAATCAAAGAGATGCTCATTGGCTCAAGTAAGCGAGGAGATCTTTTCTTTGCGATTTCCATTATTTTGATGCTCGTTATATTGATTTTGCCGATGCCGGCGTGGCTTCTTGACGTAGCGTTGGCTTTTTCAATAACATTATCATGCGTTGTATTAATGATGGCAATTTTTATTGAAAAGCCAATAGAATTCAGTGCCTTTCCATTAGTTTTATTGATAACCACAATGTATCGTTTGTCCTTAAATTTGGCATCAACCAGGCTAATTTTAGCCCGTGGTTACATGGGGCCGGATGCAGCAGGTGAAGTTATCAAGGCATTCGGCGGTTTTATAATGGGAAATAATTTTGTAATAGGTGTAATCGTTTTTGCAATTTTGGTTTTGGTAAATTTTGTTGTTATTACCAAAGGTTCAGGTCGAATTGCCGAGGTTGCGGCACGTTTTGCATTGGATGCGATGCCCGGAAAGCAAATGGCGATTGATGCGGATTTGTCTTCCGGTCTTATTAATGAAGATGAAGCCAGAAAACGTCGTGAGGATTTAAGCAAAGAAAGCGCGTTCTACGGAGCCATGGACGGTGCTTCAAAATTTGTACGCGGAGATGCCATAGCCGGATTATTAATAACTTTTATCAACATTGTTGCTGGTATTATTATCGGTATGGTTCAAAATGACATGAGTTTTTCCGCTGCGGGGGAAACCTATACTCGTTTGACTGTCGGAGATGGATTGGTAAGCCAGATTCCGGCATTAATAGTTTCTGTTGCAGCCGGTATTTTGGTTTCTAAGGCCGGTATAACGGATTCTGCAGACAAAGTTTTGTTTGATCAGGTAGCCAACTATCCCAAAGCTCTTGGTATGAGCTCATTTTTGGCAATAGCATTAGGTATCATACCTGGGACACCGTTTGTTCCGTTTTTACTGTTGTCTATATTGACAGGAAGTACGGCTTATTACCTTGATAAACGCCAAAAAGAGCTGCAAGCACAGGCTCAGGCCATTATGGAACAAGAGCAAAAACAAGGCAAGATCAGCAAAGCCGCGGATGAGCCGATAGCCAACGCCTTGCGCGTTGATTTGATTAGGCTGGAAATAGGATATGGTTTGTTACCGTTGATAAATGAAGAAACAAATCGCAAATTGACCGATCAGATAAAAGCCTTGCGCAGAGCCCTTGCTTCTGAACTTGGTTTTGTGATGCCCTCTATTCGAATCCAAGATAATATGCAGCTTGAGGCAAATGAATATAATATCTACATAAAAGAGGTTAAGTCCGGTAAAGGAGAGTTGCGTCCGACTCAGTTGTTAGTTATGGACCCACGCGGAGAAGCAATAAACTTGCCTGGGGAACAGACTTTTGAGCCGACATTTGGTCTGAAAGCGATGTGGGTTGATCAATCATATCGGGAAGAGGCAATGTTCAGGGGCTATACCGTTGTCGATCCGGCAACAGTAGTTACCACCCATATTACAGAGTTAGTTAAAGACAATATGCCGGAGTTGTTATCATATGCCGAGACCCAAAAACTTTTGGATGAACTAGATAAAGAACATCAAAAACTTATCAAAGAACTAATTCCGAGCAAGATTAGCCTTGGTGCATTGCAACGTGTTTTACAAAATTTATTACAAGAGCGAGTATCGATTCGAGATTTGCCGACAATATTGGAAGGCATATCAGAAGCCGTTACTACGACACACAGCCTGATGATGATAACAGAGCATGTTCGAGCACGTTTAAGCAGACAGTTATCGAATGCGTATGCCAATGAGTTTGGTGTTATTCCATTGATTACGTTATCTGCCGAGTGGGAAAAGGCATTTGCCGAGGCAATAGTTGGGGAAGGGGATGAGCGTCAGCTTGCCATGGCGCCCAGTACTTTGCAATCTTTTATCAATAAAGTAAGAGCAGTTACCGAGGAGCTGGCCATCAAAGGAGAAAGTGGTGTTATTTTGACAAGTCCGTCGGTTCGCCCTTTTGTGAGATCCATCATAGAGCGTTTTCGTCCTTTAACGGTTGTTATGTCACAAAATGAGATACACCCAAAGGCCAAGATTAAAACCATAGGACAAATCTGATAGATGAAAATAAAAAATATTACAGCGTCAACAATGCCAGAGGCACTGTCTCGGATAAAGTCTGAGCTGGGAGATGATGCCGTAATTCTATCAAGTGAAACAATAGCAGGACAACTGCATCTGACTGTGGCATTGGATGAGACAACAGATTTTGATTTTGCCGAAGATGAGAGTATAAAAGAAATTGATACCAAGGCTTATTTTGATGAAACATCTTTAAGAGAAGCATTGGAATATCATGGTGTTTTGGATTTGGTACAATATCATATTTTATCATCGTGCCGAGAGGTAAATCGTCAATACAATCGAGCAGATGATTTGTTTGTCATGCAAAAAGCCTTGCAAAAGAATTTTCGATTTAAATCGTTATTTTCAGAAATGACCCCCGTAAAAATATTTATGGGAACACCAGGTTCTGGCAAATCCACAGCAATTGCCAAAATAGCCACGCAAGCAAAATTGAAAGGAATAAAAACCACCATTATCAGTACAGATAATACTCGAGCCGGAGCCAATAAGCAATTGGAGGCTTTTGCAGATATTTTAGCTGTAGACTTTTCATTTTATAAAGAAGCGCGAGAGTTGTTTCGGCATATAAAGAATCACGGGGAGGAATATGGTTGTATTTTGATTGATACTCCAGGGATTAATCCTTTTGTCAAAGCAGAGTTAGACAAAGTTTATCCGTTTGTTGACAGTCTCAAATGTGATAAAGTTTTGACCTTTGACGCAGGAAGAAATGTTTATGAGGCAGTAGAAGCAGCGGAAATATTTGCAGAACTGGGAGCAACGTCTATATTGCCGACCAGATTGGATTTAACCAGACGTATCGGAAGTATATTGAGCATAGCCGATTGTTGTAATATGGCAATATCCGGAGCAAGCGTAAGCGCCTCGATAGCCAAAGGATTGGCGGAGCTTGATTCAGCCTCTTTGGCAAAGTTGGTTCTGTCATAGGCAACGGAAGAAAAAGAGAGGAAAGATGGAAAACAAAGAAGAATTAAAAATTGCCCCTAAAACGGGAACATCACGGGCCCCGCGCAAAGGCAAGAACATGATAGCCATAGCTTCCGGCAAAGGAGGCGTCGGCAAAACATGGTTTTCCATAACATTGGCCCATGCATTGAGTCTGCTTCGCCAAAAGACAATTCTGTTTGACGGAGATTTAGGTTTAGCCAACATAGATATTCAATTAGGTTTGATGGTAAAAGATGATTTGGGTAGTGTTGTTTCAGGAAACAAAAGCCTAAATCAAATAATTCATAATTATGACAAAGGTCATTTTGATGTTATTGCCGGACGGTCCGGTTCTGCGGGATTAGCTTCTATGCCGGTTGGCCGTTTACAGATATTGGGAGAAGATTTAAGTACGATAGCAACGGAATATGACAAAATAATTCTCGACATGGGAGCGGGAGTTGAAAAACCGGTTAGGATATTGTCAGGCATGGCAGAAAAAATAATTGTTGTTTGTACTGACGAGCCGACATCTTTAACAGACGCTTATGCTTTTATCAAAATTATGACCATGCAATATCCTAAGAGTGATATCAGTATTGTTGTTAACCAAGCCAACTCTATTCGAGAAGGGCAAAGGACATATGATATTCTGCTAAAAGCCTGTACGAATTTCTTGAAAATCAATCCTCCATTATTAGGTATAATAAGAAGAGATACCAGAGTACGAGATTCTATTCGTAATCAGTCAACAATTTTAACTCGCTATCCTAATTCCGAAGCTGCCGAGGATGTGTTAGCGATAGCCAAAAGGTTGCTAAACCATGGATAATGTCATAAATCCGACTTTGCAGGTTTTGCCGTCTGTTAGTATTAGTGATAAAGTTGTGATGGTAGATATAGTCCGCTTGCCGTCAAATATAAAAGTAGGTGATATTATTTTGCTGGAAACATTAATGAACAGCGGCACTTCTCATTTAGGTAATTCTGAGCCGACGGTGAGGTTAAATATATTAACGGAGAACCAAAAAATTCCTCTTGAGATCAAAGGAGATTTGCCGCTCAAATTTGATACGTCGGCCAGCAGACAATATGTTGCCAAAGTTATATCGGAAAACACGCTTCAATTGGTCGCAAACAGGAAAGAAACTATTGCTCAAACTTTTCCTGACCGGGGAGATATCCTTGTAAAAGAAACAAACACCAGCTTGCCTCAGGTAAAATTAGCCCCTGTTTCCGGTCAGCAAATTATAATGCATGTTATGAAAGATATTAATCTACCGCAACCGATACAAAATCAAATAACAAATTTATTACCGCCATCAATAGTTTCCGTAAAAATTGAACATCCGATTACGACCAATATTAAAGAAACAAGTATTTTACAACCATTAAAAACAGCCATACAAAACATGGGAGCGGCGTTGGTTTCAGGATCTCAGACGCGAATTGAGAGTGGAAGACAAGAAATAATGCGAGCATTGCAAAATCTTGTTACACAGAAATTTGTTGCTGTTCCACAAGCAAATGTCGGTTCTCAATCTGGAGCAATAAAACAACTGGTTTCTCCGCTTGGAAAAATACAGGTTGAAACCACATTACACATACCGCCACAAACAGATTTAGAGCTGGCGGTTACAGACATAAAGATTGAGCCTAGCAAACCTTTGTCGCAAGATTTGTTGCAAAAGATTTTCTCTTTTCCGGAGATAGAAAATATTTTTCCCGAAGCAGATGGCAAGCACTTAAGCGTGCTGATACAAAATCGAGATACGGCAGTTGAAAATTTGCTCAAAATTTTTGAACCTTTGCATGAAATGCCGCAAATGATTTTGCCTATATTAAAAAAGATTCCTTCATTTAATCGCTCAATATTATCTGATTTGTATTCTTTTTATAAAGGAGCCGTTGAGCAAGATGCAAAAATCTGGCTGGGAGCCGAAACAACCACTCAATTACAATCAATAGGCGTCAAAGGTCAGGTGGCATTACAAAATATGCAAGATTTTGTAGCTTCTTTAGTACGAGATACTCCGACATGGAGAATTGTAGAGATACCATTGTTTAATGGTTCACAGCTAATTCCTTTCAAACTTTCGGTCCAAAAAGACCAGTCGGAAGAAAAACAAACAAGGAAACCGCGCTCAAAGAACGGGACACGTTTTGTAATTGATACGGATTTTTCAAAACTCGGAGCATTTCAGATAGATGGTTTTTCTGTAGCAAAAGAACGGAGGCTTGATTTGATTATTCGCACATCGCGCGCGCAAAAAGAAGATTTTTGTTCTCATATTATCAATTTATTTAAAACTTCATTGTATAGTGTCGGTTACATAGGAACAATTGCAATCAATCAAAAGCAGGCTTTTGTAAAAACAGAGATAGATAATCCGACAAATTTGTCAGATGGAGTTTATATATAAATGCAATACGACGCTTTAGGATATTACCAGCTTTTAGGTCTGTCACCACAGGCTGGAGACGAGCAAATTAAGCAGGCGTACCGTGATTTAGCTAAATTTTGGCACCCCGATCACAACAAAGACGAGCAAGCTCTTGAAAAATTTCAAAAGCTTTCCGTTGCTTATGATGTCTTAAAAGAGACGGATTCACGATTGCGTTATGATTTGTTGTCAATGGTATATGGGGCATCAGATTATCCTGAATATGAAAATATCATACCTTTTCAAGACAGAGAAAAAGATGCCAATGTCAGAGCTTTTATCCTTGATGAGGTTCGAGGAAAAATATGGAAATACACCCAAAAGCGAACACGAAAAATTCTAAGTCTTTCAAATGCTCCAAAAGTTTTAGCCAAGGTAGCCATACAAAATTGGCTTCTAGGTTGGTGGCACCCTCAGGCTTTCATAAAAAACATAAAAGCACTTCATCACAATTACCAAAAATCTTTTTCAACCATGGAGAGCTTTCGAGTTTTGATTCATAATATTGTTGCCTATGAAAAGCAGGGAGAGACGACGTTGTCTGTCATATCAGCCATTGCAGCGCTCAATTTTGCCGATGAGAGCGAAAAATTTTATATAGAGCGATTTATTGCTTCAGCTAATGTTCGTGTAACACGACCTCAAGTTTGGCATATGATATCTCTGAAAGTAGCCCAGCTTATTATTCCTGCTCTGGTTTTTGTTGCGATGGCAATAGGGTGGGGAGGTCGCTTTTTATTTGAAAAACAACTGCCAAATTGGTGGGGAAGCAGTAAAGAAATTACATATTATCAAGAAGTTAATACCGGCTATCAAAGTCAAACCGTTGATGATGTTGTTGTTGGAAAAATTCATAATATTCCGGTAAACAAATCAGACTTGAGTCGATTGTACCACCTTCAACGGGATGTTAGTGTTATGTATGGTCCATCAGATGAATTTGATGTGTTGAAGCAGCTTCCGGCGGATACAACCGTTCGTCTCACGGGTTATAGTCCAGATAATGTTTGGGCCAGAATATTGATAGATAACGGAGAAATGGGCTTTGTTCGGATGAATGTTTTGATTAAAGGTATCGGCAAAGAAATTCCGTTTGGTAGCTCCGTTTACGAAAAATAGCCTGTTTTGCAGTAAATTTTGTCTAAAACCACTTGCATCAAAGTGTATAATGTGATATAACATCAACACTTTGAAATTAAGACTATGTATATATTGTTAAATTTAAAAATTAAGAAAGATGAAGAATTTAGAGAGTATTCAAAAAATGTTCAATCTCTTTGAGATTGGCGATGTTGCAAACGGCAACATTGTGGCAATTCTTGAAAACGGAGCCGGAGCCAAAATAAAAACATCTGGCGGTTGTTATGGTAGCATCACCGGAAAAATTCCAGACAGTATGACAGAAGGAAGTGCGGTAGAAGTTATTGTCACAAATATTCAAGAGGGTTTGCCTATCTTTGAGTTTACGTCGGAGTTTTTATTTGACAAAATTCCGCAGGAAGCGACAATCTGTTTTGTTGGCCCCAGAGCCTTGATAGTGGAATTCAATAGCAAACCGGAAATCTATGGTTCTTACCAACCGCAAAACGGATTAGAGGAACCTTTTAAAAACCTCAATGTCGGAGACATCGTTATGGTTTCTGATATTAAACAAGATAATCCGGAGTGTTACCGAATTGGCAAAGTTTCGATAAAGGAAAAAGAAGCCGTTTCAGCACAAAAAACCATACAAGACAAGCAAGAGAATACCTTGCTATGCTCATGGACGTCGGAAAAAATTGAATCTGTGTTCAAAAACGGTTCACGCAAAAAATATGGCAAACTATGTTTGGGCAAAGTCTATGCCGTGACACGTTATGGAAAAAGCAACAAAGAAGTGCAATTTCCGGATGGTCAGGTAGGAGATTTGAATGTTTGTTTTCCAAAAAACTGGGCTCGAGCTATGGTAAGAGTTGTGTTTATCACACAAAAGAATCGCCCCAAAGCAGAACTGTTGTGCCAAGAGCAAGAAGACAAGACGCAGCCTAAAAAGACAAAAGAAAAGGTATCTCAAAGCGAGAAGAATAAATTTCGTAATGAGGAGCTTTTCAGAAAGGCATTAGCTGCGGGCTCTTGCTATCGAGCCGGAGGGTATTGGTTGGGATATAATTATAAGACCGAGATTAAAGAAGGTCTTCCTTATTTTGCTCCTACCAATGAAGATCCCAAAAATATTTTGGAACGCGCCCAGATTATAATAAAGCAGGGCTGTTCGTTCAAGGAAGGAGATTATGTTTGCGCTGAGATAGCATTTATCAGGCGCGAAGGAAATACACACAACTATACCTTTGAGGTCAACATTCTCAAGGTATTCTAACTCTCTATTATAGAAAAAATCCCGCTCACGTTTGTGAACGGGATTTTTTTGGTTATTTCTTATTCTTAGCTGTCTTTTTTGTAGCGCTTTTCTTTGTAGATTTTTTCTTTACTGTTTCTTTTTTTGTTATCTTTTTTGCGCTTTTTTTAGAAACAGCTTTGCTTTTTTTCTCTTTTTTGGGAGCTGCCGCTTTTTTTGAAGCAACTTTTCCAGCAGAGGTTTTGGAGGTTTTAGCTTTTTTTTCTTTAATAGGTTTAGGTTGAGCGGCAGCAATTGCTTTTTCAATATCAGCTTCAGAGCACAAACCTATTGTAACCGGATTTTTAGGTTTTAAGATAGAGCTATCTTTATGTGTTCCATTGCGGATTGCCTCAATTGTAGGCTTTGTCGTTCCGATGAGCTTGCAAATCTGAGAATCTTTAAGAATTGGATAGTTTTTGATAACCCACAAAACAGCAGCCGGCTTGTCTTGTCTTTGAGATGGAGAGAGAACTTTTTTAGCTTTAGCATTCATAGCTTTCACGTTTCGTTCCATTTTATTTATCTCAAGATTAGCTTTATTATCAGCCTCACACCGACGAATTTCTTCCCATGTCAACTGACCGTTATCAATAGGAGATAGGCCGCGGATATTGCTTGATACATCACCATCAGCGATTGCTTGAATCTCAAGTTCATGAATTTCACAAAATACAGAAATTTGACGAAACGTCAGAGTCGTATTTTCAACCAGCCATACTGCCGTTGCTCTGGGCATAAGAGGTGCAGTCATATCTTTATCCTTTCTTTATTTTTGAAACAGATATTTATAATCCAAACTAGCCTCAGGATAGTTTTTCTTTAAGGAATATACAAGTCTTTTTTCTTAAAACCAGCAATAAATATATAAAAAATGAGACTAAGCAAGATATTTGTATAATTCGACAGAAGAGCCGAGTAATTGAAAATTCTTTTCACCCAAATATTCAAGCTGATATTCGCTTCCCTCAAGGTGAGTTTGCACATCTTTGGTCAGAACAATCTCATTATTATATATATGCTCAAACATATCTTTTAGAAAATTATTAAGATTGGGTTCGTCTTTCGTGTTATTGGCGGTTAAGGCGCAACAATTACGCATAATCATGTTGTCATTGCTGATTTCATCGTGATATGAGCCGATATCTTTAAGACATTCTTCACTAAAACGTAGAGCATTATTAAGTTTACGAAAATGAACGGAAGTAATCCCGTTGGCTTCAACCACATCAAATCCTTTATATTTATCAACCAAATTAGAGACGATGTTCCTAATTCCTTCGCTTGTTTGGGATGCAATTGTTTCATAATCAGGAATGGAGGTATCAAGGAATTTAAGATCACTTTTAAGGCTGACCATGCAGTCGCAGATAATATCACCTTCTTTTATTTGCTCATCTTCCAATTCTTGAAGAATAGGATCATTTTGAGGATTTGAATTTTGCTTTTCCCACTTATTGAAAGCAATATTTAGTGCTTCGGAAGGCATTTCTCGTCCGTTTACGACGTGAGCCATTAAATAGGCGCCAATACCGGTAAGCAAGATTGCAATCTTATTATCATTATAGCTACGCTTTGCTTCATAAAAAGCTTCCAAATCAGCCTTTTCTCCGTCAGTAATTTTGAAAGCATCATATAAAAGAGAATTAGCCTCCGGCATGGTAAGATTTGAATATCGAGCCAATTCCAAACATCCTCCAAACACCAATAGCTTAACACCTAACCGATTAAAACTATCTTGTAAAACAGTTGGGGATTTTAATTTAGAGAGCATCTCACTCAAAAAAGATATAATATAATGTTTGTACTCAATAGGAGCTTCAGGATAAGCAGGAGCGGTAATAGGATCTGAATTATTAATATTATATGCTTTGATTAAATATTCCGCCTGATCATAAAAGCCTTTTTCCTTGATTTTTTTTCCTTGTTTACCATTATCATCACTTACCCATACATACCAAGGAACACTTTTAAGCAAGAGAGGAATGGCCATGGCCAAGAAGACAACGAAAAACACACTGAATAAAACAGAGCGGCTGTTTTCTTCTTCAATAAAGATCTCAAGCAGAGGGAACAATAAACTGACAAAAAGATTAGCAAAAATCAAACTTAAGAAGATAAGCAATACAATTTTGAGCATAACGCCCGCAACCGTATTCTGTCCACCGGTATAAGTAATTCTTCTTCCTTCGGATACGGGAATCCCTTCATCAGACAACATGAATCCACCACCCTTGGAAGATTTTTTTCGATTCAGATTACTGACATATTCCACGCTTTCTTGATACGAATTATCCATAACGTCAAAAATTTCTTTGATAATTTTAACGCGATGATTGTCTGCCTCGTGTTCTTTAGCAAGATTAAAAGCATCTTGGCGTTGTTCTGCCGCAAAACGCTCTTGAAGTTTCCAGCCGTCGCCTTTGTCGGCGTAAACTTCATAATGGGCAATTTTCATTCAGAATACCTCGTATATACAACATATAAAAAACCTACATCTTATAATACAAGATGTAGGTTAATAAATCGTAAGTTCAAAAAGTAGAACTAAACATTAATTATCGGTCTTAAGACCAAAAGCGCCAAACTTATTTTTAAATTTAGACAATTGACCACCAGTATCAACCAAACGACGAACACCCGTCCAAACAGGATGAGATTTTGGATCAACTTCAAGGTTCATAACATCGCCTTCTTTACCCCACGTACTTCTAACCGTACGTTTTTCTCCGTCAGTCATAACATAAGTAATGTTATGATAATCAGGGTGAATTCCTTTTTTCATTTCATAAAACTCCTAAACACGTTTCTTCATTGCGTAATTTTTATGCCCTTATACATTACTCATTCAAATAACGCAAGTATTATTTAAAGATTTTTTTAATTTATTTTAATTCTTCTAATTCAACCGAATTGATTTTGTCAGAAGCAGTGTCAATATTGAGCACCTTAATACTGAAATTTTTAAATCCTTTTTGCAATAAATAGCTACGAATCTCTACTGCGCGGTTCAAACTTTGCCGTTTTTTACGAAATGTGTCTACCCCGTCATCCAGATTATAGGAATAAATAGCAATCTTATTATTTTCTGGATCGCTAAAAGAATTGATTACGTTATCAATTTGTGATTTCTGAGCGTCACTCAAAGATGTCTCATCTTCCGCAAACACAATTCTAGGGTTGACAGCAGAAGGCAATGCATTTTCCGTTTCAATCAAAAGAGGTTGCTTATTATCAGAAATATCTTTTGATTTCTCGTTTTTTTGTTCCGATAAAGGCTCTATTGTATTAGTTTTTTCTGTCAAAGAATTATTTGAAGCTTCTTTTATTATATTCTCTGATTTTTCTTTTTGAGAGGCTACATTGTTCAATTCCGTAGGTTCTTTATCTTTTGGCTCTGTTTTTGTTTGAGAAGTTTCTGGGGTCTGAAAAACAAGTCCTTCTGTAACATTATTGCTGACTACCGGTTCCACATCGACAACGATGATATCTTCGGCATTATCGACATAAGGGATTGGCTTAGGTTGGTGTGTTTTTTGGGTTGTTGGCAGAGGCTTTTGAGTGGTCTTTTGCACTGTTTTAGGCGCAATTTTTTTGTTTTTTTTCACAATTTTTTTTGAGGTAACGGCCTTTTTAGAAGAGTCCTTCACTATAGGGAATTGGGGTGCGGCCGGTTCCATAACGGAATGCTCATCAATCGAATTTAATACGGACAAATCAATATAAAAAGAGTTCTCCTGTGCCTGAGCGAAGGTTGTACCAATAAAAAAAGCCGTTGCTAAAGCAATAATTATTTTACGCATGACCCCTCCCGTTAATTGTACTATTATTTATTGAGCAATTCGTGTACCTTTTTACCCAATATTGCATTTGAGGCAATAATATTTCCGCAAGCCAAAACTGAAGCCAAATCCTCGCTGCGGATATCTTTTTGATTCAACTCATAGACGGCTCCGCCGGATTCTTTAACCAATAGCATTCCTGCAGCAACAGTATCTGGTATATTTTCAGAACTGACAACGACATCCAGTTTCCCGGCTGCCACATAAGCTAAATCTAGGCTTAAACAATCATTAACTCGAATTCCTGCCACGGAATGATGCAAAGCAGAGTCTTTGGCCCCGATAAGAGCCTCAGACAATTCTTTACGAGCAGATACGCGCAATCTTTCATGGTTTCTGTAGCCTTCTTTAAAAGAACCTTTTCCTTTCTCGGCAAAATACATGTCAGAGGTAGCCGGATTATATATTACCGCGGAAGTCACATTTCCGTTTTCAACCACGGCGACCGAAACGGCAAAGTACGGGATACCATGCATGAAATTGAGCAAACCGTCTATCGGACAAACCAAAAAATAAGCGGCTTTTGCAGGCGCTTCTTCCTGACCGATAACAACTGCATAGTTCGGACGACCTCTCTGCAGCTCGTTGCGCAAATCCTTACTCATTCGTTCATAAGCAGCCTTTGCGAATTCTTGATGTCCGCGCAAAGAAGACTGTAATTTCTCAATCTCGCTAAAGTCGCGAGATAAAGAATTTGCAGCTTTTTTTACAACAGTTATTAAAAAATTCAAATTAGTAGAAATATAAGACATTATTTTGCTCTCTCAACATAAGACGCGTCAGCGGTGGCAACAACAATTTTATCACCTTGTCCGACAAAGGGCGGAACCCCGATACGAACACCGTTGTCAAGAATTGCTGGCTTATAAGAAGATGTAACGGTTTGCCCTTTCATAACAGGTTCGGTTTCAACGACCGTACAAATAACCTGTAAGGGTAATTCAACCGAAATTGGTTTTCCGTCAATAACACTGACTTTAACTTCCATTCCGTCTGTTAAGAAGGGACGCGAGTCGCCTAAAATGTCAGCAGGCATGGTAAACTGTTCAAAAGTATCGCTTTCCATAAAAGTCAAACCGGTTGTATCTTCAAACAAGAACTGACAATCTTTTGTCTCAACCATCATTTTTTCGACCATATCCTCAGTTCTGAAGCGTTCATTTGTTTTGGTTCCTTCTTCAACAGATTTCATTTCAACCTGCATAAAAGCGCCGCCTTTTCCGGGCTTAACAAAATTGGTTTTAATAACTGTCCATGGTTTTCCTTTATATTCAATTACCCAACCAATTCTGATTGAACCTGCTTGTTGTTTCATTTTTGTCTCCTTAAAAAATCTTCATAAACATCACTTGTTTTATAGGCAAACTAATATAAACTTTATTTTTTAGCAACCAAAATCTTTATAATCGCATGAATTTATTATCACAAAATCGGTTTCAATATTGTCAATATTTTGTAGCTCGTCACTTAAATCGACAGCTGACTGAATTAAAAAGAGTTCATTATACCATTTTATGATTTCTGAGGCTTTTTGCGCTTGGTCTCGCTCAAACTTAAAGGCAACAAAAGAAGGTTCTGTTTCACTGGCAAGCATGGCTTCGTGGCGGTGTGGAGGAATAATGATTCCGAGAGCTTTCTTAGAACCTATTATTTCTTGATCTTTTTTTATCTGTGCTTTAAGAGGTTTTTGCGGATTCGGTTCTAATACGATACCATCCATATTATATGTTTTGCACATTTGCGCGGCATTTTTACCGCATAACAGCACCAATTGATCTGTTTTTTTGCAATTTTCCAAAACTTTGACAGGCAGTGAAGCATCAACCAGATAGCAACAAATCTCGTCCGAAACATAAATTTTATCGGATGTAGAATTTATTTTGAGGATAATCTTTGGCATAATTTTATTTTCTCTTGTAAAAAGTGAAGAGTTAGTTATTATGCGCTGATAATAAGAGAAGATTCAAAATTAAGAAAGCAAAATTTGCAATGACGGACAACATTTTTGAATTTGCCAAAACTAATCAAGCTCTCGGAGATTTAAGCGAGACGATTATCAGACTTGATGTAGCGCTTAAAAGCAAAAAGCAACAAGTTGAAACTCAAATACAAGAACAAGAAAATAGACTTCAAGACAAGCAAAAACAAATTGAAGCGCTTCGTGATACATCGGCAAACATTTTGCAAAATATTGACGCTATAATAAACAATCTTGACAACATATTGGAAAGCAATGGCACAAGTAACGATCACAATTAATTCACGCGAATATGCGGTTGCCTGTGAAGATGGGCAAGAAGCAAGAATATACCAATTAGCTGATATTCTTGATGAAAAAGCTCGTGCTTTGACAGGGGGCAGCCAACAGGTTAATGAGAATATGCTGCTTGCTATGGTTGGGTTGGTTCTAGCCGATGAACTTTCCGAACTTAAAAAAGGCAAAAAGCCTTTTGAATCAAATACTGGACAAAATATTGATGATACACGACTCCTTGATTTAGACGAGGCAATTTCCAAGAAGTTGAAATCTCTGGACGAAAAGTTGAATTTGCTTGCAAATGAATTAAATTTATTGTAGTCTTAAGGCATCAAAGGAGAGAAACTGCGTAGTTCGTATTCCCGCAGATCTTCCGAGCCAACATTATTTTATAGGGAATTGTCACTGAATAAATCGTGGTTTATTTATACGATGCCCACCTTATTGAGAAGCGGTTCGATAAGAATGTAAATATACGGCTAAATGGTTTCACTCAAATGACTAAAGATTAAACCCCGTTGACATCAGCGGGGTTTTCCTTTATTTTTCTACAAAAACATTTCAGGGTAATCAAAGTGAAAATCATATATTGTGGAGATATAGTGGCTCGCCCCGGTAGGGAGGTTGTCATGAATAACATCTCCAAACTTAAAGAGCTTTATAACTATGACGTATTGATTGTCAATGTTGACAATGCGGCGCATGGCTTTGGCTGCACACCTGGAATTTGCAGGGATTTTTTTGAAAAAGGTGTTAGTGCGATTGTAACCGGAGACCACGTATGGAATCAACGAGAGATTGTTCCTTATCTTGATGAGTGCAAACAAATAGCTCGCCCGTTAAATCATCCGGAAACACTTCCCGGTAAAGGAGCAAGAGAAATAGAGCTTCCCGATGGCAGAAAAATTTTAGTAGTTGAAGTCGTAGGTCGTCTATTTATGGAGGCTGTTGATTGTCCGGTACAAGCAATGGATAAGTTGCTAAAACTCTATAAACTTGGCAGTAATATAAATGCCATCTTCGTAGATTTTCATGCCGAGGCAACGGCAGAAAAAATTGCCTTTGGACATTATCTGGATGGCAAAGTTTCCGCTGTTATCGGCTCGCACACGCATGTTCCAACATCAGACTGTATGATATTACCCCAAGGCACAGCCTATCAGACAGATGCAGGCATGTGCGGTGATTATAGCGGAGTCATTGGTTTCGAAAAAGATACTCCGATAGAGAGACTATGCCGTAAATTCAGCGGAGGCAAACTTGTCCCGTGTCACGGTACTGGTACTTTATATGGAACTTATATTGAAACAGATGACAAAACCGGTCTGGCGCTCAAAATTGAACAAATTGTTTTATCTGATTAACAAATTTTGTTACCATGAGGCTTCAATAATTCGAGCATTTCTTAGTTCATCAAGATCGTAATTTGCTTTAAGGTTAAGCTGAGGAGCAATAGCCGTAATTATTTTTGATGCGGTAGGAACCGTATTCCACCCAGATGTTACAAATCCCCAAGTTTCTTTAAGCGGCTGAGGTTCATCCAACATGACGATTAAGGCATATTTAGGATTAGAAATAGGAAAAGCCGAAACAAATGTCGTGCGCACTTTTTTATCAACATAGCGGCCTGTTTCAGACAATTTATTAGCAGTTCCTGTTTTTCCTCCGACTTCATACCCCCGAACGTTTGCGCGTTTACCGGAACCATCTGTCACGACTAAGCGCATGAGTTTACGCATGGCTTTAGATGTGTTGAAAGATAGGACACGATGCCCATTTTTTGCTTTAGGACTATCTTTAATTAAAGAAGGAGAGTGGTAGATGCCCCCGTTCACAACAGCGGAATAAGCGCTGATAACATGTAGTGGGGAGACAGAAATTCCATATCCATAAGCGACGGTTGCAATGGTGCTTTCGCTCCATCTTTTTGGAAGCAAAGGTCTCCCTTTTTCTGCCAGTTCAATATCCACATTTTCAAAAAAACCGATTTTTTCAAGAAAATTCCTTTGCTCGGAAGCACCGACTTTGAGAGCCATTTGAGCGGATCCGATATTTGAGGAATAAACCAAAATTTCCGGAACAGATAACCAGCGGTTTTCGCCTCTATAATCCTTAATAGTGTTGTATCGTAATTTGAGAGGTTTCGTGGCATCAAATCTGTCAGCTACTTTTACTTTTCCGCTTTCCAGCGACATTGCGGTATTAAATACTTTAAGGACGGATCCTGGTTCATACACGCCTTTTGAGGCCATATTAAACAAAGCTCTCTCATTTTTCACTTTGTTTATATTGGGATCAAAATCAGGTAAAGAAACCATGGCAATAATTTCGGCAGTGTTAGCATCCATCAAAATAGCGGTTGCTCCGACAGCCTTAAATTTTTCCATTCCTTCTTTAAGAATTTCTCTGATAGTATCTTGGATACCAATATCAATTGAAAGTGTTAACGGAATATCAGATTGGGTTAAGCGCTCATCCATGGCTTTTTCAATTCCCGAAATACCGACATTATCAACATCTGTGTTTCCGATAACATGAGCCAGTAAATTTTTATGAGGATAGACACGTTTTTCCCCTTCTTCAAACTCCAGGCTTGGATCTCCGAGATAGTTAATCTGATATTGTTGAGAGGGTGTTAGGTTGCGTTTAAGATAAACAAAGGTCCCCTTAGCGGTAAGTTTTTTATAAGTTGTGTCATAATCGAGTTCAGGCAGAATTTTTACCAATTCATGAGCCAGTTTTGGGGCGTTAAAAACCTTTTTAGGGTTAACATGCAGATTAACGGTAGGTAAAGACGTTGCAATAATGGTGCCGTTACGATCAAGAATATCTGCACGACGTATGGGATTATGAGCAAAAGTTCGACGCGGAGCGGCGCTTTCTTTTTCAAAAGCGGGAAGTGCGCACAAATCAAATAAGCGTCCTGCAATAATCAAAAAAACAGCGGCAAAGCAAAAGATAGAAAACATCACTCTGTTTTTGCACACGGCAAGAGAGTCTTTTTCGCAAGAAAATCCATGGAATGAACTGACTTTGTCAATTTTAATTTCTTGCCCCGGAAGATAGAAATCTCCCTTATCTTTTTTGGAAAAATACTTCCCGATCATTTTTGCTTCTGCCTGATATTTTTATTAACGCTGAGCTTTTATAAGTTTTTTGAGTCCTTTATTTTGCTCGGCATAATTTGATAGATTTTTTCGGGCGACAATTTTTCTCGATTCGTCATCCTCATAAGAGAATGGTAACGCAGAATAGTTAATAATTTGTTCAGCTTGTATCTGATTTAATAAAATATGTTTAGAAACAAGTTTTCGCAAACGAGCGGGATTATTGAGGTGAGACCATTCGGCCTTAAGAACGTGAATAGATTTAATATCTTTTTCAATGCCGCGATTAATGGAGTTAAGTTCAGTTTCGAGTTCTTGCACCATATTGGTCATCACCAGATAGCTAAAGCATAGTAAGCAAGGAATTGCTATTTTAAGAGCCAGAGTTGCTAATTTTGTACTGTTCATTTCAAACCCTTTCTGGAATTTGATTTATTGTTTCACCGCGAAACGCAGTTTCGCCGAACGTGAGCGGCTGTTCATCTGCAATTCCTCTTCTGAGGGCAGAATCACCTTAGAACATTCTTTGAAGATTGCGTTGTTTTGTTCTTGGGGTAAGGCTTTATATCGAGAGACATGGCGAGCCTTTCCGGTATTGTTTTTAAAAAATGTTTTGACAATTCGGTCTTCCAGAGAGTGAAAATCGACAACCGCCAGACGGCCATTTGGTTTAAGTCTGAAAGTTGCTCCCGCAAGTCCGTTCTGTAGTTCGGTTAACTCATTGTTGACAGCAATTCGCAATGCTTGAAAGGTACGAGTTGCCGGATCAATAGAGTTTTGAGACCGATGCAAAACCGTATAAATAATTTCAGCCAATTGTTTTGTTGTTTCGATTTTTTTTGTTTTACGAATTAAACAGATTTTAGCTGCGATTTGGCGTGATTTACGTTCTTCGCCATATAGGTAAATCAAATCAGCCAAATCTTTTTCAGGCAAAGAGTTGACCAAATCGGCGGCGGTTGTTCCGCTTTGAGACATTCTCATATCAAGAGGAGCGTCTTTTGCAAAAGAGAAACCTCTCTCAGCCTGATCAAGTTGCATGGAAGAAACACCGATATCAAATACGGCTCCGTCAATTTCTTCAGGAACTAATTCTGCAAAATCACCAAAATTACCGGCTCTGAAATCAATCCGATCTCCATACAAATTTTTTAATTCTTTAACTCTCGGCAATACATTTGGGTCTCTGTCCAAAGCAATAACTTTACAATTAGCTGCATTAAGAATCGCTTCTGTGTAACCTCCGTTTCCGAAAGTTGCATCAACATAGAGGGCATTGTCCTGAGGTAAAAGAGCTTCTAATACCTGAGGCAACATAACGGGAAAATGTGTTTGATAATCAATAGGCATTATTCCGCGCCTCCCTGAGCTCTAAGAGAAGGTCGCTTTTTCAAGACTTCAGCGCGAAGTCGAGCTTCTTCTTTGGTCCAATTTTCAAGATTCCAAATTTGAAATTTACGGCCTTTTCCGACAAAGACGGCGCTGTCTTTAATCTGAGCATGTTTCAGCAATTTTTCAGCAAGCATAATTCTTCCGGTGGAATCGAAAGGATAGCGTTTGGCATCACCGAAGACAAGGTTCGATATATCGTCTTGTTCTTGAGAAAAGAAGTCGAGAGAGTTTTCCATATCAGTAGCCAGCTTGTCGAGCAAATCCTCCAAACAACCTTCAATACAAGGAGCGTTTAGACTGCGATAACAAACTATTTCGGAGCCTGTATCTTTTACGATGGCGCGATAATCGGCGGGCAGGGAGACGCGACCTTTGGCATCAACCTTATTAACCACCGTATCCATAAACAAGAAAGTTTTGCGCAACCTCAAGACTCCTTTGGCGAAATCAACTATGTAAATGGTATATCATGGGATATCATGGGAATCAATGGGAAAATTTAGTAATTTATTAACTGTTCTATATTTGTTCTATAAAAATAGAGGTGATGATTCGTAAAGTCGGCACAACACAAGGCGCAAAGGAAAATAAAAAAATTGGGGATATTTTTTCATCCATACATGAGGTGTCAAACATTGTTTACAAGAGAACGACTTAGTGCTATACTAAAGCTCTAAATATATTAAATGTGCAATTTCGTCATCATAGAGGCTAATGCCGGAATTGAATATTTTTGCCTCAAAAATTTTTTTTATATTATGAAAAGTTTCAATCAAGTATTCAGAACTCGTGACAACGTTGTTTTCTCTCGCATCAAAGCCACAGAAGCAGAAAACTTTTCCGGTAACTACATCACCGTAATCGACGGTAAGCCCGTTGCAGTGGTTGATGGTAAACAAGTTCCGATGCCGGAAGTGTTGATTAACGAAATAGGGGTTGAGTACCTCTTTGTTGATTATGCCGAACACGGCAAGAAAATGCAGAAAAAACATGGTGTTTATGTCGCCCGTAAACAAGAGCCAATCCGTGTATGGAAGAACATCCGTCCGGGAGAAGCAATCAGAACGGTCATCGACGGTTACACCGAACACGAGGTAGAACTGGATGAAGACAAAGTCGCTGCTCAGAATGTGGTCAAGAATGAATTTTATGCCATTCCCAAGGCTGTTCTGGCAGAGAAATACGAATTTTCGCACTCAGAGTTCGACTATGATTTGTATGTGCCCAAAAGCAATTCCGTTAGCTATTGGGTATACAGCGATGTCAACGTTTACGGTGTTTTATGGGGTGGTTTTGAATTTTTGACTACTCCGATGATTAACATCAGCAATCCCGATGACGTCTACGGGTGCAATTATGTCGTATGGTGGGGAAACGACGGTCGTTTGTCTTCTTATGTAGTGCTCGGATACTTCCGTGCCTGTGGACAGAAGTACTATGAACGTCCCGTCGGCGAACCAGTCGCAGTGGCTTTTGCTCCCTATACTCCGCCCAAATTTGCGGAGGCTTAAGGAGTTGTCGGCACAAAAAGCTGTCGTTTCGTTAAGAAACGGCAGTTTTTTTGTTGAGAATTTTTTATGATTGCTCTTGCAATAATTGCGGCAGATGCTATTCTGATAGCCAATAAGGTAGCCGGATAGCTGCGTTAAGGTTTTACCCTTAGCGAGGAAAGTCCGGGCTTCAAGAGAACAAGGCACCAGATAACGTCTGGCTGGAGCAATCCAAGGGAAAGTGCCACAGAAATACACCGCCGAGTTTATCTCGGTAAGGTTGAAAAGGCGAGGTAAGAGCTCACCGCAAATCTGGTAACAGGTTTGGCAAGGTAAACCCTGCCTGATGCAAGACCAAGTTAGGGGATTTCAGGTATATGGCTTTGGCTTTATAAACCGAATTATAAGGAGCGTTCTCTCTCCACTCCAGAGGTAGGTCGCGAAGAGCCCTTTAGTGATAAACGGCCCAGATGAATAGCTATCGTTTCGGGCAACCGAAATACAGAACCCGGCTTATAGGCTGCCTTATTATAATTTTATTTGCTACCATATAAAGGATGAATTATGCAACAGCATACATTAGCGCAAGAAGTTCTAATTAAAGGTATAGGTTTGCATTCAGGATGTGAGAGCATCTTGAGGTTAAAGCCGGCGCCGGAAAACAGCGGAGTTGTATTCAAACGAGTAGATATACAAGGAGAACCGGAACTCAAAGCCTTATACACGAATGTTGTGGATACGCGTAATTGCACTTGTTTGGGAGATGAAAAAGGAAATATTGTCTCGACAATAGAACACTTAATGGCGGCACTTAATGTTTTAGGCGTGGACAATGTTTTGATAGAGATTAACAGTCCCGAGATGCCGATTATGGACGGTTCTGCAGCCCCTTTTGTCGAAGCACTTGAAAAAGCAGGTCTGAAAGAACAGTCTGTCACACGTAAGCTTTTAAAAGTTCTAAAACCTGTTTCTTTTGAAGATGATAAAGGCAATAAAATAGAATTGCTTCCGGCCGAAGATTTTTATATAGAATTTATGATAGAATTTCCTTCCAAAATTGTAGGACGACAGAAGTTTAGCGAAACGGTCACCCTAAAAGATTTTAAGGATCATGTTGCTCCCTGCCGCACTTTTTGCGAAAAATATCAAGTTGATTATCTTCGCTCCATTGGTTTAATTAAGGGAGGAAGTTTAGAAAACGCGATTGTTTTAGACGGAGAGACGATTTTGAACGAAGGCGGTTTTCGTACCCAAAACGAGTGTGTAAATCATAAGGTCATAGATGCTCTTGGAGATATGTATACATCCGGTTATCAACTATGCGGTCATTTGAAAGCATCAAAGACAGGACATTTTCATAATAACGAAATTTTAAAGAAGTTATTTTCAGACGCGTCCAATTATAAAATTATGTAAGGAAAAAAGATGAAAAGACTGGCATTAATATTGGGACTTGTTTTAACTGTTTCCGCCTGTGCATCCACACCGGAAGAACCGGAACATCTTTCCGTTGAGCGCCTATATAACAGAGCCTATAAAAGCCTGAATAAAACTCAATATGCCAAAGCCGCCGAGAATTTTGAGAAAGTCGAGCTTGAGCATCCATACTCAAAATGGGCCACAAAAGCCAAATTAATGGGGGCGTATGCTTATTACAAAGACCAAAAATACGACGATGCGATAATGGCTTTAGATCGTTTTATCAAATATCATCCCGGCAACAAAGACATTGCATATGCATATTATATGAAAGGTTTGTGCTACTACGAACAGATTGTTGGTATTGAAAAAGATCAGGAAAACACCAAATTGGCAATGGAATCGTTTAATCAGGTAATCGTTCGTTTTCCCGATACTGATTACGCCGAAGATGCCGGCAAAAAAATGAATTTAATAAATGATCGTTTAGCCGGACACGAGATGGAGATAGGGCGTTTTTATCTTGGGCAGAACAATTATCTTTCCGCATTGAATCGTTTTTCGGTTGTAGTTACCAACTACCAAACAACGGCACACATTGAAGAGGCTCTATACCGTCAGGTTGAGATTTATCAGATTCTGGGGCTGAGTAAAGAGGCAACGGATGCCGCCAAAGTTTTGAACTACAATTATCCAAAATCCAAGTGGAATATTCGGGCACAAAAGATTATTAAGGCACAAAAATAACATGCTTCAGTCTCTTTCAATACGCAACGTTGTTCTAATTGACAAACTGGATTTAGATTTTAAGCCGGGGCTGAGCGTTTTGACAGGAGAGACGGGAGCCGGCAAATCTATTTTGTTAGATTCTTTGGGATTGGTTTTAGGTAAAAGAGCGGAAACATCTCTTATTCGCCGCGATGCGGAAAAGTTGAGTGTTACGGCTGTTTTTGATTGTGAGCCAAATAATAGAGAATTTAAAGAACTCTTAGAAGAAAACGAACTTGATGTTTCTGACGAAATCATAATCAAGCGCACGCTCGATCAATCAGGCAAAGGCAAAATATTTTTCAATGACCAACCAATTAGCGCCAAACTTCTCAAAGATATTGGTAAATATCTGGTTGAAATACATGGTCAATTTGATAATCAAGGGTTGCTCAATCCCGCCAATCATAAAGATGTTTTGGATTTATATGGTAATTTGGAAGAGCTTGTAACGGCAAGCAGGAGCGCATACCAAGAATATAAAAACGCCACAGATAAGAGAATTCGAGCAGAGGCAGAAATAGCCAAAGCTAAAGAAGAAGAAGACAATCTTCGTCATTGGGTACAAGAGCTTGAAAGAATTAATCCTCGTCCTGGAGAAGAAAATGAGTTGTCGTCTCGCCGTCAAGAATTGATGCATGCCGAAAAGATTATGGAAAGTCTTAATTACGCATATTCTGTTTTAACTCAGGGACGAGATGTGCAATCGGCTCTGCGCGCTGCAGAAAATGCGCTTGATAAAGCAAACCAATATGTAGATGGTCGTTACTCGGAGATTTATGATGCGCTCGATAGAGCTCTGATAGAAATTATAGACGCGCAAGAGCGTATAGAAACAGCTTCTGCCGACATAAATCTTAGTGCCGACGAGCAAGAACAAATAGACAGCCGTTTGTTTGCCCTAAAAGATTTGGCGCGCAAGCATGGTGTTGGAATAGACGAGCTTTCAGATACTTTGCAAAAATTTAAGGATCGGTTGGCAACCATAGAGTTGGGCGAAGAGGGTATCATATCTTTGCGCAGAGTTGAGCAAGAAAAACGCCGCCTTTACATAGAGGCAGCCGATAAGCTGCATCAGGCGCGTATGGATGCGGCAGCCAAGCTTGATGCCGCGGTTATGTTAGAATTGCCACCGCTTAAAATGGAAAAGGCCAAGTTTGCAACCATCATTGATCGTAAAGAAGAAAACGCATGGTCAGAAAGCGGTTTTGATAATGTTTATTTTACGGTAGCCACCAATCCAAATTCTCCGCAAGGACCAATTAATAAAATAGCATCAGGCGGCGAATTGGCTCGTTTTATGTTAGCTCTAAAAGTCAATTTGGCTGAAAGTTCAAGTGTAAGTACGATGATTTTTGATGAAGTTGATGCCGGCGTCGGGGGAGCTACGGCACAAGCGGTGGGAGAGCGGCTCTCTAAGCTAGGCCAAAAGGTTCAAGTTATGGTTGTGACACATTCTCCGCAAGTGGCAGCTAGGGGTAGTACCCATTTCAAGGTTGAAAAAGAAACGCAAAACAACATTACCACGACGCATGTTAGAGAACTGAGTTCTTCTGAAAAGAGAGAAGAAATAGCCAGAATGCTGGCAGGAGCAACCATCACTGCGGAAGCCAGAGCTGCAGCCGAAGTTCTGCTCGCCGGATAAAATAAAACTCATTTCATTCCTAAAAACTCTTGAGAAAATAATTTGCATGCGTTATCGTAGGCGCAACGTAAATTTTTTATAAGAGAGTCTTAGAAATGAAAACACGTACTCGTTTTGCCCCCAGCCCGACAGGTTATATGCACATTGGTAATCTGCGCACGGCATTGTATGAATATCTGATAGCCAAAGCAAGTGGCGGAGATTTTATTTTACGAATTGAAGATACCGATCAAAAAAGGTATGTTGAAGGGGCAACGGAGATTATATACAATACGCTTAAGACAGTTGGCATGAATTGGGATGAAGGGCCTGATATCGGAGGGAATTTTGGTCCTTATGTTCAATCCGAGCGCAAAGATTTATATGCTCCTTATGCTCACAAATTAGTAGAACTCGGAGGAGCTCATTATTGTTTTTGCGGAGAACGAGAAGAACAATATGATGAAGACGGAAACGAAATAATATGCAAGTTTGAAGATCCGTGCAAAAAAATTCCGCTAGAAGAAGCAAAAAAACGAGTTGCTTCAGGAGAGCCGTATGTTATTCGTCAAACCATCAATAAAACCGGAAAATCCAAATATGAAGATAAGGTATATGGAATAATAGAAATAGATTATGATGAGCTTGATGAAGGAGTTCTTTTAAAATCGGATGGTTTTCCGACATATAACTTTGCCAACGTGATAGATGATCATCTGATGGAAATTACACATGTTGTTCGCGGCAACGAATATTTACCCTCAACGCCCAAATACAATTTAATGTATGACACGTTTGGATGGCAGCGCCCAGTCTATGTTCATTTACCTACAGTAATGAAAGATGCACAGCACAAGCTGTCCAAAAGAAATGGCGATGCTTCTTTTCAAGATTTGGTTGCCAAAGGCTATCTTCCGGAAGCAATTATTAACTATATAGCCCTTTTGGGATGGAATCCCGGAACGGAAGAAGAAATCTTCTCAATCAAAGAGTTGGAGAAAATATTCTCGGTGGATCGTCTGAATAAATCCCCTGCTATTTTTGATATTGTAAAGTTGACATGGATGAATGGAGTATACATCAGGTCATTAGAGGCGACTAAATTTCATGAATTGGCTCTTCCTTATTATAAAGATGTTCCATCAAATGTTGATATGCAAGCTCTTAGCAGCGTATTGCAACCACGTATAGAAACACTTGCTCAAATTTCGGAGCAAGTAGATTTTATTATATCTGTTCCGAATTATGGAGCAGAACTATACATTAATAAGAAAATGAAAACCGATGTAGATGTTGCCAAAGGAATCTTGCCGGAAATCAAGAGTGTATTGCAGCAGCAAAAAGAATGGACAAATGAATCTTTGTTTGAAAGTTTAAAATCTCTGGCAGAGAAACTTGGTGTCAAAAATGGTCAGGTTTTATATCCTGCACGGATTGCCTTAAGCGGCAAAGAAACCACTCCCGGAGGAGCTACGGAAATAGCAGTGATTTTGGGGAAGGAAGAAACACTGAAACGAATAGAACAAGCAATTGCAAAACTGGCCTAAAAACAGAAAGCGGGGATGTAAAAATCCCCGCTTTCCCGTTTCCCGCTAAAAAAGACTAAAGAACATTATATTTCTTTTGTCACATATGGGGAAACGCAGGTGTTCACTCTAACCGGCAAAAGAAATATAATTTCTTTATTTTACAAACCATCATCGTGAACACGATAACATATAATCAAAAAACTCAGACAAACAAGCCTCCCTATACTAATTGTCTAAAATCACTTTTGTTTTGTGATGAAATATGCTATGTTATAAAGATGAAGATGGAGTATGATATGGAAATTGATCCAGGCAAAGTGCACACATACAATCAAGCTTATCGCCGGTGGTTGACCTCGATACCGGAAGATAGCTATCGTTATGAATGCGATATTTGCTATTGTTTGGCTCATGTTATAGCTTCAAATGCCAAAAAAGACGGTTATGAACCATTAAAAATATGTTCCATGAGCTCCAAGCGCGGAGATGAGTTCAAAAATTATGTCAGTGTTAATCTAAGAAATGAGGAAACAAAACAGTTTGAAGAAATCAAATATGATTATCATATTGCCACAGCGATAGAAGTTCCACTGTATAAAGATAGCCCCAAGACAGAATTTTTGGTTGCAGATCCGATATTATTTGGAAAAGATTTGGTTACACTCAAACAGTGGAAACAGGCCATGGGATGTCCGGATTATGATTTTCATATGGCACCATTTGGGAAGCCTTTATTGGCCTCTCCAAGCGGATACAACATCATGAAGGGAGACCCTTCGGATTTGGATGCCGATGCGGCAAGGCAAATAGATAACGCTCTCAAAAATATAGAACGCTGCAAAAATTTGGCAGCCATAGGCTGGAAAAAAGAAATGCCAAAAAAATATGCACCATTGGTATCGTTACTCATCCGTTCATTGTCAAAAGACAAGATACTCACTCCAAAATTCCCAACCAGATAGATATCCCCCAGTAAACTGGGGGTTCTATAACTGCTACAAACCTTGCGGTTTGACCACGCTCGTTGGCGTGGAGCGGTGTTGTTCCAACACCTTGACATTCAGCCCCGAGTAAACTCGGGGTTTTCTGTAAGGCAACTAATAAAAAAAACAGCCCTTATTCAAGGACTGTTTTTATGTTAAAATATTTCAGACTATTTTTTGAGAATAGATTTTCCTGCATAAATAGCCATATCACCGAGTTCTTCTTCAATGCGGATAAGCTGATTATATTTAGCCATACGATCAGTTCTGGACATTGAACCGGTTTTAATTTGACCGCAATTTGTTGCAACGGCAATATCTGCGATAGTGGCATCTTCTGTTTCACCCGAACGGTGAGATAAAACAGCGGTATACTTGTTGCGTTGAGCCAAATCAACGGCTTGCATTGTTTCTGTCAAGGTACCGATTTGGTTAACTTTAACAAGAATAGAGTTAGCCACACCTTTCTCAATACCCATGGCCAAACGTTTCGGATTGGTAACAAACAAATCATCCCCGACCAATTGAATTTTATCACCGAGAGCATCGGTCAGCATCTTCCATCCTTCCCAATCGTCTTCAGCCATACCGTCTTCAATAGAGAAGATGGGGAAGCGATTGCACAAATCTTTGTAGAATTCAACCATTTGAGCATTGGTATAAGATTTTCCTTCACCTTCCATTTCATATTTTCCGTCTTTATAGAACTCAGAAGAAGCAGCATCAATAGCGAGCACAACATCATCACCGGGTTTGTAACCGGCATCTTTGATAGAGTTAACAATGAAAGTTAAAGCCTCTTCGGCAGATTTCAGGTTAGGAGCAAATCCGCCTTCATCACCGACATTAGTGTTGTGGCCGGCAGCTTTGAGGTTTTTCTTCAAGGTTTGGAAGATTTCAGCACCCATCCGGATAGCTTCTTTAATGTTCGCGGCAGAAACGGGCATAATCATAAATTCTTGAATGTCAATCGGATTATCTGCATGTTTACCGCCGTTTAAGATATTCATCATCGGAACCGGCAAAGTACGAGCCATAGTACCGCCCAAATAACGATACAGAGGCAATTCGGCTTCTTCAGCTTGAGCTTTGGCAACAGCCATAGAAACAGAGAGCATGGCGTTTGCACCGAGCTTACCTTTATTTTCAGTTCCGTCAAGATCAATCATGGCGCGGTCGATGGCAATTTGATCTTCAGCTTCCAACCCAGCCAAAGCATCATAGATTTTGTCATTGACATTTTCAACGGCTTTCAAAACACCTTTTCCGCCAAAACGTTTTTTATCACCATCACGCAATTCAACAGCTTCATGTACACCGGTTGAAGCTCCCGAAGGAACGGCAGCGCGTCCGAAAGCACCGCTTTGCAATACAACTTCAGCTTCTACCGTAGGGGTACCGCGGGAGTCCATAATTTCTCTGGCGTGAATATCAATAATAGCACTCATTTTTTTCTCCTAATAAATTAAAAATGCACTGGCTATAACTTGGTGTATTTTACGTCCGATGTCAAGTAAAACTCTTGCAAAGAGCAATGCTTTTTTATAAGTTTTATAAAAATGTTGTATATTATGCCCAAAGCATATAAACTGAGTAAAACGCAGAGTTTGGGAGATAAAAGATGTTTTCTGAAAAATGGCATAAACGTTTTATGGAAGTTGCTGAGTTAGTCAAGACCTGGTCAAAAGATCCCTCAACAAAAGTGGGAGCCGTAGTTGTTGGCCCGGATAGAGAAATTCGTTCAACGGGCTATAATGGATTGGTCAGAGGGGTAGACGACAACAAGCCCGAGCGCTTAGAGCGTCCAACAAAATATGATTTTTTTGAACATGCCGAACGCAATGCCGTTTATAATGCGTGTTTGATAGGTGCGTCATTAAAAGGCTGTGTTATATATGTAACCTCAATGCCGTGTCCGGATTGTGCGCGCGCCATAATACAATCCGGTATAAAGATGGTTGTTACGCACAAATTTGAAGCAGATTCAAACGCCCCTTCTGGTACATGGAGAGATAAATTGGTCTATTCCGAGGAGATGTTTCGAGAGGCTGGAGTAGAGTGTCTCTATTTATAATATAAAAATTCATAATCAGACTTTAAATTGGAAAGTTTGGCGCCTATATAGCAGACAAAAGCATTAACGCAATTTTAAAATTTGACTGATAGGCTTTTTTCAGCATGGACTACGGACTATAAGCGGTTTTGATGCAGGAGAAATCAGATGAAGATTCTTATCGCGGACGACCATGCTTTGTTTCGTGACGGCCTAAGCATGAATTTAGAAAAGTTGGCACCTCAGGCAATTATTTCTCAAGCAGCTAATTTTACTCAAGCACAAAAAATAGCAGCTTCTGAGCCAAATTTGAACTTGATCATCATAGACTTGGATATGCCGGATATGTCTTGGGAAGAAGGCTTGTGCAATTTGCAAAAAGCAGCACCCAAGGCTCGTATAGTAGTCATTTCGGCATCAGATGAAAGCAGAAATATCAAAAAGGCGCTAGAGTTGGGAGTGTCGGGCTATATATCTAAAAGAATGGATACCAAAGTCTTAAATTCTGCATTGCAGCTAATTATAGACGGAGGAACTTATCTTCCGCCTTCAATTGTGGAAAAAGGGGGTGTCGGTAATTCAGGTTTGAGAAGCAGCGGCAAACATTTGACGTCGCGCCAATCAGAAGTTTTAGGATATGTGGCAGAGGGAATGTCAAACAAGCAAATAGCCTATGAGATGGGTGTATCAGAAGCAACGGTAAAATTGCATATAAACGCATTATTGCGTGCCGTTGGAGCAACCAATCGAACACAAGCAGTTGTAATAGCCCAAAAAATGGGCATAATATAAAAGCTCTGTTTACAACAGAGCTTTTGTCAAAACAAGATATTATATTCCGTTATAAGGAATAACGCGGGCTTGTCTGCCATATAAGACAATACATCTTTGCCCCGGTGTTAAAAGTTCGTTTGCGCCCTGAACAACAGTTGCTAATCCACCGTTATCCAGTTGGATAACATATTCGTAAGCAGCTTGTTTTGAGAGTTGTCCTTGAGCTGCATCGCCGGCAATTCCGCCGACAACAGCACCGCCTATAGCGCCCAAGATATGAGCGGTATCCCCGCCGCCGATAGTTGATCCTGCAACACCGCCAGCCGCGGCGCCAATCAATGTTCCGGCATTATTGTCGTTACTTTTTACGGTAACTTGACGCACGCTCAAAATAACACCTTTTGCGGCGCGATTCACTTCTCCGGTTGAAGAAGCATAATAGTCGTTTGTTCCAATATCGGCAGTACAAGCGTTGATGGCGAGCAAAGCGGGAATAATCAATAAAAGAGCAGATTTTTTCATGAGATTTTCCTTAACTTCAATTTATTCCTAAATAGAATTTAATGTGTATAATAATGTTTGTCAATGCTGGACAACTTTATAAACTTGTAATATAGTAACCACCCGATTACAGGCAGTAATCTGATTTAGGATATAATGAATAAGGTAAGGTATATAAAAATGTTGAAAAGAAGCAAAGTAATAGACCTCTTGCGTGCCGAAGCACCGATAAAAGAGGTATTGGTCAAGGGGTGGGTAAGGACGCGCCGCGATGCCAAAGATTTTTCTTTTATTGAAGTTAATGATGGCTCCTGCCTAAAAAATATCCAGATTATTGCCAATAATAATCTCTCCAATTATGATGAGGTTAAAAAACTTTCGACTGGCTCTTCTGTTTCAATCAAAGGAGAATTGACGGATTCTAAAGGAGGTAATCAAAAATACGAAGTTATAGCTTCCGAGGTTGAGATTTATTCTTTGGCGCCGGAAGATTTTCCATTACAAAAAAAGAAACATACCGACGAATACCTGCGCACGATTGCACATCTTCGTCCTCGAACCAACAAATACGGCGCGGCGTTTCGGGTTCGTTCGGAATTGTCCTATGCCATTCATAAATTTTTTAACGAGCGTGGTTTTCGTTATGTTCACACACCGATTATCACTGGTTCTGATTGTGAGGGCGCGGGAGAAATGTTTCAAGTTACGACACTTGACTTGAATAATTTGCCTCGCACCAAGGAAGGAAAGGTTGACTACTCTCAAGACTTTTTCGGTAAAGAAGCGCATTTGACGGTATCAGGGCAGCTCAATGGGGAGATGTATGCCTGCGCGCTCGGAGATATTTATACCTTTGGTCCAACTTTCAGAGCCGAAAATTCCAACACGACGCGCCATGCAGCCGAGTTCTGGATGATTGAACCGGAAATGGCCTTTGCGGATATCTATGATGATATGGATTTGGCCGAAGACATGGTTCGTTATTGTGTTAAGCATGTAATGGAGCATTGTGCCGAAGATTTGGAACTGTTTAACAAATATGTAGAGCCGGGCCTTCTTGAAAAATTGAATACAATTGTTGATAAAGGCTTTGCTCGTATCACATATTCTGAGGCGATAGATATAATGCAAAAATCCGGACATAATTTTGAATATAAGCCGGAATTTGGGATTGACATGCAAACGGAACATGAGCGTTATCTTGCTGAGGTTCATTTCAAACGACCGGTAATTGTTCGCGATTATCCAAAGGAAATCAAAGCCTTTTATATGCGCCTAAATGATGATGGTCGTACGGTGGCGGCAATGGATGTTTTGGTTCCAGGCATTGGCGAGCTGATCGGCGGTTCTCAACGTGAAGAGCGTTATGATGTATTGGTTCAAAAGATACGAGATATGGGAATGCATGAAGACGATTATGGCTGGTATCTCGATTCGCGAAAATATGGATCGGTTCCGCATGCCGGTTTTGGTTTAGGTTTTGAACGGATGATGATGCTCGTGACCGGTATTGGTAATATTCGGGATGTTATTCCTTTTCCAAGAACGCCAAAATCAGTTAACTTTTAGAGAGGAAAGATGAGATATATTGCGGTTGCATTGGTGATGCTGTTGTGGAGTAGTTATTCTGCGGCCCAAGATAATGCAACCGCAGAAGTCGAATACAATGCATTTGGAGTTCCCAATCAGGTTGTTCGCAGTATTTCAGCGAATTCTTCTGAACCAAATTCCAGAACGATAGAGATTGATTGTAATAACGTCGAACTATTGAATCAGGTTCGCCAAAAAATAAATTCTTTGCAAACAGAAGAAGAAAATATAGTCAAGCGTCGTCGGCGTCTGTTGGCGTTAAAACACATAGAAAAATTTAGCCATCTTTCTGTTAAAGATTTTGTGCCGAAAGATAACTATCGAGTTGCTAATCGAATAATTACTATCAAAATAAACAACGGTCTGAAAGATGAAAATCTTCAGCTTTGTGTAAGTAGTAATCCGATACTTTCGCGCAAAGTTTACTTGTTGATATATACCCTTGAAGATAAAAAATACGTTGAAATAATTAATTACACAGCGCCAAGCTCGTCAGAAGAGCCTTTTATAATTTATGAAAAATAGACTTGCAAATATTTCTAAAAAATAATACAATCATACTTCGTTCCGCATATTGATTTATGATAATTAATGCACAAATAAAGGATATATGAAAAGAGGTCTGTTTTATACATGAGTAAGGGTTCAGAACTTATTTTAAGAACGTCTTCCAATTTGCCGGCATTAGTCGGAGATAACGGATTGGCAGCTTACTTGGATGAAATTAAGAAATTTCCTGTTTTGAGTGAAGAACAGGAACTCGCGTTGGTAAAGGATTTTCAAGAATCTGGAAATATGCAGGCAGCACAAACCTTGGTAACGTCGCATTTGCGTTTGGCAGCAAGGATAGCCTTTAATTACAGACATTATGGTTTACCGTTGTTGGATATAATTTCGGAGGCTAATCTTGGATTGATGCAAGCGGTCAAGAAATTTGATTTATCCAAAAAAGTTCGTCTGGCAACATATGCTATATGGTGGATAAAAGCCTCGATTAATGATTATATCTTACGTTCATGGTCTTTGGTAAAGATGGGAACTAAAGCGGCTCAAAAGAAATTATTTTATAATCTAGGTCGCATTAAAGCTCGTTTAGGTATATATGAAAACAAAGAGCTAGAGCCAGATGTCGTAAAAAGTATAGCCCGAGAATTGGTTGTTGAAGAAGATGATGTTGTCGAGATGAATCGTCGTTTAGGGGGAGATAAGTCCCTAAACGTGAGCGTTTCTGATGAGGATGAAAGTGAGCAAATAGACTTTTTGGTTGATAAATCGCAAAACGTTGAAGAGAGTTTGTCAAGACGTCAGGAAGCCAATTACAAAATGCAGATATTGCAAAAATGCTTGAGCCAATTAAATGAACGAGAACAGTATATTGTCAAAAATCGAATGTTGACCGAACATCCGGAAACTCTTGAAGAAATTGGTCAAAAATTTAACATTAGCCGCGAACGAATACGTCAAATAGAAAAAACGTCTTTAGACAAGCTCAAGGCGTTGGTTTTAGTTGCAATTGGCGCAAAAAGATGATATAATCATCAGACAACGGAGGGAAAAATGGAAAATTCTTCAACATATGCAAAGCCAGATGCTAATCTGCGTACTGTAGCAGAGAAGATAGCCCTCGGTTGGGATTTTGATAGTCTGGAACAGCGAATGACGGTTCGTTTGGCGAAAGTCCGTCGCCAAAATCAGGGAGAGGGGACGGAAGGGAAAACAACGCCTCGTTTTGCAGATAAAGAATATCTCCGTAATTAAATATTTTAGTTTTTGATGAATTTTCAAATTGAGCAATTAATAAAAGATTCTGTTGCGGCACTAATTTCGCAAGGAGTTGAAACATCTGCGTTAGAAATTAAATTATTGTTGTCTGAAATTTTGGGCTGTGATGTTTCGTCAGTTTTATTTTACGAGCATTTATTAACCCCGCAACAGCAAAAGCAGTTTGACGAATTTATAAATTTACGCAAAAATTACGCGCCGGTTGATAAAATTATTGGGCACAAAGGATTTTACAAATATGATTTTTGTGTCACAGCAGATGTTTTGTCGCCCCGCCCGGATACTGAGATTATGGTAGAAGCAGCCATAGAAGGAGCCAAAAGAGCAAATTGTAGCAAAGTTTTGGAATTGGGAGTTGGTTCCGGATGTATAATTTTATCATTGCTTGCGGAAGATAAAAAAATTCGAGGCGTTGGTGTAGATATTTCTAAAAAAGCCTTAGATGTTGCAACAAAGAATGCGGAACAGCTAGGAGTTTTGGAACGAATAAAATTTGTGCAAGCGGATTGGTTTGTATCGGATTTTATATCTCAAATAGGGCAAAAATTTGATATGATTGTTTCTAATCCGCCGTATATACCGAGTTCTGAAATTGCAACATTGGACAAAGAGGTCAAAAATTATGATCCTCATTGTGCATTAGACGGAGGTCCGGATGGCATGACGAGTTATCGACGTATTGCGCAGATAGTTCCTGATATGTTATTTTCGGGCGGACGTGTATATCTTGAAGTCGGAGAAGGTCAAGCAGAAGAAGTTGCTTTAATTTTTAAAAACCAAGGTTTTACTTTGGAAGAAATTAGAAAAGATCTTTCAGGTATCAAAAGATGTGTAATCCTCAAAAAATAGATTGCATTTCAAAAATTATTATATAATATAAGCAATGTTTTAGCGGCAGATTGTTTTTTGTTTAAGAGCCGTTTTTGCTTTTCAAAATATATTTTACGCAAATATTAACCTGCTCTCGGTCAGCGTAAGGGAGCTTTATTTATGGTAATGAAATGAGAAAAAACAATAAATATAGAAATAATAATAACTACAATTCGCAGATTTACTCACTTAACTATAAGTTTGACAGCATTTCGTCTGCCGGTAAAATTAGCGGAACAGCTTTGGATTTGATAAAAAAGTATAATGAATTAGCCAAAGAAGCACAGGGCAATGCAGATTATGTAGAGGCTGAAAATTTCCGTCAATACGCGGAACATTACCGCAAGATTGTAACCGAGATAAACGAACGTAAGGACCAGCGTTTTAATAATAACAACAACGCCAATCGTATGGAGAATTCATCTGCAGAGAATTCGACCCCATCAGATACAGTTTCTGTTAATGAGAATTCAGTTGAAACAAGTAAGAGTTCAGAGGATAGTGTTGAGAATATTGTTCCTGTGCGCAGACGAACATTCAAAGTTATTGACATAAACAAGAATACACCAGATAATACGTCAGAACCGGAAGTTGTAGTCACTGTTCAAAAAGCGAAACGAGGGCGTCCAGCAAAAAATAAAACACCGGCAGAAAGCGCTGCAATCTGATTTTTTGATAAAAAGGCCTTTAAGCAAAAGGAATTAAAAAATTGTTTTTTATTATTGCTTTTTTGATTCTTTCCATAGCTTGTTCAACAATTACAATCAGAACTTTGATTGGATATAGCGATATGAAACTTTCTCGAAAAGTCATTCTTTCGGGAATGGTTCTTTTGGGATGGTTTTCGTCTTTATTTGTACGAGTTCTAAAAAATTCGGATATTTTAGGCGATACGGCGTATGTTGTGCTTTATAATTGTTCGTATGCTTTATTTGGTTTTGTCTTTATACTATTTTGCTTTCTGATGATACGCGATATCTTTTGGTATCTTCTCTATTGGGGAGCCAGATTTTTGGGGCGAGATGAATGGTCTCTCAACCCGAAGAATTTAAGTGTTTTAGGGCATGCCAACGCCATAGTTCTCCTCATTAGCTTTATTGTGAGTTTATATGCGTTATATGAGGGAATAAAAGTCCCCATGGTTCGAGAACTTACAATAGAGAGCCCCAAACTTACACGGGATGTAAAAATTGTGCAACTGAGTGATTTACATCTTAATCGAGCAGTACCTATAAGTCGCATAAATAAAATAGTTGAAGCAGTAAACAATCAAGGCGCAGATGTAATCATGCTAACTGGAGACATCATTGACGATGATTCAACCAAGATGGAAGAACAATTACAAGCCTTACAGGGTTTATCGGCACCATACGGGATATATGCATCTTTAGGCAATCATGAATATTATAGCGGTCTAAGCTCTGTGAGCTATCGTTATAGGAAGATGGGATATCCGTTACTGGTCAACAGAGGAACCGAAATTAATCATACCGGTCTTTATGTGGCAGGAATTCCGGATGCCTATACAGCCAACACTCATTCGACTTTTTATATAAATTTACCGCAAGCACTAGGAAAGAGCAAAGAGAGTGATTTTAAAATATTACTGTCTCATACACCAGAAATAGCATTACAACTGGACAACTCACTTTTTGATTTAGTTCTTTCAGGACACACGCACGGAGGACAGATTTTTCCCTTTCACTATTTTGTAAAAAAAGCCAATAAATTTTTGAGTGGCGACTATAGTGTCAATGGTGTTCAATTGCATGTTTCAAACGGAGCCGGGACGTGGGGTCCGATGATGCGCTTGTTTGCACCTTCAGACATCACGGTTATCAATTTAATAAAGAAATAATTTAAAATTCTTGATTTTATATATTTCCGTTTCCTATATTTAAATAAAGGAAAAGGAGATTACTATGGATTTTGAAAAATTAACATCACGTTCAAAAGAACTTATTCAAGATGTCATTAATTTGGCGGCGTCCAATAAGAATCAATACATAACACCACTGCACTTACTGAAGGCAATGCTGGATAGTAAAGAGGATGTTATTTTAAATCTTTTGTTAAAATCTGGCGGCAGTATCACACAAATTAGAGATAGACTTGAGACGGAGTTTAGTAAATTGCCGAAGGTAGAGGGAAGTTCCGTTCAAAGTTTGATGAATCAAGAATTTACATCCATGATGATGGAGGCAGAAAAATTAGCAGATAAATCGGGAGACAAATTTGTAACTGTTGAGCGATTATTGCAAGCAATGGTAATGAGCTCCGGCAACAAGGCATCGGAATTGCTTACATCGTGCGGAGTAAATGCAGTAAAACTCAATCAGGCGATTAACGATTATCGAAAAGGAAGAATAGCAGATAGTGAAAGTTCAGAAGATAATTTTGAGGCCTTAAAGAAATTTACCATTGATATTACACAAAAAGCCAAAGAAGGGAAGCTGGACCCTGTTATTGGTCGAGAACATGAGATTCGTCGAACCATACAAGTCCTTTCGCGTCGAACAAAAAACAACCCCGTATTAATAGGCGAGCCTGGTGTTGGAAAGACAGCCATTGTAGAGGGGTTAGCAATGCGCATAGTGAACAATGATGTTCCAGAGAGTCTTCGAGGCAAAAGATTGCTGTCGCTTGATTTGGGAGCTTTAATAGCAGGGGCCAAATTCAGGGGAGAGTTTGAAGAACGACTGAAATCAGTTTTAAAAGACGTTGAAGCATCAGAAGGTAATATAATATTATTCATTGATGAGATGCACACACTTGTCGGAGCGGGAGCCTCGGAAGGATCAATGGATGCCTCCAATCTTCTCAAGCCGGCTTTGGCGCGAGGAGAGTTGCATTGTCTAGGGGCCACCACACTAAATGAGTATAAAAAATACGTTGAAAAAGATGCGGCGCTTGCTCGTCGTTTTCAGGATGTGTTTGTCGATGAGCCAACGGTTGAAGATACGATTTCCATATTGCGCGGGATTAAAGAAAAGTTTGAACTCCACCACGGAGTAAAGATATCAGATTCCGCGTTAATAGCGGCAGCGACGCTTTCAAACCGCTATATAAGCGATCGTTTTTTGCCGGATAAAGCCATTGATTTAATGGATGAGGCGGCAAGTTCGCTGCGCATGAGCATCGATTCCAAACCGGAAGAATTAGATGAACTTGACCGAAGGATTCTACAATTAAAAATAGAACGAGAGGCACTCAAAAAAGAAACGGATCCCAAGTCCAAAGAGCGTAGTGAATTAATCAATTACGAAATTTCGGGTTTGGAAGCCAAAGCCAAAAGCCTGGAAGACAAATGGAAAGAAGAAAAGCAAGGCTTGGCAGATTTTACAGGTCTGAAAGAGCGTTTGGACAAAGCACGTATAGAAGTAGAAATAGCCAAACGAGAAGGAAAGTTTGAGCGAGCCGGAGAACTGCAATACAGTGTGATACCAGAGCTTGAAAATAAGATTAAGGCAGCAGAAAAAGCGGCAGAGACACATAAGAATAGCTTTTCAGAAACCGTAACTGAAGAAAATATTGCCACAGTCGTTTCCAAATGGACGGGGGTTCCTGTTGACAAAATGCTTGAAGGAGAAAAAGAAAAATTACTTCATATGGAAGAATATCTTTCAAAGCGTGTTATCGGGCAAAAAGAAGCTATATCGGCAGTATCCAATGCGGTTCGTCGTTCTCGCGCCGGAATATCCGATGCCTCGCAGCCGATAGGATCTTTTCTGTTTTTGGGTCCGACAGGAGTAGGAAAGACCGAATTAAGTAAAGCCTTGGCAGAGTTTTTATTTAATGACGAGACGGCTATGTTGCGAATAGATATGTCAGAATATATGGAAAAGCACGCTGTATCACGCTTAATAGGTTCTCCTCCGGGATATGTCGGCTACGAAGAAGGAGGAGCGTTAACAGAGTCCGTTCGTCGTCGCCCATACCAAGTAATTTTGTTTGATGAGGTCGAAAAAGCACATCCGGATATCTTCAATATTTTATTACAAGTATTGGATGATGGACGTTTAACCGATGGAAAAGGTCGCACGGTAGATTTCAAAAATACCATTATCATCATGACGTCTAATCTTGGATCAGATATTTTGAGTAATGCAACCGGAGCGGATGATCCCAAAAAAGTCAGAGCCAAGATTATGGATGTGGTAAAATCATCATTCCGACCTGAGTTTATCAACCGTATAGATGAAATAACCATTTTTCATAAACTGGATAAAAGTAACATTAAAGAGATTGCGGAGCTGCAAATTTCAGCGATAGAAAAGCGCTTGTCATCGAGAAACATCCATTTTCGAGTTACGGAGACGGCCTTTATCTGGATTGTCAATAATGGTTATGATCCGATTTATGGAGCCCGACCGCTAAAACGCTTGCTTAAGACGCAATTAGAAAACAAGCTGGCGTCAAAAATTATCAGCGGAGAAATCGGAGATAACGACACGGCGGATATCATAGTATCAAATGGTGCATTGGATATTGTTCGCAATAAAAAGAAACAGGTCGAATAAAAAAAGTGCCCCAATTTGAAATTTGGGGCACTTTTTTTAATATTCTAGCTGACTCTTCTTTATTGAAGTATTCACTGGACGACTACGGTTGTATAATGCTTGTCGGTCTTGTCCATCCACTGTTTTGCCGCTCATTGGTGTCGGACGTTTTAGACTTTCCATGTTAATGGAGGCAGCTTTACTGGGCAGGCTAAATTTAATATCGCCGGCTTCTCCATAAGAATCTTTAAGATCTCCGATTATACCTTTCTCTAAACTCTCACGATAAATTTGCAAAACATCTGTTCCAGCTTTAACAAGTGCTTTTCCTTCATATTCATTATCATCATCAAGAGATTGAGAATTATTTTTGTTCTCTCCGTTTTTATTAGTGTCATAAGCCTCAAGAATTTTTTTATTTACGTCAACACGTTCCTCGGCCATTGTTTTGGTTAGGAAGTCGATCAGTTTGTCAGCTTGTATATCATGTTTGGAGGCTCCTTCACCAACATAATCTCCCAAGAAATTATAAGGAATAGTTCCTTCATCAATACCTTTCATCATTTTGACAATAGCACCGTAGGCAGAAGCAAGGTCAGCAGCATTCCATCCTAGGTTATTTACGCCGTTATTAATAAATTTTTGAATTTGCCCTTGATAACTAGCCTGAAATTTACTGAATTTAATATCGCCTTCAAGCACTGCCGTAGCTGTTTCAAGTTTTCCGTCTGCATTACCGGATTTACGTTTAAATTGAGTATATCCTTTCAATTCTTTTACCAAACGCATTTTCCATAACAAAGAAGTAGTAGGGTCAATTTTTGCTTCTTCCTTATGTACTTTTAACATTTCTTGCAAGTTATCATTTGCAAAACCGTCAAATCCGTCGTCATTTTTACTGCATTTCAATTTTGGACAAATAGGAATTGATCCGGCAGCTTTCCAGAAGGCAGAGTTACCTGCCCCCCCCAATTCAACGGTTGGACCTGCAGTAAAATATTGACATCCTTGAGATTGAAAAGCCTTAAGAATTAATTTTGCATGACCGCTTTTAATTTCTTTTCCGGGTTCAATATACAGCCAAGATGCCGGCGGGGGCCCTTTGTGAACTTTGACGGCAAATGCTTTTTTACGGCTTTGCAGTCCTTTTTTATCAAGTTCACTATCTGTTCTTTCATCAGCCTCATTCAAATAGGCAATAAGTGTCATACTGCCATCAAGATTACGCCTCCAATGCAGGCGATTCTTTCGAAATCCCATAATTCCGGCACGGGCTTCCATGGCGCCGCGCATTGCACGATAACTTGGATTAAGCGGTTTGGAAGAAAGATAGCTATCATAAACATCATGTGTGGAAGATGAGTTTCCGCTTGCGGCACCGGATAAAGCAGTATCTTGGTTTTGTTGAGGGGGTTCTTGATGTTGAGGCTGCTGACGTGTTGCCACATTATCTTTTTCTTGTTCGTTTTCAATCTGTTGTTGAGCTTGCCGTTGAGCGGCGAATGCCTGATCAAACACATCTTGAGCTTTTAAGGATGGAGCATCTTTGACTTTGAGTGTCGGAGGCAAGGTTAAGTCTTTAGAATCTTTTATTAATCCGCCTTTAAAGAAAAACCCGGCTAATTCTTTGATCTGAGCCTCTGTCATTTCAGATTCATCATTGGTCAGAACCAAGGTTTGATATCCGTTTGAGGCTTCATGAGTATTAACAGCAAAGCTCAATCCGCTTTCATTTAAATTTTTGACAATCAGGCTCATGGATTTTTGAGCGGGATCATATTTTAGATTGACGCTTTCTTTATCATTTATCTGATAGGGTTTACCATCACCATTTGTTTGATTATAGGCCTGATGATAAAAACCACTTAGGATTTTGAGATTTTTTTCTTGTTCGGGCTGACCGCGAACTTGTTCGCGAACAACCTGAATTTGCTTATTTACAGGCTCATTGGCAAAATCTTGATTATCTTGAAAAACGTTTTCAAGCAGGTATTTTCCTCTGGCACGTTTAGCAACATTTTTTCCTCGAGGAGATGTGTTTTCGACACCAAGCAAAGACATAATATCTTGTAAAGTACCGGAATGGTCTCCGTCATTGCAAATGTCTTTTGTTAGTGCCTTGAGTTGTTCTTGAACATTGGTTTGTTGAATTTCAGCCAGCCGTTGTTGCTTATTGGCATAATAAGAAGATATAATTCCGCTGACTTCTTCTTCGCTGAGGCCGAATATATTTATCAAATCTTCAGGAGAGTAGTCTTCTAAGCTGATATCTTCAAAAATGCCGTTGCGCAACATTTCAGCTTCGTCGGTTTCTATTAATCCGTTATTAACCAGACCATCAAGCAGTCCTTTTTGTTCTGCAATATCATCTAATTCAGTCAAATCTTCCGCGCTCGGAATATCTTTTTGCCCGATGAGATTAAATTTATCGCTTAAGCCAATACTTTCGAAAAAAAGATTAATCCTGTTGGCGGAATCTACATCACTAAGAAGTTCTTCGCCATATTCAACGGCATCATCTTCACAATCATTGTTTAAATTAAATTGAACTTCACATACTTTGCCCATGGTCGTGCCTTTTGTTTTGTACCTGAATTTAATTTATCACAAATTTATCGAAAAAACAATATTTTTGTCTAAAACAATAAATTTACCTAACTAACATTAGCAAAGATTTATTGATAAAGCCTTAATGTTTATCAGCAAAAATTCCTTTTGCTTTATCCAATAAGGTGTCGTGTTGCGTAATTTGAGTGTATACATGAGTAGGCGACAACGGCACAGGATCTGTTTTGGATACGGACAGGTAATCCACGTTCGGACGAAAAGTAATATAATGAAAGGCAAATAACACAAAGAAACCATTAGCAATTGAAAAAGCAAATAAGAAGCTGATAGCACCAAACAATTGCATGGCATAAGAAATTGCAATAGGTCCAAAAATCATTCCAAGACTTTGAAGCATAATCAGCATTCCCGAGGCTTCAGTGCGCTCATCATCTTCAATCATATCGTTAACATGAGAAACGCAAATCGGATAAAGAATAAAAGTACCTGCTCCGAGTAACAAACCACAAACAATAAGTTCTAATATTCCTTCAGTCAAAAACAGCTGAATCCAAGGAGCAATAAAAAACAAAATACCGCTTGTCCACATCATTACAAAGCGTCTGTCCATTGTATCGGAAAGGCGTCCGACAGGAAATTGGATTAACATTCCGCCCAAAATTGTAAAGAACATAAAAAATGATATTTGTACCAAATCTAGCCCTGATTTTTCTGCATAAATTGCTCCCAAAGTATAGACGCCGCCGACTAAAACACCGCTTATCATGCATCCGACAACACCGACCGGAGCAATTTTGTACAAGTGGCGAAAAGACATACTTTTGTGCTTGCTGATATCGGGAGAAGGAAGAGCCGTCAAAGATATAGGCACCAAAGCAACGGAATAAAGAACAGATACTAAGATAAAGATAATAAATCCGAGTTTATCAGGAACATTAAGTAATAATTGTCCGCAAGCAGCTCCAAGATAAGTAGTAATCATGTATAATGACATGATAATACCTCGGTTTTTGTTGTTAGATCTGGTATTGAGCCAGCTTTCCAAACAGATTAAAGCAGATGCCAGACAATAACCTTCAAACAACCGCAAAATTCCCCAGTACAAAGGGTGAAAATAAATCGCATGAAGTAATACTAAGGCCGATAATATGGAAATATAAGCGGAAAAAGCGCGGATATGCCCAACTTTATTAATAATCTTATACGAAGTAAGAGTTGCAAAAATATACCCCACATAATAAACCGAGAGAACCAGTCCCGAATAAAAAGTAGGAATATCTGCATCATTAAGACGAACAGCCAAATAAGAGGATAGCAATCCATAAGCCGAGCAGGTAAACAATGTGCCAATAAAAAAAGCCGTCAAAGGAGAAGCCAGAGCCTTAACAGAACGAAAAAGAGCAATAATATTTTGCATAGCTTCTCCTTTCAGAAAGGTTATTGCTTTTTGAGCATAACTTCAGGGGCCTTAATACCCAGAAGTTGCAACAATAATTTTAAGACATCACGCACGAGTTTGGCTAATTTTAAACGTGAAGAGGCAAGAGTTTTGTTTTCTTCATTCATTATTGAAGATGCGTTATAAAATGTCGAAAATGTTTGCGCTAAAGTATAAGCATAATCGGACAAGATACTAGGTTCCGTATCTGCATGGGCTCGCATAATGACAGAGTTGAGCTGAGCCAGTTTAAGAGCCAATTCGCGTTCTTCCCGATTAGATATTTGAATTTTTCCACTGCGGATTCCGACTTCAGAGGCTTTTCGCAAAATAGAGTTAATTCTGGCAATGGCGTATTGAATATAGGGACCTGTTTTGCCTTCAAATTTTGCAAAATCGTCAAGCTCAAAAATATATCCGGAAGCAGAGTTATTTTTCAAATCCTGAAATTTAATTGCACCGATAGCAATTTCAGAAACAAGGTTTTCAATATAAGACGCATCATATTGAGCATCTGGTTCAGGCATGGATTCTCTGACTTTCTCCTTTGATAAAGCAATCAAGTCTTCGAGATTCATAACACCGCCATCACGAGTTTTAAAAGGCTTTCCATCGCTTCCGTTCACGGTTCCAAACCCGACATGTTTCAAGATAACATGAGGTGCGATTCCGATTTTTTCAGCCACTTCAAACACTTGTTCAAAGTGCAGTGATTGGCGCTTATCAACCACATAAATAATCTCGTCAGCCTTAAGATCATCGACACGCATTTTAATGGTAGCAATATCGGTTACCTGATAAGAATAGCCTCCGTCAGATTTGACTAAAATAACAGGAGGCTTAGGTTTGTTAGCTTCTTCCAAGCGAACAATCGTGGCTCCATCGTCCACTTCGGATACTCCTTTTTTTGCGGCAATTTTTACAATTTTTGCGCAAGTTTCGTGAGCATCGCTTTCTCCGAGCCATAAATCAAAATGAGCGTCGAGCTCTTTATAATTTTTTTTGACAGCTTCGACCGAAACTTTGCGTAAATGCATCCAGGCTTTACGATATTGGGGATTTCCATTTTGTAGTTCAGCGGTGATAACGCGAGCATTTTCTTTGGCAGCTTCATCTTCTTTACAGCGGATATTTGCTTTTTTATAAAAATCGGAAATATCTTCAATTGTATAGTTTTCAACTTTTTCCAACGAGCCGTCTTGACGAATAATTTCAGACAAAATCATTCCCATAGGCGTTCCCCAATCTCCGAAGTGGACATCGGAAATTACGTTGTTTCCGACAAATTGTTCAATTCGACGAATAGATTCACCAATAACAGCGGAGCGTAGATGTCCGACATGCAGAGCTTTGGCAACATTTGGTCCGCCAAAATCCATCACAACGGTTTTAGGTTTTGCAACACTTGCGACGCCGAAACGCTTATCGGCAGCAACTTCATCCATGTTTCTGGCAATCAAATCATCGCTAAGAGACAAATTGATAAACCCCGGACCATCAATAGAGATATGAGAGAAATCATTGTCTTTTTCGAGCTCGGTTTGAATTCTGGTTGCAATTTCGCGCGGATTTTTATGTTCAATTTTGGCAAGAGCCAAAGCCCCGTTGCATTGGAAATCGCTCAAGTCTGGTCGATCAGATATTTTTACAAAAGCATATTTGTCATCAAGCCCAAGCGTATTGAAGGCGTTAGAAATTTTCTGGTTAATAAGATTTTCCAAAGACAAAGTCATAAGCAGAATTCCTCAAAGATTATTTTTCGCATTTAAAATAAAAGTGGTTTGGGACAAACAATCGACATGTAAATAAGGTTTGTCGAACCGGTTCGGCATGCGTCCCAGTTTTTTGTTTAATACATTCGTCATCGGCTAATTTTTTTACTTCTTTATAAGGAGTGATCAAGCTGTTATAGCAGACAGCGGGAGCATCAGGTTTTGAAGCCCCGACATACAGCTTTTCAGGTGTTTTTGCGCCAGCCTCGCGGCGTCTGTCAATAAAAGCATCAAATTGAGAGCAGCTAGCCGTAAAAAGAACAAACATCAATAGATTTATAATTTTTAACCTAGACAAATCCAAAAACTCCATTACATTAGGAATAAATCTATATCAACATACTCAAAGAAGACTAGAAATGCAAGAAAACAAATATATCGGCGATGAAAAAATGCTTAAATTACTTGAGCACTACACCTGCCCAACCCCTCTAGAGATTGTAAAAATGCGCTTTATAGGGGCTATTTGCAGTCCTAATATGGAGTTGCGCCCGACGGATGTAATATCTTCATTTTGGCCATCTGGGCAGGCACCGCGATTGCAGACCAAAGATGAAGCAGACTTATTTTTTAAGTTTTTTATGGGTTTGTGGGATAATCTTTTTCAGCAAATTAAACAAAACAAAATAAAGTTGGAAAAGTTATCATATAAAGATTTGCCTTATTACTGTGAGCGTCGTTATGCCGAAGTAGAATTTGGCTTTGTTGAGGGGTTTTGGGGAGGTCGCCAAGACATAAAAATACCGGCCTATTTGGCGGAATTGATAGATAATGTTTCAGAGCTGGCCGATGTTTACAGGACGCTTGGTCGCAAAATATCGGAAGGGGCGGATAAAGAAGAGATAATGCCAGCACTTCAATCCTGCGATGAGATGGTCAATAAAAGCATTTCTTTTATTATAGAGAACTCTGTTTTACCACGGATAGATAGCTTGCAACGCGTTGTAAATTAAGGTTTTTATACAAAAGGCTTGACTTTTCTCAAGATAGAAAGCAAATTTAGACTATTCAAAATCAATCATCTGATTGAATTTTGATAAGGATTAACAACCGGAGAATTTTTTTATGGAATTAATGGAAGGTCTTTTGACCAGACGCTCAATCCGTCGTTATCAGGACAAAAAAATAGAAAAATCTGTTTTAGAGGAAATCATCAAAGCCGCACAGTTTTCACCAACGGCACATAACAAACAACCATGGGAATTTTTAATTATCGAAGACAAAGAGTTTTTGGCAGAGTTGCGCCATATTCAGCGTTGGACATCTTTCGCCAAAGATGCCGCTTGTGTCATAATCGTATGCGGCGATATTGAAAAATCATTCAATCGCAACAAAGAAGATGAAAAGTGGAGCTTTATAGATGTTGATTGTGCCATAGCAACCCAGAGTTTGATGTTGGCGGCATGGTCCAAAGGGATAGGCAGTTGTTATTGTGGAGCGGCGCCGATGCAAAGAGTTGTTGATACCTTGCGCGAGAGACTGGATTTGCCGGAAAATATTCGTCCGTTTGCAATAGTTCCGCTCGGCTATCCGGCAGAAACGCCAAAGCAACCAGATGATCGCTACAAGCCAGAAAAGATTCACTGGGGTAAATGGTAACAACTTCATAATTTGCTTGAAAATATCTAATTTAGTGATAAATTATTGCCGAAATAAAACGATGCCCGTGCGGGGCGTTCCGCACATCTAAATATAAGGATAATAAATATGGTAGTTCGCGTAGCTATTAATGGTTATGGCCGTATAGGTCGTTTAACTCACCGCGCCATGGTTGAATCTGGTCGCACAGACATTGAGGTCGTAGCAATTAACGATTTGGGTAAGCCAATAGACAATGCACGTTTGCTCAAATACGATTCTGTTCATGGTCGTTTCAAAGGTGAGGTTTCTGCTGATGAGAATTCTTTAACTGTTAATGGCCACAAAATTCAGGTATTTGCAGAAAAAGATCCTGCTAATTTGCCATGGAAAGATCTTAACATTGATGTCGTTATGGAATGCACAGGTATTTTTACCTCTAAAGAAAAGGCCATGGTTCACATTAACGCTGGAGCTAAACAGGTTTTGGTATCCGCTCCTGCCAAAGAAGCAGATAAAACCATTGTTTTCGGGGTTAACAGCAACACATTGGATGGTTCTGAGCGTGTAGTTTCCAACGCTTCTTGCACCACCAACTGCTTGGCTCCTGTAGCATATGTTTTACAAAAAGTTTGCGGTATTAAGAAGGGTTATATGACAACAATTCACTCTTATACTGGAGACCAAAGAACTTTGGATATCGTACATCCTAAAGATCCGTATCGTGGTCGTGCAGCCGCTTTGAATATGATTCCGACATCTACCGGAGCAGCTAAGGCTGTAGGTCTTGTGTTGCCGGAATTGGCAGGTAAACTTGATGGTTCTGCCGTACGTGTTCCGACACCGGATGTTTCTTTGGTAGACTTAACTTTTATTCCTGAGAGAGCAACATCGGTAGAGGCAATTAACGCAGCCATGAAAGCTGCCGCAGAAGGTGAGCTCAAAGGTATTTTGGAATACAATGACGAACCATTGGTTTCTCAAGATTTTGTCAGTGATTCTAATACATCTATTTTTGATGCCGGCCAGACCAAGATTGTTGATGGTGATTTTGTTCGTATCGTTTCTTGGTATGACAACGAGTGGGGCTTCTCTAACAAGATGTCTGACACAGCTGTTGCTATGGCAAAAAGCTACAAAGCTTAATTAATATGAAGCAAGCCCTCTTGGATATGCAAGGGGGCTTTGTTTTTTTATAGATAAGGAAAGATATATGACCGAATATAAAACAATAAAAGATCTCGGAGATTTGGATGGCAAAGTTGCGATGCTTCGTGCCGATCTCAATGTTCCGATGGATGAAAACTTTCATGTTACCAACACCGCACGCATTGATCGTACGGTTCCGACCATCAAGATGTTGATGGACAAAGGCGCTAAGGTTGTCGTAATTTCACACTTTGGTCGCCCGGAAGGCAAAGGAGATATGAAAAATTCTCTTTCTCATGTTGCTCCCGAGTTAGAAAAAGCATTGGGAAAACACGTTGTTTTTGTTGATGACTGCATTGGTTCAAAAGTAGAAGAAGCAGTTAAGAATATGAAATCAGATGAGATATTGCTTCTTGAAAATCTGCGTTTTTATAACGAAGAAAAGAAGGGTGATGAGGCTTTTGCCGCTGAGCTGGTAAAACCTGCCGATGTTTATGTTTCTGATGCTTTTTCAACAGCACACCGTGCACATGCTTCCATGGTTGCGGCAGCAAAATTGAAGCCAGCCGCTTTTGGTCTTTTGATGGAAGAAGAAGTTAATGCCCTATCTAAAGGCTTAAACAATCCGGAACGTCCGTTGATGGCGGTTGTTGGCGGCTCCAAAGTTTCAACCAAACTAGATTTATTAAACAATTTGGTTAAAAAAGTAGACAAGCTGGTAATTTCTGGCGGAATGGCGCATACTTTTATGAAAGCCAGTGGAATTGACACTGTAAATGAAGCCAATTCATTGGTTCAAATGGATATGCTTGATACAGCAAAAGAGATTATGTCCACAGCTAAAGCGAACAACTGCGAAATTGTTTTGCCGTTGGATGTGGTTGTGTCAAAAGAATTTAAGGCAGATGCTGAGCATAAAACGGTTAGTCTGGAAGAAATTCCATCCGAAGGTTGGATTTTGATGGATGTTGGTGAAAAAAGCATTGCATCAATCAATGTCAAACTTGATGAATGCAAAACCTTGGTATGGAATGGACCTTTAGGCGTGTTTGAATTAAAACCGTTTGACAATGCGACCAATCAAGTTGCGGCGCATGCGGCAGAGTTGACCAAATCCGGCAAATTGATGACGGTTGCAGGAGGCGGGGATACTGTTTCGGCACTTGAAAACGCAGGTGTTGCCGATAAGTTTTCTTATATTTCAACTGCCGGCGGAGCATTTCTTGAGTGGATGGAAGGTAAAGAGCTTCCTGGTGTTGTTGTTTTGAAAAAATAAATAATTAAGAATAAAAAATCCCCACTGAGAAGTGGGGATTTTTTTAATTTACTATATTTTCAGCAAGGAGAAATATGCCAAATATTGTCAGCATATTCCAGCACTGCACGATCAGAGGTGAATTTTCCGATACGAGCCACATTAAGCAGAGCTTTCTTTGCCCAAATATCTGGTTTAAGATAGTCTTTTTCAGCTTCCTCCATTTTTTTGTCAAAGGCTTCCAAATCAGCCAATACAAAGAAGTAATCACGATTAACCAGTTCTTCAAATATAGGCTTAAACAACAAGACAAAATCTTTTTCACAGAACATATTTGAATTAACGGCATTTAGGATTCTGCGAACATAATTGTTATTCTCATATATTTCACGAGGATTATAAGAAGCTCGTTTGGCCTGAACTTCTTTTTCTGTTAAACCGAACAGATAGAAGTTGTCTTCGCCGACTTCTTCTCTGATTTCAACATTTGCACCATCAAGCGTGCCGATAGTGAGAGCTCCGTTGAGAGCAAATTTCATATTTCCTGTTCCGCTGGCCTCAAAACCTGCGGTAGAAGATTGGACGCTCAAGCAGGCAGCCGGAATCAAAACCTCAGCCAGAGAGACCTTATAATCCGGCATAAAGACAACCTTAAGCATATCATTAACACGCGGATCTTTATTAATGACCTCAGCCACATTGTTAATCAACTTAATGATAAGTTTTGCAAAATTGTAAGAGGGGGCAGCTTTTCCTGCAAAGATATATGTTTTTTTGCAAGCCGGTTTGACATTATCTTTAATAATGTCAAGATAATCCCCGATAACTTGCAAGATTGTCATAAGTTGTCGTTTATATTCATGAATACGTTTGGCATGAACAATAAACATACTTTCAGGATCGACAACGATTCCCGTGGTTTTAAGAATGATTTTGGCCAAACGTTGTTTATTTTGAATTTTAACCTCACGAAAAGCCTGAATAAATTTTTTGTCATTGGCAAAATCTTCTAATTTTCTGAGTTCGGTCAAATCCGTAACCCAACCTTCTCCGATTTTTGAGGAAATAAGATTTGCCAAAGGAGTATTTGCATGCAGCAACCAGCGACGGGGAGTAATACCATTGGTTACGTTACTGAACTTCTCCGGCCATAATTCATAAAATTCCGGAACCAAAGAAGTCTTAATCAAATTGGAATGGATTTCAGCCACGCCGTTAACGGAGAAAGAGCCGACGATAGAGAGGTTTGCCATGCGAATAATTTGATTATCACCGTCACCGTAAACAATCGTTACCTTATCGAGTTTCGCTTTGTCGTCCCCAAATTTTGAACGAGCAAAATCCATAAAGCGACGGTTAATTTCATAGATAATCTGCAAATGTCTCGGCAACATTCGTCCGATGATTCGAGCGGGCCATGTCTCCAATGCCTCGGGTAACAAAGTATGGTTAGTGTAGGCAAAAACTTTAGTAGTAATATCCCATGCTTCTTCCCAATCTTGCCCGTAGATATCAACAAGAATACGCATCATTTCAGGAATGGCGATTGCCGGATGGGTATCGTTGAGTTGGATAACAACCTTTTCAGGAAGTTGTTTAAAGTCTTCGCTTTTTTCCATAAAGCGTCGCAAGATATCTTGAATAGCGCAAGAAGCAAAGAAGTATTGTTGTTTCAAACGCAATTCTTTTCCCGATTCGACAGCATCTGAAGGATACAAAACTTTAGAAATTGTTTCGGTTTCAATTTTTTCTTTCATAGCCTCGATATATCCACCTTCATTGAATATGTTGATATCGAGTTCGTCATCTGTTTTGGCAGAAAACAAGCGCAAATAGTTCACAGATTTTCCGTCATATCCGACAATAGGGAAGTCAAAAGGCACCCCATAAAGGGTTTGAGTATTCATCCATACGAAACTTTTTTGTCCGTCAGGATTGTCAAAGATTTCCACGTCTCCATAGATAGGTATTTTTACCGTACGATCATGACGAGCAAATTGCCATGGGGAATTTTCACCAAGCCAGCTGTCAGCTTGTTCAACTTGATAACCGTTTTCAAATTTTTGTTTAAACAGTCCGAATTGATAGTTAATTCCATATCCGAAGCCGGCAATACCCATTGAGGCCATAGAGTCGAGATAACAGGCAGCCAATCTTCCCAATCCGCCGTTTCCGAGAGCGGGGTCATATTCGGCATCAAAAATTTCTTCCAAAGGAATATCGGGAAATCCTTCAATTTTTATACTTTTTAATATATCAAAGAGTCCCAGATTATGCAGGTTGTTTTCAAGGGAGCGGCCGATCAAATATTCAATGGATAAATAATAAATTCTTTTTGAATTGCACTTATTGTAGCGAGCAATTGTTTCATACATTTTATCCATGGCAAATTCACGAACCGCCAAAGCAATAGCTTCAAGAGCCTCTTCTTTATTAATTTCGCAAGTGCGTTTGCCAATAAAATACTTAATATAATGCTCAATAGAGAGCTTAAGTCTAGCTCTGTCAATTTCATTAATAATTGCCGAATTTTTATTCACTTACATTCTCCTCAATGGAAATCAGATACTAGAAACAAAACTAGTCAAAATTGTTTGAAATATAGTTAATATATCTTTCTTTTTTTATGTTTCATTGTTGAGTTATCAGTTTTTTAAGAAATATGCTTGTAAATTTGCAGTCACAAAGATATAATCGCAAGCGAATTTGATTAAAATATAGAGGTTTAATTATGAAAAAGACTTTTGTTGCCGGGCTGATGATTGCCACAGCACTCAGTGTATCAATGTCTGCTCGTGCGGCTACAATTTTTGAGGCTTTGAGCGAAACATACAATAGCAATCCAACCTTACAGGCACAGCGGGCGTATCTACGCAGTATAGATGAGAATGTAGCTATTGCCAAATCAGGTTTTCGTCCGACACTTTCGGTTGAAGGCGGGTACAGAACAACGAATTCGAATGTTGATAGAGATTCTCAGATAGCCAGAGTAGGAGGCGGTGACAGCGATACTACGTCAATAGCAGCTAAAGTTTCACAGCCTCTTTTCAGCGGTTTTTCAACGGTGAATTCGGTAAAAGCTGCGGATCAATATGTTCGTGCCGAGCAGAATAATTTATATAATGTTGAGCAAAACGTATTTTTAGAAGCAGCAACAGCATATTTAGATGTTTTGCGAGACACAGCCATTGTAAATCTTCAAAAAAACAACGAAAAACTTTTAAAAAAGCGTTTAGATGAAACGATTCAGCGTTTCAACGTTGGAGAGGTAACCCGAACGGATGTTTCTCAGGCCAAAGCAAGATATTCACAAGCCAAATCGGATAGAATTGCCTCAGAGGGAACATTGCAAGCATCTAAAGCAAATTACATAAAATTAATAGGCTCTCAGCCAGATAAGTTGGTTGAGCCAGAGAACATTAAAACATTTTTGCCAAAAAATTACGATGAAGCATTGGAATATGCGTTGCAAAAGAATTTTTCGATTCGACAAGCTAAAAACATGCTAAACTCAAAAGGTTATGAGGTCTATGCCAATACGGGTGCGTTACTGCCACAGGTCAGTGCTGACGCGGCGGCATCTCATACCAAGGCAGATAACAGCGGTTACACCGGAGATGTTACGACTGATGATGTTGAGTTTGGGGTTAACATGTCGATACCACTATATGAAGGAGGCGCAACCCGTGCCAAGATACGTCAAAGCAAGTATCAGAAATGGCAAGCGCAGGAAACAGTTATGGAAGCACGCAGAGCGGTTGAGTCAACGGTTTCGAGCGCATGGGAATATATGAAAGCAAACGAGGCTCAGATATATGCCATAAAAGATCAAGTCAAAGCCAATGCTATAGCACTAGATGGAGTTCAAAAAGAAGAGGCATTGGGCAACCGTACGGTTTTGGATGTCTTAGATGCATATCAGGAACTTCTTAATTCCAATGTAAATGAAGTAACCGCACGTCGTGACTATTATGTTTCGGCGATGCAATTGCTGGTTGCCATGGGTAAGCTGACTGCCAAGGAGTTGAGTCTGGACGTCAAACTATATGATGCCAAAAAGTTTTATAAAGAAACACGCGACAAATGGTTATCTCTAAACTAAGGCTTGCCAAGGCATTATTTTTATGTAAAATAAATCTGAATTGACCAAGATAGGAAACCCAAATGGCAGAAGATAATAATCAGGATATGGCAATGGAAGACATATTGTCTTCAATCAAAAACATTCTCGAAGAAGATGCCGCTGATCAGAAGGAGGCTCCTGTAACAGCGGAAGAACCTCTTATTGATGAAAAAGCGGAAGTAAACGTTGAGGACATTCTGGAATTGTCTCCTGACATGAGAGTAGAAGAAGCCCTTTCCGTTCCTGTGAATGAAACAGTTGAGGGGGAAGATATAAATCTTGAAGAAGAACTTAATAATGTTAATTCTTCTGAGTTATCAGGTTCGGAAGATTTTGTTATAACCGATCCAGAAGCAAACGGGGATCAAGGTGTTCAGTCTAATGTAGGGTTGGGCTGGGAAGATTTTGATTCGGACCCGTTTGACGCGGAACCTAAGTCAGTTTCAGATGAACTTCCAGAGGAGCCGCTTGCACCAATAGAACGAGCTTCAACTGATGAGGAGAAAAATTCCGTTGATATTCAAGAGCCGCAGGTTGTTCAGGCGGAGACAGTTGTTGAAACTCCAGTCATTGAAACGGATACAGTTCAGAGAGCAAAAGAGAATAAGGCAGAAAGCGACGCTGTTGATGTTTCTGCAAGCATCATAAGTAATTTTACAAAAATGTTTTCTCAAAAAGAGCCGGAAACACCAAAAGAACCAATAGTTTCTTTACCGGCAGAACCGATTAAAGTCATAGGAGAGGGCGCAAAAACGATAGAAGATGTTGTCGCAGATGTAATTAGACAAATTATTGGTTCTGAAGTAGAGAAAAACTGGCGTTCTCAAGCAAATTATGATGATTATGCACGTGAAGTGATTGCAGCACAAACCAAATCTTGGTTGGATGCCAATTTACCCGCAGTTGTTGAAGCGATTGTAAAACAAGAAATTGAACGAGTGATGGCAAAGGTTGGAAATGTTCAGTGACAACTGATCCGACCTTAAAACTTTTTATTGCCCCCAAGTAATCCTTGAGGGCATTTTGCGGTTATATAAATTTAGTAAAAGTTATGGAAAAGTAAGATGTTAGAAAAAAACTACACACCAAAAGATTTTGAAGAAAAAATATATACTGATTGGGAAAATTCCGGAGATTTCAAGCCGGATATGCGCTCAGATAAAGATGCATTTTCAATTGTTATTCCCCCGCCTAACGTCACGGGTGTTTTGCATATGGGCCACGCCTTAGACAACACCTTGCAAGACATTTTGATTCGTTATAATCGAATGCAGGGTAAAAATGTTTTATGGCAGGTAGGCACAGATCACGCAGGTATCGCCACTCAAATGGTCGTTGAGAGAAATTTAGCCAAAGAAGGCATTTCTCGTCATGATCTCGGACGTGAGAAGTTTGTTGAGACAGTCTGGAAATGGAAAGAAAAGTCAGGCGGTACCATAACCAAACAGCTGCGCCGTTTAGGGGCATCCTGCGACTGGGATCGAGAACGTTTTACCATGGATGAAGGCCTAAGCCGAGCTGTTCGAAAAATATTTGTACACCTGTATAAAGACGGGTTGATTTACAAGGCTAAAAAACTTGTCAACTGGGATTCAAAATTTATGACGGCGGTTTCGGATTTGGAGGTTATTCAAAAAGAAACTCTCGGCAAAATGTATTACTACAAATATCCGATTGAAAATAATCCCGGAGAATTTATCCATATTGCAACCACTCGTCCAGAAACGATGTTTGGCGATACAGCGGTTGCTGTTAGTGACAAAAATGAAAAGCTAAAACACTTGATAGGAAAAAATTGTATTATACCTATTATCAATAGGGTAATTCCGATTATTGCCGATGATCATGCAGATCCGGAAAAAGGTACGGGAGCTGTAAAAATTACACCGGCTCACGATTTTAACGATTTTGAGGTTGGGCGCCGTCATAATTTACCGTTGATTAATATTTTGAACCCCGATGCAACCTTAAATGAAAACACGCCGTATTCTGGTTTATCAACATTAGATGCGCGAGCCAAAACAATAGAGGAATTGGAGCGGCTTGGTTTTATGGAGAAAATTGAAGATCACCCGATGGTTATTCCGTATGGAGACCGTTCAGGCGTAATTATTGAACCTCTGATGACAGACCAATGGTTTGTCGATGCCCCGGTTTTGGCAAAAGAGGCCATACGCGCCGTCGAACAAGGGGAGATGGAATTTGTTCCCAAGTCATATGAAAAAACCTATTTTGAATGGATGCGCAACATTCAACCCTGGTGTATTTCCAGACAGTTATGGTGGGGGCATCAAATGCCGATTTGGTATGGTCCTGATGAAACCATTTTCTGTGAAGAGAATGAAGAAGAGGCACAAGCTGTTGCGGATAAACATTATGGCAAACGCGTAGAACTTCGTCGTGAAACAGATGTTTTAGATACTTGGTTTTCTTCCGGGCTTTGGGCATTTTCAACATTAGGTTGGCCGGATAAAAGTGAATATTTAGAAAAGTTTTATCCAACATCGGTTTTGGTTACAGGCTTTGATATCATCTTTTTCTGGGTTGCCCGTATGATGATGATGAGTATGTATATGATGAAAAAAGTTCCGTTCAAAAAATGTTATATACATGGCTTGGTTCGGGATGAAAAAGGCCAAAAGATGTCTAAATCCAAAGGCAACACGGTAGATCCTATGGAAACCATTGAGAAATATGGAGCCGACGCTTTGCGCTTTTTCATGGCGGCGATGGAGACCCAAGGACGAGACATTAATTTAAGTGACGCAAGAATTGCCGGTTATCGTAATTTTGCAACAAAATTATGGAATGCGGCACGTTTTTGCGAAATGAACGAGTGCAAAGTTGTTAAAAACTTTGATGAAAACAAAGTAACACTAGGTATCAATAAATGGATTATTGCCAAAGCCAAGCAAGCCACGCAAGAAGTAACCCGCAATCTTGATGCGTATCGTTTTTCAGATGCGGCCAATGCGGTTTATCAGTTTGCATGGGGAGCTTTTTGTGATTGGTATATAGAGCTAAGCAAACCGATATTTTATGGAGAAGACGAGGCCGCCAAAGCAGAAACAAGAGCCGTCGCCGCTTGGGTATTAGATCGAATATTGATAATTTTGCATCCATTTATGCCGTTTATCACCACGGAACTATGGAATAATCTTTGTACCGAACGTGATTGCAAACTAATTCATGCTCCATGGCCCAAAAATGAACAAATTGACGAGGCTGCATCAGCCGATATTGATTGGGCGATTGAGCTTATTTCTGCAATTCGTTCTTTAAGAGCCGAGATGAATATTCCAGCCTCTGCAAAATTAAACATTATCTTAAAAGATGCAGCTTCATGTTCTCAAGCGAACGTGAAGGCGCTGCACAAGCTAATATGCTCTTTGGCTCGATTGGAGAAAATTGAATGTGCTGAAACAGGTTTCCAAATAACACCGGATATGGCACAGCAAGTTTTCAAAGAATGCACCATTTTGCTTCCGCTCAAAGGGGTTATAGATTTTGCGGCGGAAAGGGAGCGTCTTAATAAGGAATTAGATAGTTTGAATCGCAACATCGAAGGCTACACACGCAAACTCAGCAATGCCAGTTTTGTAGAAAGGGCTCCGGCGCAGGTTGTTGAGGAAGAACGTCGCCGCCAAGCCGAAGCGGAAGAAAAACGAGCCAAAGTAGAAGAGGCTTTAGCTCGAATTGCTAATTTCTGATAAAAAGCCCCTCAAAAGAGGGGCTTTTTTGTAATAAGAAAAAGGACGCGCCGACCAAAGGAGTTCCTTTTTATTTTTTAGTGTTGTTAATTATATTGATTGCTTCATCAAGAGAAGGTTCTCGACCTTTTATTTCTTTGGGCAAGGCATAGTTAGTTTTGCCACATTTCAAATATGGTCCGTAGCGTCCACTCATCAAGATAATATCTTGTTTATTGGCAGGATGGATGCCAAGAGATTTTCCGCTTGCGCGTTCAGGAACATTTTGCAGAATTTGCTGAGCGCGTTCTAAAGAGATATTAAATATTGTATCCTGCCCAGTCAAAGATTTTGATTTGTTTCCTTGTTTGATATAGGGGCCGAATTTTCCGATATTTACCTGAATACCATCACCCAAATCGAAAGGGAGCGATAACAAACGAATAGCTTGTTCTGCCGTCAGCTCTTCAGGCGTGATGTTTTTAGGTAAGGGAGCGCGTTTTGGTTTTTCGGTAGTTGCAGTCGCATCTTCACCAAGCTGCAAATAATAACCATACGGTCCATGCTTAAGATAAACATTAAGCCCATTTAATTCGGTGATAATCTTATCTTCACCGGATTTTGGTTTTTGAATATCGGCGGCCTCTTCATCACTGGTATCAACCAAAGGTTTGGTGTATTTGCATTCAGGATAATTTGAGCACCCGATAAAAGCTCCAAATTTTCCGAGTTTAACACTGAGATGTCCATTTCCGCACTCCGGACAAACCCTCGGGTCTGTTCCATCCTCGCGAGGAGGGAATAAATGATGCGACAGAACTTCGTCAATCTTCTCAATTACTTCACTGATTTGCAAAGGTTTAACAGCATCAATGTTTTTAATAAATTTTACCCAGAAACCACCGAGCAGTTTTTTCCAATCCATTTCTCCGGCAGATACGTCATCAAGGTATTCTTCCAGTTGGGCGGTAAAATCATATTCTACGTATTTTTTGAAAAAATTTTCTAAAAAGACGGTAACAATTCTACCCCGATCCTCAGGAATAAATCGCAATTTTTCCACACGAACATATTTACGTTCCTGTAAAACGGCAATAATTGTTGCGTAAGTAGAAGGACGTCCGATTCCAAGTTCTTCAAGTTTTTTTACCAAGCTGGCTTCTGTAAAACGCGGAGGAGGAGATGTAAAATGTTGTTCTGGAGTAATTTCCCCTTTGGATACAGCTTCTCCTTCGGTTACGTTAGGCAAAATTCGATCTTCATCATCATCATCGGCATCATCTTTTGATTCTTGATAGAGTTTCAGAAAACCGTCAAAGTCAATAACCTGTCCGTTGGCTCGCAACACAATTTTTTTATCTAAAGAAGTCGCATCAACAACAACTTTATCAAGCACAGCCGGATTCATTTGGCAAGCAACGGTACGTTTCCATATTAGCTCATAAAGTTTGTGAGCCTCATTATCAAGTTTTGCTTCCATCTTTTTAGGAGTGTTCATCACATCAGACGGACGAATGGCTTCGTGTGCTTCTTGAGCGTTTTTAGACTTAGTTTTGTATTCTTTGGCAACTTTAGGAAGATAAGCCTCTCCAAAGTATTTAAGAATAGCCTCGCGACAAGCGGCAATAGCTTCTTGCGACAAATTAACCGCATCGGTACGCATGTAAGTAATAAAACCATCTTCATAGAGTTTTTGAGCAATCTGCATGGTTTTTTTTGCAGAAAAACGGAGTTTTCGGGCCGCTTCTTGTTGGAGAGTAGAAGTTGTAAAAGGAGGAGCGGGATAACGATTTGCTTTTTTGCGTTCAACATTTGAAATTAGAAACTCTTGCGCTTCAATTTTAGCTTTTGCCTCCAAAGCCTTGTCTTCGGTATTAAGGTCAAATTTTTCAAGTTTTACCCCGTCAAGTTGAATGAGACGAGACTTAATTAATGCTTTAGCGGAAGTAAATAGCTCTGCGTCAATAGTCCAGTACTCTTCTGGTTTGAACTTTTCGATTTCATTTTCACGATCACAAATCAATCGCAAAGCGACAGATTGAACACGACCGGCAGATTTTGAGCCCGGAAGTTTGCGCCACAAAACAGGAGACAAGGTAAATCCGACCAGATAGTCCAAAGCCCGTCGAGCCATATAGGCAGAAACCAAGTTATCATCAATTTGTCTGGGATTTTGAATTGCCTCAGTCACGGCGGATTTTGTTATTTCGTGAAAGACCACTCGTTCAATTTTTTTACCTTTTAACACTTTTTTAGCTTTAAGTTCTTCCAAAATATGCCAAGCAATGGCTTCTCCTTCTCTATCAGGGTCGGAGGCTAAAACAATCGTATCGCATTCTTTCACCGCCTTAACAATGTCAGCCAAACGTTTTTTACCGCCGGCGCTCAATTCCCAAGACATTTCAAAGTCCTTATCCGGCAAGACGGAACCATCTTTGCTGGGCAAGTCGCGAATATGACCGAAACTTGCCAGAACAGAATAATCTTTGCCTAAATATTTATTGATTGTTTTGGCTTTGGCCGGAGATTCCACAATAACAAGTTTCATATTTTTTCTCACACACAGTTTACTTAATTAACGCGACTTTGTTTCCGCTTTGTCGCTCAATTTTACCTTCCAGCTCAAGCTCAAGTAGTAGGAAAGCAACTTCAGAAGCGGATAATCCACTCAAACGAATAATCTCATCAACGTATACTCCGTCATAATTTAAGTAGTCAATAATTTTTATGTTGGAGCATGTTTTATTGGCAGCTAAGTTAGCATCTTTTGTTGCAAAAACAAGAGGTTTTTGCACAGAGATTGATTTTTTAGGATGCTTTATAATTTGAGGCGAAGAAATAGAGGACAGAATATCAGAGGCGTTTTCGACCAAAATAGCGCCTTCTTTAATAAGTTTATTTGTTCCTTCTGCGCGAGGATCATTAGGATATCCAGGAACAGCAAACAGCCCCCTGTTCATAGAACGAGCCAAATCAGCAGTAATCAAAGAGCCTGATTTTAAGGTAGCTTCCACAACCAATGTCGCAAGCGACAATGCAGCAACAATCCTATTGCGTCGAGGAAAAAAATTAGCTTGAGGAGGGGTTCCGATAGGTAATTCCGATACAACACATCCTTGTGATATAATTTTAGCGTAAATATCTGTATTTTCTTTAGGGTAGGCAATGTCTGCGCCGCACCCGAGAACAGCGATTGTTTCTCCTTGTTTGTTACAAGCATGCATTGCCCCTTTATGTGCGGCTGCATCAATTCCTCGAGCCATTCCGGAAACGATGCAAACACCATGTGTTGATAAGTCAAAGGCAATTTTAGCTGCAGTTTTTCTGCCGTTAATAGAGGCATTGCGAGCGCCGATTACAGCAATACAATTTGGGTTTTGCAATATTTGGACGTTGCCGCGAACATATAAAACCGGAGGACAATCTTCAATTAATTTAAGATTAGGCGGAAAATTTCTATCTTTATAGGAAATCAAACTAATCCCGAGATTTTGAGCCCGAATAATTTCATCTTCAGCCCAGCGCCGATTGCAGAGATGGATTTTTTTTATTTTTTCAGCTTCAATAATTGCTTGCTTCGGAGACCCGAATTCTTTTATTAACTTATAAAAAGTAACGGGTCCCACGTTCTCTGAATTAATTAACTGTAAGATATCTGTCAGTTCACTCTCTGCCATATCCACTTTGAAGTCGCCTTAGGATTTTTTCTTAAAGGTAATTTTGCTTTCTTCACCTCGGAATAATCTTGCAAAATTGGCATGATGACGAGCCAAAATCAAAATAACGATAAAGGTGTAGAATGTTGTATAAATTTCATCACACATAAAATAAGTCATAAAAGGAACGGCGGTTGCCGCAACAATAGCCGAAAGAGACGAGTAGCGGAAAGTAAAGGCCATAACCAACCAGATAAGCAAAGCCAGCAAAGCAATTTTAGGTGTCATCACCAATACAAATCCAAAAGCGGAAGCAACGCCTTTGCCGCCTTTAAATTTTAACCAAATCGGAAAATTGTGTCCGATGATGGCCAAAGAACCGGCAATCAAGGCGGCAATATGATTGGTAGAACTTTCTATTCCCGCCAAATAATATGTATCTTCAGGAACAAAGCGATAAGCTAACCAAGCTGCCAGCCCCGCCTTGGATGCATCTAAAATGACGGTCAATAGAGCAAGAGTTTTGTTTCCTGTTCGTAAAACATTTGTGGCACCTATATTTCCGGAGCCAATTTTACGAATATCACCGTATCCGGCCATATAACACAATACTAAACCAAAAGGAATAGAGCCGAGAATATAACCACCGATTCCAAAGGCGGTAAACAAGCAATCCATAGACATATAATTCTCCTTACAGATAAAATTAGCCTGTTTACTTAATATCCTTGAAACTTGATTTTGACAACCCTGATTTTCACACTGATAAACAAGACAAGATAAAGTTTTTTAATATAAGCGCTAAAAACTTGATGACAAAACAATTAAAATCATTAATATTGAGAAAAACAACCCAGTAATCTGAAGAGAGTTTGATGAAACCGATATATAAAAGAATACTTCTGAAATTATCCGGCGAGGGTTTGATGGGAGACAAAAGTTTTGGTATGTCTTCCGAAGTAATCAAAAATTTGGCAGAACAAATAAAAAAGGTTCATGATGCCGGAGTTGAGGTTTGTATTGTTGTTGGCGGTGGCAATATATTCCGCGGGGCTAAGGAAGCGTCCGCCGGAATGAATCGGACGGTTGCAGATCAGGTAGGAATGTTAGCCACAGTCATGAATGCTCTTTACATTCAAAATGCATTGGAAGGAATAGGCACGTCGGCTCGGGTTCTTTCAGGTTTAAGTATTCCGCAAGTGTGTGAGACTTATATGTATCGTCGGGCATTACGTCATCTTGAAAAAGGGCGTGTTATTATTTTTGCTGCAGGAACAGGTAATCCTTATTTTACGACGGACACGGGAGCGGCATTACGCGCCTCTGAAATGCAATGTGATGTTTTGCTCAAGGCCACACAGGTAGATGGAGTTTATGATTCAGATCCTCGCCGTAACAAAAAGGCTCAAAGATATGAAAAAGTTACATATGATGATGTTATTCGAGGTCAGCTAGGTGTAATGGATATGACAGCGGTATCTTTGGCTCAAGAGAATGATATCCCGATAGTTGTCTTTTCGCAACATGCGCCGGATGCTTTGATTAAAGCGGTGTCCGGTAAAGGAAAATTTACAATAATTAGAAAAGAGGTGTAAAAATGTCAGATTTTAGTTCAATCAAATCCGAAGCATCTGCTCGTATGGAAAAAACGCTCGATTCTCTAAAAGGGGATTTTAGTAGCTTGCGAGCCGGACGAGCACATGTTAGCTTGCTTGATGGTATTATGGTAGAGGCTTATGGTTCGATGACACCTCTTTCTCAGGTAGGCACGGTATCTGTTCCAGATGCGCGCACCTTGTCCATCAGTGTTTGGGACAAAAGTTTGGCAAAGGCAGTTGAAAAAGCGATCGTAGAATCTGATTTAGGGTTAAATCCAGCATCAGATGGTCAATTGATACGTATTCCAATACCACCCTTGTCGGAAGAGCGCCGCAAGGAATTGATAAAAGTTGCCGGTAAGTATTCCGAGGCCAACAAAGTTGCGATTCGTAACATTCGTCGCGATGCATTGGATGGTGTCAAGAAACTGAAAAAAGACAATGCCATCTCAGAAGATGAAGAAAAAAGATATGAGAATGAAATTCAAAAAATGACAGATGATTCAGTAAAAAAGATTGATGAGATGCTTGCCCAAAAAGAAAAAGACATAATGCAGGTATAATAGAGGCGGGATAGTTGACTGATACGAGTAAATTAGAGCATCTAGCCATTATTATGGACGGAAACCGCCGATGGGCCAGAGCAAGAGGGCTTCCTGCCGCGATGGGGCATAAAAAAGGAGCCGAGACCGTACAAGAGATTGTGCGTGCGGCTGCGGACATGGGAATACGATATCTGACGCTATATGCGTTTTCCACAGAGAACTGGCAAAGGGAAAAGTCGGAAGTTGAATCTTTAATGGATTTGTTGCGTCAATATTTGAAATCAGAACTCAAAGAAATACAAGAAAACGGGGTTCGCATAATGTTTATCGGTGAGCGCACGATGTTGGACGCCGATATTGTTGAACAAATGAACAAGATTGAGCAAGATACAAAAGCCAACGATAAAATGACACTCTGTATTGCATTGAGCTATGGTTCCAGACAAGAGATTGTTAATTCGGTCAAAAAGATAGCTTCTCTAGCGCAAAAGGGGGATATTAATATTGCCGAGATTGACGAAAAGATGTTTTCTGATATGCTTTATACCAAAGAGATGCCGGATCCGGATTTGTTGATAAGAACCGGTGGTGAGAAAAGAGTAAGCAACTATCTTTTATGGCAGCTTGCATATACGGAATTTTATTTCAGCGCCACGGCATGGCCTGACTTTGGAAAAGAAGAGTTAACAAAAATTATTACAGAGTTTAACGGTAGGGAGAGACGCTATGGAAAAAACTAGACTTAGCTCATTGCTGAAACGCACTGTCACATCATTGATTTTAGCTCCGACCGTTATAGGTTGTTTGTATGTTGGATATCCTTTTATCCAGATGCTTGTTTTTTTAGCGGGAGCGCTGCTTGCTTGGGAGTGGGCGCGCATGGTTCCGAATTCGCGAGGAGCAAGTTATGCAACCATCTATACTTTTGTGGTTGGAGTTGCTGTTTTGCTTGGTTCTTGGTTTGCCTTTTTTGTAAGCTTATTTATAGGTATGCTAGTTGTTCTTGTAAAATCCAAGTCTGAAACACGTAAGAAACTTCTTATTTTGGGCGTTCCCTATATATCCATAGGATTGGGAGCAATAGTTTGGCTTTATGAATTGGTCGGATTCGCAGTCACGCTCTGGTTTGTGTTGGTAGTTTGGGCAGTTGATGTTGGAGGATATGTCGTAGGGTGCAGTCTTAAAGGTCCCAAATTGGCTCCAAAGATTAGTCCCAATAAAACATGGTCTGGCTTAATAGGCGGTATGCTTTTTTCAATTGGTATCAGCTATGCATTCTGCTGGTATGTTGGGGCATGGCCGCACGCGCTCTATTATGGAATGTTGGCCGCAATGATAGCAATTATTGCTCAAATTGGTGACTTGATAGAATCAGCAATAAAGAGATCTCTTAATTTAAAAGATTCCAGCGATTTAATACCGGGGCACGGAGGTATTTTTGATCGTGTGGATGGTCTGATTTTTGCCGCACCGATAGTCTATATTTTCTTCAGATATATTTTGTTTCTGATATAAGAGGTTAAAAAATTTATCATGGATTGGTTGTTAAATACGATTTATTATGTTGTTCCGTTTATTGTTTTATTAGGAGTTTTGGTTTTTGTGCACGAGCTTGGACATTTTTTGGTGGCCAGGCTATGCGGTGTAAAGGTCACGGAGTTTTCTATCGGTTTTGGGCGTAAGCTATGGGGATGGACTGATCGCAAAGGAACGGAATGGAAATTATCTTTGATACCTCTAGGCGGGTATTGCAAATTTTTGGGTGATGAAGATGCAGCCAGCGCATCTCAAAGTGATAAAAATATAGCATCTGAAGAACAAAAATATGCATTTGCGAATCAGAATCCTTTTAAAAAATTGGCCATAGTTATTGCCGGTCCGGCCGCGAACTATTTTTTCGCGATAATTGTTTTTACATCTATTTTCTTTTTCTTAGGCAAGATGGATTTTCCGGCAGTAGTAGGTGATGTCATAAAAGGCGGTGCTGCCGAAAAAGCGGGCGTCTTAAAAGGAGACAAGATCTTAAGTGTCAACGGTAAAAAAGTTGCAACATTTACTGAGTTGCGTCAAGAAGTAGAGATGCATGTAGATGACAAGATCAAGCTGGAAATAGAACGAGATGGCAATATAAAGAGTTTTTCTTTCCCATTGCAGATTGTTCCTTTGGAGGTTGAAGCCAATCAATCTTCAAAACCGCGTCCTATGTTGGGAATACATTCTTTGAATGCTGTAGAAATCACCCCCATAGAAGTTGGGTTAGGTGAAGCATTTGTAGATTCTCTAAAAGAAACGTGGCGTATCACGGAAGTAACTTTGCGAGGTCTTGGCCAGATGATTACGGGTCGGCGCAATGCAGATGAAGTCGGAGGTATCATTCGGATTGCCGAAATGTCAGGAGACATCAGCCGCGAGCAGGGTTTAATTGATTTTATTATTTTTATGGCATTGTTATCAATTAATTTAGGACTAATCAACTTGTTTCCGATTCCTTTGTTGGACGGCGGCCATGTCGTTATTTATTCAATAGAGATTATCACCCGTCGAGAAATCAATGAAACGGTCAAGGAATATATATTTAGGTTTGGACTTTTTGTGCTGATAGCATTAATGTTGTTTGCAACGTATAATGACTTTGCGCGCTTGTTTCATCGCTGGTTTTCTTAAAAATTAAGGATAATACTATGACAAACAGACTAAAACTTGGGACTATGGCACTGGCGCTACTGCTTGGATTAGAAGCCCGAGCAGCTTCCATGTATGTCGGAGATATAAAAATAGAAGGCCTTGAACGGGTTGAACCAGAAACAGTTGTTTCTTATGTAGACATAAAGAAAAATACATTTATAACAGATGGAAAGTTGGATGCTTCACTAAAGCAACTCTATGCAACAGGTTTGTTTGAAGATGTGTCAATGAACGTTGGAGCAGATGGCGTTCTTCGAATAAAAGTTGCGGAAAATCCGGTTATCAACAAAGTTTTGTTTGACGGCAACAACAAAGTAGATGATGAAATGTTGCAAAGTGAAGTCAGACTGACACCGCGTTCAACATATTCACGAGCAAAAGTTCAAGAAGATGTAGCAAGAATACTTGAAGTTTATAAGCGCAGTGGCCGATATGCAGCGGTAGTAGAGCCGCAAATTATTCGCCGAGATCAAAACCGAGTAGATTTAATTTTTAATATCAACGAAGGTCCGCTTGCGGTTATAGATAAAGTTAACTTCATCGGTAACAGTCATTATTCTCATGATGATTTACAAGAAGTGATTATGAGCAAAGAGAGTCGCTGGTATCGCATATTCTCGTCTTCTGAGCATTATGATGCGGAAAAAACAAACTATGATAAGGAGCTTTTGCGTCGTTTTTATGCCAAGCGCGGCTATGCAGACTTTCGTGTTTCTTCTGCGATAGCGGAGTTAACGCCGGATAACAAATCATTTGTTTTGACATATGTTTTAGATGAAGGAAAACGTTATCAAATAAAAGATATTCAGATAGATTCGGCAATTTCTGATGTTGATACGAGCGTGTTTTCAGATGTTGTTGAATTTGAGGTTGGCGAGTGGTATAACGCAGACAAAGTAGAAAAAACAGTATCAGCCTTGACGGACGAACTGGGGAAGAAAGGTTTTGCGTTTGTTGACGTAGAGCCAGAGCTAATAAAAGATACCGAAACCGGAGATATGGATGTTTTTTTCCATATTCGAGAAGGAGAGCGAGTTTTTGTAGATCGCATAAATATCAGCGGCAACACACGTACACATGACAAAGTCATTCGTAGAGAATTTAGAATTGAAGAAGGAGATGCTTTTAACGTTTCCAAATTAAGGGATTCTCGTCGTAATGTCGAAAATCTGGATTATTTCAGCAAAGTGGACATAGATACAGTTCCCAAAGATGCAAACAAGGCGGATGTCAATGTAAAAGTTGAAGAAAAATCTACGGGCTATTTCAATGTTGGTATTGGATATTCAACGGTAAACGGAGCGACGGTTCGCGCCGGTGTAACCGAAAACAATTTCCGAGGTTTAGGGCAGCGCTTAGGAGTGGATGCCGCCGTATCTGAAAGAGCTCAGGAATATAATTTAAGTTTTACCGAGCCATATTTCCTCAATCGTCGTTTGCGCGCCGGATTTGATTTGTTCCGCAGTGAAGAAGATTATCAAGACGAAAGTTCATATGATAGTTCGACAACGGGAGGGCGCTTGCGATTGGGGTGGAATTACACAGATGATTTATCCCAACAGGTTCGTTATACCTTGAGGCAAGACGAGATTAGCAACGTAGGTCGAGGAGCTTCAAAGTATATTAAAGATGAGGAAGGAAAGTATGTCGATTCCTCGATAGGGCAAACTTTGGTTTATGATAAGCGAGACAGTGCAATTAATACTAAAGAAGGCTATTTCTTGTCATTTGGAAACGACGTTTCCGGAGCGGGTGGAGATGAGAAATACGCCAAATTTGATGCTAAAGCATATAAATATTATACTCTGTCAGATTACTATACATTTAAGTTTTTCTTGAATGCCGGCTACATTACAGGTTATGGCGGCAAAGATGTCCGCTTACCCAATCGCTATTATTTAGGAGGCTCCACATTGCGTGGATTTGATGTTGCTGGTATTGGTGCACGAGATAAATATACAAAAGATGCTCTGGGAGGTAACTGGATGGTTTATGCCGGAAGTGAGGTTACATTCCCGATAGGTTTGGACGAACTTGGTATAAAAGGACGTACATTTGTTGATATCGGTGCACTGGGCAAGCCGGACAACTATAATGCTGCGGATGTTGAATATTCATCTTCACCACGTGTGGCAGCGGGATTTGGTTTCCAATGGTTGTCTCCGATGGGACAAATTGACATAGACTTCGGTTTCCCGATAGTTAAAGAAGACTATGATGAGACTCAAGTATTTCGTTTAAACTTTGGAACTCGTTTATAACAAAATAAGGAAGAACCAATGGTTGATACAAGATTTTTTAAGAATAACGGACCTTTTACACTGGCGCAAATAGCCGAAATATGTGAGGCTGAATTGGAGGATAAAACCAAATCCGACATCAAAATAAAAGATATGGCAACAATGTCGAGCGCCTCAAAGGATGAAATCTGTTTTTTCTTTGACAAGAAGAAAAAAGCAGCAGGAGCGGAAATAAAAGCCACAGCTTGTGTCACCACGGAGGAGCTTGCTCCGTTTGTGGCTCAAGGTGTGGTTAAGCTCATTTCTTCTAATCCGCACTTGGGCTTTGTGAAACTTAATTATGCTTTTTACAGTGAAGACAGACCACAGCCTAGTATCAGTAAGCATGCCTCGATAGCATCCAGCGCACAGATTGGAAAAGATTGCAGCATAGGTGATTTTGCGGTGATTGAAGAAGGTGCAAAAATAGGCGACAATTGTATCATAGAGGCAAACGTAACGATAGGACGTAATTGTGAGATAGGAAACAACTGTCGTATTGGAGCCGGAGCCGGTATTTCACATTGCATAATGGGAAATGATTGCTACATATATGGAGGAGCTCGTATAGGCTGGGATGGCTTTGGTTTTATGATGCTGCAAGGTCAGCACAAAAGGATTCCTCAATTAGGACGCGTGATAATTGGTAACGACGTTGAAATCGGCGCCAATGCTTGCGTTGACAGAGGAGCATTAGATGATACGGTGATTGGAGATGGTTGTCGTATCGATGATTTAGTAATGGTAGCGCATAACGTCAAACTCGGGCGTGGCTGTATTTTAGTCTCACAGACAGGTATCGCCGGTAGCTGCACGTTTGGCGATTACGTTGTCTGTGGCGGCCAAACAGGATTTGCCGATCATTTAACTATCGGCAGCGGAGCACAAATTGGCGCCCAGTCAGGAATTATGCGTGATATAGAACCCGGTATGGTGGTTATGGGAACACCGGCCGTGCCGATTAAGGACTTTATGCGTCAAGTTTCGTATGTTCAGAAACTGAGCAAAAAATAAGATTAAAAAAGGATAAAATACAAATGTCTGAAAATAAAATATATCATGTTGAAGAAATAATGGATATGCTGCCTCATCGGTATCCGTTTCTTTTGGTAGATCGCTTGGAGGTTGAGGTTCCCGGCGAAAAAGGTGTAGGTCTAAAAAATGTAACCATGAATGAGGAGTTTTTTCAGGGGCATTTTCCTGGAAATCCTGTAATGCCTGGCGTTTTGCAGATTGAAGCTATGGCCCAAACAGCAGGAGCGCTAGTGATTGCTGGTGATGAGAATTTTAGAGAAAGCAAGAAGAGCGTTTTGTTTATGTCAATAGACGGCGTAAAGTTTCGTAAGCAAGTCAAGCCAGGAGATCAGTTGCGCATGCATGTAGAAAAAATCCGCGCACGCAGAAACGTATTTGTTTTCAAAGGCGAAAGCAAAGTAGATGGGCAAACGGTGTCCGAGGCAGAATTTACGGCCATGATTTTGGAATAAAAAATGTGTAACACAAAAGCACCCTCTGCGCAAAGCACATGGTGCTTTTTTATTATACACATAAGCTATTATGTTATTGTTATTTAAGAAAATGGGAATAGTATAAAATTATAATCTATAAAAGAAGGACTACATGAGAAAAAGATTTTTATTATACTTAACAAAAGATCAACGACAACCGTTTGATTATTCCGCAAATTACCGACAAGTTATGACAGATATCGGAGGAAACTCCGGAAATAATGTTTTCCAATATTCTCTGCAAACAATTCTCAGAGACAATGATATCAGTATAGCGACAGACTTATGGCATTTTGGTCCTAACTCAGACAAAGAAATCGCAGAGCTGAGAGAAAAATACGATGCAGTTATTATAACACCGGCCAACATAATTGCCTCATATGCAGCCAAGGATGGAGCTCTTCAACAGAAGACGTCTTTTATTCGTCGATTAAAAATACCTGTATATGTTGTGGGAGTGGGTGCTCAGTCAGATTATAACTATTCTTTTGATTTTTTATCCTCTGTAAGAAAAGAGGCGATAGATTTTATCGGGGCGGTTTTAGACGGAGGCGGTCGAATTGGTGTCAGAGGTTATTTTTCGCAAGAAGCAATATATAAATTAGGATTTTCTTCTCAAGATAGTGAAGTGATTGGCTGTCCATCAATATTCATTAACGGAGATAGTCTGCAAATAGAAAAAACGGTATCTTCAGCACAAGAACTGATACCTTCATTTAATGGCACACCGGTATGGAATCATCCTCAGATAAAAAAATATTTTGACACTTACCCTCAATCTGTTTTTGTTGATCAGGATAAGTTTTATCGCTTGCTGTTTTTACCGCAAGAACTGGAACGAAAAGAACTAAAATATCTTGCAGACAAAGAAGGGAAATGGCTTCATATGTATCTTCAAAATCGCATCAAGTTCTATGGCGATTATGCAAGTTGGGTAGAAGATATAAAAAATAATAAAATTAATTTTTCATTTGGCAGTCGCATCCACGGCAACATATTGCCGCTCCTTCAGGGAATTCCGGCTTATATAACGGCAACAGATTCTAGAGTCCGAGAATTGGCGGAGTATTTTCATATTCCGAGCGAAAAGTTACCCCAAAATTTACCGGAATTATATGATTTTTATGAAAAAGCGGATTATGGTGCGTTTAATAGGAATTTTGTCTCCAAATACGGCAATTTTGTTTCGTTCATGCAAAAATGCGGATTAAATGTATCGGCAAAGACAGAAGAACTTTCACAAAAAGTTGAAATTCCGCAACCTAAGAATAAGGAATTGATTGTATCTCAAGCCAAGTTTTGCTCTCGTTCACGATTACATTACATTATTTTTATTTTATACAAAAAGATACGAGGTAGATTACAGAGATGGCTGAGAGTTTAATATTTCGTTTCTGTAATATTATGTGTTTTTACAAGCGATTAAAAATTTCATAATTTAATGGCATCAATAACCAAATATAAGGAATAAGATTATGGCAAAAATTCATCCTTCCGCCGTAGTAGAAGACGGAGCTCAAATTGCATCAACAGCCGAGATAGGCCCTCTTTGTTGGGTGTCATCTCAGGCAAAGATTGGTGAAAACGTTCGGTTGCTTGGTCGTGTAACTGTCATGGGAGACACGACTATCGGAGAGGGAACGGTTGTTTTTCCGGGAGCTGTTTTAGGTGGAGGGCCGCAGGATCATGGTAATGAATTTCAACCAGGGGCACGTTTGGTTATCGGCAAGCGCAATGTTATCAGAGAGAATGTCACCATGCATTGTGGAACCCCCAAAGGACAAAATCCCATTCCGGGGGAAGAGCCTGAAAAAATGATTACCCGTGTCGGAGATGACGGTATGTTTATGGTAAATTCACATATTGCCCATGATTGTGTTGTTGGTAATAATGTGATTATGACCAACAATGCGGTTATAGGCGGTCATGTGCGTTTAGGCGATGGTGTAATATTAGGGGGCAATTGTGCCGTTCATCAGTTTTGTCGTATCGGACGTAAAGCGATGATAGGAGGTATCTCAGGAGTGGACAGAGATGTAATTCCGTTTGGAATTGTGACTGGAGACCGCGGAAAACTGAGAGGCTTAAATGTTATTGGACTGAAGAGAAGCGGTTTTGATGAAAAAGTCGTCAAATCAATTACACGCGCCTTTATGTTTCTTTTCAAAGGCAAAGAGGGTAATTTCGAACAACGTGTTGCAGAGGCCAAAGAAAAGTTTAAAGATAATGAAATGGTCATGGAACAAATTAAATTTATTGAAGAAGCTCTGGCCGGTCGCCGCAATGTTATGCAGGCAGAATAAGGCTTGCCAATAAAGATTTTGGGGGTTGCAAGGAATTTATTGCCAACTCCCTTAAACTTTATTATAACAAAAAAATATAAACACAAGCGACAAGGTTGCATCAATGACAACGCAAACTCGAAAATTAGGTATTATTGCCGGAGGGGGATCTATCCCTAAGATGCTGATAAAGCATTGCCAGCAGCAAGGCAAAAAGTTTTTTGTGCTGGCCATAGAAGGAAATGCCGAAGCAGATTTAATAGATAGCAGTGAGATTCCGCATCAATGGATAAGGATAGGACAAGCAGGAACTGGTTTTAAGCGCTTTTCGGAAGAGGAAGTCCAAGATGTTGTTATGATAGGAACGATACGTCGTCCCAGTTTTTTTGATCTTGTACCTGATTTGCGAACGACGGCTTTTTTTGCCAAAATAGGAATAAAATCCATAGGTGATGATGGAATTTTACGTGCTCTAGTTAAAGAAATAGAGAGTGAAGGAATGAGTGTGCGCGGCATTCACGAGGTCATGCCGGAATTGCTTGCAAAAGAAGGATTTTTAACATCTCATAAGCCGGATAAACAAGCTCTTGAAGATATCAGAAGAGGCTTAAGTGTTGCAACAGAGCTTGGTCGTTTAGACGTTGGTCAAGCTGTCGTTGTGCAGCAAGGACTTGTCTTGGGTGTGGAAGGCATAGAAGGAACGGATGAACTGCTTCGTCGCTGCGGTGACTATCGCCGCAAAGGTGTGGGAGGAGTTTTGGTAAAGTTGCGCAAACCGCAACAAGATATGCGCATTGATTTACCGACAATAGGAATACGAACGATAGAAAGAGCTCATGAAACAGGATTGCGCGGGGTGGTAGTGCACGCCGGCAATGGTTTGATTGTTGATGAACCGGAAGTAATAAAGTTGGCGAACAAATACGGACTTTTTATAATGGGAGTAAACCCCGGTGACTACCTCAAATAAAAAACTAAAAATATATCTGATTGCAGGAGAGCCCTCAGGAGATTTATTGGGGTCTCGTTTAATGCGCGCCTTGAGAGGTAAAACAGGCAGTAATGTTGAGTTTTACGGCTTAGGTGGAGACACCATGGAAGCAGAGGGATTAGCGCCATTATTTGATATTTCGGATTTGGCGATAATGGGACTTGTTGAGGTTATTCCGAGTATCCCCAAAGTGTTGCGTCATATTCGTAATACCGTTGCAGATATCGTGCGAATTCAGCCGGATATTGTTGTAACCATTGATAGTTGGAGCTTTTGTGCTCGTGTTCATAAAGCTTTGCGCAAGCTCAAAACAGGCATTCCGCAAGTGCACTATGTTGCACCGCAAGTTTGGGCATGGAAGAAAAAGCGCGCTAAAACCATGTATAAGTATATTGATTCCCTTATGACTCTTTTGCCGCAAGAGCCAAAATATTTTACACCGTATCGCTTGAGAGCTGATTTTGTAGGGCATCCTGTTATAGAAAGTGAGGCAGTGAATGCTGATGGCGAGGCTTTCAGAAAGCAACATAGTATTCCGGCAAACAAACGGATTATTTCCATATTGCCAGGATCTCGAAAAACGGAAGTTAGCAAACTTCTGCCGATTTTTATGGAAAGTGCGCGCCGACTTTTGAATAAAGATCCAAATTTTATGTTTGTATTGCCGACAGTCAAGACAGTATCTGGAATGGTAAAAGAAATGACAAAAGGCACGGATTTGCCGCTTTTGATTGTGGAAACACAAGCAGAACGTTATGGGGCTTTTAAAGCATCTTCTGCGGCAATAGCGGCATCAGGAACGGTTGCATTAGAATTGGCAATATGCAAAATACCGCATCTGATAGCTTACAAAGTATCTAAACTGACAGCTTTTATTATAAGCAAGATAATGCATATCCAATATGTTAATCTGACGAACATTATGTTGGGACGTTGCATAGTTCCGGAATTGCTTCAAGAACATTGTACTGCCGCAGAGATAACGGCCAATACATTAGAGCTGCTAAAACAAGGTAGCCTTTTTGAGCGCGAAATGCAGGGCTTCGAAGAAGTAAAAGGCAAACTATCTAACGGCAATCAGACCCCGAGTCAAAATGCGGCCGATATCATACTTGAAATGATAAAAGATTAATTTTCTTGCGTAGACGCGGGAGTGCACCGATAGTAATAGCGACAACCTTTGACCGGGCAAGGCTCTAAGACCATGTTTTCTTCTGTTTTACAAGAGGTGATGCTGATGCTATAACCTGGGCATGCCTGTGCGCAACGAACAACTTCGGATTCGTTTTGCGTAGAGCGAGAGGTGCGAGATCCATCCCAATCTTGAATACTGATAATACGTGCTTGAGCAGAAACAGCAAAAACAATGGTTCCCAGTAAGATACAAATAAACTTCATTTTTCCTCCTTTTTGATTTTCTCAATATAACAAACAAAGGTTAAGATATTGCAAAAAAAGCTTTATTGATATAAATCTGAACAAAACAGGAATATAAAATGATCCAGAATTTTATTACAGCCATTATAAAGAAAGAGCCCGATCGAATTAAATTATGGATACCCGTTTTGTTTGGAACGGGCGTTGGTTTGTATTATCTTTTGGAGCAAGAGCCTTCCAAATGGCTAACTCTAGGTGTAATAGAAGTTTTAATCTTGCTTGCAATATTGTTTCGCTATTACCCGCAAGTTCTTAAAGTGTTATTTGTCTTGGCATGTATTGCAGCAGGTTTTGCAGATGTTCAAATTCAAACCATTTATCGAGAGAGCAAGCAAAAAGCAATTATTCCGGCGCATACCGTTTATATCCAAGGTCAAATATCAAAAGCCGATTATAATATCAAAGGAAACAGACGTCTTGTATTTGAAAATTTGAAAGATTTTGATGGTAAATCAATTGACGGACGATATAAAATAACATTGCGCGGCCGAGGTGATAATTTTTCAGAAGGTGATTGTGTAGAAATGGTTGCCCGCCTTCAATCTTTGGCCAAGGCGACACTTCCCGGAGGCTATCAATTTGACCGTAAGGGCTTTTATAACGGATATTCCGGAAGCGGCTATGCCTTAAGTACAGTATATAGGGTCGAGTGCCAAGACACCCAAGGCAAAAAACAATCTATTTTGAATCTATGGCGCCAAAAAATTAATAATCGGATATCATCACTATTGCCAGCAGATGAGGCAGGGATAGCGGTTGCTCTTATAACCGGCGAAAGGGGATTAATTTCACAACAATTAATCAATCACTATAGAGATTCAGGCTTAGCGCACTTCTTGTCAATTTCTGGTTTACACATGAGTATGTTAGTCGGATTAATGTTTTTTCTGGCAAGATTAATTTTAGCATTTATTCCGGCAATATCCCTACGCTATGACAGCAAGAAAATAGCGGCGGTTTTGGCAATAATCATCAGTATTGTTTATCTTGGTCTTTCAGGAGCAGAGATACCTGCTGTGAGGGCTTTTATAATGACGTTTATCGTCTTACTGGGCGTCTTATTTAATCGCCGAGCCATTTCAATGTATACGATTGCGGTGGCGGCAATGATTATTTTAACGGTGTTTCCGCAGGCTTTAGTTGGAGCAAGTTTTCAAATGTCATTTGCAGCGGTTATCTGTCTGATTGCTTTTTATGAGCGCAATGCAAAAGCGCTAGAAAGTTATCTGGACCGTTCATCAGGAAATTTATTGGTAAAAACATGCAAAATACTTTTCTTGTATTTTGTCGGCATGCTGATATCGGATCTGGTAGCCAGCTTGGCAACACTTCCTTTTGCCGTATATCATTTCAATAGGATAGCCTTATACACATCGTTAGCTAATCTTTTGGCAGCGCCCATAATTGGCTTTATCATTATGCCCTTTGTTTTGCTGTCTTTATTATTGATGCCATTTGGGATGGAAGAGTGTTTTTTGCGAGTTGTAGGTTTTGGTATTTCCAAGGTTAACCAAATAACAACATGGGTAAGCTCACTTGAAGGAGCATCATATCAAATTGTTTCAGAGCCATTATGGGGATTATTGCTGATAGTTTTTTCTGGTTTATGGCTATGTATCTGGCAAAGTAAAATCCGTCATATTGGTTGGATAGGTATAATTATAGGTTTACTGAGTGTGGTAACGGTTAATAAACCGGATATTTTAATCAGTTCTGATGCAAAGGTTATAGCGCTTAGAGACAATCAAAATAATTTGGTAGTTTTGCCATCTCGAGGTAAAACATTTATCAAACAACAGTGGCTGGAGAAAACAGCGTCTAGAACACTGAGCAAAAAAGAAAACGATAAACTCAAAAGAATATATAAAGGGAAGGAAACAGATTTTAGCTGGCTAGACTTAAAGTGTGATTCAGAACATTGCGTATATAAAAATAAATTTCAAATAACGAAGGGAGATAAATTGTTATTATCCGGTAAGCACTTAAATCCGGATACAACTTTAGGAATGGCGATTTACATGAATAAAGAGTTAAGAATCAAAACAGTAAGGGAATATATCGGTCAACGCATATGGAATAGAAATTAAGATTGTGAAAGGCTAAAATAAAAACATCTGGATTAGTTGTTTCTCTGAGTTTTTTTTTCTGATAAAAATGAGTATATTACAAAAGAAGTTAATGAAAGGAAATATCATATGTATTGTACGCAAAAGATTAAAGAGGATGTTTTTTATGTCGGAGCCAGCGACCGTAGACTGGCTTTGTTTGAAAATATTTATCCGATTCCACGAGGAGTTTCTTATAATTCATATTTGATTATGGATGAGAAGACAATTTTATTGGATACTTGCGATAAGTCCGTCGGCACACAATTTCTAGAAAATATTGATTATGTTTTACAAGGCAGAGCACTGGATTACTTAGTTGTTAACCATATGGAGCCTGACCACTGTGCATTAATGCCGGAGATTGTCTTGCGTCATCCGAATGTAAAGATTATAGGCAATGCCAAAACATTTGCCATGATAAAACAATTTTTTAATTTTGAAATTGAAGAACGAGCCATTATTGTTAAAGAAGGTGACACATTAAGTACCGGTCGTCATACCTTCCATTTTGTCATGGCGCCGATGGTACACTGGCCGGAAGTTATGGTAACCTATGACAGCACGGATAAATATTTGTATGCCGCAGATGCTTTCGGAACATTTGGAGCATTAGACGGCAATATTTTTGCTGATGAAGTCAATTTTGAACGAGATTGGCTTGATGATGCTCGTCGCTATTATACCAACATTGTCGGCAAATATGGTCCTTCTGTTCAAACATTGCTTAAAAAAGCCTCTACACTAGAGATTGATGCAATATGCCCGCTTCATGGTCCGATTTGGCGTCAGAGTTGCGGTTGGTTTATTGAAAAATACCAACGCTGGAGCACCTATACGCCGGAAGACAAAGCCGTTGCCATAGTTTATGGAAGTATATACGGAAACACGGAAAATGCCGCCAATATTTTAGCAAACAAGCTAGCAGAAAAAGGTGTAAAAGGTATAAGAGTTTATGACGCATCCACAACACATACTTCGGTTATTGTGTCGGAAGCGTTTCGTTGTTCTCACTTAGTTTTTGCATCTTCGACTTACAATGCGGGAATTTTTCCACCTGTAGAAACGGCTTTGCTTGATCTTAAAGCGCACAATATGCAAAAACGCAAAGTAGTGTTGCTCCAAAATGGTTCTTGGGTAGCAACATCCGGTGCACAAATGCAAAAACTTATAGAAGAAATGAAGGATATGACGATTCTGTCTCCGCAGCTTTCTATCAAATCTGCTTTGAAAGAAGAGCAACTTTCCGAGCTAGAAGAGATATCTTCCTTAATAGCGTCAGACTTAAGTTAAACTCGCCCTGTGCGAGAGGATATTATGCCGGTTCTGCGAGAAAAATCATTTCCTGCGGTGCCGGCTAATTTTTGCAATCCTTCTTTATCCCATAAGCACATTAATCCATCTATATTGCAAATATCCAAACTTTTGTCAGGTTTACGATAAGAGCATGGGATAGGACATGGAATAAAGTTTTTTCCTCCCATGGCTTGCAGAAAATATTTAGAATCATTTTTAACATAGCAGCTTGTAACCATGCCTTCAAAACCGAGTTTCAAAACCTCTCGAGCATAACGACGAATCAGTTTTTCGCCGATTCGCATTCTTTTGTACTGCGGCAAAATATAAAGAGAGCTTGAGCCAGCAATTTTTTCATAAGCAGGGAGATTAATCGGGGATAAATCTTCAGATACATTTCTGCGTTGATAGGCATATTTTTTTCGCAGTAGGCTGCGGCGAGTATTTTCTTTCTGATAAAGAGCGTACTCATCTGGCTCAAGAGGTGCGGCATATCCTTTACGAAAGCCCACAATTTTCGAACCTTCGGAAGATTGGATTTCAGCGACAAAACAAAGAAATTGCTTTTGAGGATTATTCAAATTTTGCATAGCTTTATTCCAGTAGTCTGCAAAGGTAGAACGCGATTGACCGGTATCATTTTCTTCATCAGGAATAAGCTCGGGATACACTTTTAAGGAAGCTCCGAATTTGTCAGTAACGGCGTCGTTGAAAAAACGGTCAAAGTAAGCTACGTAGGCAAGTTCGGCAAGTTCTTTTTCATCATTTCTGGTTGCACGGCGAATAACAAGTTGGCCACAAAGGTTTTGATTAATCATAATTACATTTCCTGTTTGTTAAAAATAAAAAGAATCAAATTTTGGTACTAAGAGATTTAGTATCAATGTCGATGTCGCAGAAATGTAATTATCACAAAATTCATTTTACTTATTTCAATCTTTTCAAAACAGTTTTATATCCATTATTATTGTTTTTTTTCAAAAACTTAGCAACTCGCGTCACAGTAGTAAGCGATGCGCCTGTGCGCTCGCTGATTTCTCGGTAAGACAAAGTTTCACTTTGCAACAAAGAGGCAATTTCCAACCTGTCAGCGAAATCAGCCACTTCAGTTTCAGTACATAAATCATTAAGAAAATTCTCAACTTCCTTAGGTGATTTTAGCGTCAAAAAAGCCTGATACAATCTTTTTTCTTTGTTCATATTGTTCCATCAAAATAAAACAATTTGTTTTACCTTGATAGAACATATGGGCAATATTAAAAAATGTCAAGAACTTTTTCAAAACTTCAAATTACATTGACAGAAGACGCAAATAAGCGCAGTATCTGAGCACAAAATTATCACAAGGAGCAAAGATGTCAGAAGATAAGACCAATGTGATGCGTATCATAGACCAAAAGAAAGTATCCTATACGGCACATTATTACGATTCTTCTAAAGCGGTGAGCGGCACAGAAGTTGCAGCTTTATTAGGGGAAGAGCAGGAACGTGTATTCAAAACGCTGGTCACCGTTTCCAAATCCAAACAACACTACGTATTTATGATTCCGGTAGCGTCGGAGCTTGATTTAAAAAAAGCGGCTGTTGCGGTAGGTGAAAAAGCGGTTGACATGTTGCCGCAAAAAGAACTTCTTCCTCTGACAGGATATATCCACGGAGGCTGTTCACCCATAGGCATGAAAAAGTTTTTCAAAACAACCATACATACCACGGCTGCAGATTTTGAAAAAATTATATTTAGCGGCGGCAGAGTAGGTACTCAAGTTGAAATATCGTTAGCTGATTTACGGAAAGTGATAGTATTTCAATTGGCAGATATTGTTATGTAGCATCAGGGTATAAAAAAAACGCCGTAAGGCGTTTAAATGGTGCTCGGGGACGGGATCGAACCGCCGACACGAGGATTTTCAGTCCTCTGCTCTACCAACTGAGCTACCCGAGCAACTGATAACGAGAAGTCTTATAAATCATATTTTATCGGATGTCCAGCTAAAAATTACATTATACAAAAATTTTTCAATAATAAAATCTCAATGCGACGGTAATTTTGAAGTGTTCAGATTGACAATTTGTTGTATGATTGCAATATTTGTTAAATATTAGATTTTATGAGAGCTAAAATGAAGAAGAAGTTTTTTCCTTACGGACAGAAAGAAATTGATTATTTGCGCTCCCAAGATTGTCATTTGGCAAAAGTGATTGATTCTGTCGGCAAAATAGAGCGAGAGATAAAATCAGGAGAAGATTTTTTTGCAGTGCTGGTATCTTCAATAATAGCGCAACAAATTTCAGGTATGGCAGCTCTCAAAATAGAGCAAAGGCTACGAACTCTTCTTTCGGGCGAAATTTCTCCCTCCAAGGTGCTTTTGCAATCGATAGATTCTTTGAGAGCTTGCGGATTAAGTCTTTCAAAAGTTTCTTATATTCAATCAGCCGCCCAATCTTTGGTTAATAAGACAGTAGATTCTCAAAAGTTAGATGAACTTGCCGATGAGGAAATAATCAATATCTTGACCAAACTCCCAGGTATTGGACGTTGGACGGCAGAGATGCTTCTTATTTTTTATTTTTTGCGTTCCGATGTTATTAGTTATGGTGATTTTGGTATTCGCAGGGGAATGGAGATACTATATGGCATAGAAAAGCTCACCAAAAAAGATTTTAATCATTTTAGTGCAAAATACCATCCTTACGCGACAATAGCTTCTTTTTATTTATGGTATGTTGCCAACAATAATTGGCAACCATAAAAAAACAGCTCGAGCGCAGTCATTTTGCACCGGAGCTGTTTTTGAGGTTTATAAGCTGACCTAATTAGGCGGCTTTTTTAGCCTTTTTGGCTGCAAATTCGTTCATGGTCTTGATGATATAGTCCAAATCTTCATTATCCAGATAAGGTGTCATTGGAATAGACAGAACGGTCTTTGACAATTTTTCACAAACAGGCAAACTGCGAGTATTCCACTTTGCATAAGCAGTCTGAGTATTGACCGGACGCGGATAATAAGCGCCGCAAGGAATTCCGTTTTCTTTAAGATAGCTCATCAATTCGTCACGATCTTCGCAATGAATGGTGTACAAAGCATAAGCGGATTTGCAGTTATCAAGAATTTTTTGTTTTCCGAAATAATTATCCAGTTCATTATCATAGCGACTTGCAACACGGAAACGATCTTTAAGTTCTTGATCAAACACAGTCAATTTCTGCAACAAAACAGCGCCTTGGAAAGAATTCAGACGACCAGTCATACCCAAACGAACATTATCGTAGTGGTCTTCGGGGCTCATACCATGAACACGACAAGATTTAACCAATTCATTTTCTTCATTAGAGTTGCAGAAAACGGCACCGCCGTCGCCATAGCAACCCAGAGGTTTTGTGGGGTAGAAAGAAGTTGCGGTCATATCGGCAATAGAGCCTGCTTTTTTCCCTTTATAAACAGATCCGTATGATTGACAAGAATCAGACAATACTTTCATTCCATTTTCATGAGCGATTTTGATGATTTCATCATAATCGCACGGAGAACCGAAGATATCGACAGGAATAACGGCTTTAAGATTGAGCTTTCCTTCTTTTTTAACTTCCTCGATAGCTCTTTGCAAATCTTTAGGATCCATATTATAAGTGTTTGGATCGGAATCAACAAATATTGGTGTCGCACCGAGCAAAACCGGAGCTTCAGCAGAAGCCACAAATGTGAAAGAAGACACAAAAACAGCATCTCCCGGTTTAACATCCCAAGCCATTAAAGCCAAGGTTAGAGCATCTGTTCCAGAACCGCAGGTTGAGCAATATTTTGTACCGGAATATTGAGCAAGTTTTTCATCCAATTCTTTGGTCTCCGGACCTTGGCAATAAGCGCCATGATTCAAAATATTTTCAAAAGCTTTAAGAAATTTATCCTGTCCGATAACGTTTTGAGACGTTTTGCAATCAAAAAGCATGATAGGTTTTGCGGGTTTGTTCATTTTTTTCGTCCTTACAATTGTTTTAACTGATGGAGATAATAAGTTAGTTTCCAAGAGTTTGCAAAACACAAAAAATTTCTTCCTTGTAACATATTATGTATCTTTTTGAAATTTGTTGATTTAACAAAATATAATGATATATTAACAAACAAGTTTAATAACAAAGAGAGGTAAATGTGAACAAACACCTAAAGCTTGCAGCCGGTTGTGCTGCTTTGATAATATTGAGCGCTTGCGCTTTTGACGGCAAATTACAACGTCCGGAAGCAGAGGCAGATCCTTACGAAGCAGTGAATCGTAAAGTTTTTTCATTTAACGAAGGTTTTTATGAGAACGTTATGTTTCCGATAGCACGAGGCTACCGCAAAGTGACCACGCCATTTGTTCGTGAACGTGTCAGAGGTGTCGTTTCCAATATTCAAGAACCGATTTCTGCAATTAATCACCTTTTGCAGCTAAAATTTGTCGATTCTATGCAAAATTTGGGACGTTTTGCTCTCAATACGACGCTAGGATTAGGCGGTATGTTTGATGTTGCGCAAGGATGGAACCTTGAGCCTGACAAGACTGGTTTTAATGAAACCATGGCCAGTTGGTGTGTCGCCGAAGGTCCTTATCTCGTCGTACCATTCTTGGGAGCCAGTTCTCCTCGAGGCCTGACAGGCACGGCAGTTGATGCCGTGGCAGATCCTGTTTATTGGGTAACATATAACGATGCCAATATCAGTGCCAAAGTTTCATATCCTTATGCAGCCGTCAAGTACACCTCTGTCGCAGAAGCATATATGGATATCTATGACGATTTAAAGAGTAATTCGGTTGACTTCTACTCGACCATGCGCTCGGCCTATTTGCAAAATCAGAGCAAATACAAATGTCGTTTTGCACCGGAAGATTCGTCTCAGAGCTATGACTTTGACTTTGAAGTCGAAGATGATATGACAGATCAAGAATAGGAGATACTCAAACATGACTAAGAACTTTTTTAAAATTGCGTTTGCGCTGACCTTGTTGTTTTCAGGTACGGCCCGTGCCGAGATTGAAGGAGCTAAAGCGGAGGCTTTTGTAAAAGATGTTACGACACAAGGGATAGAAGATATAATCAATGCCAATGTTTCTCAGGCAGAAAAAGATGCTCGTTTTGCCAAATTATTTAATGAGGCTTTAGATTTAGATTTTATCGGACAATTTGTTTTAGGACGCAATTGGAGAGTAGCCACGCCTGAGCAGCGCAAAGAATTCATCCAAGTATATCGCCAGCTCAATATCAGCACATGGTCCAAACGTTTTGATGAGTTCAAAGGCAAAAATTTTATTTTCAAAGGAACATCTCCTTCCAATTCCAAGGGGCAGATTTTTGTAAATTCCATTGTTCCAATGGATCAAGGAGAGCCGGCAAAAGTTGTGTGGAGAGTTCGTGAAAAGGGAGGTAAATATAAGATTGTTGACATTATTATTGAGAATGTCAGTCTGGCAATTACAGCCCGTAACGAATACACCGCTTTTATCAAGAACAATCCCGGCGGTATAGACGCCTTAATAGCAAATTTGAAAAGCAAAATATAAAAAAACAACCCCGAGAAAAATCGGGGTTGTTTTTTTATGCTAATTTTCCAGAGTTTTTCCTGCTTCTGCAAGTTCTTTTTGTCCTTGACGGTCGTATTGATAATAGTAAATGAGTTCTCGCTCATTAATGCGGTTGGCGTCAATGGCAGCCTCAGGGATTCCCCACAAAATAGATATTGGCCAAGTCAAAAGATTTAAGGTTCCGTAAAGCCAGTGTGAGCTGTCTCCACCGTTGCCGTTGGCCAGATAAAAATTGCCAATGCCGGGTAGGAGATTGAGTGCTCCGGCCGCACCGGGGTTTGCCGGCGCTTCAAAATTGCCGACAGGCTTGTCTACGGTGACACCTTGCGCTTTGAGATTGCGTAGGGTGTTTTGCTCCTGTCTGGTAAGCGTGGTGCAAGATGCCAAACAGATGGCAGCCAGAAATAAACAGAATTTTTGCATGATTTTTTTCTCCATAAGTTCAAAAAACAAGGCCGCCTTAGGACTTAAGGTGGCCGGGGAGTACAAAAATCATGTCTAGTAAAATGATCCTTTCAGCCTTTGGGCAAAGCCTTGGACATACGCTGAAAGCTCCCCGACCGAAGAGTGTCGGGGATATAGATTTTAACGGTGCTATATCAACATCGTACTAGACAGGGAGATTTTGTAGTCTCCGTACCACAGGGTACAAAGGTACTCTAAGAGGAAAAGAAAATGAATGCAAGAAAAACTTATTTTTCATTTTAACCTTGGCATAAAATATCCGTTTGGGAGCTATTTTGATTACTCTGTTTTTATTGTGCTTCGTCTTCATATCCTTCAATTTTTTTTTCTTTTAGAATTGATTCTAACAGGATATGCATATTTGTATAAGTATTGCTGATATCATCGAAAGAAAAAGATGCCGCATTTCGTAAGGCCATTTTAAAATCTTGAATGTTAAAAATATTTTTTTCAGCCTTTAATTGGGAGAGGGTATATTCTTTAGATTTTTCAGTATTATATGCTTTAACACACTCTGTTCCGCACTCTTTGGCAGAAGTAAAAACTTTGTTTGATCTTTTGTAATGCAATAATAACCAATACTCATAGCAGGGATTAGAATAGCCATATTTGAAATTTTTATCTTCGCAGTCTTTTATTGCATTTTTGATAACGCTTATATCATCATCATCTTTATCAAAAATACAGTACATTTTATAAGGAATAAAATTATCGTGGAAAAATTTAGCTTTGACCTTAGCTGTTTTGACAACGTTTTTGGCACTTGTTCCGTTGGAAGACATTGTTTCAAGACCAAGGCAAAAATAAGAACTAAAACCTTTGATATAGTTTTGCGATGATTTGCTGTCTTCACAAACAAACTGATAGACAATCTGCGTTTGTTTAGGTTTAGAATACCGTACCATACTTACATTCCCTTTACCTTAGGAACAGCACCATAGATTCCATGCATATATGATTCATAAAAAGATTTTTTTCTTCGGTCTTCATTAAAATCTGCGATTGAATAAAGCTCAGAAGATAAACCGTCCTCTTTAGAGGTAAACCATATTTGATCACGAGTTAAATACTCGCCATCCATAAGGTAATGGGCATGAGAGGTAAAAATCAATTGTGCTCCATTTTTATTGATATCCAGATTATTAAAAAGCGAAATAAGATATTTTATCAACATTGGATGCAAGGAGGCATCAAGTTCATCCACAGCTAAAACACTGCCATCTCGTAGTGTATCAATAATTGGACCAGTCAAAGCCAGAAAAACCTTCGTTCCTTTGGACTCTGTGTCTTCAAAATTAAATTCTTTTAAGGTTTCATTTTCCATTTTGTGAAAAGTCTTAACATCTATTGCTTCAGCGTCACCATTCATCAACTTTTTTACCAGGAAATCTTGAATAGCTTTTTTTAATTCATCACGGCTGTCTGAATTTTTGGAAGTTTTTATAGCATCCTCTGCTCTGACTTTATTAACAGATATATTTTCTAATCCCAAATCGGCATTTCTCATGTGCTCAAGAATCTCAGCTGTATCTCCTTTTTGGATCATCTCAAAAGAAAAAGATTTAGATACGCTATTACTGATTATATGAAATTTTTTCATCAACCAAGCATACGTTGCCACAATTTCAGGGATTTCGCATTTCCTGTTATTTATAATATCTGATAAAAATAGTCGATTTGATGACAAATCATCAATCCAACGTTGTAAAATTCCTTTACTTTTTGCAAATTCATTTTCTTTACGGTGAAATATCCGCCGTTCTCTGGCCGAACCCTCTAAAGAATAATCTGTTACATAAAGGTATTCTTCAATAATTTTTGTTTTGTCATATTGAAAACCATATTTATATAAACTTTTTTCAACTAAAAAGGATATTTCAAAAAAAGTCGGCTTTTGTGTATATTCTTCGTTTAACAGGTATTGATCTGTCTTAAGTGTTTTATCAACTCCATATGAGAAAGTCTCTTTAATGAGACGTCTAAAGATATAAAAAGCTTTTAATATATTTGATTTACCTGATGCATTGGGGCCAAAAAAACCGGCGGTTGTATAAAGCTGAGGAATTCTTTTCAAATGGGTATTGATAACATTGATATTTTTACCATTTTGAGTAAGAGGTTCCATAGAAAAATAGGCTTCATCTTTGAAACTTCTAAAATTGCTAAACTTAAATTCAACTAACATTTTGGCGCTTTCTTTGTTATAAAAATACGAAGAACAGGATTATATATATATCTTAAATGGTAATATGTCAACTAATAGCTAAAGAAATGCCTGAATATTGTGTTAAAGAATACTGATTACATTTGCACAAAAAGCCGCCCTTTCCAGGACGGCTCTGATTACAGATTACTATCTTTGATTACTTATCCATACTCGGCATGGTCGTTTCTTTGACCATGGCGGCAACAAAATCATCAACTCTCACGGTTTCTTGTTTTTCAGAACCAAGGCGACGAATTGTAACCGTGCCGTTTTCCTTTTCTTTTGCACCGACAATTGCAATCACCGGAACTTTCTGAACCGACAACTCACGAATTTTATAATTGATTTTTTCATTGCGCAAATCCGAACGGGCATATAATCCGGCAGCACGCAATTTTTGAGTGATTCCTTCGGCATAGCCGTTAATCTCACTGATAATCGGACAAACAACAACCGGTTCGGGAGACAGCCACAACGGCAATTTTCCGGCATGGTTTTCAATCAAAATGCCGAGAAAACGCTCAATTGAGCCAAACAACGCGCGGTGCAACATAACCGGTTGGTGCTTTTCTCCGTCTTCGCCGATATAAGAAATATCAAAACGCTGAGGCAGATTCATATCAACCTGAATGGTTCCGCATTGCCATTCACGACCAATGGCGTCTTTGAGAATAAATTCCAATTTTGGTCCATAGAAAGCACCTTCACCGGCATTAATTTCATATTTATAACCATGGCTTTCGAGAGCATTGGCCAGCGCGTTCTCGCAAATATCCCAAATTTCATCGGAGCCGATACGATAAATACTGTCCGGACGCGTAGACAAATAAATCTTAACATCATTAAAGCCAAAGTCTTTATAAATGTCCAAAATCAATTTCAACGTGGTAATGCATTCTTCTTCCATCTGCTCGGGTGTGCAGAAAATATGCGCATCGTCTTGAGTAAATTCACGCACACGCATCAAGCCCATCAGCGAACCGGAAGCCTCATAGCGGTTAACCATTCCAAACTCTGCCATACGCAAAGGCAAATCACGATACGACTTAACCCCTTGCTTATAGACCAGCAAACCACCCGGGCAGTTCATCGGTTTGACGCAGAACATTTTTTCGTCTTCGGTTTTGCCCGAGTAGTTATGGGCGCCATACTTATCCCAGTGACCGGAAATTTCCCACAAACAACGATCCATAATACGTGGTGTCGCAATTTCAAAATAGCCGTTATTTTCTTGGCGTTTGCGCATATATTCAATCAACTTGCGGTAAATTTTATAACCCTTATCATGCCAAAAGACGGCACCCGGAGCATACTCCGGCTCAAAATGGAACAAATCCATTTCTTTGCCGATTTTACGGTGATCACGTTTTTCAGCTTCTTCAAGCATTTTAAGGTATTCATCCAATTCCTTTTTTGAAGCCCAAGCTGTTGCATAGATACGTTGCAACATCTCTTTGGAAGAATCACCCCGCCAATATGCGCCGGCAACTTTCATTAATTTGAAAGCATCGCCGATTTTTCCGGTAGAGGGAACGTGTGGTCCACGGCACAAATCAGTAAAGTTTCCTTGACGATAGAGAGAAATAATCTCAGATTCCGGTAAATCTTCAATAATTTCAGCTTTATAATGCTCCCCCATGTCCTTAAAATACTTAATGGCTTCATTGCGAGGCAAAACAAAACGCTCAACTTTTTCATCACGTTTGATGATTTCGTGCATTTTAGCTTCAATTTTCTCAAAGTCATCAGTTGTAAAAGGCTCTTTGCGGGCAAAGTCATAATAAAACCCGTTTTCAATGGCAGGCCCGATTGTAACTTGCACATCGTTCCACAACTCTTTGACAGCTTCGGCCATAACGTGCGAACAACTGTGGCGGATGATATGAAGCCCTTCTTTATCTTTACCGGTGATAATAGTCACGGTTGCGTCGGTAGTGATAGGAGTGCTCAAATCTTGTGTTGTTCCGTTAACGGTGACAGCCAAAGCTGCTTTTGCAAGAGATGAACTTATTTTATTGGCGATGTCAAAACCATTGACCCCGCTCTCCATTTCCAGAATGCTTCCATCTGGTAATTTAATCGCAACCATATTAAAAATTCCTTGTTTATTCAAATTAACATTCTGCTATTTTAAAGTCATGAAATGCGAGGTTTTAAAATACAAAACCCCAGACAGCGCGACTTTAAATAACCAAAAAAACGCTGTCTAAAAAGAGTCTATTTGGTGATGAGTTCCTCATACACGGCAATAGTTTTATCACACATAATTTGCTTTGTGAAGTTGTCTTTTACATTTTTTATTGCCGCTTTGCCGATTTTTTCTTTTTCTTTTTGAGGAAGATTAAGCGCCCAATCAATCGCATCAGCCAGTGCTTGAGCATTTTGAGCTTCGTACAATTTTCCAGTAACACCGTCAATTGTATTTTCGAGCGAACCGCCGATATTTGAGGCGATAACAATTTTCCCCATGGCTTGTCCTTCAATAGCGGCGCGTCCGAACGCCTCAGGTTCGATGGCTGTTGACAAAACGATATCTGATACCATAAGCAATGCAGGAATATCAAAGCTGTGTCCGATAAATTGCACGCGGTCAATAACGCCTAGCTTTCTGGCCAAAGAACGCAAAGAATCCGTATATGCCGTGCGTCCCTGATCAGAACCAACAATCAGACAATGATAGTTTTGGTTTTTTGTTTTTGCCAAAGCTTCAATAAGTTTATGTTGTCCCTTCCAATGTGTAACTCGCCCGATTAAAGAGATAATCGGCTTGTCTTCAGGAATATTATTGTCTTTTATTGCCGCAATGATACGTTGCGGATTAACATTTTCAGGAGAAAATTTTTCGATACTGACACAACGATGAATCAGACGGATTTTATCTTCATTGATTTTGTAATATTTGAGAATGTGGTTTTTGATATGGTGGGATATGGCAATAACAATTTCACCATATGTCATGACACGATTATACAATTTTTTAATGCCGCAAGGACCAAGACCATACGTACCGTGAAACGTCGTCATAAAATGGACACCGGCTCTTTTGGCAGCCCAATAAGCGCTCCATGCAGGAGCTCTTGAACGGGCATGAACAATGTTGATGCCGTTATCTTTAATGATCTTCTCAAGTTTTTTGGAGTTTAGATAAAGTTTAATCGGATTTTTGGTTTTCAAATCAAGTGTAAAATGCGGGACTTTAGCTTTTTCAAGCTCATAAACCAGACGCCCACCCTTGGAAGCTACAAAATTTTTGATACCGCGAGCCTTAAGTTCCGTTGCAATTTCAATTGTTCCGGCTTCAACACCGCCATGCTCCAATTCTGGCAAAACTTGTAAAACAACAGGTTTGATATTTTTGTCTTTAGACATTTTACTCCTCAAAATTTTTAATCTTGTCAACAAACTCACAATTTGCCCAAGGATACAACAAATTTTGTTTTTCGCCAAGAGCAATTGCTCAAAAATAAACAAATTCCTTGTATTAGTCATATTGAATTAGGACAGGAGCCGATTATTTAAAGAAAAGAGCTTGGATTTTGGGAGAAACGGAATGTCCGAAAACTTCAAACATTACTTAACACGCCGCCTATGGTGGATAGTTTTAGCCATAATTTTTATTTTTGCAGTTTATTGTGCTGAATCTCAAAATGCCAATTCTGCGGTTCCAGAAAAATCTTCGGAAATCGAATTAACTGTAATACCTCTTAAAAAAGAAGATATTTCTTCCCAAACAGAGTATATTGGTTATATTACGCCCATTCATCAAGTATCGCTGACATCCAATGTCAGCGGCTATATTTCCGATATTTGGGTAAAAGGCGGACAAGATGTAAAAATCGGAGATAATCTGTTAAAAATTGATCCTCGGGAATACAAAGCATCATATAATGCCGCTATTGCATCGCGAAATCAAGCCAAGGCTCAGTTTAACAATGCCAAAATTTATTTTGAACGCATAAAAAAAGCAGGTTCCAAAGCTGTTTCAAAAACAGAATATGATAATGCGCAAGCTCAATTTTTAGCAGCCAAAGCCTCGCTTGAAGCGGCAAAGGCAAATGAGCAAAAAGCAAAAGTTATGCTGGATTATACAGTACTTCAGGCCTCAATTAATGGAACTGTTGGCAATGTGTCTCTCACGCCGGGAAATTATGTATCCTCCGGAGCGGGAGAGTTATTATCAATTGTGCAATACAATCCGATTCGGGTTGTGTTTTCCATTAGTGATAAAGAATATCTTAATCTCTTAAATTCAGGAACGGATATACTCAAAGATCAAATAATAAGAATACGATTGGCCAACGGCAAGGTGTATCAAGAAAATGGGATTTTTCAATTTACTGACAATCAGATTAATAATTCTACAAATTCAATAGCGGTTTATGCCGATTTTGAAAATCCCAATAAAGAACTAGTTGCTAATGCTTATGTGGATGTTCTTTTGGAAAAGCAATATAAGGATGCATTTGTCATTGAGCAAAAATATACCACCTTACTGCCGGAAGGAGTTTTTGCCTATATTATTCGTAACAAACAACTGGTAAAAACAAAACTCAATATTTTGGCATCAGAAAACAATAATTATATTGTCGGCAACAAATTTGGTGAGGATGAATATTTGGTAGTTGACAAAGTACCCGTCATCACGCCACAAACAAAAGTAAAAATAAAAGTTCAGTCTCAGCAGGAGCACAACTAAATGTTTTCGCAATATTTTATCGACAAACCACGTTTTGCCGGCGTCATCGCCATTATCATGATTCTGTTGGGTTTATTGGCAATAGCTGTTTTGCCTGTGTCTCAATATCCTGAGATAACACCTCCGCAAATTGTTGTCAGTACCACTTACCCAGGAGCCAGTGCGCAAGTTCTGGTTGATACGGTTGCTGTTCCAATAGAGAATAAAATCAATGGTGTTGAAGATATGCTCTATATGTCATCGACTTCAGATGACAGCGGGAGTTACAATCTGACAATTACATTTAATGTCGGCACAGACAAGGATATAGCCCAAGTGAAAGTTCAAAATCGTTTGCAACAGGTTATGTCTCAATTACCAGAAGTAGTAACCCAAGAAGGTGTTGATGTAAAAACACAGTCTTCAAATTTATTGGCCATGATGGTGCTCCGTTCTCCTCAAGGTTCCTATGATGATTTATATTTAAGCAACTACGCCTACACCAATATCAAAGATATTTTGGCGCGTATTCCAGGAGTAGGAGATGTATCAATTTATGGACCTCAATACAGTATGAGAATTTGGCTCAACCCTCAAAAACTTTCTTCATTGGGATTAAGCAGTGCCGATGTTGCCTCTGCCATAGAAAGCCAAAATACTCAAGCCTCCATAGGAAGCGTTGGAGCCGCTCCGAGCAGCAAGGATACATTAATGGTTTTATCCTTAAACGCCAAAGGTTTGTTAAACACCGTTGAAGATTTTGAACAAATTATTTTAACCACCACCAAAGAAGGGGGAATTGTTCGTCTTAAAGATGTTGCGCGCATAGAACTCGGTGCCAATACCTATACCATGCAAGCACATTTTGATAATGCGCCGGCTGTGGTAATAGGATTAAGCCAGCTGCCCAATTCTAATTCTTTAGATATCATGTCGAGTATAAAAAAAGAATTGGAAAATTTACAAAAAATTTTACCTCAGGATGTCGAGTTAAGCATTGGTTACGATTCGACAGATTACGTCAAAGCATCCATCACAAGCATCATAGAGACTTTAGTAATCACGTTTAGTCTTGTTGTGCTTGTTACGTACATTTTTTTGCAACGAGCCAAAACAACTTTAATACCGTTGATTACAATACCTGTTTCTTTGGTAGCGACTTTTGCGGTAATTTACGTATTGGGTTTTGATATCAATATTTTGACATTATTTGCCATGATATTGGCCATAGGTCTGGTTGTGGATGATGCAATCATTGTAGTCGAGCGCGTACAATATTTGATGCAATATGAACATCTCGATTCTAAAGCGGCCAGCATAAAAGGTATGCAACAAATTGCAAGCGCAATTATTGCCACCACGTTTGTGCTGTTGTCAATTTTTATTCCGGTTGGCTTAATGGCCGGAATTACCGGAAAAATATATCAACAATTTGCCGTAACAATTTCAACGGCAATCATTTTTTCAGCTTTCAATGCTTTAACGCTTTCACCTGCTTTATGCTCGATTTTTTTACGAGGAGACAAACAGAAGGAAGCAAAAGGAGTATTTAAGAAATTCAACGATACGATTGATCTTTTCAAAATCAAGTATTTAAAGGCGGTTGGCTATTTCTCAAAAAATATTTGGACAACAGCCATAATAACACTAGCCACAATCGTGTTGATTTTTATTGGTTTTAAGATTACGGCAACATCTTTTTTACCGGAAGAGGATCAAGGTATAATATTTGCCAATATTCAATTACCGGATACGGCCACCATTAATCAGACGGAAGATATTCTCTCAGAAGTAACAAAGCGTGCTCTCAAAATGGATGGCATCAAGTATTTTATTTCGGTGGCAGGATATAGCATGCTTGGAGGAAGCGGGGAGAATGTGGCGCTAGGGGTTGTCGGTTTGCAGCCGTGGAGTGACAGAGAGAGTAAATCTCTATCCATTGAAGGAATAACCACACGTCTGATTAAAACATTTTCGGATATAAAAGATGCGCAAATAAACTTTTTTGCTCCGCCATCGATTCCTGGTGTTGGGCAAAGCAACGGATTGTCTTTTGAACTATTATCAAATAATGGAAATATCACCCCAAATCATCTTTTCGATATAATGGAAAATTTTTTAGGAGAGCTAAATAAAAATTCGGATTTTGCCTATGCATTTTCAACCTTTACAGCCAACACACCGCATATATATCTGGATATAGACCGGACCAAACTGGAGTCATATCAGATTCCTGTCAGCAATTTGTTTTCGGCATTACAAAGTAATTTAGGTTCGCGTTATATCAATAACATAACCTTAAGCGGTCAGGTTAATGATGTTATTATTCAGGCAGATTTTCCATACCGAAAAGATATAAACGATGTTGAAAACATGTATATTCGTTCTGCAAACGGCTCCATGATAAAGCTCAAAAGTTTTGCCGATGTGGGTATAAAGATTTCTCCTCAAATCATTTATCGATACAATCAATATACGGCAGCCGGCATAACCGCTCAAAGCAGTCCAAACATCAGTACGGGAACAGCCATTAATTCAATAGTTTCATTGGCAAAGAAAACATTATCCAAAGATTACCAAATTGCTTGGACGGGACTGAGTTTACAAGAAGTTGAAGTTGGAGGATTAGCAACTTTTTTGATGGCTTTGGCTTTGTTGTTCTGTTACCTTTTTCTGGTTGCGTTATATGAAAGCTGGATGCTTGCTTTTTCTGTTATGTTTTCAACAGTATTTGCAATTTTAGGGGCACTGATGGGATTGCATTTGATGTCTCAACCGTTGAGTATTTATGCTCAGCTCGGTTTAATTATGTTAATTGGTTTAGCCGCAAAAAATGCCATTTTGATTGTCGAGTTTACCAAAGACTACCGAGAAAAAGGGGCGTCCATTCTTGATGCGGCAGTTAAAGGAGCGCAAGAACGCTTTCGAGCGGTATTAATGACAGCCTTGACTTTTATCTTAGGTGTATTTCCGATGATAATAGCCAAGGGGGCGGGAGCCTCAAGCCAGATAGCCATCGGAACCTCAGTGTTTTTTGGCATGATAGCGGCAACTTTTGTCGGTATAGTATTTATACCTGCATTATTTGCATTTTTTGAGACATTAAAAGAAAGAGGAGGCAAAAACACGTCTTCTGGTTCATCAACATCAATACAGGAAGAGACTAAGGGAGAGTAAGATGGTAAAAAGTTTTTTATCAGGAATATATTTGTTGTTGTTAGTCTCATGTACGGTAGGACCGGATTATAAACATCCCGACATTGTAACGGACGAGCAATTGCAAAAAACTCTCAATCTTAGACCGAGTAACAAACAAATTTCATTATATTGGTATAAAGAGTTTAATGACCCGATATTAAATAACTTGATAGAAAAAGGCCTCAAACAAAGTACGGATATAAAAATAGCCATAGAGAAATTGCACCAAGCCAGACAAAATCTGCGGATAAACAACACTAAATATCTGCCCACGTTTGATGCCTCGGGGACATACTATTATCTAAAAGATTCCAGAATTTACACAGGAGAACCGCTATCTACGGATTATTTTCAACTTGGTCTGGATTCCATATGGGAAATAGATATCTGGGGGGGAGGCAGACGATTAAATGAGCAGTATAAAGCATTGTTTGCCGCAGCCAGCGCAAATTTACAAAATGTTCAATTGGCTCTGACAGCTGAAATCACCTCAACCTATATACAATTGCGTCACGTACAGGAACAATTGCAAATTGCGCGTAAAAACGAGGCTTTGCAAAAGAGTCTTTATGAATTAATAAAACAAAAATATGATGCCGGACTAGCCGATGATACGACATATAATCAAGCCCAATACCTTTTGAGTTCAACACGAGAGACAATTCCGCAGCTTGAGGCATCGGAAAATACGTTACAAAATTCATTATCGGTCTTAACATCTACACTTCCGGATACAAAAGATTCTCAATTTATTTATCCTAAGACAAATATTATAAAAGAACCGCTTAGATATAATATTTCAAAACTTTATGAAATACCGGTAGACGTCATAAGAAATAGACCGGATATACGGATTCTTGAATATCAGCTTATGGCGCAAAATGCGGCGGTTGGTCAGGCGATATCAAATATGTTTCCCAATGTAAATCTGAGTGCTTTTTGGGGATACCAATCCAAAAATATATCATCCTTAATTGGAGGAGGTAGTAATACATATAATTATTCACCGACAATCAATCTTCCGATATTTCATTGGGGTGCGTTGGTAAATAATGTCAAACTTCAAAAATCTTTTGCAAGAGAAGATCTGCAGCAATATAAGCAAGGCGTCCTTGAAGCAATATCAGAGATTAAAGACGCAGCATATAATATAGAGAAAGAATATCAACGCAATCAAGAAACACAAAAAGCGCTGGCGGCACAGCAGGAAGTAGCAGATATTTCCACCATCAAATATAAAAACGGTCTGATTGAATTTAGTGAAGTTCTGACGGCACAGCAAAATCTGCTCAATGCACAAAACACCTACATAGAGAGCAATGCAAATCTTTATAACTACATTACCGGTTTTTATAAGGCAATCGGCGGAGGATACACGATTAATAATATTCCGGATATCCGAAAGGCTGAACAAGATGTGGGCGGCGTGTTTTGTAAAGGTTAATATTTGTAATTTCCGGAATATCGTGATCACGCAGCCAATATCCTTTTGATTTCATACATTTACTGTAATTTGCAGGGCTGATATCATCATCATCATGTCGAGAGTTGACAATCAAAGGTTGAGCCCCTGCGTAAGGAACATAAGTTGCCCAGATTCCTTTGCTGGAATGCCAGTCAGCGCGCGTATTTAACTTTGTTTCCTCAGAATAAAACCAAGTACGAAAATCGGGCATCAACTTAAATTCTTTAGCAGAAAGGAGACATTCGGCATGATCCGCAGAAAATTTTTGTACCCCGACATTGACTTTCTCCCAATGATAAACTACCTGTCCGCTTCCTTTTGATAGATAAGTGCAGGAACAAAGAAAAACGCTCAAAGTCAGAATACAAAAAGTTTTAATCATATATCACAGCTTTCAAAAATCCAAATTGGCATAATGTTTTGCAGGCAAAATTCCTCGAATGTTGTCCTTCAAAATATCCTTGAAAGAAGGGCGGGATTTTATTTTAGAGTACCAAAGTTTTGCATTTTTAAAATCTTCCCAAGGCACCCCTCCGAGATAATCAACAACGGACAACTGTGCCGCGGCCGATAAATCCGCCAAAGAAATTGTATCAGTGGCCAAATACTGTCTGCGTTCCAAAAGCCATTCCATGTACTCAAGGTGAAACACCAGATTATTAAGGCCAATTTTCAGGATTTGAGAATCCGGTGCTTTACCTGATGCAAATCGTTTGTGAACTTTTTCTTGAACAATATTACGATAAACTTCGCGTTGGAATTTTTTATCAAACCAATCTGTCAGGCGCCTGATTTCAGCTTTTTGCTTTGCATCGCCAAAAATCAATTGGATGTCGGTCACGGTTTCTTCTAAATATTCTGCAATCGGATAATCACCGACAATTACATTGCCGTCATTTAAAAAGATGGGCAATTCTCCGGCTGGATTCAATTTAAAAACATCTTCCGACAATTTCCACGGCTCTTCCTCTTTAAGGATAAACAGCATTTTTTTTTCACTCATTAACAAGCGTATTTTGCGAGATGCAGCCGAAACAGGATGATGAATAAGTAAAACCATTAAAATCGCCTCTGACTTTTTAATATTGAGATTATATTAATCGCAGATTCGCAATAGGTCAACAAAGCAATATCATTTATCAGATTTTTCAAGCCCGAAAGTCGGAGGTACGATACCTTGAGAATTTTTTTCAAATTCAGCCACCATTTGTGTAACAGCCTCTTGAAAGGCTTTTCTATTATTTTCATCTTCCATGTAACGAGTGAGTTTTTGAGCGAGCATTTTGCGCTCGCGAGATAATTTTGATACGGCAATAAACATAGGAATTTGCCACAAAGTTTGTCGAGCAACGGCAATTTGTTCTCGTAATCCCAGTTTAATAGCCTCAATCAATCCGAAATAATGACTAACGAGAATATAGTCAACTTTTTTGGTAAAAAGTTTTTCAAACATTTCATAAGAAGAATCAACGCTTTCAATATTAAATTGTTTAAGTTGTTCATTGATATAATCGCTGTATACTTCATGAGCAATTTTTACGCCTTTAAGTTTGCGCAAATCATCAGTTGATTTAACTTCATTAACCCTGTTGGGCAACATAAAAATCGTGATAGGATTATTAATAGCGGCAGGATAGATTAGTTCTAAACCTCTGTAGGTCTCGGTTTGGTGATAGGCGCCGAAGAGGACATCAACTTCGCCTTTTCGGACTTCTTGTACCAAAGTTGGATAGTCTTTTTTCTGAAGATCGTAAAAAACACGCAGATTATTTTCTTTAGCCAATGTTTCGAACATAGGCTGAAAGATTGAAGTAAATTTTCCGTATATTTTTTCATCAGGATGTTCCACAAAACCGAAAGGAGCATAATCAATAAATCCGGTAATATGAATATCGCGTCGTTTTTGAGGATGCTTGTCTTCATAACGCACAAAAGCTTTGGCAGTTATAGAGGTTCCAATCAAGAATACAATTGCCAAAAACCACAATCCGAATTTAGTTTTTTTCATAATTCCTAATCCCAAAATATTTACGATTAAGTAACTTAATTTTGTTATTATAATAACGAAATATTGTTAAAAAAGTTTTTATTTTAGGAATTGAATTCAGATGAACATCTCACAAAGTTATGCACAAAATGACATGTCAGGCATGGGTCAATCTGAGCTTGAGAGCAGGGCATTGATACGCACGGCCTCGTCATTAAACCAAATAAAAGAGCATTGGGAAGAGTGCAAAGGTGAGCTGGATGAAGCATTAGAAAAAAATCGCAAATTATGGACAATAATAGCGGCAGCAATGAGTGATGCCGATTGTCCGCAGCCGCAAGAAGTTAAGAAGAATATATTAAATCTTGCCATGTTTGTTTTCCAAAGAACTATGGATATATCAGCAGATCCGGATCCCAAAAAACTTGATATTCTAATCAATATCAACATGAATATAGCCAAAGGTTTGTCAGGCAACGCCTAGGTTGAGCTACATTCTGGTTTCCATATTAGGGTATTGTTTAAGGCGTATTTTATTAGAACCGATATGAAAAAATTTTTCAGAAGGTTTTAAATAGCGCCTGTTATCCCAATTTTCGATTATTCTGGAAATGATTTTTCCTTGTTTTGGCGTGCCGATGTTGGCATAATTAATCAAGGTTAAATCATTGAGACAGCTTTTTGTTATATCTGAGTGAAGCATGGCTTTTCTCCTTAAGTAATAAAAAAGATATAATAAAAAATATTTTTGATTAAAGGTTTCTTATATCCATTGGTCATATAAATCTTTGATTAATAAAGAATGTGAAAAAATAAAAATATTGGAAAAAAACTGTTGACGAATACATATAAATATATTATTTATCGTTGCAGAAATTTGATGGGGGTATGGCGGAACTGGTAGACGCGCTAGACTCAAAATCTTGTGGGTTCACTCCCGTGTCAGTTCGAGTCTGACTACCCCTACCAATCAAAGTCCTTGCAACTCAGTATGTTGCAAGGCTTTTTTTATGGATAGAACGTTATACTTTAACGGCCAGTTTTCGTTTTTTAGCAAAGTAATAATAGGTGATAAAAGAGAGGGGAATATTATAGTAATGCTCACAGCTCCAGCACCATAGTAAATCAGAACGCAAATGAATCACCGTATACCAAACAGCAAAAACATATATCCCCAAACAAAACAATTCTATATTCATGCCAAGTTTTGTTCGTCCACTTCCAGAAATCGTACTAAGCAGGATCATTCCCGGAACCAACGTTAAATATGTGCTGAGCATCATAATGTATGGCGGCAAAATACCTTTGGTCAATTGGGAGTCGTTTGTATAAACGGCGACTACAGGTTTATAAGCAAATAAAAGTAAAATAACCAAGGGGATACCCATGGCATACGCCATTTTAATAATGCGCATGACAGTAGGGCGTATTTCTTGAATGCGCTTGCATCCGATAAGATTACTGGTTAGAGAATTTGCCGTCGCACTGAGAGCACCGACAATCATGAAGATTAAGGAACTGATGCTACGCAAAATATTGGATATCGCCAGCTCTTTTTCTCCCAAATTTTCAATTGCAATCAAAAAGAACAACCATGTAGCAAGACTGACAATTGATTGCATGGTTGTCCAAAAAGAAAGATTAAAAATTTCGGTAAGAAGTTTTTTATTCCACCATCTTATTTTTTTGAAGCCAAACGTTTGCCAATCTAGCTTAAAAACGATATAGATAATAAAAAACAAAACAGATACGGCTTCGGCAGCGACCGATGCGTAAGCAGAACCAGCAATGCCTAATTTAGGCATTCCGAGGTTTCCGAAAATAAGGCCATAATCCAGAATAATGTTGGATAATAACATACATAAAGCATTATAGGTTAAAACTTTTGTAATTGTAATTCCCACAAAAAAAGCTCTGAAGTTAACAATAATAAAAGAAAAGAGCAGCCCCCACACACGAGGATTAACATAATCAAGAGTGGCTTCAAGCACTTTGGAAGAAGAAATAAAAGTAGCTAAAAGAGGGCGAGAAAACAAATGTGTTAAGATTACCAATATTGCAGCGGTAAACAGCAAGAAAAAAGAACTCTGATAGAAAACATCAGCAATTTTGTTACAATTATTCTCGCCGTGCCGCCTGGCAATAATAATCTGAACACCGGTGCTGAAACCGTGCCCGAGCATAAATAAAACAATATAAAAAACACCTCCCAAAGCAGAGGCGCCAAGCTCAATCTCTCCCAAATGCCCAAGAAAAACAGTATCTGTCATTCCAATTAATTGATGAATAATTAATCCGGCTAGAATAGGAGCGGCAACTTGCCATATGTTTTTATACGAATAGACCATATTAACCACTTTTTATCTCTATTGAGTTATATAATTTATATTGATAAATATCAAGCATGCAAGGTGTTTCTGATGCGAAATATATGGAATATGATTACTGTTTTTTTCTCATTATTTAACAGTTGTGATAGATGGTTAAAGCAAGGGAACAAATATTATCTTAACGGCCGATATGAACAAGCCCTGAAATATTATCAAAAGATCTTAAAAAAATATCCCTATCATATATCTGCGTTGTGTAATCAGGGAAATATTTTTTTATTAAAAAAAAATTATAGAGCAGCGTTGATAGATGCAAAAAAAATAATAACAAAATTTCCAGGACAAGAATGTGGGTGGTCATTATACGGAAAAATACATCTTGAAACCGAAAACTTTGAAGATGCGCAAACAGCGTTTAACAAGGCAATAAGCATAGCGCCGCACGACTTTTGGAATTGGAATTATTTATCCCAGGCACTACAAAAAAACGGACATGAAAAAGAAGCCTTGGAAGCAGCATATAGGGCTGTTGAATTAAGCAAAGGAGAAGATTCTCAGCATCTGAATTTGTCCTATGCCATATATGAAATTTCAAGTGAAAAAGGCAAAGACATCGTTCTTCCGATTGTTTCAAAATGGCAAAAGAAATATAGCAAAAATCCAATAGTGGAACAAAGTGTTGCATCTTTATTTCATGATAGAAATCATATTTCTTGCGATCCTGTATATATTGAAAAAGTTTTTGATAATTTTGCTTCTGAGTTTGATGAGATTCTATCGTCGTTATCATATAGTTCCCCACAACGAATTGCAGAAATAATCAAAAAAAATATGTGCATAGATTCAACATACAAATATAAGATTCTTGATCTTGGTTGTGGAACAGGATTATGCGGCAAGGCAATTGATTCTCTTTTTAAAAAACGAGAACTGTGTGGTATAGATTTGTCGACATTCATGCTGGCAGAAGCTCGTCACAAAGGAGTGTATAATCATCTTGAAAAAGCAGAAATAAAAGAATATTTAAGCACGGCAAAAACATTGTATAATATAGTTATTTCTGCAGATGTTTTGACATATTTCGGACAATTGGAAGATGTGTTTTTAGGAGTCTTTTCAATATTACTAGAGGGAGGTTTTTTTGTTTTTTCCGTCACACAAAATATTGAAGACGAACAAGACTTTTTTTTGCATGCATCGGGGCGTTTTTCTCACACGAAAAACTACATAGAAACAACGTTAAAAAACAGCGGATTCCATAACATTATTTTTGAGGATTCTTTTTTGCGCAAAGAGGGCGAAAAAGATGTCCTTGGTTGGATAATTTTTGCTCAAAAATAAATAAAAAAAACTCCGCGAATAAGCGGAGTTTTTATCAATGAAAACCTTCAGTCAAAAATTACTTAGAAGACTTTTTTGCACTTGAAGAAGATTTTGCAGAACTGGCAGATTTCTTAGAGCTGCAAGACTTTTTAGAAGCGCAGGATTTGCTGCTTGAAGAAGCCTTTTTGCTGCAAGAAGATTTGTTGCAGTTATTAGAAAGCTGCTCAATAGCCAAAGACCAAAAATATTCATTTTGACCATTGGGGCAACCGGCATTTTGCCAGAGATAATATGCAGCTTCTTGAATGTATTTTTCATTCATTTTATTCATAATACTAACTCCAAATAAAGTTCGGTAAACATTGACTAATATACAATCAAAAAATAATACGTCAATAGCTAATGCACTAAAAAACTATTTTTCCAAAAAAAAATTGAAATTAAGGTTAAAAGACTTGCATTTAAATTTATAAGAAATTATAGATAAATCATACAGAGTAGTATCTCTGAATTATGTTGTAAAATTTAAGGAATTTGTATATGCCAAACTTATTGTCTAAAGAAGAAATGGAAGCTGTCATAAACGGTGATCACGGTAATGTTTTTGCGGTTCTTGGAATACACAAAAACAAAGGCAGCAAAGAGGTTTTTATTCGCACCTATCAACCTCATTCAAAGAGTGTTGAATTATTAGATTATGATAATAATTCCTTAGGTTATTTTACAAAAATTGATGAGCGTGGTTTTTATCAAATAGAGCTCGGAATAAGAGAGAATTTTCCATATAAATTTCGCATAGAAAACGATCTTGGTGTTAAATATGAGGCCGAGGATCCATATCGTTTTCCATCCATACTCGGCGATATGGATATTTATCTTTTGGCAGAAGGCAATCATCTTGAAATGTACAAAAAACTGGGAGCGCATCCGATAGAAATAAATGGGGTGAGAGGAGTCAGTTTTGCGGTATGGGCGCCTAATGCCAAACGCGTGAGTGTGGTCGGAAATTTCAATAATTGGGATGGTCGCGTCAATGTTATGCGTAAACATCCGACGTGTGGCGTGTGGGATATTTTTATTCCCGGCATTTATGAAAATGAAATATACAAATATGAAATAAAAGCACAGGATAATGCAATTATAGTTAAAGCAGATCCATTGGCATTTTATTCTGAAAAAAGACCAAACACCGCATCGGTAGTTTATGATATTAATCACTACAATTGGAATGATGCTGGGTGGATGAATTATCGAGAAGAATATAATTCTTTTGATAAGCCGATGTCCATTTATGAGGTGCATCTTGGCTCATGGCGCCGCAAAGAAAATAACGACTACATGAGCTATCGCGAATTGGCGGATACATTGGTTCCGTATGTTGTTAATATGGGTTTTACGCATGTTGAGTTTTTACCTTTAACGGAGCATCCGTTTGACGGTTCTTGGGGCTATCAGGTTGTGGGGATGTTTGCACCGACCAGTCGTTTTGGAACACCGGATGATTTTCGTTATTTAATTGATAAATTTCACCAAGCGGGAATTTCTGTTATCATGGACTGGGTTCCGGCGCATTTCCCCAAAGACGGACATGGTTTGAATGAGTTTGACGGAACACATCTGTATGAGCATGCGGATCCCCGCAAAGGAGAACATACGGATTGGGGTACAAAAATATATAATTATGGTCGAACCGAAGTTATGAATTTTTTGTGCGCTAGCGCAATATTTTGGCTCAAGGAATATCATATAGACGGTCTGCGAGTTGATGCGGTTGCCTCCATGCTTTATCTGGATTATTCTCGCAAAAACGGAGAGTGGATTCCCAACATATATGGCGGCAACGAAAACATAGAAGCCATAGCCTTTTTGCGTCGCATGAATGAGCTGGCTTATTCTCAAACCAAAGGAGCCGTTACAATAGCAGAAGAGTCAACGGCATGGCCGATGGTTTCTCGCCCGACCACGATGGGAGGATTAGGCTTTGGTTATAAATGGAATATGGGCTGGATGAATGATACGCTCAAATATATCTCGCACGAGCCGGTGCATCGAAAATATCATCATGGCATGCTGACATTTGGTTTGCTCTATGCTTTTAATGAGAACTTTATCTTGCCGATATCTCATGATGAAGTTGTTCATGGTAAAGGCTCGATGTTGTCCAAGATGCCCGGAGATGAGTGGCAAAAGTTTGCAAATTTGCGAGCATATTATGGATTTATGTATACACATCCGGGAAAAAAACTATTATTTATGGGGTGTGATTTTGGTCAAGATTGGGAGTGGAATGCCGAAGAAGGATTGCGTTGGTTTTTGTTGGATTATCCGATGTATCGCGGTATGCAAAACTGTGTAAGAGATCTCAATTTGATGTATAAAGGCAATGCGCCTTTATACCAACAGGATTTTGATTATCGAGGCTTTGAATGGATAGACCATTCCAATTCTGACGAAAGTATAATTTCCTATATGCGCAAAGGTTATGATCCGAGTGATTATCTGATAGTGATATCCAACTTTACGCCAGTTGTCAGAGAGGAATATCGTTGTGGTGTAAATGAAAATTGCGCATATCAAGAAATTTTTAACAGTGATGATGTAAACTACTGGGGAAGCGGCGTTAAGAATGAAGGAATGATGCACGCTGAGAACATAGAGTGGAATTGTAAGCCCCTGTCAATAAAATTGAGAGTTCCGCCACTGGCGACAATAGTCTTAAAACCGATAAGATAAAAAGGAAAACACATGACAAGATTCAAAGCCTCTTCCGGAAAAGTAGCTCCTCTTGGCTCATACTATGACGGAAAAGGCGTGAATTTTGCTCTTTTTTCGGCCAATGCCGAAAAGGTCGAGCTATGTTTGTTTGATGCATCAGGTTCGGAAGAACTTGAACGTTACGTTATTGATGAAAATGACAATAACATATGGCATATTTATTTGGAAGATGCCAAGCCTGAGTTGGTTTATGGATATCGTGTATACGGGAAGTACAAGCCACAAGAGGGATATCGCTTTAATCCGAACAAATTATTAATAGATCCCTACGGCAAAAAACTTGTTGGTAAGTTGATATGGAATAAGGCCATTTTTGGTTATGATGTAGATAGTCCGGATAAGGATTTGTCTTTTTCGACTTTGGATTCAGCCCCTTATGTTCCCAAATCTGTTGTTGTGGATGACAGTTATGATTGGGAAGGGGATAAAGCGCTGGGTTATGGTTTTGAAAATACAATCATATACGAAACGCAATTACGTGGATACACCATGTTGCAGCCGTCTGTTCCTGATTCCAAGCGAGGAACTTTTGCTGGTTTTAGTCATAGCTCGGTTATAAACTACATTAAATGGCTGGGAGTAACGGCTGTTGAATTTTTACCCATTCACGCTTTTTTTGGAAATCGTCATAAAAAAGGTTATATCACCGATAATTATTGGGGGTACGAGAGTTTTAGCTTTTTTGCGCCGGAGCAGTCGTATCTTGCAGGTAATGACATATCAGAAATCAAGGATATGGTAAAAACCATGCATGCTCATGGTTTGGAAGTTATTCTTGATGTAGTATATAATCACACCGGAGAAGGCAATCAGTTAGGACCGACATTGTGTTACCGTGGGATTGATAATCTTTCCTATTATATTCTTAATCCTGCTGACAAAAGATACTATGTAGATACGACAGGCTGTGGAGCTTCTTTTAACATCCAAAATCCGCAAGTGCTTCGCTTGGTGCTGGATTCGTTGCGCTATTGGGTAACGGAAATGCATGTGGATGGCTTTCGTTTTGATTTGGCGACGACCTTAGCTCGCCAGAACACACATTTCTCTCAAGAAAGTGGTTTTTTATATGCCGTAAATCAAGATCCTGTATTAAAAAATGTCAAACTGATTGCAGAGCCATGGGATGTTGGTTATGGAGGCTATCAAGTAGGAGCATTTCTGCCAGGTTGGGCAGAATGGAACGATAAATATCGGGATAATATTCGTCGTTTCTGGAAAGGGGACACGTTTCAAGTTGCAGAGATGGCAAGCAGACTTGCAGGCTCAAGCGATATTTTTAATCATAACAATCGCAATATATGGTCCAGTATAAATTTTGTTACGGCTCATGATGGTTTTAATATTAATGACTTAGTCAGTTATAACGGCAAGCATAATTTAAGCAACGGTGAAAACAACCAAGATGGAACCAATTCTAATTGGAGTTGGAATTCAGGTTTGGAAGGAGATACAGACAATAGTGTTGTGTTGGAAAATCGTTTTCAACGAGCCAGAGGGATGTTGTCAACTTTACTCCTGTCTTTTGGTACACCCATGCTTGTTGCCGGAGATGAGTTTATGCGTACCCAACTAGGCAATAACAATCCCTATTGCCAAGACAACGCATTAACGTGGATAACATGGGAAGGGATTGTTGATGCCAATAAACAATTTGCCAATTATATTCGGAAAGTGATTCGTCTTCGTAAAAAGCTCAAAATTTTTGAACGTCGTAAATTTTTTACGGGAGCTGCTATTGATAAGAGTGGTTATAAAGATATAGCTTGGTATACCGAAAAAGGCAAAGAGCTAGATTCGGCAGATTGGCATGATGGCAATAGACGTTGTTTATCCTATTGTGTTTATAACGGCAATCGTTTTGTTATGGTTATTTTCAATGCCAATTTCAATGAAATAGACTGGAAACTTCCGATGTTACCGGAAGATATGTCATGGCATCTCTTGCTTGACAGCTCACAAAAAGTTTCCTCATCAGATGCTACCTCCGGACATATATTCAAAGTTCCTGCTTGGAGCGTTTTAGTATTTGAGATAAAAAAATAAACTAAGAGAGGATATCAATGTCCGAAGCATTAAACAGATTGGCCCAAAAAGCAGGTATTGCAACACATTTTAGTGATGCCGGATTAAACCGCAAAAACTATGAAGTTGAAGAAAATGTCATTCGCTTCATCCTGAAGGATTTAGGCTATTGTGTGGATACAGAAGAACAAATAGAAGAAAGCATTATTCAAATAGATGAACAAAGATGGCAAACCCCATTAGAAAGTATCTATGTTAGAACAGAAAACAACATATTTTTTGATGTGGTTCTACCAGCTTCGGAAAAGATAGAAAGTTTTATGCTTTTTGACGAGGAGAACAACAAAATTGAAATAAACGTTGTTCAAGAAGGAGAAGCGGAATATAAAGTTATAAGCGATAAAGAATATTGTCGCCAAAGTTACAGAATTTCAGAAATTTTAAAAATAGGGTATTATGTATTAGCAATTAGAATTGCTGACAAAATATATAGGACAAAACTTGCTGTTGCGCCGCACCACGGGTTTGAACAAGAAGGATTTGAAGAAAGAGTTTGGGGATATGCGATTCAATTATATTCAGTAAATTCAAAGCGCAATTGGGGCGTTGGCGATTTTACGGATTTATGTTGTTTGGTTGATATGGCCTCTCAAAGCGGAGCTTCAATTATTGGCTTGAATCCCCTTAACACTTTGGCTCATGATTATCCTGAAAATGCCAGTCCATACCAGTCAATAAGTCGGTTGTATCTTAATCCGATTTATATTGATATTGAACAAGTTCCTGAATTTTTACCAACAGATAGAGCAGCTGTTGCGGCAGAAATCTCCGATATTAAAAATCAAGAGTTTATCAATTATGATAAGATATATCGGCTAAAGATTCGCTGTCTAGAGCTTTGTTATGAACGCATACTTCAAAACAAAAGGGCAAAGCGTTATGCAGAGTTTATGGATTTTTGTATAAAGGAAGGGCGAGAGCTGGATAATTTAGCATCGTTCCAAGCAATTTATGAAGAACAAACACGCAAAGTATGGGGTGGCTGGATGGCGTGGCCGGAAGAACTGCGTACTCCAGAGAGTGGAGCGGTTGAGGATTTTGTCCGCCAGCATAGACAGCGTGTAGATTTTTTCAAATTTATGCAATATGAGGCTTGTCGCCAATTTGCGGCAGCGCAATCACGGGTGAAAGAAAAAGGATTAAAAATCGGTTTTTATAGAGATTTGGCTGTTGGTGTAGGAAAAGACAGTGCAGAATTTTGGAGTAACAAGGAGGTGTTTATTCCTCACGTCGGAGCAGGAGCTCCTCCGGATGCTTTTTTCCCCTGCGGGCAAAAATGGGGTTTAGGATGTTTTTCTCCGCGCGAGCTCAAAGAGCGTCAATATGAGCCTTTTATCAATGTAATAAGAGCAAACATGAAAAATGCCGGAGCTATTCGCATGGATCATGTCATGAGTCTGATGCGATTGTTTGTAATTCCAGATGACGGTAGCAAAGGAACTTATGTCTATTATAATTTTGAGGATATGCTAAACCTTTTGACCTTAGAAAGTTATCTAAACCAATGTATGGTTGTCGGTGAGAGCATAGGTAATGTTCCTGATGGCTTTTTGGAGGCATTGCGCGCCCATAACATATATTCATTAAGTGTGTTGTGGGCAGAACGTTCGGATGCGGGCTGGGGTGGTTTTATTGCTCCGCAGCATTATCCTTCAGCAGCAGTTACATCTGTTGGTACACATGATATGCCGCCTTTGAAAATGTGGTGGTTTGGTTATGATATAGAACTATCTTATTCGCTGGGGATGATGAGTACCGAAGATAAAATCAGAAGCTATCATAAAAGAGAAGCGGATCGTAAGCATTTATTAGATTCTTTGGATGCCGCTCAAGTATGGCCGCAAGATTGCAAACGACAGGGCGATTATATATATGGAGAATCCTATCCTGAAGGTATGGTTGAGGCTGTACATGCCTATATGGCAAAAAGTTCGTCAAAGATATTTTTACTCCAGCTGGAAGATGTATTTGAAGTAGCAGAGCAGCAAAACTTACCGGGGACAGATATAGACAGATATCCGAATTGGCGTCGTCGGTTGCCGATACCGCTGGAAGATATCCCGACAAATGAAAAATATATACGCAATATCGAAGCCATCAAAAGAGAGCGTTAATGCACAAGTTTGAAAATTACATATTTGATTTGGACGCCACATTGTATCAGGATAACGGCGAAGTAGAGGCAGATTGTGAACGTTTGGTGGAAGATTTTTTTTGCAACCGGATGAAATTCAGCAAAGCCGAGGCTCAAAAGCAACGAGAAATAATCTTGCAGCGTTATAGATATGAAGCTCAAGCTATGGAAAATATGTATGGTATCTCGGAAAAAGAGTTTATGGATTATATTTGTGATACGACAGTTGCGCATATAAAACGCAACCCTGTATTAGATTCTTTATTGCGAGCGATTCCGGGGCGGCTCTTTGTTTTTACGGATAGCACATGTAGACATGTACAATCTGTATTGGAACAAATAGGCGTCGATGTTAACATATTTGATGATGTTTGTGACGCAGAAAAGAATGGTTTTTATTTCAAATTTCAAAAAGATGCTTTTGAAAATTTTATAAGAAAGTATGCGATTGATCCGCAAAGAAGTATTATTTTTGAAGATAGTTTGCGCAATTTGCAGATGGCAAAATCTTTTGAAATGACAACAGTATTAATATCTCCGAATATTCATCATGAAAGTTTTTTAGACCACCAATTTACGAATATAAACAAAGCCCTAGAGTATTTTCTTAAATAATAAATTGCTGATTTTTTAAAGAAACAATTTGCAAGTTAAAATAATTTGGTGTACATAAACTCCAGCCGGTTTATGTCTTTTGATATATTCCGAGGCTCGGTTTGATTCTATGTTATGAGGTAAAGATGCTCGTTGGAAAGTTAAAAAATCGTGCAATTATAAAAAGAGTAATCATTTTAGGACTATGTGTTTCATTTGGCTGGTATTTAAAAGGTCGCCTGACGCCGCAAGTTGCAATGAGCGGTGGTATGGGAGCGCAAACACCATATGTTTTGATAGAACAAGTAAAAAAAGCGGATGTATCTCCGCGTCAAACATATATAGCCAGTGTCGAGCCGATAAAGAGTGTTAATCTGAAACCTCAAGTAACGGGATATGTCGAAAAAGTTTTGTTTGAAGAAGGCAGTTTTGTTCGTGAAGGAGACATTCTTTTTGTTATTGAACAAGACCGTTATATAGCAACGGTAGAGTTGCGTCAGGCAGAATTGGAGAGTGCAAAAGCCAATCTTGTTCGAGCCGAGCGGGACTACAAACGCCAAAAATCACTAAGCAAACAAAATATATCTTCCAAAGCAACAATGGATACGGCAGAGAGTACGTATTTACAAGCAAAAGCAGCAGTAAAACAAGCAGAGGCAAATTTGGAATTAGCCAAGATAGAGCTTGGTTATACCGAAATTAAGGCGCCGATATCTGGACAAATAGGAAAGGCTTTGGTTACGGAAGGAAACTATGTCGCCTCCACATTACAAACCTTAGCACGAATAGTACAAATAAATCCGATAAGGGTTGCTTTTTCTGTCACGGACAAAGAAATGTTGACAATGCGCCAAACCTACGGAGACAATACACAACCCATTTCAACGGAAGTAATCTTACCGAACGGGACAATTTTTAACGGTAAGATTCGTGCGCATTTTGCCGATAATGAAGTAAATTCGGAAACTGCGACAATAGCCGTTTATTTGGAATATGATAATGATAAACAGTATCTGCTTCCAGGCAACTATGTCAATATTAGGGTGGGAACGGCAGAGCCTCAAATGTCTATTCTTGTTCCGCAGGCGGCATTAGCTCAAGATGAGCACGGGAATTATGTTATTGTCGTAAAGGACAACATAGCCGAACAACGCCGAGTTACAGTTGGTGACATCATAGGTGACAAGCAAGTTGTTCTTGAAGGATTGAGCTCGGAAGACAAAGTTATTATTCAGGGTTTGCAGAAAGTACGCAACGGGCAGACAGTTAAGGCATCTTTGGTTAATACGGAAGCGGAGGCCAAATAAGCTATGTTTTCAAGGATTTTTATTGAAAGACCACGTTTTGCGATGGTGATATCCATCGTATTGACTTTGGCAGGAGCAATTTCAATTTTTTCATTACCGATTGCGCTGTACCCTAAAATTACCCCCCCAGAAGTTGTTGTTTCAGCCTCCTATCCGGGAGCCAGTGCGGAAGTTGTTGCTCGAACAATTGGTATCCCGCTGGAAGAAGAAGTCAACGGTGTTGAAGATATGCTTTATATGAGTTCTTCATCAGAAAACTCCAGTTACCAATTAACGGTAACCTTCAAGGTCGGTATTGATAGAGACATGGCGCAGGTTAAGGTGCAAAACCGTATTCAACAAGCGCAGAGCAAATTACCGACAGAGGTAACGCGCCAAGGATTGACAGTTCGAAGCCGTTCATCAAATATATTGGGTTTTATTACGGTGAGGTCGCCAAAGGGTACTTATTCACCATTGGAATTGGCCAACTATGTGCAAAACAACATCAAAAACAATTTAGCACGCGTTTATGGTGTAGGAGAGGTTAATGTTTATTCATCCAAATTGAGTATGCGAGTATGGTTGGATGCGGATAAAATAACGGCACTTAATATCCCGCTGTCTAGTATTACATCAGCCATTGAAAGCCAAAACTACCAACCATCATTAGGTAGTGTCGGTTCCATGCCCGGAGATGGAACGCAACAAATGGTGTATACGTTGCAGACACAAGGGCGTGTTAATGAAGTTGATGATTTCAAGAATATTATCATACGCACGGCAGAGCAGGGCGGTCTGGTTTATCTGAAAGATGTTGCTCGTATAGAAATTGGTGAAGAAAATTATAGAGCCACATCAAAGTTTAACAATGCTCCTAACGTAGCTATAGCCATTAACCAATTAGCAGGAGCTAACGCTCTTGATGCCATGGCCGCGGTTAAAGCAGAGATTGAACGGTTATCTCAGAGCTTTCCGGAAGATATGGAATATACAATCGGTTATGATTCGACGGATTACATCCGCGCTTCAATTGAAGAAGTTGTTTTCACATTGATTCTGACATTTGTATTGGTTGTATTTGTGTGTTACATATTTCTTCAGGATTGGCGAGCCACATTGATCCCATCATTGACCATTCCTGTGTCTTTGTTTGCCACTTTTGCGGTTATGCTGGCACTTGGATACAGTATCAATATGCTGACCTTGTTTGGTTTGGTCTTGGCGATAGGATTGGTTGTAGACGATGCTATTGTTGTGGTTGAGCGAGTGTTATATTTAATGGAAACGGAGAAGCTTAGCCCCAAAGAAGCAACCATCAAGGCCATGGAACAAGTTTCCAGTGCGGTTATCGCAACCACGTTAGTTCTTTTGGCAATTTTTGTTCCTGTTGGTTTTATGGGAGGAATTACGGGAAAAATCTATCAGCAATTTGCAGTTACGATTTCCACTTCTGTAACATTTTCTTCAATCAACGCCCTAACATTATCACCGGCACTTTGTGCGACGTTATTACGTCCGTTAAAACCCACACAAACAGGCCCGTTGTTTTGGTTTAACCAAATACTTAATAAATCGCGGGATACCTATGTATCAATTGTGGCAATAGTGGCACGAAAAGTAACGGTAATAGCTTTGTTACTTGGTTTGGTAATATTGGGTGTTTATGGCTTTTTAAAGATTAGCCAAACATCATTTATTCCCGGAGAAGATCAAGGTGTTATCATGTTGAATGTTCAGCTTCCGGAAGGAGCGAGCCGTGAGCGTACACAAAAATTCATGGATAAGATTTATCCTCTGATTAAAGAAGAGGAAGGCGTAGACAATATTATGGTTGTTGTCGGTTCCAGTATGATTGGAGGTACGGGAGAGAACGTTGCTTTGGGTATTATTACGCTAAAACCGTGGAATATGCGTAAAGGTGATGAGCTATACTCGACCAATATTTTAAATAGGATTCGAGCAAAAGTATCCAATATGCCGGAAGCGGAAGTACAGTTGTTTGAACCGCCGGCGATTATGGGGTTAGGTATGAGCGGAGGTATGGATTATCGGTTGTTATCAACGGATACGGACAATCCGCAACGGATCGAGGCGGTGTTGCAAAGTACACTAGCGACCATAAATCAGGCTCCGGAAGTATCTTATGCTTATACGACCTATACAGCCAAGACCCCAAATATTTATATTGATATAGATCGTATCAAAGCAGAGGCGATGAAAGTCAGTATTGGAAGCATTTTCTCTGTTTTGCAAAATTATCTTGGTTCAAGTTACATAAATGATGTAAACTTTGGAACACAAGTTAACAAAGTAATGATACAAGCAGACTGGCCGTATCGCAAAGATATTGATAGCATCAATAAGCTTTATGTTCAGAATCAAAACGGCGAAATGGTTCCTCTTGGCAGTGTGATAAAGATGCGCAAAGTTTTATCTCCGCGAGTTGTTACACGTTATAACCAATATCCGAGTGCTTCGATTACGGCAGTTCAGAATAATTCAGCCAGTACGGGGCAGGCCATGTCAGCGCTTGAAGAGTTATCTAAACATCTGCCATCAGGTTTTACTTATGACTGGTCTGGTATGAGCTATCAAGAAAAAGCCAGCGGAGGGCAAATAGGATATTTGCTGGCGCTAGCCATCACGTTTGGTTATTTGTTTTTGGTTGCTCAATATGAGAGTTGGTCGACCCCGATTCCTGTGTTGGCCTCGGTATCTGTTGCGATGCTGGGTGCACTGGCCGGATTATTTATGGCAAAGTTGCCATTAAGTATTTATGCACAATTAGGGTTGATTTTGCTGGTAGGTTTAGCCGCTAAGAATGCTATTCTAATTGTAGAATTCTCTAAAGAAGAGCGAGAAAGGGGGGCAAGTATTGTCAAGGCAGCCATGACGGGAACAAAGGAACGTTTTCGTGCGGTACTAATGACGGCATTTACTTTCATATTGGGAGTTTTCCCGATGATTATAGCCACCGGAGCAGGAGCTTCGAGCCGTATAGCCATCGGTGTTCCTGTTTTTTGGGGTATGTTGCTGGGAACTGCGGCCGGCCTGATTATGATTCCGCTACTATATGTTTTGTTCCAAACGATTCGAGAAAAGGTGAATGGGGGGCAAGCATAACAAGTATCAAAAAAGGCGAGAGACAAAACTTTCGCCTTTTTTGTCTAAAACTGTGGAAAATTTGAGAAAATATAATTTTATCAATTGCAATCACGAGTTAAGATGTTTATTATACAAGACAAATGCATTTAAAATAAATTTATACGGGTACCTTGTTAATGTCACAACTAAAGAAAATTGCGATTCTGGCGTTGGGTGCAGTTATTTTGGCAAAACTCTCCTATGCCGGAATTTCAAATATCGCAGATACGGCGTTTTCTGACAGCCAAAATGCAACACGCTCATCAACGCTTGGAAGTTCATCAGATACGGGACACACGTCGACTACGACGGGTGTTATTTGTGGAGCGATAACTTCTTCTACAGAAGAAGGGTGTAATGCCGCATTGGGTATATCTTCAGGAGCAATAGCAACACCTTGTGACGGCGGAAAGTATACTTGCACGCTTCCTGTGGCAACACGCGCCGAGAATCCTGCATGTGACAGTGGAGCCAAATCAACGGCAGCAGAATGTACGGCTCAAGGAGCAACAGCGGAAGCGTGTGGCACGGAAGGTAAATATAACTGTGTTTGTGCGAGCAATTATACGCAAACTTGTAACAGTGCAGAAAACAAGTTTCCGGATCCTTCAGAGATGTGTACCAACTCTAAAGGAGAGACATATATTCCCAACACATCTACGTGTTTATTAGCCTGTCGAGCAGAAGGTAATGGATTTAGTTTGTATGATAGCCAATCAGCGGCTCAAGGATCTGGTTGTCAAGGAGAAATCACCAAGTGTTTCAGCAACGCCAGTGCGACGTTTCGTTGGCAATGCGATCAGAGTTGTTCCACAATGAACAAGTTGTATCCGCAATATCAACAAAGCAGCGGAGATTGTTCTGAATATAACGGAGAACCATCGGCCTATACCTGCGGAGAGGGAACAAAACTTTGTCAATGTAACACCAGTCGTTATATGAGTAATTTTGATGCGCTAATGTCTTGTGTTTCTCCGCAGCGTCCATTGACAGATGATGCGTGTGTTGCAGAAAATCCGTTAACTTCTGATAAAAGTTGTAAAAGTGATGCTAATGGTGATGGTGTTTGTGACGCTGGTAAAAAGTATCAACAAGCCTGCGGATATCCGTATTGCACGAATACAGACATGACCATGATGAATTTGGTGTATTGTGATGGGTCCGGATGGCATAAAACTATTGGAAATTTCAACATTTCCGCAACAAATTTGAGTGGTAATTATTACAGTTTGGATAGTGAGTGTTCAGAAAATACATCAGCCAGCGGCATTTATGCAGGAGGGACAAAAGAAAAATACTCATGCACCATACAGCATAATTCTGTTTGTGATGCTTCCGGTAATCTTATTTTACAACGAGTAAAAGTATGTTCCTGTGCGGATAATTATAAATATGTTCCCGCGGATACGACATTTAGTGCTACGGAAGTTTCGGAGCTCGGTTTAACACAATGTGCCGAGGGAGAAGTTCCTTTAGGCCTTGCATCAAAAGATGATACGGAAAAATCGATTTGTATCTGGAATGCCCAAACTTCAATTGTTTCGAATGCTTCCAGCAATAATGGTACGAACGGAAAACAAGGTGGGGTTGATGCAACACGTTTTCGTTATGGCAATAAGTGTTTGCGAAAATGTGAGGCATGGGAAGAAGGTATTCCCGAGATGACGGGAGACAGTTGTGGTGAAGGTTTAACCATGGGTGTATGTGCCGCCAACAAAGGAGATGATTCATCTTTAGGAGCCACAATACCGGTTTATTATGAGCATAAATATTGCTCATGTCCAAGAGATCCTGAGACCGGAGCTAATTTGTACAAAGACAGTTGTCCGAGTGGTATGTATTTGGGAGGTAAAACATGCCAGAATGAGGGATCTTTGCTTTATCAGTATTGCTTAAAACCTTGTGTTAGTGCTGATGGTGCAACATATTCGGCATGGGATGATGCGGATGATACCTGTGGTTTTGACCAAAATATGGGGGGAACATATGCAGAATATGAACAGGGAGAAGATGCAAATGCAGAAGATGTTTTCTATGCTTGTTTTGCTTCGGACAAAGCAAGTGAAGTATCTGTCCAGTGTCATTGTCCAAAAGACTATTCGACCTCAGAAGTTTGCGCAGCCGATGGCGGAAAGATTGGGACAGGTAAAACTTGTGATTTAGATCGTTATTTGGCTCCCGAAACCAAATATGAACAATGCTCACCAAAATGTCCGGCCAATACGGAGGCGACGATTGTCAACACGGCAGGAAATTGTAATTTTATAGATCAAAAATTTAATACTAATACGACGAATGCGATCGCGTGTTATACACAAGACGATATTGAAACGCCAAAATATCAATGTTTGTGCCCATCAAATTATCAGTCAAAAGTTGAACATTGTGGAGGAAGTTATACAACAACAGGAGTATCTTGCGACAGTACATGTCGAGATTGTATGAACAAGACCATAGGAATAGGAACGCCATGTTCATTTGAGAGTAAAGTTAACGGGGTATTAGATGAGCAAACGTACAAATATCATAATTCATTAGGTTGGGGAGAAAGTTGTAGCTATTTGCAGGAACAAGCAGACAACAATTTGATGATTGACGACGTATGTCCTTATGCTACAAACAACATTTGCTATAATGACAGTGGAGTTCAAAAGAAGGTTTGCCGTTGTCCGGATGATTATCAGACATTGGAAGAATTCTGTACAGGTAAGGAAGGTGACTGCTTAACCTCTTATGTCGGCATCGGTGTTGCTTGTGAATTAGATGTCGTTAATAAAAATAAGTTAAAGAAATATGGTTCATTTGGAAAAAAATGTCCGGCAATCAGTGAGCGTCCGATTTTTGACAGTGCGGATAGTTGTGCAATTGGAGAGGTTCAGGGACAGGCAGAGCCCTGTTATGAGGAGAATAATGGAGGAACCCTAAAATATATTTGTACTTGTCCAGAGAGTTTTAGTCGTTCATGTGATGATCCTACGCAGATTAGAGGCGGTGCGGTATGCTCTCTAGAGACCTCAGATCCGAATGCCTATAAATATGAAAAGTGTTTACCTCAGTGTCAAAACACAACGACAACGCCTGTTGTAGCCAATCCAGAGAGTTGTCCATTGGTTGACGGCTTCCAGTCTAACACGGAAGAACAGTGCTTTAACAAATTAGGGGATGCTGCAGCAAATTATGCATGCCGCTGTCCCAAAGGACAAAATTATCAAACATTGGCGGAATATTGTCAAAATGGTGTTTCTGTCGGAGGCCGAGACTATACCAGAGAAGAATGTTTGACGCTGTTTACCGGAGTAGGAACTCCTTGTACATATGATGGTGTCGGTGTTAATAAATATCGTTCGTTTTCGATTATATGTCCGACAGATCGTCCGGTTTTAAATTCGGCTTCAGATTGCTCGACAGCTTCAATACCGGGATCTGTTGATTATTATTGCTATGAAAGAGATAACACCACGCAACAAAGAGTAGTATGTAAATGCCCCGAAAGTTGGGTAGATATCCAAGGTAATTCCGGAGGAGCAGCCAAATGCGATGCAACGGAAGAGCCCTCAGGTCAGACATGTAGTTTTGATGGTCTCAAAAGCATCAAATATGAGGCTTGTTATACTCGATGTGACAAACTATCCAGCAATGGCAAAGGCGTCACATACTTAGAAGAAGAGGATAATTCCAAGGTCGCATGTACGAATTTATTGGGAGATGGAGCGACACTTGGTGTTGATGGTGACGGAGGAGCCTGTAGTCGCAATAATACGTTAATGTACCCATGTTATTGTGGTAGTAGCTACACGGAGAGATGTCTTAACAGTGAAAATGAAATACCAGCACCAGATTCTTTAGCCTGTACGATTAATGGAACAACATATTACGAAAGTTGTGCCAACAATGATTGTTCGGAAGAGAGCTCGACAATAGCGATTATTGATGATACGGATGTTTCTGTCAGTGCAGATGTCCTTTGTCAAGCCAAATATGGAACGGGCGCCACAGGAAAACGTTGCGGAGAAAAGAAAGTTGAATGCTCGTGTAATGCCAGAGAATATACAGAAACATGCGAATATCCATATAAAACGCCGGATAAAAGCAAGGTAAAATGGTGTAAATACAGCACCAGTGGTGGTCTGATGAGCAATGGAAAAGATCATTTTCCATTGGGAGCTTGTATGGTTGAGCCTGAGCTTGCAAAATGCGGAAAATATATTCTTAATGCAGATGGCACACAAAATACCTCCTATACCATAAAAACAGCCACAACGGAAGCCGCCTGCCGCACACAATATGGCAGCGGCGTTTCTACTCAATTGTGCGAATATGACGATAACCCAAACAAACGAGCATACAACTGCTATTATAAAGCATCAGATTACCCGTGGACAGAAGATAATTGTCCTATTCGTCATGTATTGAGTTCAGACTATATTATCATAAATGGAGTTCGTCATTACAGCAGTTGTGATTGCCATTCAGCTTATAAATATCATAAATACAATTGTGCGGGTATGTTGAGCGGTAGTGCCTGCGAACAAAAAGTAGACAATAAAAAAGCATCAGATGACACCTTAAAAGACATCGCCGATGGAACAACATTGGCTTTTTATCCATATTGCCAATGCACGGCAGATTATAATCAGGTTTGCGATGGTGAACGCTATGTGGGAGTAGGTGAGCCATGCAACGGAAAATATCGAGCTTGTGAATGTAAACCGGATCCGCTTCCCGAAAATTGGGCAGACAACTATTATGGCTGTCCAGGCGGTAAAAAGCCCACAGGCGTAACCAAACCAAATGGATGCGGCGGCAAGTATTATCAATGTTCTGTTACCGAGTGCACCTGGCAACATACCGAAACATGTCCAGCGCCGCTGATAGGAGTTGATCCGTGTCAGGATAATGAAGGCAACATTGGCGGTTATAAAAGCTGTAAATGCCCGGATGGTTATGTTATCTGTCCCACGGGCACGGTTGGAGAGGGAGAGCCGTGTCTTCTCAAAGGTAAATATTACTATCAAGAAAGTAATTGTGTTGAAGAGGGCAAATGTGCTCATGGAGAAAGTCAAACATGTTCAGGTCCTCTTCAGATTGGAGTTAATCCATGTAAACGTAACGGTATAACATATTTTGAATATTGTGTATGCGCCAGTGGTTATAATAAAAAATGCAATGGAGATAACGAAGTTGGTGTCGGAGATTATTGCCTATTGGATGAGACCAAGTTTTATTCGGCGTGTGCAAATCCATCAATGACCTGTACATCGGAACATAAACTTTTGTGTGATAGCAACCAAACATCATATGATCCTTGCGTTAATTCGGATAATCAGGTGTTATATAAGTGTAAATGTCCGACGAATTATTTGAAGTGTGAAGAAACCGGTAAAGCCGAAGGAGCAGACAGTTGTACCGATGCCAATGGCACGGTTTATAGCGCCTGCGCGGTTAGCAATGGATGCACGGAGTTTCAACTTAATTCATACAAGGTATGTAGTGAATTTCAAATCGGAAGCGGTGGAAGTTGCGTTGATACAGAAGGTGTAACCAGATACGCAAAATGTTCAGAAACATCAGAGTGCCGAGCCAACGGTTATCAATATACTTGCCAAGGGTATGATGAAACGATACAAGGAGAGGCATGCGTAGATGAAAACGGTAACAAACTTTATAAGCAATGTAAATGTCCGACAAGTTACGTTGAGTGTACCGGCAAAAATAATACCAAAGGCACCTCATGTGTTCCGTTAAATGCCAATGGAACAGTAGGCTCGACGGTTTATTCTTCTTGTACATGTGATGCGTCAATATACAAATACACTTGTGAGACAGATCCTGATGCCGGAAATATTGGTATTGTTAAAGGCGCCGGCAAAGAGTGTACATACACTGACGCAGAAGGAAATTCTATTACCAAATATGAAGTTTGTAGTTGTAACAGTGCATACAAATATAGTTGCACGGGCAATGGCCAAGAGGGAGATGAAACGGATTTTTGTCAGACCCCCGGCGCAACGCCGTTATACAAGCAGTGCACGTGTAAGGCGGAATTTAATCAAAGTTGTGTAGATGCTTCCAATCCAGGTATGACAGTTCCGCGAGATGCCAACAAAGCCTGTACGCCGCAAAATACAGGCGATGATGTAACGCGTTACTCATCTTGTGAATGCGGAGCTCAATACACACTCTCATGCGACAGTCAGGGACAGATTAAGTCAGAAACAAATTTCTGCCGTCCTGATGCCACAAATCCGTCAAGATTACTTTACAATTCATGTGATTGTGATGCCCTTTATCAGTATAACTGTAAGCCTTCAGGAGCCAATCAAGGAATTAAAATCCCCTCAGGTACTTCAGAAGTTTGTGTTAAACAATCCTATCAAAACGATATCTTGCAAGGAGTTGAGTATTACAGAACTTGCGAGTGTAAGCCAGAATACAATAAAACATGTACAGGAGTTCTAAATGGCAAAAATCTGACACCTGATTTATATGTTGGCTTATCTTCTGACTATTGTGAAATAACGACCTCATCCACCGAAGGAGAAGTGACAACAGCCAAGACATATAAGAAATGTTCCTGTCCAGATAATTTTGTAACTTGTCCAAGTGGAACAATAGCTCCGGATTCTCCCAATGAAGGAGAATATTGCGTTGAGGTGGCTTCAAATGGTACGATCACAGAAAAATACAAAGATGGCACATGCCTTTGTGTTTCTCTAAATCCGGGAGATGGCTATATTGCAGCCAATTTGCAAGATCCTGCTGGACAAAACCGTGATGGAGCCACAATTAGTGCGTCAAGTTTATCTGCTTCCAATCAAGCAGCTTTGAAGCAAATTTTCCTGCAAAATTGCAATCATGAGAAGAATGGGACGGTAAAAAGCGATGGCTGTGGTAATCTATATTATAAGTGTTTGCTAGATCCAAACTCTTATCCATATAATTCGGGTAATTGCTTGGCACCTAAAACGTTACAAGGTTCAAAAGTTTCAGGCAATGGTTGGAATGGATTTGTTGAAATGAGAGAAAAGTGTGATTGTCCCTCTGAGTGGTATTCGCAAGAGCGATGCACAGCACTAAGTAAACAAAATACCGGAAAATGTATTGTAAGTGGGCAATATTTTCAGTCTGGAGGTACCATAGCTTGTGATGATGTGCATAATGGATATGAATCTGGATATGGGAAACCAGATCCTAGTATTCCTGCGTTAAAAATTTATGGAGATAGTTGTACCAAAGATGATGGAACTGTTGTGAAAAAATATTGTGAATGCAATATGGATATTTTTGATTATTACTATACTGGCGTTTCACCAAATTGTTTGTGTATTGACCCTAGACCAGATGGGCAAAGCTGTCAAACAGATAAAATAAACGCTCATGTTTACGTTTGCTATTTTGGTAACGTAACAGCAAAAAATGTAGTGTGTCCAAATTGCAAAGCTTGTGGGTATGCTAATGTTAGTAGCTGGAGATATCAAGTGAGCAAAAGCTATAGCCACTAAAAGAAAAAAGTATTATACTTGAATAGAATTTTATAAAGATGAACTGATAATATTATTTGTCAGTCTATCTTTATCTATTTACATCAAAAAGGAGAGTATATAAATTAAGTACATTAATAAACGCACTCAAAAGAGTGCGTTTATTAAACGATATTAATTTTATCTATTTAAGATAATTCACCAAAGACAAGTTCATCAAGTTATTCAGAATAGAGTAAGATGCCTGCAAATTGTTTGATGCCATTAAGGCTTTGACAACAGCCTCTGTTTGATCTGTGTTCTTTAAATCTCCGACACTATTTTCAAGGTTTGTAGAGGCTAGGGTTAAGTTTTCGGTATTATTACTTAGGCGTACATAATCAGAACTTAATTTTGCAGTGATTCCGTTTAAGCTTGATGTACTGGTCGGATTTAAATCACCGCTATTATCAATGGCACTTTGCAGCAGATTAATGGCATTGCTGATTGTATCTGATGCAAAATTCGAGTCAACCAGTCCATCAAATTCCTGACTTAAATCTCTACTGTCGACCATGTTTCCTTGAGCAATTTGTCCCAAAGAACGGAATAGCTTTTCAAAAGCACTGTCGCCGGCATTAATATTCATGACAATAGATTGATTACTTGAAATAAGGCGCTCTGTATCAACATTTCCTCCCTGATAATACGAGGATGTACCTAAGCTCCATTTTGATGAGCTTGGAATTGTCACAGTATCTGCATTAAAATGATTTGGATCAGCCGTAACATTCAAGCTGCCGTCTGTATTAATACTGACCACCTGAACACGCTCAGCCACATTATTTCCCATCCCGTCCATTTCAATAACGGCGCCAACTGGGAAAGAAGTACTGAATGTAAGCCCCGCACCATTTGTAACGGTTCCATTTGCAGATTCCGGAATAGTATGTCCGTCAACATCCTCAAAGGTAATAGTTTTTCCGTCTTCAGATACAGACTTGACGATGAGTGATAAGTCATCAGAACCGTCACCTCCGCGTCCAACAACTAAAGTATCACCAGGTTTAATTGACTGGAAAGCATGGTATTCGGTAGCTGTAATCGTATTCTTATCGGCATCAAAAGTCACGTCACCGGTCGACTGTGCTCCGCCTTCCGCAACTTTATTTAAAAAGCCGCCGTCCTTTTCAGTGCTGATATTATAGTTATTTCCTTCAATTCTAGAAATGGTCAATTCTCCGGTATCCTCAGCCGTGAAGGTCATATTGGAAAGAATAGCCGAGGCGGAATCAGGAAATTTAATATTTATACCATCATAATAAGCTTGAAATTCTTCCAAAGTCTTAAAAGGAAAGTTCACCGGAGCATTGCTGGCGTTTCCACCACCGAACAAATAACGACCTCCCGCAGAAGTATTAAGGCTGTCTGCCAAAGCAAGCATTGTTGCAAAGGCGGAATTTTGCAAATCTTTCAGAGCTGATGCTTTATCTTGATTCATGGCATACGCATCACCAAGCTCCACGCCGTCTGCACTAAGTATTGTAGAGCTACCGTTAATGGTATATAGAGGAAAACTAAATTTGTTCTCTTCAAATATATAATCTTTATTTGTTCCGGCAGGGTCTATTTTATCTTTCAACAACTCCATAACTTTTTCGGCATAACCTTCAGTACCGCTATCTCCTTGGATGGCAGACAAATCAATATTAGTATTTTCATCGTCATTATCTGCAAAAGTATATTTAATACCATTAATTGTTATGGTTTTTCCAAGGTATGTTGCTTCATTGTTATCTGTAAAAGTAATTTCTCCTCCTGTTTGGTCGGGATTCATTTTGTCGGTGTCGGATGCACCGAAAGAATTTAACATACTCTTAAAATCACTAATAGAATCATTGATAGACTGCATAGCGGTATTCATGGCTTTTAATTCTGTATCAAGAACTTTATTATTTTCCATAAAGTTCTGAGTAACACCCAAAGCAGCCTCAATATTAACAATGTTATAGGCATTAACACCATAACCGGAATAAGTCGGAGATTTTAGTCCGGTTGTTGCTTGATAGCTGTATAAATCAATTTGCGCTTTGGTGCTCAATGAGCGATTAAGCAAATTCATATAGCTGTTATATGTAGGAACTCTAACCATTTCTAAAATCCTCCTATACGATATTCAGCAACATATCCAAAATTTCTTTGGATGCTGTAAATGCCTGAGCGCAAGCAGCATAAGTTTGTTGAAAAATAATCATTTGACCTAGTTCTTCATCCAAATCAACTCCGCTCAAAGTTGCTTCTTTAGTAGCAATAGATGTTCCAAGCTCAGCCTGATATTCATAAGCCGCTTTGGCATTACTGGTTTGGCTGGCAATATTACCGACAAAAGTGGATGCATAATTGGCTAAAGTCGTTTGTGTTTGTGCAATTGTGCCAGATTGTTTAAAGTTATATGATGTGTCAAAGACTTTGCTCATTGATACAGCAACGTCGTTAGCTGCAGCATTGAGAGAATAGGTTCCTGTTGTAGAACTGTAAATAGGAGTGCTTGCACTAATTTTATCCGGATTCGTTTTGAGATCATTTCTGACATCAATATCCATGGACATTCCGGCACTAGAAGGGGATATTCCTAAGCGTCCAAGCAGATTATCACCTTGTAGCTCGGCCATCTCAAGTTGTCCGCCGCTTAAGTCTTCAATACGGAGCATATATCCGTTTCCGTTAGGAACCAAAGAAGCTCTAATAGTTCCCTTAAATGCCGGATTAGTGTTAATAGAATTAACAATGTCACTCAAAGAATCATTAGGTGTGACAGTGATTGTACCAAAGTTCAGACCATTAACATCATTTGAAAAACTTATGATTGAAATGTCATTAATTCCAAGATTGGCATTTAACGGTAGTACTTTTGAATCATATGTAGAGTCATAACCATCATCGACAAAAAAGTCATTCATTCCAAAGAAGTTCGAGAATCCTTCTGTTGAACTATCATAGATACCGTCAGCATTATTATCAAAACGAACAGTAACATTTTTCTTGTCAGATCCGGCTGTCGAACTGGCTTCATCAAGAATGCTCAGTCCATATTCACTGTTACCGGTATCCATAACCAATTTTCCTTCTTGCGTCATATAGACTTTAGCTTGAGGTAAATTGGCACCGGTCGGTGATACCAACCAATCTTGAATTTCTTGCATCATTTCAGATACACTACCATTGCTAAACCCAAGACCTCCGACCAAAGTCGTAGTTGCGACTTGTTTTCCTTCTTCATCAAAGATGCTTAAACGTACATCACCATTTTCAAAAGCAATTCTTTGAGGATACGCGTCAAGAGCCGGATTATCTTTATTTTGAATAAAGGTTTTTGTTCCGGTGAGTACGTCTGGAGTGTTAGGAAAAGCAGTTCCTTGGTTATGGACCTGATTTATCTGTGTTTTGAGTGCGGCAGAGAGCTCATCCAATTGCGTTTGCAAAGAGGACAAAGTCTCATCACGAATATCAATAAGCCCCTTAAGTTCTCCTCCTTTAATGCTTTGGGTAATATCTTTGTTGTCCACATAAATACCGCCGATACCACCATTTGCATAAGTTGTTGTAGGATTAGTTTGAGCCACACCGTTATGAGAAAGTTTGTGCGGATCATTATCCAGCAAAGTTATTCCGCTGGTTGTTTGCACAACAATTGCTCCGCTTTCGCGCTTAAAATAGGAAATATCAATATATTGGCTTAATTCGCGTAAAGCCTGATCACGTTGATCTTCCAAATCAGCACGTCCGTCATAGCCAAGGATGTTATATTTAACAATCTCATCATTATAATTATCAATTTTATCAAGCAAAGTGTTTATATTTTCAACATCTGCCGCAATTTGAGTGTCCGCTTGTCCGCGCAAACTTTGCAATTCCAAAGAAAGTTGGTTTAATCTTTCCGTAATGGACATAGCCTGATTCAAAAGATTATATTTACTGGCAGACGAAGTAACATCATTGGCAAAGGTTGCAAAAGCACTCTGCAATGAAGAAACATTTGCGGCGATAGAATTATTCCCTTGAGGAGTGCCGAGGAGAGTTTCTGCTTTACTCAAATAATTATATTTTGCAGATTGATTAGCCCCCAAAGAACTGGTAGCCAAATAGCTTTTAAGCAAACCCTCATCAACCAAACGCTGAGATTGAGATACACTAACACCAAGAGGCGTTCCGTTTGAGATAACGTTTGATTGAGCAGCAGTTTTACGAGTATAGCCAACAGTGTCGACATTTGCGATGTTGCGACTAACCAAATCCAGCTGCGATTGAGCCGCTTTCATTCCGGTCAGAGATGTTGATAATCCGCTTATTAATGACATTTTCTTATCCCCCTTTACAATGTTCTATTTATGGCGATGGCATTCTTATTGTTATCTTGAGGCGAATAAGTGCCGTGCGCGCCATAAGAGGTTGCATTACGGTTATTGTTCATTTTAGCAACGCCGATAATTGTATTCATAACGGTTTTGCTAGCTTCCATTCTGGTTTTTAACAGTATCTCGTTTTCCTTAAGCTGCGTATCTAAAGTTACAGATAAATCTTTGAGAGCCAGCTTGCTTTCAGTGTCAAGATTTTCTAATAACTGGTGATTTTTAATAAAAAAAGCGCTAATAGAACGATAAGCAGACACTAGCTTTGTTTTTTGCTCAAACATCGCACTGACGGTAGCGGTATCAAAAGCGCGCAACGCGGCATTTTCTTCTTGCAAAAACTCGACAAAGCTGCTGATAATTTGTCTGAGCTCTTCTATTTTTGAATTGGTTTCATTTTTTTGCAATTCTTCCATGTCTGTCACCTTTCTTTACGCTCTTTCTATATAGCCGTTGCTTGCCATTTCTTGCATGTCAAGAATAGTTCTCATCACTTGATCTTGAACGCCGATGCCGCCGAGTTTGGCCATTTCTTTACCATATTCGTCCAGTAACAACGAACGGTACATTTTTTCTGCTTCTCCGCCGCCAAATAAGCCGTTTGTAGAAACACCTTCAAACATACTTTCCATCATTCTAGTCAGAAAAAAGGCTTCAAAGTCTTGTGCGGCAGCTTTGGCATGAGCTTCATCGGATTGCTTCATATTCACGCTGGGGTTTTGAGAAACAATACCCGACAAAGCATTGTTGAAAGTTGTTGAATTTATACCAAATCCTACCATCTTAAATCACCTCAATTTCTGCCTGCAGAGCGCCGCTAGCCTTAATGGCCTGCAAAATACTGATTAAATCTCTCGGGGTAACACCCAAAGAGTTAAGGCCGTCAACCAATTCTTGCAAATTAATTCCTGTATCAACAACGGTTAATTTTGCATCCACTCCTTCGTTAACATCAATAACGGATGTAGCACCGGTAATAGTTTCTCCGTTGCTAAAGGGCATAGGTTGAGAAACAAAAGGGACATCGGTAATTTTGATGGTTAAATTACCTTGAGCAATCGCCAAACGATTAATTTTAACATCTTTTCCGATAACAACAATTCCGGAACTTTCATCAATAACGACGCGAGCCAATTGGTCGGGCTGTATTTGTAATTGCTCAACTTTGGTCATAAGATCTACGATTTTGCCTTTGTAATTTTTAGGAACATCCAAAACCACGGTTCCGGGATCTGTCGCTTTAGCAGCGGTTGTTCCCATCATGGCATTGATAGCATCGGAAATTCTGCGGGCGGTTGTAAAATCAGGATTGCGCAAAGCAATATTAATAGTTTTGAGGCTTTCAAGTTCGAAAGCGATTTCATTTTCAATAATAGCTCCTCCTGGAATACGTCCTGAAGTGGGAACCCCTTTAACAACGGAAGAACCAGAGGTCTTAGCGGAAGTTGCGCTGACAGCAATCGGGCCTTGAGCAACAGCATAAACTTCACCATTTGCGCCAACCAAAGGGGTAACAACCAAAGTTCCGCCTTGAAGATTTTTTGCATCTCCAAGGGCGCTAACCATAACATCAATACGGCTTCCTTGTTTGGCAAAGGGAGGTAAGTTGGCGGTAACCATAACGGCGGCGATATTTTTTGCCTTAATTTGTCCGCCTCTTGCATTGATACCGATTTTATCCAGCATGGAGATTAAGCTCTCTCTGGTAAAATCAATAGATTTAATATTGTCTCCGGTTCCGTTCAAGCCGACCACCAATCCATAGCCGACTAATTGGTTATCACGAATTCCTTCAAAGTCGGCAATATCTTTAATGCGAGAAACGGCATAAGCATGTCCGCTTTGGAATAAAAATAAAGCTCCAACAAGCGTAAAGATGGCTGATTTTATAGACTTTTGAATTATCATAACGCAATAACCCTCAAATTCGGACAATTAAACCTGCTTATTTATATGCAAGATATGTGCCAAATTTGAGGGTGTACGGGCTAGAGATTCTTTATAACCTCTTCATGATCGCTGAAATGATATATCTTACCATTTATATATTGTCCGGTTTCATGACCTTTTCCAGCCAGAACAAGTACATCACCAGATTTTAAAGTTTCCATGGCGGTTTTGATTGCCAAGGCTCTATTGCCTATATTAATGCCTTTTAGGCAAGTTTCCATAATTTGTTGTCGAATGGTATCCGCATTTTCTGTGCGCGGATTATCATCCGTTACATAGACAATATCGGCCAAATCATTGGCAAGCTTTCCCATGATAGGCCTTTTTCCTGCATCTCTGTCGCCTCCGCAGCCGAATAAAACAGCCAGACGTCCTTTGGTATGAGGACGAAGCGCTTTTAATATATTTTCAAGAGCATCGGGAGTGTGAGCATAGTCAATATAAATTGCCGCACCGTTTTTTTGACCGACCAGTTCAAGCCTTCCTTTGGCTCCCCTGATGTTAGCAATGTGTTTAAGAACTTCATCAGGTTTTTTTGTTTCTTCAACCAACATACCAATTGCGCACAGTACGTTCATTGCTTGAAATTCGCCCGACAACGGAATTTCAAGATTGATTTTTTTTCCGTAGAACTCAAATTCAATGTGCTGTCCATGTGGTAAAGGTTCTGTTTTTAGAAGATGTAGTTCTTTACCTTTATAACCATAGGTAACAACTCGTTTATCATTTTCTTCACAGACCTGACGAATTGTTTCAAAACAGTCTATATCTGCATTTAGAACGGCAACACCGTCTTTTTTAAGAATTTCACGAAATAAAATTAATTTTGCATCGAGATAATTTTCAAAAGTTTTGTGATAGTCCAAATGATCTCGTGTTAAATTTGTGAAGCCGGCAACTTCGCACTGAACACCACCAAGTCGATACTGGCAAAGTCCATGGCTTGAGGCTTCCATGACTGTATATTGGTATCCTTCATCATATAATTGTCGTAACTCTCGTTGAAGAACAACAGCATTGGGAGTGGTGTTAGGGGATGCAATGGGTTCGTTGTTGCCTTTTATCATACCCAAAGTTCCTGTGCTCGCGGCTTTTTCACCCATCATGGTCAAAACTTGTCGGATAAAATCGGCAATGGAAGTTTTTCCATTTGTTCCGGTGACAGCCATAATATGCGGTGGCGTATGCTCATAAAAACGAGCTGCGGTCATGGCAAAATCTTTGTTGGGGTTGTCTGATTTGATGACCGCAACATCTTTCGGAAAAGAGAAACCGCAAGATCGAGGAACAATAACTGCCGTAGCGCCATTGTCAATAGCATTCTGCAAGTATTGGTCGCCATTCAAAGAACCAAATAAAAAATCTTTTTTTATTTCCCTTGAATCTGCCGATAGACCAGAGATATCTCGGCTATCGTTGCAAGATATTATTTGATTGAGTTTCATGATATTTCCTTTCAGATAAGAATACCAGAAAGTCTAAAACAAATCTCTAAAAAAGTATTTAATTTTGTTTATTTAATTTTTAATAATTTATCATTTAATATAAAAGAAGAAATGATAAGGGAGAAAACAGATGAAGATTCTGCCTATGTTGGGAATTATGTTTTTTTTAGCAGCCCCATCGGCGCAAGCCAAGCCGACGGAACTGTATTTGTATTACAATTCTGCCAGTCCGAGTCTATATGAAATTAATATCAAAGCAGACGAGGTTGCAAAAGTTTTCGATGATGTATTCGGTCCTGCAGCGGAAGAGCTTCCTTTACAGGTACAATATGCGGATTTCTATGTATCGCACTATCCGGATGACAGCTATGTGTTTATATTAAACGCTCCCTATAGTTGTGGTCAGCTTGGTTGTTCGGCATCTGTTTATCGACGCGATCAGGATGGTGATTTGCAACCTTCCGAAGATAGTGTCACTCCTGTCAAATGCAAGGAGCATGGGGATGATAAACTAATTTGTATAAAAGGTGGTTATAAGCCAGAACTCCCCGTTCGTTCCGCGCCAAAAGGACCGGTGCATTATCCGGCACCCCAACCATAAGGTGATGCATGTGGGCACAAGAAGCAGTTTTTTATCACATTTATCCGTTAGGGTTTTGCGGCGCACCGCAGCAAAATAATTTTGAAGCAACAGTCCAAAATAGATTATCCTCTATTAAGGCTTGGATACCGCATTTATTGGAGCAAAACATAAATGCGGTCTATTTTGGTCCCGTGTTTGAATCTACCAGTCATGGTTATGATACCAAAGATTATCTAACTGTTGATCGGCGACTAGGCGACAATAATGATTTAACAGAATTAATAAAAGAATTACATCAAAAAGGCATAAGGGTAATACTTGATGGCGTATTTCATCATGTCGGCAGAGATTTTTTTGCATTTTTAGATGTTCGGCAAAAAAAAGAGGCTTCGCCATATTGTGATTGGTTTAAGCTTGATTTTTCGAAAGACAATCATTATCACGACGGTTTTTGTTATGAAGGTTGGGATGGTTGCGACGATATTGTCAAGCTGAATCTAAAAAACAAAGAATTGCGTTCGTATTTGTTGAATGTAGTTACATTTTGGATCAAAGAATTTGATATAGATGGACTTCGATTGGATGTGGCAGGCTATCTTAATCGCAAGTTTTTGCGAATGCTACATAAGAATTGTATTAGTTTAAAAGCTGATTTTTGGCTTTTAGGAGAAATGGTTTTCGGTAATTACAAAAAAATCATTAATGATGACATGTTGCACAGTGTGACTAATTATGAGTTATATAAAGCCTTACATTCCAGCTTCAACCGACATGATCTTGGGGAATTAAGCGTAGCGCTTAATAGGCAATTTAATCGGGATATCGGTGTATATAAGGGACTGCCTCTTTATTCATTTTTAGACAACCACGATCTTTCGCGTATAGCTACACTCATCAGACGTAAATCGCTGTTGAAAGCTCTTTATGGCTTAATGCTGACATTACCCGGAGTTCCGTCACTATATTACGGCAGCGAGTGGGGGATAGAAGGGGACAGAGGGCAAGGTGATGACAAAGTACGTCCCAAGATACCCCTTCAGGAACAGAATGATTTATCAGCACATATTGCATGGTGGACAGATTTTCGGCGCAAAAAGCCTGCGTTACAATACGGAGAATACGTTGAATACCATGTTTCTGCAGATATTCTTATCTTTGCACGGCGGTTTGCAGAGCAAGAGATTGTTGTGGGAATAAATATTGGACAAATAAATCAAGAGTATAATTTTGCGGAAAAAAAGTGTGTCCTTCCGCCGGAAAGTATTATTCTTTTAAAGTATTAGAAGATTATTAAAAATAAAAAAAAGATAAACAAATATATTGCAATTTTTGGAAAATTTGATATATTAAACAAAAATTAGCGAAAATTTACAAAATGTCAATTTGCAAAAGTTAGGAAAACCCATGAAAAAGCTCATCATTTTATCAGCGGCAGTATTAGCCTTATCAGCCTGTGCTTGCTTTGATTCTGAAGAAGAAGCAGAGGAGGCTGTTGTATATAAAACAGCCCAACCCAAAGAGATGAATTGTGACTATTTTGACGGCAAGACATGTTACCGTTATGTACGTCGCACACGTCAAATCGTAGCTCCTGCACCTGTTGTGCGCTATCGCGAAGTGGCTCGTCCGTGTCCTCAGGTACAATGCGCTCCTGCACCTGTTGTGGTTCCTGCGCCAGCCCCGATGCCAGCCCCTTTGCCGGCTCCGGTTGTTGCAGCTCCTTGTCCGGCAGCGCCATGTGTTTCCAATAATAGTTGTGCGCCCAAAGTTAGCGAAACTCGCGAACCTGTAGAAGTTACATACAAAAAAACAACCTATACCACAGTTTATGAGCCTAAGACCAGCGCCAGCGTCAATTATGAAAAAGTTGCTGTAACAGGAGGTCAGAACCTTCAGGTCGTTCAGCCTCAGGTAGCTCCATTGGCTGTCACGGTATCTCAGCCGCAGCCGCAAACAGTTCCGGTGGAGGTCACGGTGTCTTCTTCATCTCAAACACAAACGGTTCCGGTAGAAGTTAAGACGGTAGCTCAACCACAGCCGCAGATTACCGTTACAACCAAGCCGGTTGAGCATGTAGAATATGATAGCGATGAAGAAATTCTCCTCAATGTTAAATAATTAAATTTCGTTATCAATCAAAGAAAGCCTCTTCGCAAAAAGAGGCTTTCTTTGTATATAAGCACTGAATAAATCTTGCAAAAATAACGTCTCAAGCTAAACTGAGAAACGACGGGAAAATGATAATGAATGATGTTTTTAAATTATACCAAGGCGATACCTTTGAAATTATGAAAGAGCTTGAAGATGAGAGCTTTGATCTTATTTTTGTCGATCCGCCATACTTAATATCCAGTGTTGGCACGAGCTGCCAAAATGGTCGTTTAGTTTCAATTAACAAAGGGAATTGGGATAAATGTAGCGGTGTTGAGGCCAATTTTGAATTTCATAAAAGATGGCTGAGGGAGTGCAAGCGTTTATTAAAACCTAACGGCGCAATTTGGGTTTCGGGGACGTATCATAGTTTACATCCTTGTGGTTTTGCCATGCAATTGCTGGGTTATCATATTCTCAATGATGTAATCTGGTTTAAGCCTAATGCCAGTCCCAATTTATCCTGCAAGTATTTTACGGCCAGTCATGAGAGTCTGATATGGGCGCGCAAAGATAAAAAAGCCAAGCATTATTTTGATTATCATGCCATGAAAGACGGTGATTTTCCCAAGGACATGATAAAAAAGCCTCATTGTCAAATGCGCACGGTTTGGTCTATAAATGCCACGCCTCCCGAGGAAAAAAAATTTGGTCGTCATCCAACCCAAAAACCATTGGCTTTATTGGAGCGGATAATAAAAGCCTCGACACCGGAGGGGGCATTGGTTTTCGATCCGTTTATGGGCAGTGGTACTACAGGAGTAGCGGCAATAAAGCTAAATCGTCGTTTTGTGGGGATTGATAATTGTGAAGAATATGTGTCTTTGGCAAAAAAAAGAATTATAGACGCTTTGAACAATAAACCGCTTTTATGATTTATATTTTTTCTATCAAACGTTTATAATAATTAGCAACGGTTTGTACACACAAAAGTTTTTCAGAAGATTTATTGACCAATAAATAAAAGGAAAGTTTGAATTGTTTATCAATCGTTTTTAGAGGAACCAGTCCTTTATTTTTAAATTTTAACGGCATCAAGCCGATGCCGGTACCATTACGCATAACCCTCGCCAAAGAAAATGTCGAATTTGACTGAAAGCAGACCGAGCGGCACTCTTCAAGAATTTCTTTCCAGCCATAAATAAGTTTTTCACTTCCTATTTTATTCACTAAACGGTGACGGTTACACAAATCTTTCATATCTTTCGGACACCCATAGCGTCTAATATAACTTGGAGCGGCAAATAATCCGCAGGTAACCTCTTTTTCACAGATAAGAGAGAATTTATCAAGACACCTTGGTTGTCCGATAAGTATGATTAAATCGACACTTTCATCTTCTATGTCATTAGTAGAAAAAGTACAAGTTGATGTTATTCTGATATCGGGATATCGTTCAAAAAACTCATTTAAATCGCGAGGCAGCAGAGTTGAGGATACGGTAAGAGGCATGAGGATTCTGACATGTCCTTTATTTTCCGTAACATTAGAAGTGTTTTCATTTCGATATATAGCTTCTAAAAGGTTTTGAGCAATATCAACCACATCGGTAATATTTTTAGCTTGAGAAGTTAAGACATATCCGTTTCCGGAATTTTGAAGCAATGTTAAGCCAAGAGATGATTCAAGTGTTGAGAGGTATCGATTCATGGTATCAATCGAAATCCCCATCGCATTGGCGGCTTTTCGCTTGCTTTGATACTTATTGATGGCAGCAAGGGTAAGTAGTCCGTTAATGTTTAATACTTTTTTCTTGGTAAACATTTAGCGGTTCCGATACAGTTATAGAATTCACAACCTATGGTAGCATTATATTCCATAATGTCCAGTATAATGTTGTATAAAAATGCTGTTTTACACATATTTTTACTTAGCGTATCCAAAAGAATATCTGCTGTGTATAGACGCTATAAAACATTGGCTTTTTTATTGAATATTGATAAAAATAAAAGCATAATTCGCAATTTTATAGAGGTTTTTTATATGAAAGGTATAATTTTAGCCGGAGGTTCCGGAACCAGACTTTATCCTTTAACCAAAACAATATCCAAGCAATTACTTCCGGTATATGATAAGCCGATGATATATTATCCGTTATCGACATTGATGTTATTTGGTATTCGAGAGATATTAATAATTTCTACTCCGCATGATACGCCGAATATACAGGCTTTGTTTGGTGATGGAAAACATCTTGGGCTGGACATCAGCTACGCCGTACAAGCAGAACCCAAAGGTATTGCGCAAGCATTTACGATAGGTGCTGATTTTATAGGGAATGACAGCGTGTGTCTGATTTTGGGTGATAACATCTTTTATATGGGAGAACAAATTCATACATTTCGTGAAGAGATTGATAAAAACGGGGCTTCTCGAGCCACGATATTTGCATACCATGTATCTGATCCTGAGCGCTTTGGAGTGGTTGAGTTTGATGAAAATTTTAAGGCGATTTCAATAGAAGAAAAGCCCACACATCCCAAGTCCAATTACGCATCTGTTGGTTTATATTTTTATCCGTCTGATGTAGTTGAAAAGGCGGCAACCCTTAAGCCATCGGCACGCGGGGAACTTGAGATTACCGACCTCAATAATATGTATTTGCAGGAAGGGCGTATGAATGTTGTTCCGATGCGCCGCGGTAATGCGTGGTTAGATGCGGGAACACCAGAGAGTCTGATGGATTCTTCACAATTTGTGCAAATTATAGAAAAGCGTCAGGGATTAAAGATAGCTTGCATTGAGGAGATAGCATATCGCAGAGGGTTTATTGATGACAAACAAATGAGCAATTTGATTGCGGAACTCAAAGCCAGTGATTATAAAAAATATCTGCAAAAAGTTTACGAGGAGTATCATGAACTTTATTAAAACGGAAATAGACGGCGTAATAATCGTTGAGCCCCAGGTTTTTTCTGATGAGCGCGGTTATTTTTTTGAAAGTTACAATTATGATGTTTTTGCATCAGCCGGTATAGATGCTAAGTTTGTACAAGATAATCAGTCCAAGTCAAGTTACGGAGTTGTTCGCGGTCTGCATTGTCAAACGGGCGAACATGCGCAAGCCAAGTTGGTACGAGTACTAGAAGGGTGTGTTTTGGACGTGGCGGTAGACATCCGCGAAGGCTCAAAGACATTCGGACGCTATGTCGCGGTTGAACTCTCTGCCGAGAATAAGCGCCAACTTTATCTACCGCGAGGCTTTTTGCATGGCTTTTCGGTTTTAAGCGAGACAGCGGTTTTTGCATACAAGTGTGATAATTTTTATTTTAAGGCGTCAGAATCAGGCGTACGCTATGATGATAAAGATATCGGTGTTGATTGGCACATTCCGGTAGATAAGATTATTATTTCAGACAAAGATAAACAGCTCGGAGGGCTCAAAGATGTTGCTCATTACCGGGGCTAAGGGACAGCTTGGTACGGAGTTGTCAAAATTATTGCCTGACGCCATAGCGGCAGATGTGTCTGATTTAGATATTACCGATAAGGGAGCGGTAGAAACCTTTGTAAAAGAAAATAATATAGATACAGTTATTAATTGTGCGGCATATACGGCAGTTGACAAAGCTGAAGCAGATACGCTTGTAGCAGAAAAAATAAATATCATTGGTCCAAAAAATTTGGCTCAAAGCGGCGCAAAATTGATACATATTTCTACCGACTATGTTTTTGACGGTACATCATATCGTCCCTATTCTGAAAATGACACGCCGCACCCCGTATCTGTTTATGGAAAAACCAAGTTAGCAGGAGAACAGGCGGTTTTGTCTCAGAGCCAAAGCGCAATTATAATCCGAACAGCGTGGCTTTATTCTCCATATGGCACCAATTTTGTCAAGACAATGCGTCGTCTTGGAGCGGAAAAATCTATCCTTAAAGTAGTTTGTGATCAAGTAGGGACGCCGACGTATGCCGCGGATTTGGCGCAAGCCATTGTAGATATTTTACCACAATTTAAAGATGGTCATAAAGGAATTTATCATTTCAGCAACCAAGGAGTATGTTCATGGTATGATTTTGCAGTGGAAATAATCAAGCTCTCAGGGTTGTCTTGTCAAGTCAAGCCTATAGAAACCAGAGATTATCCGACAGCGGCCACACGACCGTTTTATAGTGTGTTGAATAAATCAAAAATTATCTCTGAATTTAATGTTAATATCCCCCATTGGAAAGAAAGTCTTGAAAAATGTCTAAAACTATTTTAGTTACCGGCGGTGCCGGATTTATAGGATCTAACTTTGTGCCGTATTTTGCAGCCAAATATCCGCAATATCATATAATCAATCTTGATAAATTGACTTATGCTGGAAATTTAGAAAACCTCAGAGAATGTGTAAATATGCCCAACTACACTTTTATTGAGGGAGATATTTGTGATGAGGAATTGGTTGAAAAATTATTTACGGAATATGATATTCGCGGAGTGATTCATTTTGCAGCCGAAAGCCATGTCGACAATTCTATCAAAGGCCCCAAAGCCTTTGTACAGACCAATGTTTTTGGAACTTTTAATTTATTAGATGCAGCCCGTCGTCATTGGATGGAAAAACCAAATCAATATAAATCAGGGTATGAAGAATGTCGGTTCCATCACATTTCTACGGATGAGGTGTATGGTACGCTTGGCGATACAGGCTTTTTCAAAGAAACGACGCCGTATGCGCCCAACTCTCCATATTCAGCCAGTAAAGCAAGCTCTGACTTTTTTGTCCGCGCCTATCATCATACTTTTGGGATGAATGTGACCACATCTAACTGTTCAAACAATTATGGTCCCAAACAGCATCATGAAAAGTTGATACCGCATATTATTGAGAAGGCATTGGCAGAACAACCATTGCCGATATATGGGCAAGGAACGAATGTTCGCGATTGGCTTTATGTTTTAGATCATTGCAAAGCAATAGATTTGATATATCATCAGGGAAGAGCCGGAGAAACTTATAATATTGGCGGACATAATGAGCGCAACAATATTACAATAGTAAAAACAATTTGTGCGATTTTAGATGAAAAATGCCCCAGAAAATCCGGTAAATATGAAGAGTTAATAACATTTGTAGCAGACCGTCCCGGACATGATTTGCGTTATGCAATAGATGCGTCCAAGCTTGAGACAGAACTTGGATGGAAAGCCGATGAGACCTTTGATAGCGGAATAATAAAAACCGTTGAGTGGTATTTGAAGCATCAAAGTATCTAACGCGATAGTCGCCTTATTTAAAAAACAAAAAACCGTTCTTTTTTAGAACGGTTTTTTGTTTGTAAAATCAACTACTTCGGATCAATCAAATGCACAATTCCCCCGCCAAACCACATGAGAGCAATTATGATCAATATCTTAGTCATAAGAGCAGTCTCTTGGTGGAGAGAAGCATAAATCGCAGTATTGTACTCAACGATTTGATCTTTTGTTAGCGGTTTTCTGCTCAATTTGAGGACATCGGCATACAACTTGCTCAAACACACTTTTTCTCCGACCGAAATGTTGTCATAGGCAAAAATGTCGCCATTCGAAGCATCATGCAAAGAAACGTCATATTCTTCGCCATTGATGAAAGCATACTCCTTGTAGATTTGGTAGGCATAATCACCATTCACAACAGGAATAACATCGGAACGAACAGAATCCAACAAAGCCTCTTGAGCAATAATTTCGCAGATGTTTTTCTGAGAAGAAGGCATGTTTGTTCTTAAAAAAATATCGCCGTATATTGCAGCGAGTAAAAGGGCAATCGGACAAATCAGACAGACAACCCAACGAATTAAAGTTTTCATACACGTAATATTTAAATTATAAACTAGAATAAGAATGATTTATGAATGCTTTATAATATAGTTATTTTGAAAAATCAATATATTATTCTTTAATCAGCACTCTTTCTTCAAGCGGCAAAAAAGTTTTTTCGTCGGGAGTTTGTTCAATATTTCCAAAAGGCATTTGGGCGATAAGAGACCATTGTTCTGGCAAATTCCACTCTTTTTTAACACTGTCATCAATCAAAGGATTATAATGCTGCAGGCTTGCTCCAATTCCGTTTTCGGCTAAAGCCGTCCAAACAGAAAATTGCAGCATGGCATTTGACTGTTGAGCCCAAGCCAAAAAGTTATTTTTGTAAAGAGAGTACTTTTTTTGCAGATTTTGTACAGTCTCTAAATCTTCAAAATATAAGATAGTTCCATATCCGGCAGCAAAAGAAGCTATTTTTTGTTCAGTCGTAGCAAATTTTTCAGCTGGTACTATATTTTTCAAACAATTGAGCGTGATTTGCCACAATTTTTGGTTTTGTTTTCCAAAGAGCAGAACAACACGTGTTGACTGAGAATTAAAAGCAGAGGGTGTGTATTTAACAATTTCTTTTATTAATTGGCAGATATAATCTCGTGATACATTAATTTGATTACCAAGATTATAGACAGACCGCCGTTTTTTGATTAACTCAACAAATTGGGTTTGCATATTAATCAACTCCTTTTTTGAATACATAAAAAATATACGCAGTCAATATAACAACAGAGTAAGAAACAAACAAGCAGATATAAAAAATAAAAAAATATCTTGACTTAGAGTTAACTCTAAAGATTATGCTGTTTATAGATTCGAAATTAAGAAGGAGCTTGAGTAAATGAGTTGGATGACAGCCACGGCGCTGACAGGATGCACCATAACCGGTTATTTATTTTTTCGCTATACTTGGTGTTTGGCACTAGAGACACCAGTAAAAATACTGTTGTTTTTGTTTTTTATGTTTTTGGGTTGCTTACCGTTGTTAGTGGGATATCATTTTGAAAAATATTTGGGCAATTTTTATACAATGTATCGCTACACGCTTTATTTTTTATTTGTTTTCTGTGTCATTTTATTTACATTGACTCTAATTTCAGATGCTGTATTTGGTGTTATCTGCTATACGACAACCTGGCTGAGAAACGTAGGTGGTCTGGGTTGTTGGTGGTTTAAATATGGTAATGTTTTGCTTGCATTTCTGTTCTCTGTATATGCGTTGTATGCCGGAACAAAAGTTCCTGCTATCAAAGAAGTTGTTTTTTCTTCTCCCAAAATTTCAGAAGAAAGAAAAATAGTTGTTTTGAGTGATATTCATATTCATAGAGCTGTTTCTCCATCCAAGATAGAGGGAATTGTGAACAAAACCAACGCTCTTGATCCTGATGTAATTTTATTAGTAGGAGATACGTTGGATGACACACCGAGCAGAGTACAAGATATAACCAAACTCCTTCATAGGTTGCAAGCAAAAGAAGGTGTTTATTTTGTCAGTGGCAACCACGATTTTTATATTGGCTATCAAGAGGCAGTGTCTGAACTAAAGAAACAAGGCCTTGTTTCTTTAGAAAATAAAGGGGTATCCGTAACGGGGAATATTTATATCGGGGGAGTCTCAGACGTCAGGACATCTTTCCGTCACGGTCTCAAAACAGATATCAAAAGAATCTTTGAGAAAGCAAAACCAGAGCAGTACAAAATACTAATGTCTCATACGCCGATAGATTTTGGAGATGAGAACAATTTTGATTTGGAAGTGTCTGGGCATACGCATGGAGGACAAATATTTCCGTTTCATATTTTAGCCAAATTATATAATCAATTTCTTTTTGGCAGTTATAGGTTAAAAAACGGGGCGAAGATATATGTTTCTCGCGGAGCCGGACAATGGGGGCCGCAAATGCGTCTTTTTGCACCATCAGAAATTACACTGATAAAATTACAACCGGAGAAATAAAATGAAAAAATTTTTTATATTTATGTTTTTAACAATCATTCCATATGTATCGGGAGCACAAGAGATGAAACAAAGTGAAATTGACACAGTTTTTGGTCAAGGAGAAGAAAATCCTTATGGAGAATTTTTTTCGGGACAAACCTATCTTAAGCGATTAAGTGAAAATGATAATATCTGGAATTCATCTCTGGCAAATGTGACCTTTGAGCCAGGAGCAAGAACCAATTGGCATAAACATAGCGGAGGACAAATATTACTTGTTATCGGAGGGGAAGGGCGCTACCAAGAACGCGGCGGAAAGATACGCGTTTTACACAAAGGCGATGTGGTTCGTATTGCACCAGATATTGAGCACTGGCATGGAGCATCACCTAATTCTTGGTTTACACATATCTCAGTTGAAACCAATCTTCCTAACAATACGTCAACATGGCTAGAGCCAGTTAATGAGCAAGAATATAAATAAATTATTTTAGAGATTCCACACATAAAAAACCTCGTGTCTGTAAACACGAGGTTTTTAATTGGTGAGCTCGGGCGGGTTCGAACCGCCGACCCTTTGATTAAAAGTCAAATGCTCTACCGACTGAGCTACGAGCCCGTATCAAAATAACGAGGGTATGTATAGAAGATAAAAAAACGTAAGTCAACTAAAAAAATAAAAAAAGTTAAAAAAATAAAAAATGTAGTGTATTTGTTAATAATTATATGTTAACATTCACCACAAGATTGAACGCTTATTCCTAATAAAGAGGTTGATATGGATAGCAAATATAATACTTCAGACAGTGCAGAAGGCACATATGATATTCTTCAAAATGCAGCCGGTGATATCCTTGTGATGATTAGACAGCGCCGAGGCGGACCGGAGAACCCGCGTTTTGTATATGATGGTGGAGAGACGGCATTGCTCTATCGGAGTCGCGAGAGTTCGGTTTTTTTAGGAGGTATCAATGAAGAAGCCAGATCTCCTCTTAAAGCCGCGGACGAAATTTTGGTAGCAGAAATTGATGGAGATGAGGTGGCTCGAGAATATATTGTTCCCGTTCGCATTGTCCGAGATTTGAAAGTGGTTTTGAGTTGATGTTATACACATCAAACACAAGTAATTGCGGATAAGGGCTTTAAAAGCCCTTATTTTTTGTTATATTGGCTCAAAAGCAACAAATGGACGGTATGCATGATTCTACAATTGTTTCTCGGCCTGGTTTTAATAGCCGTTTTATTTTTTATTATCGGTCAGGAAAAGCGCCGTCGTATCTGGTCAGTTCTTTTATTTGGCGCGGTATTGGGACTTCTTTATGCATTTTTTGAGCAAATTAATGCAATAGGAATTAACAATGTTATGTATACTTGGATACCGCATCAAACACTCCAAGCAAGTCTAAGTTTTGTTCCAATCGGACAAATATCATCATGTTTGCGGATAATGAGTCTCTGTTTTGCGGCCTTGATTTATCTTAATATTATATACAAGAAAGAAGATTATTCGTTATACATAAACAATTTTATATTATTAAATTTTGCGGCATTGATAGTCTTGTTGTCGGCGCAGGATTTTATCCAGTTGATGGTTGGCAGTTGCTGCTTTACTATCATTGGTTACTATTTGATCAATGACATTACAGCAAAAATTAAATTTATTTTTTATAATTTTTTGGCTGAGATGAGTTTATTTATGGCTTTAGCAATAGTTTATGCAAGCATAAATACGACATCTCTTACGGCCTTGTCCCGTTATATAGAAATTGGACATCATAAAGATTTGGTATCCCTTCTGTTAATGTGTACGGTTTTTATAAAATGCGGTATGTTTTTATTTCAAAATCAATTTATGGATCTCAAAAGACTAAGTTTAAACCGAGTTGCAACAATAAGTCTTTTTTCTTCACCATTATCCGGAGTTATCATTTTTTTGCGCATATTGCCATTGATACAAGCCGCAGAGTATATTGAAGCAATTTTTATAATAATAATTTGTATTTCTGTTGTTTGGTCCATTATCGGAACACTGATAATTGATAATATAAAAGCCAAAACGTTATATCTTAATATGTTGTTTTATGCATTTGTTTTATGGCAAATGTGGGGTGGAGGAGCAATATTTTTCGAAAAGCTGATTTATCTATATCCAGCGTTGTTAGCTGTTTATATATCGTTTTTATTTGTCAGTGTATCCGCTTCGGATGAAATTTGTATTTCGCAAATGGGAGGTTTTTATAAACGTCTGTGGGGAAATTTATTGCTCTCACTTATAGCTATCTTTGTTTTTGTCGGGTGTTTTATAAAAAATTTTTCACCCTCATCGGCATGGAGTTTCCTGTTTATCTTTTTAAGTCTTTGCGCTTTTATCTTGCATGGTATGTTTTTAGGAAAGATGCATTCTGATGAAAGAGTCGAGGCTTTGCTTAAAAATATCGGAATATACTATTGGGTTCCATACATAGCAGCTTTGAGTTGGTATGTATATGAGTTAGGCATATGGAGTCAAAAAGAAATATGGATAATTTTGGGAAGCTTTATTTTGTTTATGCTGATTGTACCTATTCAAGCATTACTCAAGTTGGCAGCAATTGAAGAAATTCAAAACGCGGATATTTTACACCGGATTTATATGATTGTATTTATAATGCCGTTACGCTTACTCGGACGAGTTTTGTGGTTAGCCATTGATTTTGTTGTGATTGAACGCAGTATCATAGGCTCAATATCGCATTCGACAGCATTCGTGGTACAAGGCCTGCAAAAGATACAAGGCATATCATGGAGCAATTATTTGCTAATGCTTCTGATTGGAGTGATGATTATTTTATTAAACTTGGGGTGGTATATCTATGGATAGTCCGTTTGCCTTATTGTCACTAATTGTAGTCATTCCTTTTTTAGGAATGTTGTTTGTTTTAAGTTCTAAAGACAATGAAGATGGTGTTGTAGGGCGTAATGCCTTACATGTTAGCATTTTTACTATCATTTGTAATATTATTTTAATATGGCGAATATTTATGATTCTTAACGAAAAATCATCGTCATTACAACTTATTGAAAAATATAATTGGCTTAATATTCCCAATATTGATATTATGTTTGGTGTTGACGTCTTTTCATTGTTGTTGATTTTAAGCGTTCATTTGGCAATTTTAATAGGTTTATTTGGTGCTTCGTCCAATACTTTCAGACAAAAATCTCTAATGGTTTTCACGTTACTTTTTTTAAGTACAATTACAGGCTTTTTAGTATCGGCAGACATTTTCTCATTTTATATTTTTTTCGAAGCAATGTTATTACCCTTGTTTATGATTATAGGAATGTTTGGCGAGGTAAAAAAACAAGGGCTGATAAATCGTTTCTTTTTATATAATTTCATAGGTGCGATAGTATTATTTAGTGCAACGATGCTCATATTTGAACAGAGTGGCAGTGTTTTATTGTCTGAAGTAAGCAAAATAGAATTTCCGGCGCCTCTAAAATATTATATATGGGGTGCAATCGGCCTGTCTTTTGTTTCGCGGATACCGATATGGCCATTTCATTATTGGATATCTTCCATTAATTCCGGCATTAGAAATCCATTGGCTTTTATAATTACGGCGTTGTTACCGCTAACGGCGATTTATGGTTTTATTCGGCTTTTGCCTCAAGATATTTCATCAGAAATTGGCAGTTATATAATTTATGGAGAGATAATTGCTGTTGTCACCATGTTGTTTATTTCGCTTATCGGTTTTATTAATCGCGATTATCAATACAAAATATTTGCCTATGTGACGGTTTATTATATTTTGTACTTGCTCGGAGTCTTTATAAACGATGTCTTGGTGATGAGTAATATAGGGTATTCTTTGTTTTGCTTTTTGATTATCATGGCTTCTTTGGAAGTCGTATCAAGCTACATCTATCACAAAGAACAAGAGATGCAAAGCCTTTCGAATGGTTTTCTGTGTCGAGTAAAGCGATTATCTTTTATATATTCATTTTTAACAATAGCGGCCATAGGCATGCCAGTTTCGGCAGTTTTTATTAATAATTTTTTGATTCTGTCAAGGCTACTTGGTTTCAATGTAAAAATGGGAGTTTTGTTGGTGCTCTCACTAGCTTTTGTCGGGATTACGTTACTTCAGGAATTATTGCGTCTCAAACAAGACCATAAGGAGTGTCGTCTCGGTAAAAACGATGATATATCCAAACCCTTTTTTGCTTTTATGTTATTTATCATTTTTATTTTATTGATGTCTTTTGTCAAACCGCTATGGTTTGTGGCATCAGCCTGAAAGGAATAAGATGTTGCAGAATTGGTTCTTAATGTCTCCGGAGATATCTTTGCTGTTATATATACCGATAGCTTTTCTGATAAACAAGTTCAGAGAAGAAAAAACAGCCAAAACATTTTTTACCGTAAGTAAGATATTTGTGCTATTTACACTTATAACAACAATAGTTTTTTATAATCAAAGCCCGCTTTTGCCGTGGATAAAAAACACATCATATTCGACACTATTTAAGACTTTAATTTATATAGTATCTTTAGCGTGGTTTTACCTTTCATCCAAGTGGTTTTTAAATAAAAATAGATCTTCATATAAATTTTATTCTCTTAGTTTATGGATGCTATTTTTATTTAGCCTATTGATATCATCCAGACATCTTTTTGTTGTGGTTGTGGTAGTTCCGCTTCTTTGTTTGACGGCACGCGGTTTTATCCAGTTACACTGGGATGAAGAAAAAGTTAGAACAATCGGCAAAATGTATGGTTATAGTGCAATAATATTTTGTCTGTGTCTTTGGTCTGGGGCGGCAATACTATACTGGAGAATAGGAGATTTGGATTATGTTATTCTGCAACAAGCCTTTAACACATCAGGAAAAGAGGATATTTATGCTTTGTTTGGAGCATGTTTGGTTTTAGCCTCAGTTTTATTTATGATGGCAGCGGCTCCTTTTCATGGGTGGTTTGTGGGAATTATCAGTTGTGCAACTTTGCCGGTTTGCGGAATATTTACGTTGATGGCACCTGTTGCTTATCTTTTTTGCTTGATTGCACTGATTGCCAAGGCTTTTTTGGGGCTAGCTCCGTTATTTCACGGAATTCTGCTTAGTTTTGCGATAGTTTCTTTATTTATAGGAGCGTTTTCAGCTATTTCACAATCAAATATTCGCCGTTTATTTGCATTTTCGGGAGTATATAATACAGGATTTTTGCTATTTGGGTTGATTAATTTCAACAATAACTCAATTATGAGTGTTTTTTCCTATGAATTGATTTATATACTGGCGATGCTTGGTATTTATACTGTTTTTTTAGGCTTAAAAAGCAAGGGAGAATATTTAAGTGAAATAGATGAAATCCAAGCTCTGTCGCATGGGAAACCATATCTTTGTGCCGCTTTTCTGGTTTTTATGTTTTCATTGGTCGGTGTTCCTCCGATGTTAGGTTTTTTAGGACGCCTTGCTATTGTTGATACATTGGTGGCATCATCACAGTGGGTGGCATTTGGAATTTTACTCATATCAGTTTTATTTATGGCTAATGCGTTTTTAAATATTATACGTACAATTTATTTTGATACATCAAAAAATACGTTTGACCGCACAGATAAAGCTATTTATATCAGTTTGTTTATCAATTTGGTGCTGGTCATTATTTCAATATTAAATCCAGCTTATGTTTTGCTGGGGGCAGAAACTGTACTCAAAGGAGTTTTCTAAATGGAATGGCAAATTATGGCTTATGACGAGGTAAGCTCGACCAACGACGTTGGCAAAGAATTGAGTTTAAAACCACCCTCCAAATATTTTGTTGTAGTGGCACAGAGCCAGACTTCAGGACGAGGACGCAGAGGGCGAGTATGGCACAGTCCGAAAGGCAATTTGTTCATGTCACTAGTATTTCCTATGGAACTACGCCATTTAAATGATATGGTTTTTTTAGTATCCTTATCTTTATATGAGTCGGTTATGGCCTTTTCTCCGCAAGCAGAAGTAAAGCTCAAATGGCCCAATGATGTTCTGATAAACAGTCATAAAATTTCTGGAATTTTGCTTGAAAAGGGAGAAAATGAGTATATAATTGCCGGCATTGGAGTAAATCTAGTTTCTGCTCCGCAGATACGAGATCGGTTGTTATATCCGGCCGCACCCCTGAAGGATTTTGGAATTGACGTTTCCTGTCAGGATTTTTTGACTACATACCTTAAATTTTTTGATGCAAATTTTGAATTGTGGTTAGAAAAAGGTTTTTCATCCATACGCGAGAAATGGCTATCCCACGCAATTGGTTTACATCAAGAAATAAAGGTAAATCTTGAAAAAGAAAGCAAGATCGGAATATTTGAAGGTATTTCTGAGAATGGAGCGTTGTTGTTACGTCAAAAAGAAAAAATAATACCGATTTTGGCCGGAGACATATTTTATAAAAAGGAAAATTAAGAGTGAACGAATTAAGTGAGCATGAGAAGCCAGCATTATTTAACCAAGAAGGGCTGTATTTTATAGCTCTGGGAGGAGCAGAAGAAGTTGGTTTTAATATGTATGCCTACATGGTTGACGGCAAAATCATAGTTGTTGATTGTGGTTACGGTTTCTTAAACGATGATTATCCGGGGATTGATTTAGGCTACGCGGATCCATCATTTTTGGAAGCGTATCAAGAAGATATAGAGGCGCTGTTTATCACCCACTCGCACGAAGATCACTTTGGAGCCATAGCACAAGTCTGGCCGAAATTAAGATGTCCTGTTTATGCCGCGGATTTTACGCTTGGTCATATATCTCAGCGTTTGAGAGAATATAAACTTGAAGATGATGTAGAACTTCACTCCATTAATCAACATCGCCGAATAAAATTGAAGAATTTTGAAGTTGAGTTTGTGGCTGTTGCCCACTCTTTGCCGGACAGTTCAATGCTCATGATAAGAACCAAATACGGCAACGTTGTTCACGGAACGGATTGGCGGTTGGATGATGGTAAAATGTCGTTTATGCCTACAGACTATAAACGCCTTCAAGAAATTTCCGAAGAAGGAGTAGATATCTATGTTGGCGATTCAACCAATATGGCGCATGCTGTTTCAGGCCCATCTGAAAGCGAAATCCGAAAAAGTCTGATAGAGCTTGTTCCTCAGTACAAAAATACATTGGTCGCAACCTGTTTTGCCTCCAACATTGCTCGTTTGGAGAGTTTAATTCTTGCGGCGCACGCGGCGGATCGTACCCCCGTAATTGCAGGCATGAGCATGATACAAAATATAAATATAGCCAAAGAATGCGGTTATCTGGAAGATTTACCGCCCTATGTTGAGGCGAAACAAGCCATAGACATTCCTCTTGATAAAATGCTTTATATTTGCTCAGGTTCTCAAGCCAATTATCGTAGTGGGTTAACGCGTATAGTTAATGGCGAGAATAAAAATCTGATATTGGGCAAAGGGGATGCAATTATTTTTTCTTCACAAATTATTCCCGGCAACGAAGAAAAAATAGAAAGAATGCAAGAAAAGTTAAGAGATGCCGGAGTAGATGTTATCTCCAGTGAAGAATATCTGGTGCATACGTCAGGTCATGCTTGCAAAGATGACATTAAAAAGATGTATGAACTTCTCAAGCCAAAAATGGTTTTGCCTGTTCATGGAGATAAGCGAAACATTCGTGCTCAAAAGCGTTTTGCATTAGAATGCGGCATCAAAGATGTTATATTAGCCAGAAACGGAGATATAATCTTCTTAAGAGATGCAAAAGCCGAATGTATGGGAGAGGTTCCAACAGGGTTATTAGGAGTTGATAGAAACCAGATTACGGCACTCAACTCTCAATTGATAAAAAACCGCAAGCGTATAGCTTTTAACTGTAGCCTGTTTATCAGCATGTTTTTTGATGAAAGGTGGAAGCTGGAAGATTTGCAGATATCTTCAATAGATATATTGGAAGAAAAAGCCTTTGAAGAAATGAGAACGGAAGTTCTGTCTAAGGTTGTACCGGAGATTCCAGATATTGTCAAAAAACACGATTACCGTTCTAAACAAGTGCAAGAATATGTTAATGCAGCCATTCGCAAAGAAATATTCAAAAAAACAGGCATAAAACCGGTTGTTTTTTCGCATTTTTATAAAAGAGAAGATAACAAATCAGATTGCACACCAGAATCTATGGTTCAACCGGAAGATATATCGTAAATGTTGTTCCGTTATAGGCAGTTGAACTGACAGTAAGATTTCCGTTATGACGGATAATAATATGCTTGGCAATTGAAAGACCAAGACCAGTACCTTTGATATTAAGATCTTTATGTTCCTGCATACGATAGAAACGTTCAGTCAGTCTGGCGAGTTTTTCAGGTTCAATTTTTGGCCCTTTATTATTAACAGATACAACAACAGCTTCTCCCTGAGAAATTTTAAAACTTTTGGAAGGAGGAATGCTGTCACTTCGACTTACTTTTATAGTGACATCTGTATCTGCCAAGCCGTATTTGACGGCATTATCCGTTAGGTTTTGGATTACTTGTTTAATTAAAGGCTTGTCAGCCGTAATAATTGGAATATCCTCCGAACAAACGACTTTAATTTTGATGTTTCTCTCAGCGGCTTTCATCGCCAGAGCTTCTGCAACGTCTTCTGCAATCGGTAGAACATCAACCTTATCTTCTGGGCGCTGATCTTGTTTGAGTTCGATTCGTGATAAAGATAACAAATCTTCAATTAACGAAGACATATAATCAGCCTGATCCCGCATAATTGCCAAAAATTTGTCCTGAGCCTCAGGGTCATTTTTAGCTGAAGTTTGTAACGTTTCGATAAAACCGGAAATAATAGCAAGAGGGGTTCGCAGTTCATGGCTTGCATTAGCGACAAAGTCGGATTGCATTTTTTCTATTTTCATTGATTTTGTAAGGTCATATACAGATACAACGGCGACGGCTTTCCCTTTAGAGAGCCAAGGAAGCTGTTTGATATGTGCGTAGAGTTTTTGTTCAGTAGGTTTTTTAACATAAAAGATGAGGTTTTCAGACTTACTTTCTTTTTGAATAACTTTTTTTACAGCATTAATAAAGTTATTAGAATCAAAAACTTTTTCAATATTTTTGCTGGTTATGTTTTTTCCAAAACTTGTTCTAGCCGAAAGGTTGGCCCCCAAAATATTGCCGGCTCTGTCAATCATCATGATGGGATCGGGCAAAGAATCCAAGACGGCAGTATCAGATATTGTTTGGGCTTCAAGCATATCTGTTTTTTGAGCCCAAAATCGGTGCATGGTATTGACAGCATCAACGATATCTTTGGCGTCTTCTTCCGAAAGAGTCATGGCAGTTTCATCAAAAGTTTCACCTTTTGACAAAGCAGTAATATATTTTTTGATACGTTGAAGTTCAAAAGTCAAAGGAAACAACAAAATAATATTAAACATGACGACAGAGGCCAAAGAGACCACCGCCCATAGAGGATCTACCAGATTAAAAGCAGCCAGAGTAATAAAAACCAAGGCAGTCGGGAAGCTAAGAAACAGAACTCTTTCAACAAATTTAGAATTTTTTTCAATACCTAAATGGGCTCTGGCGCGCTCAAACATGATGTGTCGTCCTATATCTTGCAAATTATCCTAGACGGGCTTTGTTTAATATACTATCATACAACAAGTTTAAAAAGATTAAATTTTTGGAACAAGATGACAGAAAAGACAGAGAATCAAACCATAACCCCCATGATGTCACAGTACTTGCAAATCAAACAAGAGTATAAGGATTATCTTTTGTTTTACCGCATGGGAGATTTTTATGAGATGTTTTTTGATGATGCCATAACAGCATCAAAAGCATTGGACATAGCATTAACCAAGCGCGGCAAGCATGAGGGAGCAGATATTCCGATGTGTGGAGTTCCGTTTCATGCGTATGAGAGCTATCTTGCCCGTTTAATCAAGCAAGGCTATAAGGTGGCAATCTGCGAGCAGACGGAAGATCCGAAAGAAGCTAAAAAAAGAGGTTATAAAGCTGTTGTCAAACGCGATGTTATTCGTCTTGTAACCGCAGGTACTTTGACGGAAGAGCCACTTCTGGATTCAAAGAAGAATAATTTTTTATTAAGTCTAGCCAAACAAAATGATAAATTAGGGTTGTCATGGTTGGATATGTCGACAGGAGATTTTTATCTGCAGGAAGCAGATTTAAAAAATCGAGACGAGGCGGTGGTATTGACCGGCATATTGTCTCGCTTATCACCGGTAGAAACAATTATCTCGGATGTTTTTTTGCAAAACCCATCTGTATTTCGAGTTATGAAAGACTATCGAGATCAGTTAACAGTTTTGCCTCAAGCCAGATTTAATAGTGAAAATTCCCAAAAGAGGATTGAAACACTTTTTCATGTTGATACCTTGGAGGCGTTTGGCAATTTTAGCCGTGCAGAGATTACGGCAGCCGGAGTATTATTAGATTATGTAGAGACCACGCAAAAGGGGCAATATCCTTATATATCCAAGCCGGTAAGAGTGTCGGAACGGCAGATTATGGAAATAGACGGCGCGACACGTCGTTCATTGGAACTGGTAGAAGCCTTAAACGGGGATAAAAATTCGTCATTGCTTGGAGTAATAGACAGAACGGTCACAGGAACAGGAGGCCGTTTATTAGCATCTAGGGTTTCTAATCCGCTAAAGGATATTTCAGAAATTAATCATCGACTTGATATGGTGCAGTTTTTTGTAGATTACACACGGGTTCGAAATGAACTCCGCGGTATTCTGAAAGCCTGTCCAGATATAGAACGAGCCGTTTCCAGGCTGACGCTTGGTCGCGGCGGGCCAAGAGACTTGCTCAATATAAAGATTGGTTTAGGCATCGTTCCGCAAATTCGCAATGTTTTGCGCAGTTGTGCTCAAGACAAGAGTGAACAGCTTTTGGGAGAAATACCGGAAGTTTTGCAGTCTGTAATGCAAAATTTGGGAGAGCACAGCCATTTGGTAGCCAATCTTGAAAACGCATTGGCGGAAGATTTGCCGCTTTTAGCCAGAGATGGAGGTTTTGTAAAAGCAGGCTATATGCCGACGCTGGATCATGTAAAGGCTCTCAAAAATGACAGTCATAAAACTATTATAGAACTTCAGTCGCATTATGCCACGGCAACAGGGATTTCTAATTTAAAGATAAAATACAATAATGTTATCGGTTATTTTATAGAGGTTCCAAGCAAATATGCGCCACAGCTTTTAGAAGATAGCACCTACATTCACCGGCAATCGGTATTAAATGCCTCAAGATTTACCACGATAGAATTAAGCGAACTGGAAGACAAAATCCGCGGAGCAGCGGATAAAGCCCTATCATTGGAGCTTGAAATTTTTGATAATTTGGTTCAAGAGATTAAAATATATTCAGACAACATATTAAAAGCGGCCAAAGCTTATGCGGAATTGGACGTTTCATCGGCATTAGCGGATCTGGCGGTTGAGAAGAAATATTGTCGTCCCGAAATAGATAATAGTTTATTGTTTGAAATAAAAGAAGGGCGACATCCTGTTGTAGAAAGAGCCATAGAAAAAGAAAATGGTTCAGCATTTGTTGGCAATGACTGTGTTCTCGGCAACGGAGAAGGGCGACTATGGTTGATAACAGGACCGAATATGGCAGGAAAATCAACTTTTCTGCGCCAAAATGCCATTATATCCATAATGGCGCAAATGGGGTCTTTTGTTCCGGCGGTTTCTGCCCACATAGGAGTGATAGATAAGATTTTTTCTCGCGTTGGCGCATCAGACGATCTTTCTCGAGGTCGTTCAACATTCATGGTTGAGATGGTTGAAACGGCAGCCATCTTGAATCAGGCGAGCGAGCGCAGCTTTGTCATCTTAGATGAAATAGGGCGAGGAACAGCAACATATGATGGATTATCAATAGCTTGGGCGGTTGTTGAACATTTGCATGAAGTTAACCGCTGCCGCACCCTTTTTGCAACTCACTATCATGAATTAACGGCGCTAACGTCAAAACTGCAAGAGCTTAGTTTACATTGCATGAAGATTAAGGAGTTTAATGACGAGGTTATCTTTTTACATGAGGTAGTCGGTGGAGCGGCGGACCGCAGCTATGGTATTCATGTTGCCAAATTGGCAGGGTTACCTTCTACAGTATTGAAACGAGCCGATCAGGTTTTAGAGCATCTGGAAAAAAACGGCAAAGGGAACTCTATGAATAAACTGGCCGATGATTTGCCGTTATTTGCCGTCTTAAGAGAAAAAGAAAAAAATAAAGTTTCCCCGCTGGAAGAAGCAATTAATGCAATAGATCCGGACGAGCTTTCTCCTAAAGAAGCGCTCGAAAAACTGTACGAAATAAAGAGATTGCAAAATGCCGTTTAGTCCGCAGCATATCAGAGTTCTATCGGTAGGAGTAATACGTCGGGGGCGGGATATATTGGCAGTCAAAGGCTATGATCCGCATAAGTCGGAATATTTTTATCGCTTATTGGGCGGAGGGATTGAGTTTGGAGAAACGGCGAAGCAGACTTTGCGACGGGAATTTATGGAAGAGCTATCGCTTGAGTTAGAAAATCTACGGTATAAAGAGGTAATAGAGAATATTTTTACATATAATAACCATGCAGGTCATGAGATTGTGTTTGTTTATGAAGCAGATCTTGTAAACAAGAGCTTATATGCTGTGGACAAGATAGCATTCCATGAAAGAGGGCGGGTTGCCGAGTATGCAGAATGGATAAATCCGCAAAAAAACAGAGTTTATCCGCAAATAAAATTTTAGCACGGCGCTATAAATTGATGAAAAACAAATAGTTAGACAGAGGTATTATTTTACCATTATATAACCATTTGAAAATCAATGATATTTTGTTATTGACATTTAAATTAATTCAGCTATATTCACAGCGAATTAATAACCAATATTTAGAAGAGAAAAAACATGAATACATATACAGCAAAACCCTCGGATATCGAGAGAAAATGGTATGTAGTTGATGCTCAAGGTGTTGTATTGGGTCGTCTTTCCGCAGAAATCGCCAAGATTTTGCGTGGAAAACACAAGCCGATGTACTCAACCAACATTGACTGCGGAGACTACGTTGTTGTCATCAATGCCGACAAAGTTAAACTGACCGGCAAGAAGTTGACAGACAAAAAATATTATAAACACACCGGTTGGATTGGCAGTGTAAAAGAAACGACGGCAGGCAAGATTTTAGATGGTCGTTTTCCGGAAAGAGTAATCATCAAAGCCGTAGAGCGTATGATTTCTCGCAATCCGATGGGTCGTCAACAAATGACAAAATTAAAAGTTTATGCAGGCAGCGAACATCCGCATACTGCTCAAAATCCGGAAGTTTTGGATATTGCATCCAGAAATCCCAAGAATAAAAGGAGCGCATAATAATGGCTGAGAAAATTGAATCTTTGCAAGATATAAAAGCTGCAAGCAAGACCGCTTCTGGCGAGACAGTTGTCCGCAAAGCTAAAAAAGACAAACAAGGTCGTTCTTATGCAACAGGTAAAAGAAAAGACGCCGTTGCACGTGTATGGGTAATGCCCGGAAAAGGTAACATCACCATTAACGAGAAATCCATTGATCAATACTTTGCTCGTCCGGTTCTGAAGATGATTATTAATCAGCCGTTTCAAATTACCAATCGTGAAAACGAATTTGACGTAGTCTGCACGGTAAAGGGCGGTGGATTGTCTGGTCAAGCAGGCGCCATTAAGCATGGTATTTCTAAGGCATTGAATCTCTATGAGCCTGAGTTGCGTTCTGTTTTGAAGAAAGCCGGTTTCTTGACACGTGATGATAGAACTGTTGAACGTAAGAAATACGGTCGCGCTAAAGCTCGTCGTTCTTACCAGTTCTCAAAGAGATAATTTCCTCGCTTCGAGGCAAATTCAACAACAAAAGGCTTCCATATATTGGAAGCCTTTTTATTGTAACAAGAAAACTACCGGCTAGGCCGGTAGTTCCAAAGAGCTTACAGCTTTACAGATAAAAAACTCCTTTGCTA
>CALYAW010000005.1 GCA_944393685.1 uncultured Alphaproteobacteria bacterium
AAGGCGTTTGCTGGCACCATTAGGGTTACACCCGCTTATGAAGAACCACCGGCTAAGCCGGTGGGTTACTTTTTTTTGCTTGACGCTATTTGCTGATAAGCCTTGTTACACTTACTTGATTTTGGGATCATATAGATGTTTTGATGTCTTAATAAGAATTAACCAAGTTTACGTATCATATCAAGAATTGTGCTAAGCTTGTTGTACTCATTTGTTTTATTAGAAATAAATTCTTTTTCCAGATCAAGTACTAAGATGTTGGCTTGCTGATTAGCAATTTCTTTGCCTAGCAAAATATTGTCTTTTTGATGAAGTAGATATTCTTTTTGTTTTAACGCTTCATCAATATATGGTTTAAGCAAACCAGTACGTTTTGAATAGCCAGAAGTAAAAAAGAAAATTACTAAAATGGTTCCAAAAATAAGAAGAACAGCTAACGGAGATATTACTGAAGATACGACAATGCCGGTCAGCAGAATAAAAGCCGTAGCGACTGCTTTGGCTACAATATTATATAAATTACTGACAAACTGAATATAAAATAATAACGCTCCAATGATAAATACGAAAGTTCCGGAGATAAGAACTCTCAAGATAGAAAGGTTTTGAATAAATAGAGCAATTCCTGTTTCTCCTGCAAACAGCATTGCCAGACTAAACAAAATATAACCTAGATTAAGTTTGAACCGGAAAGAGTTAAAAGATTGGCGAATATCTTTTTCGATAAAGCGAGAGGCTCTTTTAATTTTAATCAAATTATTTTTATTGACGTTAAAGACGGCTTCATTAGAACCAAACATCGCACTCAAAGCTTTTTGTTCATTTTTGGATAAAGATTTTGTTTGATCTGTACGTTTAACCAAAAGAATAGTATCTCCGGCTTGTTGAATATCAATAATATTTTTTTTATACATTTCTAAGATAAAAGCCCCAAAAGATTTAGCATCGTATTTTCCTAGATATAAAAGCCGGAGTAATGGAGCTGATTTTTTAAGATTGATTTTAATTTGTCCCACATTTCGACGAATATAATGTCCGGAAATAACAAAACCGACAATGACAGCTATCAAAGATAAAGCACAGAAAACAATATCGGCATGTTTTTCAATTTTACGAAATAGCCAATCACCAAAAGGAGGTTCAGCAAGCACACCATGAGGAAGGGAGCTAATAATATGGAATCCTTCGCCGACAAAAAGAGGCCTGGTAGCTCGGTATCCAAAAGATGTTGGGTTTAATTTGATTATATTCCCCCACATTGGGCTTAGATTTTCAGGTGTTCCGATTAAAACCACTTGACCTAAGGGTTCGCTTGTTTGAGGATATGTAATAGTGGCGCCGCTTTTGGCAACAACTAAGTCCCAGGAACTTCCGGTTACATCCCAGTAAAATTCATCAAAGTCAGGATAAATTCCCATTAAATTATGAACAAGGTAAACAAAACGATAGGTATAGACACCTGGATTAAGGGGCGTTTCAGTTTTTTGAGTTAACAAGTATCCACCGTTATTTTGAGGAATGATTTTATAATCAGTAGGTTGTCCATTGAGACTAGCCTCAACAAAAGTATAATCTAATTCTTGCCTTGTTCCGTCACGAAGCAGAATGGACGCTGGCAAACTTTTATGAATACCGGTTTTGAGTTTTTCACCATTAGCAACAACGGTGATAGTTTCTTCAAATTTAACGACGCCGTCTGGTAAAATATCAATTTTTGTTAAAAGATAAGGAATATGTTCTTTGGCGGGAATCAAAACTTTTTCAGGGCTATCGGGCAGAATTGCTTCAATAACGGCAAAATTTGGCTTTTCCCAAATTTTTTGCTGATCTTCAATTTGTGGTATAGACTGCGTTTGTCGTATATCTTGAGGAGATTTGCGTTGCGCAATTTTGGCCAAAGCGGCTTCGTAAATTTTTTGAAATTCAGGTTTGTTTTGCTCTTGTAAGGCTTTTTGTGCTTCAGGGCTGCGTACGGAGTTAATACTACCGGTTGTTACATTTTTAGAATCTTCTATAACCGTTGACTTTACTCTTTCTTCCAAAAATTTTTGCAAATCTTCTGCCGACATATTTTGTATTTTGGGAGTGTCAGTTTGAGTTTGTGACTGAGGTTGAGGAATGGCAGCTTGATCAGATATTTCCATAATTTTTGCGGCGATATTCGTGTTTGCAGCAAAAACAAGACAAAGGGCTATAAAAAATTTTTTCATAACTAAACACTCTTTGTTAACAAATAAAAGATATTTGTTATTATAAGGTATAAGTTATTAAAAAGTTATAAAGGAGTTTTTTGACTATGAACGATAATAAAGTAGCCGCCATTATCTTAGGAGCCGGACGAGGTACACGAATGAAATCTGATTTACCTAAAGTAATGATGCCGGTTGGCGGCAAGCCCATGATTCGGCATATTCTTGACACATTGGAAGAAATAAAAGCTGATAAAATTGTCACGGTAATAGCTCCGGATGGTGATTTGGTAAAAAAAGAAGTGGCGCCGTATCCGACTTGTGTACAGGAGAAACAACTTGGCACGGGCCATGCTGTTTTGGCTGCGCGTTCGGAATTATTTGGTTTTAAGGGAGATGTTTTAGTAATTTTTGGAGATCAGCCGCTTTATACTAAAGACACGATGCAAAAGCTTCTTAATAAACGTCGGGAGGGATATAGTGTTGTTTGTTTGGGCTTTCGCCCGAAAGATCCGGCTCGTTACGGACGTCTTGTAATGAATGGAAATAATTTGGAACGCATTGTTGAATTTAAAGATGCGACGGATGAAGAAAAAGCGATTGATTTGTGTAATTCCGGAATGATGTGTTTTGACGGAGAAAAACTTTTTGAAATTCTTGCTGTCATCAGTAATGAAAATGCTGCCGGAGAATATTATCTTACAGATGCTGTCGAGGTCGCGCTGCGCAAAGGCTTAAAGTGCAGTGCTGTTGAATGCCCCGTAGAAGAGGCCTCGGCGGCCAATACATTGGAAGAATTGGCTCTTCTTGAAGAGTTACTGCAAAAGCGCAACGCCAAAAAAGGAAAATAATGTCATTTATAAAAACACATTGGTTTGGCCTCATAAGCGGAGTAGTCGTCTTTGTTTTTATGGGGGTATTTGTTTTAGTTTTGCTGTCGCCGCGGCAAGATGCGCAAAAACGTGGATTTATTCCGTGCACACATGAATTGGCGGATCGTTTGTTAAACTGTGAAAGTGATAAAAAAATAAGTTGTCTGTTCGGTGCAATTTTGCGCAACACATGGTGTGATATGAAGGTTATCGGGCAGGGTGTTGCAAATTGGTTTGACGGAAAGCAAAAAACACCGTGGAGCAATTATATTTTTATTCCGGAGGCTGAGCTGAGTGATGTTTTTGATACTGAAACTGCAAAAGAATATCTGAAAAACAACCCGTCACCAGCGGTTGAAATGCAAAAACTTCAAAAATTAAACAAGGAATTAGAAGATGAAATCAACTATGAAGAAGTCGCAGAAGATGAAAAACCGCAATAATGTTCCGGCTTGGGATTTGAGCGATTTATATACAGGGATGGATGATCCGCAAATTGAAAAGGATTTGCAAAAATACAAAAAACAAAATGAAACGCTTGCAAAAAAGTACAAAGGGACTTTTGCATCCATTTCACCTAGTGAATTTTTAAAAGCGATTCGCATGGTTGAAGAAAATAGTATTTTAGGAAGTAAGCTGGGTGTTTTTGCTTATTTGAATATGGTAACCAGAATGAAAGATACCAAAGCGGTTTCGTTTTATCAAAGTATTGATGAGCGCATGACAGATTACGCTAAAGCATCAATATTCTTTACTTTAGAGATTAATCAACTCTCGGAAAGTAAGTTTAATGAACTCACCAAAGATAAGCAAGTTTCTTACTACAAACCATTTCTGGAGCGAGTACGCCGTTTTAAGGCTCATGAATTATCAGAGCCGGTTGAGAAGATATTTCTTGAAAAATCGGTAACTTCCGGTGGAGCGTGGCGTAGGCTTTATGATGAGCATTCCGCAGCCCTTGAATACATTATTGACGGCAAAAAATACAATGACGCCGAAATATCTAAGTTGTTATTAGATAAGGATTCTGAAACCCGAGCTAAAGCCGGACGAGAGATGAATCGTGTATGCAAAGAAAACAGTAAGTTATTTACATTCATCTATAATATGATTGTCAAAGACAAAGCGATTAGTGATGATAACAGAGGATATAAGTCTCCGGTTGCGGCAAGAAATCTTGACAATCAAGTAGACGATAAAGCGCTTAATGCACTGACATCGTCTGTTCGCGCGCAATATGCAAATTTGGCACATCGTTTTTATAAACTTAAGTCCAAATGGCTTGGGGTAAAAAAAATACAATATTGGGATCGCAATGCGCCTCTTCCATTTAGCGCGGATCGTCAATACAGTTGGGAAGAAAGTGTTAAGATCGTCCTTGATGCGTATGAAAAATTTTCACCCAAGCTAAAGAAGTTGGCAGAGCCATTTTTTGATAAAGATAAGTCATGGATAGATGTTCCGCCTCGAGATGGCAAACGTAGCGGAGCTTTCGCAATGCCATTGCCGGAAAAATTCCATCCGTATTTGATGTTGAATTTTGTCGGCAAGCAAAACGATGTGCTGACATTGGCTCATGAATTAGGACACGGATGCCATATGCGTCTAAGCATTAAGCAAGGGGAACTCAATGATGACACGCCGCTTACACTTGCAGAGATGGCATCTGTTTTCGGAGAGATGATAACTTTTCAGTCATTGCTTTCAACATTGGATGATGATAAGGAGAAATTATGCCTGATAGCTTCCAAGGTAAATGATATGATTAATACGGCTGTTCGCCAAATTGCTTTTCATTTTTTTGAGACCAGAGTGCATGAGGAGCGCAAGAAAGGAGAATTATCAGCGGAACGACTAGATGAAATATGGCTTGAAGAAATGCGAGCAAGCTTAGGTCCAAGTGTTATAGTTGATAACGACAGCAAATCAATTTGGCCGATAGTCAGCCATTTTTTCCATAGTCCGTTTTATGTTTATGCTTATTCATTTGCAGATTGTTTAGTAAATTCTTTATATCAAGTTTATAGGGAAGGAAAAATCAAAAATTTTGCGGATAAATATCTGGATATGCTGAGCCAAACAGGTGTCAAACGCTATGATGTCTTGTTAAAACCGTTTGGTCTAAATGCAAAGAGTCCGGAATTCTGGAACAAAGGATTGAACTTGATATCTTCATATATTGATGAGCTAGAGCGTTTGGATAAAAAAGTGAAATTCTGATGGAGACACAAAAGCGAGGATATATTATTGTTCCTCGCTTTTCTTTTCAATCACTTGTTTGGCCACGTCCAGATAGTGTTCTGAGGCTTGAGGTGTTCCGACATAGCCAAGTACATAACTTTTGACTCTAAATCCATAAGGGTTATGGGTAAAATCAAACGAGTGTACACCTTCTTCTTCTTCGGGATTGTTTTTTATATCAACATAGATAATACGTAAATAAGCACGCCAGATAATAACCTGAGGGTCGGGAAAATCTTTTGTGGTGGTAGAAGTCCTAAATTGAACTTGCCATAACTCGTTGGTAAGTTGCCGCACCCAGTCGACGCTTATTTTCCGGATCATATTTTGTTCAATAAAACGCACGACCTGATCATAATTCATTTTATATATAAACTGCTGATAAGCTCCGATAGTTGAAAGTTGATAAAATTCGGAGTCTCGATCCCAACGATAAATTAAATCGGCATGAGAAAATGGGATTTCATGTCGGAGCTCGACATAGCGTCTAATAAGTTCTTCTGTTACGAGTTTTTCTGGGTTTCCGTGTACCTCTGCCAATTGCGATTTTTCCAGAGTGCTAAAAGTATTGTTGACTTGGTAAAAAGCAGGAGCAGAGCGTTTCTGCGGGAGCAGGACATAAATAGCCAGAGCGAGCATAATAGTAATGCAAATACTGAAGACACAAGATATGACCATGATTCTTGATGTCCATAGATATCTTCGCTCGGGCATGGCCTCAATATGTACACGCTCGGGATAAAGCCCCAAGACATCGGGACTTTTTTTATCGCGATACCGAAATAATTTGGAAAAAAACATATTCATGAAACAGTTTCTTTCATTAATAAGTAAAGCGCATGCTACGAGCGTCTTTTGCCGTATTCAAATAACTTTCCGGTTGATCCGGTGTGCCGACATATGAAAGCGAGTAATTCAAGACCAAAAAACCAAAAGGATTCAACTCTCTCTGCAATCGATTATTATAATTAATAGTTGTGAAAGCAACACGCAAATAAGCGCGCCAAATATTAATTAACGGCACGGTTTCTCCCGGATAATAATCCATGGTGATAAATTGGGCGCTCCACAAGCCGCGAGTAAGAGGTCTGACCCATTCTATCTCGACCAAACGCACCAAGGAGCGCATCCGAAACTGCATAATATTATTTTGAGCATCATTAGTGGTAAAATTTTGGAATACGGAACGAGCGGAGAGCCAATAAAGCTGAGAGCCCGGAGCCCATCTGGTAACCAGTTCATCATAATCATTACCGATAACATGGCGCAAAGAAATATATTCTTCAATAAACAGTTCGGCAATCAAATCTTGTACCGGAACGGTTTTTTCCTGTACATCAGTTAATTCAAGCTGGCTGAAATAGTTGTTTGTCTGCAATAGTCTGGGATAGGCGCCGCGCTGAGGTAAAAGGACATAGATAGCACTAGCCAACATCATAGAAAAACAAATGCTGATACATGACAAGATAACCAAGATTCGCGAAGTCCACAAATATCTTCGCTCAGGCATGGCGCTGACATGTACTTTTTCCGGATAGAAACCAAGTTTATCGGGGCTTTCTTTTTCACGGTATTTAAAGATTGTTTGAAAAATATCTAACATTGGCGCTCAAACATTTGTTGTGGTTTAGTACAAATTATATCCGGAAAAAATATCAATTTTATTAATTTTATACATCAAAGTTGAATAAAAGCAAATAAATACTGTTAATATCCGAAATATTGATATAACCTGTGTTACAGATAAGTGCACTTACAGGATATTATACATGAGGAAGATATTTGCTTTTTTGTTTTTTGCCGCGATTTTCATATCGGCATGTTCTTCTCGGGATGAGGTTGGTATAGATGAGCTCGCAGCTCCCACTCCGGTTTCGTATACTGATTGGGATAGGGCGATTCGTGTCGATTCTGATTTGCAGACAATGTATGCTTCATCACCTCGTAAGATAGAAAAGCCGATAGATATGTATATGGCAATGGCTCTGGCGTTGAAATATAACTACACACGTCGAGTGGTTAGCTATCAACAGAGTTTGATTGAAGTAGGTAAATCACCAGCCAACAGGTTGCCAGAAATATTTTCTTCAGCCGGTTATGTTAATACATCAAACCCCGGAGCGATGGATTCTGAGTTAAAATTGGCGTGGAACATTCTTGATGTCGGTACGGTTTATTATCAGACACAGGATGCAAAATATCAAACCGGTGTGGCATATGAACAGAGTCGCAAAGTAATCCATAATCTTTTACAAGAGACGCGAGTTCTATACTGGAAGACGCTAACGGCGCAGCGTTTATTGCCCGTGGTTGATGATATGATAGAATATATGACCTTGGAGGTGGATGAGCTTAATACTCAAACTGCGGATTTGGCAAAAAGCGGACAAAGTTTAAGTATGCCGGACTTGGTCAAGAAAAGAAAATATATGGAATCTGTAAAAAAACTATCAGCGCTCAAACGCGATATGGAGACAGCGGAAGTTCGTTTAGCGGCGTTAATGGGTTTCCATCCTTCTACAGAATATACGCTTGTCGGTAAGGAATACGGCAATTTTGAACTTCCAGAAATAAAGAGTTCTCTTAGCGAAATGGAGTGGCTCGCTCTGACCAATCGTCCGGAGCTGCGGGTTCGTGATCTAGTCACCAATATAGAAGAGATCAAGGCTTCGTTTCATACATTTGAAGACCCCGGAGAGAAAAACTACAAAAAAGATCCCTCTTATTATAATAGGTTATGGTCTAAAAAAGCCAGACAGATAGGTATGGCGGTGTTTGAAAGCAACCGAAATCCAAGTGCTCAAGAGCTTGAAACGTTACGTCGCCAACGGATGACAACGTTGGTCTTAAGTCAGGTATACGTTGCTTGGGCGCGCTATATGTCAGCGATGGAGGATTATCAAATTAAACATGAACTGGCTAATGTTTCGGAGGATATAGCGGAAGACACAACAATCCAAGATGGAGCCAAGGCTGCAAAAAGTAAATTGGAAGCGGCCAGAGCAATCGAAGATGAGGTTGAAGCCTTATTGGCATATGTTGATTTACAGGATGCTTTAGGAAATTTGTATGCAACTTTAGGGATGGATGCGATTCCCTATTATATGCTGGGCGAAAAACCTTCAAAGATTGCGATCTACTTACGCGGTGTTCTAGAAAAGTGGCGTAAAGGAGAGTTTCTGCCGGATAATCGTCCATATTTATTGGATGTCCCCACAAAACGTCCTCCGGTTAATTTGTCTTCTGGCAAGTTGCTTCCGGATGTTGTCGTAGAAACGGGAAGAAGAATAAATGTAACGATTCCAGAAGCAATCTATAACAAAATGGACTTCAAAGGAAAAGTAACGGCCAAGGCCGGCCTAAAGGACGATAGTCCACTTCCGAATTGGTTGAACTTTAATGAGGAGACCAAGACGTTCAGCGGAACGGCAATGCCTGGCAATATTGGTAAATATAGTATCAAGACCTATTTGACTGACGAGGACGGCACAACAGGTTATGTATTATTTAATATAAAAATAGTTGATGTTTATGTTCCTTCCGTTCAGGTAAAAGGGTTGACCCCAGGACGAAACGCAATGGTTCTCAAACGATGCATTGGTTCGCAGTGCAGTGATGAATATGTGTCTGAAGAGATTATCGGAGAGGACGTTGCGACTGAGCCGATAAGATAAAAAAGCAAGAGTATAGAAACCCCGCAGAAAATAGCGGGGTTTTTTATTGTTAAATTTTAGATTCGATAGGCTGCTCACAATTATTAAAGCCGTTCCGAGTCTCGAATCCGAGTCGATAAGCATTGCGAAAATAGGCAAATATTTTGCTTAAAAACCCAAAAAAATAGACGTATTTTCGGCAGAAAAATTTTATTAAGAAATTTATCCACGAGGTAAAAAAATTTTTATGATTGATTTTGAATAAGATAGTCGATATCTAGTTCATTTTTAAAAAAAATGCTATTGAGCGAAGGCTCTGAATAACGCAATATAACGTCATGGTCATGAGGCCGAATTATTGTTATTTTTTGCACTCAAAAAATTTTTATAAAAAGTTGTGCATACTAAATATAGGGATATTTACATTTTATTAATACTATATATGGTATACACAGTGTCAATAACGAGATTGCGGTCTCACTGCGAATAAATAAGGATCAAATACGCAAAATGTCTAAGTCAAGTTACGAAATGCCCCACCTTGAGGATGAAAAAATAAACATAGAGAGCGTTACCAAAAGAGACGGTACGCTGGCTCCCTTTGATAGTTCCAAAATTCACAATGCCATTAATAAAGCCGGCACCAGTACAGGAGAATTTGGCGAGCAGGAAAGCTGGCTTTTGACAGCTCAGGTTTTAAAAGTATTAAAACACAAATTTTCAGAATCCTTGCCGACAATTGAAAATATTCAAGATATAGTTGAGCAAGTTTTAATCTCTGCCAACTATTTTGCAACGGCCAAAGCATATATTTTATATCGGGACCAACGCAATCGTATGCGTGCTGATCGCAAGGTCATGGTTGATGTGGAAAGTTCTATCAATGAGTATTTGGAAAAACTTGACTGGCGTATCAATGAAAATGCGAATCAGGGTTATTCCAACGGTGGTTTGATACTGAATGTTTCTGGAAAAGTAACGGCGAATTACTGGTTGAGCCATGTTTATCCGGCAAATGTAGGAGAGGCTCACCGTAATGGAGATATTCATATCCATGATTTAAGTATGTTGGCGGCTTATTGTGCGGGGTGGTCTCTTAAAAATCTTTTGCACGAGGGATTTAACGGAGTTCCAGGAAAAGCGGAAGCCGGACCGGCTAAGCATCTTTCTGCAGCCGTTGGTCAAATGGTTAACTTTATGGGAACATTGCAGAATGAGTGGGCCGGCGCACAAGCCTTTTCGTCCGTAGACACTTATTTGGCTCCTTATGTTCGTTTGGATAAGTTGAATTACAAGCAAGTCTATCAGTGCATGCAAGAGCTTGTTTATAATTTGAACGTACCGTCTCGTTGGGGGTCCCAGACACCTTTCACAAACTTCACGTTTGATTGGGTATGTCCGGAAGATTTGCGGGACAAGCATCCGTTGGTTGCAGGTGTTGAACAAGAGTTCACCTATGGAGATCTGCAAGAAGAAATGCATATGATAAACAAGGCCTATATTGAAGTCATGATGAAAGGTGATATAAAAGGTCGTCCGTTTACTTTCCCGATTCCCACCTACAACATGACACCGGATTTTCCTTGGGAGGACGAGAACACCGAGCTTTTGTTTGAAATGACGGCAAAATATGGTTTGCCATATTTCCAAAACTTTATTAATTCGGTATTAAAGCCGGGACAGATTCGTTCAATGTGCTGTCGCTTACAGCTTGACTTACGAGAACTTCTTGCGAGAGGTAATGGCTTGTTTGGTTCTGCTGAGCAGACAGGCTCTGTTGGCGTTGTTACTCTTAACTGTGCTCGTTTAGGTTACGTTTACAAAGGTGATGAACATGCGCTATTCAACAGAGTTGACGAGTTGATGGAAATAGCAAGGACATCTTTGGAGATCAAACGAAAAGTTATTCAACGCCTGATTGACAATGGTTTATTCCCCTTCACCAAGCGATATCTTGGAACATTGCGCAATCACTTCTCGACTATCGGAGTAAACGGTATCAATGAGATGATTCGCAACTTCACAAATGACGAGCATAATATTGCTGATGAGTGGGGACAAGCATTTGCAGAGAAATTCTTGGATTATATCCGCGACAAATTGGTTAAGATTCAAGAAGAGACCGGCCACATGTATAACCTTGAGGCAACGCCGGCAGAAGGAGCAACGACACGTTTTGCCAGAGAGGATAAAAAACGTTTCAAAGATATCATTCAGGCAGGAACAAAGGAGAATCCGTTCTATACCAATTCCTCTCAATTACCGGTAGGTTATACGGACGATCCTTTTGAAGCATTGGAGCTTCAATCAACATTACAAACCAAATATACAGGGGGAACAGTTCTTCACCTTTATATGGGCCAGAGAATTTCTTCGGCAAAAGTATGCCGAGATATAGTCAGACGTGTTTTGACGAATTATCGTCTGCCATACATTACCATAACTCCTACTTTTTCCATTTGCCCCAAGCATGGTTATATCTCAGGAGAACACAAATATTGCCCGATCTGCGATGAGGAGTTGAAGGCACAAAAGAGAGCCGCAGCATCCAGAAAAGATGTTGCATAAGAGTAAAATTTAACTTTGGAGATAGAATAAAATGACAACAATCAACTTTGAAGATATCAAATTAAACGACGAAGAAAGACAGCCTTGCGAAGTATGGACCAGAGTAATGGGATATTATCGTCCGGTTTCAGAGTTTAACGTTGGTAAAAAATCAGAATTTTACTCTCGGGTATGTTTTGCTGAGAGCAAGGCAGTTTGCGGCTGTGGTTGCGATGCGTACGAAGTAGCGGCTGAATAATCACAAAGTTATAATCTGATGAGTAATTTATTGGTTGGCGGCGTTGAAACATTCAGCGCCGTCGATTTTCCCGGAAAACTAGCGGCTGTAGTTTTTTTGCAGGGATGCCCGTGGCGTTGTCCGTTTTGTTACAATACAGATTTGCAACAAATAGGAAAACGGACAGATTTTTTGTGGGAAAAATTTCTTGAATTTTTAAATAAACGCAAAGGTAGATTGGATGCGGTAGTCTTTAGCGGAGGGGAGCCTTTAGTGCAAGATGGGTTGTTCGATGCGATGAAAGATGTCAAAAATTTAGGCTTTGAGATAGGCTTGCACACCGGAGGCTATCGCCCCAAAAAACTGGCGGAAGTTTTACCGATTATAGATTGGGTTGGTTTTGATATTAAAGCTCCGTTTGATGCCAAACGTTATTCTCAAGTGACACAAACAGAACACTTGCGTGAGGTTTTGCAGAGCCTAGATATGTTGCTTTCTTCTGGCAAAGATTTTGAGTGCCGCACGACATGTGATCCTCGTTTATTGACACGAGAGGATTTGCGTAAAATGGCGGAAGAATTATACGCCAAGGGGGTTAAGAAATATTTTCTGCAAAAATATCGTCCGATTCCAGGCGACACAACAACCACAGACAGTGACTGCGAAACTCTATTAACTGACCCCGAATTATTACAATATATGCAAACACATTTTGCAGAATATGAAGTTCGTAAGTAAACAAAATAAAGGCTCTTTCTTGTTGAAAGAGCCTTTATTTTTAGCCATTGGCTTTTCCACCTCTGATGTGGCGAGTAATATTTTGATCAATAAAGCGTTGCTTTGCTTTTTGTTTACCTTTTTTAGTCTTTTCTTTTTCAACAGAAGCTTTATATTGCCCAACCAAACGACCAAGAACAATAGCTTGTTTTTTTTCATCTTTTGATTTGAAAGATTGATTGTTTGCCAGAGCGTTTACAGCATCCACCAGTTTTTTCTGTCCGGCAGGAAGGTCCTGATATGCTTTAGATTTTTTAAATTCTTCAAATTGTTCGGGGTTCTGCTTTTGGACTTGCATTAGTAAATCCATTTTTTCAACGGTTATGTCTTTGACCGAAAGTTCGGCTTCATGCATCATCTGTCGCCCCATAAGAACGCCATTGGTATATTTTTGTCCTAAACCTTCTTCTTCGAGGTAGGCTTTATCTTGGGAACTTAGCTCAGAATAAGATCTTTTTGTTCCTCCCATGATATTTCGCCCTTCGGCATCTAAGGCTTGTTGTTGAGCCTCTGTAAGAGATTTGTATTCTTCTTTTTCTTTTGCCTCTCTTTTGAGGGTTTCTTGAATATGTTGTTCTCCTAATCCGAGTTCTTCCAAGTAGGCTCTGTTTTCAGAAGATAATTCTGCAAAACTTAATCCTTTTTTGCCGTTTACGGTAAGAGGTTTATCATTAGCGTCATAATAACGATTTTGACCTCCCATTTCCAAACGTCCTTCCGCGTTCAAAGCCATTAGTTGTGCCTTTGTCAGCAATATCTCGCCGTTTTCGCGACGTTCGACCTTGGTAGGGGATCTGGTCTCGGTATCTTTGTCTGCATTAGAGGTTCCGGAATTTCCGTTTTCTTGTCCGCCAAAACCCTCACGTCCTGGTCTGCTTGCAAATTTTTGTTCTAATTCGGCCTGATTTTCAATGACAAGATTTGCATCTTTAGCAGCTTTTACCATATTTTCATAAAATTCAGGTGTCACGTTTTCTGCAAGACTAAATGATTCATAGCCATCTTTTTTTAAGTTGGCTACAAATTCCGCACATTGCTCGGCCGTAGGATCTTTTCCGCCTTTACCGCTTATATTATATGTGTTTTCATCTGGGTGGCTTACTTCAAGCCCTGATTCGGAAGGTGTTATATCTTCTCCGTCACGTCGTTCCTCATGAGTTACAACGGTATTGAGCGTGCTTTGATTTTGATCTTCTTTTTCATCTTTTCCTTTATCATCATTTTCGGAGACAGGTGTGTCTTTATTTTCGTTAGCTTCATCATCTTTTTCCCGCGGTGGAAAAAGCTCAGCAATTTTTGCTTCTAATTCATCGCCTGTCACACCATTTTCACGCAATATCTTTTCATAAACATTCTGGGCGGTAATGGCTTTTTCCGTTAAACCGTTGATTATAGCATCAAGTTCTTTTTTTTGTTCTGCCGATAAACCTCCGCGGCTTTGCAAAATTACGAGAGCTTTATATCTGTCACTTGATTTAATTGCCTCTATCCTCTCTTTTTCAAGACTTTTAGCCATTTTTTCCAAACGTTCTCTAATGTTTTGTTTAACAGGTTCGGTTTGGGTTTGAATATTATCAATCTTATTCTTGCGCTGTCCGGATATTTTTTCCGCTTGCTTTCCAAAGGCAGCTTTTTGTGCTTCATACATTTGAATTTGTTTTTTCAGACGGGTACGGCTTCTGGGATTCTCCGGTTTTTGGGATTTCAGTTCAGAAAGCTTTGCATCAAGAGTTTCTATATGGCGAGAAGTATCTGTTAAGTTTAGGCGCTTAGCGTATTTGTTTGTAACGCCTTTAGAAGAAAGCCTAAATTCACTTAAGCAAGTTCCAAGCAATTTAAAACGGGCAGAGATATTTTTTCCCATATTTCTGCTCCAGAATGCATTTTGATTAATAACATCCTGAAGTACGGTTACATTATTATATTTTTTCTCAAGTCTTTGTGTTTTTTCATTTTTATTTTTAAGGTTGCGATCACGCAAAGCCACCCGAGCTCTGTAATAAGGAGCCATGAGCGCCGAAGCATAAACAATTTTTGTATCATAATAGTTAGGATCTATTTTTTTAAGCTGATTATTAAGTTTTCGACGATAATTAAATTTGAGGAGCCCTTTGGATGTTTCTTGAAGTTCTCGGACTTTGTTAATTAAACCTCGTCTGGCAGACATATTTCCTTGAGTTTCGCCATATGCCTCAACATTTGCCAACAGGCGATCAACTTGCTGTTGCAAAACTGCCAATTCTTCTTTTGGAGCCGCGCCTTCCAAATCTTTGAGAATTTGTTCTCCAAAAGAATGAGAGCTATTTGGCAAATAAGCCTTATCAGCAGGCATCATCTCTAAATCAGGTTTATCAAGTTTTTTTAGAACATTTTCTCTTATGGTTTTTTCATATCCTTCGCCATCAAGAGCTTTGGCTATTTTAAGAATTTTTTCTCCGTCTTGTAATTGGTCATACATATTGCCATTAGCAATCTGCTCGGCTAAAAAGGCTTTTTCCGAAGGAGAGAGAATTAAATCACCTTCTCTATTAATTTTTGCTTCTAAAAATTCGCGGCGCTCTTGATTTCCTTTTATTTCTTCAAAACGGCGATCAGTTCCGGAAGCATCCGAACGGGAATCTGTATCGTGAGGATTGCGAATTTTTTCCTCATATTTTTTGCGAATACTGATAAATTGATCATATTGATTAGAAGTTACATAAGCGGCATCGGCCCGTTCAAGAAGGCGTTTGAGTTCCTCAACACTTGCCGGATTAGAATAATCGGCACTTTCAATTTGGTTGGAAATTTCCTCTAAACTAATGATATCAGCCATTTTTTTGTCCCTTATGAATTCTAAATTTTTTCTTCATTGTATCAAAAAAAGTGCTAACAATCAATTAAGAATTGTCTAATTTTTGTCAAATTAATAAAATTTTAACAAATCAAATTTTCAAAAAATATATGTGTATAAACAAGGGCGTCGGTTGCACGGAGCATTTCTTTATTTTATGGTAAAAGCAAGCAGGATTTAAATAGAGGACAGTGTCTATGAAAAATTTTTTATTTATAGCGGCTATAGGTTTGGGAGCGATAAGTGCAGTTACTCAAGCACAGGCTGAAGAACCGCTCGCCTATGGAGATTTATATAATGTGGAGTGGTGTCCCTGTAATCCGGAAGAACCTTTTGACGCCAATGGTTCGGTAGTCATGGGGCGGACGGTTATGTGTCCGTGTGACGGGTTATATTCTGGGTACAAAAAAGGTTTTGAGCAGGATATACGCGAAATTAAGAATGCCGCCAAAAACCAACTGCGTAAGTTAAATTATTTCAAGTATTATCTAGGACTCGACTATAATATTGGTTCAATGTCTGCCGGCAGTAAGGAAACTTCGTTTGATGATTTGATATTTGCCGCCGGTCCGATTAGTGTAAAACCGGATGACATTATGGATGACCAAGACAGTCTGTCTTTTGTTGCGGGAGCTCGTATTAGTAAGTATTGGGGAGTGGAGGCTTTTTATCAGCAGTCATATGATGATAATACCGTCACCTCTGTTGATAATAAAACACTCAATCACATAGACTATCACTTGCTGAACGATTATACGACCAGTTTCAAGGCATATGGTGCTGATTTAATAGGCTATGTTCCTTTGTCTCCGTATTTTGACTTTGTAGGCTCTCTGGGATTGGCGCAATATAATTTTGAAAATGAAGGTCTGTTCACAGCTTACTATGTTGACGGTACAAATAAACGTGATGTTGTCAAACGGAGTTTTGATGAAGATAAAATCGGGTGGCGAGCCGGTGTCGGAGCACAGTTAAACATAGCAGACGGCATAGCCCTCCGTGCAATGTATAGGTATATTTATATCGGAGGGGATCTTGTTGATGAACTTAATGAGTTCTCGCTCGGATTGCGTTTTTTGTTCTAGTTTTTTATAAAGGTAAAGCAGATGAAAAAAATATTTTTTATGACGGCTCTTCTCGGAACGGTAGCAACGACATCTGTATCAGCGCAAAGCTATAATCCGAATTATCCGAGCAATGTGCCAAACAATTATTACAGCTATAATGGAGTGCGTTCGGTTCCTAAGAAACCTGCCGATTTCAAGAAATTTAGTATGGGTTTTGATTATGTTCTGGGATCTGCTTCAATCGTAAAAGAAGATTTTACGTTGAACAATCCTTTGCCGGGAGGAGATCCATATACCGGCAACACGGACAAATTTGAGGACAGCATAGATTCATTGAATGTTAACATAGGTTGGCGTCCGTTCAGATACTTAGGTTTTGAGGCTTTTTATCAGCATTCGTTGTCAGATAATCAGATCAAATACCAAGAAAGTTATTCAATGGATCCTCGTTTTGCAATGGCAGAATATAATTTGAAATATACGGCATATGGTTTAGATGCGATTGTATATATTCCCGTATTTTCCAAATTTGATATTTTAGGAACGGTTGGCGTAGCCAATTATGATTTTTCTGCAGATGCAGATTTTAGCTCTTATCGTGTGGATTCCAATAATAAAATAAAGGGTAATTCAATCAAATTTGATGAAAGCAAGGTTGGTTGGCGCTATGGAGCTGGAGCTCAGGTGTGGCTAAGCCAACGCCTAGCATTCCGAGCAATGTATCGTTACAGTTCAATAGGCGGAGATTTTATTGACGATATTTCTGAAGTGGCGCTTGGATTAAGATACAACTTCTAACTTAAAAGCCCTCATCATAAATGAGGGTTTTTTATTGACTTATAAAGCACATCATACTACCCTTGCAAACAAGATAGGAGTATATCCTATCTAGTACCTGTGATAAGGTACGGAGCCGTCAGAAGCTTTTTTAGATCTATCCGGTGCATAGATATAGCATCGTTAATTGGTATAGGTATGATGTTATATCTATAATCCGATAATATATCCCCGACTGGTTTTTTGGGTCGGGGAGCTTTGGGTGTATGTCCAGAAGTCTCATCTTTAAAGACCCGAAGGAACATTAGATAGATCATGCTTTCTGAACTCTCCGACCACCTTTTAACAGGTGGTTTTTTTATATTTTCTATTAGTCGGAGAAAAAATGAAAGTACTTGTTACCGGAGCAGGAGGATATATTGGAAAACATGTTGTTAATGTTTTACGACAGCATCCAATAGAAATCATAGCATGTGATTTATGTAAAAATTTTGAATACCAAAATTGTTGTTGTATAGGTACGGATATTCTAAAGAATGCAGAAGACAAAGATTTATTTAAGAAGTTGGGTTCACCGGAAGCCGTTATTCATCTTGCATGGCAAGACGGATTTAATCACAAAGCCGAATCACACATAAAAAACTTATATAGTCATTATCTTTTTTTGAAGAATATGGCGGAACATGGATGCCGCAACATATCTGTTTTAGGGACGATGCATGAGGTTGGATATTATGAAGGAGCAATAGATGAGAAGACGCCATGTTTTCCTCTTTCTTATTATGGAATAGCAAAAAATACTTTAAGACAAATAATGGAAGTCTATTGTGCAGAGCAACAAGTCTCTCTAAAGTGGTTAAGAGCTTTTTACATATTAGGAGATGATGAACGGAGTCATAGCGTATTTAGTAAAATTATTGAATTTGAAAAAGAAGGAAAAGAGACATTTCCATTTACAAGCGGGCTGAATAAATATGATTTTATAGCTATTGACAAGTTAGGAGAATTAATTGTTAAAGCAGCTCTTCAAACGGAAATTAAAGGTATAATAAATGTATGTTCTGGAAAAGCGGTTTCGCTTCGTGATAAGGTAGAAGAATTTATCAAAGATCACCATTTTAAAATTAGACCACAATACGGAGCCTATCCGTCACGCCCATATGATAGCCCGGCCATATGGGGAGATATCACAAAATTAAATAAAATTCTTGCGGAGGAATAGAATGAAGTTATTACAAAAATTCCTTCGATTATTCTATCGCCGAAAATATAAAAACGGATATCTTCATATTCGGTTTCTTTTTTTCAAGTGGTCATGCAAAAGTAAAAATGAAAAAAAGAAATTATTTGTACCTCGTTTAATTAATATTGGAAAATATACATATTCCAGTAGCGATATCTATATAGCTTCCCCGCAGACAAGCATAGGTTCATTTTGCAGTATTGGTCCAAGATGTGTGTTAGGGCATGGCGAGCATCCTAAAAATTATTTATCAACCTCTCCATATTTTTATTTTGATGAATTGTCATTCAAAGAAAAGGTAATTCCTTCTCATCCGGAGTACTGGGAGGTTGCCCCGATAATAATAGAAAACGATGTCTGGATTGGAGATGGTGTTTTTATAAAAAATGGCGTTTCAATAGGCAATGGAGCAATTATAGGAGCCAGATCTGTAGTAACAAAAGATGTTCCGGCATATGGCATAGTAGTTGGTTGTCCGGCAAAAATTATCGGATACAGATTTGATGAAGACACCATCAAAAAACTATTGGAGTTAAAGTGGTGGGAACTATCGGATGATGTTCTTAAAACTCTTCCGTATGATGATATTGAGCAAAGTATTGAAGTCATACAGGCATGGCGTCAAAAACAAAGAAAAGGATAGAATAAATGCGGCGTCTGTTAGTGTATTTATTTTTTGATAAAAATGGTATTGTAGATCATTACGTTTCTTATCTATTAAAGTCTTTAAGACCATATTGCTCGGAAATCTGCTTTGTAAGTAATGGACAAATATCATTGGGTAAAGATACTGTTTCTGATTATGTTGACACTTTTTTGGAACGAGAGAACATAGGATATGATGTTGGCGGATACAAAGATGCTCTGAATTACTATGGTTTTGATAAATTAAAAGAATATGATGAGTTAATATTATGTAATTATACTTTTTTTGGTCCTTTTTATCCGCTTCAAAAAATGTTTGAAGACATGAGTAAGAAGAGTTGTGATTGGTGGGGATTATTTACGTGGTCATTTAAGCAGAATGGCAAAATGTATCCTCATATTCCGTCATTTTGGTGTGTTTATAGGAAATCATTGCTTAATTCACCTTATTTTCGTCAATATTGGGAAACTCTTCCGTTGATAACTTCTTACCAAATGTCGGTTGCTGAGCACGAACAACGCCAAGGCCCTTATTATGAAGAAAGAGGATTTATAGCTGCAACATGGTATGATGAGGCAAGATACAGAGATAAAAACAGTAATTTTTTATGGCCGTTTTTATCAGCCAAACAGATGATACAAAAAGACAAATTTCCTTTTTTAAAGAGAAGACATTTTTTTATAGAAGAAGGATGCATGCCCTATATTTGTGATGCTTTATCTATCCTGCAATACTTAAAGCAAAAAGATTTATATCCCGTAAAGTTGATTTATGAGAATATTTACAGAACGCAAAAATTTAGTTTCTCAGTTCTTTTGAAGCAGAAGATGCTCCGTTTAAAATATTATCTGAAATATAAATTAGGAATTCAAAAGGAGCAATCATTGAGAAAATATATTAGATATTCTGATATTTCCTTTTTAGTCAAGAATTGGAAGCGACAATGATTTACGCTTATATTAAAAATTTTGAAAGAGGAAGCAAAAACGAGGAGGAAATAAATCAGCAATATACTCTCATCAACGAATATGCGCAAAAAGAAAGGGTAAATATTAAACAATGGCATATCGATGCTTTACCCCAAAAAATTCTAAGTCAAATGCAAGCGGATGATATTTTGCTCGTAACGGAAATCGCAAACTTAGGAAAATCGTTGCGAGATATCAGAGAACTAATTAATTATTGTATTCTTCATCATCTCAAAATTATTATTATAAAAGATAATTATATATTTGAGAGCAGTTTAAGCATGCAATTATTGGTTTCTACGCTGGATATGGTTATAAAGTTACATGCAGATATTAAATCTCAGAATATGAGGCGTTCACTCAGACAACGTCGCGAAGATGGAAAGCCTTTGGGACGCTTGCCTGGACATTGTAATAAAGAATATAAACTCAGTGGCAAAGAAGACGAGATCAAAAAGTTGCTTGAACAAAAAGTACCTAAGACACGGATAGCAAAATATCTTGGCGTAAATCGGATGACGCTTTATGCTTTTCTGCAAAAAATGCAAAAATAAACCTCCGAATGCGGAGGTTTATTTTTAAGCATTAGTTTTTAAAGGCTTTTTGCCGAAAGGAGAGCGGTGGAAATTTTTTGATTTTATATTATTCATTTTTTTCTGAGAAAAAGTTTTTTTCTTGTCAGCAGATGCTTTAGAATTTGATTTTTTTAAATTTCTATAACCTTTTCTAGCGGTTTCTGTTCCATTATTTTGTTCCGCAGATTTTTCTCTTTTAATCTTAAGAGTTCCTTCTTTAATTTGCTTTTCAATTCGCAAAACTTCAAGAAATTTGGATTTTCTAGGTTTTGTTTTGTTTTCTTTAGTCTTATCAACGGAAAACCCAAAAGCGCCCAAATCTCTTCCGAGAGTATAATAGCGTCCATGAACAAAGCAAAGTAAACCTGCTTTTTCAAGAGCAAGGTAGTTATCGGCTTCCAAGTACTTATCATCAACATTAACATTAACAATTTCAGCCAAAAACATATCATGGGTTTCGAAAGAAGAAACGGATTTAACCCTGCATTCTAAAGAAACAGGAGCTTTTACCAGCATAGGAGCTTTCACTTCTTTGCAAGGTTCTATTTCAAGATTCATGTCCTTAAATTTATCCGTATTTTTTCCGGACTTTATTCCACAATAGTCACAAGCCTTGGCTAGTTCAAGGGTTGAGATATTAATAACAAATTCTCCGGATTCTTTAATAATATGGTGTGAATGTCGGCTTGGTCTGACAGAAATATAGGTCATAGGAGGCTCAGAGTTGATAATTCCTGTCCACGCAATGGTTAAGACATTGGGCTTTTCCATGGTTCCGCAGGTGACCATCACCGGCGGTAGAGGGAACAGCATAGTTCCTGGTTTCCAAGATATTTTAGACATATTTTTTCTCTCTATTAAATTTTCATTATAAAAGACAATAGTCTTTTTTTCTGAATAAGCAATAAAAAATCCTCGGGTTGTTCCGAGGATTTTTTATTACAAAGTTTCTTAATCCACATTACCAAAGGGATTAATAACTTTTTCATCAGGTGTTTTGCGTAAATCAAAGAGATTTAGCATAACGGCCGAAACATAAATTGACGAGTATGTTCCAACAACAACACCCCATGCAATTGTGAAGGAAAAGCTACGTAGCGTGTCACCGCCCCAGATAAGCAGGGCCAAAGAAGCAAGCAACGTCGTTAATCCAGTCAATATTGTACGAGAGAAAATATCATTAATGCTTTTATTGAGTAGCTCATATTGCGGCATTTTTTTGTATTTTCGTAAGTTTTCACGAATACGGTCATATGTAACCACGGTGTCATTAACGGAATAACCAGCCAAGGTAAGAATAGCGGCAACGGTTGTTAAGCTAAAGTCAAAATCAAGCAAAGACAAGACCCCAAGAGTGGTAATAATATCATGGAGTAGCCCAACCATGGCCCCGATTGCGAATTGCCATTCAAAGCGAAACCAAATGTAAGCAGTAATGGCTAAAATCGCAATGACAGAAGCAATAACGCCATCCTTTTTAAGTTCTTCGCCAACTTGTGGTCCAACCAATTCGACACGACGGTATTCATAATCACTTCCGAGCACTTTTTTAATCTCGTTAACGGCGGCCATTTGCTCTTTTTCATCCATATTTTTGGCCTGAGCCCGAATCATGATTTCATCACCGAGTTCACCGATTGTCTGAATGTTAATATCTTCAAGGTCAACGGTATTAAGGTCTTTTCTGACCTGTTCCACATCGATTTTTTGATTCGCTTTCAATTCCATCAAAATACCGCCGGAGAAATCAATACCGTAGTTAAATCCTTTAACAGCGATACAGGCAATTGATAAAACAATCATCAACGTCGAAAGAGCATAAGTAAATTTTCGCGCTTTCATAAAGTCAATGGTTGTATCTTTGGTAACCCATTTGAAAATCTTCATCATAGTAAAAATTCCTTTTCTAAATTGGTAATTTTGTTGGCTTATATTTGTTGAGCCAAGCAGTGATAATCAGGCGGGTAACCGTAACTGATGTAAACATAGAAGTCGCAATACCGATAGCTAATGTAACGGCAAATCCTCTAACAGGTCCTGTTCCGAAATAGAACAACACCAACGCGGCCACCAAAGTAGTAAGGTTAGAGTCGACAATTGTGGCCCAAGCTTCCGTAAAGCCAGCTTCTGCAGCATCGCGAGTAGAACGACCGGCTTTGACTTCTTCACGCATACGCTCAAAAATCAAAACATTTGCGTCAACCGCCATACCAATAGTCAGGATAATACCAGCGATTCCGGGCAGTGTAAGTGTTGCGCCCATAAAGCTTAATACACCAAGCATTAAGAAGAGGTTCATAAAGACTGTTATCGTAGTAAACAAACCAAACAAACCATAAGCCGCAATCATAAAGATAACGACGGCGACTAAACCGATAATGGAAGCAACGATTCCCTCTCTGATAGAATCTGCGCCCAAGCCAGCACCAACAGTTCTTTCTTCCAATACTTCCAGAGGAGCGGGAAGAGCGCCTGAACGCAACAGGAGAGCCAAGTCATTAGCAGATTTTACAGTAAAGTTTCCAGTGATAATACCGTTTCCGCCCAAGATTGCGCTTTGTATCGTAGGGGCGGAAATAACTTCATTGTCCAAAACAATAGCTAATCTCTCGCCGATATTATCGCGCGTTGCTTCACCGAATTTTTTGCCGCCGAGAGAGTTAAATTTGAAGCTGACAACAGCTTGTCCGTCTTGAAAAGATGGCTGCGCATCAACAAGATTTTCACCACTGACAACCGGTTTACGGCTGATAACATAATATTCACCCATACTACCAGCAACTAACTTTGAAGATGGAGGCAGTTTTCCTCGTCTGGCTTCTGCGGCAGTGGTTCTGCTGTCAACCAAATGGAAGGCCATTTTAGCTGTTTTTCCAAGAAGAGTTTTTACATATTCTGGATTTTGCAAGCCTGGCAGTTGAACAACAATTCGGTCGCTTCCCTGGCTTTGAATGACAGGTTCTTTGGTTCCGAGCTCGTCAATACGGCGGCGGACAATTTCAATTGATTGATCGACAATTTTTAATTTGAGTTTGTTCAACTCAACATCGGAATAAGAAATTTCCAAAGCGCCGTCATCGTTTTCATTAACAACAATACCGCTGTCAATTTTCTGAAACAGGTTAGCGGCTTTGGAACGAGCATTGGCATTTTCGATTCTAACCTTAACCGAAGTTGGTGTTACAGAAAGATTTTGATAGCGGATTCTATTTTCGCGTAAAATTGAACGAGCAGAATCTTCAATAGACCCCATACGCTCTTTAATAACGTCATCAATTTTAACTTCCAACAGCAAGTTTGAACCACCTTGCAAGTCAAGCCCAAGGTTTACCGGTTGCCACCAAGATGGCAAAGCCGACTTGTTGCTGATCATGTTTGGAACAGCAAAAAAGATACCGAGTGCGCAAATAGCCAAAATAATTATTACTCGGGATTTTGAAAGTTTATACATTTTGATAATCCTTTTTCTTATTTGGATTTTTTATTTGTGTTTGCGGGTTTTGTTTTGGCAGGTACGGATTTTTTGTCTTCCGGCAACACAACATCGCGAATGGTTCCGCGATTAACCTTGACTTGTACGCCTTGAGCAATCTCAACGGTTAAGTCGACGGGGTCTGAAGCATCAACAACTTTGGCATATATTCCTCCGCCGGTAATGACAGTGTCTCCTTTTTTAACAGCGGCAACCATAGCCTCATGCTGTTTAATTCTTTTTTGCTGCGGTCTGATTAAAAAGATATAAAACACGGCAAAAATCAGAATTAACTGCAGAATCATTCCGGTAGAGCTTCCGGTTTGAGAAACGGCAGCTTCTGCTTGAGCAAATGCAGGGCTAATAAACATTCTTTTCTCCTTAAACATTAACGCAAAAACTATATATCAATTCTTTTTGCTTATATAGGGCAAAAAATATTATTTCACAAGTTTTTTCTTTGTAAGGGCAGCAAAGAGGCGGCCGTTAATGCAGATTAAAGATTGCAAGCAAAAATAAATTATGATATAACAAGAAACATTGCGAGATAATTACTTTATGTATAATTAATTTAAATTTCTTATATGAAAGAACTTGAAAAAGAATTTTGGAAAAAGAAGCCTCTGCACAAATTGAGTAAAAGGGAATGGGAGGCTTTATGCGCGCATTGTGGACGGTGTTGTCTAAATAAGCAAGGAGAAGGAAAGTTTACTTTCTTTACCAATACTTATTGTAAACATTTAAATCCGGTAAGTTGCAATTGCAATATCTATGATAAAAGGCTAAAAAGTTGCGGCTGTATTCAGGTAAATCTGCAGATGGTTCGCTCCCAATCAGAGCTTTTGCCGGATGATTGTGCATACAAACTTTTAGTCAAAGGTCAGGATTTACCTTCATGGCATCCTCTTGTGAGTGGCAATCCCGAAAGTGTGCATTTAGCAGGCAAGTCAGTCAGGAGTCTGCCTGCCTTTGCAGAAAATGCACCGTTTGCGCATCCGTTGCAATTTTTGTTTGTGACGGAAAAATAAAAATTGCCCCGTTCAATCTGCAGATTGAGCGGGGTAAAAGTTTTAAAAAGACTATTGCAGATAATTAAGCGGATTAACAGCTTTTTTGCCGGCTCTGATTTCAAAGTGCAGTTGAGGCGAGCTGACGCCTCCGGTGCTACCGACGGTAGCGATTTTTTCACCTTTGCGTACTTTTTGTCCCTTACGCACATTCAAAGAATCATTGTGAGCATAAGCAGTAATCCAACCGCCGCTGTGCTTTATAAGAATAAGATTCCCAAATCCTTTGAGTTCATTTCCGGCATAAGCGATAGTGCCGGCATCGGCAGCTTTTACGGTAGTGCCTAGGGGGGCTTTTATATTAATACCGTCATTGTTGCGTCCTTTAGCAATAACGCCGAATTTTGAGATGACTTGTCCTCGTACCGGCCAAGCAAATTTACTACTGCGTTTTTTGACAGAGGAAGAGTAAGATGCTGTTTTAGATTTGGACTTTTGAGGTTTCCAAGAGGAAGAACTTTTTTTCTTGGCAGATCCAGCAGGAGAGTATGAAGATACGGATGCCTGTTTTGTGACAATACTTCCCGGCAATAACAGCCTTTGTCCGATGGATAGAGTGAATGGCTCGCGTAGATTGTTTGTTCGGCTGAGCTGTCTCATATCAACATTATAGCGTTTTGAAATGTTATAAAGAGTGTCACCTTTAGAAACGACATGATACTTTGCATCGGGCATACGCAATTTTTGACCGATTTTTAGGCCATAAGGCGGGCGGATATTGTTTGTTTCGATAAGTTCTCTAATCGGGACATCATAACGTCTGGCAATGCTGTAAAGTGTATCGCCTTTACGAACCGTGACATAATCAGGTGTTTCTCGTCCCCACCATGTGTTGGGACCATAATTGAGCAAAGGAATTCTTCCCGAGCTACAGCCACAGGTAACAAAAAGCAACAAAATTAATGTTATAAATGTTTTGAGCTTATTCATTTGCCCTACAGTATTTTGGTAGATACATATCTGGTATCAAAGCCTAACACGGACAAATTAATTTTTTATTACTCTGAGAAGATTTCCGCGATTATCAGATGAAACAACACCATATTCACGGTGTTTCAAGGCCATACCGACATGGCGTTTTACACGTGCTAACATCCCGTCATATGTGTCGCTGAAGTTTTTGCGGTTTGTATAGGTGACGACAATCATCTGAGCATTATATTCATCAACACGTAAAGATTTCACGGCAGCAACTGTTTCTTGAAAAATCTTAAAAGCGATAGACGAGGCTTTCTCACGCGCAACACCATTTAGGACGAGCATAATCTTTGTTTTTTCGACGCGGCCGATATTGGCATTGGGCGTCAAGTTTGCAAAACAAACATCGCTGACTACTTTGAGCATTTTATCGGCGGTTTCAAAGTCAATTCCTTTACTAATAAAATCGTACAAATCACGAAGTTCAATCACGACGCATGAGAATTCTTTGTTATAGCGTTTTGCGAGTTGAAAATCATGCTCAAATCTTTCCAAAAGGGCGGTTTCATTGAGGGTGTTTGTTAAAAGATCTCTATTTTCGAACCGCGAGAGATTTTCTTTCCATGCGCGAGCTTCCGAAATATCTTTACACAAGAAGCTGATTCCCTCGCATTCCAAAATTTCATTGAGCAAAGGACGCTGACGACACATCATTAATTGTTTTTGTCCGTCTTTGCGTATCAAAATGCCTTGATTATTAAGAGTAGCTTGGTGTCGATACATTTTGTTTAAGGTAGCGTTTAGGGCGTCACGATTCGCTTTTTTGTCTTCAAAAAGGCTCCCGAAAACGGATTTTCCGATAAGTTCTTGTTCCATATAACCAAGACTGTCGGCTCCGCTTTGGTTAATAAAAGTAATTTCAAAATCTTTGTTTATTTTGAAATAGATATCGCCGGAAGTTGTTTGTGGAGTACTTTGTTGTGTGTCATTTTCTTTAATCAGCTCTTTAAGGTTGCGGCTGGTCTGCTTAAGTTTATTGCGCAATAGCAAGAGCAGCGCAAGTAAAAGCAAGTTCAAAATGACCGAGATAATAAACCCGCATAACATTATCTTTCTCCGTATTTAATAAACATACTAGCTTTCAGCATAGTTTGCCAAAAGCTAAAATAAGGTTAAATATGGGTTGCATTTTGGCAAAAAAAACACTAGTTTAAGCCAGAGACAAGGATACAAAATGAGTAAGATAACCGAGATAGCCGACGAGTCTGGCGATAAATATAAATATGGATTTGTGACCGATATTGAGTCCGAAACCATACCCAAAGGGCTGACAGCAGATATTATACGAATGATATCTGCCAAAAAAGGTGAGCCCGAATGGTTGCTTTCGTGGCGCCTGAAAGCCTTTGAATTTTGGCAGACGATGAGCGAGCCTTCTTGGGCAAAATTAAGTTACGACAAAATAGATTATCAAGATTTGTATTATTATTCTGCGCCAAAGCAGAAAAAAACGCCCAAAAGTCTTGCTGAAGTCGATAAAAGTTTGTTAGAAACATATGATAAATTAGGGATTCCTCTGAAAGAACAAGAGGTTTTGGCTGGAGTCGTGGCTGTTGATGCGGTTTTTGATTCTGTATCTGTTGCGACTACATATCGTTCCAAATTGGCAGAAAAAGGTATTATTTTTTGTTCAATTTCGGAGGCCATTAAAGAGTATCCCGAATTAGTGCAAAAATATCTTGGTTCAGTAGTTCCATACACGGATAATTTTTTTGCGTGTTTAAATTCAGCGGTTTTTACGGATGGGTCGTTCGTTTATATTCCCAAAGGAATACGTTGTCCGATGGAGCTGTCGACATATTTTCGAATCAATGCCAAGAATACGGGGCAATTTGAGCGCACGCTAATTGTTGCGGATGAGGGCAGTTATGTATCATATTTGGAAGGATGTACGGCGCCGCAACGAGATGAGAATCAGCTCCATGCAGCGATTGTGGAGATCGTAGTTCTTAAAGATGCAGAGGTAAAGTATTCAACGGTTCAGAACTGGTATCCCGGAGACAAAGACGGCAAAGGTGGTGTCTATAATTTTGTAACCAAACGAGCGGCTTGCAGAGGAGATAATTCCAAAATCTCGTGGACACAGGTAGAAACGGGTTCGGCAGTTACATGGAAGTATCCGTCTTGTGTCTTGCAAGGCAATAACTCGGTTGGAGAGTTTTACTCTGTTGCCATAACCAATAATCGTCAACAGGCGGATACCGGTACAAAGATGATCCATATTGGCCACAACACGACATCAAAGATAATTTCAAAAGGTATTTCTGCGGGTTTTTCCAATCAAACATATAGAGGGCTTGTAAAAATCACACCAGGAGCAAAAAATGCGCGTAATTATTCGCAATGTGACAGCTTATTAATTGGGAAAAATTGTGGTTCACACACAGTTCCCTATATTGAAAATCGGAACAAAAGCGCTAAAATCGAACACGAAGCCACCACTTCTAAAATTAGCGATGAACAACTTTTTTATTGCCAAAGTCGCGGCATCGGAGAAGAAGAGGCCATCAGCTTGATTGTAAATGGCTTTTGTAAAGAAGTAATGCAGCATTTGCCGATGGAATTTGCCATAGAAGCGGCCAAACTTATTAATATTTCACTGGAAGGAAGTGTCGGATAATGATTAATCCTATTTTGAAAAGAGCATTGGAGACATGGGGCGAGAAAGCTCAAATGTTGATGGTTGTTGAAGAAATGTCTGAGTTGATGAAAGAGGTTTTAAAAAACATCAATCGTAAAAAAGACAATATTGCAGAAATTATTGAAGAAACGGCGGATGTAGAAATAATGCTAGAGCAGCTCAAAGAAAATTATCACATTGCAGAGAAGGTAGAAACCTATAAAAACAACAAAATAAAAATGATAGAGCAGCGCCTAAATGATTGGGACAAAACACACGCCGCCTGATAAGGAAAAAAGATGACAACACCGATTTTGGAAATAGAAGATTTATATGCCCGCGTCGGCGATAAAGAAATAATCAAAGGTTTTAATCTTACCATAAATAAGGGGGAGATTCATGCCATCATGGGACCTAACGGGGCCGGAAAGTCAACTTTGTCCAACATTTTGTGCGGCAAGCCAGGTTATGAGGTTACTTCAGGTTCGGTTCGGTTTAAGGGAAAAGACTTATTAGTAATGTCGCCGGAAGAAAGAGCTTGTGAAGGTATCTTTTTGGCAATGCAGTATCCTGTAGAGATACCGGGCGTGCCGGTAACAACTTTTTTGAAGCATGCGGTTAATGCGATAAGAAAACATCGTGGGCAGGCAGAACTAGATACCATGGATTTTATCAAGATGGTGCGTGAAGAGGGCAAAAAATTCAAGCTCGATGCCGAAATGATAAAAAGAGCAGTGAATGTAGGTTTTTCCGGAGGCGAGAAAAAACGACTCGAAGCTTTGCAAATGGCAGTTTTAAAGCCTGATTTTGCGATTCTGGATGAAGCAGATTCAGGTCTTGATATTGATGCTCTAAAAATTGTTGCGGAAGGGATTAACTCATTGCGTGATGGAAGGCGCTCAATGTTAATCATTACCCATTTTCAACGATTGTTGAATCACGTTGTTCCGGATTTTGTGCATGTTTATGCAGATGGTCACATTGTCAAATCTGGCGGTAAAGAATTGGCGGTTGAGCTGGAAGAAAAAGGCTATGCCGAGTTTGAAAGAGAGAAATAGATGGCTGGATTGCTGCAACAGGTTTCTTTGCCGGGAGAAGAAATCCCTTGGTTAAACGAGATACGCCGCCGCGGTCGTATGGTATTTGAGGCAACGGGGATTCCGACAGCCAAGACTGAGGCCTGGAAATATACAAAACCACGGGAATTGGGTGGAGATGATTTTGTATTGGCATTGCCTAGCAATAATTTGGATGCCTCAATACCGAATTTAGCTTTTGATAGTTATCGGATTTGTTTTGAAAATGGGATTTTTAATCCTCGACAAAGCATCTTACCTCAAGGTGTTGAGGTATTGCCTTTGATTGAGGTTATAATGTTTCATCCGGAATATCGGACACTAATAAATGCAAACATACAGCTGGAAAGATTTCCCTTTGCAGCATTAAACAGCGCATATTTGAATGAAGGTGTCTTTATTCACATAGATTCTAAGGTTGAAATAAAAAAGCCGCTTACCATCCTATATCACACTGATAACAAGAACCAAAATTTATTATGCAATTTACACAATCTGATTCTATTGGATGAACAAGCATCTGCCAAATTGATAGAATACCATTGTTATAAAGGTGAGCTCAAATCACGTTATTTTGTTAATGTAGTCAACGAGATTTATTTGCGGCGTGGAGCCTTTTTAAAGCACTACAAAGTTCAAGATGAAGCGTTTAAGTCCAATCATATAGCTTTGAACTGTGTGGACGAGGCGTCAAATGCTGTTTATCAAGCATTTTGTTTACAAAAAGGGGCTAATATAGCGCGAAATGAAACGCATGTTTTATTGAAAGAAGAAGGCGCGTTTGCGGAGATTAATGGAGCTTACGTGATGAATGGTTGGGCGACGCTTGATACGACAACGGATATCGAACATCTTGCCCCCAATACGATTTCTCACCAACTGGTAAAAGGTGTTATTGGTGGAGATGCCAAAGGTGTTTTTCAAGGAAAAATACATATAGCGCCATTAGCAATCAAAACAGAAGGAACTCAACTTCATAAAGCTCTTTTACTAAGTGATACTGCGGAAGTAGATGTTAAGCCGGAGCTTGAAATTTTTGCAGATGATGTCAAGTGTTCACATGGCGCAGCCAGTGGAGAACTGGATGAAGATAAACTTTTTTATATGCGTTCGCGCGGGATAAAAGAGGAAGAAGCGCGCCGCCTTTTGATTGATGCCTATCTTGAGGATGTTATATCCAAAATAGAGGATGAAAAAATCGCTTCTTGGATTAGGTTAATGGCAAAATAATTTATCAAAGGATGCGAGATGTATGATATTAAGCAAATAAGAAAAGATTTTCCGGTTCTTACTCGACCAATAAACGGTAAACCCAACACATTTTTGGACACGGCAGCTTCGGCTCAAAAGCCGCAATGCGTTATAGATTGTATGATGAATATTTATACTCGGGAATATTCAAACGTTCATCGAGGTTCTTATTTGTTGAGTGAGGAGATTACGTCCGAATATGAAAAATCCAGAGATATTGTTCGCAAATTTCTCAATGCTCAAGACAGTTCGGAAATCATATTTACTCGCAACGCGACAGAGTCAATAAATCTTATTGCTTCAAGTTGGGGGCGCAAATTTTTAACCAAAATGGATGAAGTTCTTATTTCGGAGGCAGAGCATCATGCCAATTTGGTTCCATGGCAAGTTTTGCGAGACGAAATAGGTTTTGAACTAAAAATCTTTAAGATAAATGACGATGGCAGTTTCAATTGGGATGAATACCAAAGACATCTCAACGGCAAGACGGCTTTGGTGGCGATAACAGGGATGTCCAATGTTTTAGGGACGATATTTCCGCTAAAAGAAATGATAGGAGCAGCCCATCAAGTCGGAGCCAAGGTTTTGGTCGATGGTTGCCAATATGTGGTTCACCAGCCTGTTGATGTAAAGGATTTGGATTGTGATTTTCTAGCGTTTTCCGGACACAAAACCTATGGTCCGAGCGGCATAGGAGTTCTTTACGGTAAGCAGCAATTGCTAGAGGCTATGCCGCCTTATCAATACGGAGGAGATATGGTGGATGTTGTAACCTATCAAACAACAACATTTGATGTCCCTCCCGCTCGATTTGAAGCAGGAACGCCTGCTATTGTTCAAGCGATTGGTCTGGGCGCGGCTTTGAAATATATGATGAATATAGGAATGGATAATATTCATAATCATGAAAAAGAGCTAACCGCATATATGCGCTTGCGTTTGGCAGAGATAGATGGTTTGAAAGAAGTCGGAACAGCGGAAGACAAAGGAGGTGTATTCTCCATAAATATTGATGGAATTCATCCTCAAGATTTGGCGTTTATTTTAGACAAAGAAGGTGTTTCTGTTCGTGTTGGACATCATTGTGCGGCACCGCTTGTTCGCCGAATGGGATACGAAAGTTTAGCTCGTGCATCTTTAGGTCTTTACAGCAATAAAGAAGATGTTGATAGGTTTATTGCAGCTCTCCAAAAAGCCAAAACATTTTTTTAGGACAAAAAGATGAACGACCTATGGTGGACATATGCACTAACGGGCAGTTTTGTCGGAGCCTTGTATGTATATATAAACCAGATACTTCGATTAAATCCCCATGTTGCGATGATATATCGAGGGGTTGTCTTTTTTGTTATTTTGTTGTCTATTTTTCCATTGTTTACGCCGATACAAAATCCTTTGTTTTATCTATTTTGCATTATACAAGGGTTTATCATAAGTATTGCGGATACGCGTATGTTTAGATTATCCAAAGTTTTTGGAGGCGAAGCCACAAGCTTGTATCAGCCATTAAGCATCGGCGCTGTATTTTTTCTTTGGTTGCTGATAAATCCGAGGCAGATGCTAACCGCATTGTCGCATCCTCTTTCTTTTGCGGCGGAAATTATCTGTTTATTGATAGTTTCTTATGCGATGATAAAATTAAAGAAAGCCAAAATATCAAAACGCATTATTCGTTTTTTGCTCCCCTTGGTCATAGTCATTATGGTAAATGATGTTATGAATAAAAAATGTATGGACGCTGGAGCTGAAAATATAATTTCAGCCATATACTATTACAATCTGATAACGTCTTTTGTTATTGGTGGCTGCGCTTTATTTAATTACCAAAAATATAAAGTCAGCCATTGTTTTTTTGATATAAAAAGTTTACTTACAAGTATAATTTTTTTGATAATGATTACGTTGGTGGTGATTACCAAAAATACGGCCATGTTTTATACTCCCAATCCGGCCTACGCCACGGCAATTTTAAGTTTTGCACCATTATGGATTATAGGAGTTAATCAGGTTTTGCAAAGGTACGGTTTGCTAAAAAGTGTTTACAGAGAAGATCCAAGGTATATGATAATGGCAGTTTTGGGAATAATTTTTATGATATTGATAGTAAACGGATAAGAATATGGCAGATACACAAGACAAAGTTTTGACAGAAAATGAAGAGCAACTCCTAACGGCCATGGGCTTGGGAGAAGACGGGGCAATGACCAAAGATTACATAGCTTACGCCGGTAAGAGGCTGCGTCCTGAGGATGCATCAAGAGCATCAAAAGAGCAGATAATAGAAGCCTTGCGCACGGTTTCTGATCCTGAAATAATGATAAATATATGGGATATGGGACTGGTTTATAAAATTGTGCAAGAAGATAATGGAGATGTTAAAATAGATATGACCGTCACTGCGCCGACTTGTCCGGTGGCGGGGATATTGCCGCAACAAGCAGCGGATGCGGTAGCCTCTCTGGAAGGGGTAGGTTTGGTCGAGGTCAAAATTGTTTGGGAGCCGGCGTGGAGCTTTGAAAATATGAGTGACGAAGCCAAGGCGATGATAGAACTTTTTTAAGCTGATTTTTTCAAAAAATAAGTTGTGTTTTGTCTAATTTAATGCTATGCAGACTCATAACATTAAAAAAGGGTATTTTTTTATGCAAAAGTCAGATTTCATTCCCATAGCAACTCCTCGTTTAATTGTAGACGAGTTTAAGACCTCCGACTACGCAAGACTTCAGGAGATAGCATTTAATATTAACCGCAATGCCGATGAACACGCAGCAGAGGGGTATTGTCCTTTTTATACTTTTCAGGTAGACAAAGATACACCAAACAGAGACATTGCTATTCGTCAAAAAGTATCAGAATTTTTGATTAAAGCGGAACGCGAGCGCAATCAAGAGCCTCGTTCAACCTATCGAATGGCGGTTCGTTTACCGGATGGCAAGCTCATAGGCAATGCCACCGTTGATATGTTGCCGATAGAAGAAGACGGTAAGAAAATATACGGAGATTTGGGCTATTTTATAGATCCTCAATATGGCGAGCATGGATATGCTACGGAAGCCGTAAGGGGACTGGTTCATCATTTTTTTAAGAAATACAAAAAGCTGGATATTACGGCTCATCCAGCCAACAAATTTTCTCGCAAATTAATTGAGCGCATCGGAGGGGTGCAGGTTGGATATAAGGAAGCATCGCACTACGGACATGGAGAGCCCAGAGCTGTTTTTGAGGTCCATAAAGCTGACTTTTATCGAAGCTGTGCATTTAATCGTCAGATGCCGAATTTGTTGACGATTTTAATTAATCGCCAAATCGCACAAGGTGGTAAAAAATAAAAAAGGGAAATTTATGTTCAGTGATGCAAATTTACCTGAGCCGCTTATTATACAGGAGATAGAAAATCCCGTCAGTTTAGTCGAAATTAATGAAGCAGACGGAATTTTGTTTAATACTCGTTATACAGAAATAAAATTAATCAGATCTTATATATACGATTTGATTAAACAAGCAAGAAACTATTTGCCGGAAGGATATCGCTTTGTCATTTACGAGGCCTATCGTCCAATGTCATATCAAATAAAGTTATGGGATGGAGTTGTAGCCTCAATGAGAGAGCAATATCCTAATCTAGATCCCGCATCGGAAGAGTTCATAGCCAAGTGTGATGTATATGCCGCTAATCCGTATCGCCAAGGGAGCGGGCATCAATCAGGAGCGGCGGTGGATATTTCCCTCATTGGAGCAGACGGAGAAGAGTGCGATATGGGAGGAATCGTCCGCGGATTTGACAAGACAGCAGATTTTGATTGTCCGACTATATCGGCAAAAGCACGTCACAATAGAGAGTTGTTACGCAGTGTTTTATCTCGGGTTGGCCTAGTAAATTATCCGTCTGAGTGGTGGCACTATTCTTTCGGAGACAGGCTTTGGGCGCGATTGAGTGGTTCTAAGTTGGCAATTTTTGGCAAACTGGATAAATAGTAGAGGAAAGAATGGAAATTTCCGAATTAATAGATAATTTTGAGTTTTTGGATAGTTGGGAAGATAAATACCGCTATATCATAGAACTTGGAGAAAAATTGCCGCCATTAGCCGATGAATTACATACGGAAGAGTGGAAAGTTAAGGGGTGTCAATCTCAGGTTTGGGTAGTGCCGCATAGAAAAGGAACTGTTCTGAGCTTTGAGGGGGATAGCGATGCTATGATAGTAAAAGGTCTAATCGCAATAGTTCTTATGATTTATAACGATAAATCCCCAGAAGATATTAAATCAATTGCAGTTGAAGATATTTTTGCTAAACTGGGACTAGCGGAACACCTAAGTCCGAGCAGGCGCAACGGATTAATTTCAATGACGGATAAGATCAGGTATTACGCTCAAATTCTCTAGAGCCGAGGAAAAGCCATGAATATTCATGAGTACCAAGCCAAAAAGATAATTCAACAATATGGGATAAGAATACCCAAAGGAGGAGTGGCGTATACCCCGAACGAAGCCAAAAGGACAGCGGCCAAGGCTTCTCGGAGCGGTCCTTGGATGCTCAAAGCACAGATACAGTCAGGTGCCCGCCAAAAAGGATATTTTCTTGAAAAATCCGCCGGTCCGCGCGGAGGAATTCGCGTTCTTAAATCTCGTCGGGATATCTTGCGCAATGCGGAGCAAATGCTAGGTTCCACATTAGTAACAGTTCAGACGGGGCCGCAAGGAAAAACGGTAGGCCGCTTATATGTTGAAGAATACTGCAAGATAGAGCGTATTTTTTATGCGGGAATAGCCATAGATCGTGTTCATTCAGCGTTGGTTTTGCTTGTTGCAGCCATAAAAAATGAAGATATCACCAATATTGCATTTAATACTCCAGAAAAGATTTTAAAAATAAATCTGGATCTTGAGGGAGACACCAAACCGGAACAAGTTCGAGAAGTTATGGATTTTTTAAGGCTTCCGCCCAAGAGTGCCCGTAGTCTGGAAACCTTTATTAACGGAATGCATAGGGTTTTTGTTGATTATGATGCCAGCATGGTGGAGATAAATCCCGTAGGTGTTATGAAAAATGGTGAACTGATAGCACTGGACGCCAAAATTTCTTTTGATGATAACGCCTTATTCCGTCATCGAGATATCGAAGCCTTAAAAGATGACTATGAGGCATCCGAACGAGAGCTACAGGCCTCAAAATACAAGTTTAATTACAGTGAGTTTGGTGGATCAGTAGGATGTATTGTTAATGGTGACGGATTAGCTCTTGCGGTCATGGATATGCTTCGCGCTAAAGGATTGGACACAGCTTGTTTTCTAAACGTCAAAGGTGGTGTAGACAAAGATAAAATAGCCTCCGGAATAAAAATTATCATGACCAATCCGCGAGTGGAGGGTATTTTGATAGATATTTTGGGCGGATTTTTGCGGTGCAATTTGATTGCGGACGGGATTATTGCCGCGGCATCGGAAGTTGGATTAAATGTTCCCTTGGTTGTTCGTTTTGAAGGAACAAACAAAGAAGAAGCCAAAGAGATTTTAGCAAAGTCGAAATTACCGATTATATTAGCGGATTCCATGGAAGATGCGGCAACAAAATTGGCGGCAGCAATGGAGGAGACGGACTGATGTCTATTTTTGTTGATAAAAATACCAAAGTTTTATGCCAAGGCATTACCGGTACGCAAGCAACGTTTCATATCCGCCGCTCACTGGATTATGGTACACAGGTTGTAGGTGGCGTCACCCCTGGAAAAGGCGGTAGTCTTCATTTAGGTTTGCCGGTTTTTAATACCGTAAAAGAGGCTAAAAAAGAAACCGGAGCCAATGCCAGCGTTATGTATGTTCCGGCACCTTATGTTAAATCAGCGGTCAAAGAGGCGGTAGAGGCAGAGCTGGATCTTGTGGTTTGTATTGCCGACGGTGTACCGATAAAGGATATGTTAGAGATAAATAATATGTTATCTGGCACAAAGACTAAACTTATTGGTCCCAACACACCGGGTATTATTACGCCGGGAGAAGCCAGGCTTGGAATTTTTCCGGAAAATATTCATACTTCGGGTAATGTCGGAATAGTTTCTCGCTCTTCCACCCTGACATATGAAGCTGTTATTGAAACAAGAGAAGCGGGTCAAGGACAATCCACAGTTTTGGGATTGGGAGATGATATGCTGATAGGCGTTGACTTTGTTGAAACATTAAAGCGTTTTCATGAGGATGATCAAACCAAAGTAATTGTGCTTTTAGGGCGCCTTGGAGGAACATTTGAAGAAGTCGGAGCACAATACTACAAATCTCTTTCACATAAAAAACCGGTAATAGGTTTTGTTGCGGGCAATGCCATTCCTTTTGGTCATAAAATGGGATATGCCGGAGATGTTATTACCAAAGGTTCTATTTCAACGCAAGACAAAAAGGATATTATGGAAGATGCCGGAATGATTGTTGTCGATAATATAAACGACATCAGTACAGAGCTGGCCAAATTGGTATGAGCTGGTTAACGGACATAATCAATTATATCTTGCCGCCTCGTTGCCTCAAGTGTGGAAAACCCTTAGTCACGAACACGGGACTTTGTGAGGAGTGTTTTTCAGAAATCAATTTTATTACCTCACCATATTGTTACAAATGTGGACATCCGTTAGAAACAGATTCTTTTTCTAATGCAAAAATGCTTTGTGGTCGTTGCGCGCGTCGGCACAATCATCTTTTTCGGTTGAGCCGCTCAGCTTTTGCCTATGATGAGGCGAGCAAAAATTTGATTACTAACTTTAAGTTTTGCGACAAAACAGAGAACGCGCGTTTCCTTGCACAAACCATGTTTGTTGCCGGCAAAGATATTTTTGAAAACGGTATAGATATGATTATTCCTATTCCGTTACATTTTAGAAGACTGGTTGTTAGGCGTTACAATCAATCGGCACTTTTGGCGCATGAGCTCAGCAAGCTAAGCAATTGCCAAGCAGAGTGCACTTGCGTAATCAAACACCGTCACACGCGTCCCCAAGTAGAATTATCCGGACTTGCAAGGGTACGTAATGTCAAAGGAGCCTTTTTGGTTAAATACCCTGAAAGGGTAAAGAACAAAAGAATATTGCTCGTAGATGATGTCGTGACTACAGGTTCTACTTTAAGAGAATGCGCTTTAGTTTTAAAAAAAGCGGGAGCCAAATCAGTCGATACTTTAACAGTTGCTCGTGTTATATAAAATTAAAAAACAAAAAATCAAGATTGGTTTTCTTTTTTAATATACTGAGGAGGAATAACACCACCTTTGACAATAATAAGATAATAACGAACAAAAGCAAATCTGCGACCAAGCTCATCGTCGCAAACGCTCCAATCCACAGGAGTGTAATCAATTTCATCAATATCAGAGAGTTTGAGCAAGACTTCATCGCAATTTAATTCTTCATTCAACTCCGGCATATCCAAAACACTGGGACTGACATAGACAGCATCAATTAGACCGTCTTGCTTAAGAGCGTCAACATCAATTGAAAATAAATCAGCTTGTTCAATAAAGTTTTTAAGATTCAAACTTTTTTTAGTCCATTGAATAGGTTCTGAAAAAGCGCGAATACCACGACTTCTGCCGGTAAAACAACTTTCCATCCATTGAATAATTCCTTGGTGTGTTGATTGAGCAGAACGTTTATAATAATAACTCAAATCGGCATTAGGATTTTGAGCAAAAGATAAAATGCCCTTTTCCAAAGCGTCATTTCCTTTGATGATATAATGATAAAGTCTCATATTTTTATTGTCACTCCAAATACAAGAGAAGATTAGCATTTTCTCAGAGATTTTTTCTATCCAAATTATATTGTTTTTTGATATTTGCGCAATAAAAAGATTTATATGATAAAACTTTCAATTCAGGAGTTGTTTGCTTAAATAGAAAATTTATATCTAAATAAGGGGGAACAATGGTAAAAATTCTTGTAAATGACAAAATGCAACAAAACTATGTTTATGAATTAAGCGCCTCGGAAGGAAAAGATTTTTCTCCTGATTTTACGCCAGAGCTCACGCCTCCGCAAATGCTGAAACTAGGTGTTTTTGAGGGTAAATATCTCAATGACTGTCAGGAAGAATATCCTGCCTTGTGGTTTTTAAATGCCAAACTCGCACCCGCAAAAGCGGATTCAAGCTATAATTACTTTGGAGTTAAGTCACGTTTGTCATTACAAGAATGGCAAAGAAGAGGGTGGATAATATATCCAGACGTACGAGGGTGGTTTCAGTGGTATTGTCGTTACTATTTAGGCAGGCGCCTTCCAGAGGTTGATAAGATACAAATCCGACGTTGGCGCTCCTTTCGCCGGCATGCGGCCCAAATCAAAAAAAATTGTTATACCCAAGACTTGGCTTGCCGAACCAAACAACGACAGGCCTTACTACAATGGGCCTATGATCCATTTATCTGAGGTTCTAATAATCCAGAGGGTTACCGCCCATATCTGCGCGCAATTGAAAAGTATCATACAAGATGGTTTCTTTTGTAATCAAATTATGTTCATTAAACTCAAACACATCGCAGACTTCAAAAGTTGTCTCTTTCCCATCTTTGGTTGCCCAATGATAAGTAAAATGTTTGATAAGAGTATCTTTTCCTTCAGTGCTAATAAGAGTGTTATGAGGAATTTGATAAGATTTTTCAATATCAGAAAGGGTGCACATTTTTTCAAAAAATATTTTAGGCTCAATCCATCCCAAGAGAGGCGAGTATACTTTTGCATCAGGAGTAAACAATTCGCAGAGCCCCTCAAGATTACAATTAGCCAAGGCCGTCATATATTTTTTTATGATTTCTTCAAATATTTTTTGTTTATTCATTTTTTATCCCAATTTTAATTTCCTCTATAAGTGGCATATCCGTTTGCAGACATTGTAATCGGTATATGATAGTGCGTATCTTCGTTAATCAAGAATACGACTTCGACAAAAGGATATATTGATTTTTGATTTTGAGAAGCAAAATAATCATTAGTCTCAAAAACCAATTTATATGTTCCGGTGTTATCAGAGTTTTTTGGTAAAAAAGTTGCAATTCTTCCGTTAGCGTCAGTGACAGCGTGATCGATAACAATCCATTGTTTTTGTTTAGGATTCATTTTTTCCAAGCGTACATCAACACCGCTGGCAGGTTTTCCTGTATTAATATCTAAAATATGAGTACTGAGCTGATATTGTTTAGCATCATTAGCAAAAGCTCCAACAGCAAAGAAAAACGAGGCAATTAAAGCAAATAACAATTTCATCACAATTTTGTCTCCAAAGAATTATTTAGTCATATTCTATGTATATCTGATAATGGCATAAATTAAAGAATTTATTTAACATTATGCGCATCAAGATTAAAAACTTTGCGACATTTCCATATTGATGTTTAGACGTTAACATGTTAGTTCATTATTATACATAAGTAAAGAATAAGGATATAAAATGAGAGACAAGAATTTTATTAGTTTATGCAATAAGCAAGCGGAATGCAAAATTTCTCTGTGGGGAGGCAATCTTTTATCCTATCGTCCGTTAAAAGAAGAAAAAGATGTATTTTGGCTGGGAGATTTAAATAAATTTGACAATGTTCAAGCCATTCGAGGAGGAATACCCGTTTGCTGGCCGCGTTTTGCCGAAGAAAAACTAAATGATAATCTTCCGCGTCATGGATATGCAAGGCTATCAACATGGGCTTTGCAAAACGTGAAGGTAGAAGAAAACAAGATTGAAGTTGAACTATTTTTGAAACCATCTGCCCAATACAATCAGAATATGTCGGCCAGAGTCTTGATTAAGATAACCGACAAATTGGAATATACTTTGGAAACGACCAATCACGGAGACAATGAATTGATTTTCAGCGAGGCTCTGCATGCTTATTTCAATGTTAGCAACATTGATAATATAGAGATAAAAGGTTTGTCAGGGCATCGTTATAAAAATTCGCAAGATGGAAAATTTTATACCTTGGAAAATGATTTGCGGATAGATGGAGAGATTGACGCAATTTTTCAAAACCAAACCCACCCCGTAACAATTATAGATAAAGCCTATAAGCGCAGTATAGTTTTAGAAAAACAAAACTCAAAGACCACGGTTGTTTGGAATCCCGCCAAAGATTTAGCCGAGATGAGCGTAGGACAATACAGAAACTTTGTCTGCGTAGAGCCTTCAAATGTTGGTGAATATTGCATCAAAATAGGACCACATGCAACGCACGCCATATCAGCCAGCATAAGTGTGCAAAAACTAAAATAATGGTTATTGGATACGAAGATTGATTGATGCATTAAAAAACTATAACTTAAAAACAATTGTCAATCACCCTAACTATACAGGAAAAGCAGGTTTAACGGGTCGTTATCAAAAAACTTTTGGCACCCCCAATGTAATTCAAATTGAATTGCAACAATATTTAAGAGATTTCTATAACCATTCAGATGTTGTAATCAATATTACCATACCATTTTTTAATGACATAATTCGTTGTTATAAATAGAAGTCTGATAATTCAACAAAATTTACTTTTTTCAAACCAGAAAAAATTAGCTAATAAATAGCGGGTTGTTTAAAAACAAAAAATCCGCCCATTTGGCGGAAATATCAAAAATGGTGCGAGATACTATGCAATTATCGGACTAATTTCTATGATGATTTTAAACAGCTTTACCATAAAATTGAACTTATTAATTGTTAGATTTCTAATAATCATCATTAAAACTTAATTGCTTTTTAGTTTTTTATGTTTAAAATTAAATAAACGTGAAAAAGAGGGAAATAATGGTTTTAGAAAATAAGTTAAATATCACCAATCAATTAGAGTTGAATAAAATAGAAGAAAAGCTTAGTAAAGAAAAAGCTAAAAAACTTTTTGACAGTGGTAAAATAAATACTCTTAAAGTCGGTACTTTTGCCGGATTGAAGCAGATTCACAAATTTTTATTTGAAGATATTTATGATTTTGCCGGAAAAATACGGACTGTTAATCTTTCTAAAGGAAATTTTAGATTTGCGCCGGTTATGTACTTAGAGCAAGCCTTAAAACATATAGATAAAATGCCCCAATCAACCTTTGATGAAATTGTTGAAAAATATGTTGAAATGAATATAGCTCATCCTTTTAGAGAAGGAAATGGTCGCGCTACCCGAATTTGGCTGGATTTAATCTTCAAAAAAGAACTAAAAATGGTGGTTGATTGGAATAAAATTGATAAATCCGACTATCTGTCCGCTATGGAAAGAAGCCCAATTAAAGATATTGAAATAAAACATCTCTTAAAAAATGCCCTTACTGATAGAATTAATGAAAGAGAAGTATTCATGAAAGGAATTGATGTTAGTTATTATTACGAAGGCTATGATGAATACGACATCCATAAGCTGATGTAAGATTAAGCAATTATCGGACTAATTTTTATGATGATTTAAGCTTTTGAGTAAGAAAATTGGTGTATTTGAAAGTAAAGAATATATTTGAAAATAATAATTTATTTTTATAGCATAGTTGAAAAGAGAGGTGCCTATGAAAAAATTTATATTACTTTTGTTATTACTTGCAACTCCATGCTATGCTGAGAATCCTATATCGGCAAAATGTGGCGAGTTTAAAGGTCATAGAATAGAAGTAAATGGAAACAAAGTAATAGAAACTACTGATAAAATCTCAAAAAAACAAACTTTTATTTTTTCTAATAATAAAATATTAAGCGACTTAGGTGACTCTTATATTTTACTCAATAGCGAAAAATTAGTTGGTATCGCTGGAGATTCGCAGGCATATGTTTTAATAACATTCTATCCAGAAAAAGGAAAAGCTATAATTTCTAAACATTCTGATTTTATTAAGTTAGCTGATAATATATCTGCATTTACTTTTATTGCTGATTGCACATTTAATTATTAAAAAGTCCGATAAATCATCAAAAAATGCTTATTTCAAAATCATCAAGATCGGACTAATCCAAAGCCTTGGAATACATACAAAAAAAGCACCTCAAAAGGTGCATTCTTAAAAATGGTGCGAGATACTATGCAATTATCGGACTAATTTTCATGATGATTTTAAGCAGTTAACCAAGAAAATTGAGCTGTTTAAAGAATATTAAAATCAATTTGCGGGAAAATATATTAGGCAAATATAATTATATGTAAAACATTGCTGTTTTGGTTGACAGGTTATTGGATATCCATATAATATTTTCAAAGTGTTTCGGAGAATAAATATGAACAGTCAAAATAATCCTTTGCTTAAGGAATTAAATGGAACCATTAGATTAGGAGAGCTTTTTTGCGGTCCAGGAGGAATAGGGTTAGGAGCCACTCTTGCTTGTGTAAATGGTTTAAAATTTGACCATATTTGGGCTACTGATTATGATAAAGATACATGTAAAACATATAAAAGCAACTTACATCCTAAAGAAGTAATTTGTGAAGACATAAGAAAGCTTAATTTTGAGAATATTTTAAAAAAACATGGAAATATAGATTGTCTGACTTTTGGTTTCCCGTGTAATGATTTTAGTTCTGTGGGCGAACAAAAAGGATTAGATGGAAGTTTTGGTGCTTTGTATCAGTATTGTGTCAATGCATTAAATGTTTTTAAGCCTAAATTTTTTGTTGCAGAAAATGTAAGTGGCCTCAAGAATGCTAATGATGGAACCGCATTTTCTCATATACTTCAAGCTTTCCAAAATACAGGTTATAAAATATATCCTAACTTATATTGTTTCGAAACATATGGTATTCCGCAGAAACGTCATAGAATAATAATTGTTGGTATTAGAAATGATATAGACTTAACATTTAAAATTCCTTCTAATGTACCTTATAAAAATATTGATAATTCAGTAAAAACAGCATTAAAAGACATACCTAGAAATGTTGCAAACAATGAAAAAACAGTGCAATCTGATAAAGTTATAGAACGGTTGAAATATATTAAAGAAGGAGAAAACGCTTTTACAGCTAATCTTCCTCCTGAATTACAATTAAATGTGAAGGGCGCAAAAATAAGTCAAATTTATAAAAGATTAAAATCCGATGAACCGAGTTACACTATTACAGGTAGCGGCGGAGGCGGAACTCATGTATATCACTATAAGGAAAACAGAGCGTTAACTAATCGAGAAAGAGCCCGCTTACAGACGTTTACTGATGATTTTGTCTTTTATGGAACAAAGGAAAGTGTTAGAAAACAGATTGGTATGGCTGTTCCTCCCAAAGGTATAAAAATTATTTTTGAAGCCTTGTTAAATTGTATCATAGGTAATGACTATGAAACTATGGAAGCTAAAGTGTGATGTCATCAATAATATTAAAAGAAAACTTGTTTGAAGAGATTTTGGTTCGTCCTGCTGAAAAGTTTGATGAATTGTGTATTGTTTCTGGATTTGCAACTCCTGCTATGGGGGCTCATCAGTTAGATGTAATCAAAGAAAGATTTGATAGAAACGATGTCCATATTAACCTTATTGTTGGAATGACGCCTTCTCTTTCTGGTATATCTAGACCACATCATAAAAATTTTGTAAAACTTGTGGGAGAGAAAGACATTTTTAATTGCTCCTACTTAAAAGCTACAGCAAAACCAACACATACAAAATTATACTGCTGGTTAAAAAATGGTTTGCCACAGGAAGCTTTTTTATCCTCTGCAAATTATACATTAAATGCATTCAAGAGATTTCAAGATGAAATAGCAACAGAGTGTAACCCTGTTGAGGCATATAATTATTATAATTCCAAAGTTCCTCATTCCCTTTATTGTACTTGTGATGAAGCAAATGAGATGGTTCGCAATAGCATTCCGAAAATATCTTTAAGTACAGATTCTGAAAGTGAACAGATTATTTCAGATACTAGTACTGATAAAGAAGGTGTTGATTGGGTTAAATTACCGTTATTTTCTGAAAGAGACAAACAAATACATACACATTCAGGTCTGAATTGGGGACAACGCGATGGACGAGAACCTAATCAAGCATACATTCCCATCCCTGCAAAAATCCAAAGGTCTGAATTTTTTCCACCACGGGGACAGTATTTTTCTGTTTTGACAGATGATGGTTTTCCCTTTGTTTGTGTCGTTGCGCAAGATAACGGCAAAGCATTACATACAACAAATAATAACAGTGAATTTGGTGAATACTTTAGGCAAAAATTAGGTGTTCCATTAGGAAAACCTGTAACATTAGCTGATTTAGATAAATTTGGAAGTCGCTATGTAAAATTTACTAAGATCAATGAAGAAGAATATTATATGGAATTTAATCCTTCTATTTAATCGATTTTGATAAAATAATGATTTATTCATTAAAATTTTTGAAGTGTATTTAAATTAATTTCGTAGCAAAATGTCGTTGGCAAGTTGCATTTTAGGGGCTCGCGGATGGGAAAATATACCGCATAATATAAATAGTTAATGAGCAAAACACTATTTATGAAAGGAAAAAACTATGTGGTATGTAAAATTAAATAATACAATTCTTCCAACTCCGTATCAATATTTCAGCGATTGCCTGGCTGAGTGTAAAATATTGCAGCGGATTATGGTTGCTGTGTTTTCTGAACCGGTATTGATTGGCTAATTTGGTATAAAGGAGATTTGAGATGTTAAAGAATTTTGAAAACTGGCTTTTGGAAAATAATTACAGCGCAAGTACCTCAGCCGATTATATGGGACGGGTTGAAAGATTATGCCGGAAAGAAGGTTACCGGTTTAGTCAGATGTGGTTGTTGTGGTAGTTTAATGACTTGTGAAACTAAAGTAAAAGACGATAAACATTCTTACAATTATTTAAAATGTAACAAATTACGTTCCAAATGTTCACAAAAACCAATCAATGAAGCAAAAATCTTACAACAGCTTGAACAAGAATTGTCATTACCTATTAACATTAGTGACACTATGTTAAAAAATATTAAGTCGGAAGTAAAAAAGCAACTCAAAGCCGAAAATATCAATACAACCAATCTCAAACGAGACATTACCATTAAATTAAATGAGCTTGATGAAGAAGCAAAAAACTTATTTCGTGGCTATATGAAAGGTAAATGCGATGAAAAAATGTATAATGAATTAAAAACTGAAATTGAAATGGAAAAAGAAAAACTACAAAAAGATATGGATAAATACCTTGAGATTGATGCTGAAACTGATGAAATACTAGCAAATATCGCGGAAATAGCAGCAAATGTAGGAAAATTCTTAAAAAGTCCGATTATTTCTGAAAAAAGAGACATTTTGAAATTAATATTATCGGACTGCAAAACTGAAGAAAAAAATATAGCGTTTTCAATAGTTAAGCCATTCAATGAACTACTCAAAACGCCTGAAACTGATAAATGGTGCCGCTGGCAAGAAGGGGTACTCCCGCAAAAGCGGGGCCTCCTCGCGTCGTAAGCCTCAAACTTCGCATTTCGCTAATCTGTGCGCTAAGTTCAATGCTCGCTTTCGCCAACTACCCGCTCCGGACTTGCGTTTGCCCCCGCAAATTCGTTCTTGCTACATTACCATGAAAAAAGCCTCCCTTAAGGAGGCTTTTTTCATGGTGCCGCTGGCAAGAATCGGACTTGCGACCCCGTCATTACCAATGACGTGCTCTACCACTGAGCTACAGCGGCATGACTTATCATGCGAGAGGTAACATATCCAATCATTTTATAAAAATCAAGTACGTTTTTTATTTTTTTGCAACTTTTTTGCTTATTAATGCAAGAATAAACAGCCTAAAGATATTAGGCGGATTGTTTTGTAGTATATTATCTTTTTTTTAATTATATGGGTATATTCTTTACAAATAACTTTAAGGATATCTTATATTATGAGCAAAACCAAACCCGAAACACACAGACCAAGAGAACAACAGCGTTTTGAGCGAGAAGCTCGAGCACTGCAAAAAAATCTTGAAAAACGCAAGGCTCAACAGGCCATGCGAGAACAGTTGCAAAAGGAGAACGATCATGGACAAGATAAAGATTAGAGGCGGAAAAGTCCTAGAAGGAAAAATCTATATCAGCGGTGCAAAAAATGCCGCTTTACCTTTAATTTGTGCCAGTCTTCTGACGGAAGACACCGTTACGTTGACAAATATGCCGATGCTCTCCGATATAAAAGCAATGAATGCGTTATTAGAACAATTAGGCACAAAGATTGATGAGTTTGATGATTTTGTAGACGGGCATTCGACCAAAACTTACTCTTATCGTACCAAAGAGGCAACGAGCCTAACCGCTCCGTATGACTATGTTCGCAAAATGCGAGCCTCTTATTATGTTTTGGGACCATTATTGGCTCGTTATGGCAGATGTGAGCTCTCTTTACCGGGAGGATGCGCCATTGGAGCGCGCCCCATGGATATTCATCTGAATTCATTGGAGCAAATGGGGGCGCATATTGAAATCAAAAATGGTTACATTTATGCCACGGTGGATAAACGCCTTAAGGGAACACATATTATTTTTCCGTTGGTTTCTGTTGGTGCCACTTGCAATATATTGATGGCGGCAGTTTTGGCAGAGGGGCGCACTGTACTGGAAAACGCAGCCAAAGAGCCTGAGATTGGCGATCTTGCTAATCTTCTCAATGCCATGGGCGCCAAGATTGAGGGGATAGGCACTTCTGTTTTGACAATTGACGGTGTTGATAAATTACATGGAGCCACACACAAAGTAATTTCCGATCGTATAGAAGCTGGGTCTTATGCGGTTGCCGCAGCCATCACCCGCGGCAAGATAGAGTTAATAAACGCGCTTCCTTCAACCTTAAAACGGCCTCTTCAGGTTTTGCGCGAAATGGGCGTTCGCATAACCGAAAATGAAAACAGTATTCTTATTGATGCCAAAGGCTGTTCTCTTATAGGTAAAGATATCATGACAGAGCCTTTCCCGGGGTTCCCGACAGATTTACAGGCGCAATTTTTGGCTCTGATGTTAACGGCAGAAGGTGCCTCCATGGTAACGGAAACAATTTTTGAGAACAGATTCATGCATGTGCCTGAATTATTGCGCATGGGTGCTAATATCAATGTTCATGGGCATGCTTCCGCGATTGTGCGAGGAGTAAAAAAATTATCCGGTGCGCAGGTGATGGCAACAGATTTAAGGGCTTCTTTTGCGCTTATTCTTGCAGGCCTTGTGGCAGAGGGAGAGACAACCGTCAATCGTGTTTATCATCTTGATCGCGGTTATGAACGTTTAGAAGAAAAACTCAAAGGCGTTGGGGCAGATATCGAGCGTATCAAAGAAAATGATGAGGAATAAAAAATCACTCTGGTAAAAAATAATTTCTGCTGTTATATTTTTGCGTAAGAATAATAACAGGAGATTAATTATGAAAAAATGGTTTTCGCTTTTTGCGCTTATGTTGTTAATTTGCGGTTGTTCCGAAAAAGCAGGATTTCTGGGAAAAAACTATCAACTGCAAAATGCCCAAAACGGGGTAAAGGTTACACTTGCTTTTGCTGCCGAGGAGCCACGTTATTATGGAGCAGTTGTTAATCGCTATTTTGGTACATACGAATTAAACGGTTCAAAAATAAAATTTTCTCCGGCCGGAGTAACCATGATGATGGGGCCTGAAAAGTCAATGGAGGCAGAACAAAACTTTTTAGGGATTTTACCGCACATTACAAGCTACAAAATGGTTGAAAACAATTTGGTTCTAATTACCGACAATGGCCAAGAGCTTGGATTTAAAGAAATTCCGGCAGACACACAAGATTAACTGTTTTTTGTATGATGTATAATGAAACAGCCTCAAAAATTTTTTGAGGCTGTTTCATGTTATTTATCTTCATTATCCACCAAAATTCCTTTAATCAAAATAAAACTTGGCGTCCTTCCGTTAAAGGATTTGTATTTTTTAGCCAAATCAGCGGCTTCTTTGTCTGCAACATTTGCTCTGGTTTGATTGAGCGAGTTTTTTTTGTTCTCTGAGTTAGACGTTTTGGCACTTAATTGAGCTTCTTTTTCTTTATCTTTGTCAATTTTAACTTCTTCCGGAGCTTTGAGAATTTTCTCTAAAATTCCTTGAGTTTCTTTAGAGCGACGATTAGTATAAACAATATTTTGTTTCTCGGAAGGCAACAAGGCCAATATTTTCTCAAGATTATCCAGCTGTTTGTTTTTCTTTATTAGATTAATATCATCTACAACCAAGATATCGGTTTTTGACAAATCGACTTTCCCTTGGTCGGCAATATCTGTGAGCAATTCTGGAGAACCCAACACAACATTGGCTTCATTGTCGATTTCTTCTTCTGTATCTTCATTTGCAGCCTGATTAATTTCATGATATTTGTTAAAAATAGCCAATTGATCCGAAATCATGACCGAACATTCCGAATTAGGAGTAATAATCAGAACGTTTTTGGCTTTTTTTGAGTTGATAATATCAAGCAAAGGTAATACATAAGACATGGTCTTGCCACAACCTTGCGGAGCTATCGTGAAGATATCTTTTCCTTGCAAGATAGATGGAATCACATCGGCTTGAACGGTTGTCGGTTCTGTTATTCCGAATTCTTCAATAGCCTTAATTGTATGCTCACTTAAGCCCAAATCTGCAAAATTCATTTCACACTTCCATATTTTTTATATTAATCTGGAGAGATAGTAAGTATTTTCTAAAAGATAGTCAATACTAATCGTTTCTATGCTCTGCCATATTTATCTTCTAGTCTTACGATATCATTTTCATCCAAATTTTCACCGGTTTGAATTTCTATAAATTCTACGATTTCGTTAGTATCATTTTGAATACGATGTTTTGTTTCTGCTGGAATATAGACAGCCTCATTCGCTTTACGAGTAAATTTCTCCTCTCCCAGAGTAACAAGAGCTTCACCTTTAACGATAATCCAGTGTTCACACCGGAAGTGGTGCAATTGTAGAGACAATGTACTTCCTGGAGTAACACAGATTCTTTTTACACAGAAACTGTCACCACTGTCTAAAACTTCCCAAGTTCCCCAAGGTCTGGTATCATGGTCGCCGCGATTATAATTGTTAGCCATTTTTTAATCCCTTTTCTTTATATTTTACTTGATGTAGAAAAATATAAAGAATATAAGTAAAAGCGCAAGATTAAAAAACTATTGGTGGAAAACAAATGAAGTCACCGGCCATAAATCAGGCAATGGAAATTTTGCGTCAATTGCGCGCGATTTCGGAGGCCAGTCACGATATTCCAGAAAAAATGGAAAAAATTGTTGCCATGCTCGTGCAACAAATGGAGGCCGAAGCCGGAACATGTTATGTCGTTGTTGATGATAATTATCTTGAGTTATTTGCTTCATATGGGTTTAATCCCGATATAGCGCATAAGATATCTTTGCGTGTTGGAGAAGGACTAGTTGGAGAGGTTGCCAAAACGGGACGATCTTTGATTGTTTCCGATGTATGGAAACATCCTTCTTTTTCATACAAGCCGGATATGGGAGAAGAAAGTTTCAAATCGTTTATCGGTGTTCCGCTCATTCGTTGGAACCGAGCAATCGGAGTAATTTCTTTACAAAAAAAAGATACATATGAGTTTTCGCGCACCGAGCTTGAGGTTTTAGAAACTGTTTCCATGGTTTTAACCGATATGGTCGGCTCGGAAGAAATGATAGATTATAAAAATCAGCTCATAAAGTCACGAGGACAAAGCAGCAAAGAAAAATACAAAGGTATAAGTCTTTCCAAAGGCTATGGCATAGGCAATGCCGTGGTCCATCGGCGCAGGCAAGCCGTGACCAAAATTTTTGCTGAAGATAAAGAAAAAGAGTTAAAGCGTTTGGAAATAGCCCATACCCAAATGAATGCCGACCTAGATGAAAAATTTAATTCAACCAAATTGGGCATAGGGGAACATGTTGATATTCTTGATGCATATCGGATGTTTGCCAAAGACAAAGGATGGTATAAAAAAATTTCCGACAATGTGGGCAGTGGTTTGACAGCGGAAGCTGCAGTTGAGCGCGCATATGAGGACATGTGGAATCGTTTGTCCGGAACGCAAGACAGTTATATGCGAGAACGTTTGCATGATTTACGCGATGTGGCAGATCGTCTAATCGGTTATTTGAGCGGAGATCCGACTACGGCCAAAAGTGCTGACTATAAGGATATCATTGTTGTAGCTCAGACAATGGGTCCGGCTGATTTGATGGATTATGATTATACCAAAATAAGAGGTTTGGTTATTGAAGATGGCACTCCGACTATGCATGTTGCCATAGTTGCCAAAGCTCTTGGAATACCTGTTGTCGCCAAGATTAACGGTATATATAATCAAATTAAAAATGGGGAGCTTTTGGCGCTTGATGGTAATGAGGGCTATGTCTATATTCGTCCGAGCTCTCCCGTGCAGGAACGATTCAAAGCCAAAATTTTGGAAAAAGAGCAGCTCCGTCAAAAATTGGCTGCACTTAAAAAACTTCCATCCAAAACAATAGACGGCCAAAGAATTAATATGTATCTCAATGTAGGTCTCGCATTTGATTTGGATTACATAGAGACCACCAATTGTGATGGCATAGGGCTTTATCGGACAGAAATTCCGTTTATGGCATCAGAAGTTATGCCTGATGTTGAGCAACAAATATCCTATTATAAGGAGCTAATGGACAGAGCCGGCAACAAAAAAGTTGTTTTTCGCAGTCTTGATGTCGGTTCGGATAAATTGCTTCCGTATTGGAGCAATGCCGGCGAGGACAATCCGGCAATTGGTTGGCGTTCAATTCGCATCACGCTTGACCGCCGAGCAATATTGCGTAAGCAGATGCGCGCTTTTTTAAGAGCGGCGGCCGGCAAAGAACTTAATGTAATGTTTCCGATGATTTCGAATTATTCAGAATTTGAAGAAGCAAAGGAAACGCTGATGATAGAACTGGAAAAAGAAAAGCGCCGAGGAAATCTTACTCCTAAAAAAGTTAATGTCGGTCTGATGATAGAAGTTCCGTCTATTGTCTTTCAACTTGATTCAGTTCTGAAGGTTGCAGATTTTATATCCATAGGAACCAATGATTTGGCTCAGTTTGTTTTCGCGTGTGATCGAGGTAATCCTCGATTGACAGAGCGGTATGATGTTTTGTCAGCTCCATTTTTGCGTGTTATGCAAGAGATTGTTACCAAAGCCAATGATGCCGGTGTATTATGTTCTGTATGCGGAGAAATGGCAGGAAACCCGATTGAAGCGATGGCGCTGATAAGCTTGGGATATCGCAATCTTTCCATGTCCGGCTCATCATTTGGCCGAGTTAAAAGTATGGTGCGCTCACTTAATGTAGAGGAGATGGAGGATTATATCAAAATATTGCTCAAATCCAATCGTCGAACATTACGTCCGCAATTGATATCCTATGCCAATGATCACGGTATTGAAATTTATTAAAAAGTATGTCACAATCAGCCCAACTTTCGAGTCTTTCAAAAAGGAATAAGTCGTGAAAAAAGATAAAAGTCCCCAAACAGAACAAGAAACAGAAGAAACACCTGTATTAGGAGAGGAAGAAGCATTGTCGCAAGCGCCCAAGGTCGAAAATAAAATCACCAAAGTAGGCAGTCTTCTAAAAGAAATGCGTCTTCAAAAAGGGTTGCGTTTGCCAGATGTTGCCAAAAAATTATGTATTCGTCGCGTTTATCTGGAAGCAATTGAAGAGAGCAATTATGCAGAGGTTCCAGCTTTCCCGTATGGGATAGGTTTTGTACGATCATATGCGACTTTTTTGGGGCTCAACAGTAGCAACATCGTTGAGCTTTATAAAGATGAGACCATGCCTAAATCGGATAAAGAAATTTATATGCTGGAGCCGCAAAGTGAAGCCAGCGTGCCCAATAAGAAATATTTGCTGATAAGTCTTTTGGCGATTGCTTTGGTTTATGGCGGTTGGTCAGCATATAACAAGGGCCTTTTAGAAGAGGCGGATAAAGCTTCAACAGAAGAGCAGACTGAAGAAGTTTCGTCAGACACGCTACCGATTGTTGTGGAAGATTTCTCGGCAGAGCCAGTGATGGAAGGCGTTGGACCGGAGGAAGTTGTTTCTGGTGATGAGCAAATTACCGTAACGGATGCTTCGTTTGTGGAAGAAGGTGTTACATCTTCCGAGCCGGAAACAATAGAAACAAAGGATAAGGAGGAGGCCCAAGTTTCGGAAGATATTAAAATGCCGGATACAGAAATTGTTATCAAGATAAAAGAAGAAACTTGGATTGAAGTTCGTGATGCAGAAAAACTTTATATCAGTAAAGTATTAAAGCCGGGGATGACATATACCGTTCCGCAAGGAGAGGGGATGATATTGTCTGTCGGTAAAGTTAACGGCGTTGAGGTTTTGATTAATGGAGTTGTAACTTCGGTTGTCAAACCAAACAAAAAAATGAACATTGCCCTGGATCCGTTTGTTAAGGCTAACGGAACTCATTAGCTTATTTATGCAAAATATTAAGAAAATAGCGGTGCATAGTGTCCGCTGTTTTCTTTTTTTGTATAAGAGAAAGGAAAAAAGAAATGAATTTTGCAGAAAAATTGGCCAATGTAGTCAATCGTTATCAAGAAGTTGAAGCTCTTATCTCAGAGCCGGGTTTAAGTTCTGACGATTTGGTCAAAATGAATAAAGAATTAGCCAATTTATCTCCGATTGTAGATGCAATCAACGAGTATAATACAGCAGAAAAAAATATGAATGAAGCCAAAGTGATGATGGATGATGCCGCGCTGGATAAAGACATGCGTGATTTGGCGGAAACAGAATATTTTGAGCTTAAAGATAAATTGCCGGATTTAGAAAAACAAATAAAGATATTGCTTTTGCCCAAAGACGCGGAAGATGAAAAGAATGCTATTTTAGAGGTAAGGGCAGGAACTGGTGGTGATGAAGCCGCTTTATTTGCCGGAGTTTTGTTTGAAATGTATCAGCATTATGCTCAGCTTCAAGGGTGGAAATTTGAGATAATGGATGTGAGCGAAAATGAGCTCGGAGGTTATAAAGAAGCAACAGCATCCATTAGCGGCCGCAATGTATTTTCCAAGCTTAAATTTGAATCCGGCGCACACCGTGTTCAACGAGTTCCGGTAACCGAATCTCAGGGAAGAGTACATACATCAGCGGCAACGGTTGCGGTATTGCCTGAAGTTGAGGAGGTTGATATATATATTAATCCTGCGGATATAAAGATGGAGGCGTATCGTTCTTCTGGAGCGGGAGGGCAAAAGGTTAACAAAACGAGTTCAGCCGTCCGCCTTATCCACATTCCGACGGGAATTGTGGTTGAATCGCAAGAGGAACGCTCTCAGTTTAAGAACCGAGATAATGCTATGCGCAAACTGCGCGCACGGTTATATGATGCCCAGAAGCAAGCCAAAGATGCCGAATACGCTCAAAATCGCAAATTGCAAGTTGGCAGTGGTGACCGTTCAGAGCGAATTCGGACTTATAATTATCCGCAAGGCCGAGTAACCGACCACCGAATCAATCTGACACTTTATAAACTGGAGGAAATTGTTAGCGGTGACGCTTTGGGCGAGATAATAGATGCTTTGATAGCAGAAGATCAAGCCCAAAAACTTTCCGAACTTGATTGATTGTTTTTCATTGCCCAAATATCATGGCATTGTGTAAAGATTAATCATGACAAAAGACAAAGCGGGGCGGAAGCAGAGTAGAAATACTTTGATTTCAGATAGTGTTTTGTATGCGTTTTATTCTTCTTTTTATCTAAAAAATTTCGAAAACTCACAGGGGATAACTTGCACTTAAATAGGTTGTTAAAAGTGTAGGAGATAAAGATATTCTGAAAGATTTTATAGCTGATAAAAGATAGATTTTCATTGTCTAAGAAGAAGAATTTGTATAATCTATGAAAGCGTTGAAGAAGGAAGGTCCATGGCAGAACCAAAATTTATACATCTGCGAGTTCATACGGCATATTCGTTATCCGAAGGAGCAATGAAGGTTCCTGCGCTGATTCATCGTCTTCACGAAGAACATGTTCCGGCAATAGCCGTAACAGATACGGCCAATATGTTTGGGGGCAAGGCTTTTTCCAAATATGCGGCTGACGAGGGTGTAAAGCCGATTTTAGGATGCCAATTTTATTTGCGCAATCCGGATGCCGATGATGTATTAAAATCCAAGGGCCGAATAATAGAGCCGGATAAAATAATTCTTCTTGTGCAAAATGATATAGGCTATTCCAATATTATGCATCTGATGAAACTTTCATATCTTGACAATCCGCAAAGCAATGAAAAACCTCAGCTAAAAATGTCAGATATTAAGAGTTTTAATGAAGGGTTAATAGCATTAAGCGGAGGCGTTGAGGGACAAATAGGGCGTTTGTTGCTAGAGAACCGTTCAGCAGAAGCAGAAGATACCACACAAAAAATACAAGAAATCTTCGGAGACCGTTTTTATATGGAAATATCTCGTATTGGCCTTGAGAGCGAGCGCCAGACCGAAGATAAGTTTATAGATTTGGCCTATAAATATAACATTCCGTTGGTGGCAACCAATGAGGCGTTTTTCTTTGATGCCGACATGTATGAAGCGCATGATGCTTTGGTATGCATCGCGGCAGCAGAGTATGTTGCAAACGACAACCGCAAAAAATTTTCGCCGAATAACCGTCTGCGTTCCGAAGCGGAAATGGTTGAGCTTTTTTCAGATCTTCCGGAAGCATTGCAAAATACGGTGAATATAGCCAAACGTTGCAGCTATCTTTCGAGTAAAGTTAATCCATTATTGCCGATTTTTGAGTGTCCTGGTGCAATGAGTCAAGATGACTATATTGATCAACAGGCTCATAAAGGATTGGACGAAAGGATGCGAGCTCATGTTTATTTTGAAGGAATGACAGCGGAAGAAAAAAAAGAGCTTGATGATAAATATTATGCGCGTTTGGAGTATGAGTTAAGCGTTATCAAGAAAATGGGGTTTCCGGGATATTTTTTAATCGTTTCGGACTTTATTCAGTGGTCAAAAACGCATGGTGTTCCGGTAGGTCCGGGACGAGGCTCCGGTGCAGGCTCAATAGTTGCTTGGTCTTTAAAAATTACCGATCTTGATCCATTAAAGCTGGATTTATTGTTTGAAAGATTTTTAAATCCTGAGCGAGTAAACATGCCGGATTTTGACGTTGACTTTTGTCAAGAAAATCGAGCCAAAACAATTGAATATGTACAAAATAAATATGGTTTTGATCATGTAGCTCAAATTATAACATATGGAAAACTGCAATCCAAAGCGGTAATACGAGATGTTGCTCGAGTTTTGCAGATGCCGTATGCGCACGCTGACCGTATTTCGAAAATGATTCCTCCCGGAGTTCAAGGAAAAAATCCGACTTTGCAAGAGGCCTTGGATCAGGTTCCGGAATTGGAAGAAATGCGGCAAAACGATCCTCAGGTAAATAAGTTGTTTGATATAGCCATGAAACTTGAGGGGTTATATCGTCATTCAGGCGTTCACGCCGCCGGAGTTGTTATAGGAGATCGCCCGCTTGAACAATTAGTTCCGCTTTATAAGGATCCGCGGGCAGATATGCCGGTTACTCAATATGACATGAAGTTTGTCGAAGAAACAGGTTTAATTAAGTTTGACTTTTTAGGGTTAAAAACACTAACAGTTATCAAGCGAGCCGTTGATTGGATTAAAAAGACCAAAGGAATAAGTCTTGATATTGAAAAAGTTCCGCTTGATGATAAGCAAACTTATGAGATGCTCCAACGAGGAGACACAACAGCAGTCTTTCAGTTTGAGTCTCCGGGTATGAAAGATGTTCACAAGCAAATTAAGCCGGACCGTTTTGAAGATTTAATTGCTATTGTTTCCCTTTATCGACCAGGGCCGATGGATAACATTCCCAGTTACATCAAACGCAAGCATGGAGAGGAAGAAATTACCTATTTGCATCCTTTGCTTGAGCCGATTTTGAAAGAAACATATGGTATTATGATTTACCAAGAGCAGGTTATGAATATAGCGCGAGCACTTGGCGGTTATACCATGGGAGGAGCCGATAAGTTGCGCAAGGTTATGGGTAAAAAAATGCGCGATGAGATACCCAAACAACGCAAAATGTTTATGGAAGGAGCGGTTAAAAACGGCATAGAAGAATCTGTTGCCGAAGCAATTTTTGATCAAATGGAGAAATTTGCCTCATATGGTTTCAACAAATCACACGCGGCAGCGTACTCATTGATATCTTATCAAACAGCATACCTTAAGGCGCATTATCCGGTAGAATTTATGTGCGCAGTCATGTCTTTGGATATTACAAATGTAGACAAGTTGTTGTTTTATAAAGAAGAATGTAAAAAAATGGGATTCAAGGTTTTGCCGCCTGACATTAATAAGTCTGATGCGGATTTTTCCGTTGAAGATGGTAATATTCGTTATGCCTTGGCAGCCATAAAGAGCGTAGGAGCGGCAAATATGGAGGCGATAGAAGCAGAAAGAAAATCCCGAGGTCCATACAAAGATATTTCTGATTTTATTCATCGTATAGATGCCAAGCAAATCAACCGTCGTCAGCTAGAACAATTGATTAAAGCGGGGGCTTTTGATTGTATCGACAAAAACAGAGGTCGTCTTTTTGCCAACATAGACACAATAGTACAACATATTTCAGCAGCGACCGAGCTAAAAACAAGTGTTCAATCGTCTTTGTTTGGAACAGAAGAATTGCAAGCCAAAGTAAAATTATCCGAACAAGCGGATTGGCCGGAGCTTGAGCGCCTAAAGCTGGAAGCTGAGGCCATAGGATTTTATTTATCAGCACATCCGCTTGATAGCTACGCACAAGGAATGGAGCGTCTTGGCGTTAAAAAATGCAATGAAGTTTTTCAGGGGATTCGCACCGGAGATAATATTCGCGCCAAGCTTGCCGGATGTGTTAACTCATTTCAAAAGCGTTTGAGTAAAAGTGGTAATAAATACGCTTTTTTAGAAATATCTGATGGTACCAGCAATTTTGAAGGCTTGCTTTTCTCAGAAGGGCTTGTTCGGTATGAAGAAACAATAAAATCTGGACTTCCGTTGCTGGTAAGTGTTACGATAGACAAACAAAATGAAGATGGTAACCCCCGAGTTATGATTAACAGTGTTGAAACGCTTGATAAAGCCATTTCAGATGTTGCCAACGGTCTGGAAATCAGTATAGGGGATATTGGAGCCGTTTCCAAACTTCGTCAGATATTGTCCGGAGATAGAAATGGCAAAAATAAAATATATATCAAACCCGATAATGATAATTGGGACATCAGAATAGAGCTCAAAGGCGGTTATGCGCTATATGGCGATATTCTGAGCCAAATACGTTCATTGGCAGGCATAACTTCGGTTAAGGAAATATAGCAATGAAAACATTATGGTCAAAATTGAATCAATGGTATAACGGCACCTCCAACAAAGCAGCACCGCTTCCCGAGGAAAAAGTAAAAAAATTTCCTATTTTTAGATTAATATTCGGTCCCTATAATCTATTTATTGATAACAGTCGAAAATTCTTTATTGTCGGAGGCATTTTTGCACTGGTTATGACACTAGTATTTTTATTGCTCGGTCAAAATTTAATGTGCGCATTTGAAAATAACAGTCGCACCGGTTTTTGTGCCGATGGCCCTGTATTCTATATTATTGCGCGTTTTATGGGCTTGTTTTTAATCAGTATGTTTAGTGTCCGTCTCTATGAATATTGTTATAATAATGCCGCGTTTTCATGGAAATGGTTATTATTCCCTCAGAAAAGCGATGTAAAAATGTTTGGCGGATATTTGGTTTATATAAGCTTAAATTTATTATCGCTTGTGTCAGCCTATCTTTTATATATACGCATTCCCAATCCAGATTGGCGGATAGAATTATCTTATTTCTTTGTCGTTTCTTTGGGCTTTTTGGTGCCGTTTGTATTATTGCGTTTTTACAGCCTAATGGCCTTTGTCATGGAAAATCGCAAAATTCCTTCTTTAAAGAAAATATGGTATGAAACTTCTGGTAACGGACTGCGTTTATTGATTAGTTTTGCACTTTTATTTTGTATTTTGATTTTCTCATTAAATTCGGTCATAAATAATTTTAGACTTGTCGCTTCTGAAAATACGATTTATATTACATTTGTCGCCGAATATATATTTAATTTGGTTGTTTTGCTAAATATTATGTTTTTTATCAATTACTGCCATGTGCAGAAAGATTTTTTGTTTGGAGAAGAATAAGATGAGCAAGACTCTGGAAAAAGAAGTAGTCAAACTCCCTTTTATTGATACCATAAAACAGAGTTTTTTATATTTTTTTGAAAACCTTGGTTTGTTTGTAAAATTGGCGTCATTAGGGATAGTTGTTGTCCTGTTTGATATGTTTTCGGATTTTCCGACACTATGCGCAATGCGAGGAATTGAATGCCCGCAAAGCTGGCAACAAAGTGTTTCCACATTATTGCTGTTATTGGTTTCGGTCTCAGCCATAATTATGTATTGTCGCAATATTATCTTCAAAAGTACGTCAATGAGTTGGCCCTCTTTTGTAAAAGCCTTGCTTTTGTATGCGCTTTTTAGCGTTTTTCTGGTTATATTGATTGTGATACCCAGTATTGCGGTTATGTTTTTGTATGGTATGATTATCCCGGGAGCGGGTACACATAATCTTATTGAGAACGTCCTTTTATTTGTTCCGTTGCTTATAGCAATAGGCGTTGCCCCAATTTTTTTGATTTTTCCAGCGATTGCGGTCGAGGATAAAAGTTTTGGAATTAGACAGGTTTTTGCTTTAGCAAAAGGAAATCACAATCGAATTTTCTGGGGACAGTTTTTAATGATGGTTCCTTGTGCGATTGTTATTTTGATTTTGAATTCTTTATATAAGATAATTGGAGTTGACAATTATTTGATAAACGAATTCTTTATCATCGTCGTTATAGCTTTTTCTTTGGCGGATTCCTGCCTAAAGGCATCTTACTACGCGTACATATATAAATTTTTCAAGAAAAACCAAGAATAAAAAGAAACAAAAAAGCCTCTCAATGAGAGGCTTTTTTGTTTCTAATGGGAGAGTTTTTTTTCTCTTTTGCATCGGCATAAGGATTTCCTGTTTTGCGCACAGTTATCCGAATAGGAATTCCACGCAAATCAAAATCCTCACGTAACTGGTTTGTCAAATAACGCAAATAAGCATCCGGCAAGCCTTCAGGATTACTTGAAAATATATAAAAAGAAGGAGGTCTTGTTTTGGCCTGAGTAATGTAACGCAACTTAATGCGGCGTTTGTTCTTGCCAAGAGGAGGTGGATATTTGTCAATCATATCTGCAAACCATTGATTTAGAGGAGCAGTCGGGATACGGAGATTCCATCGCTCATAAACCTTAAGAACAGCTCGCATCAGTTTATCAAGATTTTCTTTTTTTAGAGCAGAAATTGTAACAGTAGGAATCCCTTCGGCCTGAGCTAAAGAAGTTTGTAGTTTGTCATTCAGGCGTTGCAGCGCTTCTTTTCTGTTGGCAATATCCCATTTATTAACAGCAATAACCAAAGCTCTTCCTTCATCCAGAACTTCTCTGGCAATAGTAAGGTCTTGCTTGTCAAGAACAGCATCGGCATCCAAAACCAAAACCACAACCTGAGCCAAATAAGCCGCTTTTTTTGTACTGGCGGCAGCCATTTTTTCAAGAGAATCTTCGATTCTTGCATGTTTTCGAAGACCCGCCGTGTCTACCAAATTAATTTTATATCCATCATAACACCACTCACTTGCAATTGCATCACGTGTCACTCCAGCTTCCGGGCCAGTCAACATTCGCTCATCATTAAGCAAAGCATTAACGAGGGTCGATTTTCCGACATTTGGTCTGCCAACAATAGCCAACTGGATAGGACGTTTTTTATGAGTGCCGCTAATCTCATTATCAGCAGTATCTAGGGAAGAAACGGCATTATCTTGCAGGCATTCTTGAATTTTGTCTGCTTCAGGCTTCAGGGCTTCATATAAATCAGGCAGCCCCAGCCCATGTTCGGCAGAAAAAGGAATTGGCGTTCCAAGTCCTAATTTATAGGCTTCATGAATACTGTCTTCTTGAAGTTTTCCTTCACACTTATTTGCCAATAAGACAACAGGCTTACCGCTTTGTCTGACCAAATCAGCCAGATGTTCGTCATAGGGTTGTATTCCGTCACGAGCATCAAACAAAAAGAGCGTAACATCGGCTTCTTTGATTGCCCGTTCCGTTTGTAGCCACATCCTTTTTTCAAGAGAGTCTTCTTTTGAATATTCATAGCCTGCAGTATCAATAACGCTCAACTTTAGGCTATAAAGTTTTGCATCAGCTTCGCGCCGATCACGCGTTACACCGGGCTTATCGTGAACAATGGCAATTTTTCTTCCGACCAAGCGATTAAATAGTGTCGATTTTCCAACATTTGGGCGTCCAATGATTGCTATTCTTAAAACCATTTTATTTTATCCTATTTATAAGCAAGCAAATCAGCATCTTCAGTTGTAAAAATAGTTATACCGCCGGCCACTATAGGACTTTGCGCTATGCCGTCTGATGTCGAGATATAGCTTATAATTTCGCCATTATAAGGAGACACGGCGAAAACATATCCATTGGAAGTTGCCACAATTAAACGGTCAGCAGCTAAAACAGGCCCGCTACCATATACCCCGGACTTTTCTTCCATATCATCGCCGGTTGGAATTGTCGTATTCCAAATAATTTTGCCGTTATTTTTGTTGATGGCCAATAAGTTAAATTCATTTGTAAGAACGAACAAATACTCGCCGGCAATCCAAGGCTGGTTAGTGCTTCCCATTTCTCGTTCCCAAATCCGAGACCCTGTGCGTAAATCAATAGCAGCCAAAACGCTGTTATATCCGACGGCAAAAACTTTATTTCCGTCAATAACAGGATTTGCTTTAATAGCGGTAATTTCAGCTAAAGAATTTGTTCGTCTTTTAGAAACCAACAAATCCGTCCACAAAGGAGTTCCTGTAGAGGCCTTAAAAGCTCGCAACTCTCCGTTAGAAAAAGCCGCAATAATTACATCCATTTCAGAGTTATAGGCGGGACTGGCGCCTCCGACAATTGTTGTTGCCTCAAAATCGGTTTGTCCTCTCCACAAAATACTTCCGTCATCTGCATCCAAAGCTGCCAACGTATTATCAAAAGTTTGTACCAAAACCCTATTTGCAGCAACGCTAGGAGCAATTCTGATTGGCATGTCAAGAGAAGTGCGCCATAGCTTCTTGCCATTAAACATATCTAAGCAAAAGACATCACCAAAACCGGTTGTCGCATACACTTTTTTGTTAAACACGGCCAGACCGGCACCTTTAATTGAAGCGCTTTTCTCTTCTTTGTTTTTAGGTTTTAAGCGTCTTTCCCAAATTTGTTTTCCATTATCAAGCCTAAAAGCGCTGACTATTCCTTCGGCATCAATCGTAAACACGACTTTGTTGCTAATGACCGGAGATGCAATTAAGATATCGCGTTTGGAAGTTCCTTCTCCAAAATTAGTATCCCACAATTTTTTAAGTTTTGTATCTGTTTTCAGATGCCCCATAAGGTGTTGAGAGTTTCCTCCGTTTTGCGCCCATCTGGCATTATCATAAGGGCGCGGCAGGCGAATTTTAAGTTCTCCCGACGCATAGTCCGGAACGAGGCTTGAATCTTCACTTATAATGTTGATGCGCTCACCATCAATATTCAGAGGTTCTTTACCAAAGAAACCACACGCAGACAAAGAGCATACAGCAATAGCGGCAATAATCAGCTTATAGTATTTACAGGGCATAAATGTTCTCCGTACAGGGGATTAAATTTTTTGATTTAACAGGGCTAACATTTCCTGTGCACGAGCTTTAAGATTATCTGAAGTATTGGCCGAAGACACAATTTTTTCATATTGATTTTTGGCTTCGTCAATATTTCCATCACGAATAGCAAGCATAGCCAAAAGCTCTCTGGCAACATTATAACTTCCGTTATTTTTCTCTGCTAAGGGAAGCAATAATTGTTTTATGTCGGCAGCAGGAGCGTTATTATCCATTTTATAAGCAGCAAGTTTCAAAGCGGCAATTTCTTGCATTTGTTCATTTTTTGCGTCTGTTGCAATTTCTTCCAGCAAGAGAGCAGCTTCTTGGGTCTTGTTTTGTTCAAAATAGATATTGGCAATTTGTAGTTTTGCAATACTTTGATATATTCCGGAGGTTCTCTCTATAATATTATTTAATATATCCAAACTTTCATCCAGACGGCCTTGGCTTTGTAATGAGATTGCAACAGCATAAGCATTGGAGATTTCTTGGTTTTTTTTGTTTGCCCAGTTTCTGAACGTTTCAAAACTGACCGCGGCAGTCAAAGCAGCGGCTACGGCAATAATGATAAACAAACCATATTTATTCCATAGGTTTTTCAATTCGTCATTTTTCACGTCATCGGCGATTTCTTGTAGCAACGGATCATGTGCCAACGGGTCTTTTTCTTTTTTCATTAATATCTCCTTGACTTAAAATATATTTTATAAGGTCTATATATGAGTTATCCTCTGCATAGTAAAGGAAAATTTGTTTTTACAAATTTCATTTTATAACTTCATGAATCAAAAAGCTCTTAATCCAGCGCAAATCTTCGATTGGTAGTTTTGCCCCGAAAGCGATGGTTCTTTCTTCTGAAATGATGGAGACAAAATATCTTCCGCTTGCGGGATTTTGTGTCACGTCAATCGCTTCAATATCATCTTTGAAAATTTCATTATGCTTGGTTGAATAGGTCATATATTTGTGAGTATGAACGATTTTATTTTTTTTAAGGACGAGCTTTTCTTTTCGAAACAAAAGTAAAATAGCCCCCAACAGCAAAAGAATGTTAAGAGTATAAAGAAAATAAAATGTATACGAATTAGAAAGAATACCATTTTTGATTTGAGCGGTTGCAAGGCACAAAATGCCTATAATAATTGCCACACCGCACCAACCGATAATGTTGTATATATCCCAAATATTTTGGCGTTTTATAACAATTTTATCTTTTTTGCGAACATATTGAAGCGAGGAAGGGAGTTGAGCATAAGAGTCATAATCATCGGTAACATAGCCGAGCTTTGCCATTTCTTTAATAGATTTATCCAGATTTTTAATATCTCTGGCGCTTAATCCTTCGTCTGTGTTAATGAGGGCAGGCAGTTCAAAATAACGAGCATATTCCTTCCAGAGTCTGCGAACATTTTGTGGAGAAGTCGAAATATAAAGAGGTACAATACGTTCAGGATTCTTATGGTACAACTCAATAATATATCTGTTACCGTTAATAAATCCGGCTTGAAAAAGCTCGATTCTAAAACGAACGCCCAAATAATTTTTAATATTTTCCTGTATGATTCTTTTTTTACCAAAGACGGGGCGATAGCCGATAATCATCGTTTTTCCGTCAAAAATAAATTTTTTGTATCTGATATAAGAGAAAAAAGCAGCCAACATCATGCCCAAACCCAGCATCATAAACACGACGTCAAAAAAAGCAGGACTGATTAGCGGTGGATACAGCGGAATATCGCCGACAGGAGCCACTTCTGCCACATTGGCATTAGTGTATTTAAAACCGCTGAGCATTTCATAGAGGCCCAATACAAACAGCAGCAATCCGAAAATGAGGCCCGGCAACATAAACTGCCATCTTGTCCGATCGGATATTTTGGCAGGCAACCGATTTAGATTAAATTCCAACCTATGACTAAAATGGTTAGGCACAGTATAACTCATATGCTTTTCCTTATAAAAATCTCACAAGCACCATCATGGTAACTCAAAACGTTTAAATAATCATCAATTTTTTGCAAATTTTAGTTTATATTAACAATCTTAGGCTAATCTTGAAACAAGATTAAGATTATATGCAAGGAGTAACAATGGGAAATATTGAAGTATTCAACCAAAATTATATTTTCATACTGACACTGGCAACCTTGGGATTTTTGCTTTTTTCTTGTTTTTATGCGTCAGGGGATTCGGACAAATTATTTGCGCCGATGTGGATGCTTTTTATAGGCTTTGTGGCAGAATTTGCGGCAGAGGGAATAGTAGCGGCGGCCACAGAAGTGTACGCACAGGGAGGCAGTGTCGAAAGCTATATTTTTGCAGAATTACTGTTACTCTTGTTAGCAGCTATTTTTATGGGCATGGCTGCCACGTCTATTCTGGCGACAAATTTAGCAAGCTATATTTTTGCAGGTGCGATAGGTGCTTTGGGAGCAATTGCGATAGCGCTTTTTGTTTTTATTATTCCTGATGGCAATATAGTCAACAGCATGCGCTACATTTTTCCGTTAGCAGGTTTTGCGTGCATTGCAATTGGTTTCTGGGCAAAAGCAGGACAGGAACATCGAGGAGGCTTTTTGTTAGGAGCGGTAGCAGCCTCAGCGGTAGCGTTCTGGATTTTACTCAAATTTTTTGATTTTGCACCGGAGATTAAGGCAGCACCCTACATAGCGGCAATGTTTTACTTAACGATGGCTTTTGCCTTTATGATGATGAAGTCGGATATCCTTTACACTCGGATAGAAAAAGCCAATCAACAAATCGAAAAATACAATGATCGTATTGAAGAAATGATACGCTTGTCGCCTTTTCCGATAATTATATCGCGTCTTGGTGATGATAAAATCATTTTAGCAAATAACAATGCATGTAAACTTTTTGGCATTAACGCCAAAGAACTGGATAGATATCATCTAAAAGATTTTTTTGCCGATTCGGATAATAGACAATTACTAACGGAACGTCTGGAAGCAGAAAAAGAAGTTCAGGATTTTGAAATACTCGTCAAAACGCCGACATCGGATACTCCGTTTTGGCTGTTAGCATCGGCAAATGTGATGGATTACAATTACGATTTAGTGCTCTATTCGGCGTTTCAGGATATTACTTCTCGTAAGAATAGAGAGAACTTACTTAAGAATCAAGCGATCAGAGATCCGCTAACTTCTTTATATAATAGACGATATTTTGAAGACGAGGTTTCCAAGCAGATATTGGCTCTTAAAGCAAAAAACAGCCCGTATTCTGTTTTGATGTTGGATGCTGATTTCTTCAAGAAGGTAAACGATACATACGGGCACAAAACCGGTGATAAGGTACTTATTGAGTTGGCCTCCACGGCAGAAAGAGCTTTACGCGATAACGATATCGTCGCCAGATACGGAGGAGAAGAATTTGTCGTCTTTTTGCCGGGCATCAAAGCGGAAGATGGAAAAGGAGTGGCAGATAGATTGCGTCAAAGTATCGGAATGCAAACTGTTTATTCGGATGATAACACGCCGGTTAAATTCACAGTCTCTGTAGGTGTGTCGTCTTCCGAAATTTCCGACAATGTAGACATGCTCATCAAAACAGCAGACGAAGCGCTTTACAAAGCTAAACAAAACGGAAGAAACCGCGTTGAGGTTTTTGAGGCGCATGATTTGGAAGCATTTATGGCACAAGGTCAGGTTGAGCGTAAGGATGAAAGCCAAAATCATCATCCGATTTTTGATAAGGAAAAAAGTGCTGAAATTTCATTGCTTGACGGTATTGAAGAAAACAAAATAAGCGATGACAAAGTCTTCGTTGAAGAACAAAACATTTCGTCTCAAACCAATAAGGACGCTTAATGAGGTGTGATTTAGCAGACAAATGCGGAGGATGTGTATACCGAAATCTTGCGGAAGAAGATTATCGGAAATTAAAAATTGCGAATTTTCAAAAAATTCTGGCGCCTCTCGGAAATATAAATTTGGGTCAGCCGATATTTATTGCCGATTCGACCAGACGTCGAGCCTCTTTGGCTTTTAGATACCACAAAAAACAATTACAATTAGGTTTTAATCAAAGCCGTAGTGAAAGATTGGTCGATGTACCTATTTGTCCTTTGCTGACGCCCAAACTAAATGATGTATTAGCGAATATACGACGTCTTGTTACAACAGTTTGCAGCATTCCCTATACTCTTCAAAAAGGAAAAAAGAGGGTGCCGCAAAACATAACATCGGGAGATGTATGGTTGTGCGAAGCGGCAAATGGTGTAGATGTTGTCTTGGAATATGATGCACCGCTTGAACTCAATCATAGAATGGCTCTTTTTGAACAGCTTCAATCAATGCCGGATATTATTCGTTTATCACACCGACGCCAATCAACGGAAGCAGCAGAGCCAATCATGGAGAAATCAAAGCCGTTTATCAAAATGGGAGGTTTTGATGTTTATATTCCGGCAGGCACATTTTTGCAGCCCTCACGCGAAGGAGAGCAAAGTCTGATTTCTCTGGTGCAATCATATATGGGCAATACAGAAGGAAAAATGGCAGATTTATTTTGCGGAGTAGGAACATTTTCTTACATTTTGGCTCAAAATATCAAAAATAAAATAACATCGATAGATTCTTCTTCAGACCTGCTTAAAGGGTTTAATGAGTCTATCAAAGCCAATCAAATTCCAAACATAGAAATAGCAACTAAAAATTTATTTAAGTACCCGTTAGATGTCACAGAATTAAGAGAATATAAGGCTTTGGTGATAGATCCTCCGCGAGCCGGATGTGCTGCACAGGCACGTTGTCTGGCGGCATTATCAAATCAGCAACGTCCGGAAAAGATTATCATGATTTCCTGTAATCCGCGAACCTTCGTCAATGATGCACAAATATTACTAACAGGAGGATACAGATGCCGAGAGGTTACAATGGTTGATCAATTTGTATATTCTGACCACAGCGAATTGGTTGCCTTATTTACAAAAGAGTAAAGTTAATTTAGAGTAGAGAACATGATAAAAGATTTATTCAAAATAATAGGGATGATATTGGTTGTTTCCGCTTGCGCTCCGTCTCTTCGGGAAGCTGATTATAGATGCCCGAATGTCAAAATTCCGCGCTCCACGGCATATGTTATCCAAAAAGCGGCCTATATTGATGAGGTCAGGATAGAATTAATTGGTTATGAGGGATATTGCTTGAATACCAACACGGTGAACAGACGTTATGCGGCCATCAAACCATTATTTAAGATTCAACGTTTACGGGAAGGGTATGATACAAGGATTGATTTTTCGTATTATACAGAAACAATAAAAGGTCCACCGGAGTTTTTGGGGAGAAAAGTTCAGTTTGCCTCGGTTGATATTCCGCGTGACATCACGGAAAAAGAGTTTTCAGGCCGAGAAATAAGAGTGCGTATTCCAACAGAAGGTTACAATGACTTTACGATTTTGTTGGGAATGGATGTGTCTCCGGCAGAATATGACGCCAATCAAAAGAGTTTTGATATAGAGTATAGGTATTTAAGTACAGAAGAACTAAAAGCATACCAAACACCGCTAAAGCCGCGCATTATAGAGGTTGATGAAGCGCCGGCGGTTCAATATGTTCCGCTGCGACCACTTCCGGTCAAGCAGCCTGCGCCGGCTAAAAATGACTGCGGTTGTGATTTATAAAAGTAAAACAGGAGAAACAAAATGAATTTTTGCAAAAAGAAAGCCCAATCTCAAAGCATGGCCGATGCGATTCGTTTTTTGAGTGCGGATGCAATAGAAAAAGCCAATTCTGGACATCCCGGCATGCCGTTAGGTATGGCGGATGTAGCTACTGTTTTATTTTCACGTTTTATCAAAATAAATCCCGAAGCTCCGCATTGGTTTGACAGAGACCGTTTTGTTCTTTCGGCTGGTCATGGTTCAATGTTGTTATATTCATTGTTTTATCTTCTCGGATACAAAGATATCAGCCTAGAAGATATCAAACAATTTCGTCAACTTGGAGCAAAGACGGCAGGTCATCCGGAGTATGGTCACCTTTCGGGAATAGACATGACCACAGGTCCGCTCGGTCAAGGAATTAGCTCAGCCGTAGGAATGGCTCTTGCTGAACGATTAATCGCGGCAAAATATGGAGAAGACGTTTGCAGTCATTATACATATGTTTTTGCCGGAGACGGTTGTTTGATGGAAGGAATTTCAGAAGAAGCCATTTCTTTTGCAGGACATTTGAAATTGAGGAAGTTAATTGTTTTTTGGGATAATAATAATATAACGATAGATGGTCATGTCGATGCCGCCAATTCAACGGATCAGCGCAAACGTTTTGAGGCATGCGGCTGGAACACATTAGAAGTTGATGGTCACAATCAAAAACAAATAGCCAGAGCAATTTTAAAAGCACAAAAATCTTCTAAGCCGACGCTAATTTCCTGCAAAACAAAAATTGGTTATGGAGCGCCGACCAAATGTGGCACATCCAAGTGTCACGGTTCTCCGCTTGGAGCAGAGGAATTATCCGCCATGCGAAAAGCATTAAATTGGAGTGCCGAGCCTTTTAATGTTCCGGAAGATATTCTTTTATCCTGGCGAGAAGCGGGAAAGAGAAGTGTGAGCGCATATAAAGATTGGCAAGCCAGAGCCAAGGCAAAAGGGCGCGAATTTAATGATGTAGTCAATGGAAAATTGCCCAAGAATTGGGATAAAGAGTTAAACAAGCTAAAAGAAACTTCCATCAAAGAAAAGACTAAAGTGGCAACACGCAAGGCCTCGCAGATGTGTCTGGAAGCAATAATGCCACATATTCCTCAAATAGTTGGGGGTTCAGCTGATTTAGCCGCCTCTAACTTAACATTGAGCAAAGTTTCTAAAACCGTGACATCCAAGGATTATAACGGCAATAATATAATGTATGGTATCCGAGAGCATGTTATGGGAGCAATCATGAATGGCATGTCATTACACGGAGGCATCATACCATTTGGCGGAACATTTTTTGTCTTTTCGGATTACATGCGTCCTTCGCAACGATTGGCAGCTCTGATGGGAATACGCGTTATATATGTATTAACTCACGATTCCATCGGTGTTGGAGAAGATGGACCGACACATCAGCCGATTGAGCATTTAGCTTCATATCGTTGTATGCCCAATATACTGACATTTCGTCCGTGTGACGTTGTTGAAACGGCGGAATCATGGCAAATAGCACTTGAGACGGAAAACAAACCGAGTATTTTGGCGTTGACCCGTCAAGGTTTACCGATGTTACGCACATCTTGTGCCGAAAATCTCACGGCCAGGGGAGCCTATATTATATCGGAAGCAAAAAACAAACGCCAAGCCACAATCATAGCAACAGGTTCAGAAGTTTCGATGGCAATAGAAGCTCAAGCAAAATTGGCAGAGGAAGGAATAGATGTTGCGGTGGTATCCATGCCGTGTTGTGAGCTTTTTGATGCACAATCACCGACCTATCAAGAACAAGTTTTGGGTAAAGCGCCGCGAGTTGCGGTTGAGGCCGCATCCAAATTTGGATGGGAAAAATATGTCGGATTAGATGGTGACATAATCGGAATGGATGGATTCGGCGCCTCGGGTCCGGCCGGAGAATTATATAAATATTTCGGCATAACGGTAGAAGAGGTTGTAGATAGTGTCAAGAGCCTGATAAAATAGAAGTATGCAAAGAAAGAAAAGCTCTCTCTATAATGGGAGAGCTTTTTTTTGTATCTTTTTTTGCCATTCATGGTATAATCACCAGAAAAAAGGCAAGATTATGAAAAAAAAGAACAAGATATGGCTTGGTTTTACACTGACTTCGGCTCTGCTTACAGGAACGTCTTTGGGCGGATATTATTATACTATGGAGCACTTTGAGCCGGCATTATATCATGAAGAACGAATTGTTATTAATGGAGATACCTTATCTCAGGCAGAATTTGCGGAACGTATAGAAAAAGAGAACGGTGTTTGGTATTATCAAGCACCGGAAGATTCAAGCAAAATAGATTTATATGCTCTTTCCGACTATAAAATCAAAGGAGACCGTCGTTATCGTTTGTATCAAAACTTGGAGTTGGAAAAGAGTGTTGATACGATTTTGGTAAAAAGGGATAATCAAGAAAAAAAGTTATATTATTTTTATGGTCCGAACGACAGTATATCTAATCTTCCTTCAATGGGCTCAATGGATTGGAACAAACTTAATATACGCCATTTTGTTTCAGATGATCCCAAAATACAAGCTCAACTAGAAATTTATAATAATGCGCTTAATTGTACCGAAGATCATGAAAAGCAACATTTCAAAGGAGCGCAGGCAGGTTTGATGCGCAGCGGACGAAGCTATGAAACGGTGTTTGGTGATAATTGCATGGATGAGGTTGCCGCCAACATTGCTCAGCTGATGAGACAACGAAGAAACTATCAACAGCACGGAGAAGATGAAAAATATATTACGCCTCGGTTTAATTTTTATAAAGAATGGCTAAAAAAGGCATCCCATTCTGAGGAGGCCAAGTATTCTCCGTCAAGCCTAAAAACAATTTTTGCAGATACCTGTATGTGCGAAATATCAGATAGTATTGCGGAATTTTTAAAATGGCGTCAGGGGTTTGTGAATAAAGGCGGTCAGATTCCTCTAGGTTATAAGTTTTATGATAAATGGCTTTTGCGTTTTCCCTTTCAAGCAGAAAATATATCGGTTGAAGAGGCGGCATTTATTGCAAACGGAGTTTTTGACAGTTGGAAGAAAGAGAAATTTCCAATATATATAAAACGCAACGCAGATAGAGCAATTTATATTTTACGAGAAGCCAATTACAACGGCTGTCAGGACAATCCGAAAGAGCATGCGCAACTGATGCATCAAGTATTTTTGATTGAAGGAATTGATTTTTATCAGTTTATTGAGGGTCGCGAGCAAGAATTTATAAATGACTTGCCTCAGAAACAGCAAGAAAGATTTTCTTCATTGTTGAAGATCAAAAAAAATCAAATGAGCTATTTTGAGAAAGTTGGTCAGCTGACACAAAACAGCCCCACCAAGAAAGATATACACTTCCAAAATGTAAAACGAAAGCATGAGTGGAATAAATTGACAAACAAAATTCTCGGTCGCGGGAGATAAGATGTCCGATATTTTTATATTTTTTTAACCGCACGTGTGCAAAAAATAAAGCAGCACAACTATTTTAAGGAAAAATCATGAACATTATCGGAGAAATAATCGGCTATGCCGCGGGGATTTGTACGGCTTTATGCTTTCTGCCGCAAAGCATAAAAACCATTGTAAGTAAAAATGTCAAATCATTATCTTTTTGGAGTTATTTATTTTATTGCTTAGGAATTTTGCTGTGGATTATATACGGTTTTTATATTGGTTCTGTGCAAATGGTTATCTTTAATGCCTTTTCATTGATTTTTGCGGGTATTGTATTTGTAATGATAATAAAATACAGGCATTCATAGGTATTGACAAAATTTCCAAAAAGGAATAAGCTCAAACCTGAAAAATTAAATATATTAAATTATGGAACAACAAACCCAAGTTAAGACAGCACCTCGTAAAACCGACGCTGTTAACGTAGTATGGCGCAGCCATGCTGCCAACATAATGAGAAACGTGTGTCCAAGTGTAAAAGACAAGGAAGTTTGTCTTGGTCGTCTCAAGCTAAACGATAGCAGTCATAAAAGATTGCAAGGTTATGTCGTTTTTTATGCGCTTGTAGCTCGCAAAGATTTATCCTTGAAAAAACGGATAGGTCTGTGGTGGAAAGAAAGAAAGTCGAAGAAATCGGATGAATACATCATCATGGTTAAGGCTTTTAAAAACGAGCGTAACAAGCCGCGTAAGGCTTTTATATTACCTTTGTCTTCTTTGATAGAAGAAAAGGAATATCGCCCAAACGACACATTCAGAGCAGTGACCAATACCGAATGGCGCTACGCAGTCCGAGGTCAAGACTGTGAAATTCTGACAGAAACGTTTTATCAATATGAAAAAAGAAAATAACCTTAATTGGGAATAGACAAAAGAGCCCCCGCAATCTAAAATTGCCGGAGCTTTTTTTTGTGCCCAAAAACAAAAATTTGTTGCAAAAAAACATCTCCGCTATATATTAACCGCAGTTAGTTTATAAAAATCAAGGAGAAAAACATGCCTTTAGTTACCATGCGCCAAATTCTCGACCACGCAGCCGAAAATAATTATGGCGTTCCCGCATTTAATATTAATGATATGGAACAGGTCATAGCGGTATTACAAGCAGCCAAAAAAGTTAATGCTCCGGTAATTCTGCAGACATCGACAGGAGCACGCAAATTTGCCGGTGACCCGATGATTCGTCATATGGTAGCGGCCGGAATAGAGATGTTTCCCGAGCTTCCTATTTGTTTACATCAAGATCATGGTTCTTCGGTAGATATCTGTCAATCAGCCATTGTGAACGGCTATTCTTCGGTTATGATGGATGGTTCACTGGAAGCGGACGGGAAGACACCTTCTTCTTTTGAATATAATGTTCATGTTACCAAAGAAGTAGTTTCTCGTGCGCACGCAGTCGGTGCATCTGTTGAAGGCGAGCTTGGAGTTATCGGCTCTTTGGAAACAGGCAAAGGCGACAAAGAGGATGGCCATGGTGCAGAAGGTGTGATTGATAAAAAGCGTCTGGTTACAGATCCTGATGAGGCGGCCCGTTTTGTTGAGGAAACACATCTGGATGCGTTGGCGGTTGCTGTTGGTACTTCTCATGGAGCTTACAAATTTACGCGCAAGCCTGACGGAGAGATACTTTCAATTGAAACTATTGAGAAAATTCACAAAAAACTTCCCAATACTCATATGGTCATGCACGGATCTTCTTCTGTTCCGCAGGAGTTGCAGGATTTAATCAACGCTTATGGTGGCGGTATTCCACAAACATACGGCGTTCCGGTTGAAGAAATCGTTCGCGGAATTAAGTCCGGTGTGCGCAAAGTCAATGTTGATACGGATTGCCGCATGGCTATTACCGGCGCCATTCGTAAGATTTTTGCCGAGAATCCGAAAGAGTTTGATCCACGCAAATATCTCAAGCCTGCAATTGAAGAAATGCAGAAAGTCTGTGAGGAGCGCTATATTGCTTTTGGAGCAGCGGGATATGCTGACAAAATCAAAGCAATTCCGATGTCTGTTATGGCAAAGCGTTACGCTTCCGGTGAAATCTAATTCGTTTATACGGTTATATAAAGAAAGCTCGGCATACCCAAGGGAGGCCGAGCTTCTTTTTTATCTGCCAATTGAATATAGCAACCGCACTTTATTTGGAGCTAAGATTTAGGCTGTTTTATCCAAATTTCGCAAGATAAAAAGCAAATGGACTCATATTAACGAATCCTGTTTGTCAACATTCTGGTCTATATGGACAAAAAAGTCAACAACAAAACCGTCCAAAAGTTTTGAGATATAAAATGTATTAAAATCAAAGGTTTATTATTTTTGCAATTGTTTTCCAAGCTCCGTCCCAAGACGTATATCTTCTTGAAAATCAGCAATTTCTTGCTCGTGTTCAAGTTCTTCTTTAAGTATTTTGGAAGAAATCCGAAAAGTTTCATAATCTTTACCGAAACACATATCACAAATTTGCTGATAGCGTCCGACGGCACAGCGTTCTGCAGTCAAATTTTGCTCCAAAAGGTTCATAACATAAGCTAAGGTAGGAGCAGCATATTGACATTGCGCGATTGTTTCAAATTGGTTTGGATTTAAAACCGGAGTACCTCCAAGTTGAATAATGCGATCACAAATCCATTTAGCGTGTTTTAGCTCTTCATTGGCATGTTCCATAAATTCTTCGGCAATTTTTGCTCGCATGGGTCCGACTGCCACTTGGGCGCCAATCCAATATTGATAATAAGCAAGCCATTCTTCGGCAAATGCGGTATTTAAGACATCGAGCAGTTTTTTCTGATCGACCTTAGAAATTTTTTGAGCAGCTTGTCCCATGTTTTATCTCCTTAAAAAATTAAATCTTCAGAAGAGATAGTCTTTTCAAGACGAATATCAAGAGTATTAAATTGCTTTGCATTTTAATTTGATTGATATATTCTGAAGATATCAGAGAAGAGAGGAGTTTTTTATGACAATTATAGCCCCGAGTATATTAAGTGCTGATTTTGCAGACTTAAAAAATGAAATTTTAAGATTGAATGACGCACAAGCCGATATGATTCATTTAGATATTATGGATGGTCATTTTGTGCCGAATTTAACATTTGGTCCGGCGGTGGTTAAAGCTCTACGACCATATACCAATCTTCCGTTTGATGTTCATTTAATGGTTGATAATCCGGAGCTTTTAATTTCTGAATTTGCCAAAGCGGGAGCGGATATTATCACGGTTCACGCCGAGGCATACCCACACTTGGATAAAGTCCTTTCTGAGATTCGCAAATTAGGATGCAAGGCAGGAATTTCGCTTAATCCGTCAACACCGGAAGATATTTTGGAATATATCATGGACAAACTGGATTTAATCTTAGTAATGAGCGTTAATCCCGGATTTGGCGGTCAAAAGTTTATTCCCTCACAACTTGAAAAAATTTCGCGTATTAAAAAGCGGATAGGAGAGCGCCAAATCATATTGGAAGTAGATGGAGGAATAAATGCTCTCACCGCGGCGGAGGCGGTGGCAGCCGGAGCGGATGCCTTGGTTGCCGGAACAGCGGTGTTTGAAGGAGGGGATTACGCTAAGAATATTGCAGCCTTAAGACAAAATTAACCGAGCTGAATTAGAGTCATAATAAAGATAAAACACATAACGGAGAAAAGCCGATGAAACATCTGATAATGGTTATAGAAGATGAAGAAGCTCTTGCTCTGATGCTCAAATATAACTTGGAAAAAGAAGGTTATGACGTCATTACCGAGGGGCGAGGTAACAAAGCGATTGCAGAAATAGAAAAGAATAGTCCCTCAGTTATTTTGCTTGATTGGATGCTGCCAGAAATGTCAGGAGTTGATATATGCAAACTTATCCGTTCCAAACCTGATATTAAAAACATTCCAATCATCATGCTCACGGCCAAAGGGGAAGAAGAAGATAAAATAAAAGGTTTGTCAGCAGGAGCAGATGACTATGTTACCAAGCCGTTTTCAGTTCCGGAGCTTTTGGCACGAGTTAAGACACAGCTGCGCAGAGCCCCTGAGCCAAGCAGTACAAAGGAATTAAAATTTGAAGACATTCGTATGGATTTGGTTGAAAGGAAGGTTTTTCGAGGGGAGAACTACATCCATTTAGGACCGACGGAATTTCGGCTATTGAAAATGCTGATGGAAACGCCGGGAAAGGTTTTTTCTCGAGAATTTTTGCTAAAGAATGTGTGGGGAGATAATATTTATGTTGAATCCCGCACCGTAGATGTGCATATTCGTCGTTTGCGCAAGTCTCTAAATGAATTTGGTCCGGATTATATACGCACCGTTCGCGCAACGGGTTATGCGGTAGATATCAATCCGCAAGGCGAAGAAGAGCAAGAAGAAACAAGTGAAGAATAAACAATAGGCTGTCCGAAAAGGGCAGCCTTAAAAGTTTTGCTTATTATAATTCAAAAAAAATTTGGCAACTAGCTGATAAAAATAAGAGATATAGTCAAAAATCCAGCAAGCGAAGTTCTCTCCTTGTGTGTTTGCACAGTCGCTGGTAGCTGACCAGGGTTGCAATTTTGTAAAAAATAGGGCATTATCCAAACTCAAGAAAGAAAGGAAGAAAAGAATGTCTTTGAAGTTTGAGATTTTGGCCCGCCAAGGCAAAGCCCGTCGCGGTCGTCTGCACACCAAGCACGGTATAGTAAACACGCCGGCATTTATGCCGGTTGGGACTTGCGCCACAGTCAAGGCAATGATGCCGGAATCTGTTGCAGCCACGGGAGCGGAGATTTTGCTGGGTAATACCTATCACCTCATGTTGCGCCCTGGAGCCGATTTGGTGGAGAAAATGGGCGGCTTGCATAAATTTATGAATTGGAACAAACCGATTCTGACAGATTCAGGCGGTTTTCAAGTTATGAGTTTATCAGGCCTGCGCAAACTGAGTGAAGAAGGCGTGCATTTTTCTTCTCATGTTGATGGTAAAAAGTTTTTTCTCTCGCCGGAAGAATCAATCAAGATACAGCACAAATTAGATTCAAATATCACCATGTGCATGGACGAGTGCGTTAAACTGCCGGCTCCTTACGACAAGGTCAAGAAATCAGTAGAGATGTCCATGCGCTGGGCTAAAAGGAGTAAAGAGGCGTTTACCGATAGGGACGGTTATGGTATTTTTGGTATTCAACAAGGTGGAGATTATGAGGATTTGCGCTCTTTTTCTGCTGAAAAATTGCGTGAGATAGATTTTGACGGCTATGCTATTGGTGGTTTGGCTGTGGGCGAGGGGCAAGAAACTATGTTCAAGGTTTTGGACTACGCACCTGGCATGTTGCCTGATGATAAACCTCGTTATTTGATGGGTGTCGGGCGTCCGGATGATATTGTCGGCGCGGTATTGCGTGGGGTAGATATGTTTGACTGCGTGATGCCGACCCGCTCCGGGCGTACCAGTCAGGCTTTTACGGCCAGAGGCACGATAAACATTCGCAATGCCCGCCACCGTGAAGATCCACGCCCTTTAGAGGCGGAGTGTGATTGCCCGCTTTGCCAAAATTATTCCAGAGCCTACATTCATCATCTGCAAAAATGCAATGAGGTTTTGGCGGTGATGCTGTTGACCTGGCACAATATTCGTTATTATCAGCGGCTGATGAAGGGGTTAAGAACGGCAATAGAAGAAAGCAAGCTGGATGAGTTTGCCGCAGATTTTTATGCCAAACAAGCCCTTGGAGATATTGAAGAGCTATAATTAAAAAAGAGAGGATAAATGAAAGAAGATAAAACCACCCAAAATTCATGTGAAGAACCACATCTCAGAGTTTGTGTTTCCGGTGGTTCTCGTCCCGGTAATGATCCGTTATATGAGGAAGAAGCCTATAATTTAGGTGTAAAAATAGCAAAGATGGGTTTTCGCTTAGATTATGGTTTTTCCGATACCGGAATTATGGGCAGTGTAGCCAGAGGAGTTATGGATACTTGGGAAAAAGATGGAGACAAGCACTATCATGGAGTAGATCCGATAGTCGGAGTAACAACGCAAGAATATTTTAAATTATATAAAACTGATGAATTTCTCAAAAAGATAAACAATGTTGTTTTGACAGACACATTAGAGAACCGCAAAAAGAAATTGTTTGAAGCGGATATCATTTTGTTTGCTCCCGGAGGAGTGGGAACCTTAGATGAACTGGCCTATGACTGTGTGGCCATGCAAGATGGCTTCATACAAGCCAAGCCGTTTATTATCTATAATATTAACGGGTTCTTCTATCATATTCTTGAATATTTAAAAGTGCTATCAGCCAGTGGTTTTGCAGAACGGATTCCTTTTATTGTGGTGGATAACAGCGAAGAACTTGAAATAGCATTTCGTCTTCTTAAAATAAAGAACAATAAATGTACCAATACACAAGAAGCCTATGCGCAAGCACGCCAACTAGCTTATGAATTGCCGTATTTTTTCAAGCGTAAGGTAGACAGCAGTATTTGGGTTGAGCACATATTGGATTATATGCGCCTAATCAATGAACGGGGTTCTGAAGAAGAGCGTCAGGAGCTGGCTAATGATATAGAACAGGCTTATCTGGAAAAAGAAATTGAGAGAATGTATGATCGCTTGGCACGTACCGGTAGAGATACTGCGATTGTTAGTGATAAATTAACCAAACTAAAGAAGCGCAAAAAAACTTCCAAATAGCAAACTAAAGCAGCGCTTTATTGGGGCGCTGTTTTGAGCCCTTAATGATATCTTCATCTTTGCAGGCTAGAATACAAGCCAAAGGAGAAGATAATGCTAAACATCATATGGGCTTCATTTTTCTTACTTTCATTTATCTATGTGCTTGTGCAAAGTATTGTTACAGGACAAACTTATCTATGGAATGAAACGGTTAACGCAGTTTTTTCTTCTGCTGAAAATGCATTTGAAATAGCCATCGGTCTGACCGGAATACTCTGTTTATGGCTTGGGCTTCTGAAAATTGCCGAAAAATCAGGTTTGACGCAGCTTCTAGCAAAGGTTTTACGTCCGTTATTTTCTAAGATAATGCCGGACGTGCCGGCAAATAGTCCGGCAATGGGCTCGATCATAATGAATATGGCTGCTAATATGTTGGGGCTTGATAATGCCGCTACGCCTTTTGGGCTCAAAGCGATGGAGCAGTTGCAAGCTCTAAACCCAAGTAAAGAAAGAGCATCTCGCGCACAAATATTATTTATGGTTATTAATGCTTCGGCGGTTACCTTGATACCCGTAAGTATTCTAATGTATAGGGCCAAATTTGGCTCAATTGCGCCGGCTGCTGTATTTCTGCCGATATTATTTGCCACTTCAATATCAACATTAGTTGGTTTTTTAAGCGTGGCTTTTTCTCAAAAATTAAATATTTTTAATCGTATTGTTGGTCTGTATTTGGGTATAGGAATAGTTTTGATTGGCAGTACGGCTTGGTATTTTCAAAGTTTGCCGGCAGAAACACGGATGCTTGCAGCCGGAAATTTGGGGAACTGTATATTATTTGGAACAATAGCCTTATTTATAGCATATGGTTTATTAAAAAAAATAAATGTATATGAAACCTTTATAGAAGGCGCTAAAGAGGGTTTTGAAGTTGCTGTTCGTATAATTCCTTATTTGGTGGCCATGTTGGTTGCAATAGCGGTTTTAAGATCCTCAGGAGTGCTTAACTTAATTATCAATTGGTTGGAAACTCTATTTAAGTTCATAGGCTTGGATACAGGGTTTATACCTGCGCTGCCAACAGCTGTTTTAAAACCGTTATCAGGCAATGCGGCGCGATCCATGATGCTTGAAACATTTCAAACCTATGGTGTTGACAGTTTTCCTTCATTTGTTGCATCAATTGTACAAGGTTCTACGGAGACAACATTTTATGTTTTGGCATTGTATTTCGGCGTTGTAAAAATCTCCAAAGTCGGACCAGCGCTTCCATGTGCTTTATTGGCAGACGCAGCAGGTATTTTAGCAGCCATCTGGTTTGGATATATGTTTTATTAATATGATATTAAATATCCGTAATTAGAATAAAATAAAAGGGATAATCAAAATGCGAGCTTTAGTTCAAAGGGTTTTAAATTCCAATGTTGTGGTTGATGGTAAAACTGTTGCTTCAATAGGACAGGGAATGTTAGTCTTGCTAGGTGTTCAAAAAGGAGATAGCGAAAAGGCGGCTCAATATCTGGCACAAAAAATTGCTAATTTACGAATTTTTGAAGACCAAAACCACAAGATGAACTTATCAATACAAGATATAAAAGGAGAATTATTAGTCGTTTCGCAGTTTACACTTGCGGGAGATACGTCTCGAGGTAATCGCCCCGGTTTTGAGACAGCTGAAAAACCTGAACAGGCTAAATATTTATATGAATATTTTGTATCCTGCTTGCAAAAACTAAACATTCCGACTCAAACCGGAATCTTTCAGGCAGATATGAAGGTCTCGTTAGCAAATGACGGGCCGGTAACATTTTTATTAGAAAAAAACATATGAGGTAAGCTATGGAAAATGAACAAAATCTGACAGCGGAAGAAGAACTAGAAGATTTGCTATACGAACTATTTGAGCTTGATTTTGATGAAGATGAGGCAATTCAAGAGGTAGAAGCAGACATTTATCCATTTTTGCAAAAAAATCCTAATAATATCTGTGCATTGATTGTATTGATGTTTGTCGAGATAATGCATGGTAATCGTTATAAAGCACAGTCTTTGGCCTATAAGATTTGGGAAATAGGAGGGGAATTACCTTCATTTTTTGAAATGATTTATATAGAAAATCTTTTAAGTTTAGGTATGATTGATATGGCAATGGTTTTGCTAAAGCCAAGATTTGAACATCTGGCATCCAATATAGAAGATTTTTACTCTGTATTGCTGAAATTCTCTGTTATGACAGGCAATGTTGGTTTATTACGCCGAATAGAGGGATTTCCCAATGCTTCAGAAGATGAGCCTCTTTTTGACTTTGCAGATAATTTTGCACGTAACAACAAGAGTGATGTTTTCAAAAATATTCAAAGGATTATTTTGGAAAATCAAGGAGAAAACATCTGTGCATATGAATATAAGCTAACGGCAGACAATCCCGCAAAATTAGAAATAGAGCTTTACTTAAATGCCGAAGAAGCACGTTGTACGGTTTTACAACAGCAAGTTAATCAAAAAATTAAAGCCTATTTGTTATCAGTTAATGAGACGAATTTTGATCCGATAAAAGTAATTATTACCAACATCAAAAAGCACGAGGCTTGGCTTCCCGAAGAAGATACTAGTTCACCTGAACCTGAGATTTGACGGGTGTAATGACGGAAGAAGTTTGCTTTTTAGAAGAAGATTTCAGGTTTTTAATTTTTGGAAGCAGTCTGCGGCATCCTTTTTCAAGGAGTTTTTGCATCAAATTGGAAGCAACTTTTTGTTCATCATCACTACTTTCAAATAAAATAAAACGGTTCTGATGTTCGGTAATAACGGAAGTTGTTGCAACATTTGTCAATTCAAGTTGTACCACCATTTGTAACCTGTAGGTCTTGTTGTTAATAGGGTCTACCTTTGCTCGCAAGACGTTGGTTTCTAGGATATAGTCAGCATTTGTTTTTGATGTTGTAGCTTTAATATCTGGATTTTCTCTAAGCGCGTTTTTAATATCTGAAAAGAAACCACCGGTTTCACTTCCGTTATAAAATTTAGTCTTTTCAACAAAGACAATAATCTCATCATCAGCATCATCTTTTGTTAAAAGAGCATCAGAGTTTGTATCTGTATTATCATAAGCAATTTCTTCACTAATTTTGGGAGATGGTTTAGGAGGAAGTTGCGTGACTATTTCTGGCAATTCGTCACTATTGGTTTCCAAATCCAAAAAAAGTTCATCAGAGTTTTGTTCTCTTCCTTCTTGATTTTGTTGTGTTTGTTTTTCCGAAAGATTGTTTTTTGCTTTGTTAATATTAAAAGGAGACAAATAGCCGGTCACCTCCACACATATTTGTTCTTGGCTTTGTTCTAAAGTTCGAATAGCCATATCCTCCAGATAATTATCTACCAAATTATAGACCAAAACATTAAAGTCATGAGAACTCATCTGAGAACGTAAATCAGTCAATTCCGATATATTTTCAATAGACTTAAAACTTGCTTTATCAGTAGCTCGCACTCTTGCTCCGGAACGAGATTCTCCCGCCCGAACAGGCTCACAAGCTTTGGCATAAAGAGAGATTGTTTCATCTTCAAAGAGATTGTTTTGCGCATAACCATCCATTGCGGCAAATATCAAACCGCAACATAAGATTAGAAGAATATGTATTTTTTTAGGCATTACCACCAGCTTCCGTCATCATTACGAACACGGCGCAAAGTTTCTACCCATTGTCCGGCTTTATTGTTGTCTGTATCAAGCAAAATAAGTTTATAAACCAAGATTGGTTCCTCAGGAGTTCCTGCATTATCAATGACAGTCTCAAGAATATAGTCGGCTTCTTGTTGATCATCAACGACCTTAAATGTTCTGGAATTTTTAACAATATTTTTAGTCACTTTTGCAGCATTATAGACACCATCCGGAAGCTGGCGATCAGCTTTTTTGATATCTTTAATATAAACAAAACTACTGCTAGCGTCGTCATATAGAGATCCTGTTTCATCAAGCATTCGATTCGTGGCGCGGGTAGCGGCAATGGCATAGGCCTCCGGAGCAGGTTCATTGGCCATGTAACGACTGCTTCGAGTAGGCAAGCGATAAACAACATCCGGATCTGCAAATTCAAGAAATTCAGTTTCTGCATCGTCAACTTGAACAACTTGTGTCTTAACATTGGAAGATTTCTTTTTGCAATTTTTACAATCTTTTCCAAAAATCATCTCATTAAGGGTGGTATCTTTGGGCTTTATTTCATGTCCGAAGATTAATCTGTCGAGAGTCATATCTTCAGTATTGCTGCAAGCTCCGAGCAACAACGGCAAAACAATCCAAAGCCCTTTTATTTTCATGGTATTTTGTCCTTTGCTTATTAAAAACTTTTTTTCAGTATAAAAGAAAAATTAAAATTAACATTATATTTCTTTTACTTATTCACTATTTGCAATTTAAAATAAAATGAACTAAACTCCATTTGTTTTTTGAACTGAGAATTTTAATATGGTTATTACTTTTACAACTGTTTTACTTGGTCTTGCAGCTTTAATTTATCCATTGCGCCGTAATATGTTTTTTTTGTTAAACAGCGCAATTATCATAGGTTTATCCTGGTACATTGAGACCCATTGGTTTCGTACCAGCATCTTTAGCTATAAAACCTTTCTGCTTTTTATAGTTTTTCAAATCACAACAATCAATATCACCACTTTTTTTGCATACGGAGTAGACAAGCGGGCGGCACAAAGGGGGGCTTGGCGCGTGTCCGAGAGAGATTTGCATATGCTTGAGTTTTTAGGTGGTTGGATGGGAGCTTGGATCGCACAAAAATTTTTTCATCATAAGACATCAAAAAAAAGCTATCAAGCAATGTATAAACTTATGATTTTAATGGAATTTGCAGCCATTTATTTTATTCTCAAATTTCTAAACATAATCTAAAGATAAGGATTTTTAATGTCAAAAATATCTAAAACGCAAGAAGCACCAAAGTTACCTTTTTGGGACCATTACACAATCATGTGGCCGTTTGTTAAACCTTATCTTTTCAGGGCGTTAATGGCCGTTGCCTTATGTATTCCGATAGGGGCTTTGGATGCGGTGGTGGCTTTAGCCCTAAAGCCGTACATGGATGTCGTTTTAGTGGACAAAACAGATCAATCACCGGCGTATATTCCGTTGGTTATTGTCGCGTTTACACTGGTTCAAGGCATTCTTAATTATCTTGCCACATATCTTAATGGTTGGGTTGGTGGCAAAATTACGGTTGATGTCAAACGTGCGTTGTTTCAAAAATTGTTGTTTCTGGAGCCGGCGTTTTATGACAAGAATGATTCCGGCTATATAATTCAGCGCTTTTCTGCCGATGCCGATGCTGCGTGCAACGGTTTGATAGATAATATTAGGCTTTTCTTATCACGGGTTTTTTCATCACTTTCGTTGATAGGCGTTTTAATATATAACTCATGGCAGCTTTCTATTATCGCAATATTTGTTTTGGTGTGCGCTTTGATGCCCTTGTCACAAGTTCGGCGGATGATAAAAAACACAATAAAGAAGCAAGTGGCGGAGAGTGCAACCATCCTTACAGATTACAATGAAACTTATTCCGGCTGTAAAACAATAGCATCATATAATCTGCAGGAACACGCTTTTAACAAATATGATACGACGATTACAAAATTATTTAAATTAAGCATAAAAATGATTCAAAAGACGGCTTGGATGACACCAATGCTTCATGTTGTTGCTTCAATAGGTATCGGAGCGGTTATTGGATATGGCAGCTATTTGATAGTCAATGGTTCAATAACCAGTGGTAATTTTGTTTCTTTTCTGACAGCGTTAATTATGCTGTATGGTCCGATAAAAAATATTGGTAAAAATTTTAGTGCGGTTCAGGTTTCTTTTTTGGCAATAGAACGTATTTCAGAACTATTGAATTTAGAACCACAGATAAAAAACAAACCGCAAGCCATTGAGCTCAAAAAAATCAAAAAAGAAATTTGTTTTGATAATATTTCATTTTCTTATAATCCGGATTGTCAAGTTCTTAAAAATATATCACTCAACATAAAAGCCGGTAGTACAACGGCAATTGTTGGCAATTCCGGCGGCGGTAAATCGACTATTGTAAGTTTATTGCCTCGATTTTATGATGTTGGCGAAGGAAAAATCACGATTGATGGACATGATATCCGAGATTTGACGCTGGAGAGTTTGCGCAATAATATCGCAGTTGTTTTTCAGGATAATTTTTTATTTTCAGGCACAATTCGCGACAACATTTTACTAGGCAAGCCGGACGCCACGGATGAAGAAATTAATAAAGCCTTAGAAATGGCTTATCTGAAAGAATTTGTAGATGAACAAGAGGCGGGTCTTGATACCGATATTGGAGAAAGAGGCTCGCTTTTGTCCGGCGGGCAACGTCAACGCTTGGCAATAGCTCGTGCTTTCATAAAAAATGCACCGATCGTTATTCTTGATGAAGCGACATCAGCTTTAGACAACAAATCAGAAGCTGTTGTGCAAAAAGCTATAGATAATTTGATGAAAGACAGAACCGTATTTGTTATTGCGCATCGTTTATCGACAGTACAAAATGCGGATGAAATAGTTGTTATTAATGACGGAGAAATTATAGAGAAAGGTACTCACAAAGAATTGCTGCAAATTCCAAACGGGGCCTATGCTTCACTTTATAATGCGCAGTTTAAAAAATAAACTAATTAAGATGTTTTTCTTTTTCGGCGCAAAAGAATATAAAACGCGCCACTGCCGCCGTCTTCAGGTATTGCTTGACAAAAAGCCAATACCAGAGGTCTCAGCTCGGAGGAATTGAGCCAATTTGGTAGAGATTCTTTCAGAATACCTTTTTTTTCATACCAGTCATCGGTTTCTTTTTGTAACCCTTTGCCGGTAATAATTAATATACAGCGTAAGTTTTGACGATATGCATTAAGCACAAAATTACAGACAGCTTCAGAGGCTTCTTTTTCCGTTAATCCATGCAAATCTAGTCGACGCTCAATTTTAAATTCACCTTTTCGCAATTTTTCGGCAGTGCGTTTGTCAACATTATCAAACACATCGCTTTTAAGAGTTTTAAGGGAATTACCGCTATATACTTGTGCATAATCAATATTATGGCGCATTTCGCCGATAATAAGCGGGGGTTCAGCTCCCAAAGGAATTTCTGGTTGCTTAATTTTTTTGATGCCTCGAAGAGAATTTTTCCAATCCTCATCATCAGTAATCAGGGGTGCGTCACTGAGCTTTTTCATCGTTTTGCACATTTTCTTTTTTTTCAATCATAAGATCGGCAAAATTGTTCACAACAAATTCTTTCCAATCGCCTTCAGGAGCAACACAGCCTTGATTTTTATTTTGATGGTTTACCAACACAACACCGCCAAAATCCCAAATATTTTGGCAATTTTCCAAAGAAGAAAGCAAAAAAGTTTTTGTTCTTTCCAAAAGTCTGGCATCCAGCTTTTTTTTAACAATGTGATTCGACGCCAAAATCAGAGCTGCCATAAACAAAAGACCAAACATAGGTCCGACCGTCAATATCAAAACCAACCCCAACAATACCGGAATCAATATAGGCAATAAAACCTCCCAAGGATTATAAACGGGAGAATTGGGACGGTTTATTTGGCTGGTCAACAAGCAAATATGAACTTTATCTTCTAAGACAGCTTTTTGCAAAGCTCCAAAGATTAATTCATCGGCACGGTTGATAAATTTTTTTGACATATTACTCTCCTTTGTTTTTTGGCAGAAGGATAAAATATCGTCCTTTTGCATTCATCTTTCCGGCCAACTCTAGAACATCATCTCCACCCGATCCCCAAAAATAATCGCCGCGTATAGGGCCTTTGATTGCGCCGCCGATATCTTGAGCAATAACCAGTTTTTCAATTTTTTCACAATTTGGGCCAGATGTTTCAAGCCATAGCAAGGCACCGAGCGGAATAAATTTTTTATCAACCGCTAAAGAACGTCCTGCAGTCAAAGGAATTCCGAGTGCGCCGATAGGTCCTTCAGCATTACTGAGACGGTGGAAAACATATCTCTGATTTTCATTCAGATATTTTTTTGCTGTTTGATGATTTTCTTTGAGCCATTTTTTTATTTTGCCCATAGATGCTTGCCCAGGTTTAATAAGTCCGTTTTCAAGCAAAATACTTCCGATCCCCTTAAATTCACGCCCATTTGTGTCTGCAAAACCGATACGCACCTTAGAGCCGTCATCAAGATCAGCTACGGCCGAGCCTTGAATTTGCATAACATAGACATCGACATAACTATCACTCCACAAAATAACGGGAGCATTAACACCGTTTTTAACAATATCTGAACGTTTATAATAAGGGACTAATTTATTATTATCGATTCTACCAACCAATCTTTTGGAGGGTAATGACTTATCAAAATCTTTCGGATTAAATTCAATAAGGTCATTTGGTTTTCCATAAATAGGAACGTTGTATCTAGGTGTTTTTACTTTGGAGGCTTTAATTTCCGCTTCGTAATAAGAGGTAAATTTTCCTTCATCTTTTCCCTCAAAAACAACCAAGCAAGGCTTAAAATTTTTCTCAATAAAAGGCTTAAAGTCTCTTGAATCAGATGGCTTATTTCGACATATATTCAAAAAGTCAGCCGTTTTAATTTTAATCTCAGTATCGCCCAAAAATTCTTCTTTACTGTTTTTCAATCGATCACAGGTTAGCTCAAAAGCATGGAAAGCATCTTCAAGATTGTCATCTTTCCAGCCTGAAATTTGAGAAAATTCATAAGGCTTACATTTTAAGTCGTCCTTCACGCGAACAGTTTCTTTTTCTCCGCATGAAGCCAACATTAAAAAAGAAAAGATGAGGGGTGTCAGAAAATATTTTGTCATTTTTTGGTAGAGGTCAAAATCCAATTAGGAGAAGTTGAGGCAAGGGCTCTTTCAAAAGTCCACACATCGGTAATGTTTTGAATATAATTTTCATCACCTTCAATCACCTTACCATCTTTATCACGCAAAATATTTACTTGCTGAGACATAAATTCAACGGATATTTTTGCAACTTGATCGTCAGAAATTTCAGCCTTGATGATTTCAGCTTTATCAAAACATATAAAATCAGTCTCGGCACAGAGGCCATCTTGTTGGCGTTGATTGATAATTTCTTGAAATTTTTTAAAGAGTCTGGGACTAAGGAGCATTTCAAGGGTTTCGACATCAGCTTTATTGAAAGCATCTGTTGTAATTTGAAAAACGCGTTGAGCGCTTTTAAGAAAAGTTTCTTTATTAAAGTGAGGAATACGGCGCAAAGTTTTATCCAATTCAGAGATATCTTCATCTTCAACAGGGACTAATTCCTCATTTTTTGCGGCAACAGAGAGAGCTTCTTGTCTTTCGCTTTCTGTTTTTAATATGTTATATAATTTTTCGGCGCTTTCTTTGCTGAGACGAATATGTTTTTCAGCAGTTGGTCTGGTTCCGAGTAGGCTCCGCAATCGTTGGAAAATAAGAACGACTACAACCAAGAGAACCAAAATATCAAGATTTGTCATCATTTGTTTTTCTTTCCCTTTCGTTCTTCCTAAATATAGCTTATTTATAACTTTTATCAACTGTTTATTATCGTTTGACCAAAACAAAATTTAAGAGTAAAAGAGTAAACAATTATTTATCTGTGCTAATTTATAAGGAGATTATCATGAGCGAAGAGAATCAGCCCCCCCGTCCTCCGGTAATGGTGCATCATCAGTATATCCGCGATCTTTCATTGGAGATACCGCATGCTCCGGAGATTTTTAAGCAAAATCATTCTGAGCCCAAAATAAATATTTCGGTGGACATTAATGCCAAACATTTAGAAGAAAATCTATTTAATGTTGAATTGGTTTTTCATCTTGAAGGAGATGTCTCAGAAAAGAAATTGTTTATTCTGGAGATGACATATGGAGGTGTTGCCGCATTAAACGTTCCTCAAGAACATATTGAGCCTGTTTTGATGATAGAAGTTCCACATTTAATGTTTCCCTATGCTCGACAGGCGATAAGCAATATTATGGGGAGCGGAGGTTTGCCGCCGTTGATGCTAAACCCGATAGATTTTGTTGGCATGTATCAAGCCCGTCATCCTAAGCAACCGCAAGGAAACGATAATACGCATTAAAAAAGAAATATATCGGCTGTTTTTCTAAACATATAAAAACAGCCGATATATTAAAAATGGAATTTATTATAAATTTTCTGGACACCAATCGCATACATACTTATTAAAAGAACACATTGAGCCTACGTATTTTGAGTAGTTTTCTCCGTTTACTGTTCCGCTATGGTTTCTACAAGCCGTCATTGAAAGTATAACAGAGCTGTATTTAGCAAGGCATTGTGCTTTATTGCCTGCCCCGCAATATCTTGATTGAATCCAACCAATAACTCCGTTAGTTGTTAGATAACCATGGGAATCATATTCTATTCCTGCAGATCTCATTTTTGCACATTCAAAAATTTTAGTGCTTTTGTCTTCACAAAGAGGTTTTTCCCAGAGGCTATCAGAATCACAAAAAGGTTTCGCATCAATAGTCGTGCGATATACATATCTTTCAACAGATATCTTTTGAACCTCAGCTTCTGTAATACAAGGAATTTCAGCACATGAAGTTCCTGAAGAAGATATTTCATATCCAGTATTGCAACTGGTAAGTTTGTATTTTCCACCGCAGGAAGTACATTTTCCATTAGAAGGACAAGTAGATAAAGTATAGTCGGGATCACATGTTGGAGTTTTAATTTCCATGCAAAAGACCTTTGTCGTGTCAAACGGGCAAACGATATAACTTCCTACGCAGTCGCTTGCTTTATTTGAATAACCAAGGGTAGAACAAGATGGACTTGGTGTGCAGGAAATTGCGGCCCACGCCGCCTCCGTACCCAATAAGGATATACTTCCTATGATTAAAGCTAAATTCTTCATCTTTTTTCTCCTTCTTTAAGAATCTTAAGGCAAACAATAAACCTTGCTCGTGTCGTATGGGCATTTTATATAACGGCCTTTGCAACTAGTGACACTTGCTGTATATCCTAATGTCGTACAGTTCGTATTTGGTGTTGTACACCAATATTTATAGTTGGTAGCACAGCCGATAGGAATATGTTGCCCGGGGCAAAGTCTTCCGGATGTATCACAAACATACCCAGTCGGGCAGCTTCCGCTTGTTCCCGTGCAACAAGTATATTTACTTGAACAAGCCTCTAAATTAGAAGCAGATGGTGTCGCTCCAATAGAAGTGCACTGAGCGGCAGTATATTTACCCAAATTCGGACAAGGGTTGCATTCCAAACAGCCTGAGCACCCGGACGGAGCTTGCGTCTTACAGGTAATACCCGTGCCACAAGTAACGGTCGGCGGACACGAACAGGTCGAAGCCTTGCCGTTGCACTTATCTGTTCCCAATATCTTTGGTGATGGACAATTGCTGGTCGTATATTTATATTCTTCACCGCATGGCACGCATGACCAACAATTCAAACCTCCGACCGTCGAGCTGTCTATCTTGGTGCAAGCCATTGTCGGATCATTAGCGGTAACATAGCCGGAGTTATAATCGGCACAAACCTTCGGAATACATTTTTGACATAATTTCGGTGTGCCGGTCGAGCCGTCTTGATTTACCGGTTTTTGATTAGCGGCACAAGTAATCCATGTCCACGGACCGGAATGCAAATAGGCATTAGACGCGGCTCTGGCCGGCGTATATCCCGTGTTGCAAGAGTAGTAGTAATTGGCGCAAGTGCCAAAATTGGTCATGACAGCCACATTGGAGCCGCTCTTGTAAGTCGTACTCCAGCCGGCTGAAACTTGCGTGTTGGTCGAACAATCAATACATCCGGAATACAAACCGCCACAAGCATCGTCGTTAACGGTTTTGCCGTTGGGGCAACCATTAGTTACTCCTTTGCCGGAAGCGTATTTGTATTTATCCAGACATTTACAGTCCGACCAACACTTAACCCCGCCTGGCATATATTTAGGTGAGCAAGTTTGTTTGGCGGGTATCTCTGACAGCCATCCTTTAGCTTCGCAGCTAATCGGATCATAGAAAGTCGGATTTTTGGCATCGGAGACGCGCTTTCTGGATACAAGTTTTTCTTGATACTTAGGCAACCATTGGATGTCTGCCAATGACACGCTGCTTGTAAAACATAGGCAAAGTGCCGATAATATCACAGTTCTTGTAAGAGCTTTCTTCTGCATGGCGCCCTCCGTCCTTTTGTCTATTCCTATCTTATGATAAATAGTAAACTATTATCAGAATAGCAAATCCTTATATAAATGTCAAGTGAGCTTGAAAAATGTATTTTCTATATAAATTTTTAGCCAGAAAATTTTTCAGTATTCAATCATTGGATATTTATTGTCTTCTCTGCCATGTGGTAGCTCATAATGCCACCATTCGTGGGGCAAGGCCTTAAGGCCGATGCTTTCCATAAGTTCGCGAAGTTCATCACGATTTCTAAGCGCTTGTTTTGAGCCTTCGTTATAGTCATGGTGCGCTTTTTTTAAATAATCAAAAAAGGTTTCACTATTTCCGCTTTGTACTTCTTTAGCATAAAAAGGATTATAAGCGTCAACCAAAGTGGGATATTCAAGTTCAATACCGTTTTCGTCAATCAAGCATAAGTCAACGGCAGTTCCTCGACAATGAGGAGAGGTAGCCGGATTGGCGGCAAAGAAACCTGGCTGAGGGATTATTTCGCGCAATTTTTGGTGAGCCAGAGGAGGACGATAGGCATCAAAAATTTTCACTTTTCGTTGGTGTGTTTCCAACCAAGGAACAAGCTTTATGAGCTTATCCCACAACTCTTTGTGAACAAAGGCTTTATTTCCAAATCCGATTTCAAGATATACGGCTTTCCCCGTCATATTCTGCTTTGTTCCAGCGTACATCAGGTCCACAACAAAATATGGATTATTTATTTCTACTAAGCTATCAATCATGTTGAGCGTTTTTTACAAAAGATTCAAAAATTGCTTTAGCAGCATTATCACCATGCTTAACTAACCTTTCGGGATGCCATTGTACACCAAGCAAAAATTTATTCCAGCCATTGATAGGTTCAATTGCCTCAACAATTCCGTCTTCTGCCTGAGCAGAAATAATGTTATCGCCGCATTTGTTAAGAATGACGGCTTCATTATGCGAAGAATTTGTCAAGATATCTTGTTTTCCGACGATTGAAGAAAGCAACGTTTCGTTTTTAATAAGAACTTTGTGGGCAATCTTTTCTCCGTTTTGTTTGTGCGATTGTTCTGCTTGACGACCATCATTTATGCCTTTTTGTAGTTTTGCCCCAAAATATCCGGCAAGCATTTGCATTCCGGCACAGATGCCTAGCACAGGTAAGCTATGCTCTTTTGCATAATCAAGTAATTCCAAATATGCGTGCCCACGCTTATCTATATCATCGGTTACAGGAACATCATACCACGTGGCAGGAGAATTAAAAACCCCGCCAATCAAGAAAATCCCATCAGGGCAAATTTTCTCAAGTTGTTCTTTGATGTTGTCATAAAAGATAAAAAATGGATTCCCGCCGGCTTTAATGATAACATCGGCATAGTCCGGATGCAAAGAATAATCTTTTTCGATACGATTCGGATGCCTTTCTTGTCCCAAGAGAATTGCAATTTTAGGCCCGTGTGAAAGAGTATCTTTTATTTTAAGCTGCGGAATTATTCCCTGAGCTAAACAAGAGTGAATATCTTCAGCAGGAATATAGTAGCTTTCAAAAGCATCTCCGTCATAAGTAATTTTTTTTAAGTATAAAATGCTATTTGTAGAGTTTGGGCAGCAAGTCGTCATTTTGTTCTTTCCTGATTTTAGATTTATTAATTTTTTCAAAAACTTTAAGAAATAATTCAGCATTCCAATTTGTTGAATTATTAGAGTACAAGGCTTCATTAAGTTTTTCAAGCTCACAAGTAAAAGATTGCGACTTAACTAAATTTTCAATATCGCTTAAACTAAAAATTCTTTCTTCCGGAAAACGATTTTTAGCCCAAAGTAATAAGGCATCGCGTAATTTGTGCAAATTTTTGTTATTTGCAGCCAATCGAATATCTTTTAGCGGATTAATAGAAGTAGTTTCTTTTTTATTTTTTAATGTCAATATTTTCATGATGGCAAAACAAAGCACCATACCCAAGACAAAGGCCGCAGAAATCAAAATATAAATATTTTTTTGCGGGGAATTTTCGTTGTCATTGCCTTGTGGCAGAAAGTCTGTCTTGGAGTGTGCTATTGAGGCGTTTTGAATTTTCTGAGGGACAGAAACAGATTTTCCTGCAACATTTATTTTTTGTTCTGGTATTTGAGCTGTTTCCATCTGGTTCGTGTGGACATTAAACCAGGATATATTAATAGAAGGAAGAGTAAGTTCTCCGCTTTGGTTTGGAATATAAACATTTGCAATTTTCTCTGTCGAGACGACCTGTCCGTTTTGAACCTTCATAACAATTTCAGGTTTTTCAGGATACTGTTTGAGCCCCGGAGTTTGTTCAAATTGTATTTCCGGCAGTTGGCTGTCAATAACGCCTGTTGCCTGCAAATAGATTGTACGCGTCACCGCTTCTCCAACCTTAAAATCAGGCTTTGCCGGTTCAAATTGAGCAAATAATTTAACTTCTTGTGCCGGCAGCCACCATTTGCCGGTTTCTTCAATAGCCGGTTTAACATCAATTTGAATAGGTTTGGTACTCAAAAAAATTGGGTTTTTGGTTGCAAAAACATCAGTCATTCCAAAACTTCCCAAAAAGATATCATCATTAAAAAAGCGTCCGAATGGGTCGTTTCGGCTTTCTTTGGTCAGATAAAAACCACGAAATTTTGCAGCCGGAACAATTAATTTTCCACTTCGTTGCGGAAAAAGAGCATACTTAAAGGTTAGTTCTCGAATTGTTTGTCCGTTAATAATTTGCGAATTTACTTCTGGTGCGCCTAAACTTTTAATAATCCAATCATTATTTTCGTTGCCTTCAAAATAGGGTTCCTCTCCTTGTAATCCACCTCTATCTGTTAGCTTCAATGTATAAATTATTTGTTCTTGTACAAACGGGTTTTTATTATCAACCCTCCCCATAAGAGAGAACTTATTGCTATTTGATTTGTTGGGAGAGGTTTTTCCCGTTGAGGCATTAATTTCGCTTCCAGCGGGGCTGACTTCAATGGTTATCGGTTTTGTTTCGTAATTGTCGATGCGAAGCGCCGGAATAACCAGTTTACCGATTTTATTTGGCATCAGCACAAGATTCCACTGTTGGGACTGTTCGGCTTTTCCGTTGATTATAACGGTACGAAAAGCGTTAGAAACCGAATAAGTTGTAAAATCGCTATTAAGCAAGTTTAAATCAGGGGAGGAGTTTGTTCTGGCTCCTTTTAGTTCAAGAGTAAGTAAAAAAGTTTCTCCTTCAGGAATTTTGTTGCGGTTAACCGTTGCCTCAAAAGACTGAGCAAAGGCTTCAAGATTCCATAAAAAAACAAAGCCCAATAAGATTGTGATAAATTTTTTCATTAAACATTACTCCTGCACATTATTATATCTATTGCGTTGATATTCCTGAGCAATAAAAGCGCGTAAAAGCCCCCCGGCATCTTCAGGAATTTCGCGCAGTTGCTGAGTTCTAGCCTGAACTTTTTCGTCATACTTTTGTTCATCATTAGTTCCTTGCTGTTGGATTGCACCGCCTTTTTGCTCTCCTTGTTGTTGTTCATTAGAAGTATCCAATTCTTGAGGAGATTGTTGATTTGCTTCATTTTGTTGTTCTTCTTGAGTATCTTTTTCCTCTTGTTCGGCAGATGCGGCATCGGAAGCCCCATTTTCTTGCTTTTGATCATTTTCCTTTTGTTGTTGCTCATCGTTTTGTTGATTACTTTGTGATTGGCTCTGCTGTTCTTGATCTTGTTTTTTTTCTTGACCTTGTTGGTTTTTGTTTTGTTGGTCTTGCTGAGATTGCTGTTGGTTTTGTTGTTGCTCTTTTTGCTTTTTTAGATATTCAAGATTAAATTTGGCATCTTCATGATTGGGATTTTGTTTTAATACTTCTTCATATTTTGCAATCGCTTCATCGATTTTGCCGCTTTTAGCCAGAGCATTTCCTTGGTTATAAAGGGCTGTCTCATCATTTTTCTTAGCATATTCTTTGTAAGCCGCCTCATAGTCTCCCAAACGGTAATAGCTGGCAGCTTTCCACTCCGAATTTTCAAAAGTTTTGGCGGCATCTTTATATTTTTGCTTGTTGAAGGCAAGCAAGCCCTCTTGATCGTTATTAAGAAAGAAACCGGCATATGATTGCGAACTAACCAGACAAAAGACAAGAATCACCAAAATTCCACGTCTGAAAAAGTACAAACAACACAACAACGGGATTGCCAATAAATACCAACCATAATCAAGCCATATGGCGTGTTTGTTTTTTCCTTCTTCAAGAGGAATTCGCTTATTCAAGATAATTTGTACAAGTGCGGAGATATCATCATCATTGCTTTGCAAAGAAGCATAACGTCCGCCGCCGGCATCTGCAACCATGGCTAACTTATCTGAAATATTTGCTGTTACCCCGATAATATTAACATTGTATCCGGTTGCTTTGGACTTTCTGGCGGCCTCAAGAGCCTGTTCAAACTTTTGGCCAACATCTGGAGCAAAAACAACAATTTCTCCTTGTTGATACTGAGCAGCCTTAAAACGTTCAACAGCCATATTTATGGCACGATCAAGTCTGTCACCGTTAAGAGGCATAATATTATAGTCAATTGCAGGCAACAAATTTGCCAAAATATCAGTATCATCAGTAAACGGAGAAATAACAAATGGCTCTCCGGAATAAACTTCTAGTCCGACTTGAGAACCTTTAAGCAATAGCAAAAGATCTTTAATTTTGTATTTTGCTCGTTCTAATCTGTTAGGCGAGATATCTGTTCCTTTCATATCGCTGGAAAGGTTAAGAATAATCATTGTCGGATTTTGTTTTTCAAGAGAAGGAATTTCTGTTTTGTTCCAGCTGGGGCCGGATAAGGCAACAATTGCGCTTACAAAGCCGATAAATGCAATAATACTAAGAAATTTGCGCTCACTGGAAGAACCCCGAACCAGCAGAAAATCCAGAAGTCTTGCATCAACGATTTTTTGCCACGAAGATTGTAAACTGTGACCTCGGAAACTTCTGATAAATCCAATAATTGGAATGAGCAAAAGAAGTAGCCACCAAGGTCTCAAAAAGTGAAAATTATTCAAAAACTCACTCATTATTCGGCTCTCCTTAATACATAGGCCAAAAGCAACGCGAACAATAATGCGGCAGATAGAGGAATATAGAAAAGCTCTTTTGTTTCCCTAATCATACGGTCTTGATGTTGAGAGGTTTCTAAATTATCAATCAAATCATATACTTGTTGCAAAGCTTTTGTACTTCCGGCACGAAAATACTGTCCTTTAGTTGCCTGAGCAATGGCGTTAAGAGCTTGCTCATCAATTCCATGAACTTGACCGAATAAGGAATTCAAAAATAAATTTTGTGATCCGACACCTATTGTATAGGTTTTAATTTCTTGATCGGTGGAGAGTTTTAATGCTTGGGCCAAAGAAATATTGCCATCATTGTTTTCGCCGTCTGTCAGCAAGATAATAACTTTGTTTTTGAGTTCGGTATCATTTTGCAAATTTTTCAATGCTAAGCCGAGAGCGTCTCCAATACTTGTAGAATCGCCTGCCATTCCGGCTTGCATTGACCACAAGGTTTCATCAACGGCGTTTTTATCATAAGTAAGAGGAACCTGCAAGTAAGCTCTGGTGCCAAACAATATCAGTCCGATACGGTCGTTTACACGTTTTTTAACAAAATCGGATGCTGTTTTTTTTACGGCAGTCAGCCGATTGACACGGGTATTGCCGATAGCAAAATCTTGAGCCAGCATGGAGGTTGAAATATCCAAAACCAGCATAATATCACGACTTTCCCCTTTCATACGGATGGGTTCGCCGAGGATTTGCGGTCTTGCAACAGAGCAAACCAACAAAAACCAAACAATATAAAGCATCCAAAAATACCGAGACCATCCATCAGAATTATCTGCGGAAAGAGACCATAAAGAACCTGACTTTATGGAGATTTTTTCCAAATCACCGATAAATGGAATTTTGAGTGCGTCGCCATGCATTCCTTTAAGCTCAGGAAGTATTTTTCTGATGATAAAAGGCAGTAACAGCAAGGCAAACAACAGCGGGTAGGCAAACTGCATCATAGATTTTCTCCTATCCACTTTTGACAGAATTGTCTTAGTCTTACGATATCATCAGAGACAAAAAGAGCATTTTTTTCTGAAATATAGGGGGCATCCATGAGTAATTGAGCGCTTTTAGGTTCAAGTTTAGCTTTAGAGTTGTTATTCAGAAAATCTATCCATTCCTGCCCGAACAAGATTGCCGCGTCAGGATATTTGTAAACGCAAATTCGGCGCAAAATCTTAGACATTTCAACAGCGGAGTCCAATGTATTGTTACAATGGATATTTTTAAGAAGATGTAAAGCATAGAGTTTTTTTGACTTTTTTCGTAAAAAAGAAAATAGCCATATAAAAAGCAATATACCGACAATAAGAGCCAAAACAACCCACCAACCATAAGCAAGCGGCCAAGCATCAACACCATCGGGAAGATGAATATCTCTTAATTCTGGCAGATTATCATTCATAATGTCATCTCCTCATATCATTATCTGAATTTAAGGTTTTACGACACAAATATCAAGAACAGAATAGAAGTTTTAAATTTTAATCTTATAAGGACAAAATATATTTTCAAAAAAATAGCCTGTATCTATTATGATACAGGCCTAAAAAATATTTCTATTTTTTTCTTGAAGGAATCTCGGTTCTGCTAAGCGGATGGAGAGAAGGATAGAATTGCTTATTGTTAATAAGCATGGTTGTCTCTCCGTTTTCTTGCCGGATTGTTATTTTTGATCCTTTTTTAGGCCGCCCGACCCCGCGAAACCAGACTTTAGGAAATTCCATAGTAGTTTCTGAATCCTTCAGTCCGAAAAATAATGTATAAAGTTCATTTGACTCAATACATTTTTGAACATACGCAGAGCGTATGATACCGTTTTTTTTCTGTTCTTTTGTCATATAATTTATATTTAAGATAAGAAACGTAATTTGACTTAGACAGAATAGAATGTTTTGGACAAAAAATCAAGGGTTTTCTATTTACATAAAACAAAGCCCTCCTACATGAGGAGGGCATAACGGTTTGCTCAGTAATTTATCGTTTAAGCAAGCCATGCTTTTTTTTGCCTTGAGAGAGCTTGACTTGACCATTGTCAAAATCTTTTTCCGTAATGACGTAATTTTCATCACAAACAGGTTGATCGTTTATTTTCAAGCCGTTTTGTTTGATTAAACGTCTTGCTTCACCTTTGCTGGCTACAAAACCAAGTTGTAAAAAAGCATCCAAAACACCAATATCGGAAGATACGTTAATATAAGGCAAGTCGCCGCCGGCATTGCCTTGTTCAAACAGATGAATTGCGGTATCTTGAGCCGCTTTTGCCTCAGCTTCGCCACGGCATATTTTTGTTGCTTCAAAAGCAAGAATTTTCTTAGCTTCGTTAATTTCTTGATCTTTAAGAGCTTCAAGCCTTCTTATTTCGTCAATCGGCAAGTCTGTATAAATACGCAAACATTTTCCAACTTCTGTGTCGCCGATGTTACGGAAATATTGGTAATAATCGTAAGCGGGTAGTTTTTCATCATTAATCCATACGGCATTACCTTCGGATTTGCCCATTTTTTTACCAGAGGCATCGGTAATAATCGGACTGGTAAATCCAAAAAGTTCAACATCATATTTGCGGCGTCCAAGCTCTGTTCCCGATGTAATGTTTCCCCATTGATCGGAGCCGGCAATTTGAGCCCGACAACCATATTTTTGATATAATTCGCAAAAATCATACCCCTGTAAGAGCATATAATTAAATTCCAAGAAGCTCATCGGCTGTTCACGTTCAAGTCTTGTTTTGACGCTATCCATCGTTAACATACGATTAACGGAGTAATAAGTCCCGATGTCGCGTAAAAAAGCAAGATAATTGATGTCTTTGAACCAATCCCAGTTGTCAACCATAACAGCATCTGTCAATCCTGAACCAAAATTCAAAAATTTGGAAAAAGATTTCTTAAGCCCGACAATATTATGAAGTAGAGTTTCTTCACTCAAAAACGGGCGTAATTTATCTTTACCTGACGGATCACCAATGCGAGCTGTTGCGCCACCAACCAAGGTGATAGGTTTATGCCCGCATTTTTGAAACCAGCGCATCATCATCAACGGAACGATATGTCCGACATGCAAACTGTCACCGGTAGGATCCGAGCCCAAATAGCCGACAGCTGGTTTTCCTTCTTTTTCGCACTGGTAGAGGTAGGTGTCAAAACCATCCTCATTTGTACATTGATTGTAAAAACCTCTTTCAATCATGATATTCATGAACTGCGACTTAAATTGACTCATCATTCCTTTCCTTATTAAAAAGTTTTATTATGGTTTTCTAACCAAATTTTAACTTGCCCATATTAGCATATAAAAACAACAATGCAAGCATGGGAGAAGTTTTTTTTACAATGGAAGCCTTAAAATCGCAAAACGCCTTGGGGCTGATGAGCGGATCATCATTGGAAGGAGTGAGGGCGGCCCTTATCAGAACAGATGGAGTGGATGTTTTTGCCGTTGAGAAGTCGTTAGAATATCCGTATGATGAAAACTTGGTTGAAGATTTGCGTCGTCTTCATTTTCGTCCCGAAGAAATTTCAGTTGATCAAAAAAAAGATATTGAGCGGCGGTTTACGGATTTTAATCTTGATATTGTCAAAGAAATACACACCGAGCACGAGATAGATATTGTTGGTTTTCATGGTCACACGTTACTTCATAAGCCCTCAGCAGGATTAATTGAGCAACTGGGAGATGCAAAATATCTGGCAGCTTCTTGCGGTCTAAAGGTTGTCAGCCGTTTCCGCTATGCAGATATTGCCGGTGGAGGTCAAGGGGCGCCTTTATCACCAATATATCATATGGCTCTGGCCGCTAAGCTTCCCAAACCGGCAGTATTTTTAAATATTGGTGGCTTGGCATCGCTAACATGGATTGGCAACAATGGAGAAATGCAAGCCTTTGATGTGGGAGTAGGGCTTAATGCCGTTAACGATTGGGTGTTTCGTCATGCCGGTCAGCATATAGACTATAATGGAGCATTGGCCGCTTCCGGACAGGTAAACGGTCATGTTTTAGCGGCACTAATGCGGCATAAATTTTTGGCCAAATATCCGCCCAAAGCGGCAGAAAAAGGTCTTTTCCGAGAAAAACTCGAAAATTTAGAGGCGTTATCTGTGGTTGATGGTGCGGCAACGGCCACGGCTTTCATAGCAGAAGAAATTGCATATTCCTTAGCTTTGTATGTTCCTGAAATGCCCGCTATGGCTATTGTATGCGGAGGAGGCGCCAAAAATCCGACATTATTGCGTTTTTTGCGTCAAAAATTGCGCAATGTTGATGTTCAGACGGCAGAATATTATGATATGGATTCTCAGGGAATAGAAGCTCAGGCATTCGCATATATGGCGGTGCGCCGGCTTAATTTTATGCCATCGTCTTATCCTTTTACAACCGGTGTATCAGCTCCATGTATTTGTGGAGAAATTTTTGAGTAAGAAAGTTAAGAGTTGAATTTTGTCCAAAATTCGGCTATAGTATTTTTTGCATTTGTAGTTCATTTGAGAAAAAGATGAAAACACGAGAACAATCATATCAAGAGATGGAACAGTATTTTCTCACATCTCGGAGCGTGATGCTCAAAAATGAGGCGCCGCGTCTGATATTTGTTTTTGCGTCTCCCGGAGCAGGTAAAAGCACCAATATCAAGCCTCGCTTAAATGAATTGTTTGTAGAAACAGGGGCTGTAAATCTGGAAATTGATGAGCTCAAAACATTTATTCCGCAAGGAGAAGATGTTGATAAAACGGCCGATGAATGGTTTTTGCGTCTGCTAGACAAGGCAATTTCGCAAAAGCGCAATATCCTCATTTTTAGACAACGCAATATGCTTTTGCCGGGTCAGACACTGGGTTTATATAGAAAAGCCAAAAGAGCGGGCTATGTTACGCAGGCTTCTTTTTTGGCATTAGATAAAGAACGCAGCCGTTTAGGAATGGTGCATCGTTATGAGTTTGCACTTGAAAACGCAATACAAAATCGAGAGCTGAACAGAACAAACTATCCAAGATATCCCAATTTCTTAAGTCATTACATATTTTACAAAGCGATGCCGATGGTAATTCGCGCTTGTGATTTATCAAAAGCGGTGGATATTGTTGATGTATATGACCGTCAGGGAAAAAAGATTGCATGGAAAGATAAAAGGAGTGGAGAACAGAGTGTTTTTTCCCCATTACAAGCATTATCGCATGAGCGAGGGCGCAGCTGGGAGGCTTGGGAGAAGCTCAAGTTTATCAGACGGCGCCAAGAAGCAGAAAATAAGATGGAGCAACATGGCCGCAGCCGATTTGAACGTTTGAAATTTAAGATTTTAACCTATACCTCCAAAAGCAAATAAGAGTAGAGTTATGTATACTTTATAATTGACTCCGCCGAATCATTGTATTATCTTAATGCCAAAATCAGTTTTGAGAGAAAATTTATGTGTGCTTTTTCAATAAATTCCATCATTCGAATTATCCCCTAGGGGGATGATCTTTTTTTTTGCAACACATAATCAACGAATTTTCAACACAACCAATCAAAAAACCAAGGTATATCAAGATGACACAACATTATGCCGATGTCAGAGCCAAGCCTGACTTTGTAGAAATCGAAAAACAAGTCCTTAAGTTTTGGGACGAAGATAAAACTTTTGAAAAATCAGTCCACAATCGGGATGGAGCGGCGGAGTTCGTTTTTTATGACGGTCCTCCGTTTGCCAACGGGACACCGCATTATGGGCACATTATGGTTTCATATGTCAAAGATGTTGTTGCTCGTTTTCAAACTATGAACGGCAAAAAAGTTGAGCGTCGTTTAGGATGGGATTGCCATGGCTTGCCAGCTGAAATGTCGGCCGAAAAGCAACTCGGGGTATCTGGGCGTAAGCAAATTGAAGAATACGGCATTAAAAAGTTTAATGATTTTTGTCGTTCTGATGTTCTTAAGTATTCCGGTATCTGGGTGGAGATGTTTAAGCGCATAGGTCGCTGGGTTGACTTTAATCATGATTATAAGACGATGGATTTGTCATTTATGGAAAGTGTCATAAACAATTTTAAGCAGCTTTATGACAAAGGATTGGTCTATGAAGATTATCGAGTTTTGCCGTATTCTTGGGCAGCAGAGACTCCATTGTCCAATTTTGAAGTAAATCAGGGATATCAAGACAAGACCGATAATGCGATAACGGTAATGTTCAAACTTGAGAACGGCATGAATATTTTGGTCTGGACAACAACACCCTGGACATTACCTTCCAACCTTATGCTGGCGGTAGGTAATGATATAGATTATTCAATTATGCAAGAAGGAGAAGAAAAATATATTATAGGTTCCGCATTGAAAAGCCGTTATAAGAAGCAGCTTGAAAACGCTCAAGAAGTAAGGACATTGAAAGGTTCCGAATTGGTTGGCATGAGTTATGAACCGATGTTTCCCTATTTCAAGCATTTAAAAGCGCAAGGAGCGTTTAAGGTTTTAAGCGGAGAATTTGTGTCTACCGAAGACGGTACAGGAGTTGTACATATCGCTCCGGGTTTTGGTCAAGATGACTTTGACGCCTGCCGTGCTTATGATGAGAATTTTCCTGTTGTTTGCCCTGTTGATGAGGCCGGTAAATTTACTTCAGAAGTTCCGGATTATCAAGGACATCAAGTTTTTGAAACCAATGAGCCGATAATGCAATGGCTCAAAGAAAAAGGACTTCTTGTCAAAAAGGAGCAATACACGCACTCTTATCCTTTCTGCTGGCGTACAGATACCCCGTTAATTTATAAAGCGATGTCAAGTTGGTTTGTAAAAGTAACAGAATTTCGAGATCAGATGGTTCAAAACAATCAAGAAATTAATTGGGTTCCGGAGCACATTAAGGATGGGCGTTTTGGGAAGTGGCTTGAAGGTGCGCGAGATTGGTCCATTTCTCGAAATCGCTTTTGGGGAACACCCATTCCGGTATGGAAGTCAGATAACCCGCAATATCCGAGAGTAGATGTTTTTGGTTCTGTTGCCGAGATTAAAGAAAAAACGGGCATAGAAATAAACGATTTACACAAACCTTATATTGATGAAGTCGTATACCCCAATCCCGATGATCCATCCGGAAAAACGATGATGCGTCGAGTTAGTGATGTGTTTGACTGCTGGTTTGAATCTGGTTCTATGCCATATGCGCAGATTCACTATCCGTTTGACAATAAGGAGTGGTTTGAGAATCATTTTCCGGCAGACTTTATCGTTGAGGCAATAGATCAAACACGCGGTTGGTTTTATACACTAACAGTATTGTCCACGGCTTTGCACAATCGTCCGGCTTTCAAGAACTGTATCTGTACCGGACTGTTGATGGCAGAAGGCGGGCAAAAACTATCCAAGAGACTAAAAAACTATCCAGATCCGAATAATGTATTGGAGAGCATGGGCTCAGATACGTTACGTTGGTTTTTAGTTTCTTCACCGGTTCTCAAAGGAGGCAATCTGGCGATAGATTTAGAAGGAAAAGAGATTGCCAAAGCTGCTCGGGTTGCACAAATTCCGTTATGGAATGCTTTTTACTTTTTTACGCTTTATGCCAATGCCGAAAGTTATAAGGCTAAAGAGATAAGTAAGTCTCAAGAAGCAATCGACAACTATATATTATCCAAACTCAAGCACTTGCGCAACATCGTAAAACAAGGACTTGAGACATATGATGTCGCCATTGCTTGTAATGAGATAGCTTCATTTATGGAAGTTTTAAACAATTGGTATATCAGACGATCCAGAGATCGTTTTTGGGAAGGGGAGCCAGAAGCGTTTGATACCTTGTACACGGTTTTGGTAAATTTATGCAAGATTATGGCGCCATTAATGCCTTTTGTTACAGAACATATATTCAAGACATTAACGGGCGAAGAGTCGGTTCATTTAGTGGATTATCCGAGTTTAGCAGATATTAATCCAGATGAAAAATTAATGAATGAAATGGACATGGTGCAAGATTTATGTTCTGCCGCCAAGTTTATCCGTGAAGAACACAATCTGCGCAATCGCCTGCCGTTGAGTAGATTAACGGTTATAGGTACGGAATTTGACAAATCGTATCAGGAAATCGTAAAAGATGAGCTCAATGTCAAAGAGGTTTGCTTTGACAATAATTTAAGCAACTATGCCGAAAAGAAGATTTATCTTTATACTCCTCTTTTAGGTAAGGCTCTGGGCAAAGATATGGGAGCAGTTATGGCAGCTTACAAGCAAGGACAGTGGTGTCTTAATTTAGATGGAACATTAGATATCGGAGGACAGAAACTTAGTTCAGACTTGTTTGAGGTTCGTCTTGAGATGAAAGCCGGAGTAGCAGGTCGAGCTTTTGCCGAGAACAAAGCAGTTGTTACGCTGGATACTAATGTGACTGACAAGCTCAAGCGAGAGGGCATGGCCAGAGACTTTGTTCGATTAGTTCAAACATTGCGCAAAGATAAAGATTTTAACATTTCTGATCGCATAGAGCTTAGTTGGCACACGTCAGATGGAGAGCTAGCCCGGGCATTAGAAGAAAATAAATCTTACATTTCTGAGCAAGTTTTAGCTGTTAAATGCGCTTCAGACTGTAAAGAAGGAACAAAAGCAGATATTGAAGGAAAAGATATTTGTTTTGATGCCAAAGTAGCCTAAATTTGGCTTAATAAAGACAAAAACTCCGCAAGCCGATAAGGTTTGCGGAGTTTTTTATAGTGAAAAATTAATAAATTAGTAGTAAAATAAAACAAAATTGGGAAGAAATAAAAACTTTAAAGAAAAAAATACAAAAATTGACAAAAAAGTATTGCAGTGTGTCAAAAATTATGATATATTACGGGCAATTAGAGTATTAATGCGGTCTAATTCAGCCATTAACAGAGGAAAAAACCATGGAACTTCAAGATGCCGTTAAAATTGTAAAATCGGGAGACTTAAAGTCTCGTAGCCTATTTGAACTTTGGGAAGTTGAGCAAATATTGCGAGATTCCGGAGATACGGACAATCTTGCCAAATTTCAAGAACAAATCACGCCTCAGGAAATGAAAGAGAAAGATTCAGCCGCCAAAGACGCGATAGAAGAGCGTCAAATAAAATTGGCAGACATAAAAGAGAATTATGTCGAGGATGAGGCATTTAAAAAAGGCATGGACAATTTTTGGAATAATATTGTCATAGTCAATGAAAAAGATGCCGACGAAGTAAAAGCAGAAGATCTTCGCAAACAAATAGAAGAGATATCCGCACATGAGGCAGAGAAAGAAATTCTAGAAGCCAATGCCAAACCGGAAGATTACCAGAAACTTTTTGAACAAAGAGTGCAAGCCAACTGCGTGCATTTATTAGCAACTTCCGCGTTAGCCGAGATGGTATCGGCAGGTAAAAAATTAGGCGGTGCCGCAGCCAAGTCCAAAGCAGCCAAATTGTTTAAGGAAATGTTTTCAGGTAATGCCGGTAAAAAGGTTGAAATAAATGGTAAAGCGGCAGTAGGTTTTCTTGCGGCCAAAATGCACACATTAAACAAGTTTGCACAACGTTTGGCAGATCATACAGGTTTAACGGCTTTTGCCAAAAAGGTTAAAAAGACGGATCAAAATCTGACCAAGAGTTATCCCAAGCTGTATCCTTTTGCCAAAAACTTGGCTAAAACGGGAGCAATTTCGGTTTTGTTTGGCGGAGTAGGTATAGCGGTATATGGCGCTTATCGCTTAGGCCACACCATAAACACACAACAACTTGCAGCAGAAAAAGAAGGAAAAAGTTATTTTGAATATCTTAAGAGCAACAAAGAGCAAATAGTTGTTTTAGGTGCAGGAATTGTATCAACGGCCGTTTCTTTGACAGGCATGAGCATGGAAAATATGGGATTGACCTCACATTTCCTAAATGCTGACGCGGCAAAGGATGTTGCCGATGCCAGCGTGGCATCAGCGGCATCTTCAGGATTTTCATGGAGTGGTGCTTGGGAAAATATAAAGAACAACTTTACCAACGGCAAATATTTATTGCGTACGGGAGCAGCCACAGCAGCATCAATAGCGATTGCTTCTAAAGAATATGCCAAATTGGCGACTTTGGATGCCAACAGTCAAGAATATAAGTTACAACGCAGTAAAGCTCGCCGTGTTTTGGCCGGTAGTGCATTAGGTACGGTTATAGGTTTGACGATATCTGGTGCGGTTGGAGGATTACACGGAAACGAGGCTCATGCGGTTGCGGCAGAAAGTGACGCAAATCCTAATCCGCAACCAGAATCACCGCAAGTGGTAGAGCAACAAATTCATAGCGATACTACAGAAATTGGAAAAGTAGATTGGAGTAAGTTGCCCCAATTTAAGTCGCCGTGGTTAGAAGATCAACAAGTAGTATCCGAGCCGGATAATTATGTTGAGTTGCCCCAAAATGAGCACGCTGTGTCTACAGAAGTAAGCGATGTTAAAGGAGCTACAGAGGTTACCTCCGAACAAGTAGATAATACAGTAACCAATGTTGTTCAACAAGATTTTTCAACCTCAGCAAGTGTTCAAAAATTTTATGAATACAGAGTTTCACATATTAATGAGTATTATCCGCTTGTTGCCGATAAATTAGGAGAACACGGCATGAGTGGTCAAGAAATTGTAAACGATATGTTGGGACGGGCTCGTGTTGAAGAGTTTGTTAAATTGCCGGAGGGGTGTACACCGGAACACGCTGTCCACACAGCGATTATGGCGGCACAATATAAAGCAGATTTTGAGCTTGCGAAGATGTTGAATTGTCCGGATGAATACACTCCGGAGCAAATTGAAAAAGCTTTTGCGGCCAAACTTCCGCTTTATAACTCGGAAACAGGCAAAGGTCTCACAATAGGATATCCGACGGATGTAAAATACAATCCTAATATTCCTTTTGGCGGTTCGTCACACTTAAATGATTGTCATGATATGTACAATTCCAGAGTGACACGCACAATTACGGAAACAAACACTACAGAAACAGATACAACCAGAACATCGGAGACAACAACGCCTACAACCATTTATGAAGACCAAACAGTGACAAGCTACGAAAATCTTCAGTATGATGGTTCGTTTACCCCGACGGAGTATAAAGCCGAAACAGAAACAAGCAGTAAGTTATTTTATCAAACTTACGGCAAAGATGATATCCATGTCGGAGATGCCGGTGTTGAAGATATGTACATTATGCGTGATGGCGAGCGAGTATCCGTCAGCAGTCCGGATGACTTGGAACGAGGAGATAAGCTGGTTATAAAATATGCTCACGGAGAAGAAACTGTTCCTGCCCGAAAATACGCGGGTTTTGAAACTCAGTCACAAACTGTAGAGTATAGTTCATATTCAGCAGAGGAGGTTGCTGCCGAAGCCAAAGAATTAGGCGTCGAGCCGGACAAACTTACCAAGTTGGATAATGGTGACTACATAAAAGTAACAAAAGATGGTGTTGTTCATATAGATGCGGATGCCGCAACCGGAAAAGCTGTTGTTAGTCTGACGGATTTTGATGGTAAACCGATGAACGCGCCGACAGATGTTCAGAATAATACGGCAAATTCTGCAATGTCGGAGCTAAACGAAAGCAACACGGATAAAGAAGTAGTCACGACAAAACGAGTTGCCGTAGGAACTGAATATAGAAAAGAAAGTCAAACGGTTCAAACAAGTGAAAAGACTTCTCAAGTTGTAAATCGCGTATACAGAGAAAGGTTGATGGAACGCGGTAAGATTTAATCACCATCCTAATGAAAAATCCTCTGCTTTTAGAGCAGAGGATTTTTTTTATGGTTTCAGAAAACTCAAGCTCACTTGACATTTATATAAGGATTTGCTATTCTGATAATAGTTTACTATTTATCATAAGATAGGAATAGACAAAAGGACGGAGGGCGCCATGCAGAAGAAAGCTCTTACAAGAACTGTGATATTATCGGCACTTTGCCTATGTTTTACAAGCAGCGTGTCATTGGCAGACATCCAATGGTTGCCTAAGTATCAAGAAAAACTTGTATCCAGAAAGCGCGTCTCCGATGCCAAAAATCCGACTTTCTATGATCCGATTAGCTGCGAAGCTAAAGGATGGCTGTCAGAGATACCCGCCAAACAAACTTGCTCACCTAAATATATGCCAGGCGGGGTTAAGTGTTGGTCGGACTGTAAATGTCTGGATAAATACAAATACGCTTCCGGCAAAGGAGTAACTAATGGTTGCCCCAACGGCAAAACCGTTAACGACGATGCTTGTGGCGGTTTGTATTCCGGATGTATTGATTGTTCGACCAACACGCAAGTTTCAGCCGGCTGGAGTACGACTTACAAGAGCGGCTCCAATGTGGCTGTCATGACCAATTTTGGCACTTGCGCCAATTACTACTACTCTTGCAACACGGGATATACGCCGGCCAGAGCCGCGTCTAATGCCTATTTGCATTCCGGTCCGTGGACATGGATTACTTGTGCCGCTAATCAAAAACCGGTAAATCAAGACGGCTCGACCGGCACACCGAAATTATGTCAAAAATGTATTCCGAAGGTTTGTGCCGATTATAACTCCGGCTATGTTACCGCTAATGATCCGACAATGGCTTGCACCAAGATAGACAGCTCGACGGTCGGAGGTTTGAATTGTTGGTCATGCGTGCCATGCGGTGAAGAATATAAATATACGACCAGCAATTGTCCATCACCAAAGATATTGGGAACAGATAAGTGCAACGGCAAGGCTTCGACCTGTTCGTGTCCGCCGACCGTTACTTGTGGCACGGGTATTACCTGTAAGACGCAAGCTCCGTCCGGGTGCTCAGGCTGTTTGGAATGCAACCCTTGTCCGAATTTGGGTAAGTATACGGCCGCTCAGTGCACTTCTATTGGAGCGACACCATCTGCTTCTAATTTAGAGGCTTGTTCCGAAAAATATACCTGCTGTAGCGGAACTAGCGGAAGTTGTCCAAGCGGAGCTGTATGTGACAATACGGGAGCTGCTTGCTCAGGACAATATATAATTACAGGCTGCTCAATTAATTACAAATACTGGTGTACGATGCCAAACATGAATTGTGCAACATTAGGATACACAGCAAGTACCAGCAGTTGCAGTAGCGGAGATTACGTTCGTTGTCCGTATGATACAAGTAAAGTCTTTTGTTTACCATAAGTGCTCAGGAGGAGAAAAAGATGAAGAAAACAACTTTGATTTTAGGAGGTATATCCTTTATGGGCGCAGCCTCGGCAATGGCGGCCGTGACTTGTACACCAGCACCGTCATGTGGAGATTTGGGCTATTCGGCAAGCGCCAGCAGCTGTAGCGGAGATTATTTGGTTTGTCCGTTTGACACTTCAAAGGTGCATTGCATAAATGTTCCTGACCAATGTACTGAGCTTGGGTATACCAAAGTTGCCACCAATGGCACATACACATGTCCGGATGGTCAAACAGTGAGCAAATGCGCTAAAAATACGACAAAATATAAATGTGACGGATCGGCCTGTTCTTATGGATATTATCTAGAAAGTAAAATGCCATCTTGTTCCTATAAATACTGCTGTAAGCAAGCACAATATAACAATTCAAGCTGCTATGCATGGAGAGACAACTCGAGCTATAAGGATTATGAAGAGGATTACGCACGCTGCAAAGCGGCTTCGCAAAGTGTGCAGGAACCGCCTGATTGCCACTATTCATACGGCGGCTGTGAGAATATAAATCAAAGCGGGCCGGGTTTTTACATGCTGCGCGGTTCCACGGGCGGTAATTATTCCGACGCCTGCGGCAACAAGCAATTTGAAGCGGTGCAGTCGGAAGCCTGTAATGCCGGAAGTTTTGGTTCTCTGAATTGTTATTACCAGACGTCTCGTCCGCATTGCGAGTATATTGCTCCCGGACGGCCGGGGTATGATTACAAGCAGGCCGGCTGGAGATGCGATTATTTCTCAAATTACTACGGCAGTTACGGTTCCGAGAGCGGCAGCCCGGTTTGCCTCGCTGAATATGCATGGCCGCGTACTTATAGTTATAATGGGCAGTCGCTGACATTTACCGAATACTGCTATCAGAAATACAATATTTGGACTAACTGCGGCAGTCTTAAGTTTGCAGGATACGACGCAATCCCCTATAATTGGGATCATGGGCGGCGTTAAGCGGCATCTAAAGCCCGGTTTATTCCGGGCTTTTTTATGATTCGAACGTAACACTACCTGCGTAAGCAGGTAGATGTAGATATACCTGCCCAGCCGTTAGGCTTGCGAAGCCTTTGGGCAGGGCGAACGTAGTTCGGAACAGGTAATACCACTTGCGTTAGCTAGTGGAAGTTTATTAGTTGCCTTACAGAAAACCCCGAGTTTACTCGGGGCTGAATGTCAAGGTGTTGGAACAACACCGCTCCACGCCAACGAGCGTGGTCAAACCGCAAGGTTTGTAGCAGTTATAGAACCCCCAGTTTACTGGGGGATATCTATTCTTCAATATATTTGCGAATATAGCGTGTGTTTTTACCTACCCGCGACATAATTTCATAAGAGATTGTTCCTGCATCTCTTCCCATATCATCAAGGGTATAAAAATCATCTGTAATCAAAGCCATATCGCCAACTTCCAATCCGTCAACGGTCGTTACGTCACAAATCATATTATCCATTGACATCCGACCAATAACGCGGCCTTCTTGTAATTTTCCTCGAACTTGAAAATAGACTTTGCCGACATTGGACAGCGAGCGAGGAATCCCGTCGCCGTACCCAATTGAAATTATGGCGATTTTTCTATCGGAAGAGGCTCTGTAAGTTGCTGAATAGCCAACAAATTCACCTTTAGGTAAGTCTGCAATTTCCAAGACAGGGGCTTTTATCTTCACAACATTTTTCATCTGATTTTTGCGATAAGGAGCTGTGTTTATGCCATACATAGCGGCTCCGAGTCGAACCATGTTCCATTGAAAATTCTCTCCCAAAAACACACCGTCAGAGGCAGATAAGGAAGCCGGCAAATCGGGAAAATAAAGATTTTTAAGAGCATCAAAGTTTTCAAGTTGGTGTGTATTCATAAAGTGTTCTTTCTCATCACCGCAAGCCAGATGAGACATAACCATCTGAAATTCTTGCAAATCGCTCTCTGAAAGTTTTGCCAAGTCTTTTTCACGAAATCCAAGTCTGTTTAATCCTGTTTCAATATGAATAACAGGTTTTCTGGTATCTGGCCTTGCTTCTTTCCAATAGGCAAACATCTCAGGCGAGCTGATGACCGGAATTAATTGTTTGTGTTTTTCAAAAAGTTCTTTGCTGTCTTCTCCAAAGCCTTGCAAAACAAAAATTTTTGCTTGGGGAATACTTTCAACAATTCTTTCTCCTTCAATAGCATGAGCAACAAAAAAGTTGCGGCAGTTAGCTTTCTCATATAACATTGGCGCAATAATTGATGCTCCCAAACCATAAGAATCATCTTTTACGACGGCAGCGGGAATTGAGTGGGCTGCAATAGTTTTTAGTAGATTATAATTGTCTAAAATGTTTTTGAGGTTGATTTCCAAAATCGGCCTTGTCAAAATACTCATAATTTTTTACTATCCTATCAATATTTTCCATCAAAGGTGTTTATTTATATGCAGTTTATGGATACTCATATACATTTGCAAGATTTTAAAAAGAAAAATGCAACGGATATTATCAAAAAATCTGCTTCCATAGGGATAGAGAAACTTGTTTGTGTTTCTTCCCTAGAAGATGATTGGCCCAAAATAGCATCTTTTGCAAAAAAATTTTCGTCGATGGTTGTTCCTGCCTTTGGAATACATCCTTGGTACGTTCGCCAAGCAAAAAAAGGATGGCAGGAACGATTGTCCAGTTATCTAGAGCAATTTCCTCAGGCCTTAATAGGTGAAACCGGTTTAGACAGATTTAAAGATACTGATTATGAGCCTCAAAACGAATTTTTTAAATTGCATATAGAATTGGCGCAAAAATATTCCCGTCCATTGATTATTCATGCTGTTCAAAGCCACAAATGGCTTGAGGAATATTGGAAACTTTTACCCCCTAAATTTGTTTTCCACTCATTTAACGGCAAAAAAGAGTTCTTAGAGCAAATTATCAAAGCCGGAGGTTATGTTTCTTTGTCATCTTCAATTCTGCGCAATCCCAACAAGACAAAGATTGTTCCTCTGATACCAAAAGATCGCTTACTGTTTGAAACCGATGGCCCGTCACAAGGACTAGAGCGTTTCAAAGAAGGGAAATTGGAAGACTTGCAGCTTCAGGCAAAAGAAATTGCCGTTTTGTGCGGAGAAGATATTGAAAATTTAAGTGCTCAAGTTTATCACAATTCATTGGAGTTTATACATGTCTGATATTCGCTTACTTAGAACGGAAATGTTGCTAGGTCATGAAGGTATAAAAAAATTAAAAAAATCTACGGTAATGATTATAGGGCTTGGCGCAGTAGGAGGGTATGCTTTAGAGGCTATTGCCAGAGCCGGAATTGGACATTTGATATTGGTTGATTTTGATGTCTTTGATGAAAGCAATATCAATCGACAGATTTTGGCTCTAAGTAGCACCATCGGCCGCAAAAAAATTGATGTTGCCAAAGAACGCGTATTAGAGATAAATCCGAGCTGTCATGTGGAAACAATAGATATGTTTGTTAATTCAGAAACAATATCAGAATTATTGAGCCGCAAAGTTGACTACGTAATTGATGCAATAGACGCGCTTAATCCCAAATGTTGTCTGATGGAAGAACTATACAATAGAGGACTTCCTTTTGTTTCATCCATGGGAGCGGCACTTAAAAGCGATCCGTCTTTTATACGCTGTGCTCCTCTGAGCGGAAGCAAAAACTGTGGATTGGCTAAATTTATTCGTAAACGTTTACGTAAAAGAGGTGTAGAAATATCATCTGTTATGAGTGTCTTTTCGGATGAACAGGTCGCTCTTCCTGAGACGGCCATTCAGATGCTTGAGACGAATATGCAAGAAGGTCGCAACCGAAATACAATGGGATCTCTACCGACCATTACGGCAATATTTGGTCTTACATTAGCCAATTATGTCATCAAGCAGTTATCCGGATTTGGGAAAAAGGAAAAAGAAAATGCAAACAACACCTAAATCGCTGCGTCTTCATATTGCTCTAATGGGGCGTGTTAATTCCGGAAAATCAAGTTTTTTGAATCTAATTTGCGGACAAGACGTTGCCATTACCTCTGCACAAGAGGGAACAACAACCGATATTGTAGAGAAAACACAAGAATTATCTCCGCTTGGGCCGGTTGTATGGTTGGATACGGCAGGCTATGGAGATAAGACGGAATTATCTTCTCTTCGTCTCCAGAAAACGCAAGCGGTTTTTGACAGAGCCGATATTATTTTGCTTATTTGCGAAGGGAACAACATTGGTAGCTTTGAGCAAGAGATTATGGCTATGGCTCAAGAGCGAAAAATCCCGCTTATTAAGATATATAATAAAGCAGATATTTTTTCAGTTGACGATAGTGAGGGCATTCTTGTTAATTCTCGAGATAAAAGTTCTCGCGATGAAGTCTTAAATAAACTCAAGGCGGCACTGATAAAAGTATGTCCCGATGAATTTGTAGATACTCCAACGATATTTGGCGATTTAGCTCCCGCTCAAAGTTTTGTGGTAATGATTGTGCCGATAGATTTTGAGGCGCCCAAAGGACGCTTAATATTGCCACAGGTTCAAGCAATACGCGATGGATTGGATAATTCTCAGATTATAAGTGTTGTAAAAGAAAGCGAATATATATCGGCTCTTGATAATATGAAGACACCTCCGTCATTGGTTATTTGTGATTCTCAAGTAGTAGACTTTATGGTTGCAAACACGCCTAAAGAGATAGCGTGCACAACTTTTTCAATATTATTTGCGCGTCTCAAAGGCGATATAGTCAAATTGGTAGAGGGGGCCGCGGCAATTTCAAAATTACAAAACGGAGACAGAGTCCTAATATCCGAATCATGCACTCATCATGCGGTGGAAGATGATATCGGCCGAGTAAAAATTCCGCGTTGGCTAAAGCAAAAGACCGGAAAGGAACTTCTAATAGAGCATGTTGCAGGATTGGACTTTCCTCAAGATTTGTCGCAATACAAGCTGGTTATTCAGTGCGGAGGGTGTATGCATAATCGTCGAACCATGTTGACGCGCATTAATTTATGTGAACAGGCCGGAGTTCCGATAACCAATTACGGAGTTTGTATTTCTGAGTTGAAAGGTGTTTTGGAACGCGTTTTAACGCCGATACCGGAAGCATTGGAAGCCTATCGCCGTATCAAAAATAAGTCATTGAAAACAGCGTAAAAGTTGTTTTATTTCCTTGTCTTTTAGCGTACATTCTTTTATTCTGTGGAAAGAGTAAAGTTTTTTGATTGGGAACAAATTGATGAAAATGATAAAGCCCATCGTTAATATTGCCAAGATTGCCGATGATTATGATACGTTCATCCTTGGTTTTGACGGAGTTTTGACGGAAGGAGCTGGAATCCTTTCGGACGCGCGCGGTTGCATAAACAATCTGTTTGACAGCAAGAAAAAAGTTGTCATACTTTCCAATACTTCGTTACGGGTTGCAGAGGTTGCTGATATTTTGCAAAAAGCCTCAATCTCTCCCTCGCGTTTTACTTGCGTTATGACGGCAGGAGAAGTTTTGCACTATCTTTTAAAGAGCCGTAGTGGGGCTTATGCAGCGTTGGGAGATATATATTATCGTCTTGGCGGCAGGGGAGCAAACGGAGTTTTTTATGGTTTGGATTATTCAGAGACATCAGAGATTGAAAAAGCTCATTTTATATATATGAGCGAGGTGAGTGATGTCGGAGACACGATAGACACATATCGTCCTTTGTTGGAGCATGCCGCCACTTTAGGGATTCCGTTTGTGTGTGCGGGTAATGACACATCATGTTTTAAGAATAGTAAAATATGTTTGGCTCCGGGAGCAATTGCTGAGCAATATGCGGTTATGGGAGGACAGATTATTACACTGGGCAAGCCCGATATTCGATTATTCCGCTATTGTATGGACAGTTTATCGGATGCGGGACGTATATTGGTAATTGGCGATAATATAGCCACCGACATCAAAGCGGCATCTTCTTTAGAATGGGATTCTGTTCTTGTTAGCAAAGGCGTTCATGTGAATTATTTGGGAGAAGGTTATATTCCTGATGTTGCCAAAACGCGAGAGTTATCAAACAATTATGATGCCTCTCCGAATTTTGTTATTTCTAATTTCAGGTGGTAGTCGTGCAGCGTAAAAAGAAATTTTTGATTTTAGTTTCTGCTTTTGTTTTTTTGGCTGTTATTTTGACGACGCCTTTGGCAGATTTGGGGCGTTTTGATAGTTTATACGATGAAATGCCGGAGCAAGGGTATATAATAACAATAGATGAGCTGAATGCTTTTTTGAGTGTATGGTCTGAGTTTATGCATAAAGATATAGCTGGCTACAGCTCGCAGCAATTATCATTGAGCCGCCATGATGCGGAAAGCGGATTTCCTCCGCAGCTTGTTCGCTGGCTCAAAAGGCAAGGTTGGGGAGCCGAAAGATTTTTTTATAATGAACAAAAAATCAGAGCTCTCATCAATGCCGCATCTTTGGAAGAAAACTTGAATGCCAACCGTCAATTGTTAAAGAAAATGAAAGACAACGACAATTTAAAAAGTATTGTACGCTCTCAGGAAGAACAATTGAAACTGATAAAAGTGAACAAGCAAGAGCTTGAATTAATAAAAGCCAATTTATATCAAGTAAGCCAGATTTTAGAAGGGAAAGCGGTTTTAAAAAACTAGGAATTGATTTCTTCTTCCAGAATTTGCAGTTCCAACCATTGATTTTCTTTAGCTTCTTTTTGTGCGATTTTTTGAGCATGTTCGGAAGTCAATTCATTAAAACGAGCGGCATCTCGAATGTATAAATCCGCGTCGCTTAAGGCAGATTCAATATCAGCGATTTCTTTTTCCAGAGTTTCTATTTCTTGAGGCAAAATACTCAGCAACCTTTGCTGGTTATAACTTAGTTTCTGTGGCCGGCTGTTTTTTTGCGAGATATTTTTTTGCACGGTTTTTGTTGTTTTTTTTGTTTCCGGCTTATTTTCAGGGAGAGAAATTTTGGCAAGTAATTCGGAGTAGCTACCGGCATGTTCATACAAGGAGCCATCACCTTTCATATAAATAATGGATGTAACAATTCTATCTAAAAAGTCTCGATCATGGCTAACAATCAAAACGGTTCCCTCATATTCATCCAGCACTTCTTGCAAAAGGTCAAGAGTGTCCATATCCAAATCGTTTGTAGGTTCGTCAAGGACCAAGAAGTTTGAAGGTTGAGCCAAGGCAACGGCAAGCATAAGGCGATTTTTTTCACCACCGGATAAAGCGGCCACAGGACATTGAGCCTGAGCAGGTTTGAACAAAAAATCTTTGAGATAAGCCACCACATGGCGATAATGTCCGTGTACCATGATATGGTCGCCTTTATCACACAAAGTTTGCCAAAGAGTTTTTTTAGGATCCAAAGAAAGGCGGTTTTGGTCAAAATAGGCTTCGTCTAGGTTTTTTCCAATACGGACAAAACCGCTATCTGGTTCCAATCGCTTGGTTAACAATTTGATAAGAGTTGTTTTTCCAGCACCATTTGGACCGACAATGCCGATTTTATTTCCCTTAATAATGCGAGTAGAAAAATCTTTGACAATTTCACGTTGACCAAATTTTTTAGAAATATGTTTTGCTTCAATGACAAGTTTGGAGCGAAAATCACCTTCTTCAAGATTAAGATTAATATTTCCGATTTGTTTGATTTGTTCGCGGCGTTCGGCTCTGAGCTGTTGTAGTCTGCGCAAGCGTCCCATATTTCGACGTCGTCGTGCGGTTACGCCTTTATGGAGCCACTCAGTTTCTTCGGCAATTTTTTTATTAAGATTAATCTGCTCGATGATTTCTTGATTTATGATTTCTTCTTGCCACTCTTCAAAATATTTAAAACCTTTATTGTTACGGTGCATTTTTCCGCGATCGAGCCAAAATGTTGTTGAGGAAACATGTTCCAAAAACATTCTGTCATGAGAGATAAGGATAACGGCACCGTCAAATTCGGCAATAATTTTTTCAAGTGTCTCGATAGTATTGATATCGAGATGATTTGTCGGTTCGTCAAGCAGCAAGATATCAGGTTGGCCAATCAATGTTTTTGCCAGAGCGGCTTTACGTTGTTCTCCTCCGGAGGCGCTTTTTGTTTCTTGGGCGTCAAGAATTCCAAGTTTTTCAATCCATATATCGGCCTTATATTCCTGATTGGCAGATTTTTCTTCCAGACCGGAAAGAACGACATCGCGCAGAGTGAGATATTTGCTCAAATCAGGTTCTTGCGGCATATAGGCAATTTTTGTGCCTGGTTGCACAAATATTTCACCGTTATCCGGTTCTAAAATGCCGGCAATAATTTTCAGAAGAGTAGATTTTCCCGAACCGTTTCGTCCGACCAAAGATATTTTGTCGCCGCGGTTAATATAGAGTTCAACGTTTTCAAATAGTTGATTGTCACCAAAGGCCAAAGAGACGCCCTTAAGAGTATAAATAGGAGGCTCTTGCATGATTAATCATCTTCTACCAAATGGGCGCCTTCAATCTGCCACTCCACACCTTTTGCAGCCCACAAAAAGAAGTCGTTGATTTTTTCTTGTTTAATGCCGGCGCCTGTACCGATTTCATAAATAGTGCACATTTCTTCATCGCTCAATTCATGATCGACCACAGCCATCATAATCATTTCGCGAAGAATAAATCTTTTTGTTTTTTTGTGAGGAATATTTTTAATTTTTTTAATTAAATCGGCAGCTTTTTTGAGTTTTTTTACCTTTTTGAGGTCGGAGGCGGGGATTTCACACTCAAACGCCTGTCGCATCAGATATTCCTGCTGCAGAGGAGTTTGTTTATCTTCAAAATGGAGCACGAAGTTAAGAGCTTCCATAAAAGTTATTTTTTCATCTAGCTCCATTGTTTTTTTAAAAGTTGTCATCATAGTCCTCGCTAAAATTAATTATTTTTGTTTATACATAAAAAAATAAAGATTTGCAAAAAAAATAAATTCAATTATATAATAACCCCAGATTTTATGAATTTGGAACAAAAGGAGACGGCAGATGCCCCTAAAGATTGAACTCAAACCGCACGAAAGCATTATAATCGGCGAGTCCTTAATCACCAATGACGGTGAGCGCACACGATTTTACATAGAGGGGAATGTTCCGATTCTTCGAGAAAAATTTATTTTGCGGGAAAAAGATGCCAACACACCGAGTCGGCGTGTGTACTTTATTGTTCAGCAGATGTATTTATCCGGAGGCACTCCCGAGCTTCAGAAGTTGTATTTAGAATATGTTCGTGATCTTCAAAACGCGGCGCACAGCCTGATACCTTATATTGCGCCGGTTAATGAGAGCATCATTCATCAAGATTACTATGGAGCGATTAAGGCCTGTGCCAAATTGCTGGAAAAGGAAGATGAGCTTTTTGGTGAGTCGCTCAAGATGTAGAGGACTTGGCTGTTAACGGATTTTTTATTTTTTCCTGATACTGTATATGTTAATAAAAAAGTCTTCTTGCTAAGGATGGCTTTTTATGCTAATATAATATTTGTAGCCGCAGAAATATGGCTGCAGATATGTTTAACCACAGTATTTGGAGAAAAACCATGTCAGACAT
>CALYAW010000006.1 GCA_944393685.1 uncultured Alphaproteobacteria bacterium
AAAGGAGTTTTTTATCTGTAAAGCTGTAAGCTCTTTGGAACTACCGGCCTAGCCGGTAGTTTTCTTGTTACAAAAAATGCCTTTCCCGAAAAGGAAAGGCACTAAATGGTGGGCCCAGATGGACTCGAACCAACGACCAGACCGTTATGAGCGGCCTGCTCTAACCAACTGAGCTATGGGCCCGTTATCAAATAACTGGGACGAAAATAAGATAATTAACCAACTTAGTCAAGTGCTTTTTTAGTAAAATAACCACTATAATTAATATAGACAAAAACACAAAAACATGCTACATTTTGTCAAGTCAAATACAGGAAAGCAACAAATGTCAGACAAATACCGCGTTATATGTAGTGAAAACCAACAACTTTATCCTCAAAAGATTTTTGTCGATATCTACCCAGCGGGCAACCTTCGCCCTGAAAACAGCTTAACACATGATGGGCTCTTGCAAATGAGACGACTAATAAATCCTAATGTGGAAAAACTGGAATCCGGAATTATTCTCACCGATTTCGGACACGGCAACATCATTCTCCAATATGAAAAAACGTACAATCGTCGAATGCAACAATATCAAGACTTTTTACGTCAGCGGCTTGATCCGTTAATTATTCAAACTTTTCTATCCATGAAACAACATGGCAAGGATAGAACCATTGAAGTCAGCCTCAGTAATATGGCTGTTATGTACGATTTGCACAAACTCTCGGAAGATCATCATTTAAGTGCTCGAGAAGAGGCTCTTATTAAACAAAACGAGCAAATAAAAAAAACAGCGGAAAAGCGTCGCCAATTAATTCACCATCATGCACAAAACAAATACGCGTCTAATCCACACCTCTTACTGGCATGGCGCCAAGCCAAACACAACGGAGACTAGTTATTTAAATAAAAAGAAACCCCGTCGGAGCAAAAACTCCGCGGGAATTTCCACTATTTTCAAACTCTACTTATTTGTCCATCTTTATAAAGGAATTTTTCATCCACATAACGTTTTTCATTATCTTTCATCTCAAAGATTTCACCATCTTCAATTTTACAAACGGAATAATTCACTCCTTCTTCGGGATCTTGCTCAACAAGATGCATTTTCACCATGGTATAGTCCTTATCGGCAAAAACTTTTACATAAACAATTCCATCCGATGCTTTCATTTTAAACGGGAGCATCCCTCTAAAAGAACAAGCAAAACAAGGACATCCGACTGTATTTTTATTATCAGCATCTCTTGAAAGCCAAACCAACTTAACAAAATAATTTGGTTTTTCAGAACTATCATCATCAGCTTCCAATTCGTTATCAAGCATATTGGCAAATAAAAAAGCTTGCATGCGTTTCAATGCTTCTTGCACTGAAGACACTTTAATTTCTCTTTGTTTCATAATCTCTAAATTTTTAAGTAAATAATGTAATAAATCTAATCACGCAGGCCGAAATAGTACATTTATTACTCCATTTGTCAAATAAAAATTAAAGAAAATAGCAAAGCGTTGCGCAATAATTTTATTTAATGATCCTGCTTTCCGATTAATCCAGCTGTTAAATCTTTTAATAAATCAAAATCTTGTCTATAACATAAAATGTTCATATTTCTAACCTGACATTTTTCTCTAAAAAATTCTTTCTTAAAAGCATCCATTTCGCATCCGGTTTCATAATCATAAAAACCCATTCCCAAAAGCTTACAAATAGCCCATCCTCCGGCCATATCCCACAAATTAGCCTGGATAAAAGCACCACGAACACGCCCTAACGCAACATACAAACAATAAATAACAGCCGAAAAATAATCATGCATTATCAATTTTCCATCAAAGTGATTAGGCTTCAGCTTTACTCTCCACGCATGAGCGAGCACAACTCTTGATGTGCTTTTTTGGTTAGGTTCAATAATCTTTAGTTCATTTTGATATTCAAAAAAAACTTTTCTTCCATCCGTATAAAGCAACTCTCCGGTCACCGGAGCATATAACAAACCAAGCCACGGCTTACCGTGTTTCAAAACGCCGATTGTAATTCCATACATAGGAATATCAGCGGCATAATTCATTGTTCCATCAATTGGATCAATTACAAATTGATAATCTGTATGAGCAGATTTCTCAAAAATATCACCGGAAAAAGAGGCAATACTTTCCTCATCAATAATCATATAGCTCAAATCAGCAAAGTTAGCATCAACAAAATCTTTGAACATATGACTTATAGTCATATCAACTTCGGTTACCAACCCTTTAGTTGCCTCATCCCCAGATTTGAAAGACAAAAGATGTTTTTTTCCTTGTTGTTCTAGAGAATACAGACCAGCTTTTATTATGAAATTTTTTAATTTTTCAATCATCTCATCCCTTAACCAGATTCCCAAAATGCCGCAAAATAAAATTTGCGGCATTTTATATTATTGATCCAAGAAACTTCTGAGTTTACGAGACCGGCTCGGATGTTTCAATTTTCTTAATGCTTTAGCCTCAATCTGGCGAATACGTTCACGTGTAACATTAAACTGCTGACCGACTTCTTCCAAGGTATGATCCGTATTCATCCCGATACCAAAACGCATACGCAATACTCTCTCTTCTCTTGGAGTCAAAGAAGCCAAAATACGAGTACAAGTTTCTTTGAGGTTTGAATGAATAGCGGAATCCAAGGGCTGCAAAGCGCTATCATCGGCAATAAAATCACCCAAAGAAGAATCTTCCTCATCACCGACAGGCGCTTCCAAAGACACTGGCTCTTTAGCAATTTTCATAACTTTCCGAACTTTTTCCAAAGGCATGGATAAACGTTTCGCCAATTCTTCAGGAACAGGTTCACGTCCCATTTCAGCTAACATTTGACGAGATGTTCTGACCAATTTATTAATCGTTTCAATCATATGCACCGGAATACGAATTGTACGAGCTTGATCGGCGATTGAACGAGTAATAGCCTGTCTAATCCACCAAGTTGCATAAGTAGAAAACTTATAACCACGGCGATATTCAAATTTATCAACAGCCTTCATCAATCCAATATTGCCCTCTTGTATAAGATCCAAGAATTGCAAACCACGATTGGTATACTTTTTGGCAATTGAAATAACCAAGCGCAAGTTAGCTTCAATCATTTCTTTCTTGGCTCGATCAGCTTCTCTTTCACCTTTTTTGATTGTATCTACAATACGTCGATATTCCGAAATAGGCAAGCCGCATTCCTGAGCCATCTGAGCAACAGAATCTCTCAGTTCCGTAATTTCGAGACCATATTTCTCAACAAAAGTTTTCCAATGTTTATCTGTCTTATGAGAAACTTTATCCAACCAATTAGGATCCAACTCAGATTTCTGATACGCATCCAAAAAATCTTCACGTTTGATTTTACAAGACAAAGCATAACGCAAAAGTTTTCCTTCTAGCCCCATCAATCGTTTATTCAAACCATTAAGTTGTTCAACCAAATGTTCCACTCGAGCAGCATTCAAATGGATAGAGCTCATTAATTCGACCAAGTCTTTTTTAACCTGTAAATATTGTTTTTCGACACTTGGCGTTGCGGTTTTACCAGCGATAATAGCATCAACACGTTTATTTTGAATTTTTCTCAAATCATCATAATAGCTTGAAATTTTATTCAAAATATCAAGGACTGGTTCTTTTAAGGCTTCTTCCATAGCAGAAACGGAAGCAGATGCCCGACCGACACCACCTTCCATATCATCTTCATCACCATCGGTACCGCCTTCCTCATTTTCGGACAAATCATCTACGACATCTTCTTCTGCCTCATCATCAACAGCACCGTCAAGTTCAATATCATCATCTTCGATATCTTCATCAATATCATCCAGATTCTCTTTTTTCTCCAACTCTTCGGCCACTTTGTCCAAATCTTCTGGAGTCTGTGTTTCATCTTCTTCGAACTCCAGCCCATCGACATCATCCCCATACATCATCTCAAGGTCGACAATGTCGCGAAGCTGCATTGTACCATCTAACAATTCATCACGCCATCCTGCAATAGCCTTAATTGTCATAGGGCTTTCGCACAAACCGTCAATCATGACTGTTTTTCCGGCTTCTATTCTTTTGGCAATGGCAATTTCACCTTCTCGTGACAATAGTTCAACGGTTCCCATTTCTTTGAGATACATCCTGACGGGATCATCACTTCTCCCCATTTCTTTTTCGTCAAAATTACCGCCTTCCTCATCTTCTTCATCATAACTATCATCTTCAACCACATCAGCCTCAAAACCGTCGACATCTGCTTCGGCGATAATACTGATACCCATATCGGAAATATCCGTCATAATATCTTCTATATTTTCGGAAGATTCTTTCTCCGGGGGAAGAGCCTTATTAAGCTCTTCAACGGTAATATAACCTCGAACTTTGCCTTTCTCAATCAAACGCTTAACGGCACTGCCCAAAGAATCAATCAACGGCGCATCTGCAGATGCACCGTCATACAGATCAGGATTTTCAATATCTGACATTAACGTTCCTTAAAAAAAACCGGTTTTTAAATTTTCAGCTAGTGCAACTTTTAATAATTTTTAGTACAATTGTCAAGCACGGAATATATTTTTAATACAAAAAAGAACAGAATTTTTAACGATTCGCTGTCTACAACTATTATCGCACTAATCAATATTTTGAGATTTTAACAACGCATCTCTTTCATTTTTAAGGGTTTCATAGCGTCTAAACACTTCTTCATCAAACGTTTCTGTTTGCATTTTGCGCATACATTCACGAATCTCTGTCTCCAATTGAAGCAATTGAACTTCCACGATTCGTTCATCCAAATTACCGCGCATTTTTATAATATCTGGATTTTGTTTGATAATACCGGCAAATTCAACCCATTTCTGAATATTTTTTTCTTGTCCGCATTGTATCAGTTTCTTAATCAGAATCTCCGAACTATCAATTTCCCCATCATTATGAACAATTTCTAAAATTGTTTCATACAAATCTTTCAAGCCGGAATTTTTAATCTCAAAACTAAGCAATCGTTCTTCGTATTCTTCAATAAGCTGCGGATAGCAAATAAAAGCCGATATAACATAACGAGCCACAAGATCATCAAGATTTGTTTTAACAAAACCTGCAAAAGAAATTTGTGGCAAATATTCACTAGATCGAGGATTTTGATGATAATAGCTTGATTTTTTATGCTTTTCTTGTAATTTTCTGAAACCGCGTCCGAGCTCATTATATACTCTGCTTTTCATTTCTTGCACATAATAAGCCCGCACGGTTTCATCAGCAATTTTTGCAACTTCGTCACGAATATTTTTTTCAATTAATGCTTTTTGTTCCGGAGTATCGACGGCATTTCCCTCCAATGTTTTCCGCCAAAGCAAATCTTTAAGAGCGACCGTGTTGGTAACGACTTTCAAAAACTCTTCTTGTCCTTTAGCCCGCAAGAACTCATCCGGATCCATTTTATCTGGCAAAAAAGCATATTGAAGAGAATATCCTGGTTTTAATATTGGTAAAACCCGATCTACCGAGCGTGTTGCGGCACGCACTCCGGCGTTATCTCCGTCAAAACAACAAATAGGCTCATTAACGACTTTCCACGCCTCAACAATTTGATCCTCGGTCAATGCAGTTCCCAACGGAGCAACGGCATAACCGATACCAAAATTATCCATGGCAATAACATCCATGTAACCTTCGCAAATAATCAAACGCTTAGCTTCATATCCGACATCTCGTGCATTATTAAGGTTATAAAGGACACGTCTTTTATTAAATATGGGTGTTTCCGGAGAATTCAAATATTTAGGCTGACTCCCGTCCATCACTCTCCCGCCAAAGGCAATAACCTTACCACGTTTATCCATAATCGGAATCATAACACGATTTCTAAAAAAATCATGAGGACGTTTTTCCTCAGGCAAAGCAATTAAACCAAGCTCGGCCATCTCAGCATCCGAAACCCCTTTCGACGATAATTGCGCTCTCAAACCATTTCCTGACGGCGCATACCCAAGACGAAACTTTGCAATAATTTTATCATCAAAACCACGATGATACAAATACTCCAAAGCTTCTCTCCCAGCCGTCAAACGCAAGTTTTTTTCAAAATACTTTGCCGCCAATTCCATAATATCATAGGCCGTATTACGTTTTTGAACTTGCTCATGGCTCTCATGAGAAAGCTGTGGTAACGTCATCCCGACTTTATGAGCCAACTTCTCAACCGCATCTATAAAAGTCAGACCGTTAGCATCCATTTCAAATTTAATAATATCTCCATGAGCACCACAGCCAAAACAATGATAAAAACCTTTGGCTTCATTAACCGTAAAAGAAGGTGTTTTTTCATTATGGAACGGACACAAACCTGTATACTCACGCCCTTTACGTGTCAGTTTTACTTTTGCACCGACAACATCAGCAATAGAAATCTTTGCTCTCAACTCATCGCAAAATTTTTGTAGATCCGTTCCGGCCATTTACATACTCATACAGAGGCACAAGAAAATATTAATTACCAGACAAACAAGCCTTAACCACTCCGTTTGCCTTTCCAAAATCGAGTTGTCCGGCATATTGAGCTTTTAAGGCAGCCATAACTTTTCCCATATCTTTCATTGAAGAAGCGCCCGTTTCCGCAATAATTGCTTTAACAGCAGCTGCAACTTCTTGTTCATCCATTTGTTTGGGCAAAAAACGCTCTATGACTTTTATCTCGGCCATTTCTTTATCCGCCAAATCTTGACGGTTGCCATCAACATACATTTTGATGGAATCATTGCGTTGTTTAATCATAGTCTGCATCATACTCAACAATTCCGCTTCACTTGCCTCTTTTGCACCTTTACCGCGAGCTTCAACATCTTTTTCCTTCATACCCGCAATAATCAAACGAACGGCACTGGTTGTTGCCGTATCATGAGCCAACATTGATTCTTTAAGAACTTTTTGCAAATCTTCGCGTAACATTACTCTTCTCCTTCACTATAAACTGTTGCCAAGCATACACATATCCGCAAAAAAAATCAATTATCTTATTTGGAAATAAAATTAGAAATAGTATCTAATCCCAAACATATTTTCTTCCACATCATGTCCATAATTTTGCTCGTATTTATAACTTGCGCTCAAAGCCCAATTTCTACTAAGACTATATGCGCCTTCCACATAATAGAGCATCTGACTTTTCCATTTAACGCTGGCATATATTTTCTCAGCCTTAAGCCACAAACGCCAATTTTCATAAGAAGCCAGAGCCCCCACCTCTCCTCCGATGGCACCATATACATTATTATCCTGAATAAACCCGCCATATCCGAGTACACCATTCACAAACGAATAAGCAATTATATTGTCATTCAAACGCAAAGCCGCTCCACCACCGGTCTTTACACTTGTCACATATCCCTCTTTATCGGTCTGAGGATTATAATCTCTGACAATATTCCACAATATCTGAAATGATACAGGGGCAAACATTTGGTCAACAGGCGCAATTGAACGAATAGCCAAAACATCAAAATTCTGCAAAACCAATTCATTATCGTAGTTTCTTATTGTAGTTTCCAAAAAGTTAATTTCGGCTCCCTGCCCAAGACCATAATTATCATCCGTCCATGAATGATATGCCGGACGCAAAGAAAATTGCTTAAAATCTTTACCATTCCGCACCCCTGTATTCAAAACCGCTCGCATTGAATCATGCGCCAACATGGGAACTTCTGCCTGTTCAGGATCACCTATTTTACCTTTTTCTTTCAACTTATTACGTTCTTTAAGCAAAGCAAAACTTTCTTTACGATACTCTTGCAATTCAGTATTTCCGGCAACATATTGATATTGCACATATTGATAAGCTGTCTCAAGAACATCAGCCTTTTCTTCCTCATTCATACCTTTAATATGATAATCATGAGTTTTAATAGCCTGCAGATATGCTTTTTTTTGAATATCATTCATCATCTTATATCGATGGCGGATTTTACTCTGTCTAGATGGTCTATAATTAATTCCCTTGCTAATTTCCGGAATATTTTGAACAGCTTTCATCGTATCTAAAGGAATCACCTGCACAGGAAATTTTTTTGCCAACTGCAAAGAAGGACGAACAGCATCAAGATTTTCAAGCAATAAATAAGAACAATTTCGTGTCAGAAAAAAATATCGCGACTGAGCTTGTCCAACCTCCCATGTATGAGCAATAAAAAAATCTAGTTCTTCACGGGTAAAATCAAGATTAACTTCCCAAACATCACGATTCTCAATATTATTATAGGTATTAACAACCTCATAATAAGGTTTGACGGTAAACCCACCATAATATCCTCCAAATAATCCCAACAGAGGATATAAAGGCCCTGGATTTTCACCCATAAAAGCTCCATAAGTTACTCCATGTCCGAGCAACTGCGTCCCTTTTCGAGCCGTATCAATTCTAATCATTGTATGCCCAAACAACGAAGACGGATTATTCATGTTTGCATCCGTAAACAATAAAGTAATCCCATTTGGTCTTAAATCATGGTAAAACTGTTCATATTCTTTACAAGAAGGAAAACTAGCTTCAATTAACTGATATTTTTTTAAGAAACGATAACGAGCCGGAAACAAGCACTGTTTTTTATAATCATTACTTTGAAACAAAGCGATAGTAGCTTCAAATTCATCCTGAGGATTATATTTTCCGTTCATACTCAAAAAGAAATTGGGAGTATCAATAGTACTTTCATATCCTCCGAACAATGTTTTCTGGTAGTGAACAAGAGCCAACCACTCATTCCAAATTTTTTCTTGCGCATTCAGAGGTCTAACAAACGATAAGAATATAAATAAGATAAAAAAAACAGAGCGGAAAAAGCTATATATATACGACATAAAAACTTCCTCCGCTCTGAAAACTATTTTTACCAGCTATTTAAGCAATTTCATGAGCCAAATCAATCATCGACAAAGTAACCGAAGTTGCATCGGCGTTTTCATCATAAAAAATACTGGCAAAATGAATTTTTGTCTGCTCACCGAGTTTTTCGCTGTCAACATTCAAAATACCGGCTAAAGTATCAATCGTTTCACCATGACCGGCAGCAGCATCCATAGCAAACTGCTCCATATTATTTTCCAAAAAAGCCAAAACCATTCTACCCGTACCACCGGAGACACGACCATCGGGATCACATCCTGATGTTCCGAAAGTAATACCGAAAGTCTGTGAACCGAAAGATGTATTAGTCGTTGCGGCCAACACTTGCGGACCGATACCACGCTCGCCTTTCCAAGCCATTGATCCCAAACCACAACCTGTACTGTCGACAGCATAAGCAGAAGCAGATAACATCATTGATCCGAGAACGGCAGCTGCCAAATATATTTTTTTCATATTTTCAGTCTCCATTTGTAATTTCATACATTCCGACTGTATCAGGACATATCTTAAATGTATAGAGTTTTTATAATATATCCACTCATTAAGAAAACACTTGATTTATTTTTTTTAGATGCTAAATTACCAACATACACAATATAAAACGAGCTGTGAGAGAGACATTCTCTCTCGCAGTTCGTTTTTTCTAACTCTCAATAACTTTTAATGAATAGGTGAAAAAATGGAAAAGTTCCCGTTGACCAAACAGGGTTATATTGCACTTGAAGCTGAATTAAAAAACTTAAAAGGCGTTGAAAGACCCAACATTATTGCCGCGATTGACGAGGCTCGTTCTCACGGCGACTTATCTGAAAATGCGGAATACTCTGCCGCCAAAGAGAAACAAAGTTTTATCGAAGGACGCATCCAAGATTTAGAAGCTGTTCTCAGTCGAGCCCAAGTTATTGATGTTGCCAACTCACACTACGATGTCGTTCGCTTTGGAGCTACTGTTTGTATTGCAGACGAAGACACCGATGAAGAAAAAAGCTATCAAATTGTAGGCGATTATGAAGCCGATATAGAAAAGAATAAAATCTCCCTGTCATCCCCTCTAGCCAAAGCTCTTATAGGCAAAGAAGTCGGAGACACTGCCGAATATATGGCTCCCGGAGGTCGTAAATCTTTTGAAATTCTAGAAATTAATTACATTTAATTTACAAAAATAACACTTATATCAAACAGGCATTTCAACAATGAGATGCCTGTTTTTGATAAGGAGTAGACAATGGATAACAGAAATTATAATGAAAAATACAATTGCGACCTTGACAACTGTGATTGCGATGACGACAATAATTGTGGATGCACCTACCCAAACAACATCAGCAACTTTTTATGCCTCTGCCCAAACAAAACACCTCGTCAAAACCAATACCCAAACAAAAAAGCAGACGCATACACTAGGGCAGAAACGATATGCACATGCAACCACAAAGAATGCGATTGCACAACAGAACAGCTCATGAAAGAAGAATAATTACGAGACAAACCAATGGCAGAATATAAAACACCCGTCCTCATTATCGGTTCAGGACCTGCAGGCTACACGGCAGGAATTTATGCCGCCAGATCAGGGCTTAAACCAATTATTGTATCGGGAGAACAAATTGGGGGACAATTAACTATTACTAACATGATTGAAAATTTTCCTGGTTTTCCGCAACCAATATCAGGAAGTCAATTAATGGACGACATGCGCCGACAAGCCGAAAACGTCGGAGTAAAAATTATTCATGATAAAATTGTAGAAATTGATTTTAATACACGCCCATTTGAATGTAGTTCCGAACATCATAACCTTTTTTCCGGAGATAGTTTAATTATCGCTACCGGTGCCTCTGCTCGTTGGCTCGGTCTAAAAAATGAAACAAAATATCGAGGTTTTGGCGTTTCTGTCTGCGCTACTTGCGACGGATTTTTTTTCAAAGGACAAAATGTTGCGGTAGTGGGCGGAGGCAACACCGCCGCAGAAGAAGCTCTTTTCTTAAGTAACTATGCCAGTTTTGTCACCCTCATCCATCGAAGAGACTCTCTTCGTGCAGACAACGCCCTTCAAGAAAGAATCAAGAAAAACCGCAAGATAGCCATAGAATGGGATTCTGTGGTTGAAGATATTATAGGCACCGACACTCCCTTAAGCGTAACCGGCATTAAAATCAAAAATGTCAAAACAGATCAAGTAAAAACAATTCATGTTAACGGAATTTTCATCGCTATCGGACATCAACCAAACACAGATATTTTCAAAAACTCACTTGATATGGATCCGCAAGGGTATATTCTCACCAAACCCAATAGTACCATGACTAATATTGCTGGTGTTTTTGCTGCCGGAGATGTTCAAAACCCTCGGTTCAGACAAGCGATAGTTGCAGCCGGCAGCGGTTGTATGGCGGCCATGGAAGCTGAAAGCTATTTACTCAAAAAAAATCAGGACTACTAAAACTTATATCCGCGCAAAAGTTCATCCGCGCTCATACTTTTTTTACCCTGCCGCTGAATCCGCTTGATATTAAGCATCCCGTTTCCACAGGTTATGCGGATTGTCTTATCATCGCAGATTATCATTCCCGCATCGGAGTTGTCTGTCTCATTGATGACTTCTGCCTCCAATACCTTAAATCTCTCACCGCGATGTTCAAAATAAGCAGCCGGATATGGATTAAAAGCTCTTATTTTCCGTTCTAAGACATCCGCCGGCATCGAAAAATCAAGTTTGCACTCACTTTTATCTATTTTTGCAGCATAAGTAACTAAGTTCTCATTTTGAGGTTCAGGATTGATATTATCCAAATCATCCAAAACCTCTATTATCAGTTTAGCTCCAAGTTCAGCCATCTGATCATGCAATATCCCCCCTGTTGTTGCCTTGGTAATAGCTATTTCCCCTTTTTTATACATTTCCCCGGCATCTAAGGCTTCAACCACACGCATAATGGTAATACCAGTGATGGTGTCTCCAGCCTCTATTGAGCGCTGTATGGGAGCCGCGCCACGCCATCTCGGAAGCAAAGAGCCGTGCACATTAAGACATCCTTTGGGAAAAGCCTCTATTACCGCTTTAGGCAAAATCAAACCATATGCGGCAACAATCGCAATATCAGCCTTAAGAGCAGCAAAATTACGCTGCTCATCTTCAGTGCGTAATGATTTTGGTGTTCTCACCTCAATACCATGATTTTCAGCAAACAACTGCACGGGAGACTTTTGTAATTTTTGCCCTCTCCCAGCCTCCTTTGGAGCCTGACAATAAACACAAACAATCTCATGTTTTTCACTCAAAGCCTTTAATGAGGGCAAGGCAAAATCAGGGGTTCCCATAAAAACAATTTTCATTTTATCTCTCCGTACATAATAACTAGCGAATTACTTTTCGTTCTTTTTGCAATTTATTATATTTTTTGAGCAGCATTTGACGTTTTAATCGACTGAGTTTATCAATATATAAAATACCATCCAAATGATCTAATTCATGCTGAACGGCCACTGCCAAAAAGTCTTCTGCTAATAGTTCGCATTCCGTTCCGTTGTAGTCTAAATAACGAATCTTAACACTTGCCGGACGTTCCACCTCTGCACGCATCTCGGGTACTGAAAGACATCCCTCTTCACAAACTTCTGTTTCCTCAGAAGACCATATAATTTCAGGATCTGCCAAATACAGAGGAGCAGGCTCTTCTCCCTCATGAGCAATATCAACAACTACCAGACGCTTAGACACACCTACTTGTGGAGCAGCCAGACCACAGCCGTTCTCAGCATACATTGTCTCCAACATATCATCAAACAACCGACGCAATTGCTCATCAACATGACCAACCTTTTCGGCTTTTTGCTTCAAAATCGGATGAGGATATTCATATACTTTTAATTTTGTCATTTTCCGGTTTTCCAATCAAAACAAAAAATCAACTTTTATCTGATAGATTTTGCGATTGTGTCCAATAAAGCATTAACCATTTTAGGCTCGTTTTTGCTAAAGAAAGCATAAGCCAAATCCACATATTCTTTGACAATAACAGTAGCATCGACATCTGTCGTATGAGCCAACTCATAAGCGGCACACAACAACAAAGCACGCAATGTACCGTCAAAACGCTCAAAAGACCAACCTTCCCGCAAATAATGAGCCAAAGATTTTTCAAGATCTTCCTTATTGGCATGAACATTTTTGGTCAAATTGGAAAAATAGATTTTATCCATATCTTCAATTTGAACAAGCTCTTCTTTTTCCTCATATCCATTTTGTTCTTCGTCAATTACAAAACGACCGACTTCTCCGTTGACAAAATCTTTTATAACCTCATCAACAGGCAATTGTCCGTACTCAATCATATAGGTTGCTTGCACGGCGGCCAAACGAGCTGCTGATTTCATTCTGATTTTTTCCGAAACAAAACTTCCCATTATTCTTCATCTCCTTGAGGCTTAGCCAATTTATCAATAGTTTCTACAAAATCTTCAAAATCTTTCACTTCTCGAAAATCGCGATAGACAGATGCAAATCGGATATAAGCAATATGATCAAGATTAGCCAAAGCCTCCATCACATATTCACCGATCTGCGTTGAAAGAATCTCTGTTTCACCGGAACTCTCCAAACGTCGTTGAATAGCGGTTACCACTTTTTCAACGCGTTCATTACTAACCGGTCTTTTACGAACAGCCAAATAAATAGAACGAGCGAGTTTGTCTCTGTCAAACATAACTCTCTCACCGTTTTTTTTAACGACAATTAAATCACGCAGTTGGACACGTTCAAAAGTTGTAAAACGAGATCCACATTCCGCGCATTCACGACGTCTGCGAATTGCCGTTCCATCATCGGTTTCCCGAGAATCTTTCACTTGAGTATCTTCACATCCGCAAAAAGGGCATTTCATATACTATCTACTTTCCTTTTTCAATCAAGCTGTCTGTGACCTGATATAATTTTGAAGAATATCTGGCTCCTTTTATAAGGACAATATCATTATTTTGCAACAAGTTATTTATCAAAAAATCGTCTAATCCCTCTTTATTTTCAAAATAATATTGCTTTTTAGAGTTCGGCACCTGCGCTAACATATCTTTCATTTCTGGACAAACTCCGACAACAATATCGACAGAACTGTTTGCCACTGTTTGTCCGATTTCGACATGTCTAGCCTTAGAAGTATTTCCCAACTCGGCCATCTTACCAAGCACAACGATTTTACGCCCCGGTACTTTCATTTTATCCAGAGTTTCGATTGCAATTTTCATAGCTTCCGGCTGTCCCGAATAGCTATCATCTATCAAAGTGTATATTCCACCGTTTGGTAATCTCAATTGATGTTTTGCGCCTCTTCCTGCCAAAGCTTTGAACTGAGATAAATCTTCAGCTGTTTGTTTAACATCAAGTCCTAGTGCTTTGATTAGGCTAAGAACGCACCAGGCGTTATAATAATTATGTTCTCCCTCATCAGACAATTTTAATTCTACGTTCGGATGGGTATTTTTACCGAATTTAATTACTTTAGCACCATTTTCCAAAGCTCTTTTTTCAAGGATATCTGCAAAATTCGTATCTTCATTAATGATTGCCCAACCACCTTTTTTAAGAGACTTAAATATTTCTGCTTTCGCCTCGGCAATTCCTTCAAAATTCGGAAAAAATTCAATATGCATCGGATAAACATTTGTTATGATAGCAATATCGGGCTGAACATAAGAAACCAGCTCTTCAATTTCGCCTTTTGCACTCATTCCCATTTCAATAACGGCATACTCCGCATCCATATCCATATTGCACAAAGTAATTGGTACGCCGACATTATTATTATGATTTCCGCTTGTTGCATAAGTTTTACCAAACCGACCAAGCGCAAACTTAATTTCTTCCTTAGTGGTCGTTTTTCCGGCAGATCCAGTCAATCCGATTACAACCCCTTTGTACAAAGAACGATTATATGCACCTATTTTTCCAAAGGCATGCAACGAATTCGGCACAACAATCTGCCTATCAAGAGATACTCCTTCAACAATATGTTCCACAACCACCAAAGCAGCACCTTTTGCAATCACCTCAGGCACGAAGTCGTGAGCATCAAAATTTTCTCCTCTAAGAGCAATAAACAAGTCACCTTGTTTTACACTTCTGCTATCTGTTGAAACCGTATCCACAACAACTTCAACAACAGGATTTTGATAATTCAAAATTTCACATAATTTTTGCGATGTTATCGGCTGCATATCTTATTTCTCCTCATAAACCGACATAAACATAACAAAAAAATATAAATATTTCATTTATACTTTTTTAAGATACTTTAAAGAGCACCTTTAAAGGTGCTCTTTTTAAACTAATATATCGGAAACTCTCTACACAGACTAATCACCTCTTGGGAAACCTTCTTAATAACATCATCTGAATTTCCTTTTTCCAACGCATCAATCACGTCAGCAATCCAATGTCCAATTTTCTCAAACTCTTTTTCCTTAAAACCGCGAGTTGTTCCGGCAGGCGTCCCCACACGAATTCCCGATGTAATTTTGGGCGGCATAGGATCAAAAGGAATAGCATTTTTATTACAAGTAATATGCGCTTTATCCAACGCTTCAGCCACAACATCTCCGGTCACATTTTTCGGACGTAAATCAACAAGAAGCAAATGAGTGTCCGTTCCGCCGGAAACAAGATTAAGCCCTCTTGTTTTCAAAACATCCCCCAGAACTTTTGCATTTTTAACAACTTGCGCGGCATATTCTTTAAATTGTGGTGTTAAATCCTCCTTAAAACAAACTGCTTTTGCCGCTATTACATGCATCAAAGGTCCGCCTTGTGTTCCGGGAAAGATAGCTGAATTAATTTTTTTTGCCAAATCTTCATTATTAGTAAGAATCATTCCGCCTCTCGGCCCACGCAAAGTTTTATGAGTAGTTGTAGTAACAACATCGGCCCATAATAATGGATTCGGATGCACTCCGCCTGCCACCAAGCCTGCAAAATGAGCCATATCCACCATCAAATAAGCCCCGCAATTATCAGCAATTTTTCTAAACCGAGCAAAATCAATTTGTCTGGGATAAGCAGAGCCACCGGCAATAATTAATTTAGGCTTATTTTCATACGCCAAATTTTCCACTTGTTCATAATCAATCAAGCCATCTTCTTTGCGCACACCATATGCAATAGCATTTAACCATTTTCCGGAAATAGAAACTTTTGAACCATGCGTCAAATGTCCCCCGGCATCAAGACTCATTCCCAAAATAGTATCATGCGGTTGTAACAATGCAACATACACGGCCGTATTAGCTTGACTTCCGGAATGAGGCTGCACATTGGCATATTTGCAATCGAATAATTTCTTTGCTCTTTCAATTGCCAAAGTTTCAACAACATCAACAAATTCACATCCGTGATAATAGCGTTTTCCAGAATATCCTTCGGCATACTTATTTGTTAAAATTGAACCTTGTGCTTCTAATACTGCGTTTGAAACAATATTCTCCGAAGCGATTAATTCAATTTGTTCTTTCTGTCGTTTCAACTCATTTGCAATAGCGTCATAAACCTCACTATCTTCATTTTTTAAATCTGCCGAAAAATCCATTTTATTCTCCTACCTTATCTAATTCATCGATTCGTCTTTGATGCCGCCCACCTTCAAAAGAAGCATCTAAAAATGTATCAAGATATCTAACCACATCTTCTTTTTTTTGAGTTCTTCCACCAAACACGACAACATTTGCATTATTATGTTCACGCGCCAAATGTGCCACCTCATTATCATATAAAAGAGCGGCCCGAATTCCCTTGTGTCTGTTAGCGGCAATAGAAATCCCGATTCCCGTTCCGCAAATAAGAATTCCCAAATCGCATTGTTTATTTAGCACATATCTGCACAACGTATCTGCAATTAATGGATAATCACACGATTCTTCACTATATGTTCCAAGATCTTCCAAAATAACATTTTGTTTTTTATAGTGATTAAGTAAATACTCTTTCAATATAAAACCGCCATGATCAGAAGCAATAGCAACCTTCATAAAACTATTCCTCTCATAATAAAATCCAAACTTTTGCTATCATATAACAAAGTTGTGATAAAAAAACATATTTTTTAAAAAAATCTATTGACGTGGGAAAAAATTATTGTATATATAGAGGCACCGATTGAGAGACGGTAACCAGTTGGCCGGTTGGCAGAGTGGCTCATGCAGAGGACTGCAAATCCTTGTACATCGGTTCAATTCCGGTACCGGCCTCCAAAAAGAATACCGTATTCCGGCTTAGCTCAGCGGTAGAGCAATCGGCTGTTAACCGATCGGTCGCCTGTTCGAATCAGGCAGCCGGAGCCAATAAAAAGCCACCCATATCAGGGTGGCTTTTTTTCGTGATACTACCTCCTACCAGATAAAAAACTTCCTTTCTTTGGCAATCTCTCATCGCCGCCTATTGCCTTTAGACAAAATTTATGATAAAAGAATTAAATAAGAAATGGAGAAATAGTTTGAACGACACCTACGAGCCATCCAAAACAGTCAACGGCAAAGCAAGCTATGAAGCAGAAATGCTATGGGATACATTTCAATTCTGCAAACAAAAACTTTCCGATAACAAGCTAGATATAGCAGAAAGAAAGGCTCTTGAATTTTATGTCCAAGAAATGCGCAGCATACATCCCTGCGCCAATGAAGATAAATTCAAAAAGCCAGGAAAATGTATTGGAGGAACCGGAGATTCAGAAATCATAAAACCTTATGTTGTAAGAGACCATCAAACAAATAATCCTATTCTCAAATCCGATGGTTCCGTACTCACAATCAGTTGTCGTTTCCGCGATGTTGCGCGTTATCTCTATTGTATAAAAAGTCAAAAAGCAGAGTCTCTTAATTTAGTAGACGGTGTCCGCGCAATTTCCATATCGGATCAACTTCATTATCAAAAACCAGATCCTTTTGCTTATGCTTACCAGAATCTTACTAAAAAATCCTCATTTTCCAAATAACAAACGATCATAGATACGAGATCTTTTACTCATTTCATCTTCCAATATTTCCGGTGTATAATCTCTTTCCAACAGTGTTGGAACAGATGCAAACAAAGAAACTCCAAGTCCAAGCCGTCTCCCTCGGATATGCCCGCCCATAGCCTCAACAATAGTCGGATAAATATCAAATGAGCTAAAACGTCTATGTTTAGCACGCAGCACAGGCTTTTTTGTATTAATAAAAAGATTCATAACACGACGTTGAATATCTTCTCCACCCTCATAAATACCGTCATTCATAACCAAATGATCTCCTACAACGACAACTGTCGTATCGTCATAAAAGCTTTGTTTTTGTATCCAACGAACAAAAGAAGAAATTTTTTCATCGGCACACTTATAAACGTTTTTATAATAATCGCTCCCCTCATATCTCACACGGCAATTTTTTTCATCCAAATATTCATTTCCCCCATGAGTATCCATAGTCATCAAAATAAGGGCAAATGGTTTATTTTGCTCAGCCAAGCTTTGCAATTGGGAACGAGCGTCTGTCAAAAGCTGGTCATCTCGCAAAATCTTTCTTCTTACCGGATCTACATCATCATGTAATTTGTATTTTTTCTTAAAATAATTCCACCCTAAAATCTGAATATCACCATGTGATTCAAAAAATTTATCAACACCCGCATAAGTCTTATCCATTCCGGTCATAAAAACAACATTATACCCGGCTTGATCCAGCACATCCGTCAAACACCAAGCCTCAGGCAAATAACCATGTTTTGGCAAAAACTTATTATGATTAACAATAGGAAGATGCAAAGGAATTCCACAAGTCTGAGCAACAAGACCTGCTTGTGTCCACTGAGTACCATCGACAGATATCATTCCACCGACATCGTCATCATCACTAAAATTGATATTTTCACGCGCCAGTTTATTCATTTCTGGCATAAACATATCTCCAAAAAATTTCTTATTTTTATTATTTAGCCACGTAGCCTCAAAAGACTCAGCAAAAATAAGAATCAAATTACGTTTCTCTGGAGCAAAAACCACTTCTGTTCGCTTTGGATCAATCCAATTTTCTTCATAAAAATCAGAAAAGACATCTCTTGCATGATAATCTTCAATAATTTCTGCAAAATCAACACGGTATCCGACAAAGCAAAGGGCAACGATTAAATATACAAAAGCCAATTTTAAAGCAAATAAACGCACTTTCTCTGCAATTTTTTGCCATGTTTGCCAACGATATTCTTTCAACCCAAAAACTATATACAAAACTAATAGTATGATGACCGAAACCATCAGCGTATTTTCTAAAAAACTTTTCATAAGTCTAGTTTCTGCATCAAGAGAAATATTGAGATGAAACAAAATCTGTTCATAAGTAATTTCACCAAACTTACGATGAATCCATTGCACGGATAGCCCCAGCATAGATGCCGCAAAAATAATCAACAGAGCCAGCATTATCCTAACAATCCTCCATTAACGGATACATCTTCAGCCTTTAAATTAACAAACTCAATGTTCACAAAGCGAGCCTCAACTTTTAAATGTTGTACAACCACATCTGTCAGCTTTCGAGCCAAAAGAGCCTTATCGGAGAAGCCCACAGATTTTATCTCAATCAAAGCTCCTTTGTTTTTATTAGTTCCACCAAATGCCATATCTTGCCCGCAACATACTCTTGCTACAACATAATCAATTGGTTTTCCAAGATTTTCTGCAACCAAATGTGCGACTTCGGCACACAAATTATCATTTTTATTTTCAGTGTTTGTACTAATTGTTATAAAAGGCATTTTATTTTCTCCACAAAAAACACAACTATTATACTGTTGTATTTTAAAAATGCAACTACAAAAGAAATCAAAAAAATTACCTTATCTATAGCAAAGTTCTGTTAAACCTATATCTGGCTTATTTTCAATAAAAATTTTAACTTTCGGAATTATGTTCTCCGGCAATTTATCTTTATCAAACCATTTAAGCTCGCCACACTTATCAGGCTCCATATTTTCAATCTCTCCCAACCATTTATGACAGCGAAAAATAAATTGTAAATAAGGACAATCGGATAAATCATGACAGACTTCGCTAAAATGCAAATCTTCCGGAGCAATTTCCACTCCGGCTTCTTCTTTTGCCTCACGTATAGCAGCTTCTTTAACTGTTTCTCCTTCTTCAGGATGACCTTGCACCAAACCATATTGACCATCGCAGTAACCTGTGTTTTCGCGCAAAGATAGCAAAACCCTATCATCTTGCTCAAAAATAATATAAACGGCAAAACGAATGGTCAATCGTGCGCTCATATTAAAAAATCCTTTCCCAAAAATGTACTGTCAAAGCGACCACACACCCCAACACAAACCCAGCTATCACCTCTTTTGGAGTATGTCCCAATAATTCCTTTAGCTGTGCAGACTTGGTTTTCATATTTGATTTATAAAAATCTTTCAAAATCTGATTAAGAATTTTGGCCATATCACCGGCATCCCGACGCAAACCTGCAGCATCATGCATCACAACCAATGCATAACCAGAACTGATTGCAAAGAACAAAGAATCAAAACCGGCAATCAATCCGGCAGACATAGTCAAAGCACAAACTCCTGCACTATGCGAACTTGGCATTCCTCCGGTGGTTGCCAACTTTTCAAAATCAATTTCTTTCATTTTCAGGTAAAAAGTCAAAACCTTCAAAGATTGAGCAATTATCACTGCCAAAAGCCCACTGATTATCGCTTCAAATCCAGTATTTAATATCATTTTCTTATCTCACGTTATGAGCGGACGGTATAACCATCCGCTCAGACAGTCCTATTCTTCTGTTTCGACGTCAGGCTCTTCAACTTCTATTTCGCCTAATGTCTCATCAGGATCAGCAACGCTATCTCCCAAAACTTCGGAACCAGTTTCTTCTTCAAGCTCTTCATCGTCTCCGGCATCGGCATCAAGCCATGTTACGGAGACAACTTTTTCACCTTCTCCGGTTCTAAACAAAATAACGCCTTGTGTCTTACGACCAGCAATTCGAATATCGCTAACCGGCATTCTGATAAGTTTACCTGCATCGGTAACCATCATAATTTGATTATCATCTTCAATCGGGAAAGAACTGGCAATTTCCTTATTACGGGCAGACATTTCCATATTTGCAATACCTTGTCCGCCACGTCCCGTCACACGATATTCATATGATGAAGTACGTTTACCATAACCTGTGGTGGTAACAGAAAGAATAAATTGCTCATTTTCTTTCATCTGCTCATAGACTTCACGGCTCATATGAGCGAAATCAGGTTCTGTTCCCTCATTTTCCATGCGTTTAAGACGAAAATACTCTTCCCTCTCCTCAGTTGTTGCATCGCTATGCTTCAAGATAGACATTGAAATAACTTCATCCTTATCCGCAAGTTTAATACCGCGAACACCTGTTGAATTTCTGCCAACGAATACGCGAACATCTTCCACAGGGAAACGAATACACTTACCACTGCGAGCAGCCAACATAACATCATTATCTTCATTACAAATACGAACGTTAATCAATTTATCGCCATCATCCAATTTCATAGCGATTTTTCCGTTAGATTGAACATTAACAAAATCACTCAACGAATTACGACGAACATTACCCTTCGAAGTGGCAAACATGATGGACATGTCTTGACATTCTGTCTCATTTTCCGGCAATTTCATAATGGTTGTAATTGTCTCACCGGGATCAAGCGGCAACAAATTAACAAACGGCTTTCCCTTAGATGTCGGAGAACCCAAAGGTAATTTATACACCTTCATTTTATAAACATATCCTAAAGAAGAGAAGAACAACACCGGCGTATGGGTAGAAGCCACAAACAACCGAGTTACAAAATCTTCCTCTTTGGTAGCCATTCCGGATTTTCCTTTTCCGCCGCGTTTTTGAGCTTTATATGCATTCAGCGGCACACGCTTAATATATCCGGCTTCCGTAACGGTAACCACCATATCTTCCCTTTGAATCAAAGACTCAATATCAGTATCATACTCTATGTCTTCAATTTTAGAACGACGAGGTGTAGCATATTCATCTTTAATAACCACCAATTCATCACGCATAATAGTGTATAATTTTTCACGTGAAGACAGAATAGACAGGCATTCTTTAATTTCATCTCCGAGAACAACCAATTCTTCATGGATTTTGTCTCTTTCCAAGCCTGTCAATCTTTGGAGTTTCAAATCCAAAATAGCACGAGCCTGAGCCTCAGACAAACGATAAGTTCCGTTTTCGACCTTACGGTCAGGTTCATCAATCAATTTCACCAAAGGTTCAACATCACCGGCTGGCCATGCTTTTGCCAGCAACGCTTCTTTAGCTTCTTGCGGTGATGGAGAGGTTCGTATCAAATCAATTACCGGATCAATATTTTCAACAGCAATTGCTAATCCGACCAACGTATGGGCACGATCACGGGCTTTACCCAATTCAAAAATCGTACGACGACGAATAACTTCTTCACGGAACTCTATAAATGCGGCAATAATTTCTTTAAGGTTCATCATCATCGGACGACCATTATGAATTGCCAGCATATTCATACCGAAACTGGTCTGCAACGAAGTATATTTATACAATTGGTTCAAGACCACATCAGCCTGAAAATCTCTTTTTACTTCAATAACGACACGAACACCTTGACGATCAGATTCATCACGGATTTCGGCAATGCCTTCAATTTTCTTTTCCTTAACCAATTCGGCAATACGAGTAATCATTGCGGCTTTATTAACCTGATAAGGGATTTCATGAACAATGATTGCCTCTTTATCTTTGTGAAGTTCTTCAATTGTGCATTTGGCACGCATTACAACCGAGCCGCGGCCGGTCAAATAAGCGGATTTAGCACCGGCATAGCCAAGTACCAATCCTCCCGTTGGAAAATCTGGTCCGGGAATAATTTTAACCATCTCCTCAATGGATATATCCGGATTGTCAATATAAGCACAGCAAGCGTCAATAACCTCGCCAAGATTATGAGGAGGAATATTGGTTGCCATACCAACCGCAATACCGTTTGCCCCGTTAACTAGAAGATTCGGATATCGTGCTGGCAAAACAGATGGTTCCTGCAAACTTTCATCATAGTTTGGCATAAAATCAACGGTATCTTTATCGATATCATCAATCAAAGCATGAGCGACTTTTGCCAATCTAGCCTCGGTATAACGCATCGCGGCGGCGCTGTCACCATCCATAGAACCGAAGTTTCCTTGACCATCAATCAAAGGAACCCGCATTGAAAAAGGCTGAGCCATACGAACCATAGCTTCATAGACCGAAAAATCTCCATGTGGGTGATATTTACCTAAAACATCACCGACGATACGAGCTGATTTACGAAACGGGCGATTATAATCATATCCATTTTCATAAGCCGAATAAATAATACGACGATGCACTGGCTTCAAACCATCACGAACATCTGGCAGCGCACGAGAAACAATAACACTCATTGCATAATCCAGATAAGAACGGCGCATTTCTTCCGAAATTTCAATCGGCGTAATGTCTTTGCCAACATCAATCGGATTAATATCAGCTTTTTTATTTTCAATTTCTTCAGTCACTTTATTTACACCTTTACTTTAACAATTCAAACTCTGATAAGATTAGCAAAAAATACTTTTTGAAGCTAACAAATTCTCCGACTTATGCCCAGATAAAAACACCCAAACACGCTCTATGGGCAAAAAAACAGCCTTAAAATCGATTTTTAATTTTTCTTGCCGGCAAAAGGTTAACAATAATGCATCAAAAAACGATAATTTAGCCAATTTTTAATATCAAAAAAAGGAAAGGCGTTTCCGCTCTTTCCTTTTTGCAGATAAATTCTTAATTTTGACTAAAATGGAATATCATCATCCAAATCGGCAGAAGGAGCCGCAGGAGCAGAATCCCAACCTGAAGACGAGGAAGAAAAAACATCATTTCCGCCGGCCGGAACTCCATCTCCCTTACCATCAAGAAGAACCAAAGAACCATTATAATTTTGCAAAACAACTTCTGTCGTATATCTTTCTTGACCGTTGCCATCTTCCCATTTACGCGTCTGCAACTGACCTTCCAAATAAACTTTCGAACCTTTACGGAGATAACGTTCTGCAATATCTGCCAACTGAGGATTAAAAATAACCACCCGATGCCATTCTGTACGATCTTTTCGTTCTCCGGACAACTTATCTTTCCATGTATCCGACGTTGCCACATTCAAATTGACGATTTTGGCACCATTTTGAGTATTGCTGACTTTAGGATCAGCTCCCAAATTGCCGACCAAAATTACCTTATTAATGCTTCCAGCCATTTTATTTATACCTTATATTATTCGTTAAAACTCTACTCAATATACATTGATAATTTCCAGATTAAAACCCAAAATCAATAAACCTGTGTATATTCTCCTTCTGAAAAACCATATACACCATAAGGAGCTGATTTATTAGGATTTCCTTCCTTAAACTTAACTTTTCCCCATGGCAAGACAAATTCAGCAGAATCAGATACTTGAGAAGTTTTCTCATAATCAAAAGAATTGGCTTGCATCACGATTGTTTTCCATAAAAGAACACTCAAATAGCCATAAGCGCCCAATCCTCGCGGTTCCTGCCTTTTAAGGCGCAAACGCACCAAGGTCTCGGCAAACTGCGGATTATCTCTAAGATTCTCAAGAGCCAAAAAATATAATCCTTTCTGCCTTGAGCTAACGATATCGGTATAATCTTCTCTCAAAGCATAACGACTGGTAAATATGGCGGTTCCATTTCTAATCTCTCCGATTTCACGCGTCAATTTAGCCGTGTTTTTAGATGTCCCCAATATATAAACCACCTGATTATTGAGCAATATTTCATCAGCCATTTGCTTAAAATCATCGCCATAATTGGCAAAATTATAAGTTGTCAACCGTTGCATCATTTTTTCGTCAGTAAAAATTTGCTGTATAGCAGCGGCAATCTCCACCGCAGAACGATTTTGACCATCATAAACCAAAGCCACGTTTTGATTTATAAATTTATGTTTATAAAAAGAAAAAAAAGCAGCAGCCTGTGTTGTTTCTGTTCCGGTAAATTTGATTAATCCTTTTCGCGCAATTTCCAATTTTTCGCCATCCACGGGCAAAGGAACTATTTGCATAATTTTACCGTCTTCATATATTTTTGCAACTTCGAAAAATTTATTTCCGCAATAAGGCCCTATAACCAAAAGCATTTTATCTTCGGGAGAAGAATTAACAGCCATCATCTGCGCCATAGAAACATTAAAACGATCATCACATTGATCATCCACTTCAATCAGATTAATACTTTGCCCCAACAAACCACCTTGATTATTAATCTCAGACACGGCCGCTTTTACCCCTGATATCAAATCTTTGGCGGCATCGCTATAATCTCCGCTTTTAGGAGCTATGACGGCAATATTAACGGCAGCTTTGGCTGTCTCAATCAGACATAACAACATCGCAACCGCATAAACAAAAAATTTTATCATAAAAAACAATATACTGGTTAAAACGTAAAGCGCATACTAGCACCATGTTTAATTTTTGCAAGTTTTTTATTTATAATCGCTTTAAGCATGTTTTATATTGCTATTCCTTGGAAAATAAACTATATTGCACGACCGAGGAGAACAAGAATGAGTAATGATTTTATTGACATTAAAGGCGCCAGAGAACACAATCTCAAAAATATCAGCATAAGTATCCCCAAAAATAAGCTAACAGTCATCACCGGTCTTTCTGGATCGGGCAAATCCTCCTTGGCATTTGACACCATTTATGCCGAAGGTCAAAGACGTTATGTTGAAAGCCTCTCCTCCTATGCACGCCAATTTTTGGATTTGATGAAAAAACCGGATGTAGATTCTTTGGAAGGACTTTCTCCTGCAATTTCCATTGAACAAAAAACAACCTCTCATAATCCTCGTTCAACTGTCGGCACTGTTACTGAAATTTATGATTATATGCGTTTGCTCTGGGCCAGAGCTGGAACTCCCTATTCACCCGCGACGGGTTTGCCTATTGAATCTCAAACTGTTTCTCAAATGGTAGATCGTCTTCTTGAAATGCCTGAAGGCACCAAATTAATGCTTTTATCCCCGATAGCCCGTGGCAAAAAAGGAGAATTCAAAAAAGAAATCGAAACATTGCAAAAACGTGGATATCAACGCCTCAAAATAGACGGAACAATATACGATATAGAAGAAGCCCCGGAACTAAACAAAAATCAAAAACATGATATAGAAGTAATTATTGATCGTATCATCATAAAAGAAGGTATCAGCGAAAGATTATCTCAATCGATTGAAACAGCTCTAAACCTAAGTGATGGTCTACTTTTTGCCGAAAATGTCACGACAGGAGAAAGAACGATTTTTTCTTCAAAATTTGCCTGTCCGGTCTCCGGCTTTACAATAGAAGAAATAGAACCGCGCTTATTTTCTTTTAACAATCCTTACGGAGCCTGCCCTCACTGTGAAGGTATAGGTGCAAAACTTTATATGGATCCGCTTCTTGTTGTTCCCAATCCCAATTTATCAATATCAAAAGGAGCTATCGCCCCGTGGTTTAATCGTCGACATGGATTTTTTACTGACACATTAACCTCTTTATGTCGCTATCTTGAAATTTCCGAGGACACACCATGGAAAGATTTGCCTCAACATGCCAAAGACGTCATTTTATATGGTTCAGGAAATGAACCTATTCCGATATATTTTTCCCATTTCCAAACATATAAGCCTTTTGAAGGGGTTATCCCCAACATGGAGCGTCGTTTTTTGGAAACAGATTCAATGTCCTCAAGGGAAGAATTAGCTCGCTATCAATCTGCAGCGCCTTGTGAGTTTTGCGGCGGAAAGCGTTTAAAACCAGAAGCCTTGGCTGTTAAAATTGGAGGTCTTGATATTATAGAAGCTTCCAACTTATCCATAAAAAAAGCACTTGTTTGGTTTCGCGGCATAGGACCTACTCTCTCCCCAAAAAAACAAGAAATCGCAGCAAAAATTCTTAAAGAAATTATAGAGAGACTAAGTTTTTTAAATAACGTTGGTCTTGAATATCTAAATTTATCCAGACAATCAGGCACATTATCCGGCGGCGAAGCACAGCGTATACGTCTTGCCTCACAAATAGGCTCAGGCCTAACCGGCGTACTCTATGTTTTGGATGAACCTTCCATTGGCTTACATCAAAGAGACAATGACCGCCTTTTAGAAACACTGACACGGTTAAGAGATATCGGCAACACCGTAATAGTGGTAGAACATGACGAAGATGCCATTCGGGCAGCCGATTTTCTGGTTGACATGGGTCCCGGAGCCGGCAGCCAGGGAGGAGAGATAGTTGCCCAAGGAACGCCGCAAGAAGTCTTTAAAAACAAAAACAGTATAACCGCTCAGTATCTCAACGGGGATAAAGTTATTGCCGTCCCCTCAATACGTCGTAAAGGAAACGGAAAGTTTATAGGTCTTAAAGGAGCTAGAACCAATAATCTGAAAAATATTAACGTACAAATTCCGCTAGGAACTTTTACGTGCATCACGGGTGTTTCGGGCGGTGGCAAGTCTTCCTTAATATTAGAAACACTGTGTAAAGCACTAGACAAAGAAATCAATGGATCAAGAGAACCTGCCGGAGTTTACGACGAACTGATTGGAGCCCAAAATATTGATAAAATCATTAATATCGACCAGTCACCGATAGGTCGCACACCACGCTCAAATCCGGCTACTTATACCGGTTTATTTGATTATATCCGTAACTGGTTTGCCGGTCTTCCCGAAGCCAAAGCGCGCGGATATTCTGCCGGACGTTTTTCTTTTAATGTCCCCGGGGGGCGTTGTGAAGCCTGCAAAGGAGACGGTGTTACCAAAATTGAAATGAATTTTATGGCCGATGTCTATGTCGAATGTGATGTATGCAAAGGACGACGTTTCAATCGCGAAACCTTAGAAGTCCGTTATAAAGATAAATCCATTGCAGATGTTTTAGACATGACCGTAGATGAAGCCTTTGACTTTTTCAATGCTATTCCCTCTATCAAAAGCAGACTGGAACTATTAAGAAAAGTAGGTCTTGGTTACATAAAACTAGGACAACCCGCAACAACCTTATCCGGAGGAGAAGCTCAGCGTATAAAACTTTCCAAAGAGCTTTCCAAACGAGCCACCGGTAAAACACTTTACATTCTTGACGAACCGACAACAGGACTTCATTTTGAAGACATCAACAAATTGCTAAAAGTACTGCAAGCACTGGTTGAACAAGGAAATTCCGTTATTGTGATTGAACATAATCTAGATGTTATAAAAGTTGCAGACTACATCATTGATCTTGGGCCGGAAGGAGGCGATGGCGGCGGAAAAATCATTGCTCAAGGAACGCCTGAAGAAGTAGCACAATCAGAAACCAGCTATACCGCCAAATACTTACGTTCAAAAATCTAGAGTGTCTTACCGCCTTTTCCACTCATATACCGCGCTTGTTTTTGCGTATAAGCAGACATAATATTACGACTCATCTCAGCGATAGCTTTGTCGGAGTTTTTTCTCAAAACGCCACACAAAGCCTCCGTTTCGCTTTTTTTATAATCATGCTCTTTCACGATGTTACAAAACATACGTGTCATTCTTTCATGAAACTGTGGATTAAACTCTTCCAATTCAACATCACTTATAACAAAAGAATGAGCATAACTTTCCGCTATTTTTAACACCAAATTTTTATCAATACTTTTTAACTCATTTTGCGGAACAAATTCTTCAAACAGGCAAGAAGCTTTCACTTTATTATTTTGTTGTTCGGCATTGCGTAATAACAATTTTTCCAAAAGTTCCGTTCGAATAGAAGGATTATCATAATTATAAGAAGCATACTGAAATAAATAATCTGCGTAACGCGAAACCAATTGATTACCAGCATCATTTATGTGTTGCAAACCCATATTAATAACGGCAAACGAACGGGACAATACCTGTTTTTTATTTTTTACGCCATTAGCCGCCCCAAATTTATGCAAAACAGCTCCCAAATACAAATTCATATCTTTTGTTGCCAGTGGTTTTCCCTCATAATAAGCCATTGTTTCGGCAGAAAAAGGAACCTTAGATTTTTTCATTGCCGAAAGCATGTCCAAACGAGCCTGTTCATCAATAGTTTTGAGATTTCCATATACATCAGTATATTGAACCCCCTCCAATATCTGAGCATTACGGGCCACAGTTTCCAAGAAAGTCTGAGCCGAAACAATCTTGTCCTTAAAGGTTGATTTTTTACACTCCTTCAACAATTCATGAAACAACTTCACGGTTTGAATTCGTTCATAATCAAAATCTTGCGCAATTTCTCCAAAACTAAAATCACCGAGTTGACGATAGACCTGCCGATATTCTTCTGCGCTATACCGATATTCCAAATAATCAAGAGCATTAATTTTATCTTTAGCAGATAACTCCAAATTCAAACACCCCAAAAGATGCATAATATTTTTTTGAAAACGACGCTCTCTCCGATACTCTTCCGGCTTTTTATTTTTATTTTGCAACGCACTATTTCGCATATCCGGATGCGCCGCTTTAACAAAGCGCCATAAGACAGCTCCTGCAGCTTTCTTATGATCTGCAGCCATATTTATAAAATCATCAAATGATTTAGCTAGCCCCACATTGACAGACATATATTCTGTATTTTCAGGAAGCGGAAGATTATTATTTCGCAAAAAGCCTTCAATTCCCCAACAATGTCTGGAAAACTCGTCCCACAAACAGTTTTCATTACAGAAACTTTTGGCATAATGCATCAACACATGCAACCATTGAGCATAAAGTTCGGAGGATTGAACAGACATCGGCCTCTCCATTTTGTCTAGTTTTTGTCATTATAACTGATTATGCATAAAATGCAACAAAAAAAGTCTCCGCAGACACGAAGACTTTTTTGCCAAATTCTACATTTGCATGAAGAAAAATATTTTTAGTCTAGGACGAAAGCACCGAAGCACGAGGATAGCGCCTTCCCGCTAAACGTATGGATGTATTTTCTTCAGACAAAAACAACCCTAGAATTTGTAATTCAGAGATAATCCCCACAATTTAACAGAGTTATTATATTCCGCATAAACACCACGCTGTGTCGGAGGATTATTAGCCAAATCAACGGTAGCATCCTTAGCCTGAATATATGTATAAGCCATGTCAAAAGACAAATTATCGTTATATTGATAATTCAAACCAACAGAATACCAAAGACGGTCAGAATCAGGAATACGAGGTGTACGATCCTTTTTCTTTACGGCAGATTGATCGTAAGCAACACCGAAGCGCAGTTTCCATTGGTGATCGATTTGATAGCTTGCGCCCAAGGCAAAGAAATCTGTATCGCGCCAATTTTCTGGGGTATGACTAATCAAACCACCTCCGGCAATATTTCCTGTCATATCCATGTGGTAATCATCACCCATAATATCCAAAGACTCAAAAGAGCTCCAGAAAACGCGTTGCCATTCGGCCATCACAGCCCATTTTTCATTAATTTGATGATAAGCACCAAAAGACAACATCGCCGGAGTATCTAAAGTCGCATTAATATCTTGATTCAGCACAGGATTAAGAACGGCTCCCATCCCTGGAACAGATGCCGCATTTGCAGAACTAATGTCGCCTTTGAGCTTATGGTTAATTTCACTACGATAGTTAACACCAAAACGAGTATCATCAGAAAGCTCGTACAAAGCACTCAATTGATAACCGACATCAATTGCGTCTCCCTTAAGAGCGGTATCGGCAGCTCCGCGAGCCGCAGAATTTGTTAATCTTGCTTTGACATATTGAACAGGCAATCCCGCACCGACAGAAAGTTTATCGGTAAGCTTATAAGCAGCCATAGGAGTGAAAGTAGAAGTAATAACCTTAGAAGTAATTCCATGATCGGATCCGACCCACTCACTGTCGTATTTTGTAATCATACCAAAAGGAACATTCAATCCCAAACCGACAGTCAATTTATCATCGATTTGATGAGAAATTGTACCATTAGGAGCCCAGGCAGCATGAACAATATTGTTGATATCTTGCTCACGAGTACCGTCAGCTTCAACATTTCCGGCTTCGGCACGAGGAACGATATAAGTAGCACCGAGATTAACTTGCGTTCCTTTTTGACGAGTTAACCCGGCGGCATTAAAATAAGCATAAGAGTTATTTTCTGCACCGGCAGTTGCACCGGCAAAAGCATTACCTTGAGCGGCAGCAGACTGCTCTCTCAAATGGAAACCGGCAGCCATTGCATTTCCGGCCAACAAAATGGTTCCCAGCGCAGTAAAAGTAAGAAGTTTTTTCATAAATACAGTCTCTTCTGTTGTTAAAACATACAACAAAATGGTTATCCGAAAAAAAAATATTTGTCAATCAAATGATTGATTTATTTTTTTTAGTATGTAAGGAGTGCCGTATTTTCTTTATTTTCGACTATCAATCAAGAAGTCTATTTGACTATACATATAGTCCAAAAGTTTTTGTTTTTCGGGCTCTTCATAAGTTTTCCATTCCATGAATTTGCAAATTGTATCTTTACGAGAACTAAATACAAACATCTGTGCAAAAAACGGAAACATATATAAATAAGCATCTTTTATGGATATTTTATTGTTACTGGCCAATTCCAAGAGATTAGCCATTTTTTTATAAAAAGGTAAGATCAATCCATCATACAAGATACCAAAATCTTCTGTTGGTTTTGAATATTCGCTCAAGAAAACCATTTTCATATCTCGAGATAACTTCTCCCCACAGAGCAAGAATAAAAACACTTTAGTATATTTTTTAAGCATTTTTTTTGCTTCTGAACAGTCCTTATTTGACATAACCTGTTCATATTCTAGAGCCAGCTCGTCGGTTTCTTTTTTAACAGCCTCAACAATATTTTCAAGTGCAGCCGCATAAATTCCTTTTTTACCGCCAAAATAATATAAAATTGACGAAATATTGATTCCTGCACGTTTTGCAATATCGCGTGTTGTTGCTCCCCCAAAACCATTTTTTGCAAACTCGCAAAATGCACTATATAGGAGCTGAGATTTTGAATCTTTTTTCATTTTTACAATCCTTACTTTAAAATTCGCTTTATTATGTCGTAATAATATTCAATTGACAATAGCAGATTTATCCCCGCTGCAAAAGAAACAAAACTTTATATTTTTCAAAATATTAAGTAACATTTTGAAACAAAAAGTGAGACTGTTATGATTTAACCCTTTACAATAAGCAGATTTTCGGATTAAACATTTAAATCATGTAGTAACATCTCGGAGACTTTATTTTGAGGAACTTTATCAGACTTTGTTTAAGAATTACATTCAGATTTTTCAAGGTACGATGTGAAATCAGATTTGACGATGATCACCTTCCCCAAAAAGGCGTATATGTATCAAACCATGTTTCATATCTTGACCCATTGCTCTTATTTGCGTTTTTACCAGGAAACCCCATATTTGCCTTGAATGGCCACTTGTATAGAAACAAATGGGTACGCACTTTTATGAAAACAGCAGATATCATGCCTTTCAATCCGATTGAGCCAGGAGATATCAAAGAATTAATCGCAAAAGTAGACAGCGGTCGTCTCTGCGTTATCTTTGCCGAAGGTCGCATTACTGAAAACGGCGGCTTGATGAAGATATATGAGGCTCCCGGACTTGTTGCGGATAAATCGCAAGCCCCCATCATTCCCGTTTGGATTAGCGGTCCGCAGTATGGCTATTTTTCAAAAACCAAAGGCAAACTTCCACATCGACCGCTTCCCAAAGTACGCATAACGGTCAAAGCGCCTGTCAGTTTCAAATTAAAAGACGAACTTCGCCGTCAACGAGACCATATCAGCAATGAAGTATATATGTTGATGCGCGATATGTGCTTTGAATCTTCATACAATGACAACATATCTTTATTCGGCCAGCTGATGAAAACAGCCAAAATACATTCCAAGAAAGGCTTATTGAGACGTCCGCGCTTTGTTGAAGATATCAATCGAGTTCCCAATTCTTACAAGGACATCATCATAAAATCTTATGTTCTTGGAAAATATTTTAAACGCAAAACATCGCCGGGAGAACATGTGGCATTGCTTCTTCCCAATTCAATTGCCACACTATGTACGTTTTTTGGGCTTTCTGCTTATGAACGCATCCCCGTAATGTTGAACTTTTCGGTTGGCGCCGCCAACATGGTTTCCATGTGCAAAACAGCCGTAGTAAAAAAAGTTATTACATCGCACCTGTTCATTCGCAATGCCAAAATGGAACCAGTAATAGAAGAAATCAAAAAGGCAGGTTTTGAAGTTATTTACTTGGAAGATTTGCGTCACGAAATTGGATTATGGGATAAAATAAATGCCTTTTTACGCTATAAAATCAAGCGAGTTCCACACAAAGAAGGCGGCAACAAAAAAGCAGTTATCATGTTTACGTCCGGCTCGGAAGGAGCTCCCAAAGCAGTTGTCTTAAGTCATGCCAATATTTTATCCAACATAAAACAAATGTCGAGTATAGAAACAATAAACATAACCGACACGGTATTTAACGCGTTGCCGATGTTTCATAGTTTTGGTTTGACAGTGGGCACTTTATTTCCGATACTTGAAGGCGCCAAATTGTTTTTATACCCTTCCCCGCTGCATTATCGTGTCATCTCCGAAATTGTTTACGAGATTGGAGCCAGCGTTATGTTTGGAACGGATACGTTCTTCCGTGGCTATGCTAAGATTGCCCACCCGATTGATTTTCACAACATTCGTTTTATGTACGGCGGAGCAGAAGCAATCAAGCCAGACACCCGCAATATGTGGGTTGAGCGTCAAGGAATACGTGTTCTAGAAGCCTATGGCTCGACAGAATGCTCTCCCGTTGTAACAGCCAACAACCGAATTTTCAATCGTTTTGGTTCCATTGGCAAACTATTGCCCAAAGTAGAATACAAGATTGAACATGTAGACGGAATCGAAACCGGTGGAGAGTTGGTTGTAAAAGGTCCTAATGTCATGATGGGTTACATCATGCCAGACAATCCTGGAGTTTTGGTTCCGCTAAAAGATGGTTGGTATCATACAGGCGATGTTGTTGACATTGACGAAATTGGATTTGTTTATATCAAAGATCGAATCAAACGTTTTGCCAAAATCGGCGGTGAGATGGTTTCATTGAACGCTGTTTGTGAAATGGTAGTTCGAGCTCATGAGTCGGATGGGCCAGAACATTTGTATGGTGTAGTTGCAGTTCCGCACGAAAGCAAGGGCGAACAGATTGTCCTTGTAACCAACAACCGGAACGTCACTCAAGAAACTCTTCATACTTATATTCGCGTTAACGGTATGTCAGAACTTTATCTACCGCGAGTTATTCTTTATCATGACAGTTTGCCTGTTTTTGCGACCGGCAAAGCAGACAACGTGACCTTAAAGAAACAGGTTATGGAAGAATTAGGATTAAACAACGCATCTGCAAAAGCAGCATAAGAAAAAGCCGGGTCAACCCGGCTTTTTTTACTTCCGATGCGCTTACAAAGAAGATCCGCCCCCTGTTCCGCCAAATGGATTATATTGTCCGACGCCTCCAAAATATTTACGAAAGAATCCGAGCTGTTCTCCTGGGGCTTCCGTAGCATCAGAGCTTATCTTCACCTCATTTCCGCTATTTTTATTTATTCTTTCAATATCTACGACCGTTCCTTCATTATTGAAACGAATAGTCAACACATCACGATCAATTTCCTCCGGCGCCAAGAAAGCAACTCGCTTGACATCGGAAGACATATATATCCACGTATTTTGATCGAGAGAAACAATAGTTGAAGGACTTCCCAATATTTGGCGAACTTTTTCACGAGTATCGCCTTTTGTAATCTGCTCAATACGTTCTTCTGAAGGCATATTACCATTATGAGAAACGAACCACTCGTTTGTTTTTTGGGTTGAACAAGCGCATAAAGTAATGATAAGGGCAGATGTAGACATTAATTTGTTTATTGACATATGGATATCCTTGCAGTTATATCAAACCTAATGAAAAGATAGTCAGTCTTATAACACAAGGAAAGTATTTATGCAAAATCTTTTTTCATACCCATTAGTCGTTGATGACTTAACAGCTTCAGCAAAAAAATATCATCTAACGGCGAAAAAAGAAGAACTTTCTTATATTCGGGAAGTATTAAAAGTTGTTGATGTAAAATCACTCAGCGCAGAAATAAACGTCAAATACAATAAGAAGGAGCATCAAATAAAAGTATGGGGTACAGCCGATGCGCAAATAGAACAAACCAGTGTAATCAGTCTGGAAAACTTCATAAAGCCGTATCATACCGAGTTTGAAATGCTCTATGACACAGAACTCACGGTAAAAGAACTTCGTGAAATTGAAATCAGCATTAATGATGAGGTTCCCGATCCGGTAATCAACGGAACTATCAATTTAGCAGATATTGCTATGGAACAAATAGCTTTAGTTTTAGATGATTTTCCACGCATGGAAGGAGAAGTTTTCGAATTTACTTCGGAATTTGACGAAGAAACAACAAAAGCACAAAATCCTTTTGCCGTTTTAGCCAAACTCAAGAAATAAGCACCAAGGCATAAAAAAACCTTGCATAATCAAAAAATTTTGGTTAAAAGGTCAATAGAATTTCGCTCAAATGACATTTATTTAGTTGATTTTAAAAATCAGATAGAGTATGAATGTCGATTGAATTTATAAACAACACTAATTTTAGAGTATAAGAAAATGGCTACACCTAAAAAGAAAACATCAAAATCTCGCCGCGACATGCGTCGTTCACATGATGCTTTAAAAGGCAATTCTTATATGGAATGCCCGAATTGCGGAGAATTAAAAAGACCACATAACGTATGCCCTTCTTGCGGACAATACGACAATCGAGAAGTAGTTTCTAAAAAAGCTACTGCCGAATAAATAATATTATATGTAACGACCTCAAACATTGCGTTTGAGCAATATCTATGAAATGGAGCAGGTTTTGTCTGATAATAATCTGGTCATCTCAGTTGATGCTATGGGGGGGGACAATTCCCCCCGAGTCGTTATTGAAGGCTTGAGCATCGCTGCTAAAAAAAACCCCGATATCCGTTTTATTCTCTTTGGAGACACGGCTAAGGTAACCCCTATCCTAAATGAATTTTCCAATCTAAAAAAGGTATGTGAACTGCGACATTCGCCGGAAATGGTTCATAATGAAGATAAGCCTTCCCAAGTTATCAGAAATCGCAATACCAGTATGTATATGGCAATAGATGCCGTCCGCAAAGGAGAAGCGCAAGCTGTTGTATCTGCAGGAAATACCGGAGCATTAATGGCCATATCGAAATTAGTATTAAAGACCATAACCAAGATTCATCGCCCGGCCATAGTCAGCATAATGCCTCACCGTAATGGCAAATACATCATGCTTGATTTGGGAGCCAATACAGAATGCAACGCCATAAATTTAGCAGAATTTGCACTAATGGGAGATATATTAGCTCGTCATGCTTTAGGAATCAGCAAGCCACGAGTTGCTCTTCTAAACATCGGCGCCGAAGAAATGAAAGGAAAAGAAGAGATTCGACAAGCGGCTCACATGATTAAGAATTCCCATATGAATATTGAATTTACGGGCTATGTTGAACCGCATGAAATTCCCAACGGTGTCGCAGATGTGATTGTAGCAGACGGTTTCACAGGCAATATTGCCCTCAAATCTACCGAAGGCACCGCTCGTTTGGTGGTTCGCATGCTCAAAGATGCTATCAAAAGTTCTTTTTTAGCCAAGCTAGGTCTTCCTTTCATGCTTGGAGTTATGCTCAAAGTCAAAAAAACAATGGATCCAAGATTATACAACGGAGCTATGTTTGTGGGCTTAAATGGTCTGTCAGTTAAGAGTCACGGCGGAACTGATGCTTTGGGTTTTTCAGTAGCGGTAAATAATGCCGCAAATTTGGTTCGCCAAAATTTTGTTGCCACCATTCGAGAAGAGATAGAAAAAGTTGATCTCGACGAATTATCACAGGAAGTTATTTATGAAGTGTATTAGATCAGAAATAATCGGACACGGGCACTATGCTCCGGCCAAAGTTTTAACTAATGATGACATGGCTAAAATGGTTGAAACCAGTGATGAGTGGATAACCACACGCACAGGTATAAAATCGCGTCATGTTGTAGAAAACGAATTAAACTCTGACCTATCCTACCATGCGGCCAAAATGGCTTTAGAGACAGCGGGCATCAGTGCAGAAGAAATAGATATTGTTGTACTGGCAACAGTAACACCGGACAACACCACTCCGGCCACAGCAATAAAAGTGGCTACAATGCTTGGAACAAAAGCCGGAACTCCTGCAATGGATGTTTCAGCGGCTTGCTCTGGTTTTGTTTATGCCTTAACAGTAGCAGATAATATGATTCGTCTGGGACAAGTTAAAACAGCCTTAGTTATCGGCTCAGAAACATTATCAAAGATTACCGACTGGACAGATCGAAATACCTGTGTTCTTTTTGGAGATGGCGCAGGAGCGATTGTTTTGCGAGCTTGTGAAGGAAATGGCGATTCAAAAGATAAAGGCATTCTTTCGACCAAAATATATTCAGACGGCAGTCATTATGATACTTTGCGCACGACAGGAGGAGTATCAGCAACCCAAACAGCCGGTTATGTCACCATGGATGGTAAAGAAGTTTTCAAGTATGCCATTAACGCATTGGCGCAAGCAGCTGAAGAAGCAATGAATATAGCAGGTGTTCAAAAAGAAGAAATTGATTGGTTGCTCCCACACCAAGCTAACATTCGTATTATTGAAGGTGTAGGCAAAAAGATGGAGCTTCCTGATGAAAAAGTTGTTGTTAACTTGGCTCATCACGGTAATACTTCTGCAGCATCAATCCCATTGGCACTATCGGAAAAAATGAGTGAAGGCACCATCAAAAAGGGTGATTTAGTGGTATTAACAGCAATGGGAGCAGGCTTCACATGGGGTGGAGCTGTTGTCAGACTGTAAAAAATAAAAAAAATTTGTGGATTAGCTCTTGTCATGGAGAATAATTTGCGATAGTTATTCTCCATAAATTTGAATAACAATATATTTAATAAGGATTTACAATGAAAACTATTACTCGTGCCGATGTTGCTGAAACCATCTACCAAGAAATCGGTTTATCAAGAAAAGATTCAAACGATATATTAGACATGATTCTAGATGAAATCGTAAAAGACCTTAGCAACGGCAATGATGTTAAGTTATCTTCATTTGGTACGTTTTCTTTGCGCCACAAGAAAGAACGTTGCGGCCGCAACCCCAAAACCGGCATTGAGGCTGTTATTAGCTCTCGTCGCGTTATTTCTTTCAAACCTTCCCAAACAATGCGTAAAATTATTAATGCCTAATTAGGAAGAGTGTTTCTATGGTAGTCAACAAAAGCAAGTCAGCATTTAGAACCATTGCCGAAGTTGCTGAAGATCTTGGCGTTGCAACGCATGTTTTACGTTTTTGGGAAACAAAATTTTCTCAAATAAAGCCAATGAAACGTAGTGGCGGAAGACGGTATTATCGTCCTGACGATGTAGAACTAGTCAAAACAATCAAATATTATCTTTATGAAAAAAGATATACCATAGAAGGTGTTCAAAAGCTATTTAAGGAAAAAGGGCTTAAGAATCTTCTTGGAGAAGAAATTCAAAAAGACTTTTTCGAAACGGAGACAACACCGACACTAGATGAAAGGACACATCAACTAATTGCAGATTTACAGCACCAATTAAAATCTCTTAGAGATGAACTCAGTATAGCATTAACAAAAAGCAACAAATAATATATCAAACTACTTGCATATTAAATTATTATGAGCTATACAGAGTAACAGTATTTTCGGGACGTAGTTCAGCCTGGTAGAGCGCTTGCATGGGGTGCAAGAAGTCGGAGGTTCGAATCCTCTCGTCCCGACCAGATATAAAAAAACTGCTTTTAACAGCAGTTTTTTTATATCTGTTTATTGAACGCAGGATTTGAACTTCTCAAAGGAAGAATGACTACCAGCTTTTGCATTTTTAATATATGTAAGCTGGCTTATAAATCACAACGACAAAAGCCGCTTTTTACAAGCGGCTTTTATCAATCACTATACATAATCTCTATTGTACAAGCAAAACAACCCATTGCTTTTCAGATGGAGTCTCGGGAACAAACTCATACCCCTTTCGCCCGTCTCGTAGAATTCTCCACATTCCGGGAAGCGCTGTCCGTATTTCCAACACGACATTTCCATCAACTTTCCACTGGGCTATAATGTGCTTTTTACCGTTAATCGTTTCACTTAGCTTTGAAAAGCCATAGCGTTTCCCAGTTGCATCAACAGTAAAGACCTTGCTTTCTGTTGTTTCTTCTAAAAATACTTTCTTTTCCATAAACAAAACAATTAAATTGTTACAATAATTACTGCAATTGAAGTGATAATATCATTATTTTTTATATATGCAAGAGTTCTATATAGTTAAATATATATTAAGGTTAGTCTGATATTTTTATATGACCTAAACATAAAAAGCTAGATTAGAAATGCAATACTTCTATCACAATAACGATTCTTCCGATTTAATTGTTTTTTTTGCTGGTTGGGGCTGCGACCATCACCAATTTCTAAATTTGCAAGACAACATTGATGTTTTAATTTTATATAATTATCAAGATATAGAACTAAATTTTGATTTTTGTAAATTTCACAACATTTATCTTATAGCTTATTCTGCAGGTATTTTTATAGCATCGCTTTTGCATAATCGAATTCCCAACATTAGAAAAAAGATAGCTCTTTGCGGTAATCCATACCTATTTGATAAAATTTTAGGTATATCTGCTCAAAACATTCAAATACTAAAAAACATAAACTTAAATAATTATTTAGAATTCAGAAAAAAATATATGGTTTCATCCAAAGAAGAATATGAAAAATATAATCAGTTGCAATCTCTTCGCTCTATTGAAAGCTGCCAACAAGAGCTTACATACCTTCAAAAAATATACCAAGAAAACAAAGATAACATAACCATAACATTTGATAAAGCTTTTGCAGCAGAAAACGACCTTTTGTTTAACCTTGACGCCCAAAAAAATTTTTATAAAGATAAGCTGACCATCATAAAAAATGCCAAGCACCACATTTTCTTCCAATTTAACAGTTTCGAAGAAATAATAAAATTTAAATAACAGTCATTGTCTCTAAAAAATAAAGCATTATTCTTTTACTACTTAGAAATTATCACTTTAAAAACAGCATCATCATTTTCATATCGAACATAATATCCATGTAATGAAGCTATTTTTTCAACAATAGACAAACCTAAACCGCTCCCCTGCACTTTCTGCCCTGCCGGACGGAAAAAACGTTCACCGAGATGCTCCATATGCTTTTTATCCACTTTCACACCGCTGTTAGACACAATCAATCCGCTATCAGTAAATTCTATTTTTATTTGACTGTCTTTAGGACTATAACGCACCGCATTATCCAATAAATTACGAAGCAGTAAAGACCATAAAAAATTACGTCCATATTTAATAGTATTATATTCTTTGTTCAAAATATCTATATTGAGTTGATAATCGACAAGAGTTTGTTGTTCTTCCACCGCGTTATTTAAAATCACCGTCCAATCTAAAACCTCTTCCGTATCAATATTCTGCAAATTACTGTCTAAACGAGACAAAGCCAGTAATTGTTCAACCAAACGAGAACTACGTTCAATTCCGGCCTTAAGATTAGCCAATGCTTTCTGTTGAACTTTTTTATCATCCGCAGACATTTCTGCAACTTCTAACTGCACTTTCAAAGCAGTTAAAGGACTTCGCAGTTCGTGAGCTGAATCCGAGATAAAACTCCGTTCACGCTTAATCATCTGCTCAATACGAGCAAATAACTGATTCATAGCTTTTGTTAAGGGTAGGATTTCTTGAGGAACATTACTCTCCGTAAGAGGAGATAAATCATCTGAAGAACGCTTGGAAATATGTCCTGCAAGCATTCTCAAAGAGCGTAATTCCATATGTACCAACAAAATAATCAAAACGAGCAACGCAGCAAGCCCGCACAACCAAGGTCCTAAAGTTTCCTCAATTAGATCAAAAGCTACTTCATCACGATAGGCTAATTCTTGCCCAACGGCAATTCTATAATTACTATCGACGCTTTGCATCCAAACAATACGCCAAGGCTTTTTTTTACGTCCGATTTTTTGCTCTTCAAAACCGGAAGCATGCGGATGATAATTAAATAATTTCCCATTTTCGTTATCGTGAAAAATCATTTCTCCTTTGCTGTTAAAGACAGCAAATCCCAAAGCCTCATCTTCTTCCTCGCCATCATCATCTAAATCATCAATAATCTGATCCACCGCGTTTTGCGTAGAGGATTTAACATTACTCCAATCTGCGGTTGCAAGTTCTCTGACAAAAAGCAATTGATAAGTATCAAAAAACTCGTCAATTTGTTCACGGCTCTCAATCCATGACAAAACGCCGGCCCCTCCAAAAATAGCAACGGAAACGGCACAAAAAGAAATGATAAGACGAATTTTAAGACTGAGTTTTTTCATACTTCCCCCAGCATATATCCAATTTTATTCACGGTTTTGATGACTTCTTTACCAAACTTTTTACGCAAATGATGTACATGCACTTCTACGGCATTGCTAGATACTTCATCTCCCCAAGAATAAATTTTCTCTTCAATAGTTTCTTTAGACAAAACTTTGTTGCGATTCATAATCAAAAGCTCTAATAACATAAGCTCTTTAGGTGCCAGAACGACATTTTTTCCGTTTTTGGTAACGGTTTTTGTTTCTGGATGATAGCAGATACTTCCCACCATTAAAACTGGTTCCATTTGGTCACTTCGACGACGAATAAGAGCTTTAAGCCTTGCAGCCACTTCAGCCAGAGCAAAAGGCTTAGCCAAATAATCATCGGCACCGCTTTCCAAGCCGAGCACTTTTTGGTCGACATCCCCTTGTGCTGTCAAAATCAAAACCGGCTCTTTTCGTTTTTTTGAGCGCCATTCCCGCAAAATAGAAAGACCATCCTTTCCGGGCAATCCCAAATCAAGTATAACAGCATCATAAGGAGCCTGAAAGACGGCCTCGCATCCATCCTCTCCATCGCAGAACCAATCTACGATAAACCCGAGTTTGCTAAGGCCGACATTCAAGCCATCGCCGATAAGCTGATCATCTTCAATCAACAAAATCCGCATTTAATATTCCTTTTATTTTTTGATAACGGTATCTACGTCAATCTCAAAACTGGTAAAATCTTTATCAACTTCACCGCGAAGTTCAACGGTATCTTTTTCATTAACAGAAAGACCTCTCCAGTCCTCATTATCAATTTCTACTGTAACCGAACCGGTGTTATCCGTAAACAAATATTTTTCACCACCGAGACTTTTCTCAATTTTTCCAACCAGAATAACCGCGCTATCATCACTGAGCTTTTTAGCCTCTTCTACAGAAACTGCAGCCTGAGACGGACCGGTGTATCCACCCATATTAGGATTTGCCCATACATTTGCAGATACTCCCATAACCAAAGCCAAAGCCGAAACTGCCATAAATTTTTTCATCATATTTCTCCTTAATGTTAAATGTTTTATCACTGATTACAGATATACATCAACATATCGACCTTAAGGTTCGCTTAAGAAACAAAATTTTTTTTTAATTTTTCATTTTTTACAAAAAAACTTGACTTTATGGATACTAAAAACATTATATATCTGAGACGCATAAAGCATTGAGAATAAAAATGGCCGCAACATCTTCACTATACTTAAATAAAGTCCAACTGCAAGCAGAACTAGATCGTTGTTTAAATTGTAAAGCACAACCTTGTATGACAGCCTGCCCCGTTAACTGTAATCCTCAAGAATTTATAAATTATGCCAAACAAGGACGATATGAAGAAGCGGTAAAGACCATTTGTCGCAATAATCCCATGGGACAGACTTGTGGCTTAATCTGTCCGGACAAATTTTGTATGCAAGCCTGTACACGACGCAAAATTGATTTTGCAATCCAAATACCTAAAGTTCAAGCTGCTATTTTAGAAAATTTTCGTTCAATGGCTCATGAACAAACACCTTTTAAGCCTAATGGCATAAAGGTCGCAATTATTGGCGCCGGTCCTGCAGGTATTGCTGCCGCATCTATATTAAGTCAAAAAGGCTGCTTAGTTACGATTTTCGAAAAAGACTCACAAATCGGAGGAGCTCTTAACTTAATTCCAGATAAACGCCTCCCCCATCATGTTATTGAAAAAGATTGGAATTTTTTACCATACCGAAAAGAGATTACTCTAAAATTAAATACTCCCATATCTGATCCGCAACAACTCCTGCAACAAGATTATAATGGAGTAATAGTCGCCAGTGGAGAGCCAAACTGCAAAGAACTGCAAATCCAAGGAGAAAATCTCTGCCTTTCATATATTCAATATCTGAAAAATCCGGATCAATACAAAACCAGCGGAAAAGTTGCAGTCATCGGCGGTGGGAACGTCGCAGCAGACTGCGCTTTTACGGCTAAATCAAACGGTTCTGAACACGTCGAAATGTTTATCCGTAGAAGATTGTCTGATATGCGCATCTCCAAGCATGAATATCTGGAACTTATCAATCAGGAAATAAATATTACCCCCCTATGCAGTCCCGAAAAGGTTGAATCCGAGAATCAATTTTTGAGTTTAACGTTACACAAAAATGAATACAAAAACAATCTATTATCTGCTATTCCCGATTCGACACTTAAATTACAAGGATTCTCTCTTGTTATAAAAGCTATAGGCAGCTATGCTGATTCCAAACACGATAATGAGCGCATAATCTATGCCGGAGATTGCAAAACCGGAGGCTCAACCATTGTCGAAGCCCTTTCTTCTGGACAAAAAGCCGCCTTTACACTTTTAGATATTATTTCCGCTGCACCCAAATAAACATCAGCATACGATAAGAGCATTTTCCCAAATCTGATACTTTTTTGCAAAAGAAACAGAAGCATTGGCAGGACTCGTAGAAGGCATTATTGCAAAATCGTAATTATGCAATAGTGTATCATGATATTTCTTAAAAAAAACAAATGCTTTCTGCCCATTAAACAAGAGTTTTTGTACATTTGGATAAGTGGCAAACAGCTCCCCAAAATTATTTGGCAGAGGATTCTTAATATCACTATCAAGACTCCCTTCTCTATTACAGCTTTGCAAACTATCCCATAACCCGATTCCATTTCTTAGCAAAGTATTCTTTTTCTCAGTATAATCAAGCCACTCACACTCGTTATTAAAGCGTTTTGCCATGATTTTCCAAAAAGCATTTTGTTTATGAGCATAATATTCACCGGCTTTGAGAGATACAACTCCAGGCATAGTTCCTATTATCAAAATACGAGTATTTTTATCAATTAACGGCATAAAACTTTTAATCATCTCTACTCCTTAAATAGATATCCCCCAGTAAACTGGGGGTTCTATAACTGCTACAAACCTTGCGGTTTGACCACGCTCGTTGGCGTGGAGCGGTGTTGTTCCAACACCTTGACATTCAGCCCCGAGTAAACTCGGGGTTTTCTGTAAGGCAACTAATAAAAAAAGCTTCGTTTATAAACGAAGCTTTTTATTCCGAATAAACTAGACTAGAAGCCTTCAGTATCTAAGCGTTTCCGAAGTTGTTTACGAGCACGTCTGATAGCCTCAGCCTGACGACGAGCTTTCTTTTCAGAATTTTTCTCATGACAACGGCGTAATTTCATCTCACGAAAAATACCTTCACGCTGCATCTTCTTTTTCAAAACCTTCAAAGATTGACCAACATCATTACCGATAACAGTAACTTGAACCACTTAAATCACCTCTTTTCAATATAAAAACAGTGTTAATCCAAAATAGTGTTTAGCTTGTAGCATTAATTAATCAAAAATGCAACAAATTTTTATATTTCACCGATATACATACCCAACTCTTTAGCAGCTTTGACATATTCGCTTTTTGGATTGAGCAATGTTGTACCGGATTTAACCACTTCGGACAAATCAACAGCATCGATTTTTCCGCCTTTCCAAATAACCATTTTGTTGTCCTCACCGCGAGCCAAAACTTCAATAGCCTCAGCCCCATATAAAGAAGCCAACAAACGGTCAAAAGCAACAGGTACACCGGAGCGTTGAACATGTCCAAGAGTTGTTGTACGTACTTGAAAAGCATTGTAACGAGAACTGATTTCATTACACAAATACTGAGAAATACCGCCGTAAACAGCCTCGCCTACCAAATTCTTTTTATTAGAAAGATGCTCCCCAGCCTCGGTTTTAATACCCTCTGAAACGACAATAACCGCATGATTGCGACCACTAGCCTTAATTTCTTTAAGTTTGTTAATAACCCCGTCAATGGTATAGGGAATTTCAGGAACCAAACAAACATCGGCAGCACCGGCAATAGCAGAATGCATGGCCAAATGCCCTGCATCGCGTCCCATAACTTCCATAATCAAAGCTCTAGAATGAGAACGAGCCGTTAGCTCCAAACTGTCAATAGCCGATGTACAAACCTGAACAGCGGAATGGAAACCGACAGAAAACTCGGTAATTGGCGTATCATTATCAATTGTTTTAGGAATACCGACAACTTTTGCCAAAGTTCCCTTACAATAATTAGAAACGATATTCATACTTCCGTCACCGCCAACAACCACAATGGCATCCAATCCAAGCTCTTTAACACCGACGGCAAATTTACGGGTCATTTCCTCCAACGACTCCATTTTAACGCCCTTATTCAAAGAACCAAGATAAGAACCGCTCAATCTCGGCCATGGAGAATCCGAAAAATTATGAACGGTCAGCACCTCAAAACTATGCGGTTTTTCTGTAATACCGTCTGTTCCGTTATGAATGCCGTATACCTCCCAACCTTTTTTAGTGGCAGCCTTTACAACTGCGCTGATAACCGCATTCAAGCCGGCACAATCTCCACCGCTTGTTAAAATTCCTATTCTTTTAATCGAACTCATTAAAAATTCTCCTTTTGAGTTGCATTATTGTTCATTTTGTTGTATACTAATACAGATTTTTGAAATAGTTTCCAGTAAAAAATTAAATTTAACAGATGTTTTTTTAGAAAGGACTAAAAATTTATGTTCAATAGGAACCCCACATCCAAATTGCAGCATCAGCTTTGTGAACTTAGATTAGAAGAAAGACGTGTATGCTCAGATATTAAACATCTTGTTTCCCAAAACAAAACCATTGATTTCTTTCAGGCTAAACAACTCAACACACTACGCACCGGCGTCCGTAAAAAGATAAAAAGTGTTGAAGCACGCATTATGCCGAACATTATTGCCTAATTTGATATTGCAAAAATATACAATAAAACCCCGTTTTCAAGCAACGGGGTTTTATTGATTATTCATTATGCTTTTTAGAACCGGAAAATAACTCTCCGACAATAGCAAACATCATTGGGACGAACAAGGTTGCAACAAAAGTTGAGGCAATCATCCCCCCTATCATTCCTGTGCCTATTGCATGACGAGAACCTGCCCCTGCACCAGAAGAAAGAGCTAAAGGCAACACACCAAACGTAAACGCCAACGAGGTCATAACAATCGGTCGAAAACGCAACTTAGCAGCTTCAATTGCGGCTTCGGCATAAGACAATCCTTCCTCGACTTTCATAACAGCAAATTCCACAATCAAAATAGCGTTTTTCGCAGCCAAACCAATAAGCGTGACCAGTCCGACCTGAAAATACAAATCATTTTCCAACCCTCTTGCCCACGTTGCCAATAACGCCCCCAAAATAGCAAACGGAACAGATAATATCACGACAAAAGGCAAAGACCATTTTTCATATTGCGCCGACAATATCAAAAATATCATAATCAAACCAAAAGCAAAAGCCTGAGCAGAAGCGCCTCCGGCCAATTTTTCTTGATAAGCCGAACCGATCCACTCTAAGGCATAATCAGTACCGAGAACTTTGCTTGCAGTTTCTTCCATTGCAGCAATTGCCTGCCCGGAAGAATATCCTGGCGCCGGATCACCCATAACTTTAGCTGCCGGAAAGATATTAAAACGATTGATTAATTCCGGTCCAGGAACACGCTCTACCGTAATCAAGGTCGACAACGGTACAAGTTGCCCGTTTTTAGATTTGACATAGACATAACGCAAATCATCCGGAGAACGCCTGAATTTAGCCTCAGCCTGTACTGTCACACGGAAATTACGCCCCATATAAGTAAAATCATTAACATACAAACTTCCGAATGTTGATTGCATAACCGTATAAACATCATTAATAGCCACATCAAGAGCGCGAGCTTTTTCTCTGTCCAAATCTATACGATACTGAGGAGTCCCGACCGAAAAAGTCGTCTTAACATTTGACAACGCCGGATTTTTATTTGCCTCCTCCAAAAATTCTTCCGTTTTAAGCATTAAATCTTGAGGCGTTCCCCCAGCTTTATTTTGAATATAGCCTTCAAAACCTCCCGTTGTACTCATCCCCATAATTGGCGGCAAAGAAAAAGCATACCCAATACCTTCTAGATTTGCTAATTGAGGCATAGAAGGCAGCATTCCCATTCCCATCGCCGTAAACACACGAGCTAAACTATCGGCTGACTGAGATTCTTCAGAACGGAGCTTCCAATCATTCAAGACAATAAAGCTGATACCGGAATATGTATTCTGCGATCCTGACAACATATTAAACCCACTAATTGTCAAAACATCAGAAACATTAGGATTAAGTTGAACCTCTTTTGCCACCGTATTCGTAAATTCAGCTGTTCGAGACAATGAACTCGCTGGCGGCATATTATAGGCCATCAATAAGGAACCTTGATCCTCATTAGGAACCAATCCTCCGGGAATAATCTTAAACATAAAAACAATTCCCAAACAAACAGCAATAAAACCTCCTATCGCCATCTTTCGATGAGATAAGAAGAAACGCACACCGGCTAAATACCACTCGGTTATCTTTTCAAAACCTTTGTTAAAAGTTCTAAAAAAAGCATTTGGCTCTTTATGACCTGGTTTAATCAACAACGCACATAATGCTGGTGTTAGAGTAAGTGCCACAAAAGCCGAAATCAAAACAGAAATAGCTATTGTTACAGCAAACTGTTGATACATCACACCGGTCATTCCGCCCAAAAAACCAATTGGCAAAAATACGGAAGACAAAACCAGCGCCACCGCAACAACCGGACCGGATACTTCCATCATCGCTTTAATGGCGGCTTCTTTAGGAGATAATTTTTCCTCACTCATCAGACGTTCAACATTTTCCAACACGATAATAGCGTCATCAACCACAATACCGATAGCTAAAATCAAACCGAACAGAGTCAACAAATTAATAGAAAATCCGAGCAAATACATACCCGCAAACGCACCAACAATTGAAACCGGAACCGCCAAAATAGGAATCAATGTTGCTCTGAAATTTTGTAAAAACAGATAGACCACCAAAATAACCAAAACAACGGCTTCAAAAAAAGTATGAACCACCTCTTCAATAGATACTTTCACAAAAACCGTTGTATCATAAGGGATCTTATAAGAGATTCCCTCAGGAAAGCTTTTTGACAATCTTTGCATGGTCGCTCTAACTTGCTCAGAAACCTCCAAAGCGTTTGCCCCACTTTGCAAATAGATTGCAAACGCTACTGCATCTTTCCCATTATAGGTTGACTTTACACTGTAATCCTGAGCTCCCAGCTCAATACGAGCCACATCTTTAAGACGCAGCGCAGCACCTGTATTATCCGAACGCAAAATAATATTGCCAAATTCTTTAACATCGGCCAAACGACCTTTGGTATTTACGCTATAAGTATAAGAAACGGGATTATCCATAGGCTCTTGCCCAAATTGTCCTGCTGCAAATTGAGAATTCTGCTCTTGAATGGCAGCAATAACATCTGTCGGCGTCATATCAAAATCTGCCAATTTATCGGGGCTAAGCCAAATACGCATGGAATAATCCTGACTTGCAAACAAAGAAGCATCTCCCACGCCTTTAATACGTTTCAGCTCATCAATAATATTTAACAAAGCATAGTTTGATACATAAACGGTATCATACTGTTCATTAGATGATTGCATCGTCACAATCTGCAAAATATTATTTGATTTTTCTTGCACCGTCACACCTTGCTTTGTCACCTCAGCTGGTAAATTCGACATTGCCGACTGCACTTTGTTATTAATATCAATGGTTGCCTGATCCGGATCTGTCCCAATGTCAAAAACAGCGCCTATTGTCAGATATCCGCTGGATGTGGCGGTTGAATACATATAAATCATATTTTTGACACCATTAATCGCCTGCTCTATAGGAGCGGCAACGGTATCAGCCAAAACTTCTGCTGTCGCCCCCGGATACACGGCAGAAATTTGAATTTCTGGTGCCACAATGTTTGGATATTGTTCAACCGGCAAGACCTTAATCGACACAACACCTGCCAGCAATATTACCAGCGAAATAACCGTAGCAAAGATAGGCCTCTGAATAAAAAATTTGGAAAACATAATTGCACCTTTATGATAAACTATTTAACTTTTTCAGCCTCTGTCTCAGGGTTACTCACTTTTTCATCTTTGATTATTGCTTGAGCAGGAGAACCCGAACGTACTTTCATTAAGCCATTTGTAATGACAACATCCCCTTCTTTCAACCCTTCATCCACAATCCAACGACCATCTTCTGTTTGTACTCCGGTCTCTATCATCACACTTTCAACCATATTTTGTGAACTCAAACGATAGACAAAGGCTCCTTTAGCCCCCTGCATAACAGCTTCTTGCGGCACCGTAATAGCATCTTTACGAACAATATTACCCAGTCTCAAACGAACAAACTGCCCTGGAATTAATTTTTTGTCAGGATTCGGGAATTTAGCTCTCAATTTAAGCGTTCCTGTTGTTTCATCAATCGATGAATTAATGAAATCAATTTCCCCAATTTCAGAATAAAGTTTACCGTTATTGTAACGCACCTGAGCATTTAATTTTCTTTGACCGATTGAATTTATTGTACTGGTATTAACAATCAAGCCTTTTTCAACCATAGAAGCCAGTTTAAACAACTCATTTTCAGAAGCTGAAAAGATAACATAAATAGGATCCAGCTGGGTAATTGTTGTTAATTGGTCATTAACAGAAATCAAGCTTCCTTCCGACACAGCTTCCATACTGGTAACACCGGCAATAGGAGCAGTTACCGTTGTATAATCCAAATTAAGTTGAGCAGAGTCTACTTCTGCCTGAGCCAATTTAAGAGAGGCCTCCAATGCCTCCAAATTAGCCTTGGCCTCATCGCGAGATTTTTCGCTGACAATACGTTCTTCAAATAATTTAGAAATACGCTTCCACTGAGATTCTGCCGCCGTTAATTGCGCCTTTGTTTGAGCCAGTTTCGCCTGAGCTTGCTGCAATGCCACCTTGTAAGGCTCTGGGTCAATTTCAAACAAAACATCCCCTTCATTAACTTTAGCCCCTTCAATATAATTTCGCTTAAGCAGTATTCCTCCTACTCTGGCGCGAACGACTGTTTCTTTTGATCCTTGAGTCCGAGCCGAATACTCTAAATCCAGAGGAATATTCTGTGGAGAGACCCTAATAGCCTCAACGGTAGGAATAGATTGGACAGTCTGCTTTTTTTCATCATTACAAGCAGACAACACAATTAAAAGAATGGGAAGCAACCACAAGCGCGATATTATTTTCATCTTAACACCTTTTATTTACAAAAACTTTTCATAGACTACACCACAACTTTTTAGCTTACAACAATATTCTTAAGAATAGACACATTGAAAACACGTCTATACAGATTAGATATAAACGCAGCCTACCAATATCAAAACATTTCAAAGGAGAAAAAAGATGACCGAAGGAGTACGCTACCCTACTTTTGCATTTATTACCGGTGGTTCAGGACAAGCTGATGACGGAATTCCACCGCAACCATTTGAAACCTTCTGTTATGATTCTGCTTTACTGCAAGCACGTATAGAAAATTTTAACGTTGTTCCATACACCTCTGTTCTTCCTAAAGAGCTGTTTGGTAAAATTGTTCCTCTAAATGATAATATTGTCAAACATTTCAAGCACGGAGCCGTTTTAGAAGTTATTATGGCCGGACACGGAGCCAACAGAGACCAACACAAAGCCATTGCAACCGGCTTAGGTGTCTGCTGGGGAAAAGACAAAAACGGAGAACTAATAGGAGGCTGGGCAGCTGAATATGTCGAATTTTTTGATACTCAAATTGATGATGAAATTGCCAAAGGTCACGCCGAAATGTGGCTAAACAAATCATTAAATCATGAATTATCAATACGCGGTGTAGAAAAACACTCTGAATTTCAAATGTGGCACAACTACGTCAATATTACTCAACAATTTGGGTATAGTCTGACAGCAATGGGCTTTTTAAACTTTGAACACGCCGATCCCGTTCACGCCTGATAACAACACACCAGACCAGAGGAGAATTCTCTCCTCAGGTCATCTTATATAAGAAGGGATAAATATATGTCAGCACAAAATTCAAAAACAAAAATAAGCTCTAAAGGATTGGGAGTTTTTGCACTGGCAGCTATTGTTGTTAGCTCAATGCTCGGAGGAGGAATATACAGTCTGCCCCAAAACATGGCCGCCGGAGCTTCTGCCGGAGCCGTCCTTTTAGCGTGGGTTATAACCGGTATTGGCATTTTTTTCATAGCCCGAACTTTTTCAATTTTATCAATAGCCAAACCAGATCTGACCACAGGCATTTATTCTTACAGTCGTGCCGGATTTGGCCCCTATATGGGATTTACCATTGGATGGTCGTACTGGCTCTGTCAAGTTTGCGGTAATGTCGGCTATGCGGTTATCACCATGGATGCTCTTAATTATTTTTTCCCGCCATATTTTGCGGGCGGAAATAATTTTTCTTCAATTATCGGTGGCTCTATAATCATTTGGGGCTTCAATTATCTGGTTTTACGCGGTGTCAAACAAGCCAGTCTAATAAATCTTATTGGCACTATTGTAAAAATTGTACCCTTAGTTTTATTTATATTAATCATGCTATTTGCATTTCATTACACTAGATTTGATGCGGACTTCTGGGGAGAAGCCATCGCCACAAAAGCAAAGCTAGGCTCTCTCAGTACTCAAATAAAGAGCACCATGTTGGTAACATTATGGGCCTTCATAGGTATTGAAGGAGCAGTTGTTATGTCCAAAAGAGCCAAAACACCAAATGATATAGGCAGCGCAACTTTACTCGGCTTTATATGTTGCTTAGGCATCTATCTTTTGCTTTCGTTATTACCATTTGGTTATATGTCTCAAGAACAACTTGCCAATATCCCCAATCCGTCAACAGCAGGAATACTGGAAGAAGTAGTCGGACATTGGGGCGCTTGGTTGATGAATATCGGCTTATTGGTATCAGTTTTAACCAGTTGGTTGGCATGGACAATGGTTACGGCAGAAATTCCCCAAGCAGCCGCATCTGACGGTACTTTTCCCAAAGCCTTCCAAACCGAAAACGACAAAGGTTCTCCGTCCGTTTCGCTTTATGTAACCAGCATCGCCATGCAGTTATTCTTACTTTTGGTATATTTTTCCAACAACGCATGGAATACCATGCTAAGCATCACCAGTGTCATGGTTTTGCCGGCGTATTTTGCTTCTTGCGCATATCTTTGGAAATTATGCGAAGACGGAGAATTTCCGCAAAATATTGTCTTCAAACGTTCAAGCGCTTTGATTACGGCAATTATTGGTTCATTATACGCCTTGTGGTTAATTTACGCCGCCGGTCTAAATTATCTTTTAATGGCGGTAGTCATAATAGCACTCGGTATACCTGTTTATATATGGGCTTGTAAAGAGAATGAAACTAAAGCCTTTACTCGTAGCGAAGCAATCTTTGCGTGGAGTCTTATTATCCTGTCCATATTTGCAATCTATGCGTTTGCACGCGGAATAATTTCTCTCTAAGAAGCAACAACAAAAAAAGAGATTGCTGTATAAAGCAATCTCTTTTTTTATAAAGACAAAACTCATCGAATATAAATATATTCACCGAATTCTTTTTTTAAATTTTTTTGCCATTGACGCAAGACGATATTATACTCCTGTTGCGCACGTCGTCCATTTATGGCAAGATCAACCATAAAAGGAAGCATCTGAAAAAAAGCCAACAAAGGAAAATCCCGCTGTTTTACAACATATTTGGGTTGTAGTCGTGCGGCGTGTTTTTCCGTTTCGCCATCAATCCCAAAAACCGGCAACATAAACTTATTTTTTTCTGCCGAATAATTTTTCCAACGACGCAAGACATGCGCCCAATAGTGCAAAATCGGTTTAGCGGAAGCAAATCGCATTCCATTAAGATACATACAGCTCTCGCTTATACTTTGCCAAATGACAAAATAATCAAGTTTCAACTGTGGTTGCTGTTGCTTTTGAGACATAAACAAAATCAAAGACAGTCTCTGTGTCACGGCTGCAACGGCAGTCTTATCTCCGAGCACTTTGGCAATTTCTTGAAGATTTTCTCCGGTATTGCTTCCTTTGTCACAGATAATGATATCATCTGCGCTCACAAAAAGATGCCGCATTGTTCTTGCAAGGAGTCTCCCCTCTGTTTGATGCTTTTCATTTTTCATCAGTGTTTTATAGAGGCGAGAAGACATCAAACCCTTTCCTCCAACACAGATAACTTTACGTCGTTCGCCGGAAGGACCGCACCATCCGTAGAGAGAATACAATTGCCACCACAATCGTGCTGCATGGAATGCCGAGGTGACATCGTCGTCATAACAGACAACAAAATCAACATTTTTCAAATGTCTGACAATATTTTTGTTTCCAATCGACAAGGGTTCAAAACAAAAATCATTGTTTTGGAAATCCTCTACAATAGCGAAGTTTCCTTTCCATCCTCTTTTTTGTCTGCTTTGAGCAATAGCTCTGTTTGCGATAAACAAACACTCCTCCGGCAAAGCCATACAATCATGAAAACGATTATCAAACCGCATCCATTCTTTAATGCTTGGATTTGACGACACCAAGACACTAAAATTTTCAGAAACAATCAGTTGCGGATTTTTCCCCTCTTTTTCAAATGCTGTTTGCAAATTTTCAGCAAGCAACATTGAAAAGACATCTTCGTGACAGCAAATGAAGCGAATACCCTTAGGGAGACGGCTCAAGTCAAAGCATGTGCTTGGCACAACCAGACGCGAATTCAAAAACTCAGCATCGGCAAAATCTCTTTTTAAATTTTTATTCATAATAACTTATATATTATTTGTTTAACTTAATATCACGAGATTAAAATAGCACTGATAAATTCCTTTTGCAACAATTTTGTCAAATTTTCGAAAAAACTCTTGTATAAGCCGCAAAAATATGCTATAAGATATCCATTACCAAAAATTATGAACAAATTAAGTTAAACCCAAAAATAAAAAAAAATGAAAAATGTAATTAAAGCCATCACAACTGTTAGCTTTTTAGGATCAATTCTGTGTGTAATAATCGCCGTAATTAACCACAATACAGACATGGCGACAGGAGCAATCTATCTCATGCTTCTGGCAGGAGTAATATATATCCTCAAAGGATTAATTACTTTTTGCAGGCTCATGTCTCAAAAAATGGACAATCCGGAGCGAAACAGAGCTAATGGTTTTCCGGCACACCGCTTATGGCCAATGTGGCTATTTCTCGCTTTTTTCATTATAGAAGCAGCAATGGTCACAGCTTGTGCTTATTTTGCCACCCACATATGGTCTGTACGAGATTTACTCAATTTTGAGCTGACAGCCATACTCACTCTTGATGTAACATATTGGTTTACCAACACGTTACCTACAAAGTTGAAGTAAAAGAAATCGGCGCTCCCGCTTGTTAACCAAGCCGGAGCGTTTCGCTTTTAAAATCGCTTGCAAAATTCAAAAAACTATTCATATCGAAGAGCATTAATAGGATTCAATAAACTTGCTTTATAGGCTGGATAAAAGCCGAAAAAGAGCCCGACAAATCCGGAAAAAGAAAACGGCAATAAAACATAAGTCAAAGAAACCTTTGCCGTTAACGTACTAAATTGTGACACTAATTCTGCACCAAGTAGTCCGACCAAGACTCCAATAAGACCGCCGATAAGCGACAAAACCAATGCTTCCGTCAAGAACTGCCATCTAATATCCCACGTTTTGGCTCCTATGGCCATACGAATTCCGATCTCACGTGTTCGCTCGGTTACCGATACCAGCATAATATTCATAATGCCAATGCCGCCCACCAATAAAGAAATTGATGCGATAGAACCTAGTAAAATCGTCATAATTTTGGTAGAATTTTGCATCATGTCCATCATTTGTGTCAGATTTCTAATAACAAAATCATCTTCCTTATTTGCACCCAGATTATGGCGTTGCCGCAACAACGCGCGTATTTCTTCCTGAGACGTATAAGTACTCTCCGCATCAACGGCTTGCAACATCACCATTTTTACTTGATCGGGAAAAGAGACCCCCATAACTTTTTTCTGCGCGGTAGAAAGCGGAATATAGACCACATCATCCTGATCCATTCCCATACCGCTTTGCCCTCTGGTTTCAAGAGCACCAATAACCATAAAGGGAATTCCTTTGATACGAATTGTTTTTCCTAAGGGATCAACATCTCCAAACAACTCTTTAGCAACGGTCTGTCCCAAAATAGCGACTTTAGAGGCATTTCTGATATCTGTAATACTAAAATAGCGCCCATAAGCCAAATTCCATTCTTTTATCTCAAACATACGATTGTCCGTTCCGGTAATACCGGTTGACCAGTTTGCATTTCCATAAACGATTTGCGCAGTCTCTTCCAACACCGGTGCCGCTAATTTGATTGCATCGATTTTTTCCTGAATTGCATCACCGTCACTTCCCTTCATTGTGGGTTGAGAACCATGTCCTCCGCGCGCACCGCTGGATGTAGCAACGCCCGAACGAATAATGATTAAATTAGACCCCATGGTCTTCATTTCTTCTTGAATAGACTGTTGAGCTCCATTACCGATAGAAAGCATGATAATAACGGCTGACACGCCGATAATAACCCCCAAACTTGTCAAAATTGAGCGCATTTTATTAGCTTGAATTGCCCTTATTGCAATTTTGCCGATAGTCTTAATATCAATCATACTTTTTCACCATCCACAATTTTGATAATTCTTTGCGCATATTTGGCAATGTCTTCCTCATGAGTAACCAAAATAATCGTACGTCCGAGCTCTTGATTTAATTTAGTAAACAACTCCATAATTTCGATACTCATTTTAGTATCAAGATTACCAGTTGGTTCATCAGCAAAAATAATCGGAGCATCATTCACGATAGCCCGCGCAATGGCAACACGTTGTTGTTGACCTCCCGAAAGCTGATTAGGCTGATGATACATGCGATTTTTCAGCCCCACCTGCTCTAATGCTTTTTTAGCCCGTTCGATGCGCTCATCTTCCTTCACACCGGCATAAACCATAGGTAACTCAACATTTTCCAGAGCTGAGATTCGAGCCAACAAATTAAACCCCTGAAATACAAAACCAATTTTTTGATTACGAATTTCAGCCAATTCATCGACACCCATTTTTTCAACTCTTTCACCATCAAGCAAATATTGTCCTTTAGATGGTTTATCCAAGCAGCCCAAGATATTCATCAAAGTCGATTTTCCAGAGCCGGATGGTCCCATAATAGCGACAAACTCGCCTTGCTCAATTTGCAAGTCAATTCCTTTGAGTATCTCCAGTTCACGATCACCCAAAGGATAGCTTTTATGAATATTTTTTAATTCAATCAGGCTCATTAGCGTGGCATTCTCATTCTAAAACGACGAGCTTCTTCGCCGCTCAATTTCCGTTCAACAATCACTTCCGAATTTTCTTCTACACTTCCGGAAGTAATCTCTGTTTTATCGTCGTCAGACACCCCTATTGTCACACTAACACGCACGGGTTCACCAGCTTTCAGCACCCAAATACCACGATCTGTATAGCGTTTGGTATTTCCATATTCATCTTCAATAAAAAAACGTAATGACTTATTAGGCACCAACAAAACATTTTCTTTTTTAGCAGTAATAATCTCAACATTTGCCGTCATTCCGGGTTTCAGCTTAAAGTCATGATTATCAATTTCGATAATAACCTCATAAGTTACGACATTTGAGGTTGTAATCGGATTATTTCTCACCTGAGATACGACACCGTGAAAAATTTCATCAGGAAAACTATCTACGCTGAAATCGACATTTTGACCTTCTTTAACCTTTGCAATGTCAGCCTCCACCACGGAAGCCTCAATCTGCATTTTGGTTAAATCTTCGGCAACATTAAACAACGTTGGTGTCTGATAACTGGCAGCCACCGTTTGACCGACCTCAACTTCTTTAGAAATCACAATTCCGTCGACAGGAGAAACGATCCTCGTATAATGCAAATCAACTTCAGCTTGTTTCAAAGCCGCCTCAGCCTGAGAAATCTGAGCTTCTTTCAAAGCCTTTTGAGCAATGGCGTTGTCATAATCACGTTGAGCACTTTCCAAATCTTTATCGGTAGAATATTTAGATGTATTTAATTTTTTAATTCTATCAAGATGTTTTTTATAATAAACAATATCATTTTTTACAACTTCTAACTCCGCCTTAGCAATATTGAGCGCCGCCTTCCGTTGAGCCACGGTTGCCTCAAACAAAGCAGGATCAATCTGAGCCAAAAGTTGTTCTTTTTTAACCAAGGTATTATAATCCACAAAAATCTCAGAAATTGTACCGGAAACCTGCGTACCGATAGCAATAGTAGAACTCGGATTAATAATTCCCGAAGCCGTAATTTTTTGAACAATTCCGCCTTTTTCAACCCTAGCCAACACATAGACATCAGGATCGACACCTGGCTTTAGAAAGTACCAAGCAACTACGGACAAAACTGCCCCGACCAATAAAATCTTTCCCCAATTTTTCATATCAGCCTCGCTTTATTCAATATAAAAATACCAATATTTTTTTATGATTTTAAACATTAAAGTTTAAAATATGGTTGAAACATTAGACAAAATAGTATATATTAAACATCAGCTATGGATATTAAGACATTATTTTACTAACTTAAAAAAATTTTTTTATGACTAAACCCAAGTTAAGTTACGAGCAGAACATCAGCCTCAAAGGTTGTTCTTTGGAAGAAAAGTTGAATCTACTTCACGAATGGAAGAAGAAAGGTGAAATTGACCAGCCGGCATTTGAACATTTTTCCAATCTCTGGATCAAGAAAGAGAGTAAAAAGGTCATCAATGCCAATGCGCCGCTCCGTCGCCGCGTTAATGAAACGCTGGAAAGAAGCAATTTCCGATGTCGAACGGTTGTCGAAGGAGAAATACAAAATTTCCTCAATAAATTAAGAGGAAAAATCAACGACTACATCGCCAACCGCCAAGAGGAACCGGTTTTAACCGAGCAAGAACGAAATATGCTCAAAAAATACATCATTGAGCATTTTCGTAGCTACCGATCTCTAATCAACCAGATGTTAATTCTCGGATTGCGATACCCTGACAAAGAGGTAAATCGCTTTTGTGCAGAATTCGCCCAGATAAATAAAAAAGGTAAATACAATACCGACTATTATTTTTGGGGCAGCATTTGGGAAGATCCGGATTTCGTTCCGTTGGATGCTATCCGCCTGATGTTGGTCAAAAAAGAAGATGGCCGTCACATTGACAAAACATTTGAGCCAAGTTTCATTCAAAGCATAATGCCTCTCATTGAAGCTCAGCGAGACAAAGAGGCAGAGCGGTTAAAATTTGCCCAAATGTTGGAAGGCAAAGAACGTGAAACTCAGGTTAAACGCAAAATGGAGCGCTTAAATGCGTTCAACATCTTGCTCAAAGCCGCCGAGGAATACTGCAAGTAACACAAATCTAACTTAAAGTCTCCTAAATCTCATGTGATTTTGGAGACTTTTTTATTTTCTATAAAAAAGATGTTGATAATTGAGCATTTTTGTGGCATATTTACAAAATAGACAAAAACAGGGAGTTTAGGAAAAGCAATATGGATATAAATGATATTCAAAACATTGAGGCAAAAGATCTCTACAACATGACATTTGAAGAAATTGATGAAATTCAAAATGCCTTGAATGCTCATAACCTTGAATATATTGAAAAGGCTTTTCAGATGCACCGCATCAACTGTTCTGAAAGAGATTATCTGCTAGAATTTTTTCATGACGGAATGGCAGTTGAACGTGAGGTATATCGCACCTTATATGAAACATTTGGCCAACCCGAAAGAACCTGTTCCTATGATCCAACAACCGGCAAGGTAGCTACAGATAAGAATGGTCAAAAAATCAATTTTGGCCTAAAAGTTGTTACGCCTTTTGTCAATACACGCCTAGAATATCGCGACAAAAACATTAACCAGATTTTTGTTATCATGCCAAAAATGAAAAAAGCCAGTCGCGCAATCGAAAAAATTGAATCCGAATATGGTCTTGAATACCGTCAAAAATATAATACGGCCTTAGATCGTTTATTTGAAGATGAAGACCGTGATACATTTTGCGAAGCTATTCAAAATATTCCTCAAACAACCAATGATTTGCATGATATTTTACGTTTAACCATCACATGCAAATACTTGACAGATGTTCAACGCATCAAGCGAAAATTGGTCGAAAACAAATCTTCATCTTTCTATATTGCCCCTGAAGAAATTCGAGACAGATTCTCCAAACCTCTGTCCCAAAATGAAAAAAAATATTATGACATAAAACTGATTATCCATCACAAAATGCCTAACGGAAAAATTTTGGATGTTGAAGCCCAACTAAAAATAGATACTCTTTATCAGGGAGACATTCTGACACACTCAATTTATGAAGAAATCAGGGAAACCGAAGCCATGTTGAGCAAAAAGAGGGCTCAGATGGATAGTTCGGAAATTCGTCAACAAGAAGCCAAAATAAAAATTCTGAATAATCGCATCGCACAAATAAACAAGGCTTTTATTCATCAATATAACATGGTTGTCTTAGACAAAGCGTTTCGTATTGAAAATGATGGTTATAGACCTTTACGAGTTCCTCCCGAGAACACGGATGGAACCTACAACCGCTGCCGCTCATTTATCAGTGCGGAATATATGCCTGAATCTTATCAAGTATTCAATGGCAGTGAAGATTTCTCAGCCAACTCAGATCTTAACAAACTTTGCTATCTGCGCCTGATCGGAAAACTTCCCAACGATTTTGACATGTTTGCAGACACAGCCTCCAAACAAATCAATTATAAATTTTCGCGTTTAAGTTCTGCTGAAATTGAAAGATTTAATGGTATAAATGAAGTTGCAATGCGCTACGAATCCGTTGTCAGGAAAAAAATTAATGATCGAGCAAAAGCCGATCACCCGACTGCCTATGTTGGTTTAATCGCAAAAAAATCCGGAAAATCAAAATAAATCAATACCCCGCTTTAACAAGCGGGGTATGCTCTATTCTCCGGCCATTTCTGAAGAATCATTTATCGGCTTTGGTTTTTTGAGTACAAATTTTCCTTTTTTTCGCGAAAAGACATTAAGAGTACGCAAATAACGTTTGCGTGTTCCGACCAAATAATTAACAATCATGGCATAGAACAAACGCTCGTTTTCATCTTTTGCCACAGCCAGCTTCTCTTTAGCAGAAGCAATACTGATATCATTATAAGCGATAATATCCTGCGTCATAACTTTACAATAATTATCCGAGACGTCAGCAACTCCGGAATATATAAAGTAACGTTCCAAAATTTCACCTTTAGCGCTGAGCAACTGTAACAAACCATAATCCAATACAAAAACACTTGGCGCTCGGTCAGGTAAAATCTCAACATCTGCGCGTACTGCAGGCAAAATCACACCCTGAGCTTTAGTATTCAAGAAAGTTCTTGTCGGCAGCTCTATCGTCAGATTAAATTCCGTACTCATACTATTCTTCCCTTCATCCTCTTAAAGCACTCCTAAAAATACAGAGCATTTCAAGTTTAGGCAGCCTTCAAGGCTTCCGCCTTTTTCAAAGCGTCTTCAATTGTACCCACCATATAAAAGGCCTGTTCAGGAATATCATCATACTTACCTTCCAAAATTCCCTTAAAACCTTTAACGGTATCTTCCAATTTAACAAACACACCGGGCGTTCCTGTAAAGACTTCTGCCACATGGAAAGGTTGCGACAAAAAGCGTTGAATTTTACGAGCTCTGGAAACAATCAATTTATCTTCATCAGACAACTCATCCATACCAAGAATGGCAATAATATCTTGTAAAGATTTATATTTTTGCAACACTTCTTGTACCTGACGAGCAACTTGATAATGCTCTTCGCCTACAATTTGCGGATCCAAGATACGTGAAGTCGAATCAAGAGGATCAACCGCCGGAAAGATACCAAGCTCTGATATCTGACGAGACAGAACCGTTGTCGCATCTAAGTGAGCAAATGTTGTTGCCGGAGCAGGATCCGTCAAGTCATCGGCCGGAACATATACAGCCTGCACAGAAGTAATAGAGCCATTTTTAGTAGAAGTTATGCGTTCCTGCATCGCCCCCATGTCCGTGCCTAATGTTGGTTGATACCCAACGGCTGACGGAATGCGTCCCAACAAAGCGGAAACTTCAGATCCCGCTTGTGTAAAACGGAAAATATTATCAACAAAGAACAAAACATCTTGATGTTCTTCATCCCTAAAGTACTCAGCCTGCGTCAAACCGGTTAAAGCCACACGGGCACGAGCTCCAGGAGGTTCATTCATCTGTCCATATACCAAAACTGTTTTAGACTTATCACCTTTCAGATCAATAACACCGGATTCAATCATTTCATGATATAAATCATTTCCCTCTCGAGTACGTTCGCCAACGCCTGCAAAAACGGAATACCCGCCGTGACCTTTAGCAATATTATTGATTAATTCCATAATCAAAACGGTCTTACCAACACCAGCTCCGCCAAACAAACCGATTTTTCCACCTTTTGCATAAGGTTCAAGTAAGTCAATTACTTTGATACCTGTTGTCAAAACTTCTGTCTCGGTCGATTGATCGACAAAGGATGGAGCCGGACGATGAATAGGATAATAATGCTTCGATTTAATATCTCCGCGACCATCAACCGGCTCACCGATAACATTAACAATACGCCCCAGCAAATCCGGTCCGACAGGTACCTCAATAGGCGCTCCAGTATTAACGACCTCTTGACCCCTCACCAATCCGTCCGTACTGTCCATAGCAATACAACGAACGACATTTTCCCCCAAATGCTGAGCAACTTCCAACACCAGATTCTGCCCGTGATTATCACAACGCAAAGCAGTCAAAATCGGCGGCAAATCTGTTGTATTTTCAAACTTAACATCAACGACAGCCCCCATAACCTGAGAAATTTGTCCAAGTGCACCTATACTACGTTCTTTTTTAATATCAGATTTAAGCTGCTCCACATTTTTCTTCTGCGTGCGCTTAATCTGACGAACCACTTTTTTTTCTGCATTAACATCAATTTTATCTTTTGATGCAGTATCGCTATCCGTCTTTTTGCGTGGTGATTTCACCGCTGTTGTCTTTGTTAGTTTTTTTTCTTTTGCCGTAACCATTTAATTCTCCTCTTTCTTTATCCGAATAAGCCGGCATAAAATTATAATGCTTCCGCCCCGGAAATAATTTCAATCAACTCAGTTGTAATTGCATTCTGCCGCAAACGATTATATTTAAGCGTCAATTTTGATATCATATCTTTGGCATTTCGAGTTGCATTATCCATAGAAGTCATTCGAGCTCCATGCTCTGAAGCCTGAGAGTTTAACAAAGCTTGAAACAAAACAGATGTTAAAGACATCAACAAGACATCTATCAAAATTTTATCTTTGGGTGCGTCATAATCATAAAACGCCTCATTAGATTTAAGATTAAATTTCTCATCATCTGTATCAATCTCAAAAGGAATAAACTGCTGACACTTAACCTCGCGACTGACGGCAGAAGCAAAATGAGTATAAATTATCTCACAAACATCAAACTGCCCTTCTGTATAAGCAGCCAACAAGGGCTCAGCGATTCCTTGTAACTCCTGATAATCGGCTCCTTTAGAGGCAACTCCGGATAATACTTTTATTTCCAAGTTTTCAAAACGCCGTCGCAAACTATCACCCACTTTTTTGCCGATAGCCAAAACCGTAACAGTTTTTCCAGCTTTTTGTAATTCCCGAATTCTTTTAACAGCCTCTCGCAAAACATATGCATTATAACTTCCGCACAAACCACGATCTGATGAAAAAACCACTATACGATAAACATCGTCTTTTTCTACAGGTAATACCATACGCGGAAAGAAATACTCAACCTGCCCTGTTGCTTGCTCTTGTTTCATGTCTTTAAGCAATCGGCCAATAACTTTAAGCAGATTTTCATTATATGTTTGTGATTTAACAAGCACATCCTGAGCCCGACGCAGCCGAGCAGCTGCCACCATTTTCATAGCAGATGTAATCTTCTGCGTCGATTTAATACTGCCGATTCTCGTACGTAACTCTTTTAAGCTTGCCATATTATTACGCCACCTTTTCTAAGGTTTCGCTGTAACGTTGCGAAAAAGATTTATAGAACTCTGCCAATTTCCCTTCCAATTCGTCAGAAATAACCTTATTAGTTTCAATTTCTGTCAACAATTCCGGATAATTAGCTCTTATATCCTGTAATGCTTTTTCTTCAAAATCCCGCACTTTATCAATCGGCAAAGTATCCAAATAACCTCTAACACCGGCATAAATGGCAACAACTTCTTCAGCCACACTCATTGGATGGTATTGCGGTTGTTTGAGCATTTCTGTCAAACGGGCACCTCGTGCAAGCAAGTTTTTGGTAGCTTGATCAAGATCTGAAGCAAACTGAGCAAACGAAGCCATTTCACGATACTGAGCCAAATCCAATTTCATAGTTCCGGCCACTTGTTTCATAGCTTTAATTTGAGCGGCGGATCCGACACGAGAAACCGAAATACCGACATTAACCGCAGGACGGACACCTTGATAAAACAAACCTGTCTCCAAAAATATTTGTCCGTCAGTAATGGAAATAACATTAGTCGGAATATAAGCGGAAACATCACCGGCTTGCGTCTCAATCACCGGCAAAGCCGTCAAAGAACCGGCTCCTTTATCATCGCTCATTTTTGCCGCACGTTCAAGCAAACGAGAATGCAAATAGAATACATCACCAGGATAGGCCTCACGCCCTGGGGGACGACGAAGTAACAAAGACATCTGACGATAAGCTGTTGCTTGTTTTGATAAGTCATCATAAAAGATAACGGCATGCATTCCGTTGTCTCTGAAATATTCGCCCATAGCACATCCGGAATACGGCGCAATATATTGCATAGGAGCCGGATCGGAAGCTGTCGCTGCAACAACAATCGTATAATCCAAAGCACCATAGTCTTTCAGAGTTTTAACAACTTGAGCCACAGTAGAGCGCTTTTGCCCAATAGCAACATAAACACAATACAGCTTATCTTTTTCAGATTTTGCTTTGTCATTAATTTTTTTCTGATTAATGATGGTATCAAGAATAATAGCCGTTTTACCGGTTTGGCGATCACCAATAATCAATTCACGCTGCCCTCTTCCGATAGGAATAAGAGAGTCTACTATTTTCAATCCGGTCTGCATTGGTTCATGCACGGATCGTCTGGGAATAATACCTGGAGCCTTTACTTCAGAGCGACTATGTTCTTTAGCTTTAATCGGCCCTTTTCCATCAATTGGCTCACCCAAAGCATCAACGACACGTCCCAGTAATTCTTTACCAACAGGTACGCTCACAATCTGATCGGTGCGTTTAACCATGTCGCCTTCTTTAACTTTTTGGTCAGCACCAAAAATAACTACGCCGACATTATCCTCTTCCAAGTTCAAGGCCATTCCTTTAACACCGCTTTCAAATTCGACCAGCTCACCGGACTGAACTTTATCCAAACCATAAACGCGAGCAATTCCATCTCCGACCGAGAGCACTTTTCCAACTTGAGCCACATCGACACCAATGTCCGAATGAGCAATTTTGTCCTTGATAATGGAAGATATTTCACTGGCAGATACCGACATTATCTATCACCTTTCATCATAATTTCCAAACGATTTAATTTATTGACCAACGTGTCATCTATCATATTTGAACCAAATTTAACACGCAAGCCACCCAAAATCTCTGGGGTTATAGTATAAGAAACCACAATTTTTTTACCCAAAGATTTCTCTAAATTACTTTTTAATTTTTTATCCTGAGACGTAGACAACGGCTTAACACAGTCTACCTCAACCTCGACAATATTCTTTTTTTGATAGTAAAGATGTCGAAATGCTTCAAGTATCAAACTCAATTCTGCAAAACGTCGATTCTCCAAAACCACCTCAAGACAATGCAAGGTCTCTTTATCCAGACCAATTTTCTGAGAAATAGCTTTAAGCATTTCTTTTTTAGATACATCATCCAATAACGGATTTGCCATATACATAATAAAATCTGTGTTTTTTCTAATAGCAGGAAGAAGTTTTTGTATATCAGCAAATACCCCCTCCAAGTTATTCTTTTCAAGAGCTGCCGCATACAATGCATTGGCATAAGTTGTCGCTATTTTTGTTTTTGAAATTTTCTTCACGTTTGCTAACTCTGTTATCTCATAAAACTTGCTATATCATATCCGTCAATAGTTTCAAATTTCTTAATAAGAATAATCAGTTATTTAAAAATAAAAAGTCATTTTATCAATTTACCGACAGAAGTATTCTTGAAGCCTAATAAAATGAATAAGGATCGACATCCACTTCCACTCTAACATTAGAGGGTATCGGAATTTTCTTCAACCATTCTTTTAGTAAATCCTGAATTTTCACGTTTTTTGACGTTTTGAGCAACAAGCGATAACGATATTTTCCTCTCAGAATAAAGATTGGAGCCGGAGCCGGGCCAAGAGTTGAAGCCTCTGAGTTGTTCCATGCCGTTTGACCTAATAAGATAGCCGTTTTTTCCACTTCTTCTTTTTTATTTCCAGACACGATAATTGCAGCCAATTTTCCATAAGGGGGCATTTTTAAGACGCGTCTGGTCTTTTTTTCCAAAGCCAAAAATTTATCGGCATCGTTAGCAAGCAAAGCCTGCAAAACAGCATTTTCAGGATATAACGTCTGCACATAAACAATTCCTTTTTTTTCACCTCTTCCTGCTCTACCCGATACTTGCGACAAGAGTTGAAAAGTTCGTTCACTGGCACGCAAATCACTTCCCATCAATCCCAAATCAGCATCAACAATTCCCACCAACGTCAAAGCCGGAAAGTGGTGGCCTTTTGCCAAAATCTGCGTCCCGATAAGAATATCAATTTTTCCATTTTCCATTTCTTTAATAACTTCGGAAACTTCTTTATAATTTGTGGTTATATCACTGGACAAAACTCTAACCTTTGCCAAAGGAAACCTAAAACGCACCTCTTCGGCAATTCTCTCAACTCCGGGACCACAAGCCGTTAAACCTGTTTCGGAATGACATTCGGGACATTCTTTAGGAATTGGTATCATATGTCCGCAATGATGACAAATAAGTTTTCCTACATTTCGATGTTCCGTCAGCCACGCCGTACAATTTGGACATTGAATACGATGCCCGCAATCTCGACAAATCACCAAGGGGGCATACCCGCGGCGATTCAAAAACAAAACGGTTTGTTCACCTTTTTCATAATTATTTTTAATCTGTTCTACCAATGTTGGTGACAACCAAGACACTCCCCAAGATCCTTTAATTGGTTTATCAATTTTAAGATCTATTATCTTAATGTCTGGGAGCTGAGCTTGAGCATATCTGCTATTTAAGCGTACTTCATCATACTTTCCGCACTCAACATTAGCCACAGTTTCCAAATCAGGTGTCGCCGTTGATAAAATGACAGGAATTTGCTCAAATTTTCCACGCATAACAGCCATATCCCGTCCCTGATAATTAACCACATCTTCTTGCTTAAAAGACTGATCATGGCTCTCATCCACCACAATCAACCCCAAATCGGCATACGGCAAAAAGAGAGCAGATCTGGCACCGATAACAACTTTTGCTTCTCCTTGGCACACAGCTCTCCATGTATCAGCCCGTTCTGAATTACCTAATGCTGAGTGCCATTTTGCAGGTTTCACACCGAAACGCTTTTCAAAACGTCCCAACCATTGCGAAGTCAAACCTATTTCCGGCACCAAAATCAAAACTTGCTTTCCCTGCCGAAAAGCCTCTGCAACAGCTTCAAAATAGACCTCTGTCTTACCAGAGCCCGTTACCCCGTTTAACAATGTCACACGGAATCCGCGACCAATTTTTCTGACCAACAAGTCAGCTGCCGATTTTTGTTCAGAAGTAAGTTTAACTTTTTGAAAATCAGGATATGGTATATTAAATAATCTTTTTTTCTCAATCAAAACCGGACGCAAAACTCCGGCATCAATCATAGCTTTAATAACACTTTGCCCAACACCGGCACCGGCAGCAATCTCTGTTCTGTTAAAAGGAGCAAACTTCAAAAAATCCATTACTCTCCACCGAGCATCAGAGTTTTTAAGTTTTGCTTCTGCCAAAGTTTTACCAGACAATTCATAAAGGACATTCATTTTGGGATTGTCAAAAACACCTTTGACACACAAAACCATACGCAAAACCAGCCCCATAAAAGCCATATTATAAGAGGCTACGAATTCAATAAATTTCATTAATTCAGGCTGCAAGGGAGGAAAACTAAACTTTTCCATTATCGGCTTTATTTTAGCATCATCCAATTTACTGGATCTTCCCATTTTCCAAACAACCCCGACAACAACATCACGCCCAAAAGGAACCCGAACAATCTCTCCTAACATAATGTTATCTTCGGTTTTGTAATCAAACGGTTCATTAAAAGGTAACGGCAACAAGACACCGACAATCATAACATCATCATCCTCCGCCGCCCATCATACAACAACAGCCACAAAATAAAAACCGCAAACGCACAAAAATCCCCACAAAAAACTTAAATAAGTTTTAACCTAAATTGAGCTAGACTAACAAATATGAAAACAGAAATAAAATACAAAGCACAGTCTGAGGTTATTGAGCAAATCCACCGCTGGCAAATATGGTTGAGCAAAGAGCGTTGTTTTTCACCGCATACCGTTGATGCTTATTCAAGAGATCTCAATACTTTTTTAGATTTTTTAAACAATTACCAAAGAAGCTTGCCTTCTCTCTCGGATCTTGAAAAAATAGAAGTTCGAGGATTTCGAGCTTACTTAAGTGCACGGGCCGACAAACATGTTGAAAAAACGTCTTTGGCCAGAGAACTTTCCAGTCTCAAAAACTTTTTCAAATATTTGGCAAGTAAAAATGTCATAAATAACAGTGCGATAAGTATTATTTCCTCACCGCGCCTTCCCAAAACACTCCCCAAAGCGCTTGACATAGATCAAACTTTTAACGTTTTGGATATTGCGGGAAACTTTGCCAAAAAAGAGTGGCAAGGGCTTAGAGATGTCGCCATTTTTACAATATTATACGGATGTGGTTTGCGAATTTCTGAAGCCCTGTCTCTCAATCGTGGTGATATCGACCATAACGATTTCCTAAAAATAAAAGGTAAAGGCAACAAAGAACGTTTAGTTCCTATACTGCCTATTGTTGTTGAAAAAATAAATGCCTACCTATCGGCTTGCCCCTATGATATCAAAAACGGAGAACCGCTTTTCTTAGGCGCAAGAGGCGAGCGATTAAGTCCGCGTATTGTGCAACGAACACTGGAAAAAATTCGGGCTTATCTGGGCCTTCCTGATACATTGACGCCCCATGCTCTCCGCCATTCTTTCGCGACTCACCTTTTGGCTGAGGGAACCAATTTACGCGCCATTCAAGAACTTCTAGGTCATGCGTCCCTCTCGACAACCCAGCGCTATACTGATGTCCACATCGAAACTCTCCAAAAAGAATATCGACAAGCACATCCTTTAGAAAAATGAGTATAAAAAAACCGGCATATCACAGCCGGTCTTATATTTCGTTTGCAGAAAGATTACTTTAATTTCTTCTCAACGAACTCTTCATGTTTCTTTGACTTTTTATCATATTTTTTCAAAGTCAATTTTTCCGGATGAGTTCTCGGATTCTTTTCTGCTAAATAAAACGTACCGGTACCGGCTGTACTTTCCAATTTTACTTTTACTTTAATTGCTTTTGCCATTGTCTTATACTCTTCTTTTCTAAATTAAGATTCACAATATTTAGGCGTACTATACATTTTTTTTGCCCTCTGTCAACTAGAATCTCAATATTTTTTATAATTCAAGTAATTGCTTTGCTGCTTTTAGCTCCAATTCGCTATCTTCACGCGCCTCTTGCAAACATAAATTCACTTTGCCGATAGCCAACAAATTATCAATATTCTTGCTTTCTGGCATTTCATAGGTACAAACATCGGGAACAATACCTTTTTTATGTAATTTTCGTCCTGAAGGCGTATAAAAATAAGCACTTGTTAAAGATAATACCCCGCCGCCTGGTAAATAAATCAGATTCTGAATACTCCCTTTTCCGAAAGTAGCGGTTCCGACCACTTTTGCTCGCCCCTGTTCTTGCAACGCTGCGGTCAAAACTTCTGCTGCGGAGGCCGTTTGAGCATCAACTAAAACCACCATAGGAGCTCCATTAGTAATATCACCATCATGAGCAACATAGTAAGTCAAAGAATCTTCCTCACGTCCTTTTACAGAAACAACAATCGCTTCATCCAAAAACAAATCTGCTGTCTTAATTGCTTCACCAAGCATTCCACCCGGACTTCCGCGCAAATCTAAAATTATTCCCTTAAAACCGGAATGACCTCTAACGGCTTTTGTTACTTCTTCAACCGTAAAATTATTAAAAGCAACAATTTTCAAATATAAATTCTCACCCTCCATTCGACTGCCGAAATTACGCTGATGTTTGGGACGATCTGCTTTCCAATCACCCAGACTTGGATAATATTTGCTGTCTTCATCTAAAACCTTTACCATCTCGGCACTCATATGATCAATAATTTCAAAATCATACTGCCGTGCTTTGGCTGACTTCTCCAAAGCCTCGTCAACTATCTTTCCGCTGAGTTCTGCCCATGCATGAACATCAAAAGCATCTTTGGGTTTATACAAAGATTTCTGTAATCTTCCTCCATAATACAGACTGACTTTATCTCTATCATCTCCCACTCGCAATTGATTATCTGTTTTACTAAGGCCTTTAAGCTCGGCAACGGCAATTTTCTCAATATTTATCGGTTGAACATATTGCGCCGGAAGCTGTTGATAGAGCACCAAAAAACTATCTTCTTCAGCAGCCTGAACCACACTAATCATAAAACACAAGCCGACAACAACACTCAAAATTTTAAACAACATATTCAATCCTTTTTTATTTTTTGAGCTTTTTATTTTTTTTACCCATAAAGCGGCAAGACTTCCGAAGACTATTCTCTTCGCCGAAAGTTTGAGAGTTGTCTTTATCAATATACATGAATATCAATCCTCCCGTAATTGGCGATGCCTCAAGTAATCGAACTTTTAACTTTTCTCCCAAACACAATTCCAATGTAGTATATCGCCCTTGCAATATCATTCCGCTTGATTTTATCTCGTAACGATCATTAGGCAGTAACCTCATTGGAATAAGCCCTTCCGCACCAAGAGTATCCAATCGAACAAAAATTCCGGCGGCAGAAATTCCAGAAACGACAGCGTCAAATTCTTGACCGATAGCCGGTTCCAAAAAAGAAGATAAAAAGCGTGCCGTTAAATCACGCTCCGCGCTAACGGCATTACGTTCAGTTTCACATAAATGTATGCCGATATTCCCAAATTCTTTTTCGCCAACATTATCTTCCAAGGCACCGCCTTCCTCCCAACCGAAAGCCTTTACCAAAGCTCTATGCACAAGCAAATCGGCATAACGCCGAATAGGTGATGTAAAATGCACATAATCTTTCAATCCCAAACCAAAATGCCCTATGTTTTTAGGACTATACTGGGCTTGACATTGCATTCTCAAGATCATATCCGAAATCCCGGCCGAATACCCCTTTTGTGTACATAATTCAATAAGTTTATTAAAATGCTGAGGTTTTAAAGCAGAAATTTCAGGCAACTGCATACCTAGCTCTTTGAGCAGAGGCTTCATCTCTTTCATTTTTTCTTCTTTAGGCTTGTCATGCACCCGAAACATTGTGGGAACTTTTGCTTTTTCCAGAGCAAGCGCAGCAGCATTATTAGCCGCAACCATAAATTCTTCTATTATTTGGTGACTTTCCAGCCTCTCTTCTTTACCAACGGATAAAACTTTACCTTTTTTATCTACCTTAATTTTTAGTTCCGTTGTTTCAAGATTGAGTGCTCCCCGTCTGGTTCTTTCTTTCTTAAGAGCAGAATAAGCAGCATAGAGTGGCGCCACTATTTCAGTTAAAAAAGCGGTTTTATTTTCTCCGTCAATATTTTTTTGAACTTCTTTGTACGTCAATCGGGCAACCGAGCGGATAACCGCTCGTTCAAATTGGAATCCGGTAATTTTGCCTTTTTTATTAATGCTCAAAAAACAAACAACTGCTGCTCTTGGTTGATTTGGCATTAAAGAACATAGGTCATTTGATAGTTTTTCAGGAAGCATCGGCACTGTCATATTAGGTAAATAAACGGAGTTACCACGCCTAAGAGCTTCTTTATCAAGAATTGATCCTGGTCGCACATAAAAACAAACATCAGCAATTGCCACAATCAGATTAAAACCAAATGGTGTTTCCTCTGCCCAGACGGCATCATCAAAATCTTTTGAATCATCTCCGTCAATTGTCACCAACGGAACATCCGTCAAATCCACGCGTTTCGATTTGTCAAAAGCAGGCAAAAAAGAAAGTTCCTTTAAGATTTTATCACTCCACAAATAAGGAATATCATACTTATCAAGAATAAGCGTCGCTGTTGCTTTATTCAAATCAAACGGACCAAAATTTTTAACAATTACAGCTTCTCTAAAACATTCGTTTCCACGAAGCTCCGCACGGACATAGTCTCCGGATTTGGCTTTATTGGCTTGCGTTAACAAATAGTCCATCCGCCCATTTTTTTCCGAACTTTTTAAATAATATCTATCTCCTCGTTTATCGACAATTCCGTAAACGGTTTCAATTGCAACAGTTTGCCTGCTCTTAGTTTTAGCCAAAGGTTTTGCCCAATATTCACCGGCATTTTTATATACCTTGGCAATAAATTCGTCACCGATTTCAAGTTTTAGTTTTCGTTGCGGCACAACATAGATTTTGGCTTTTAGCTTAGAAGATTTGGCAATCCAATCCCCTTGAGAGCCATAATCAACAATTGATATAAGCTGAGTTTCTTGCGTGTTATTTTTGTTCTTACTCTTTTTAGTCATCTATTTAAGTTCGGCTTTCAATACAGTATGATCCGATGGTTTTGAGCCAAATCTTGGGGACTTATCCACCTCGCAAACATTCAAACAATCTGCCGCGTCTGGAGACAAAAATAAATAATCAATACGCATCCCCAGATCATTTTGCAACGCAGCGCCTGCATAATCCCAATAAGTATAACCATGTTCATTTGGATGCAGCATCCGAAAGGCATCATAATATCCCAAATACTCTAAAGCAGCGAGTCTTTGTTTTACTTCTTCCCTAAATAAAGCATTACGCCTAAAATCATCCGGAGCATAGACATCAAAATCCGACATAATCACATTAAAATCGCCGCCCAAAATCACAGGTTTGCGCAAATACAAAAGATTTTCCGCATGTCTATAAAGAGCCTCCATCCAACGCAATTTATATGCATATTTTGTCTCATCATCCGGATTGTTATAAGGAGGGTTTCCATTGGGAAGATAAACGGAAGCCACAATATATTCTCGCCCGTCAACAGTAATTTCCGTTTCCAAATAACGAGCATTTTCATCCTCAATTCCGGGAAGTCCCTCTTCTCGAACTTTTATTTTATTACGGCTCAAAACAGCGACCCCGTTATAACTCTTTTGTCCGAGAATTTTCGCTTCATATCCGGCAGTCTGTATATCAAAAAACGGAAAAGCATTAAACTCCGTTTTAATCTCTTGCAAAAGAACGATATCGGGCTGATTTTTTGCCAACCATTCCAACAAATTTTCAAGACGAGCATTAATTGAATTTACATTATATGTCGCAACAATCATCATTAACCCTTTTTTATGAATATATGTCTAGACTACATTAAAAATATAACTATTGAAAGCGAAAAAAACATGAACTTAGCAACTTACGCTTCTTCAGACACATTAAGCAGAGGTCGTCTATACCCGGACTACCAAAATATAATACGTTCTCCTTTTCAAAGAGATAGAGATCGCTTGGTTCATTCGGCAGCATTTCGCAGATTAGACGGTAAGACACAAGTTTTTGCCTATCACGAAGGAAAAAATTATCGCACTCGCCTGACACACAGTATTGAAGTAGCGCAAATAACACGTACAATATGCAAAAACTTATGCCTAAACGAAGAACTGGGAGAAGCCATAGCCTTAGCGCATGATCTCGGACACGCACCTTTCGGACATGCCGGAGAAAGAGCGCTTAATAATTCCATGTCAAAATTTGGCGGTTTCAATCATAATGTCAATTCTCTCAAAATCATGACACGCCTTGAACAACATTATCCTGAATTCGACGGCCTCAATCTGACATGGGAAACACTTGAAGGAACAGTCAAACACAACGGTCCGATAAAAAAAGTAACCAACACATACCTACGAGATTACAATAAAATTTTTGATTTAGACTTAAAACATTTTTCTTCATTGGAATCGCAAGTTGCTTCTTTTGCCGATGATATAGCATACAACAACCATGACATTGATGATGGTTTCCGCGCAGGTTTTTTCAGCATCAAAGATTTATGCGAACTTAGCTTCATACGTAATATTATCGAAAATTTTGACAAAGAAAATCCTCTTTGCACAGATAATATCAGAATTTATGCCATCACGAGGAATCTTATTGCGGCCATGATATTTGACTTACTCGAAACGACCAAGCACAATATTAACAAATACAAAATAGAAACCACCGATGATATACGTCGTCAAAAAATATTTACAGCCAACTTTTCCAAACAGATGCATCACAACATTACTGAGCTACACAACTTTCTAAAAGAGAGATTTTATACCTCAAGTAAGATTGCCCGAATGGACATCAAGTCGCAACGCTTGGTTGAAGACCTTTTTCAAATATTGATGAATAACTACAAACTTCTTCCCATGCAAATCCGTCCTCATCTCAACTCTAACAGCTCTGATGAAGAATTAGCAGAATGCATCTGCACATATATTGCCAATATGACAGACATGATGGCAATTGAAGAACATCAAAAACTTTTTGATGTCCATTGCAGATTCTGATTGTTTTGTTAATTGATTATAAATGATTTTCTTATAAACTAAAAACATCTGAAAAAAGAATTTTTAAGGAGCAGAAGCATGTTCGCTGATTTTGAACAAGATAACAATAACGAAGACTTTTTGGATGACTTCCGTCAAAAATTAAACTCACCTTCATCAGAAACTTTCGAAGAGCGCAAAAATGAAATTAACCGCTCCAAAAATGTATTTGTAGGCACCGTTTCAGGAATTGTGCTTGCAGCTGTTGTTGGTTGGTTTGTCCTCTCACCACGTTATGCTACACAATCAGATACAGAGATTCCGGTTATACGTCGTCCACAAACAGCGGTTAAAGTTCAACCAAGCGACCCAGGCGGAATGGAGATTCAAAATCAAGACAAATCAGTCTATGACATCATTGAAAAAAAACAAGAAAACGCCCCTGTTGTTGAAAACCTTTTGCCACCGCCGGAAGTTCCGCAACTTCCTACAACCACGGCAGAAACACAAGTTTCCTCCAATATTGGTAATCCGGAAATTATCCAAAAGGCCGAAAACATTATTAAATCTGCGGAAGATAAAGCTCCTGTGACAAACGCTTCTACAGCCCTTATAGAAGAAAACGTAAAAATTGCTCAACCGACACAAGTAGCTGTTGTTCAAAATGAACCTGAACCGAAAAAAGAAATCACCATAAAAGAAGCATCCCTCGCTCAACCGGAAAAAACAGAAGCTGAAAAGATTAATATTCCGGCCAAAGCAGAAACGCCGACACCTCAGCAGACAGTAGCTGTTGCAACAACTGGGGATTGGCAAGTTCAGCTTATATCTTCGCCTAATCGTTCATCTGTCGATGCCGCATGGAACGGTCTAGTAAAAAAATATCCGTCTCTAAAAGGACAACCACGAGAAATTGAAACAGCAGACCTTGGTTCCAAAGGAACATATTATCGCCTCAAAGCTGGAGCTTTTGCGGATCGCAGCGGAGCAGACAAGCTGTGTAATGACATCAAAGCTCTTGGCGGAACCTGTATTGTGAAGAAAAAGTGATGATAACCAATTTTTTGCTTAGTATTCTTGTCAATTTTGTACCTATTATCTTGGCTATTGTTTTGCATGAAACGGCTCATGGATACGCAGCCTACTGGTGTGGAGACAATACGGCAAAAAAATATGGTCGTCTATCCCTTAACCCATTACGTCATGTAGATATTATGGGTTCTATTATTTTCCCGCTGATACTGCTGCTATCCAAAACAGGTTTTGTCTTTGGATGGGCAAAACCGGTTCCTGTTGATTTTGATAAATTGCGTCATCCCAAAAGAGATATGTTTATCGTGGCATCGGCAGGAATTATCACAAATCTGCTTTTAGCTTTATTTTCATCTTTGTTACTACAGTTAACCAGATATATCCCAAGTGAATTGCTTCATGGCATTATCTCACTATTTCTTATGAATATGATTATTTTCAATATTGTTTTGGCGGTGTTCAATGCACTCCCAATTCCTCCTTTGGATGGCTCAAAAATATTACTAGGCTGGTCAGATAACACCCATATTCAAAAATTTCTGCAAGCAGACAGACAAGGAACACTGTTTATCATTACAATAGCTTTTATTCTACCGATGCTTTTGCGTTACATCGGATATGATTTTAATCCATTTGGCACATATATGATAAAGGCTTCAAAATTTTTTATCTCTTTGTTGTTATAGGAAATAAAGATGACAGGTATTTTGCCAGCAATATTATCTTGCCAAGGGCCTCGCCTAACAGAAGACGAGAAAAAATTTTTTTCCCATATCAATCCGCTCGGAATTAATTTATTTGCCCGTAACATTATTTCCAAGAAACAGATAAAGCAGCTTATTTCAGAACTCAAAGAAGTAATAGGCCGAGAAGATATACTTATTGCAATAGATCAAGAAGGCGGGCGCGTTCGTCGCCTGCCTGAGCCAGAATTCCGCAGTTATACGGCAGCAATCACTTTAGGCTCTTTAGCATTCAAAGATGCGAAACAAGCATGTCGCCTGCATGCTCGTCTGATATCTCAAGATTTGAAAGAACTAGGCATCAATGTCAATTATGCGCCAGTTCTTGATATAATCCATCCCCAAACATCTCCGGCATTGCTCAGCCGTTGTTTTTCATCTGATTCTAAAACTGTGGCAGAACTTGGAAAAATAAGTGTCAAAGAATATATCAAAAACGGCATAGTTCCCTGCATCAAACACATACCTGGTCACGGCTCGACACAAATTGATCCCCATTTAGGATTGCCAATACTGAACACCTCATTATCCGAAATGGAAAAAGATTTTTATCCTTTTTATTGCCTAAGAAACGCTCCATTCGGAATGACAGCACATGTAGTCATAACCTCTGTTGATGATAGTACTCCCATAACCCAGAGTAAAAAAGCCATAAAAACTATTATTCGCGAACATATTGGCTTCAAAGGATTGTTAATATCAGATGCCATAGACATGAAAGCCCTTAAAGGCACCATAAGTGAAAAAGCAGCCCGATCATTGGAAGCTGGTTGTGACTGCATTTGCTATGCCTTGGGAGATATAAATGAAATGAAAGCCATAGCTTCTGTCTGCCCTCCCATGACGGATAAAGCCCTAAACAGGTATCAAAAACTAAAAAAAGTGTGGAATAAAGAAGTTTTGTTTGCAAATTCCGATAAATCGGCTCAAAATTACCAACAGCTGATAGGAAAAACGGAACCCTACCAAGAAACCTACGATGCCACCGAAGTCTTAAACAAACTACTTAAGGAGAAAAATAAATGTTAACATGGATTTTACTAGCTATCATCGTTGCAGCTTTGCTCGGTTATATCAACGTAGACAAAGTTCGTGCCAAACTAATTGAGTACTACAACAAATATCTACCTCAAGTCAAAAAAGCAATTGAAGATATAAAAAATAAGAAAAACGATAACGTCAGCGACGACAAATAGATGGCTCTTCACGAAGGGGCTTTGCGTTTCTTCAACAAAAACAAGTAAATAAATATAGCATATTAATTTTTTATATGATATATTGGAAATAGAGATTGAAGAATCTTAATCTTGTTTTATATGGAGAAAAAAATGAGCATTGCCCCTACCAGAAGAGTAGGCAGCTCAGTTTCAGCTTCGAGAGCTGACAAAAGTTATGCTGCCGCCCGCCTAAACACGCAATTTGTTGAAATGATTGATACAAACAACAACGTTTTGGTGCGGGATGAAACCAACGAACACCATTCTCAAGAATCTTTTTCCCAAGAAAAAAACGATACTTCGTCACAAAAACCCGTTTCTGCAGATGCGCCTTATGTTGCAAGCAGTATTGAAGCATTGGCTGTTAGCGGCGTTTTTGAAGAAGAAGCCAATAAAAACGATTCTCAAAGTAATCACAAAGTTGGTGTTTATGACAACAATCAATCGATTATTAGAGATGAAGAACTTGAACGCACAGGACGAAATTATCTAAAACACTTTTATGAGAAAAATGAACATATTGCGGATGTTGATGAATTCGTCTGATTGTCACAATCTTTTGAATCTTTCGAAATTACTGTTCCAATGAAGGATTATTCTGCTTGTCAGATAAATCTTCTATTGTTTTATCGTATCCCCTTTTTGCCTCTTTTTCTGCCTTTTGAGCCAATTCGCGTCCTCCCTCGTCAACTTGTTTAATAACGCTGCCAACTGTTGTGTTTTGGTTAATATTTCCTTCATATACGCCTTTTCCCACCAAATAAATTACAATCAGCAAAATAAGATAAAATAAATACTTAATGACTTTTCCCATTTTTTTACCTCTTAAGTTTTACAAAATCTGACACAAATAAGATAAATTGGAGAAAAAATTTTTCAAGACTTCGCAAAAAAAAGCAGCTTAATTAAGCTGCTTTTTTTGCACGCATAAGGCATAAAATTATTCTTGCGAAGGGTCATCTGTCGTTGGAGTCGGAGTTTCAACCGCTGCCGGAGCAGAATCACCATCGGCAGGAACAAGACTCTGCAAAGTGCCGATAGCTTTTTTACGTTTGAGTTTATTGACAAACTTCATAGACCTCTGAGCATCCCACTTCTTTTTACCTTCTTCTCTTTGGAATATTTGCTGATAAACTTCAATTGCCTGATCGAACTCAGATAATTTTGTCAAACAACTAGCTAATCCGTCATACAACTTATGATGATAGCGATTACCAATAATCATCTGCGCTTTTTTATAGCATTTTAGCGCATCATTAAATTTCATCATTTTTTGATAAACAAATCCGATAGAAATCCAAGCTTGGATCTCACGGCTATCAATATTCAAGATTTTAGTAAAGCATTTTATCGCAGAATTATTATCACCCATCAATTGATAAGTAACACCGACACCATTCCAAGCTTTAATATTATTTTTATCTGCCGCCAAAACTTTCTTGAAGAAAGAGATTGCTCTGTCATATTGTTTAAGTTTCTGCAATGTAACAGCAACACTCAACAAAGTCTGAGCATGTTTATTGTCTATTTTCATGGCTTCTTCCAACACATCCAAAGCCTCTTTGTAAGCAAACATATGTTGCAGGGCAATTGCTTTTCCGTTTAGAGCTTCCAAAGAAGTTTGATCCAATGCCACAGCCTCATTAAAGCATTGAATAGCATCTTTATAAAGGCCACGCATACTAAGTGTAACACCTTTATTGTTCAAAACTTCGACAGAATTTGGATTCATTTGCAATGCCTTGTCAAAACATTCAACCGCCTCTGTATAACGGCTGAGTTTCTGAAAAGCAAAGCCTTTTGAATTAAGTGATTTCCATGAATCCGGCTGTTCGGCGATCGCTGCGTCAAATTGGGCGATAGCTTCCTTATACATACCTTGATCGAGCAATTCTTGCCCTCTTTTATATGCTGTGTTTTCGTTTGATTTAACCATTTTTTTCTCTTCTTCAATTATAAGTTCAAAATAATTCCTTTCTGTAAGCTAACATAGCTCACAGTTTGTGTCAAGATTCGTCTCCTGAAAATTAATAATTTTCTTATAAATATCTCAAACTTTCGCGAATATCAGTATCCGTACGAAATTCCAATCTGGAACAACCGTTTTGGCGGCAAAAATCACGCCAATCTTGACGCTTTTGAGAAAAATACACTTCATACTGGCGTCGATATTCTCTTGAGGCACTATCAAAAATAAGCTTCTTTGTGCCATATTGCGCCAGATACTCTCCAGCCTTCGGGGCTTTTTCTTCCAAAGTATCATAAACATCTATCAAATATAGATTATGTCGACGAGCCAATGCCGCAAGCTCAGTCTTCAAATTAACAAAATCATGACGAAAATCTGAAATGATAAATACGGAGGCTCTGTTTTTAACATTTTGCTCCAATAATTTCACAGATTTCAATAATTCTTTTTCATCTGCCTGAGGATTTTGTATCACAGAAGCAGAAAGTTCGGCTATTTTTTTCAAAACAGCCAATAATTGAGCACGACTATTTTGAGGTTTAAACCACCATGTTTTAATGCCATCAAAAATAACAATACCGAAACGATCTTTTTTTTCCAAAGATAACCACCCGATTAGAGCCGCCAATTTAGACGCGGTAACACTTTTTAGCTCTTTTTTTGTACCAAACACCATGGAAGCAGACAAATCAAGCCAAACATAGACCTGACGGTCTCTCTCCTCAGCATAAACCTTGGTATAAGGCTGCTGTTTACGGGCAGTTACTCTCCAATCAATATCACGAATATCATCTCCATAGGCATAAGCACGAATTTCCTCAAACTCCATACCCCTGCCCTTAAAAATGGATTTAATATCACCTGTCTGGTTCGAAAACACTTTTTTATAATTGAGCTTCTGCACATATTTTGTAAGTTTGCGCATTTTCATCAACTCATCCAAAGAAGCAAACAAACCATTTCCTTCTTCTTGATGTTTTTTATGTCTGAACCAAGTTTTAAGGTTCACGCGTTTTCTCCTACGGCAACGGAACTAGTTTCAAAATTTGTGCCACAACATCATCAGTTGTTACCCCTTCAGCCTGAGCCTCAAAAGACAGAATGATACGATGACGTAAAATATCAAAAACCACGGCGCGTATATCTTCCGGCGTTACATAATCACGCTCTTGCATCCAAGCATGAATTTTTGCACAACGATCAAGCGCCAGAGTAGCTCTAGGACTAGCACCATACATAATATAACCCGCCATTTTCGGATCATATTTCTGCAAATGTCGTGTAGCCATAATAAGCTGAACCAAATATTCTTCCACCGCGTCACTCATATGAACTCTTAAAGCCTCGCTGCGAGCATTCATAACATCATCAATATCCAGAACAATTGGAATATTGACAGTATTTTCAGCAATTTCACGCCGCACCAAGCGCAGAATTTTTTTCTCACTTTCGGCATTGGGTTGATCAATTTTTATATACATCAAGAAACGATCCAACTGTGCCTCGGGCAAGTTATAAGTTCCTTCATGTTCGATTGGATTTTGTGTAGCCATAACCATAAATAACTTAGGTAATTCATAGGTTTTTCCGCCAACGCTAACCTGCCGTTCAGCCATAGCTTCCAGCAAAGCGGATTGAACTTTGGCCGGCGCACGATTAATTTCATCAGCCAAAACCAAATTTGCAAACACGGGACCTCTGCGAAATTCAAAATCCGACTTTTCAGGAACATAAATTTCGCTTCCGGTAATATCGGAAGGCAATAAATCCGGTGTAAACTGGATACGATTATATTGCGCATTGATTACCGAAGCCAAAGTTTTAATTGCCTTAGTTTTAGCTAATCCTGGAGCACCTTCGACCAAAGCGTTTCCATCAGCCAAAAGAGTAATGATTAACTTATTAACCAAATCCCCTTGTCCGACAATCTGCGCATCCATAAACTTTTTCAAAGCGATAATCTTAGTTCTGACTTCAGACATCTTGCCACATCCTTTTTCTGTTGTTATCAAACATATTCTGCTTTGACAAATAGCATATATCATATATATTTCCTAAAGATTAAAAAAACAAGAAGATTAGCAATGGATGATATTTTTGATCTTGATGACACCACGACAGCCCAAACTTTTGATAACGCCACAGCATTGAGGCCTCAATTTCCGTGGCTAGACAGTCTTAATCCAGAACAAAAGCAGGCAGTTCAAACAACCGAGGGTCCCATTCTTGTCCTTTCCGGAGCCGGAACTGGCAAAACAAAAGTTTTAACCACACGTCTTGCCTATATTCTGGCCAATCATTTAGCCAATCCCTGGGAATGTTTGGTTGTCACCTTTACCAATCGAGCCGCCCGTGAGATGAAAGAACGTGTTCAAAATCTCATAGGAGATATTGCTAATTCTGTATGGCTTGGAACGTTTCACAGTATCTGTGTCAAGATTTTGCGAAGCCACGCCGAACTTGTTGGTCTCAAGTCAAACTTTACGATTTTGAACGAAGATGACCAAAAGCGCATTATCAAACAAATACTTGAATCCCAAGGAATAGATGATAAAAAATATCCTCCGCAAGCTATTCTTGATAAGATTTCTCGCTGGAAAGACAAAGGGCTCACCATTGACAAGATCAGCAATGAGTTTAAGGAAAGCACCCTCACCTTAGTTTACAAACACTACCAACAACGCTTGCTTGAACTCAATTGTGTAGACTTTGGAGACATTATTCTATTCACTCTGATTATTCTCAACTCTCATCAAGATATCTTAAAAAAATACCAAAACCGTTTCAAATACATCATGGTTGATGAATATCAAGATACTAATGTCAGTCAATATCTTCTAATTCGATTGCTCTGCCAGCAATATCGCAATTTATGCTGCGTCGGAGATGATGACCAATCAATTTATTCTTGGCGAGGAGCAGAAATTGAAAATATTTTACGTTTTAACAAAGATTTTAAGGATGCTCTGATTATCCGTCTTGAACGCAACTATCGTTCCACAGCGCATATTTTGGGAGCGGCCGCCAATCTTATAGCCCACAACGAAGGCCGCCTCGGCAAAACCTTAAAAGTTGCCGAAAATTCTCCCGCACAAAAAGCCGACAACAGTAAGATTAAAATTGTCAGCACATATAATGGTGAAGAAGAAGCTCGTTATGTAGTCGAAGAAATCGAAAATCTTTCCCGTAGCGGATACCATTATTCCGATATGGCGATTCTTGTGCGTACCGCTGCACAAACTCGTGAATTTGAAGATCGCTTCATTACAGAAGCCATTCCCTACCAAGTCATCGGAGGACTAAAATTTTATGAGCGCGCAGAAATCCGCGATGCTTTGGCTTATTTTCGAGTTATTTTACAACCCGATGATGATTTGGCACTAGAACGCATTATCAACAAACCAGCACGCGGCATTGGCGCCAAGTCAATCGAAAAATTCCAAAATGAAGCACGTTACACCCATACCTCCATGTACCGCGCGATTGAAAAGATGCTAGCCGACGGCGTTATCACGGGAAAAGCAAAAGGAGCATTAAATGAGCTTTTTAGCCATTTTGCACAGTGGCGCAAAATGGCACATGCCGTCACTCCTGACGAACTAGCCTCTACAGTGCTTGAAGACTCGGGCTATATAGACATGCTCAAAATGGACAAATCGGCTGAAGCTCCCGGTCGGCTTGAAAACCTCAAAGAACTCCTCAACGTCATGAGCGACACGGACAAATATCCGGCACTAGCGGACTTCATGGAACACGTTAGTCTGGTGATGGACAACGATGATATGATTAATGACAACAAAGTCCGAGTAATCACGCTACATTCAGCCAAAGGTTTGGAGTTTGATGTTGTCTTTCTGCCCGGCTGGGAAGAAGGCCTGTTTCCGCACCAACGCTCATTGGATGAAGGCGGCGCCGAAGCACTTGAAGAAGAACGTCGCTTAGCCTATGTTGCAATCACGCGCGCCAAACAAAAACTTTTCATTACCATGGCACACAGCCGCAAAGTTTATGGCCAATGGCAAAATAACTTACCTTCTCGTTTTATCAATGAACTGCCGCCCGCGCATATTGAAATTTGCAATAAATGCACTAATTTTTATGGCAATGACTATCATCATTCTTTTCGCAACATCACCGAGGAACATACCTATGGCGACAACAATTTTTATCGGCGTTCCGCTGGGAATACTACTCATCGCCCTGTTCATGCAAGTCTAATGGGACAAAAAGTTTATCACGAAAGTTTCGGCTATGGCAGGGTTGTCGCGCAGGACGGCAACACCGTCACCGTCTGCTTTGAACACGCCGGCATAAAAAAACTAATGGAAAATTTTGTAAAAAAGGCTGAATAAGTATAATAGCAAACAACACTTGACAAACTTAATATATGCCATATACAATATATTACAGTTTTAATATTTAGAGGTGATATAATGAAAAAACTGTTTTATTTTTGTATAGCAATCATTTTAATGTCAACTGGCTGTGATAACGCCTCCAACAAAAAAGATTTTGCAATCTCAACAGACAAAATCTATTTTTTCTATTCCAACTCCTGCCCTCATTGCCATGATGCGCTTGAATACATCAATAAAAAATATCCCAACTTAAAACTCAGCATGGTAAATGTCGGCACAGCCGAAGGTTATAATTTACTGATTAAATGCGCGCAAGATTTCAATCTTGGCAACCAAATTGGGACACCGTTCTTCCGCATGGGAGACAAACAACTCATGGGATGGTCGCCACAACTGGCCAAACGATTTGACCAATATGTCATACCCTTTCTTAAGTAGAGAAAATAAGCTCCGTTAAAGGGAGCTTATTTTTTATTTGAAATAGATGACGTTTCTGCTATATATAAATAAAATAAACTTTTATAGAAATGGATTCTTTACATGAACAAACAATTACCGCCGGAAATCATGAAAAAAGCAGTCCTAGGTATAAGCTATATTGCCCACCCACTGCGTCTAAGGATTCTCGAATATCTTGATGTTAACGGGGCTTCTTCCGTATCAAGCATCACAAAAGCCTTAGAAGAAGAACAAGTTATCATTTCTCAAAGTCTCAAAAAATTACGAGAAGCCAATTTAGTCAAAACCGAACGTCGTGGATTATTCATTTATTACAAGATTCATGAGGAATATCCTGCCAGTATTTTTGTTTGTATCCGAAAACTATTTGGTTATATGACCAATAATTTTTACTTTCTGAGTGATAATTATAAAGCATTACTTCCCAAAGACTATACAACCATGGTAGCCAACCGCATCAAGCTTTTTGCCAATTATGACAAGATGCGCATTTTAGAATATCTGGTTTTACATGAAGAAAGCAATGTTTCAGATATAATCTCTGCAATAGAAAGTTCGCAACTAAAGGTATCACAATATCTTAAAAGATTGCGTGATGACGGTTTTGTTACCGCTCGTCGAGATGGACGTTTTATATATTATAAAATCACTTCAGGTGTCCACAAAACAGCGATTGAATGCATCCGCAAAAGATACAACAATTTAAAAAATAAAGCAGACTTTTAACACTAGCCCTCCCCCGTGAGGACAGGCTTTGCGCCGTCCGAACGGAAAGCATACAAAAAAAGACCGCTCTAAAGAACGGTCTTTTATTGGTAGCGAGGGATTGCTAAGTAATAAATGTCGATGCTCCGACA
>CALYAW010000007.1 GCA_944393685.1 uncultured Alphaproteobacteria bacterium
TAAGGCGTTTGCTGGCACCATTAGGGTTACACCCGCTTATGAAGAACCACCGGCTAAGCCGGTGGGTTACTTTTTTAATATCCGGCCTTAATTTTTTCAATTAATTCCTTAACAGAAGGAATCCCGTTTCGATATAAAGGATCCGTTGCAAAGCGATAAACCTGATGACCAGCAAACAAAAGATTATCCACAATACTTCCGTTATGGCTTACATCATATAAAGTCTTATGAATACAATAAGATCTCGGATCCGGCAACCGTCCGCTATTCCCTTTTGCTTGAGACCATGCGGAAAATTGGCATTGCGACAAACATCCGACGCAGTTCTTGCGATCTTCTTTCATTTGCACCCACTCGTCTGGTGTCAGGAACACAACAGTATTATCTGGTGTTTCTTTAATTTCCGTGAAGCCTTTTTCTATTTGAATTTTTGCTTTTGCACTATCGGAAGATCGAATATAAACGACTTTTGTTTCACTAAGCTTCAAGATTTCAGAAAATTCTTCTGTTTTTTCATGAGAAAATTGTATTTCGTTATTTTTACGTTCAATCAAACGCTCCAAGAAGGTATTTTTAATAGCCGAAGAGAAAAATCCTGTCGGACTGAATTTTTGTAAAATAACATCACCTTTTTTAAGTTGGAGCATCAATTTTTTCCAAGCATCGCTAATAGGGCTTTCTTTAGTGATCATCGGTCTGGTTCCAAATTGAAAAGCAATTTTTCCAATATCTGGATTATCAATATAATCTTCCCAATCTTTTAGAGACCAGACACCTCCGGCAAGAATAATAGGCGTCTCTTTAAGACCAAGTTCGTTCATGGTCTTACGTAATTCAACCAATCGCAGATAAGGTGTTTGGGGCTGATTAGGATCTTCGGCGTTGGACAAGCCGTTATGACCGCCAGCCAACCATGGATCCTCATAAACAACACCACCCAAAAACTCTACAAAGTTTTTATATGCGCGTTTCCACAAAACCTGAAAAGCCCGCGCAGAAGAAACAATGGGATAATAGTAAGTGCTGAACCGAGATGCAAGCTCACCAAGATTATAAGGCAGACCGGCACCACAGGTAACACCATGGATAAGCCCTTTAGCTTGCTCCAAAACACTGGTCAAAATTTGCTGAGATCCGGCAAGCTCCCATAACATATTCATATGAATACGTCCTTGTCCGTTAGAAATCTCATGTGCGATTTTAGCCTGAGCAAGGCAACCTTTGATTGATTGTTCAACCATTTCCTCATGACGAGATTTGCGGTCTTTTTTGAAATATCTTTCAAATAAGACATTTCCTTTTTCGTCATAATAGTCAGGGCTGACACCTGAAAAAGTTCCAACGCAGTTTTCATGCGCCCAAGCACCGGAAGAGCGTCCGTCACTGGCATTAATGCCTTTTCCACCTTCAATCAGCGGTAAAACTTCTTTTCCGGATATCAATATAGGATTTAATGCTTTCACCTTTTTTTCCTCAGATACAGGACCATTAGCAAAAATAGTCCCTAATTTATACAACGCCATAATATAACTAATTTATAACGTTAAATCAAGGATGTTCTTGGGAATATCATTAATTGACACCAAAGAAACGATTATACAAATAAGAGCATATACCTGCAACATATTGGTAATTTCTCTGTTTTGCAACAAAGGGAAAACACTTCCGTATTTGTGTATAAAACGGTTGATGCCAAACATAATCAACGTGCTGATAAAAGCTTGAATTCCGATACCTATATCCTTGAAGAACTCTTTAAAAGGCAAAATAATTTGATACAAAAAACCAAAGAACAACATATACGCGGTTAAAATTCCATAAGAAATATTTTGCATTTTATGATCAAAGGCGCGTTTTTCCGCTTTATCTTTCTTTATTTTTTCATCAGACAAATCTGCGATCTCAATCCCGCGGATAGTTTCCGGAGTTTGCTTTTGTTTTTGTATATTGCAAATTTCTTGCTGGAATTTTGCTTCACTCATACAAAGTCCGCAGCCTTTTGATGTAAAATAAACATGATTTGGATTATTTTTGCATTGGCGCAGATTATGCATTAATTTCCATAAATGCTCTTGCCATTCGTATGCGGTTGGTCGGTCAGCCCCTTTAGTAAAGGCTCTTTCAAACATTTCCAGAGTTGCTTTGTCAAAATATTCATGCAGACTGTAGGGGTGAGGAGCTTGATATTTATCAGGCCATAGCCCGTAAGCATAATGATAGTTTTCGATTCTATTCTGGATAGTCAGCATTTCCGCGTCATTTTTGCGAGGCGTTCCGGAAAAAGGATGTATTCCGTTATTGAGCAAGCGGAATATAATTACAGCCAGTGCGAACTTGTCTTGTTCTTCTCCCATTTCTTCACAGGAAAGATGCATCCCTTCGGGATAAATATATTCTTCGGTAACAAATTCGGCAGGATATCTTGCTCGGTCACCTTTAATTGAAAAGCCATCGCAATCAACCATAGCTACCAGCATATTAGATTTATAAACCGAAACGTTTGAAGGTTTCAAATCAACGATATAGTGGCCGCATTTGTGCAAAGCGGTGACCATTGAGGCAACATTATATGCCGCAAAAATACGATAAGCATATTTATCAGAAAGGCCAAGTTTTTTTCGAATAGCTTTTTGCATCAGATGATCCAAAGAAACAGCCTCACTCATATTAATAAGCGGCATCATGTAACCGACACAAAATCCTTTTTCATCTTCCAAAATAGCTTCAGGCCAAGCAATCTGTGTATATTGAACTCCATCTGTTTCAACAGGAGCAAAATTAGGTTTATTAAGCAACATAGCCTGAAGTTTTTTACGATTAGTTGTGCTTTTATCGGTATTATGAAAAATTTTGGCCACTAAATCAGGTCTGTCGCAAACGCTGAAAATTCGTCCGGAAGCGCCACCTCGGTTTAACAATCCACCGAGAGTAACTTTACCAAAAGATCCATCGGCGTAGACAGCATTATATGTCATATTTTCGGTATTCATTTGACCAACCTAATCCAAACCAAAGTTTTATCATCAGAATTAATTTTTTGCGCTTTTGGCATATTAAGAGTATTATTAAGAGCTCGGAGAGCTTTTTGTTTATTTTTTTCATTTGCCAGATAGGTGTTAATGGGTGCTGTAAAACCTTTTTCAATAGTCAAAAAATCTGCACTGAAAGAAAAAGAGCTGACGCCATCGCTCATTAAGAAAACGCTTTTGGCATTTTCAAAATCAAGAAAGCGTAGATTCTCCAACCAAGCCTGTTGAGTATAAAAAAAAGTCTCGCAAGCAAAAGAACCGTTTTCTGGACGAGAAGCAACAAATTCATTATGATTATCATCCAAGAAAGCAATACCGGCTCCGTCTCCGATATGAAAAAACATTCCTTTTCCATTACGATATACCATTCCGATAAGCGTGGCGCCAAAATCAGCCAATCCCAATTCATCTTTTGTTTTATTCAGACGATGCCTGCAAAGTTTTAGCCGGCTGATTTTAACCGCATGTACAACGGCATCGCGAATTTGGTTCCAAGGAGCATTTTTTAATAGGTCACACAAAGTCTCGCAAACTGTTTTTGCTCCCGTTTTACCAAATTTTGCAGAGCCGGCACCATCAGAAACAACAGCCACAAAGTTTTTTCCTTTTGCATGTTTAAAATAGTCTTGGCATGGCGTATTATTTCGGTTATGCAGAGCACCGCGAACACTTGCAGCAATAATTCGTATGCAAGATTTGTTATTCTTCATCCCATTCACCAGTATCTTCAATTAAATCCGGTGCATTGGGGGCAGCGCGAGAAACGCAAGAAACACTTCGACTGAGCCACAAGAAAAATTCTGTAAATTTTAGCCCGGTAAGACGTTTGGGCGAGATTGTCGAAAATTTGGCCAATTTTTCAAGGTTTGCACCCTGAGTTCCAACGGCGTGAATAACGACTTTTTTATTATTTTGTGCTTCAATACATTTTTTAGCAACAATTTCCCAGTCATAATCAGTCGGTTCACCATCACTGATTAAAAAAATCCAAGGACGTTTTGAAGTAATTCCCCAACTATCATAACGACATTTTTGCTCTTCTATTTTTTTCAGAGCCAATTCCATAGCTTTTCCGAGCGGTGTTAATCCGGAGGCTTCCATTACAGGCGCCTCAAAATTCATAGCGTCAACCCAGTCGGAAGATATAACGGCTTCATCTTTGCCAAAGGCTTTTATAATGAGTAGTTGTACACGAGAACTGGCGTCAATATCGTCTTTGAGTTCTTGCTCCAGAGCTTTAAGGCCCGCATTAAGTTGTTTGATAGGTTCTCCGCGCATAGAGCCGGAACAATCCAAAACCAGAACGCAAGGAGTGCGTTCATTAGCATTGTCTGCAAACTCGACATAAGGAATCAAATCATTCTCAATATCACTTGTAACCATGATTTTGTCTCTTAAATAAGTTAACGTTTGGGGTAAGTATGAGGATATCCGCTTCCTTCAAACGGTTCGGGAGCGGACATTTTGCCACATGCGTTCAAGCTAAGCATTGCAAGCATAATAAAAATAAGTAAACCTTTTTTCATATACCATTCCTTTACCAGTTTATGCTATTATTATACTAATAGCAGTTAAGGGTTAAGTAAAAATTAAGTTATACAGATAAAATAAATGCTCAAAAAGGTCTTGTTAATTGTTTTTTGTCTTTTTTTCAGTTTAAATGCGGAGGCTAAAAAGGGGACTAATATATTTGCTTATTCCCGTCCTGTTCCAGAGACAGGGGTATATAATCGTTACGGGCAAAAGACAGCACTTACAGACTATAGAGGAGACTTTATTTTGGCTGTTTTTTGGTCGCGCTATTGCGTGCCCTGTATAAAAGAACTAGATAATTTAAATAACTTTGTCAACCAAACTAAAGACAATGGTGTTCGCGTTATGATTATATCCAAAGATGATGAGTGGATATCTTCTCATGAGCAAAGCGAATTGTTAGCAAAATATGGCGCTTCTGATCTTGATTTCTATATTGATAAAGGAGGAAAGCTCGCCGGAGATTTTGGTATTTTTGCCTCTCCGCACACGGTTTTAATTAACCGCAAGGGAGAAGAGTTTGGGCGCATCAGTGGTTCTCTTGATTGGGATGATGACGATGTTATTGAAGAGATTTATAAGTTAAAGGCTCAATATGGAGAAGGGATGCCCTCAGATGAGTGATAAAATATATATTTCATGGGAAGATTTTCAGAATCATAGCAAATGTTTAGCCGAAAAGATTCGAGCGTCAAAGATATATTTTAATAAGATTGTTGCGGTAAGTCGAGGAGGCCTTTTACCGGCAGGTTTATTGTCTTATACTCTGGATATTAGGAATTGTGAAACCATAAATATGTCAAGTTATGACGGCAGCCAAATGCGTAGTGATGAAGAGATAGAGATGTCAAAAACATTGCAAGACATAGATAGTCACACACTGATTATAGATGATTTATCAGATAGCGGACGCACTTTCCGCATTTTGCGCAAACTTTATCCGCAAGCTGTTTTTGTCAGCGTGTATAGCAAAGAAAAAGGGAAAGATGCTGTAGATATCTTTGCTCAGGAAATGCCTGATAAATGGATAGTTTTCCCGTGGGACGAATAAGGATTTTGTTTATTCGTCACGAGAATTTATTTCAGGAAACATCGTCATTCCCCGAGACATTCTTGTCATTTGAGTTTCAATAGAAGTGGCAAGATTCAGTCTTCCTGTTTTAATAATACCGCGAACCTGATCACCTTTTGTCGTATCCGGATTGGCAAACAAAAAAGAAACTTGAGGTTTTTTAACCGTTGTTCCGACCAAAGATTGGTGGACAACTCCGAGCATTCCGCGAGAAAATAGATCATAAGCCAAATCTTCACTCATTCCGCCGGAAGACGCATATTTAATGACAGAAGCGATGGCATCTGTCACATTGTTAGCGTGAATAGTAGATAAAACCAAATGTCCGGAAGTCATTGCCCGAAGAACTTCTCCCGCAGTATCAGGAGTACGTATTTCGCCGACCAAAATGTATCGAGGCTTAGAGCGGAGAGCAGACTTCAAAGATTCGCCCCACTGACCATTAATGGGAAGAGTTTGCTTACATAAGCCCAGACCACCGGTGGCAACGGGATAAATTCCGTCCAAAGGTTGTTCTGTAGGATCTTCAATAGTGTAAGCAAAACCGCCTTCTGTCGACAAATATTCTTTAAGCAAGCTTGAGATAGAGGTTGTTTTTCCGGATCCGGTAGGTCCCGCCCATAAAATAAGACCGGATGCTTTGCGCAAACTCATTAAATAGGTTACTAATTCTTTAGGATAGCCAAGAATATTGAATGGAGGTATTTTAGCAGGCATTTTACGAGCACAATATTGCACACCGTTAATTGTCATTGAGCGTTCGACACGATAAAAAACATTATGATAACATATTGAATAACTAGGGTTGTCTCCGTCCCAAGAGTTTTCGAGCAAAGCAAAAAACTCATCAAAATCATCCGGAACAAAGTTTATGAGGGCGTTAGATGTTCTTTTATCAGGAATATATGCTTTTTTATCCGGAGTAATATAGATATCGGAAAATTTTGTTTCGATAATTGTTGCCATGGTTATGCCTCATATATTTTATCATAATAGCAAATGATAACATGGATATCTTAATTTTTTACAAAGAAAACCCGCTTCTGAAAAGAAGCGGGTTTTGTAGGACTTAAGATATATTAGTAGTAAACCCATGTAATAGAGTTTGTTGCGGTAGACCCGCTGCATTCGGTATAAGCTTGAGGCATTGATACAGGCAAAGCCTTTCCGACAGCATCACTTGACCCGTCATGAGCCGGTGTAAAATTAGGAGTATCGACGGTAGCTCCGGCAATATTAATTCCGACCAAACCATCAGTACCCCAGTCTGTACTGGCGAGACTAGCACAGGTATCTTTACCAAGTCCGTTAAATACGATTGCAAAACGGGTGTTTGATGTGCCTCCCGAAGAAATTGTGACGCTTCCCCCAAAGGCATTATGTAGAGAAGTCCCAGAAATCATGTCGCTTGGCGCCAAATTATAAGCAATTGCATTTGAAGAACTAATACCGCTGTAAGACGGTGAGGTCGCATAAGCCGTACGAATGTTCATAAGCAGCATTGTCAGCTGATCCTGAGCTTTTGTCAGCTTAAATTTAGCCATAGCCTTAGAATAACCGGAAATACCTCCCACCGACAAAACGCCGATAATCGCAAGCACGCCCAGCATTTCTACCATGGAACGTCCGCTTTGCTCGCTTTTGAATGCCTTTTTCATTTTCTTTCTCCCAAGTCCAATCTATATTGTATAGAACCAGAATAACAAACTTATTTCCACAAAACAATCTTATCTTTAGTCATACAAAAATAAGTTGTATATCTTTTGATATAACATAAAAAGAGCCGCAATTGCGGCTCTTTTTTTAGGCATATACATGTTAATAATAGGTCCAAGTGATTGAATTACTGGCTGTATCCGCGCTGCACCCACTAAAAGCAGCCGGCAAAGCAATCGGCAAAGAATCAACGGTGTAAGATCCGCTTGTCAAAGCAATGCTGACCAAACCATCAGTACCCCAGTCTGTGCTGGCAAGACTTGCGCAGGTCTCCTTACCTAAACCTTCAAATTTAATAGAAAAATTCAAATCATTATTTGTGGTGGACAAAGTCACGGCACCGCCAAAGGCATTATGTAAAGAACTTCCCGAAATCATGTCGCTTGGCGCCAAATTATAAGCGACGGCACTGGAAGCGCTCAATCCGGCATAAGAAGGTGAGGTTGCATAAGCCGTACGAATGTTCATAAGCAGCATTGTCAACTGATCTTGAGCTTTTGTCAGCTTAAATTTAGCCATAGCCTTAGAATAACCGGAAATACCTCCTACCGACAAAACGCCGATAATTGCGAGCACGCCCAGCATTTCTACCATGGAACGTCCGCTTTGCTCGCTTTTGAATATTCTGTTCATTGTTTTTCTCCTTATCTGAAATCGATTTATAAATTCAGAATAACACTTTAATCGTTTCAGACAATCTTGTCTTTAGTCATAAATTCATCGTATAATATAACTTATGCTATACGATAAGAACTTATATATATTGTTAATAATAGGTCCAAGTGATTGAATTACTGGCTGTATCTGCGCTGCATCCACTAAAAGCGGCTGGCAAAGCAATCGGCAAAGAATCAACGGTGTAAGATCCGCTTGTCAATGCAATACTGACCAAACCATCAGTACCCCAGTCTGTGCTGGCAAGACTTGCACAGGTTTCCTTACCTAAACCTTCAAATTTAATAGAAAAATTCAAATCATTATTTGTGGTGGACAAAGTCACGGCACCGCCAAAGGCATTATGTAAAGAACTTCCCGAAATCATGTCGCTTGGCGCCAAATTATAAGCGACGGCACTGGAAGCGCTCAATCCGGCATAAGAAGGTGAGGTTGCATAAGCCGTACGAATGTTCATAAGCAGCATTGTCAACTGATCTTGAGCTTTTGTCAGCTTAAATTTAGCCATAGCCTTAGAATAACCGGAAATACCGCCCACCGACAAAACGCCGATAATCGCAAGCACGCCCAACATTTCTACCATGGAACGTCCGCTTTGCTCGCTTTTATATAAATTAACCATTTTATTCTCCGAATAAGAACATTTTTCTGTATTCTATTCAAAACAAATTAAAAAACTATGAATATCTGCCCTATCATAAATATAAAATTGCAATTTTTACAACATTTTTTTGTCATATTATTAACATTGCTAGATTTTTATTTATTCACAGTGCCAAATTATGGTGTTGGAACTGGAGCAAATTTCATTTGCCATATCTTTTTTTATCGGTAAGGCGTAATTTTTATCGCTCCAAGTAAAATATTTTATCTCATCGCCATTATTAAGAGAGATACCTGTTATTCCTAACCAAAATTTTTCATCAAATTTGAATGAAGCCAGTTCTTCACATTGTTTTTGATTCAAGTTTTTATAAACGATATCAAACCCTCTGGCCCCAGGCATTAAAACTTGAGCTTCTTCTCCATGGCCGACAAGAATATCATTGCCAAAGAAGCCAACCAATTTCCCATTTTGAAACATATTCTGCGGATAAATCTTATTTTGGATAACAGTTTGCGTACTCAAACCCCAAAAGTCAGGTCGGTTTTGATAGTGACGGCGAATGTTTGCGTCTAACTTAACCAATTCTTGAGCAGCTTCACGAGTTCCGACATCTGTCTCATGCAAAAGAAGCCAGCCGACCAAGGCAATAACAACAAGAATACACACTCCGGCCCAAATTCTGAAATGGTATGCCATACTATTTATAAGTTTTTGTATTAACAGATTTATTTTTTCTTGCATATCAACCTGCTCCCATACCGCTGGTAATTTGGTCTTGCATCTCAAAGGTCCCCATAACTGCCCAAGCAATAACGGCACCGATTGAAAGCAATGCGACCATATTTAAAATACCGGCTTTTTCTTCAATCATAAATACGGATTCTTCCAACCAATCATTAGCCAGATTATCCAGAGCTTCTTCAAAATTATCAAGTTCGGAATAGATTTTGAGGTCGCCGATAATTTCTTTATCAGGAAAATCAAGATGCGTTTTTGCAAGAGCTTGCCCTAAGTTGTCACCGTTATTAATAAAGACCAAAGTTTTGTCAATTCGTTCTTTCAAGTAGCGACTGGCATCGCGGCGCAACGCCCGCATGGCGGTAGAAACGGGAGTTCCGCCTTTAACCAATGCAGACAGGGCCAAAAGCCAGCTAATACCGGTAAATACTTTATATAAAGACCATGGAGGAATGTTGTCAAAAAGAGCTCTAATTCTGCCGGTCCAAACACCGATAGTGAAATAAATTACAGCCATAACAATAGGTAAGCTCGAAAAAGCTATCAACCAATTTTCTTTAATCCAAGCAGACAAATCCACCAAATCTCGAGCCAATCCGCGCCACCGAACACCGGGGGCGGCATCAATCATCGGCGGAACCATATATACACCAATGGCATAAATAATTAAAATAGCCATCATTAACAAAAAGCTAGGATAAGCAATAGCTCCTACGATAGGGCGTATCATTTTTGTGGAGCCTTCCGTAACTTTAATCAGGTTTAATAAAGCTCCTTCAAGGTCAGAAACATCACCAACCGAAAGCATCAATCTTTCACGATCGGGAGCCCAGCCTTTTAAAGCATCAGAAAAAGTTTTACCATTATTCAAAGCCTTGCCCCATGCCGCAATAGCAATAGCCATGGGCTCGCCAGGATTCTTTCCACCGTTGCTGGCACTGTCATGCAGCATATCCAAAGCATCCATCAAAGAAAAACGGTTTTTCATCAAAGAAGCAATTTTTCGATATAATTTCAAGCGCTCTTTATTTGAAAACTGTATAACCAAACGAGCATAATATTCTTCTACCAAGTTAAAATTATGCATGGCTTTGGCCAGAGATTTTGATTTTTTCTTTTGAACTTCATCTGCCATTGTTTTTTATCCTAATAAGACGGGCGTTGATCAAGTAAGCCACACCAACGCTCAACCTCATCCAAATCAATAAAACCTTTGAGCATGCGCTCAATTGCTGCTTCCTTGAGTGTACGACCATTCAAATCACTTGTCCAGTAATCAATAGCTTTCCTTGTTTCCCCTTCAATCATCAGCCGCAAAAACGTTGCATCCGGCAAAATAATTTCTGGTACACTCATACGTCCTTTAACGCCAGTCCCACCGCAATATTTACATCCCGGACCTCTTACAAAAGCATTTTCCACGCCAAAGTCGCCCAAAGCAGTACGCAACCTCTGAAAAGAAGGATCATTTTGTCTTTCCTTAACAGACACACGGCAATGAGGGCAAAGTTTGCGAAACAGACGTTGAGAGATAAGGCCTTTAATCAATTCAGGATCGAGTAATTTGAATGTTTCTACGCCCATATCGCGAAAACGGTTCAAAATTGCCGGAGCGGAGTTTGCGTGCAAAGTAGACCACATTCCGTGACCGGACAAAGCACCTTGGAATGTAAGTTGTGCCGATGCGAGAGCTCGGATTTCTCCTACCATAATAACATCAGGGTCAGAACGCAACGCAGCCGACAATGCCTTTGTAAATTGTTCAGCTTTTTCTTCTTCCGTATTGGCGTTGGTCACAGGCATTTGTCTTGCCCCAGGAATTGGATACTCTGGGGGATCTTCCACAGTCAAAAGATTAAGCTCATAGTTTTTTTCTTGTAAGAGCTTAATCATATTTCTTTGCAAAGTAGTGGATTTGCCAGAACCCGTCGGTCCAGCCACAATACTCAACCCAACGGGAACGGCTCGTAAACGATAAAACAAATTTTCTTCAAATTCTCCAAAACCAAGGGCGGCCAAGTCACCGGAACCATCCGGATTATCGTCGGCATATAACAAGCGCATAACCAAATATTGTGAGCCGAAAGCAATCGGGTTAAATTGCAAGCGGATTGCCAAAACATTATGGGGAAGCATTAATTTTCCTTTTGAACCACGCAATGGTGTTGATCCAAGTTTTTGTGCTCCCTGAAACTCATTTTGGGCGTAGTTTGAATCAGAAATATCAGCAGAGGCAAAAGCAGCGCGAACAAAAGCCTCTCCCCATTCTTTATTATATTCAACTTCGGTCTGCATCATGCCGTTTACACGGAAAATAATTTGAGTATTGTCGGCAACAACAACATGCACATCCGAAACTTTTCTGCTTGCAGCTCGAGAGATAAGGTTAACAAAATCTTTTTGCATTTGCAGCTGGTCAAGTTCTGCATCAGCACTAACCTCAGCGGCGGCCTGAGCGCGCTCTCCAATACTGTAAATAGCATTTAATTCATTTTGAGAAACATAGGTTGGCTTGGTAATCGTTAATTTTTTTTTGCGCGCCAAAACTTCAAAACTTAAAACACGTCCGTCAAATTTGTGTGTTTCCACAACCAAAAAACGTCCATCGGAAAACAGAGCCAACAAACGTCTGGTATCATCATTAATAACCAATGAAGAACCAGGTAATGTCAACAACTGATTACCATTGGAAAAATATAAATCAGTAATAGAAGATTTTTTTTCTGGCTCTACTTCGGTGTCTGGTTTTGAAACATCAGATGCAGCTACGGCTTTGTCAGTCGCATTTTCGGATTGAGCCTCAAGGTTATTTTCTGCATCTTTATCGTCAGCCATTTTCTATCTAACCACCATAGCGGAACCAACTCCCGGAATACCGACACTTGTAACAAAATCGGGTCCTTGGTCTTCGGCTTGAGTATCAGCAGCGGCTGCCAAAGTGTTGGTAAGAGCATTAGCAGGCTGTTCCAGCGGCAAAATACCTCCGGCGGCAAAGTATAAATAGTCTTTAACACCCTCTTTGTCAGCGCGAACATAAGTAGATGTAATTTCATCAATAACATGACCACTTTGCAGAGAAGTTCCCTTCTTGACATAGAACGGCAAGCCGTTTTGATTAACCAACTTTGCAATCAATTCTCCACCCTGACCGCGAATTTCCGTTACGGCGTACATATTGGCCAGTTTTAGTTCAGGCATCGCTACGGGCTGAGTTTCTTCGTTGTCAGCCGCTTTATCATCCTCCGCAGCAGCCTCTGCAGCCGCATTTTCAAAAGGATTTTGTCTGCTGTTTTCAAGCTCTTTCTCTTGAGCGATAATTCGAGCTTTCAACACACCTATTTGGGCATTCAAATCTTCTTCTCTTTGTTTATGGCGACTAATCAGATGCATCGCTTTTGTATTTGCGGCAACCAAATCATTTTTAAGCTGATTGAACTTGTCTTTTGAATCGTCTAACACTTTTTGATTTTCCGTTTTAGCATCTTCAATTTGCTTATACAAAGCAGCATCATGAGCAATCCATTTTTGAATATCTTCTAAATATTTATTTTTATAAGAATTCAGTAAGCGTTCTTGACGTAATTTTTCAAATTCTATGTCGAGCTCTCTTAATTTTTGTTGCTCTTGCAAAACTTTTTGCTCTTGAGCTTTTTCCCATTCAATTTTTTGTTTTTCTTGAGCTTCTTTTTTCTCTTGCTCCTGAATAATGGCTTGTCTGCGCTGATTTTTTATAGCCTCGATTTCATTTTTAATTTTCTCTCTGCGCAACTCCAGATTCAATAACGCAGTCTGTTTTTCAATGTCAGACATTTGCGAAAACAAGTTGTCGTCCATAGCAGGTTCGTTATCAAGCAAAGTCAAGTCTGGCTCTTCTGTTTTAGGAGCAATTTGAGCAGAGGAAGTACTTGAGGATACTTCCGGCAGAATACCTGTTTTGGGTTGTATTTTCTTAGGGGCAAAAATTTCATCAGTTGTTTCCGGGGCATTTCCTGTATTGACACCGACAGGAGCTGAAGAAGCGTCCTCAGCTTCATTAAACATGGCAAACTCATCAGGAATGTCTTTGTTGACATCTTCATTGGCAGCTTCTTCGTTCAGCGTAACCAAGGCCATAATTTCACTGGTTGTACTGACGATTAGGCCTAGTGTCAAAGCCAAAAGACAAAAAATATTTCTTATTTTATAGAACATAGATAGCCCCCTCGTAATGCCATTTATTCTCATTTGGAGAATACGATATCATATTAATCTTAAGTCCTGAATATTTTGTTAACATTTCCGCCCATGTTGTTGGATTATAGTCTGACGAGAAAGAAAATCTTATTTTCCGATATACTTTACCCGTAGCACTTGTTTCAGCTTCAACAGACAACGAAACATCAAGACCTAAAGATTGAAATTCATCATTTATTTGGTTTTGCAAATCAATCATATTTTTTTCCGGAGGAGAAGATATTTCTTCACCTGGAGCCATTGGTAGGGTTGCAGACAACACTCTTCCGTCTCCTGAAAACGAAAAGCCTGAAAACTGCAATTGAGAATCTTCCATAGCTTTTTTTGCCCAAGCAAGTCTTCCGATACTTCTTGTCCAAGAGGTTGCAACACTTCCTTGTGCGCAAGCAATACTACCGATATCCCATCCCGGAGGCATAATTCCAAGCAAATCCATGGTGCCCTTATGACATTCTTTCAGCATAATTTTGGGATCAGACATTTTTTCCCATGGCTTTACTTCAACTACAGGAGCAGCTGTTTGCACAACCTTAGGCTTCACAGGAACAACAACGGGAGCAACAGTAGGTGTCAAGAATAAACGATCTATCAAGCTTGATACCAGCCACAAACCCACAACGGCAGAAATACCGATTACCAAAAGAAGCTTTGTTCCTCGTAGCCCTTTAATTTTTTGCAGTTTTGATTTTGCGCCTCGAGCCAGGATTTCAGCCAAATCCATTTCTTCGGTATCTTCAATACCCCATTCTTTAGGCGCGATTTTTTTGCCCCAGTCCGGAACAGCCAACATGGAGGTAAACTGGCTTTTTGCCTCTTCTTCGCTAAGAAACAACATGTCACCGTCAGACAGGATAATGTCATTACGGATACAAGTATACCACCATCCTTCAGTCGTCTTAAAAACCGCAATATATGAGGAAATATTAGATAAAGCTGTTGCTAAAGCCACGGCAGCGACAGTTTCTCCGTTGTGATATCCTTCGTGTGAAACACAAATACCGAATTGAGGAGCTTTACCACCCTTAATACAAAACAAATCAGCACCTTCCAGCACGCCAGCAGAAGCTTCTTCGACTTCTTGAAATGGGTCGCTGGAATTTTGAAGAGGCTGCCAAAACAAACTGGTAGCATAAACAGTCCCATCTATATTTATAGATGTTCCCCAAGATCGCTTTCCTGAGCTGCTATCATAATCCTCATCTAACAGTTTTGCTTCTTCAAGCACTGGTTTTCTCCCAAAGTTTTTTTAATTCATAGACATTCTGCTTTCGGGAACTAAAGGCGATTCCAAGATAATCGGTGTCAAGATAATAACCAAGACACTGCGTTCTTTGGAAGCGTTAGCATAACCGCCGAGCAAAGAATTATCAGCGGATCCGGTTCCTTCTTTCTGAGCAGATGAAGAAACTTTTTCATATCCCGTTAAAATCAAAGATTCACCGGAAGTCATTGCCAATTCTTGAGAAAAAGCTCGTGATTCAATTTTCGGGTTTTGAATGTATTGGTTAGATTCTGCATCACCAAACTCCACTTTTTCAAGTGCTGTCAAATCAGATAACGTCATGTTAAACAATACCAACAAACGACCATGCTCCAGAATACGCGGCAACACATCCAAAGTAAAACCGGTTTCAACTTCTTCGGTTGTAACAGAGATATCGTAATTATTTCCGTCGGTTCCGCTATTTGTTTTAGTCATTTCTGCAATATAATTTTGTTTCTGCGTGACTTGAATTGGAGCTGGTTTGTTATTTAATGTTGTAACCGTACCGCTGGTAACCAAACTGGTATTGGTTCTTTGAGACAGAGCCTTAATAGCGGCATCTGCGCTCCAGTTTTTCTTAGTGATTCCCCAAGACAAACCGTTAGTTAATCCGCTTTCACCTCCAGTTGCCGCGGAAGATCCGATAACGCCTATTTTTGTAACGCCATCATCAAAAGCAGCTTTTAAGTCCAAGCCATAATTATCCGTATCTGTAGCTGTAACTTGCAGAACTTTAACACTTATGGCAACTTGACGAGACAAACGAACATTTTGCTCATTAATATACTTTGCGACTTTCTTAATATCATTAGGTGTTGCAGTCAGAGTTATCGTTCCATCTGCCGGAGACATGGACAACTTAGCTCCGTCACTAATCATTGAGGTAATACTTTTTTCAAAGTTTGTCCATAGTTCGACTTCTGCAGAGTTAGACAAACTTACAGACGAACTGCCGCTACCATCCGACGATGAACCGCCGACATTGATAGACAAAGACGGTTTTGTCGGAAGACTGTAAACAACAAAAGTTTTGGTAATATATTTATAAAAATGAATTTCTTTCTTTTCGTATTTCCACCAAATTCCGAACCGAGTTGCAATTTCATCAAGCAAACCGCTCAAAGGACCTTGATAAGAAACCAGCATTTTATCCGGGCTGGCCCAATCTTTATTCATGGTGGTCGGAGATGGTTCGTTTGCAGCCCCTTTAGTTAAAACTTCCGTTTCCAGTTGAGCAGAGTAACGCACACCTAAAGACGTCGTTTTGTTAATCATGTCACCAATCTCATAAAGAGTTATTGGACGATTAGACACTAATGTAATACCTTCTTTTGTTTCCAAATAAGATGGCAAAGGCTCTCCTTCATATTCGATTTCGCTGCTGTCTCCGAGCCAAATTTCATCTTTAACTTTAATCAAATCAGGATTGGCAACTGTAGTCGGCTCTTTTGCCGCTTCAGCCAATTTAGTTGCAGCTTCGTTCTCACGTTGTAGAGTAGCATCCATGCTGGTTGAAATAGAACAGGAGGCAGCGAATGCCAAGACTAAAGCTCCTAGACCTATTTTTTGTATATTAGTTATATGCATTCTCATCCTCCATTGTCTCTACAACCAAGACTCTATTACCTTTATAAAATGTAGCAATTGGTGCGGGCCGAGCTCGAGCAAAAGTTCTAATCAAAGCCGAACTGACATCGGCAAAACGACCTCTGAACATAGCGCCGGCCGCTAAAGTATAGTTGCGATTGGTGTTCCAAATAAGTCTCCATCCGGCTCTTTCACTCCAGTCGCTAAGCAGTCCTTTAAGAGTACTTCCCTCTTCGGCGAGCCAATCCTCAACAGGATCGTCTCCTCCCGAATTTTGGTTTGTATTTTCACCACTCCCTTCAGCATCTTCCAAAGCAGCATTAACCTCGTCTTCATAATCCATAACCTCTTCTTCTATTGTTGGAGGGATTGCTGCGGACATATTACTGCCGGCACTAGCGGTAACGATGCGTTGATCTCGAGGAGTGCGTTCTCCGAATTCACGATAATTGGCAGCTGTTTCTCTATAATTGACAAAATCATTGTTATCTTCTGTGGGGGGGACAATAACCGGTTCAACGGGAGCCGGCTCAACACAAGGAACATCAGTTGCAGAAGGAGAAACAGTCGCAACGGGTTGTAATTCGGTTACGGTTGTAGAAGTATTATCGCTATATGTATTTCCCGCGCCAAAATAATCAAACCCAGCGCAACCGGCAATCAAAAAGACCGATAAAATAGAGATTTTCTGCAGTATTTTCTCATTCATTTTCCCAATCCTTAGTGTAGATTTTGTCATGTTTTTTCCTATCATACATATCGAAACTTAAATAATCAAGCGTAAGACACTATTTATTACCATTGCAAATAACGTCCTGCGGTTTGAGTGTTGTTTTTGTTTAATCCTCTACGGTCAAAATTTCTTGTTACGGTTCTTATAATAAAGGAGTTTGGCTCGCGAGACGTGAATACGGTATTGATTTTACTGTATTCTACACCTTTATTAGTTAAAATATTGTGTAATAAATTAAGTCTTTTTTGTTGCAGTTCCATTCCGCTTGTTCCATCAATTCTGATTTCAATCGTCATGGTGTTATCTTCGGCGGCTCTGGCTGCAAAGGCCTGAATCCAACGAAGAGTTTGTCCTGATATCTCGGCTCTATTAGGTTGAAAAGAAAGTCTCATTTCTGTTGGCATGATGGTGACTTTTTTCGAGGAAGAAAGTTTCTTTTTCAAGTCTGAAAACAAATTTCTTTTCTGAGGTTCAGGCTCTTTTTGCTCTTTTACTTTAGTGTTGGAGCTAAAGATAGTATTAAGCGAAGCCAATATATTGTCTTTAACTTGTTTTTCTGGTTGTTTTGATGGCGCATCGCTCTCTGCTTGAAGCGGTAAAGGAGAGCTTTTGTCTTCTTTTTGAATATTCTTTTCGCCAATTTTCTTTTCTTTGTCATTTGAAGAATAAGAAAGTTGAGGTACAAGATTATCATCGTTTAATATATCTTCCGGAATAGGAATCAGCAAGTTCTTGACGGTATCGGATGCTATTTGCAGGTTGGCGCTTTTATTCTCGTCAGTTGCGGAAGAGACTAAAAGGGCTTCTTTAATCTGCTCATTTTCTTTTCTATAATGGTCCTCTTGTTTCAAAAGCGCATTTTTCGACGCGCCTGCTCCTTTAGCCACAATCCATGGACTGTCGGCTTCCTTATCCCTCATTTGTTCCCATTCGGGAGGGGGTGGCGCAGACTTTTTGTTTTCCATGCTGCTTATGGGAATATTTTTATCTGTCAAAGCAACCTGATTTAGCGCATCTGCTTCTCCGATTTTAATTTTGCGCCCGTTTATTTCTGCGTTGCGTGTTTTTTCAAGCGGGAATATAGGAAGGGGAAGATTGCTGTTGGCAATCAACGCAGGTTTTTCTGGGTTGCTATCTTTTTTTGAAGGTGTAGCTGTTAAAACTTCTTTTTGTATGTCGTCCTTTGTTGCCACAGAAAAGGAGGGATTCTTTTGGACAGGAATTTGAGGCGCTTGCCTCGGAATGGTTATGTGGTCGACATTTTTTACATCAGCCGATGCCAAAACAAAAGAAGGTTCTTTTGGAGAGGGAATAAATTCAATTTGCTCAGGGCTGTCTTTAGTTTCGAGAAGTTCAATACTTTCAAGCGGAATAAAATTATCTGCCATAATAACTTCGTCTGCCGGAGGCTCATATACAATGTCCCCCGCTTGTAAAGCGATATCTTTATTTTTTTCCAGTTCAGGCAAAACACTCAAGGCAATTTTTTTAACAGGAGCGGATCTTAACGAGGGATTAAGAGCGGCGTCTTTCAAAAAAAGAGTTACATTTTTGGTTGGAATTTTAGAGTGCTTGATATCCGAGGGGCGAGTATGCAGATATACCCCATTTGCAACAAAAATAGCAAATAAGGATACCGAAAAACTATAAATAAAAGTTTTCAAGCCCGCTGTCTGCATAAATAATCCCTCTAAAACCTTGATAAATCAAAATGCGACTCTTGGCAAGAACAGATAAAATTATGCACAAAGGCTGTGGATTTTTTTGTGAATTTAATAAAAAAAGAGTTTTTGTCAGCGTTAAAAAAAGTTTTTTTAAGTATCGATTCTTACCTCAAAACAGGCATTTATACTTTCTTAAGCACTGTGAATTTTTTGTTACAGCAAAAAATATTAAGCGTAAACAATATGTTAATAAATTTTTGTTATAAGCAATTTTGCTAGTAATCATTACAAAAATTAGTTATTCTAAAAGAGTATAAAGAGTTTTTGCAAACATTGTTTAAGGAGAACTAAAATGCAATTTCTTAAAAATAATATATGGACCTTCTGCCTTGTCGCAGTGTTTACATTGTTGACATTTGCTGGTGATGCTTCTGCTCAGACCTCTATTATGCAGACTTCGCAAACCAAGGCACTGAATGTGTTCACCTCCGTTAAAACGATTATCTTCGTTGTCGGTGGTTTTGGTTTGGTTGGTGTCGCTTTCGGCGCCATCTTTGGAAAAGTAAACTGGAAATGGTTTGCCGGGCTGGCAGTAGGTTTGGCTATTTTGGCCGCAGCAGGTTCTATTGTGAACTACGCAACTGGCGAAAATATGTCTGGCTTCCAAGACTCTTTCGACAACGCGACAAACTAATATTCTCCTTATGTTTGGTGCTTGGGCTGCGGTTGTCCGCAGCCCCGGTGCAAGAACAAAGAGAATTTCAAGCAGAGGGTCTTTGGATATTTCGCTTACAAGCAAAATATTTCTCGACCCTCTTTTTTGAAACTCGGTTTTATACAAAAGTCGTAAGCGATTTTTATACAAAGCTGAGGAAAACGTTAAGGTAAAATATGGAGGGTGCAATGTTTAACTTCAAGAAAATAGCTCTGATAATGCTGGTGGCGGCGTTATTCTGCGCTCTCCAGATTGGTACGAGTTATGCACAAGAGATACTTCCAAATAATACCGGAGAGTATAATTATGGAGGAGATTGGATGGGAAACAATAATTTTCTTAAAAATATCCCCGGTAGTAACAGTGGTAGTAGTTTAGAAGATTGTAAAAAAACATGTACTCAAAAAGGTTATGGATGTGTTTTAGGGGTGCCTATGTCTGAAGGAAAATATGTTTGTGTGAAAACGGATCCAACATCAACGACAAATACAAATCCTAAACAATCCACGTCTGCTGTAACGGGATGTTCAAGCAATCAAGGTATTTTTTCAGGACTTATCGCGACGGGAAGCAAGGTATTTAACGGGTTGCGGGATTTGATTTATGTAGTAGCGGGTTTTGGTATCATCGGCGTTGCAGTTGGCGGTTTCTTCGGAAATCTCAACTGGAAGTGGCTGGGTGCGATTGTTATCTCTCTGGTTGTGATTGCCACCACAGGAGAATTAATCAGTGCCATTACGGGTTGTGAGAATTTTACCAACGCAATGATTACCGACACGCTCAAATACTGACACGCTCAAATGACGGCAGCGTAAAAATTATTAAGCAGAACGAGAAAGAATAGAGGAGGACGCCATGAATAACAACGCTAAATTAAGCAAAGTGATGCTGATCGCAGGAGCTTTGGTTTTTGCATCTTTCTATTCTTTTTCAGCAAAAGCGGTTTTGCCTTATGAGCAGGATCCTTCATTTGAGGGTTCTGCTTCTGCGGGAGCAAATAATTCCGCGGAGCAAGACAGTAAAGTGGCACAAGCTAACAGTGCCGCTCAAAAGATGAGCGATTTACAAGCCGCGCAATACGAAAATCAAAAAGCATATTCTGCTGCACAAAAAGCTTATGTTGAAGCAGTAGGAGCAAAACAGCAAGAAGTTCAGCGTCAAAAAGCAATTTGTCAGGCAGATCCAAACAATTGTCAGGGATATATAGATGCTCAAAAATCTCTTGAAGAAACCAAAAAAACCGAACAAGCAAAGGTTGATGCCGCAAGAGAGACCGTCAACAACACTTCAAAAGAAATAAAAAAGCAGTCTCGTGCTACCGAAAATGCTGTTTATAAGGCACAAAAAGAAGCGAATTCAGAACTTAAGAGTGCCAACAAGGCTATGGATAAAGCAACAGACAAACTTAACGATGCCAATGCAGACATAGCAAAATATTGCAGCGGAGACAAATATAATGCGAAAAAGTGTCAAAAAGCACAAACGAGCCAAAAGGAAGCACAAGCAGAGATTACAATAGCTTCCAAAAATGCGCAGGCCGCCAATAACAAGTTAAACGAGGCTAATTCCGCTGCGGCCAAGGCAACGGGGCAAGATGCTTTGACACAAAAAGCCCTTGCCGAGAGGGATGCGCAAGTTGAAGCAAACAATGCTCAAATCAACGATTTAAATCAACAAATCAGTGCACTTGATCCTAATGACCCTTCATACGCACGCAAAAAATCTGAGCTTGAAGCACAAAAGAAAGAGCTTGAAAATTATAACAAAGGTGTTGAACAAGCCAAGATAAAAGAAGGCCTAATAACACCGGAACAAAAAAGTTCGGCTGATTTGGCCAAAGATATGGCTCAAAGTCAGAATGAATATTCGGCAGCCAAAGATGCATACACGCAGGCGGCAGCTGATTTAGCAAAGGTTAATGCAGAGTGTGCCAAAGGAAATCCAGATGCTTGCGCGCAGAAAAAAGCCAAGGAACAAGCGTTGGAATATGCCAGAGCAGCGGCAGATGAAGCCTATCAGAAAAAAGTCGGAGCAGAAAAGGCCGCTTCTAATGTCAGTGAAACAGACAAAGCTACCGCAGAAATGATTGTAGCTGCCAACAAAAAATTAGAAGAAGCAAAAAAAGCAGAAGAGAAAGCTTGTGCCAATCCAAACTCTGAAGAATGTAATACTGCAAAGCAAGCCAGAGAAGCTGCAGAAAACGCGGTTAAAGATCCTATAGGAGCGGCAGAAAAAACTTTAGAAGAAGCAAAAAAAGCAGAAGAGAAAGCCTGTGCCAATCCTAAGTCTACAGAATGCGGAGAAGCTAAAAAAGCTACGGCAGAAGCTCAACAGGCAATGGCCCCTCTTTTAGCTGCAAAATCGTCTGATGCACAAAGCAAATTAGACGATGCCAAAGCAGAAACCGAAGCCAAAACGAAACAGTTGAACGACCTAAAAGCTCAATTGGACGAGGCAAGGCAGGCTTGTGAGTATTCGAGTAAACTGACATCCAAAGCAGGTCAAGCTGATGCCGAGAAGTATTGTGCTCAAGCGGCACAACTTGAACAAGCTGTTACCGCGGCCGAGCAAGAATTGGTTAACGCAGAGATAGCTCAGGCTGCAGCAGAGGCAGAAGCAAATGCTTTGGGTGGAGAAAATCTTGATCATACCGGTCAGGTATACCAAGCATTTTCAACAGCAGAAGAGGATTTATATAGTGGACGTTATATCGGCGGTGGAGAATTCGGCAATACATCAGATGTTTTCCAGACCTTAACACGCCGCGCCATGCGTATTTTGGTCGGATTAAAGCCGATTGTATATACCTTTGCCGGATTTGGTCTGATTGGTTTTGCGTTCATGGCAATATTCAATAAGATTAGCTGGAAATGGTTTTCCAACATTGCCATAGGTTTGTTCTTGGTTGCCAATATGGGACGTTTTATCGAATACTTCGTTTATCCAGATATTAATGGAGAGGTTCAGGCACAAAAACTTTCTTTCGGAGATTATTTGCACGTGGGGTATGCTGATACGGAGTATGTCTGGGTTGATGAGATTAGTGCCTATATGCCTCCTCAAGCCATAGGCGAGGAAGAAATTCCGGATGTTGGAATCAATGTCCCGGAAGCGGAAACAAACGCAAGAGGCTTCTGCCAAGCAGAGAAAAAGGGAGGAGGTTTGTTTGGCGGTGGCGGCTTTATGAGCTGTGTTAAGGACTTGGTTGCAGCAGGTAAAAAGGCGGTTGACACGGTTAAAAAGGTTCAAGATACCGTAGATACTGTAAAGAGTACGGTTGATCAAGTGAAAGCAGCAGCAACTAACATCGGAGATGCGGCCAAAATGATAGGCAAAGGGAATCTTGAAGACACCTTTACCGCTCTTGGCAAGATTGGTCAAAATGTTAATGCGATGGTTGGAGCATCAGGTGGTATGGTCAATGGTATTATGTCTAATGTTTCAGACATCAGCAACAATGTTCAAGATATGACCAAGAGCCGTGACGAAGTGGCTGAACTCGAAGAAAAACGAGCTCGCGGCGAAGCGACTAACAAGTTGGATGCGGCTCTGAAAGGACAAAAGATTGATGCCGACGGAAATGTTGAGCGCTTATGGGGAGGGCTTGACAAGGATGGAAATCAAAAAGAAGGAGCCATAGCAGGCAACAGCAACTTCCTGACCGGTCTGCAGGATACAACAAATAATATTGTTGAGAAGAGTAGAGAACTCAACGGGCAATATCAAGACGCCATGACCACGGCAGGGGGCTTGGCATCAGGAGTAGGCAATTTTAGTGCCTTTGGCTCAAAGAGCATTAATCAAAAATTGCAAGAAAAGAGAACACAAAAACAACAAGCGGCCAATAAAGCTGCAGCAGAAAAAGCAGCAGCGGAGAGTGCCGCTCAGAAGAAAGCGCAACAGGAATTGGAAGCAGGAAGAGAGGCGGCTGCACAAGCAGATACGAGTGTCAGCAGTCAACAAAGTTACAATTCTGCCGTCCAAAATGCGCAAAGTGCCGAACAAACGGCCAGAAATAAAGAAAGCACAGCAGCCAATGCGCAAAAAGACGCTACGGCAAAACAGGAAACAGCTGGCAAGTTAAACGAGGCGGCGCAAGCAGCCAAGGAGCTGGCAGAGAAAACAGGCACGGCAGAAGATAAAAGAGCAGCCGAGCTTGCCGCACAACGAGCGAACATAGCTCAGGCACAAGCTGATGCAGCCAAAGAAAAAGCAGAAAGCAGTAAAAAAGCGGCGGAAGAAGCGCGAGAACAAGCCAATGCCGCAAAAGAGAAAGCAGATTCTCTGAGAGGCGACGCTGTTGATGAGGGAATCAACAAAGCCAAAGAGACACAAGAAAATGCATCAAAAACAATAGAAGACGCAGATAAAATAATTGAAGAAAACAAGGCTAATTTGGATTCTCAGCAAGAAGCAGTAGACAAAGCGGATGCGGCTTTGCAAGAGGCAATCAAAAAAGCTCAAGAAAGCGGCAGTGATGAAGATTATCGGGAAGTCGGTCGTTTACAAAATGAGAAAAAGCAAGCAGAGAAAGAATTAAAAGAAACTCAACAAACGATTGCCGAGCAAGAAGCGGCCAAAGCAGCAGCCGAAAGGGAGGCGGCAGAAGCTAGGATTAAACAAGCACAGCTTGAAGCTGAGAAAAATCATGGTCTAACACAAGATAAAATAGACCAAATGGAAAGAGATGACGAAGAAGCGGAGCGCTTACGTCAACAGTATGCCAAGGACAATACGGCTACAGCGCAAGCTCAGGCGGCAGAAACCAAAGCCGGAGAGGCGCAGACAGCGGCTCAGAACGCTCAAATAGCAGCTGAAAACAAAGAGCTTGCAGCACAAAGAGCGGCACAAGCGGCAGCAGAGGCTCAGAAAAAAGCGGCAGAAAGTGGCACTCCTGAGGATAAAAAAGCTGCTGAGCTGGCTCAAAAGCGAGCGGAATTAGCAGCAAATGAAGCAGAAGCAGCCAAAGAGAAGGCGAAAGAGCTTGAAGAAGAGGCAAAAGAATTGACAGATGCCTCAACGCAAGCATCTTTGAACGAAGCCAAATATCTGCAAGGCTACTATGAACAAGATGTAGCAGATGCAGAAGCAGCTATTGTTATGGCACGCAATTCTGTCAGCGCAGCTCAAAACGAGGTCAATTTGGCACAAGAAGAGGCCAACCGAGCCTTGGAAGAAGCGAAGAAACGTAATGATACGGCTTCAATCTTAGCGGCAAAAGCAGCAGCGGATAAACTTGCTCAAAAACAGGCGGCGTTACGCGAAGCCCAAAAAGAGCTTGAAAATCAGATTAAGCGCCGCAACAGCTCACAAAAAGCTTATTATGAAGTTCAGGAAAGACAATCAGAACTTGAGCAGGGATTATAATATCTTGAAACGGAAGAGCGCAAGTTAACGCATTATTCATAAAAAAGAGGTATCCTTATTTGAGAATAAGGATACCTTTTTGATTCGCATTTGTGCACAAATGAGCACAAGTATTGCATAAACAAATCATTGATGTATCATGAATAAACCAAGAATGTTGAGAATTGAAAAATGCGGGAAATTATCTTAAAAGCGGTTGCTAATCCGCCAAAAATATTGTGGGGGCCGTTTCTACCCACCATGCTCAACATGGGAATTCAATTTCCAATCATGTTTATGTTTTTGGGGACATTGGATGTCAACCCGTTGTTTTTTATGGTCAGCTTAGTAATAGGGCACGTTATCTGTGTAGCCATAGGAATAAAAGAGCCACATATATCGGCAATGATTCAAGCCTATGGGCAGACAGCCAAAACATCTTTCAACCTTTATAAAGTAAAGGGGAATAAATTTGCACCCTGATTTTGATTTTTTTAGTACGTTTGTTCAAGGTTTATCAAGTCTTGAGGTTCTCGTCGCCGTTATCGGATTTATTTCGGCTGCGGCGTTTGCCGGTTTTTGGGTTACAAAATTAGGTTATTATGTATTGCCCCAGCCTCGAGAGTCTCGGGTATCGGATTTTTTGCCGTTTGATAAGCTCTTATCTGACGGAATGACTATCCGTTGTTACAATGGCTCTCTGGCTAGAGTTTTTAAAGTTGAGGGTATAGATCTAGCTTTTGTAACGGATGAAAAAGTCATGTCCATGCAAGAATCTCGCAAGGCGTGGATAGACGGCATGTCAGATTTACAAGTCACATGTCGAATAATCACGCTTCGTGAGCGAATAGCCATGGTGCAGGAAAAAGGTGAGTTTAATAATCCTCTTCTTGAAACGATATCAGAGACTTGGTCCGCCAATCTTGATCGCGTATATAAAAATTCGCATTACATTATTTTGTCTGTTGCAGATCGCGAAGATAACCTTAAAGATTTAAACTATGCCTCACAGGCGCTTATTGCAACCTTGAATGAATACGGGGTGACCACGCTGTATGAGGCAGAGGGAAGCGATGCAAGTGATAGTCCGCTATCTGTATATGCACGCATCTGCAGCCCGATTTCCAAGCCTATGCCAAAAGTAAACGGAGCTCAAGGAGCTCATATGAATCAGCTTTTGACCGCCGACCATATTCATTTTACAGGAGAAAATGGGGTTATACGCTTCTTTTCAGGAGATAAAGAGTGTTTTGAAGTTGTGATGGGGATTCGTTCCTCTGGTGACTACATGGATGAGGGAATGGTTGCATCATTATTGGCAATTGACTGTGAATTGACTCTGCTCCATAACGTTCGCCCGATATTCAAGCCGCATGCCAGAGCGCTATTAATGCAACAGCAACGTATGGCGACAATGACCAGTTTTTCCGGAGACGTTATTGATCAATACAGTGAAGTTTTGGCCTCGATTGAAGATAGCGATACAAATCACCAATCGCTGACGGAATACGCCATGGCTATTATCCTGCGAGGAGAAAGCATGGAGGAGATTGATTTTGGAGAAAGCGAAGTTCAACGAATATGTCGTTTGTTTGGCGTGACGCCGGTTCGCGAGGGTTGGGTAACACAAGCAACGTTTTTCAACCAATTTCCGACATATGATACCCTGCCTCGCACTTATCGTTATTTATCGCGTGTGGTTGCAACGGCAATATCGTTTGAAAAGCCTTCGGAAGGTTTTGATAAAAGTGACTGGGGCAAGGGGGCGATCAGCATTTTTCGTACGACCACAGGTTCGGCATATCAGTTTCAATTCCATGTATCTGCTGAGGATTCTGCGGTTGCACACTGTTGTATTATTGGTCCGACCGGCCAAGGTAAAACGACGTTACTGACATTTTTGGCCGGCCAAGCAATGCGTCACCCTGATTTGAAAGTGTTCTTCTTTGATCGTCACCGTGGTGCGGAAATTTTTACCAGAGCTATTGGTGGCGCCTACGTTGGTTTTGAGGGAGACGAAAAAAATGTTTCTCTGAACCCGTTTGATTGTGAGAATAATGTCAATAACCGAGCATTTTTACGTCGTTGGATGCGAGCAATTACGTTGGTTGATGATGCTGTTTCCGAAAAGGAAATTGCCCGTGCGGTGACAACGGCATTTGATTATCTTCGTCCTGAAGAGCGCCGTATGACCAATTTGTACAAGAGTTGCTTCTCGCCGACAGGAAATATGCGCCGAGAACTATTCAAGTGGGTAAATCCGGATCAATATGGCAAGATTTTTAATGCGGATACCGATAGCCTGGATTTGAAATCAAAGCGTTTTATGGCTTTTGACTTTACCCATATCTTTGAGGATGAAACCTTGGCGCCAGCCGTAATTAGTTATATTATGCATCGTATTCAGTCTGAAACGGGAGAAACGGGCGTTCCATCCTTGATTATGATTGATGAGACTGCTCCGATGCTTAAACATCCGATGTTTAGAGACTATTTTGCGATTGGATTGCAAGAAGGTCGTAAAAAACGTCAGGCATATCTTTGTGCATTCCAACAGCCAAATATTATAGACAAGTTAGGTGTCGGGGAGGTAATTCGCGGACAGTGCCAAACAGTTATCTTTTTCCGCAATCCGCAGGCTATGCCGGAAGATTATGTGAACTGGAATCTTACGAATGCGGAGACAGACTTCATTTTTGGCAAAACATACAGAGATTTTCCCTATGCTATATTACTCTCCAGACCAGCAACGGGAGAGTCTGTCATTCTGGATGTCGATTTAAGTGGTTTAGGCCCGTATTTGCGCCTTTATAACTCTGGACGTAAGAATGTTCTTTTGGTGGAAGAATTAATAAAAGAGTATGGTGAAGACAATTTTGTTACAAAATATTTAAATCTTTAGCTCAGAGGAGCGAAAGCGTTTATTTGCACGCGAAACTGTGCTATGATAAAGAATAAGAGACACTAGTATAACAGGAGGTTTGCGATGAATAAAAAGTCCGAAATAAAGTTGGCTCTGGCTTTATTGTTTGCAGCCTTTCTGTATTGTGGTTCGGTTTCTGCACAAGTTCCTGTTACGGACAGCCAAAACGTTAAGAGTACAATCAAAAACTGGTTTACCAACATTAAAGAGAGTAAAGTCGTCGTCAGCACGATGAACACGGCCAAAAAAACAAGTGCAGCCATAGGTACGGCCAAGAAAGCGGTTTCAGAATACGTTGTAGAAAATAAAAAGAAAATTGAAGAAAAAATGGCCAAGGTAAAGGAGTACAAAGAAAAGGCCGAGCAATACAAAAAAGATTATGAAGAATACAAAAAACAGCTTGACGAAGGTATAGCCAAAGCCAAAGAGTACAAAGAAAAGGCCGAAGAAGGTATTCAAACAGCAAAAGATACCGTAGCTGCAGCTAAAGACATGGCTTCGGCAGCCAAAGATATGGCCGACAGCAAGATAGCGTCTGTTAATGACAAGTTGGGAGCAAGTTCAAAAGAGAACACCTCTGACAATGTCGGAGCAGATACTCAGTCAAATGAGGCAACCGCATCAGAAGAAGCAACACAAAAGGCAGATGTCATGGTACAAGCTCAGACAGGTATGACTGCTGGAACCGTTTCAACAACAAGAAAACCTTTTGTAAGCACGGCAGTTTCGGCAGGGGCTGTTGCGGCATCAACGGCAAACACTAGCAATATGGTTACAGCAGAAACCATCGTAGAAGACAGTGGCCTAACGCCGCAAATGTTATCAGAGATTCAAGCGGCTGATGCCGCGGCACTGAGCCTCTCAAAAGACAGCCAAGAAAATTCACTTAATATTGTGCCAAGTGAAAACTCGGAAGATGCCACTGCAAAAGAAAAGGCTGTTGAGATGTCAGGGGAGACCATGTCTGTAGATACGGCTGTTTCTACGCAAGGGAAGGCAATAGGAGAACTTCAGAAAGGAAGCCTGAATAAAGAATTATCCAAGCGCTCACAACAGGGTTCGTCTGCCAAAAATGTAGAAAGCATAGCAGCGGATAAAATATCTTCTTCGGCCGCACAGCTCAATACAGACAAAGCAATTGCGCAGCCAAGCATAGTAACAAAAGATGTTTCTAAGGTAGAAGCTGTGACACAGCAAACTCAACCAGCCGTGCAAAAAGCAATTGATAAGACGTCACAGTCACAGTTGAAAAAAGTAAATTCCTCAACATTCTCGGCGCAAAAGATGCAAAAATCTCCGAGTTCAATTTCTGTTCAGCCCCAAAGAAGGAGCCTCCGCAAGACATTTACGACATCGTCTTTGCAAGGAGAATACAGTATATCAAAGTCTATACCTGTAGGTTTTGCGTTTGCACTGGAATTGCCGGATGATTGTAGTGATGTAAACAACACCCGTCTTTTTCCGCGGACAACATGCATGTATTGTAATTTAAGCTCTTCCAAGGTAAAGGAAAGTGGTGCTGTTGATAGTTGTCTGCAAGACATCAATAAGGAAAGCTCTACCGCTCAAGCTTATTCGGGAAAAGATGCACCAACGGCATATCGCAAAGGCAAGTTGGAAATAGCCGCGACAATGATTGCGGAAAGTTATCGAGCAGCTAATAAAGCAGAGACATTTTATGATAATAAGGTTGCTCCGATAGCCGAAGCTCCGGAGGCTGTGGAGCAAGATGCATTGGCGAATTTGGTTGAATTTAATAAAGTTGTAGATGAGCAACTAAATGATTTAATCTTGCTATATAGCTCGAAACTTGCATTGCAGGCCTACATCAATTATGGAGAATATAAATTCAAGCCGGAGGAAGAAAGTGATGAAGAATAAAATTGCCATAATAGCAATTTTATCCGGTATTTTTTTAAGCTATACCGGAACGGCTTTGTGTTCCCAAGATGATGGAACCGGTCCAGATGGTGTTGTCGTTATATGCAGTAGGATGCTAGCCATGCGTTGTGGTCTGAGCTCCGAAGATGGCGGAGATGCGGACAAGATAAAAGAGTGTTTTGACAAAATAGCGTCAGATACCTATGGCAGTCAAACATACAAACAAAGCGTGTCAAAGACGCGAGATCAAGTATTACACGAATGCAGTAAGGTTTATTATGAACATTCCATAAAATATAAGGCCGATGCCGGAGACTATGTTGACAAAGGGGATGAAAACGGTAATTCGGAGCTAAAAACAGATAAACACGGCAAAAAAGAACAAGAAGGAAAAGTAACGGCCAGCAATTCACAGAATATAATTAAATTGATGGATATATCATCATCATTACTGATATTGGATTCATTAGAGACGATGTTTGCCAACATTTCCAATCGAGAAATCTCCGAAGAAATGAAAAACAACGGAGAAGAAACACCGCTTGAAACAAGTACCGAAACGAGCGAAGGAGGCAGCGATGAATAAGCGGCTTTTCTTTGGGGCGATTTTATTTGTTTTTCTCTGGAATGCCAAAGATAGCATGGCAATCACGGATTACGCCGTGAATTTGATTGATAAAGGGACAGAATATGTTGAGCAGGTTGGTCAGGTACAAGAAGATGTCGCATCTCAAATGAGCGAATATATGAACATTAAGGTTGGAATTCCCGGCGATGCCAAAATGGTACAAAAAGCCGCAGATAAGGCACAACGCATAAAAGACAAGGCCGACAAATATCAAGAGAAGGCCGAAAAGATGCAAAAGAAGATGGAAAAGGCCAAAGAAAAAGCGGCGGCGATAAAGGCTGAAAAAGATAAATTGCAAGCCAAAGCTGACAAAATAAAAGAGCAATATCAAAAAGCTCAAGAAAAAGTAGCGCAAGCCAAAGAGAAAGTAGCGCAAGCCAAAGCGAAGGTGGATGAAGTAAAAGGAGAAATTGATAAGGCCAAGCAGCAATATAATGACATAAAATCTCAAGTAGATGAAGTTAAAACCGGAATAAACGACATAAAAGAAGGAGCCGAAGCTTTAAAAGGTGTTGCTGAAGCCAAAATTGACGAGGCCAAAGGAAAGCTTCCCGGAGCAGAAGATAGTGAAGAAGAAAGCGGCGAAGAAGATAAAGAGAGTGTAACAGAAGAAAAAGAGGGTGAGGAAGAAAATACAGCAACAGAAGAAGAAACAGAGGCTCTTTCTTCCGACACGGCTGCAGCAGAAAAAGCGGTTGCAACAAAAGCAAATACTCTATCTGCGCTAAATAATATCATGCAAGAACAGGCGGTTAAGACGGAAGTTTCAGCAACAATAAATGTTCCCCAAAGTCTTTCCGCCGCACAAACTCTCACACCTCAAGAAGTTTTAAGTAAAGCGGAAGAGATAAAATTAGACACACCGGAAAAAGTTGAGTTAAGCAGTCCGTATGATTTGGAAAAACAACTAAAAATGCTTGATGAGATGAAGGCCAAAGAGCTTTCAGAACAGAGCCCTCAATATATCAGTCAGGAAGAATTAGAGAGCCAGCTAAGAGCAGGGGATGAAGCTAAGTTAGAGTCATTACGAGCAGGTCGACAACCGATTCGCAAAGGTTTCAGCGCCCAAGCGGCCACACAGAAAGGAGAGGCAAATGCAGAATAAAAAGTTTATATTTTGTCTTATAGCCGCTTTAATATATCGAGTTGAAACAGCTCAAAGTTTTGACATTGCAGGGTGTTTGGATACATATGCCAAAGAGCATAATATTGAATATGATTTAAATAAGCCGGATACAATGATACAGCCGATTATTTATTGCCATACGGTAAGCGGCAGTGGATCAGAAAGTGCGGCAGATGCGGCAGATACCGTAAACGAGATAATCAACAGCTATGCAGTGGAACTATATGGAGCGGCGATATCCGTTCGTGCGCAAATGGGAGAAGATTCCAAATCCGGTTCGGCCCAAAAACTTGCTAAGCAGGCATTAAGTTCATTAACAGCCAAAGATAAAAAATCAATCATTCAAGACAAAGTTGCGCCTAATTACAAAGAAATAGCCAAAAACATCAGTAAAATAATTGAGTTGGAAGCCCGCATTGCCAATTTGGAGGCCGCAAGACTTATATCGCAAGAGAAAAACGGCGCACAGCTTTTTGAAAAGGAGGAGGAATAATGAAAAAACTACTGGGTCTTTTTATTGTTCTTCTGATGTTTAGTGGGGTTCCGTCACTAATTCCGGTTGTGCATGCGCAAGTAACGGTAGATCCTGTTAAAGAACCCTCCAAATTAAGTTTATGGTTTGGTAAGATGAAGTCAAAATGCGAAAAAGCCATGGAATGGGTAGCCAATTCTCAAGTCGGACAATTTGTTGGGGATGGAATTAAATACGCCAAACAAGGAATTGAGTTTGCCAAAGAGCAATATGAAGCGGCAATGGATTTATATAACAAAACAAAAGACGCCGTACTTAACAGTAAAGAATATAAAGCAGCCATGGTTTCCAAAGAAATTGCAGAAGAAACTATGAAGTTGAAAAAGATGGAAGAAGAAAAGCAACAAAAACTTGAAGAAATAGAACAGCAAGAAGATCTTCTCAAGCAGCAATCGCAGTCCAAAATAGCAAACATTCAATCTAATCTGACGCTTAATGAAACACGCATGACGGAAGACGCGGAAAAGGAAGGATATATTAGTGAGGAAACACAGTCATTTATGAGCGAGCAGGAAAAAGCATTGGATGAGGTAAATTCCGAGCTTGAGAGTCAGCTTGAAAGTTTGAAGTCATCAGCAGAGATGATTGAAAGCGAATACAATGACAAGATAAAAGACCAAGCGGAAAAAATAGCTGATCTTGGAGTTAAATTGAATGATATATTAAAAGACAATAAAAATAAGCAAGATAATCGTTCTGCTAAAGAAATAATTCAGGAGCAACAAGATAAATTATTTTTAAAAGGCAAAGAAAAAGCTGACTTGGCAATAGAAAAGAAAAAGAAGAAAAATCGTAACAAAGCGATGAATGATAGTTTAGATAGCGGCATGCAGGTTGCGATGGGAGAGGTAAAGCTCAAAGAAAGCACCTCAAAAGATAAAGTCGATTCCAAACAAGGTGTCGCCAATACCATGACAGGAGAATCAGAAGTTTCGGGCGTCAATAGTGAAGTAATCGGTGAACAACTTAATTTTATCATGAACTACATTCGCTTAAATTTGGCCACAATCAAAGCTCAATCAATAGCGGAGCTAAATAATCTGCACGAGCTGGAAACATCAGCCGCCAGCAACAAATTTGATATTTGCCAATATACGGATCCCGAAAATCGTAAAAGCGCACTGGAAATGGCAAAGAGCAAAGCGCAGAATCTAAAGAACAATATAAGCAACGCAGCATCTAAGGTTATGAATGCATATCAAGAAGGCAAAGATAAGTTTAATGAAGCCAAAGACAAAGTTGCACAAGCAAGCGAGACCATAAAAGAAGGCGCTGCGGTAGCCGGAGAATTGGGTGATGCGGCAGGCGGACTGGCCGATAGTCTTAAAAACGGTGCCGCCTCATCCGTAACGGGCATGTTCTAGGGAGAAAAGATGATGAACACTATATTAAAAACAAGTTTATTGAGTTTCATCATTTTAGCGATGACGGCAGTTTTCCGAACAGCTGGAGCCTTTTTTATGCCGCAGTTGGCAATAGACCCATGGCCGGTTTTCAAGCCGTCGGAAACAGTAATAACCGCAGGGAAGAGTTTAGGTCATTTGGCGCACACAACCCAAAAAACGATTAACACCACAGAAACGACGCTTAATAATGCCAAAGCGGCGGCCATGGCAGCATACAGCGGCGAGCTAACCTCGTTGCTAGATGTCGGCAATATCAATTCAGGGCAAAAAGAAATTGTTGATTGCAATTATCTTGGGCACAAATACAAGATGACCAAAGCAGACGAGGTTGCAGAGATATCTCGGTTACTTTTTTTACAATATCCTGTTAACCCCAAAAAAGACACGGCCGGAGCCCAAAAGTATGATGCATATCGCCAGAGCTTTTATCGAGATAGCTTGATGGAAATTTATACGGCAGCTCTTGCCTTGGAAAAAGATTTAGAAACGACTTTAAAGCCTTCTGTTGATGAGAGCATAAAATGTATCAAAGGAGAGGGAACCAACTGTGGCATGGGAGGCGCCTCTCCGGATGGAAACAATGATGCGGCGTTTGTGGAAGGAAAAGCGCTGGAAGCAACAGCCAATGTATATGAAATGCTATTAAAAGTGACAGCTCTGAAAGCCCAATTGGCGGCGGTTAAAGTTATTGGAACGAGCACTCCGGGAAAATATGTTGAAGGATATGAAGACACGCCGATAGTTGATGAAAATAATGAAGAAACGGATGGTGCAGCCTCGACACAACAACAAAGCAGCCTTTTGGAAGAAAAGGGAGTTGTTTATGCGTCTGCGCAAATTTCGTCAACACAGAGTATCGGATTTGCGCAAGTCGGAATGTCCAAAGCTGTATCGACTTCTCTGTCAGACATTGAAGTACAAAGCAAATTATCAACTAATACGTCGCAACAAATTGTTGATAGCACATTGAGTTTTATAATGGCGCCGGAAGATACTTCATGGCATCCCTATACCGACGCTGCCGACAAAATGGCGGAACTAGACAAGATAGCACCGATTTCAGAAGTTGTGGACGAGGCAACGGCAGTTCATAATTTGATAGTAAAACTTCCTGAATATAAGAATGCGGCAGAAACACTTAATGAGGTAAAAGAGGCGTATAACAAAGCCCTTGAAGATCTTAAAGTTTCAAATCAGTGCGCACTAACCTATTTAGGCAGGCGTTATAGAGATCCGCAAATTCCGTGGGCCGGAAGGAACTTAGGTGCAAATATCAATAATGCCGATATTCGCAAAGGCATATCAGGCTGGGCGCTTGAGGCATACGAGACAGCCAAGGCAGCACAGGTTTCCTCTGATGCCGGAGAGGATGCCTCAACACTAAATGTAGATTTTGATGCTATAGACTTATCAGATATCAGTGATACCGAAAAAGGCAATCAGATAATTCAATCAGGCGGAGCAAACGATATCAGCACAAACAAAAAGGAGCAGGGAGCCAAAGAGGCCAGAGAAAGCGGGATGATATCATGGCAAATAGGTTCAGAGGCCGCGCATCTACTAAGTTCATCTCCATCAAAATGGGGTTCTGTTTCTAAAAAAGAGGCTGTTTGGACAGATGTAAAAACATTTTATAATCAATATCTACAGTTTAAGTATGACAATATTCGCGGTTATTTGAAGTCATATTCCAAAAATGATGTTCTGGCTATTGTTACCGAGCGTTTGAAAGGGAACAAAGAAGTAAAAGTCGATAACAACAAAAAACAACAAGCAATTCAGGCAGCAACTCAACAATTGGATAAAGATATTAAAGCTGATTCTGCATTACAGACAGCAGAACTGACAGCACAAACATCCTCTCACAACAGTCAGTTGGCATCTTTACAGAGCAGACGTAAAGATATTTTGGCAAAGATGGAAGTTGTTGATGCCAAACAAAAGGAATTATCCGACAAATTATCTGATTTGCGCAATAAAGCGCAAGATGATGCGGTCAATTCCATGCAGGCTACGGTAACGCACAAAACCACGTTTCCGGTAGGAAGTTATGAGGTCGTTGACGAAGGAAGCGCAAGTTCGCGAAAAGTTTCCGATGCGGACGAAGACAGTAATGTTTTCAATAAGTCTACGGCAGAAAACAAACAAAATTCTGAAATAGATGATACAGAGCAAGAATTGCAAAAACAAAATAATCAGCTCAAGTCTTTGGAAAACCAACTTGCGTCTCTAGACAAAGAAATTACAACTTATCGTCTCGGAGCCTCATCCAAGGTTAGTTCTCTTTTAGAGCGTATTAGAGCATCCAAGCTCAAAAAGAGTGATTCAGTAATGAACAAAATCAGCGAACTGGATGTTTCATACAGCAAAGATGTGAAGACCGCCCTTATGGATGTCTTAAGTAAAAAGACATTTTCCAATCCACTGCTAACGCCTTTGATTGTATATGAAAATATTGATCGTGCAGCAGGAGAAGCTCTTGATAACTTATATAATAAAGTGGACGCCCGTATTAAAGTGGCACAACAGCAATTATGGTCAATGGGAGATGATTTGTACGATCCTCTCAATCATGGCAAGGTAGTAGAAATTCATCAATCTATGATAAATGACATAAAGGCAATGACCTTAACCGTGGCTGCGGCTGGGATTAATAGTATAGGCAACATAAGTCTTTACGCGAAGTTAGAGGAGGCGGATACAACGGCCGAGGAAGAAGATTATTTTGTGGGTGCGACGGCAAAAGTAAGAGATATAAAGGCTCCAAAGGCAATTTTTGAAATAAAACTTCCGCCGTTGCGAGAAGCAGTCCATTTTGATGAAATAGATTGGCAGAATGTTTCTCCTTATTCGGAAGGTGTAAGTAAAAGCGGAATTATAATGAAGAGCGATTTTCTGAATTACGGAGGGAAAATACCGGAAATATGGAAATATATGCTCAAAGATAACGCCTTTGTCGAAAAATCACTAGACTTAAAATCAGCTCTTAATCAAGGGTGCGAAGCGGTGGCATTGTATCGAGGAGGAGTCCTTCCCTGTAAGGTAAAGGATTCGGCAATTGTTTTAGATGTCAACGCCGAAGGAAAGTATATCAGAGGTTCTCAAGGTAATAATCTGATTACATGTGCGGGTATAGAAATGAAATCAGGCAAGCCGCATCATATATTGCGAGACGAAGATATAACTTTTTCAATATTTTTTGGAAATGAGAAGGCAGAAAAAACAGATTGTCCTTATAGTGAGCTGGGCACGCTTCTTGATGCAGACGATAATGGAAATTTATATTTTCGCCAATCTGCCTATGATGCATTTTACGGAGTTGTTTATGAACAAAAGCATACAGACAAAGAATTGAATTCCAAAGAAAATTTGTTGCATGCGATATATGATCAGGCAATGTTAAATCGCAACCAAACAGGAGACTTCTTAGTATTTTTTGAAAACGAACAGACACAGCGCAAAAATTTAGAAGAAACGCAAAAAGATTATGATGAAATGATGCAAGAATTTTATGATGTTCTCAAAAGCCAAGGCTTTACGCCGAGTTCAGATTTCGATTTGTCAAAATCAAGTGATTATGCTCTTGCGCGCCAAAAATTGGACAGTATCAAAAACAACAAAATTTCTCAAGCGCTGAGCGATTTGGGAGAAGTTGACGTGGCCGATAACGAGGTTGTTCAAGAACGCATAGATATAATAAAATCTATGATATCGGCTCTACAGAAAGACAATGAAGAAACCACAATAATTTCGGCAGGTGTTGACGATGATAATCATCTTGACGAAGATATAAAAAGCTCTAAAGTAAACGAAGAGGTTGCGGACAGATTTACCAAAAGCTTGGATAAATCGGCGGAACAGGCCAAGCAAGGACTTAGTCCGTATTGTCCGAATTATTAACGGATAAGGTGTTTTTATGGTACAAGGTCAAATACAAAACGGCAAACAGACGCTTGCAATAGAGAATGCTTCGGCATCATCTCCTGAGTTTATAGAAAAACTGGAGCAAGAAGCGGAAGGTTTTAAACTTTATTACTATCTATGGCTATCCAGATTGTTTATTGCAACAACAATATTTTCTATGCTGTTTTTGATAGCATCTGCGCTGGCATTGTTTCGGTTGGCGCCGATGGTGAGTGTAGAGCCTTTTTTAATCATAAGACAAGATACTTCGGAAGGTATTGTGCGAGATGAACCCATAGCGATGGATATGCCTTCACGAGATAAATTGTTGGAGACCTTCATTCGACAATACGTAATTACGCGTAACACAGTGATTAACGATCCCAAAGAGATGCGTTCTCGTTGGATGGGCGGAGGAATGGTTAATTTTTTATCTTCACCTGAAGTTTTTGAAGAATTTAGCAAAGATGTTCGTCGGCGCTGGGAGAATATGTTCAAGCAGGCTCTGGTTAGAGAGGTTGAGATTATTTCTGTTGTCAGACAAGGAGGAGCACGAAGTCCTGTTTGGAAAGTAGATTTTAAGACCTATGACTTATACGATGAACAAAATCGTAACCAAGCTCAAAAAGAGGCGACATTGCGAGTACGTTATTGGACGGCGTCGGTAACGGCGACATTTATAAAAGAACGTGTTTTTATGGGGCGTCGTCTGATAAATCCACTTGGTTTTACGGTTATTCGCTATTCTCAGACGGAAGTAGATATCTTCTAGTAGTGGCAACTTGTTGATAAGTATTGATAACCTGTTAGACATTTAAACTAAAAGAGTATAATTTCATAATAACTGGACGAGTATATATTATAAAAAAGAAAGGCCTTCTTATGAAAAAATACGCTAGAGTTTTGTTGTTGCTTGTTTTGTTTATGCTTTCAGGCTGCTTTGGCTCTTATTATGAGCCAGAGCCAGTTGGTATCGGTAAAGGTATAGACGAGTTGAAGCTCTCACCATGTGCCTGTATGGAAATTGAACTCCCGAAAACATTGCCGGACTGGTTTGTAGCAACGATATAGTTTGTAGAGAAGTCTGATGGCGGAAAGGATAGAGGGAAATATTAACGCAAGAAGGATGATTGGAAGTCAGGCATCTGGTGGTGCTGCGGCGAAGCAGTCTTCTGAGCTTTTTGTTGCCAATGTTGGCGAAAAAAGATATTTATGGACGGCGCGCGCTTTTGCAATTATTACGGCGCTTAGCATATGTTGCAACCTCGTTTTAATATTGGCAATATATCAGGTTTTGCCTTTGTATCGTGTAGAACCTTTCCTGCTGACATTTCAAAATCGTTCAGAACAGGTGTACAATATTCAGCCTATCCGAGGGGGAATGCGGAACCAAAAGGCAATTACGGAAGTTTTTGTTCGTCAATATGTTTTGATGCGCAGTTCATTCAGCCGTGATATTGCAGAGATGGAGGCTCGTTGGATGCCGGGAGGAGCTATACAGGAAATGTCCTCTCCGAACATTTATCAGGATTTCTTAAATAATACGGCGAGAAAAGCTCTGAATATTATCAAAACCCGAGGTTTGTCACGAGAGGTAAAGATTCTCTCTGTTAATGAGCTGACCAACGGAATTTGGCAAGTTGAGTATGAGACCAGAGATATGTATCCAGATTCATCCAAGCCGGAGGTAAATTATTGGACGGCATCGTTAAATGTGGGCTATCGCAAAAAAACGGTTAAGTATGGCGATCGTCTTAAAAACCCGGTTGGTTTTACCGTAAACAGATATGCCTTGACCTATAATAAAGTGGAGTAATTCGAAAGTGGCTTTTATGACTAAAAAATCAAATTTGCTTTTATTCGCCGGGCTTTTGGGCTCTCTTTTGTGGTCGGGTGATGGTGTTGCGCAGGTTAATCAACAGGTGATGGATGCCAGCGCGGAGCAGGCGCAAGGCACCTATACGCCGATGAATTTGGGATATGCCGGGTTTAATTCCTTGGGAATGACGCAGGCGGCATGGCTTGATCCGATGCAAAATCTGGGAGAAGGTCAGAGTAAGCCTGCATATTCACGTTATTATTGGTCGCCGGATTTGGTTTTGCCGATTCGTGTACGTGAGGGTATGATTACGCTGGTAAATTTTCCGACATGGGAAATGATAGAGGATATTTTTATTGGTGACAACGCCACGTTTGATGGGCAGATTTCTGGACCAAACTCAATGATGTTATATCCTCGTAAAGGTGCAAATGTTGGTGTAGATACAAACGTGATTGTTTTTGGCCGCTCAGGAAATCGCTATGTTTTTTATGTGAAAAGTGAGGCGGTTAATACTGAGCGTCTAACCAATGCAATCATTGATATTGATGTTGTTGGTGGAAATGATGGTTCCGGCGGTACGCCAAACTATGGCGGTGGTGGAGTTCTCGGAGCTCACACGGGCGGAACCGTGTCAGGAGGGAAATCCGTTGATGCAAACTATACGCGTAGTTTTCAAAAAAGTGATTGGCTCAAGTCAATTCCTCTTGATCCGTCAAAGTTTCGTTTTGACTTGGAGGTTTATGTTCCCAATCCGGACGATGTTGTAATTGCACCGGAGCGTGTATGGCGAGATGATATTTTTACCTATATTGATTTGGGCAAAAAGGCACTGAACATGATGCAGCGTCCTGTCGTCAGCATGATTGTTGAGCGAGTTGAGGTTCCGGTTGGATTCCGCACCAAAGGCCCTGACAACCGCTTAATTATAGTTGAAGGTGTTGGAGATTTGGTTTTACGTAATGGCAAGCGTATTATTTGTATAAAGATGAGACGATCAGATGCATCCGGTCTAGAATATGCAATAGATTCTGCGGATTATTTGCCGCCGACATGGGAGGTTCCAGCTCCGTTGCCGGATCAAAGCGGTTCAGGGAAGCCCGTTCCGAGCGGAATTCCGTACGGAAATGCTGCCGGAATGAACACAGGTTCTGCTCAAGGCGGGGTTGCAGGCAATGTGCCGGGGCAATATGATATTCAGGTTGGAAACAGTCAGGTCATTGTGCCTCAATATGGTGCTACAGCAAGTGGACAGCCTAACGGTTCTGGAGTTGCCGCAAATTTTGATTATTCCAAAATGCAGCGCATAAGTAATACTAATTCCGGTTTAGGAGCTGCGGCAAATCCGTATTGGCAGCAATATGGGTATGGATCAGGATTTGCAGATAGTGGTAATTCAAACATTTCCATTGAGCTTGGAACAGATTCTGATGTTAGCAATTTAGAGGAGTTATGGAATAAATTGTCTCAGAAATACAAAGCTGATTTGGAGCGTTATGAGCCATTCTTCTCAGTTGATGCGCCAGCAGATGGTCAGGGTAAAGAGTTGTTTCACTTGCGTGTCGGTCCGGTAAAAACTCTTGAGGAAGGCGATAAGACATGCGGTATATTAGGACGTAACGGCGTCTTCTGTAGTGTAGTCAGGACACAATAGCACGACACATGAGTAAAGATAATTTAACACATTCGGAGAAGTATATCAAAAAGACCAATCGCATTATTCTTGCGATTGGTATTGCTTCTTTTTTGATATTTATATTTGGTGTGTTTTTGCTTATCAAGAGTAATCAAGTTGAGGATAATTTTGAAGAGCCTGTTTTTACAGACAACGCAGATGTTTTAGGAGATGTTAGTACGCCTTCATTGACGCAAAACATAGAGTTTTCGACAATGGAGGGAGAAATACCGCTGACCACCACGCCGGATCCTGTTTTGATGGGAGAGGTCGTGTTGGGAACGGATGCCAAGAATGTATTGACATTGGGCACCAATGGAAAAGCCGGAGTAAAAATTGTTTCTGTAGAATTGGCAGATCCGCCGGCGGATGGTTTTGCTTTTGAAAGTGGTTGTGATGGTAAAACATTAAGCGGTGATGAGACTTGTCATATTACCATGAGTTGGGCCCCTGTTATTGCGGGTAATGTCCAAAACAACTTTATCATTTCATGGTATGAGCTCAATCTTGGCGAAAATAATATCAAATCGGCAAAAGTTCCTGTAAGCGGTAATGCCGTCACAAAGGAAGATTGCAAAATATGCGAGAATGTATCTGTTGCAGATGCCGGAGGCTCATCGGGGTCTCCCAAAGCTGTTCGTTATGCCATAGGCCCAGATGGTAAAATACTGGGTATTATAGATGAAGATGGCTATGTACGAGATGCTAACGGAAATATCATTGGTCGGGTGGGAGCAGATGGTTTAATACGTGATGCCGAGGGGAATATTATCGGTGTTGCCGAGAACCGTCGAGCTGTATATGATGAATTTGGTAATTTAATTGGTTATGTGAATCCGGATGGCACGGTTGTCGATTTAGACGGCAATGTGATAGGTAGAGTTCTTCCCGACGGTACAGTTGTCGATATGAATGGAAAGGTTATTGGTCGAGCAGTTGACACGGGCTTTGTTTATGACAAAGACGGAAATATTATAGGTAGAGTTTTGCCAGACGGCACAGTCGTTGACATGAATGGTAATGTGATAGGCCGCGTATTACCCGATGGTACGGTGGTCGATATGAACGGTAATGTCATTGGAAACATCACCAAACCAGGGCGTGTAGCAGTTGATGCCAATGGTAAGGTTTTGGGTGTCGTTATGCCTGACGGCAGTGTTGTCGATGCCAACGGTAATGTTATAGGTCATGTCGATGAAAATGGAAATATTATATCCAAAAATTCGCCGTTACAAGGTAAAAAGCTAAGAGTTGCCTATGATGCCAATGGTAATATCATCGGCTATGTTGATGAGAATGGTAATTTGTTAGATATTAACGGTAATATTATCGGCAAGATGCTAGAAGATGGTACGATTGTTGATTTGGAAGGCAATGTTATAGGCTATGTAGGCGAGGAAGTCCAGTTTGATGAAAATGGCAATATAATAGGAGCCGTGGTTAATTTAAGTAAGCTTCCAATCACGCCGCAAGGAACGTTATTAGGCATTTTGCAAAATGACGGCAGTATAGAGAATTCAGCCAAACAAATTGTTGGTCGTGCCTTGCCTAATGGCTTGGTAAAAGATGCGAGCGGGGCAAAAATAGTAGCCAAGATGGTGAATGGAGGCTTTGTTGTCGGTTTTGGCTGTAAACAGCTGGGATATCTTGATAAGGATGGTCTTATAAAGAGAGGCAATGAAGATACCAAATTAAAAATAACACCGGAAGGAACAGTTCTTGATGCGGAAGGCAAATATGCGGGAGAAGTTTTACGCCGAGGACCTGTTTTTGATGCAAAATGTCGTTTTTTAGGAACAGTTGATAATACAGGCATTGTAAAAGACAGTAATAATCGTTATGTAGGATGTGTAAATCCGGACGGCAGCGTATTAGATGAAAAAGGAGATTATATAGGCCAAGTTGCCAGCAGAGGGGCTGCGGTAGATTATGACGGTAAATATTTAGGAAAGATAGATAACCAAAATAGGGTAATTAATGATGCGGGACTTCCGGTAGGTTGCGTTGGTTTTGGTGGTGATGTTTTTAACAATGAAGGTGTTTTTATTGGGAAAGTTGTCGGACAAAAGTATGCCTTTGATTTTAACGGAGAGTATATAAATTTAGTTGACGACCATGCAAAAATAAAGATTTATGGCAAGCCTTCGGCATCATTGTCTTCTAATAATTTAGTGCTTGATCAAAACAATCAAATCATAGGTATCGCATTAGACGCAGAAACAACGGTAGCCAATGCGCGTAGTAATGTTGTAGGCTCTTTATTTCCAGATGGCAACATATACAGTCCTAAGGGAATATCCCAAGGAAAAATAAAAAATGACGGCGCTGGATTTTATGGTTCTGTTATCGGTCAATCTCTTCCTCGAGGAGAGGTTATCAATTTACGAGGTGAAAATGTTGGCGTTGCATATCGCAACGGAGAGGTTTTTAGCCGTTATGGGGATAGAATAGGATACGTTGATGGCCGAGGAAAATATTTTAATTATAAAAATGAGTATCAAGGGGCAGTTGTTCGTCAAGGAGCCGCTATAGGATATGATGGCTCATACCTTGGATATGTCATTTCGGACGGTAGCGTGGTTGATCTTGATGGAAAAACAACAGGTCGAGTCACGCATGATGATAAAATTACAGATGACAAAGGGCGGGTTATTGGAGAGGTAATCCCTGAAAATACGATTATTGACATATGGGGAAATTATAAAGGTTTTCTCAATTCATTGGGGGATGTGACAGATCTCAAAGGAGAGGTTGCAACGGCAATTTTACCAGGCGGAGCAACGGATGGTAACTTGAGTGTCGTCAAATCAGGTGTGGTTATAGATTTTGGCGGTAATCCCATAGGGGTTGTTATGCCGGACGGCGCTGTAGCAGACAAAAATAATGTAGTTATCGGCAGATCTCTTTCTGACGGCAATGTGGTGAGCATTTCCGGCAAGTTAATAGGAGAGGTTGTAGAAGGAGACATCGTTATAAGTAATAATGATAAAGTTGTGGGTTATGTTCTTTTTGATGGCAAAATAATAGGTAAAGATGATAGTATAATAGGCAGAAGTCTTTCAGGAGGTCTTGCCATAGATTTAAAAGACGGGATTCTCGGAAAAATATATAAAATAGGAGCTTCTATCTTAGGCAATGACGGCAGCTATAAAGGTCGGTTGGCTCATGATGGCAGCGTTATAGACATAGACGGTAAAAATATAGGTTATGTAAAGAGCAACGGCTCTTTCATTGACTTAGATAAAAAAGTTGCCGGCTATGTTTTGCAAGAGGTTGCAAAAAACCGGAGGAATTAAGGCGTGGGGAAAATTATGAGGTTGAAAAATGTTGGTAAAATTGTGCGATATTTTATATTTGCACAGTTTTTTGCGTTTTTCGTATCCTTTGCTCATGCACAAGAGATTACAGCCATTAATTTTGATGGCGAGATTTTAGGAAAGGTAATTCCAGATGGAAAAGTTGTCGGAGCAGATAATAAACTTATCGGCAATGTGACAGCAGACAGTTTAATTCTCAGTTTTGATGGAAAACTAATTGGCGGTGTTATTCCGCAAGGAATAGCCATAGGCAACGATGCGCGTCTGCTTGGAAAAGTAAATAATGACGGTTCAGTCCGCTCTGCTTCAGGACAAATATTAGGGCGCGCGCTTCCCAATGGTTTGGTGGTAGATGATTTTTTCAATATTGTGGGTGCGGTTATTTTTCCTGGATTGGTTTATTCTGATGATGGAACAACGGTTGGTCGTATCACGGGAGATGGACTTTATACCAATCTTCAAGGACAACAAATCGGTGTTGTTACACCAGATGGCTATGCGTATCGTAAGGTTGGCAACGATTATCTGCTTGAAGGACGGTTGATATCATCAAAAATGGTTGTTTCTTTGCAAGGGGAGTTTATCGGAAGTGTTTCTCCCGGTGGTCAGGTATCTGATTTTAATTCTCAAACAATCGGTAAGATTAAGGCAAACGGCTTTGTCTATAATGATCAAGATCAAATAGTTGGTAAAATAGTCAAAACAGGATATGCATTTGATAATAGTGGTTATTATCTTGGATTTATCACGTATAACGGAGAAGTTGTAGATGGCGGTAAAGTTGTTGGTCATATGCGGGCAGATGGAAAAATAGCGGACCTGACAGGAAAAATTATTGGTTATAGTGTTGATTTTGCAGCGGCAGCAACGGATTTGAAAGGCAAATATATCGGTCGCATATTACCAGAAGGGAATCTTGCAAGAGCCAAAACAATCAGCGCATTAGTGGGAGCGCGAGGAGTTGTATTTAGTGCAGATGGCAGCACTCTTGGCCAGATAGCAGCAACAGGACCGGTGTTTGACTATAAAGGGCATTTGAGAGGACATGCATTGCCGGGAGGGAATGTCATTTCCTTAAACGGTACTCCGCTAGGATATGTTATTGGGGAGAGAGCTTATGATCTTTCCGGTCGCATGATTGGTAGCGTCAATCGTAGCAAGGTAGTTTTTTCCGCCAGTGGAGATGTGTTAGGAATAAGTGGCGTAGGCAGCCGTATGATGGCTGATTCCAAGCAACTGCAGGTTTCTCCGCAAGGTTATGTTTTTAATCAGGACGGAGAATTTTCAGGAGAGGCTCGTTCTATTTCTCCGTTATATAGTCCGAACGGCAGCAACATTTCAATGATTGGTTTGAATGGCCGAGCCATTAATGACAGAGGGTTGGATGAGGGATATGTAACTGGCGGCGGCTACTTGATAAATCAACAAAACAAGCTAACCGGCAAAGCCATAGATGCGATTTATGCTGTATCTGATGGAGCAAAGACATCAGGCAGCATCAATGCTGATAATTTGATTCTTGACACATCGCTGCGGATTATTGGTAAAATTTTGCCAGATAATTCTGTTGTAAAAACGGATCGTTCAATCAGCAACAACTATCAGCCGCAGATAGGAGAGGCATATTCGGAAAATATAGCGGTTGATTTTGTCGGAAATTTTATTGGTTATACGGATATATTAGGGAATGTAAACAATCTCTCCGGAGCCAAAATAGGCCATGTTGTAGAGCGTAGGCTTGTGGTTGATAACAATGGTATTGTTACAGGATTTGTCGTTCCGTATTTAGCAATGCTTGGTGAAAATTGCGAAGTGTTAGGCGTTGTTACTCCCAGAGGAGACGTACAAAACTTTAGAGGGGTATATCTAGGAAAAGTTCTTGCCAACAAACAGGTTTTAAGTGATAGCGGTAGTATTTTGGGATATTTGACGCCAACAGGTCCACTCATTGATACCAATGGCAATATTACAGGAATAGTCGGAGCGGACGGAAAAGTTTTAAATATGGAAAAAAATAATCTGGGCTGCATTAGTCGAACGGCTCTTTTGCGCAACGCAGATGGATTGGTTATCGGGGGAGTAGTTAAATCAGGTGCTGCCATAGGGTTTAACGGAGAAATTCTAGGTTATTCTTCGATTGACGGGAACATCATAGGAGAAAATAATCAAGTAATAGGATATCAACAACCTGACGGTAACGTGAATTCTTCCGCAGGGCTTCCGTTAGGAGCCATGATGGAGTATAAAATAGCCTTCAATTTGGATAACCGTTTTATGGGTCGAGTTCTTGCAGATGGAAGAGTTTTAGACGATAAATTTAAAGAAGTCGGTAAAGTTAATTTTGAGGGTTATATTGTTTCTGGCGGTCAAAAGGTAGGATATGCTTTATATGACTTTTATGTATATGATACAACAGGCAATGCAATGGGTTATATAAATCGCAATGGTGATGTCGTTAGCTTTACCAATCAGAGTTTAGGCCGGATAGAAAGAGGCTTTTTACTAGATAAAGAGCAAAATGTAATTGGTCGTGGTAATCGCGATTACAATATTCGAGAGAAGACACAATTAGTAATAGGTAAATTGCTGTTTAACGGTGATGTTGAAGATAATGCCGGTAATATTATTGGTAAACTGGCCAAAGCAGGAGAGATAAAGAACAAAAACGACGAAACAATAGCACAAGCCTCTCCTCTGCAATATTATAGCAAGATTTCTGCCCAACCGAAACGGAAAATGATTTTTGATAAAGATGGTAATTTTATAGGTTATCTTGACGAAAACGGTAATGTTGTTGATGCCAACGGAAATATCATCGGAACGCTTGACAAAGATGGTAATGTTGTTGACAAAGACGGCAATATCATAGGTGGCACAGCCAAAGGAAAGGCCGTTTATGATAAAGATGGAAATATTATCGGGCATATAGATGAAGATGGTAATGTTGTTGATGCCAATGGCAAAATCATAGGTAAGGTGACGGAGAATGGAGATGTTGTCGATGGCAGTGGTAATATTATCGGAGGGATAGGCAGTAATTGGTATGAAAAAGCACCTGTTCGCCAAGAAACTATTATCAAAGAAGAAGATGTCAGTCCGGCACTCAAGCTTTTGGAGAGTAAGCAATATCGGAAGTCTTTAGGTATAGCGTTAACACCTGATGGAGAATATTTGGGAGATATTTTGGAGGATAAAACAGTTGTTGATGCGGAAGGTAATTATCTTGGCCGCTTAATGCCGGATGGTTTGGTTATAGATGATGACGGAACGCTGATAGGTATAGAAGAAGTCAAAAAACCGGATACTTCAGAAATGTTTGTTCCTGCGGGCACTTTTGGTGATGGCGGGGCATACGGGACTGGAACGGGGCCGGCTGGAAATCTAGGGCCTGGAGGAGGTTATGGTCCAGGAGAGCGATATGATCCAGCGCGTCAAGCCGCTCTTAATGCTGCTATGGCAGAACGTCGCAAAAATATTTCCGTAGGCAAGATTAGCAACGGTATGCGTAAAGAGGCCTTTGACGGCATGCAAAAAGATTGGGAAGAACAAGGAATTGGTAAAGTTATTTCATCATGGCGTGTTGATTTGAGTGAAATGATATTTGCCGATAAGCCAATTCCTGCGGTTATAGCTCGCGCTATAGACAGTAATAATCCAGCGCCGATTACGGCATTTGTAGAGAGAAATGTTTATGCCGAAGAAGGCCGCAATGTTATTATTCCGGCAGGCAGCCGCTTAATTGGAACATTGGGCGGAATGACAGCCAGTGCCGAGGCGACATCAGAATCTGCCCGTGTTCAAATTTCTTGGGAACGTCTGATTAGACCGGACGGATCATTGTTTGTTTTCCAAGGACTGACGGCGGATGCCCAAGGACGAGCAGGGGCTTTGGGGTATGTTGATCAACAATTATTTAAAAAATATACCTTGCCAGTCTTAACCACCAGCTTGACGAGTGCAACCTCATATTTCATGGCGCCAGATGAAGAGGCGACAGACAATGAGACGCCACGTCAGCAAGCAGCCAATGACGCACGCCAAAATTTCCTAAATGAAATGAGTAATATTTTTGATGAGATTTTGGCAGATAAGTCAAGTATCAAACCGATGACCTATATTCCTGCTGGTACGCGCATTATTGTATTTCCCAATACCGATTTGTGGCTGAGAACGTTAGAGAGAGATCAGGATTCGTCACTTCAGTTAGAAAAACCGCAAGTCTTCATTGATGATGGAGAAAAGGCAGCAGAAAAAGCCAAGTTTGATTCTGAATCAACAAAGAAAACTGTTAGTACAGCCGGAGCTGGCGGCGATGTTGTTTATGACGCCAGTACAGATGTAGAAAGTGCCAAAGCCCCGGCTCCTCTGGTCAGTTCGCCAAAACAAAATAAACCGGCCAACGCAACGCAAGGCTACATAGCTCCGCCTCCCCCGCCATCATCATCGGGTATGCCTGCTTCAACCGGACAAACACCGCCAAGTAGCAATTCGTCAACATCAAACAATAGTGTTCCAGCTCTGTTTTAGCTAAGGAGAACCAAATGAGTTTTACGGTATTAGAGTCAATTTTGAGACCTTTATCATATTGGTATACTCAAGACAATATTGAAGAAGTGGCAGTTAACCGCTCTGGCCAGGTATGGCTTCGTCTGCGCGGAAAAAGAGCATATCCTTGGGTTATGTATAAAGATGAAAAATTAACCAAAGAATATCTAACAGACTTACTCTATATCATTGCGAATACTTATGAACTACCTTTTGACCCCATACAGGGCAACCCGGTTGTATATGCCGCAATTCCTGGAGAACATCGTTTTTCTGCAATATGCGGACGTAACGTTATGTATGATAATGACGACCTCACAGGCGGGATTGCTTTGACCATTCGTGTCCATTCCGACGATGTTGCTTTCGGACTTGGCGATTATGGCTTAACCCAAGGACAAAAGTTGCACAAAATTAATCCTCTAAAGGATATCAAAGAGCCAGAAGACCCTTATGAGCGTCTTTTGCTGAGTATAAAAAGAGGTGACCACATTCTTGTTTCTGGTGCAACTGCAACAGGTAAAACCACGTTTTTAAACAATTTGCTAAAGATTTTGGATATAAACAAAAGGATTCTGACAATAGAAGATACACGAGAACTAGTTGTGCCACATCCAAACAGAGTACACATAGTTTTATCTCGTACGGAGCAAACCAACGCCTTAACCTATGCCAAGGTGATAGACCTTGTTGTTCGTTTTACACCAGATGCTATTATTGGAGGAGAGATATCAACAGGAAATGCGGGCGCTATTTGGGAGTTAATGGGATCAGGCCATGATAACTGTCTAGCCACCATTCACGCAGAAAGCTCGGAAGCAGCATATCAGGCTTTTACCGATCGTATTTTACATACCTATCCGACCATTGATCGCAAAAAAACTATTGAAGAGATGCATCAAAAACTACGAGTTGTGCAAATCAATCGTGACGGAAACCTCCGTGCCGTAACGGAAGTTACATAGATTTTTGAAAAATCCAAGTATAAAAAATAGGAATCAGAGCGGGGGGATATTGAATTGAGCAATATCTCCGGGGCGGATTTTTGTATTTGAGTAACGCATATTTCCAGTTTCAATAACAAAGCGCTGTCGTCCGGTTAATTGTGCGGCCAAATCGTAAAAATCACGGGCAGGCATCTCCTGACGTTGAGGATTCATAATATAAAGAATGCATCCCTGAGTCCGCTCTGCAACACCACAACGGGCGCGCCCTTTAGGAACTTCAGGATTAACAACAACACCTTGCAATCCATTTCTCACAACTCGCTCTTCCGCAAAGAAGACTTTAGCGGTAATTATTCCTATAAAAAACAACAAAGCTCCGAGCATAATCAAAACTTTTTTTGTTAAATAGGGAGGGATATCTGATGTCGTCATAACGGGTTCATCGTCAATAACATCTTGTGAGAGTTGCTGTTGTAGCGGAGGAAGGTCCTCTTCGCCCAAAAAACGCCGAGGAGCGTTATTGTTTGTTGCTGAAGAAGCTTTTGTAGGAAGAGCATCATCCAAATACGCATCCAAATTAAAAGCATCATCGGCATTATTTCCTTTTGAAACAAAAGGGCTATTAAGATCTTTTGTGGAAGAAGCGGCAAAAGGATCTTCTTTTTGAGAATTTAATTTTGCATTAGATGGCGCCGAATTAAGCGTCCTGTCAGGCTCGATATTTGAAGACACGCTGTTCATAGGCGCTTGAGGGGCACGATTAATGGGGCGCTTAACTTTTTTAAGCAAAGGGCGTTGCTGCGAGTTTTGACCTAAGCCGCTGTTATCTGTTTCCATACCCAAAATCTCCGCTTATTATAAATTATTTTCCAAGTGTTTGGTCGTTTTTAAGGTTTTAATGATTCTTGGAACCATAAAAACGATAGTTTCTGATTTAGGTTTATTAACGCCAAAAATACCATTTGGTATACCAATGATTAAGAAGTTTTCTCCCAGTTTACTGCGAACATCAAAACTTGTAATTTCGCCATCTCTGGATTCCAAAGTTAAATCGGTAAATATCTTATCATTCTGTTCAAAAGAGGCTTTTGCCAAAATAGAAAGATCGGCTTCTTTTGAAGATCGAGCAGCACATTTTCCTATATCAAAACGAGAGAACCATACATTAGGCACAACAAATTTTCCTTCTGCAACAGGCTCGACACGAGCTTGAGGCCCTAAAAAAGCATTTAATGTGGCAACATTGATATCATTGGAAGTTGTCAGCACTCGACCAAGCACTCCTGAACGTGAACTTTTGATTGCTCCAAATTCAAACACACTAGTCATAGCTTGCCAATCAATATCTTTTTTGTTATTTGGATAGAGTGTAAAAACACGAACATCAAAAGCAATCAATATTGGATTTTCCTCAAAATAGTTTATCAAATTAAGGACTTGATTGCGGAGTTCGTAGTCAGCATTAAAAGTAATGGAGTAATCATCAAAATCGGCTGTAAAATCAGTAATTCCAGCGCCACGCAAGACATCAAGAATAGCCAATAATATAGGACGAGATTGAGGTACATAGAGACTAAAATTTGCTTTACGGGAAATTCGTAAAGTTTTGTTGTTAGCGTTATATGTATAATAAATTTCAGCAGCTTCCGTAATCATATCAATGACTTCAGAAAGTTCGCCACGCAAGTTTTCGGCAGAAATACTGGCATAGGGAGCGTCTTTTGCCACCAGCTTAATGCCGGCCTCTTTAGTCAATTTAAGCAAAGCGCGTTCGGCAGGCATTGTTTCAAAAGAAAAACCCGTAACTTCAAATCTTGGCAACAAATCGTTAGTTCCGTTGCGCACCATATTAAAAGCTGTCAAATTATAAGGAATAGTTGAAATCATTTGCTGGGTATTCCAGTTTACCGAACAGCGCAGGGGGCTTTCCAAGTCGAGTTGATTAGCCCCTTTAGTGGTTTGAATATCCGGATACTTCGGTCCTTCAATTTTAGCACTATATACGGGTACTTTAGGAGCCTCTTGCACAGTTTTTTTATGCAAGAAGCCGCAAGAAGCCACTTCAAGAATGCTGACAGCCAGTATTATATTAAAAATACTTTTTAGTTTCATTGCTTTGTTCCTTGAGGGCTGGGAGCAGGAGCTTGTGAGGGGGCGTTTCCAGATTGTTGAGGCTTCTCTGAACCGTGAAGTAGTTTTTCAACCACTTGATCCATAGACATACCGGCACCTACTGTCGGATCCACCGATTTATCTTGTGCTCCAAGCGCTTCTTTGAATTTTTTGAGTTCATCTTTATCTTGTTTTATCATTTCGGGAGAAGCATTGTTTTGCAACTCGGTTTTAAATTCTGTAAGATTCTTTTTAAGAGCTGCAATACCACCGGCCATTTTTTTCTCTACATATGGGTATAGCTGCTGGTGCGCTAAAATATATTCTCCTGTTTCGCTGATTTCTTCTAAAAGATCAAGAATATAACCATAATGTTCGTATTCTTCCATGGCAATATTGCCTTTGCGAACACAACGAGCAGCTACTCTCGAAATTGTACGGTCATAGTAGTCTTTCAGCAGAATGTAATTATCCACATACCATAAATCGTCGTTTCTTCCTTTGCCGCTGCTAAAAGAATTACTTTGTTCCATGTTATGCTCCTTATTCAATACGTTATTATCTCTAATTTAATTGAGCAAGCCTTGTTTGTAAAATTGATTTTAGTTTTTTATAACACCTTTTGATAGGGATCATCATCGGTATTATCGGCAGAGTCGTTAATATACAGATTATAAACATTTTCCTGCGGCATTATGCTTGAGGATATAGTAGTTTTTTCGAAACTTGGGTTCTGATAGAACAAATCACCGCAACAAACCTTAGACTGCTGCAAAATAGGTTCCAAATTATCATTTCCATAATTATTATTTGGGGTTTCATTATCATCTTCAACATATTCCCATACCCACTCTTCGCCTTCACCATCGGATAAAACAGTATCATCCACAGGAGTTTCCGGCTCGGAAAGTGGCTGAGATGTTGCGGATTCATCGTTGCTGCCAAAGCCCCAATCATCAGCAGAAAAATTTGTTTCCGCCATGATAGGTTCTTCTTCAAAGCCATTCTGAGGATCTTCTTCTTCAACATTGCCAAGCCAGTTAGAACCAAAATTTTCATCTTTTTTCTCGTCATCTTCAAGGAGATTCTCAAGACCAAGTTCCTCATCTGAAGGCAAATCATCCATTGGTGGTGCAGAAGGAGTCATGCTTGATAAAATATCTTTGGAGTTAATATTGTCCGTTTCCGTAAAATTCTCTGTTGTTATGTTAGAATTATCAAAGACCTCTTCCTCTGCAAGTAAAATCTCATCTGCCTTAGGGGCTGTATCTGTTTCTTGCGCAATGTCTTCAGCCAAATCCGCCAGCGTTGGAGTTTCTGCTGTCAGAACATCATTGAATTCAATTTCAGCATCTTCAATTAATTTTTTCTTTTTTTTCTTTTTTTTCTTTTTCTTTTTAGGCAGAGGAGCTTCTTCTGTTGCATTTATTTCAATCAAAGAGTTGTCTTCGGCTTCAACATCGTTTTGCGTGATATTGGGAGCAGTGGTTTCGGCTATTTCCTCAGATAATTCAAATAACGGCGCATTATGAGATGAGGAAACGGCTTCTTGAGTAACAGCATCATAATCACTGCGCGGCATATCTTCTTCCAACGTTTCAAATGCAGGCTGTAAATGAGGTAAATTATTTTGCGTTTGTACATGGCGAGGCGGCGTGATTTCAGATATATCAATAATATCCTCGATTTCCGGTTCACCGACAGGTCCATGATTTTGCAAAACAGTATTATTTGGAGCCGAAAAAGAATTTGAAGCAATATTTGCCGGCGCTTGGACAATAACCGGATTTGCTTTAAGAGCATCAACCAAACTTTGAGTAGATATTTTTTGGCTTTCTTTGAGGGCTTGGGATATAATCGTGCTAAGCTCTTTAGTTTGTGATTGGGCCATTTCTTGATAAAGTTTTGACTGAGACACAACAACATCTTGCAGCATTCGACCGATTTTATCTTCGTCAAGTCCAAAAGCAGGAGTATCCGTCAGCACCCTATTTTGTTTGTCGTAAGATGCCGATTGTGCAAAGATTTTTTCTGGAAGAGAAACATTAATCTGCAAATTCGATAGTTTTTCGACAATTTGATCTAACTGCTTTGAATAGTCCGAAGTGTTAATTTGAATATTGTTGGCATTGTTGTTTGCCGAAGCATTTCCAGAGTTCTGATTAAGAGTGTTATGCTGAACCACAAAGTTCATCATTTGTTGCTGAGATTCATTAATTAATTTTGCAATTTCTAAAGTATCATTTTTTTGACGTTCACTCAAAATATTAATGGTTTTGCCAAAATTTTCTTGAGAAGATAGAATTGCCTGGCTTAATTTTTTTAACCCATCATCGCTTAGAGCGGATACAGGAGCATCTTGTTGTCTTTTGGGAGCAGAAGTTTCTGCTTCTATTTTCCCAAGTCGCTCGGCAAGTTGCTGCTGTCCTTGAACCAATACTTTTAATAAGTTTTGCGTTTCTGTATCAGTGGTTTTGGTCATATTTGATTGCTGATTAGCCGTTGCATTGGCAATTTTATTTTCAGATTCACTGATAGCTTTATAAATGCTTTGCATTTCTTGGCGTTGCTGAGCACTTTCGGATTGTAGCACTTTAACAATTTGCAACTGAGTCTGTCCGAGCGTTTGAATGATGTTTCTGATGTCATCTTTTTGTGCCGCATTATTTTTTTGCATGGCCTCAGCAAGCGTTGCAGCAAATGTAGTAGCAAAATCCTTATCTAGCGAGAGCTTGGAAGCTACCGCAGAAACAGGGGCTGCCGTTTGAGGATAGGATGAGGGCGCTTGCATCTTAACAGAGGCTTGAGCCTGAGCTTCAGCCAAAGCAGTGGCTAAAATTTTTGCTTTGGAAACTTCTTCGTCATCGACAGAGGATGATATAGGGGCTTTTGATTTTTCAACACCTTCTTTTTCTGCAAGTTCATCAACATAATCTTGCAGTAGCGCTCCGCCGGGCAAAGAACCGAACAGCCCGCGAATATCAGCAGGTAAAGCTAGCAACATTTTATCAAAAGAAGCTTTGCGTTCAGGTGTGAAAATGTGAATTTGCCGATAGATATTTAAAAAGCGTTGCGCAATAACAACGGGGTCTTCTTCACCGTTTCTTTGCGCTTTACGTCTGGCTTCTGCTGCTTTATCAATTTCTGTCATCGGTAATCTTCAGTTTAAACTTCATCCATAATACCGATTCTAAGAAAATGATGTAAATTTCTGGTTAATAAAAATAAAAAAAAAGCCCTGTTTTTACAGGGCTTTTAAAAATAAGGAGGCGTCTTAAAGACTGATAAAAACAACTTTATGAACTTTTTGCAAATCATTATTGTTTAATTCTATTTTTTCCTCAGGATTCCAGCGAATACCATACAGCATTCCCTGATCATCTTCACGAATAGATACAATTGATGCCTCTTTTTCAGAAACATAATAAACGGCAATATCACCGACACTAACCACTTCTTGCGGATTAACATATAAAATAGAGCGGCTCGGCAATAAAGAACCCAAGCGGCGAGTGCAGAGTGTTAAGGCATATGCATCTTTTTTATTATTTAATTGTGCAGGGCGAAATACTTTTTTGATTTCTTCTTCAAAGTCAATAATGATATTCCCGTTTTTCCCAGCAGCTCCATATACAGAAATTCGAGAATTATCCTGCATACTGGAACCAAAAGAAGCAATGGCACCGCGTGGATTGGAGAGCAATTTATATTTTGCATCGTTACGCTGGATAATTTCTTCCAGCATTCCTTTTTCATCAAGATTTTTAATTTCTTTTTTCAGCTCTTCCAAAGGCATTTGCAGAGCCTTAGATATATTTTTAAGTTCTTTATCAGAAACTTCTCTTTGACCCATTTCAATGCGGTGGTACACCGATAATGTCATGTCAGCGCTTTCGGCAACTTCTATCAAAGTGAGGTTTTTGTCGTTACGGATCTGACGCAAACCAGCACCCAAAGTTTTTAGTCCGGTTTTTTCGTTAATTTTATTTCTGCGCTCTTGTTCACGACGCCAAGCCTGTACGATTTCTTCCTGAGAGTTTTGTTCATTAACGAACAAATCTTGCAACGGGCAGTCCAAAAATTCAGCTACACGCACAAGCTGTTCTTGATCTACTCTGCGATAGCCTTTCTCAATCTTAGAAATTGCAGACAAGCTGACATTTAGATGATCAGCTAATTCCTGCATGGAACGACCGCGCAGGCGACGATACATTCTGATCTGATTAGGGAAAATAATTTCTTCCATTTGAGAATTCCTCACAAAAGATGATACCAATATCTGTTGATAATAGTAATCAATGAGAAATATTAATCAAGAAAATAGTACAAAAAAAGACAATTTGTGTACAAATTTTATTGCTATTGTGTCAAAAATTATTCTACCCGTTATAACGCTCAAATTCATACATATTGGCATAAGCCATCTCATTTCCTTTGACGGCGGTATAATTCCGTGCAGCATTAATTTCGTCTTCACTAAATGCACTAGTTTTTAAGCCCTCATTGAGTTTTGAATAACGTCTTGTTTTGTTATAATAATCATAGTATGCAGAATAGCCGTAGGTATCACGTATAGAACTTTCATCAGCGGATTGTTGCCAATTTTGCATATCAACATCAGCGACGTTTCCGTTAATATGGAATGTTCTTTTACGGTTGATGACGCCATCTGTCGCCAGATTAGTTCCGCGCCCTTTTTTGTCAATCTGTGTCATCTCGGTCATCATGCGTCCGTTTTTATCCATACGAGTATTTACAATTGTTTTTGAGCCATCGGCGTGAACTTCTTCAAAGCCGATAATATTTCCGTTTTTATCACGAATTGCCTTTTGAGAGACATAGCCATGATTTTTCATCTTCATTTTGGTATTGGGCATTGTTTTGCTAATTATTTGTTTTTGCAAAGCAATCATGAGTTGTTCTTCATTGGGTTGTCCGTGTATTGCCTCAAGAGCTTTTTTATAATTTTCCTGATTAACGGTTCCATTTTTCTCAAACAATTTATTAAGAAAATTGCTGTTGGTCTTAATTTCATCATTATATGATGTAATATTACCTTCTTTATCTCGAATGGTTGTTGTTTCAACGGTAAAATCTTTGTTTTTGACTTTTGTTATAGTTTCAGTTGCACCACCGGATTTTTTCTTAATTTTACTTTCGGTAACGGTTTTGCGACCATCGGCCGTTTCCGATAATGACAAAGTTTTAGAACGTCTGCGAAGCCAAGATTTTGTATTGTATGTATAGGTTCCCGTCGTGGCATCATAAGTTCCCTTTTTCTTAATACGATCAGCTTGCCGATTAAGACGTACTTGTCTGATGCCTCCGACCAATCCTGAGCCGGCATCTTTTGTCAGGCTCCATGCTTTATCTGCCGCGGCAGAAACCGGTTTATCCAAAATTTTTGTGGCAGCCGATTTAGTAAATGATCCGGCCATTGTTCCGATAGAGCTGCCGATTTTAGTGCTGGTGATACTACCTGAAAATTGTTTAGCAAAATCAGTAGCCTCACCAATAACTGACCAGGCTAAAATTAATACAAAGCAAACTTCCAAGAATTTTGAAGAAAACCAAGACAAATCGTTAAGCAGGAGTTCCATCTGAACACCATCGGCATATTTTTCAAACAAAACATTCGTATTTGCTGTTGCATTGGTGATAATTTGTTCTAATGCGGTGGTTATCATAAGGGCAATCAAAGAAACAAATACAAAAGCAAACATAGCATTCATAAATGTTTCCCAGACTTTTCCTGTATATTGCCTTGTTGCCTTAAACGCATAGGCGCCGATAGCAAAGGGCAAAAGAGACCCCGCCACGGCAAGCTGCAAAACAGAATCTATCATCATAAATGGGACGGCCAATAAAACTAACATTCCACCAACCCATAAACCAATACCGACCAGCAAATAGCCCAAATGAGGTATGATAAAGGCTTTCTTTTGCCATGAATAACAGATACTGGCGCTTCCCAATGCTTTTACACGAGCAGCCCTGTTTTGAATCAATCCCATTGTACACAAGATTCCTTCGCCCATTTCTTTAGGCAGAGCACCTTCAGTTTTCGTATCTGGAAGATTATATTTTGCCATGCTTTCGCATTTATATTCCTCAACTTCAGTATCTTGACCACTATTATCGTAGTTATTATTAAGAGTTTTATTGATGTTTTTTGCTTGCTTCAATGATTCATTGGTATTTGCCCCGGCACCTTCTGGTGTTAAAATAGCCTCTGCAGCGTTCATACCGGTATTAAATATTGGGCTGAGCGCATCATTTAGAAAAGAGAAAGCTCCTGATTGCAATAAGATAACGGCAATTAAAACAAATAAACTTTGTGTAATAATAGCCAATACCAAATCTTTCAGATCACGAACTTCCGGAGATGAAACAAAAACTAATATTTGCAGAGCAATCCACACGGCAAAGCCGATAATAACAACCTTATAAACCGAGCCGGAATAGCCATCGATAGCCTTCCTTGTCATAACACTAGCCGCTCGAAAGAATGTAGCAAACAAGGGACAAAAAGTACAATTTCCTTTAACTTCATCATAATAGCATTTTGGAGAGCATTTGGTTTCTTTTGCCTTACAAGCATCAACAGTTTTATCAAATTTTGAAGAATCTGCAGATTGAATATGCGTCGAAACGGAACCTCCGATATTTACAGATGTGTCATTAGTGTTTGGAGCTTGAGAGATTGCAATACACGTATATGAGGTGGATGAGAAAGAAGCACCGGAGGTTGAAGAAGTGCTGGTTATCTGCAATGCTTTGCAAGCCTGCCCGACCTCGCAAATTAAATCATCTCTTATCCAATTGTCTTCGCAAATACAACGAGCAGAACCAGCATTTATAGCTGAACACATTGGTAATTCATCATCGGCGAATGATGGAATAGTAGGAAATATTATGAAAAAGAGAAACGTCACAAACAAAATTTTGATGTTTATATTTTTTAATATGTTTAGTACCTTAGCCATCGCCGTATCCCCTATTTATCCTTATCGTTTTCGGACTTTTTATTGCGAGTACCAAAATCATTATATGCTTTGTCTGTCGCATTACCGGCGTCTTTCATTTTTTGTCCGGCTGATTGAACTTTTCCACCAATATTTTTTAAGCCGACAGCAGACATCGCACGTCCGGCAAATCCGGTCAGAGCGCCGGCACCGCGCATTCCACGTCCTGCAAGCGTTTTAGAATTTCCGCTTCCTTTTCCGGCCATACTTTTAGCAAAGCCGACAGCACTCTTGGGCATTCCTTTAAGAGCTTCTCCTGCTTTATTCAAGGCAATATCACGAGCATAGCCAACAGGCTTCATGGCCTGATCTTTGACCCAGCGAGAAGCGGCCGTAGCCCACTGGTGCATTGGATTCGTTTGTCCAAACGCTTTATCGGGGAAGAATTTATCTACCAAATCAGGAACAGTATTTTGTACTAATTTGAAAGAATATAAAAATGCAAATAACAACAGCATGAAAGTTGTACTGAATAAAGACAATTTTGAAGCCGCATAATCCAAATCGTCTTGATTGCTTTCTCGATAATCTCCGGCATCTGTTCCCATATTATCTAATGATCCGGAGGCATCCATAACAGTATATAGGCGACTAATGCCACCTCGTCCGGCAGCCACATCTTCCGGAGAATCTCCCCAGTTAATGACGGCTTCTGTTAAAGCAACGGTGTAAGTTGTTGTCAGCGCCAAAAATGCAAATGTTGCGGCTGCCTTTGCCATAATACTGACGCATACGGATAATTTTCCTTTTGTTATATTAAATGGCCATAATCCGACAACAATCGGTAAAGCAATCACCGCAAATCCGAGTTTAAATGACATGTCCATCAGATAATAGACAATAGCCAATGTTAGCAACATTCCAAAACAGAAAATAATAAATCCTTCAATCCACATGAATGCGTTGGTAATATACAACTCAAACCACCAATTGTCAGCGAGTTGCCAAGCTCCGCCACGTTCCATAGTGGAATAACACATAATGGCATCACCGAGTATCATGTTCTCCGCCGTAATATCGGTAATAGCTTTGGTAGCACCCAAAATGCTGTTCATAACCGATTCGGGCATGATATCCGTTGGGCCGGTATATTTTATATTTTCAACTTTTATAATAAGAGAAGAGTCTTCTGGACTATATATTTTAGAACCGTCGATTGCATATCCTCCGGCGCCGGCGGCTAAATCAGAGCCAATAATCATCCCATTGCTTCCAAATTTGGTCACTCCTCTTTTAAAACCGGAAGGAGTTGGTGTTCTGTCGCTTTCCGTCGGACAGTTTGGACAAGTTTTGGGATTCCCCGCTTGAATAACACCGCTTGCAAGCATCAAAGGATTAACGTTAGCTCCGTTATAACGAATACCCAAGTGTAAGTGGTTGCCGCCGGAAGCCCCGGTATTACCGACGAAACCAATTTGCTGAAACTTTGCGACACGGTCAATTTGAATATCTTTTCCGGTCTTTTGTTTTGTTGCGCGGTTGTATGTGATTGCATAATTATCCGATTTAGGCAGCATATGACAATAAATTGATACCCATGTTCCGCTTCCGCCATCGTGTGTTATTCTGGCAAAGTTCCCGCAAGAACTATCCGTTGCATAAGTAATTTTTCCTGAGCCTATAGCATAAACAGGAGTACCGTTTGGGGCTCCAATATCAACACCATTATGATAATTGGAGCCGGTGCAACCTCCACAACGATTATTTCTACCATTACAAGAAGTTTTAGGGCGAGGGCGGCAACCAAAAGCAGAAGTCAAAGTACCGGTTGTTCCCGGCAGTGAAAAATCAGGAACTTTACCATTAAGGGTAGAACTTCCGGTTTTATTTTTTTGGGCTTCCGCAACGGTATTGGCATTTATGTCGCTAATCTGATCAGCGCCTTCAATAATAGGTGTTGCTTCTTTTTTCTCTTCTTTTTCTTGCTGTAAGAGTTTATCTTGCTCAGCTTCAGCTTTATCAGCGGCTTCGTTAATTCTTTTCCAGTCTTCATCACTCCATTCGGCCCAGTCAAAATCTTCTACTTGTCCTTCAAATCTTTCAGGCCAATATTGTTGGGCAACACTGGCTCCAAATCCCATTATGGGACCGATAAAATAATTTTTGACCATCGGAAGGCCGCCCATAATAAACCAGTAAGCCAATCCAACCTTAAAGAGAAATTTTATCAATTCATTTAAAATATTTCCTGGTTCGACCTGAGCCAAAGAAGACACGTTCTTCAGAGCCCACATCAAAAGCCACATCACAGCACCAATCCACAGCAAAGTTATACCGGCTCTCTGAGATAACCCATAAGCGCTTTTAGCAGCGGTTAAGAAAGACGATGATAGCTTTTCAACGACCAAACAAGACCAACAACCGGATTGATATTTTGCACGCAAAAATTCAGAAGAAGGACAAGTTTCAGAGACAACAGAGTTTGCAGAAGACAAAGCAGTTGCAGATCCATCTTTTATTTCTCTAATAAAAGTATTCCCTTTCCCATCAGCTTCAGCAGCTTTAATAGCACGAGCTGTTCCTTCCTGAATAAGACTATTGGCTTCATTTTCTATTATCAAGGCTTCTTCAGATGTCAAAGTTTTTGCTTCAATGGCTTCTTTCAAGGCCTCTTGTAAAGCTTGCTTCATATCTGTAATTTGAGAATCTCGAAAAGTGATAACACTAACACCATCTTTGGTCATTTGGGAATTGTCGTACCAGTCCCAACCATCTTTTTTAGTTCCTAAATCTGTTGAGTTACCATAATCATCAACCGAAAAGTTTTGTTGCTGAGTATATCCCGAAATATCACTATAATCCTCATCAACGAATTGCATACCGTTTCCGTTTGCGGCAGAGCGAAATTGTTCAAGTAAAAAAGCAATAGAGCGGACTTGACTTGACTTATTAAAGGCGTTAAGCTTATCTTTAAAGCCATCACTTTTTTCATATAACTCTTGCGCTTGACCGTTTTTCTTTTGGAGCAGATTATACACTTCATCATTCTTTTGAATAAGATGCTGTGATTTATAATATTCTTGACTTTTGCTGTCAGCAGCAAAAGCAGATGCGGTATGAAATAATATCAGCATACCTATCAAGAGAGTTAGTAGATTCTTTTCTAATAAAACAAATATGTCATTAACACTTTTCATAGGAATCCACCTTACTCATTGCGGCCGGCCAAACGATCCAGTTTACCCTTTAGGGCACCTGCGCTTTTAAGAAGCCGTCCTACTTTTGTTTTTTCACTAAATGCTGCTTTTTTAGCAACCCAACCCAAACCTCCGGTAATTACACCGAGAACAGCTTGTGCGGCGGCTTTCAGATTTTGCTGGAATTTTGCATCTGTTTTTCCGCCGATAATTGATGATGTCAGCTGTTGAGAAACACCCATACTGCCAAAGACCAAAAAACCAATAAGAAGAAGACAAAGAGAGGCGACGCTGATATTTTGGGTGTGTAGCTGAGGATTATCAGGATTAAACACATTGCTGTTTTTATCAATCAAGTCAGTCAGTGCCAGCAAAACGGTAGCGATAATAATCGAAAAAGCCATCATGAAAGCAGCTGAGTTCATAATATTTTCAAATCCGATTTTAGTCCATTTCTTGGTTGGACCAAACGCGTAAGCCATAATAAAAATAGGCAGCATCAAAATCATCATACCGAAACGAAAAACACTATCAACCAGATAAAAAACAAACCCAAAACCGACAACATAGAAAATAAGCCATAACAAAAGTCCTGTAAAGAAGGCCAAAGCGCCGGGCATAGACATTGAAAGCAAGGCAATTCCTCTACCCATTCTCATCCGATCAACAACTTGACAAATCATACAATTCATACTGTCACTAAAAGCAGAGGGAAAGCCGTTCAAATCAGCATTAACTTCACCGGTAATTGCGCAAGAAATCTGGGCACCTTGATTGGAAAGAAACTCTATTTCTTCTCCAAAAACGATAACTTTTCTTGCAACATTTGGAGATAAATTTATAATTTGACTACCAAAATCTAAAAAAGCACCGTAGATAGGAAACAAGAATATATTAATAACATAGAGTAAAGTTCCCGAAGAATAGGCCAAAGAACCGCAAAAGACACAAATGAAAGCTTTTTTAATAATTTCATTCCATATTTGAGCTGGACTATCCTCTCGAACCGAACTGACAAATTTAAGCAAGCGAATAGCCATCCAAACGGCAAACCCGATCATCATGACACTCATAGAGCCTTCTGTGAGCTTTTCAAACTGGTTCATGATTAAGATGCCGATAGTGTTATAGATTGTTTTTAAAACTCTTCCTTGCCAACAACTTTCTCCCAAAGATTTCAATTCTTCGGCATTTTGGGCATCAGAGGGATTAACTGCTTGCGTGCTATATCCAGAACAAGCTGACAGCAAGAAAACGGCTGCTAATATGATTATCAGCAATTTTCCTAGTCGATATATGCCAAGTTTCTTGTTCATCGCCTTCAGTCCATAAATTTATTTATGCCGCTTTCCGTAATTTCGTCTTTGTTTATTTTTTTGCATTCTGCCGCGATCTTTTTTCCCTTTATATCTACGCTGGTTTTGTGAGGTTGTTTGTTTTTGCGCATGAGGTTTCTGAGGTTGTACAGAATCTCCGCTGTTTTCAGAGGAGGCATTCTCAGATGTCCCGTTTTCGGCAGAAGTCGTACTAGATTCAGCATTATTATCGACCTTGCTTTCTTCCCGATTTTCAGAAGCATCTCCTTTATTTTCAGCTTCTACTTTTCCGTTTGTATCAGATTTTTGGCCGACTTTAGGCCCGTTACCCGGTTGAGAATTTTCAGTTTTGTCTGTCTTTTCTCCTTTTTGCCCAACTACGGGAGATTTCTTTTTTGTAGAGCTTTCAGTTGTTGTCGAAGAGCCTTTTTTCTTGCTCTCGGTCTCTGTCTCAGATTCACTTCCCCCTTCACCGGAGTCTCCACCTCCTTTTTTGCCTCGAAAGATATTACGGACACCACGTCCGATTGATTTTGCAGTCTTAATCGGATGTGCAATAGCGCCAACAACAGCCATTTCGGCATCTTCAGCTTTACGCCCGATAGCTTCTCTGACAGGTTTAGAAACTTTCTTGGCCCCGCTAAGAGCAGCGCTGGCGCCCATAGTGGCAATACTAGGAGCAGTAGGCTTGATTCCACCGCTGGAGAATTGTCCTGCCAAGCTAGATGTCTGCCCCATAAACTTAAAACCAAATATACAGCAGAAAATAAGAATTAAGAATCCCATAGTTGAAATATCTGTTAATTCTGTCAATTTCGTACTATCTTGTTCATTAATCGCAATGGCAATTTCTTGTAAAGCCCCCATAGAAACATCATCAGTATTACTGGCTTTAATTTCTTGTTTGCTACCAACATTATTTGTCAAAGCCGCATTAATCAATTGCATGTTGACTTCAACAGTAAGTCCAATAAATACGAAGATGAAAGCACTATTTAAAAGCATTTTAAAACCGGTTCCCGCATATTGTGAGGTCACCTTAAAAGGCCAACTGGCAATCAAGAAAGGCATCAAGGCGCCGACAATACCAAGCTGAACAACAGCATCAATCATATAAAAAGCAAAAGCAAGAGAGAGCAAAAATCCAAAAATAGCAAAGACCATCCCTTGCAAAATCATTTTAAAACCATCGGCAAAAGTTTCCACTTCTGTTTTATGCAAGAGAGTACGATTTCCCGTGCAAACTAACGATGATCCGACAGCCTGCATAAAAGCAATTTCTCGCTGAATATCGGAAACATAGCGATCAAGTTCTTTGTATAGATCATTATTTTCGTTATCATAAAAGCCATAATAAGGAACCTTATCAGCGCGGCTTTGAATTTCTCTATTGATATCTTTTGCTGCTTTTTCATCAGCTTTATTGTTTTCCAGAAAGACTGTTCCAAAGTTTATTCCAGCACTTAAAACAGGATTAACCGCATATGTAAAAATTTGATTTCCATATTGTAAAAGTAAAAAAGCAATCAAAAATTTATAGCTTTGTTTAATAAGTCCAGCCAGAAATTTAGGGGCATCTTGTTTGGTAAGAGAGCTAACATGTGTTAACGTCTGAATAGCAATCCAAATGGCCAATCCCAAAGCAATCAAAGTTGCAAAAGCAGCTGCTAATTTATCAAAAGAAATTTTAGGCATCTTTGTTGCAGCACTATAAACGACAGTAAACAGTGGGCAGAAAAAACATTTTCGCATGTTATAGAGTTTAACAGGCAAAACTTCACAACCTTTCATGGATTTTTCAGCATCGGCATATTCAATAGAAATATCTTCACCTATCTTAGCGAAACAATATAAATGCCCACCTGCTTGTTTACATGTTTTATGCTCTGTAGTGTGTGCTCCAAAAATTGAAAAAGTGGTCGTTGAATCACTTGTAGATTCGGAGGCATCACTACATTTTGTATAAGAATAATAACCCAAACCATAATCAGAAGCGTTAAAATCAGAAGCTTTTTGATCAGGAGCTATACATCTATGTCTAGTTGTTACAATTGGAGTACTAGCTCCCATTCCTCCACTATATATTGAGGTGTTGTCACATTTAATACATTTTTCAGTACTTTTGCATATAAAAGAGCCGCAAAGTTGTCCCTCTCCATCTAAAGCATCAGCATATTGTAACAGTTCTCCCTTAACTTCTCGAGCAAAATCACCGGCTGTCTGTGCCTTAACCATTTTTCCTTCAGTATTAATACTTTCTTGAGCATGAACTTTTGTAGTGGCAGTATATGTTAAAACCATTACTGTTCCGATAATAGTAAAGATTTTTTGTGTTAAGTTCATCATTGCCGTCGCTCACTTAATATTATTTGCATTTGAGGCCTAAATATCCCATTCATTAGGATTCTATAAATATATAGATTCCTATCTTCTACTATCATAGCACATAAATTACTTATAAAGTGTTACAGTTTTTTGATTTTTTTGCATTTTATTTATTGAATATAGACAAAAAAGATGTTAAAGAAGAAATATCGACATAAATTATTGTATCACCTTAATAACTTTACGGATTATGAAAACAAAGATTTTTTTCTCAGTACTTCTGGGAATTATGGCTTTAGCCATGAGTTCGTGTTCAAGAACGGAATATCGTCCGACAGACGATAATAGCATGTTTGTTATCAAAAAGATTGATGGCAAGCGTCAATGGGCTCTTGCTGAAAATACTGTAGGTAATCAGAGATTATACACAGAGTTTATCTATGATAGTATTTTTTCTGCAAGGGCAAATCCCTACCAAATTAAGCAGTTATTTATAGGGATAAAAGACGGAAAATATTATGCTATAACGAGTTGGGGAAAATTGTTGCTTGATGGGAGAGGATTTTCCTCATTAAGAAGTGTGGCTCAAGGTCCTAAAAACAGTTCATCGGTATACGGCGCTCTCTTTAATGAGGTCACAACTCCAGAAGGTTTTTTATATTTTTATCTTCCAGGAGGAGTATCAAAATTGTTTGAGTTCGGGCCTGCCGAGTATTTATTTGAAGGGATGTATTCCTTGATATATAAAAAAGGTGGCAAATGGGGAGCTATGCGAGAAAACGATAAGAAGGAAATAGTGCCTTGTATTTATGATGGAATTATTGAGGTTTCAGGGCATTACCAGTATTATCTTATTAAGCAAAATGGAAAGTGGAGTGCTGTAGATGATAAAGGGAAAGCCCTATTTAAATCGCAGAGGACAATAAAATACCTTCTAAAGTTGCCGATAATGGACTATCAGGAATACAAAAGAAGTAAGGCAACATACAGGCGTATTGGAAGCGAAAACATGGGACAGATAGCGGTTAATCCTTTTGAGGCCCCGTATGTAACGTTTTAAAAATAGAAGTCTTAAAAAACAGGTTTCCCTCTTTGGAGCGAAACCTGTTTTTGCATGTAGATTATTACTTTTTTCGAGGATTAAGAGGATTCCCAAGAACGATGAAAGCGATAATTAACATTATTGCAACCAGTACGATTCCCAGCCACATTGCGTGTCCGCTAGCCAACCAATCAAACAGATTAACATAGTAAGCCAGAGCTAACAAAATTAACACAATAAAACTGATAAACCAAGATTTTAGCATTTTTCTAAAATTTTCCCGTCATCAAAAAACTCATTACCGCATCAACAATTTTTGGACTTTTGAATATATTAAGTTTATGGCATTTGATTTCAATAATATCATTTGCCTTTTCAAAATTTTTCTCTTCTTCAAGAGAGTATTCTGGCATAGAATTAACTGTTAGTTTTTCAATAAATCTAGTAGTTGCTGAGTGATTAATAATAATTCCGTTTTCGATTCCTTTAGGTAACGGCGGCAATCGTTCTATATTATAAGGAGACATTTCTTTTGCCGTTGGTCCAAGAACAAAGTTAAAAAAGCTGTTATTGCTAAGCGCATGAATCAATTCACTTCCGTGGTTTAAGGGTGCAACCTCGACAACGCGCCCCATTTTTAAATTTTTTCTCCATGGAGTATCAAGCATAAACAGCTTTTTCAGGATGATACATCCTAGACCTTTGGCTACAAAAGAAACTTGTTCAACGTCCTCCAAGTGATTTAATAAAAAATCAAGTTGCCGAACATGCCCATCTAAATCTTTTTGCGTAGAAGGATAGTTAATGGCAGCAGCCAAATATCCTTCTTTAATTGCGGCTCGCCACAAAGGTTTAAAAATATTTTTAGATTCTCCCAAGCCGGGAAGCATAATAATCATATGGCCTTTTTGTCTGGCAATTTCAAAAGCTTCGATATATTTGATGAATTCTTTGCGGCATTCATCAAAACTGCCTTCCATCCGAGAGATATCCCAATTGTCAAGCAAGCGACAGCGTTTGTTGGTATAGTTTCGTTGGATTCGCCATTTTTGATAAAAGAATACATCTTCCCAAAAGTGACCGCCTCCCATAGTATAAAAGCCGCCTAACATCTAACTCTCCTATATTTTGCCGATTCCATTTGTGTTAGGGATGGCTGTGATTGTTACAATAGCCTTATCGCTACCATCCATTTCTATCAGTATCTGAATTGCCCGATTCCCTCTAACATAAGTCATATGGCTTATTTTGGCGCGCACGGTTGCAACTTCAATCCAATTTAGCTTAGGCATCTCCAAGACGTAGAAGTCAAAGACGCTACTAGGGTTATAAGGCGTCGTATAAACTAGACTTCCAATCCAATTTTCTCCGCTACCCAGAGCTTTGGTCTCATCCAGATCAATAAAAGAATCCGTCGGAAAAGGAATATCTGGAAAATGAGCAAATGCCGGAGGGATGGCAGACCCATCAACGGCGCTAAGACTTGGCCGTTCGCTAGCGCAAGCCGAAAGGATTAGTACCAAAGTTAAAGCTAGGATATTGTTTTTTAACATAATTGCTACCTTGTATAGTTTTTACGATAAGATATATTGAGACTAATATAGAGTATTAAAGTTAAAAAAAAGGAAACAAAACGGAAGTTTTGCACTGTTAGTTATATATATAAAAAAGCACAGATTTTCAAAGGATTGTAAAAAAGTGCAAAAAAAATCAAAAAAAAATGTTTTTTTGTGTTGACAATATCCGGTTGTTGCCCTATAACGACGCTCACCGAACGGAACAAAGGAAGTTGAAAGACATTCAGAGTCCATTAGGTAGTTATAAGATAGAGTGAATATGCAAAGAGGATACGCAGACGGCGAGGGGAGTATGAAGATACGAACGAACTGT
>CALYAW010000008.1 GCA_944393685.1 uncultured Alphaproteobacteria bacterium
AGCCTAGATTCCTGAGGGAAAGCCCTCCCCCGTGAGGACAAGCTTTGCGCCGTCTGAACGGAAAGCATACAAAAAAAAGACCGCTCTAAAGAACGGTCTTTTATTGGTAGCGAGGGATTGCTAAGTAATAAATGTCGATGCTCCGACATTTATTATCTGCAAAATCTCAGAAAATCTTGGCGAGCTAAAAACTCAACAAAGCGAGCCTAGATTCCTGAGGGAAAGCCCTCCCCCGTGAGGACAAGCTTTGCGCCGTCTGAACGGAAAGCATACAAAAAAAGACCGCTCTAAAGAACGGTCTTTTATTGGTAGCGAGGGAGGGATTCGAACCCACGACACAAGGATTATGATTCCTCCGCTCTACCGACTGAGCTACCCCGCCATCAAAATTCTCGTATTTAATAATCTGTCTTACACCGTTTGTCAATAACTTTTTTTCACAATATTGAAAGCTCGTTTTGACTGTTTATATATAAAACGTTTTCAGCATTAAAGGAGATTATCATGAATAAAATTTTATTTTTTGGTTTGATTGCTGCTGCTTTTTTGGGTGTATATTCAGCCGGTATGGCACAAAATGACAATACAAACAGTAGCGACAACGAACAATTAACAATTACCACAATCAATCAAATTGGCAATTTTGCGGAAGGAGAGACTGTAACGTTACAAGGTAATTTAACACAAGACCTCGGTAATAATATGTACATTTTCACAGACGACACAGGAAACATCAATGCCATTATTGAAGCCGGAGACTGGAACAAAACAACATTTAACCCCGACACACTTATTCTAGTTACAGGCCAAATTGATAAGAACGGTGACATAACGCAACTGGATGTAACCGAGATTCAAGAAGCACAATAACATTTTAGTTTTCAGCAAGGCTTCCTTCAAAAAGGAAGTCTTATTTTTTTATATTTTAACCTAAAATTAAAACATCTTTATTTATAATTTAGCAAGATTTAGAATAAATTTTAGTTAGGACAGAGAATTATGGAAAAGTCTACTTTTATCGGTTTTATTGGTGGTATCGCAGCAGTTGGTGTTGGTATGGCTCTTAAAGGCGCAGACCCACACGCTCTTATTAATCCGGCAGCATTCTTAATCATCTTTGCAGGAACTGCAGCAGCAATATTTAATGCCTTTCCGATGAAAGAGCTCAAAAAATTTCCAACACTATTAAAAATTATATTTTTTGGAAAAAATTTTACCTCAAAACAAGAAATTCTTGAATTGTTTGTTAGTGTTGCAAAATCAGCCAAACAAGAAGGTGTTATGGCAATTGAAAAAAGAGCCAACGAAATTTCTGATCCTTTCATCAGAGCTACCATGACCATGGTCGCTGATGGTTTCAACGGAGAATTTATCAACAGCGTTGTTGATGCGGAAATAAAACAAATGGAAGAGCGTCATCGTTCTGGAGCACAAATATTTGCTCAATGCGGTATGTATGCTCCCACTTTGGGTGTTCTTGGAGCTGTTATAGGTTTGATTGCAGCACTGGGTAGCCTAAGCGATATAGATCAACTTGGTCATTCTATTGCCGCAGCTTTCGTTGCAACGCTTCTGGGTATTTTTACTGGTTATGTATGTTGGCACCCGTTTGCAAACAAATTAAAACAAATTAACGCCGAAGAAGTAGAAATGCGTAAAATGGTTTTGGAAGGCGCTCTAGCCTTACAAGAAGGAGCATCATCTATTGCCATGGAAACAAGATTACAGGCTTTTATCCCGCAATCAGAACGGAAATCCCTAAGAGATAGAGAATAAGGTAAACACACATGGGAAAAATGGTTAAGAAAAAACCCGCACACCCGATGCACGAAGATCATCCTGATGAAACATGGTTAATTCCGTATTCGGATTTATTGACTTTGCTTTTAGCCCTATTTATTGTTCTTTTTGCATCTTCAAGTCTTGATAAGAATAAAGCCGCTCAAATACAATATGCCTTAGCAGCAGCTTTCAGCAACACAACAATAGATACCTCAGACAGCAGCATCATAAGTTTTCTAAACGATGCTAAAGATTTGCAATTAGAAGAAGACGGCGTTATTATATCATCAGATTCACAAGGTGCCACCTTAGAAATGACCTCTATGAATCTGTTTGATAAAGGAAGCGCGAATATCAAGGCCTCGGCAATTCCTGTAATAAAGAAAATATCACGCCTTTTAGATTCGAACAAATACAAACGTTTTCGCATTGTTGTAGAAGGTCATACCGACGATACCAGAGAATCTCAGATTGCAGAATTTCCCTCCAACTGGGAACTCTCCGGAGCACGTGCCGGAGCCGTAGTACGGACAATGCTCTCAAACGGCATGGAAGACAGCCGCTTTAAAGCTGTTGGTTTAGCAGGTATTTCCCCCGCATATCCCAACCTCAACCCATATGGCGAGCCGATTCCTGAAAATCGCATCAAAAACCGTCGCGTTATAATTCGTATTGAGCTGTAATAATGGATCCAATCAACAATTTATTATCTCACCCGCTAATTGTATCAACACCAATAATGTGGATGATATTTGGATTAATCGTATTTACGATTTTGTTTTTGGATTTATTTGTATTTCATAAAAAATCAGAGGAACCTTCTTTCAAAGACTCTTTAACAGCCTGTATTGGCTATATGGTCGTAGCAGCCTTATTTGGTCTTTTTGTCATCTACGAAAAAGGTTTGGATACCGGCATGTTATTTTACACCGGATACTTGGTTGAGTTTAGTCTATCCATGGACAATATTTTTGTAATTTCCTTGGTATTTAGCAGCTTATCCATTCCCGGAAAATATCAGCACCGAGTACTGTTTTGGGGCATCATCGGAGCAATAATCATGCGAGCTGTAATGATTCTGCTCGGAGAAAGTCTGGTAAGCAATTTCCACTGGGTACTATATGTATTTTCTGTTTTTCTTATATACACAGGAACACATATGCTAATTATTCGGGAGCAACAAGAAGACTTAACAGAATCCCCCCTATTTCGTTTTGTCGAGCAAAGGATTCGTGTAACCAGAAAATTGCATGAAGAGCACTTTTTTGTAAAACTTCGCGGCAAGCATTATATGACGCCATTATTTTTCGCTCTAATTGTTATTGAACTAATGGATGTTATTTTTGCAGTAGATAGTATTCCAGCTATTTTTCTTATAACACAAGATTTGTTTGTAGTTTATACCAGCAATATTTTTGCAATTTTAGGTCTTCGTTCTCTTTACTTTTTGCTAGCAGCAGCGGTTAATCGTTTTATATATTTAAAACCGGCCTTGGCAATTATTTTAATATTTATAGGAAGCAAAATTTTTCTCCCTTATTTAGGAATAAGAATTGAAGCTTGGCACTCGCTACTAATAACATTTACCCTTATTGGCGGCGGAATTATATGCTCATTTCTCAAAAGCCAAAAAACAGTCCAAAACTAATCAATTTTACTATACATTAAAAAATAAGGAGCTAATATCTAAGTATAGATAAAAAAACAAGAAGGAGCTCCTATGAATTCTGCGATTTGTTTCCATAATGCTACAATTTTAACCGGTTTAAGCATTATGCGAAATTGCGCTGTCTATATTAAAGAAGGTAAAATTATAGACGTTTACAACGAACAAAGATTCAAGAACAAAAAATTCAATCCCCACGTAAACATAATAGATGCCCAAGGAGCTTACATTCTTCCCGGATTTATTGACTCTCATATTCACGGGATTGGCGGTTTTAGTGTTGATGACTGTTCGGAAAAATCTATTCTGAGGATGTCTGATGTTCTTGCCTCTTATGGCGTTACATCTTTTATTCCCACATGCGGAGCAGCTCCGATTGAAATTATGCTCAAAAGAATAAAAGCAATTATCAAAGCAATGGGCAAAGAAAAAGGCGCCAAGATATTAGGAATTCATCTTGAAGGCCCCTTTTTATCACCGGAGCGAGCCGGAGGACAAACGACTGACGGCATTTATCCGGTAGACATAGACATGATGAAAAAGCTATGGAAGACATCCAAAGGTCGCATTATAAACATGACAGTAGCTCCAGAGCTTAAAGGCATGAGAGAACTAGCCCTTGAATGCAACAAATTAGGCATTATTCTCCAAGCTGGACACACCAATGCAACCTACAACCAAATGATAGAAGGAATGCAAGCCAACATCATGCATGTCACCCATTTATTCAATGCCATGCGTCCCATGCATCATCGAGAGCCAGGGGTTGTCGGCGCCGCTCTTATCCATCCAGAGATCTCATGTGAAATCATAGGAGACGGTATTCACGTTAACCCCAACCTTATCCAACTTCTCTTAAAGAGCAAACCCTTAAGCCAAATAGTATTAATAACAGATGCTTTCAAACTTGCAAAAACAGATTTATTGGAAGATTCTGAATTTTATCTTGATAAGTGTTTCTATCGCAAAAGAGATAACGTCATTATCGGCTCAGCCATTTCAATGTTAGACGGTTTTCGCAATCTTATTGACTATGGAGTGTCAATAGAAAAAGCAGTACGTATGGCATGCACCAACCCAGCTCAAATAATGAAGCAAAAAAACAAAGGATTACTTTTGCCTGGTTATGATGCAGATTTAATCATGTTAGACCAAAATTTACAATTACGGCAAACAATTATAGACGGAAAATTTATTAAGGAGAATTAAAATGCGTCTGATTATCCAAAACAACTACTCCGAATGCTCTAAATGGGCTGCCAACTATGTTGCATACAAAATTAAAGCCTTCCGCCCGACGGCAAAAAAACCATTTGTTTTGGGATTAGCAACAGGCTCTTCTCCTTTAGGCATGTATGAAGAACTTATTCAGATGTACAAGACAGGAAAGCTCTCATTTGCCAATGTTGTGACATTCAATATGGATGAATACATAGGTCTAGGCCCCAATGATGCCCAAAGTTATTATAACTATATGTATCAAAACTTTTTCAATCACATAGATATTCCCAAAGCCAACATTCACCTTCTTAATGGTCTGACCAAAGACTATCTCAAAGAATGTGAAAATTATGAAGATACAATTCGCCGCTATGGCAAAATACATCTACAAATCGGCGGAGTAGGATCAGACGGACACATCGCTTTTAATGAACCAGGTTCATCATTAAGTTCCCGCACACGCGTCAAAACTTTAACAACCGAAACAATTGAGGCCAACTCACGCTTTTTTGGCGGAGACATGAGCAAAGTTCCGACTACGGTTTTGACCATGGGAATAGGAACCATTATGGATGCCGAAGAAGTTTTGATAATTGCCACCGGCGATAAAAAGGCGCGTGCCATACACCATGCGGTTGAAGGAAGCATCAACCATATGTGGCCGATAAGTATCTTGCAAATGCATCAACACGGAATTATAGTTTGCGATGAACCGGCTACAAATGAGCTAAAAGCGGACACCGTACGCTATTTCAAAGACATAGAAAATCAACTACGTCCAAAAATTAAATAAATTTTTTGACAAACGCCGATTATGGCGCTAGATTAATTATATCTAACCGAGACAAAAGGATTAAGGCTATGTTTACGTTGATAAAAGATTCTTATAAAATGTACTTAAAGAGCTTCCCTATTATCTTGCTCTTTGCAGTTCCGTTACTTTTTCTTTCAGGAATTGCCTCATGGATAGAAAACTCCGAAATTTTAAGTAATGGAATGTTGTATTTTTATTATGCAACTTTCATTTTAATTCCGATAATAAGTGTCGCGACAGATATTGCCTTATATCGTCGTTTTTTTGGCTTCTCGATAATTAATCCTTTCAGCAGCCTAAAGCCATTCATTATCTATCTTGTCACACAATTGGCTCTGGGGCTGGTAGCTTCTGCCCCCATAATCCTTTTTCGCTATATATTTGACATGTTCGGTATGCCCAACCTACCGGCATTCATTTTAGCAATCTTTCTCGACTTATTTATTGGTATTTATCTTCTGGCTCGTTTCAGCATTTTATTCCCGTTGATTGTCCAAAATAAAGTACCAAGTTTAAAAGAATTTTCGCAATACACAGCCAAACCCTATAAAGAATGGATGATGGTAGCCTTTCTTGTTTATATGCCTTACGTTATCTTTAACTATGTTATTTCCTGCCCGTTTTTAAATATTTTGGTTGTTAATCTGTTTGCTTTCGTATTTATTTGCTTTAACATTAAATATACGGAAAAATTTCGTGTTCCAACCACAAAAGCAGCAGCATCAGCACTAAAAAAAGCTCCTGTTGCACAAAATGATTCCAACAAAAAAGAAGTAAATATTATTTCTGCCAAAGCATCAACAAGAAAAATATCTTCAAAAAAGACAGGGATGTCGCGGACCAAAAGCACAACCAGCAAGTCTACGACGAAAAAGCCCAAATAACTTTTTTTAATCAAATGAGCAGGCTATGACAAATTGTCATAGCCTGCTTTTTTATAAATAAAATTTATTTTGTCAAAGAGACGCTTGATTTGTTGTTGACACATTATGAAAAATGTCCGATAATAAAATAAATATCAATTTAGCTCTTTTGAGGATGTTTCATAATGTCTTATCAATCTTTATCTTATCTCTTTCTATCCTCTGCCGCCGTTTTGTTGGTCACTGCGGCAGAGACCTCCGCTCAAACATGCACAACTGCACCTTCTTGCAGCGAGCTCGGATATACAAAATCTGCCTCACAATGTTCCGGCAAACATACTCTTAAGTGTCCTTTCGATAGTACAAAAGTTTCTTGCGAAGACAATGTTATCATCTCTTGTGATTCTCTTGGCTTTACCGACACCGTCTCCGAATGCCCAGGAGAATACGTCAAATGCCCGACTGATGCAACCAAAGGAAAATGTATCATGGAGGCTCGTGCAGGAGATTTAAAATATTCTCTCAAAGGTCAAAATCACAATGGTTGGTTATTATGCAACGGCTCCTATTATGACAAAACAAAATACGCGGAATTATATGCAGCCATCAGTACAAAATTTGGCAGTTCCGGAAATAAATTTCGAGTTCCCTACTATTCTAATTATTTCTTCAAGGGTGCCGCGAGTAGCTTTACCGGTTCAAATATGCCCTCAAGTTTTACAACATATCAACAGGCTGGCTTGCCCAACATAACTGGAACCATCCATGTTGGAAGAAGCGAAAACTCTTGGGCCGGAGCTTTCAGAAAACCTCAACAAAGCGGAGGATATTCTAGTCACCACGATGCACGTGACGGAGGATATTACACATTTGACGCTTCTCTTTCTAACTCAATTTATGGACGTTCATCCACTGTCACTCCGCAAAACTATTCCGTTAATGTCTTTATTTATGCAGGAAAAATAAAACCATAAATTAAAATTATATACTCAACTAAAAAAAGCCTGTCAAAACAGGCTTTTTTTATTCTATAACAGAGATAAAACATAAAATATATCCACCTAAAAAAGAAATACCACCTGTTTCCAGATGGTATTTCTTTTAAGAAAAAAAACTATGCTTGACGCAGCTCTGCTCCGTACTTATTTTTAAGAGCTTGAGCAACCTTTTGCATCAAAATCTCTATATCTTGATCACTAAAGGTATTCTCCAAAGGCTGAAATGTTACCGACAGAGCCAAAGACTTCTTCCCTTCCGGCAAATTCTCGCCCTCATAGACATCAAACACCCGAACATCTACAATATGAGAACGATCGGCGTTTCTCGCTGCGGCAATTACATCAGCAGCCTTAACATTCTTATCCATCACAAAAGCCAAATCTTTATCCACCGATTGGAAAGATGAAAGTTCTAGCTTTTTCTTCGCCTTATCGTTGTTCTGGCGAGGCGTCGGTAAATTGGTCAAAATCACCTCAAAAGCACATACTCTTTGCTTAAGACCAAATTTTTTAATAATCAATGGGTGCAGTTCACCAAAATAAGCAATAACATTTTTTCCCAAACGTAAAGCGCCGCTTCTTCCGGGATGATAATATTCCGGGGCATCAAGACTAATCTGAGCACTCTCAAAAGGACCATTTGCAGCTGCAATTGACGCCAGAGCATCTGCTTTAACATCAAAGACATCAAATCCTCTTTGGTCATTAAGCCAATGTTTCTTAGAGGTCATTCCGGATCTAATTCCCGCAGCAACCAAGGATTGTTCTCCGGGTTTACGCCCATAAAATTCCGGTCCTACCTCAAACAATGAGACATTGGTATAACCACGAGCAATGTTGTTTTTCAAGCCCAATAACAGATTGGGCAATAACGACGGGCGCATTTCATCAAGTTCAGCTGTAATTGGATTACACAATGCGACAGCCTCATTCCCTTTTCGAAAATCTTTAGCCAACGCTGAATCGGTAAAACTCCATGTAACCGTTTCTAACAAGCCGCGAGAGGCCAATTCATGTCGAACAGTCACAATACGACGTTGCTCTGCAGATAAGGTTTGTATCGGAAAATAATCACGAGGCATAGATTCAGCCGGAATATTATCCAATCCTACCATACGCACAACCTCTTCTATCAAATCGTGCTCACCTTCTATATCTCCGCGCCAAGTAGGTGTCGTTGCATAAATTTTATCAGCCTCGACCCTCGTCTCAAACCCCAAACGGGTCAAAATCTCAATAATTTTTTCTTTAGAGACATCAATTCCGATAAAGGTTTTAAGTCTCTCTGGACGAATGAAAGTTGTCACCGGTTGATAATTTTCATCACCGGCAATTTCCAATTCCGATACTTCGCCGCCACAAATATCCGTAATCAATTGAGTAGCATAGTCAGAGCCCAAGACATTTGATTTTGGATCGACCCAACGTTCATAACGATACCTAGAATCTGAATCTATTTGAAATTTACGTCCTGTCCGAGCAATACAAACAGGATTAAATAAAGCACACTCCAAAAAGACATTCGTCGTATCAGCTGAACAACCCTTGGCCTCGCCACCCATAATACCGCCCAAACATTGTATCCCTTCATCATCACAAATACCAAGAGAGAGATTATCTAGATGATACTCTTTTTCTTCCAAAGATACAAATTTTTCGCCTTCATGAGCCATGCGAACACAAATATCACCAACCAATTTATCCGCATCAAAAACATGTAAGGGGCGTGCCATATCATAATTAATATAGTTTGTAACATCAACCAACGGCGAAATAGAACGCAACCCAATAGCATTCAGACGATCTCTCATCCATTTAGGGGTTTCAACTTTATTATTAACGCCTCTAATATAACGACCGACATAAACAGGACAGGCATCAAAATCTTCAACTTTAACTTTAACTGGAGATTTGAATGAGCTGTTTTTTCTTATAATATTCAAGGGCTTAAGTTTTCCGAGTCCAGCGGCGGCCAAGTCCCTAGCTACACCGCGCACCCCCAAACACTCAGCTCTGTTAGGCGTAATAGAAATATCAAACACCGGATCAAGTGCCATAATTTTACTGACAGGAACTCCAATTTCAGTATTCTCCGGCAGAGAAATAATCCCGCTATGGTCTTCACCAATGCCAATCTCTTTTTCCGAGCACATCATACCATAACTCTCAACTCCTCTAATTTTTCCTATCTCTATTTTTTCGCCAAAAGCAGGTATCAACGTCCCCACATGAGCCAAAACACCAACCATACCAAGTTTAACGTTAGGAGCGCCACAAACGATTTGCAAAATTTGCTTTCCATCATTAACTTTTAATATATGTAAATGATCTGAATCTGGGTGGTCTTGCAAATCTTCAACTTTTGCTGTAACAAAGTTTTCTAATCCTTTGGCGGGGTTTGTAATTTCCTCTACTTCAAGACCAATTTTTGTCAGTGTCTCGGCAATTTCATCCACCTTTGCATCAGTATCCAAATGCTCTTTTAACCAAGATAACGTAAATTTCATTTTTCTCTCCTATCTTGCCAATCCACCGTTATTACTCAAGCCTCCTGTCATAGAAGACTCATCCAGCGGCATAAAACCATAATGTTTCAACCAACGAACATCAGATTCAAAAAATGTTCGCAAATCAGGAATACCATATTTAAGCATAGCCAAACGATCCAAACCAAGACCAAAAGCAAACCCCTGATACTCATCAGGATCAATTCCACATGCTTTCAAAACATTCGGATGTACCATTCCACATCCCAAAATTTCCAACCAATCATCTCCGGCACCAATTTTGAGCTCAGCCTTTGTTTTTTTACATCCAATATCCATTTCAGCAGACGGCTCCGTAAAAGGAAAATAAGATGGACGATAACGAACCGGCAATTCATCCAACTCAAAAAACGCTTTTACAAAATCATACAAACACCCTTTCAAATTTGCAAACGTTGTTGTTTTATCAACTACCAAACCCTCAACTTGGTGGAACATCGGGGTATGTGTAGCATCATAATCCGAACGATAAGTGCGTCCCGGTGCAATAATGCGAATTGGCGGCTGTTTCTTTTCCATAGTCCGAATTTGCACGGCAGACGTCTGCGTCCGAACAACGTAACTATCATCAAAATTCTCACTTTCTGGATTTGGAATATAAAAAGTATCTTGCATCTGACGAGCGGGATGATTAGCTGGTGTATTTAAGGCATTAAAATTGTGAAATTGATCTTCAATATCAGGACCCTCAGCAACCTCAAATCCCATTTCGCCAAAGATAGCAACAACCTCCTCATAAATTTTAGAAACAGGATGAATCCTGCCCTGAACTTCCGGACGGATAGGCAATGTTACATCTATTTTCTCTTGAACTAAACGAGCATCTAATTCAGCTTTTTCAAGTTTTTCTTTTTGTTCTTCCAAAGCACGTTCAATCTCTGTTTTCAAAATATTCAATACCTTGCCCGTTTCTTTTTTTTCTTCCAAAGAAAGTGCTCCGAGATTTTTCATCATTTCCGTAATCCGCCCTTTTTTTCCCAAAGCAGATATACGCACTTCTTCAAGCGCTTTTATATCTTTAGCGCCAACAATTTCAGATAAAAGCTGAACTTTCAGATTTTCAATATTTTCCATTTTTCCACCATAATTTAAAATGTAAAAGAGTCCAACCTGATTTCTCAAGCAGACTCTTCATACATGATTGATTTTGATAATTATTTGCTTAAAGAAGCCTTTGCCTGGTCAACCAGTTTTGCGAAAGTTTCGGGCTCTTTAACAGCGATATCAGCCAATACTTTACGATCAAGCTCGACACCGGCTAAGGCGAGCCCGTTCATAAATCGGGAGTATGTCATATCATGCAAACGGGTTGCAGCATTGATACGTTGAATCCACAAAGCGCGGAAATTTCTTTTTTTGGCTCTTCTGTCGCGATAAGCATATTGCAGAGCTTTTTCAACTTTTTCAACAGCAACTCTAAAAACATTTTTGTTACGTCCTCTGTAGCCTTTAGCCATTGAGAGAACTTTTTTATGACGAGCGTGAGCGGTCATACCTCTTTTCATACGAGACATCTTTCACTTCCCCTTACAAATATGGTAAAAACTTTTTGATAATTTTGACATCAACGCTAGCCAACAAAGTAGCTCCGCGAGCTTGTCTTTTCATCTTTTGAGATTTGCAAAAGAGGCAGTGTCTCTTGAAAGCAAAATTTCTTTTTAATTTTCCGGTACCGGTAACGCTAAAACGTTTTTTAACGGCACTTTTAGTTTTCATTTTAGGCATTTTAATCCCTTTCTAACATCAAAATTAAGTTGGATTTTAGCGATTCGTCAGGCATGCCAATTAGCTCTGAACAAATCGGTTCGGGGTGTCTTATACAACCAAATTCTCTAAATTGCAAGTATTTTATTCATAAGAAACAAATCAATCAACTCGTTTATTTTTTAATACAATAAAATATTTTACAAAGAAGCCGTCATTTCATCAATGACGGCTTCTAGAAGCAGAGCTGTTGTTATTAAAAACTACCATCCCAAAAACATTTTACAGCACCGTTACACCAATATGTTTCAAGGTCTATATAACCGGTGTTACATGTGCCATATTTATAGTAGTTTGTAGTATCACCACATCCCGGCTGACAAGCAGTCCCACAGTTTGCATTGGCAGGACAAGACGTCTGCGTGTAACCTTCTGCCTTACAATCACGTTTGGTGCAAACAGTACCTTTTTCACACTTGGAAGCGCAATCAGCCCAATATTTATCACATCCATACTCTGTTTTATTATCAGAGCGATTACGACAGTTGTCTGGCCAACATTCGGCACATTTTGAAGTACAAATTGTGCTGGACGTCGTTTTACATCCATATTTACAACTGGAAACCAACGGATGATTATAAAGATGGCAATCATCCGTATAACAAGAGCTGGCAAGACACTTCTGACAGTTAGCATCTACATAGCTCGGACATCCCCATTTACAAGAAGCATCACCTTTGTCAACAAGATTAGAATATTTCCAGCATGTATCCGCGTAACATTTTTTGTAGTGAACCTTGTTAGCGGGCTTATCGGAACAAGTCCCTTGCGCCGTATCTGGAAATTTACAAGTTGTTCCATTAATAACGTAAGGAAAGACATCTGTTTTACAGAGGCATTGAGTACCACGTTGCATTGTATCGGAACAAAGCGTTCCTCCCAACTTATAGTTTCCATTACAATTGCTGGTATTATAAATAAACTTGCTGGGATCACACTTACAGTTACCTACACAGTTCTTATTAATAACGGCATTAGGATAAGGAGTACAAATTTGTCCTGACGGGATTTCACTGGGAGCCAACAAAGGATTACCTGCACTATCTTTAAATTTGGAACACTCCGTTGCAGGACGCGGCGGGGTTCCGCCACTTTCGTTCACTCTGTTTCGATATGTATTTGGAATTTTTTCCATGTATTCAGGAAGGAACCATGTTTTTGCCATAGCTTCATGTAAATAGCAAAAAATTCCCAATACAGCGAGGCATACTGACAGCAATCCCAGTCTTTTGCTCATGATAATTACTCCTCAAAAAGACACTACTTATAAATATTGTATTACAAAGCTAAATTTGTGTCAACAACTATACCCTGCCGACAAAAAATTATACACATCACAACGCAGACCTGCTTGTAATAAAAACGAAACAACACTATAAAAATTATAACTGTCATGGAGAAAAACAAATGTTATTTTCTAAATTTGAACGCCTTGTGGCCGGAAGATATCTGAGAGCAAAACGTAAGGAAGGATTTATTTCCGTCATTACCGGTTTTGCTTTTACTGGTATTGCGCTTGGTGTTGCCACCCTAATCATTGTAATGTCTGTCATGAATGGGTTTCGACACGAATTATTATCAAGGATATTAGGCATTAACGGACACATTGGTCTTATGTCTCCACTTGGCTATCCTTTCAACAACTATCAACAAGCCATCAAAGAACTATCCGAAATAGAACACGTCAGTCTTGTTATTCCAATGATAGAAAATCAACTTTTGGCAAGTGCAGGAAAATCAGCGGAAGGAGCCATGGTTCGAGGAATAACAAAAGAAGATTTATTAAAAAAAACGATTCTAAAAAATGGTGTCAAAACGATTGATTTGAACGACTTTCAAAAAGATAATGTTATCATGGGTATTCGTTTGGCTCGCAAAATGGGAATAGTCCCCGGAGATAAAGTAACGTTGATATCACCAAACGGGAAAGTAACAGCTTTTGGTACAGTCCCAAGAATGAAATCATACCAAGTTATTGGAACTTTTGATCTCGGTATGTATGAATATGATGCCAACTATATTTTTATGCCATTGGACACAGCTCAAACATATTTTGGCTTAAAAGGTGCCGTTACCAATATTGATGTCACGCTTGATGATGAAAAAATGCTCTCACCCGTCAAAGAAAGTATTGAGCAAAGTGTTGGTGCCGGCGCCTATGTCTATGATTGGAAACAATCAAACGCTGCTTTTTTTAATGCCATAGATGTTGAGCGCAACGTGATGTTCCTGATTTTAACATTAATAATTTTGGTTGCCGCATTCAACATTATTACAGGATTAATAATGTTGGTAAAAGACAAAGGACGAGACATTGCCGTTTTAAGAACGATGGGAGCGACCAAAGGGATGATAATGCGTATCTTTTTTATGGATGGGGCTTTAATTGGCGTTGTCGGAACAACTTTAGGACTAATTCTTGGACTTGTCTTTTGCCACAATATTGAAAGTATACGCCAAGGTCTGCAACATATGCTTGGACGCGATTTATTCTCGGCAGAAATCTATTTTCTGTCACAATTGCCGGCAAAAGTTGACAATTTTGAGGTAATGATGGTTGTTGGAATCTCTTTACTTTTATCTTTCTTGGCAACCTTATATCCTGCATATAGAGCCGCTAAATTTGATCCGATGGAGGCCTTGCGCTATGAATAAACAAAATGCACCAACCATAGAACTCAAAAACGTCTATCGTTCATTCAAACAAGGAAACCAGACACTGGAAGTTCTAAAAGGAATAAATTTGGACATTGAGAAAGGAGAAATCATTGCTCTTATCGGTCCATCCGGAGCTGGTAAATCCACTTTATTACAAATTGCCGGCTTGCTAGAAAAACCGACCAAAGGAGAAATATACATCGAGGGGCAAAAATGCAGCAAATTAAATGATACCATGCGCACAATGTTGCGCCGAGACTATCTCGGATTTGTCTACCAATACCATAATCTCTTGCCTGATTTCAACGCAACCGAAAATGTCATGATGCCCCAATTAATTGCCGGTATCAAACCCAAGATTGCACGTGAAAAATCCGAATGGCTGCTTTCAAAACTTGGTTTATCCAAACGTTTTAAGCATCGACCGGCAGAGCTTTCGGGAGGTGAGCAACAACGAGTGGCCATAGCACGCGCTTTGGCAAATACCCCTAAGCTGTTATTAGCTGATGAGCCTACCGGAAATCTTGACCCTAAAACATCCGAAACCGTTTTTTCAGAATTGCTCTCAATTGTTAAAGAAACCGGGTTATCCGCTCTGATTGCGACACACAACCATGATTTGGCCAACCAGATGGACAGAAAAGTTGAGCTTGAAGACGGAAAACTTCTTGATTTACGAGCCAGCTTAAGTATTAGCAAAGAAAATTTTTACTAAAAACCATCTATAACAAAAGACCGGATTCAATAATGTGCATCCGGCCTTTTGTTATAATCTCACAGCAAACTATTTATCTGACAAATGAGCTTTTTTAACAGTATCTTGAGCGATAACCAATTCTTCGTTAGTCGGAATAACAAAAGCACGAACTTTTGAGCCGGACTTGGTAATTTCAATAGTTTCACCACGCTTATTATTATTCTCTTCATCAAGCTCAATTCCAAGATAGCTCAAGCGTTCCAAAAGCATCTTGCGCAAAATCGGAGAATTCTCACCGACACCGGCGGTAAAGACTATAGCATCAACACCACCCATTGCAGCAATATAACTACCAATAAAGCGCAAAATAGCATAAGCATAAACATTCATGGCATCAACAGCGCGAACATCGCCTTTCAAATAGGCGGCCTCCACATCTCTCATATCAGAAAAACCGCACAAACCTTGCATTCCACTTTGTTTATTAAGAAGTTTATTAACCTCATCAACCGACTTATTCTGATATTTCATAATATGCAAAGGAATATACGGATCTATATCCCCGGAACGAGTTCCCATAACCACACCGGCCAAAGGCGTAAAGCCCATAGATGTATCAATACATTTGCCATCTTTAACAGCAGAGATTGATGCGCCGTTTCCAATATGGCAAGTAATAATTTTTTTGCCTTTTCCGATAATTTTTGCAGCCTCTTGTGAAACATACAAATGAGAGGTTCCATGAGCACCATAACGGCGAATTTGGTGAGAAGTATACTGTTCCAAAGGCAAGCCATATAAGAAAGCCTCCTTAGGCATAGTCTGATGGAAAGCCGTATCAAACACTGTTACCTGAGGCACATTTGGCAAAGCCGCTTTCACAGCTTTTAATCCAAGAACAGCCGCAGGATTATGTAAAGGAGCCAAAGTTGACAATTCATCAATTTGATCAATAACCTCGTCTGTCACCAACGTAGATTCCTTGAAGATTTCACCGCCATGTACAACACGATGTCCTACAGCGGCAATTTCGTCCAAGCTACTAATGGCTCCGTTCAACAATAGAGCAAAGACTTCTCTTAGAGCCTCATTATGTGTTGGCAAATCGACATTAACCGTCTTTTTCTCTCCTGTGGCCAAATACTTGATACTGACGCAAGAATCATTAATACCAATACGTTCGGCCAAACCTTTGGCAATTACCTCATATTTATCGCCGTTAACATCAAACAATTGATACTTAAGAGAAGAAGATCCTGAATTTAATACTAAAATTTTCATCAAATTTATCCTTATTTCTGGGTTTGCAAAACGGTAATAGCTATAACACCGACAATATCTTCGGCAAAACAGCCTCGAGATAAATCATTAATCGGAGCGTTCAATCCTTGCAACAAAGGACCATACATTTCAGCTCCGCCCAAACGTTGCAAAAGTTTATAACCAATATTTCCTGCTTCAATGTTTGGAAAAATCAGTACATTAGCTTGGCCGGCGACATTCGAACTGGGAGCTTTTTTCTTTGCTACAACAGCATCAAGGGCGGCATCAACTTGCAATTCACCGTCTAAATTGACCTTCAAAGATGCGTATTCTTGATTTTTGAGAGCCTCTTTTGCCATAGCGGTAGCTTCTCTGACTTTATCTGCCCCCTCTCCTTTACCGGAACCGTATGTAGAATAAGATAACATTGCAATATTAGGTTCATCACCGAATTGAACCACACTTTCGGCGCTGCTCAAAGCAATATCAACCAATTCTTTAACTGTTGGATTAATATTAATGGCACAATCAGACAAATAATATGTTTTACCGTTTTGAGCCACCATAATAAACAAAGCGGAAACCACCCGATCTTTATGCGCAGATTTAATAATTTGCAAAGCCGGACGAACTGTATCCGCGGTTGAATGATTAGCTCCTGACACCATTCCATCGGCATCACCCGCTTTAATCATCAAAGTTGCAAAATAATTAGGTATCAAAACAGTTTTGGCAGCTTCTTCTTCAGTCATACCTTTTTCCTTCCGAAGTTCAAAAAGCAGTTTTGCATACTCTTTGAGCTTTGGAGATTGAAGGGGATCTAGAAGTTCAATGCCCTCAAGAGACCAATTTTGTTTTTCAAAATAAGCCTTAATCTCGTTTGGATTTCCTAAAATAATTAATTTTGCGATTTTACGAACGGCGGCTTCATGTGCTGCTTGCAAAACACGTTCATCCTCGCCTTCCGGTAATACAATTGTTTTATTGAGTTTTCCGGCTTTTTCTATAAGATTTTCAATATATGGACTGATTTTCATAATGACTTCCTTTACCTTTTATTAATTATTTTTTATAAAGGTTTACACTCTTCATCTCGAAAAGTCAAAATATCTTTTGATTCTTTAGACAAAGTATTATATCTTGAAAAAAAATCACAAATCAGGGAGATTTTATGATGGGAAGAACATTGTCAATTATTAAACCGGATGCGACCACTCGTAATATCACGGGTAAAGTAAACACCATGATTGAGGATGCCGGTCTTAAGATTATTGCTCAAAAGCTGATTCGTCTTACCCCTTCTCAGGCCGAAGAATTTTACTCAGAGCATAAAGACAAAGCCTTTTTCACCAGCTTAATTGACTTTATGACATCAGCTCCGGTTGTTGTACAAGTTCTTGAAGGAGAAGATGCCGTCACCCGCTATCGCAAGATTATGGGCGCCACCAATCCGGCAGTTGCCGAAGAAGGAACCATTCGAAAAACCTATGCCTTATCAATCGATAAGAACACTGTTCACGGCTCCGATTCTCAAGAAAGTGCCAAACGAGAGGTTAGCTTTTTCTTTAGTGAAACAGAAATTTGTGAATAAAGGAAGTATCCGTGTCCAAAGTTATTCGTTTTTTTATATATTTATTAGTGTGTTTTCAGTTCATCGGAGCAGCATCTGCCGCAGATGAACGTTTCAGCGTAGATATCAATGTTGATGTTACGGATGTCAACGCCTCAACCGCACGAGAAAAAGCCATGTCTGAAGCCAACAAAGCTGCTGTTTTGGCTGTAACGAAACGTATTTCAACAGCAGACGGCGTTGCTCGCATGAGCACTCTAAATGAAAATCAGTTGGTCAACTTTATCAAAGAAGTATCCGTCATTGACGAAAAAACCTCTCCTATCCGCTACATTGCACATCTACGCATAGTTCTTAACGAAGACATACTCAAGCAATACATGAAAGAACGAGAAATTCCTTTATTATTAACCGGCAGCGGAAAGATTATTGTCATTCCCGTTTTTAGAGAATTCAGCAGTGACAAACCTTTATTGTGGGAAAGCACCAATCTTTGGAAAGCTGCATGGAATAATTCTGAAAACATCTCAGCAATAAGCATTATTCCCATTCAAGATAATGCCTTCAATTATGCCACTATCAATGCAGAAAAAGCTCTTGCTCTGGATGGTGAAGCTCTTTCCAAGCTTATCAGAGCCCACAATGCCTCTGACGCCTATGTTCTTGATGCCACTTATGACGGAATAGATGGACTGATTATTCATGCCGTTTCATACGGAGGGGATAGTAGAACAATCAGAGTTCCAGGTTCTCGCAGTTCCGGAGAAATTTTATTTTCCAATGCTGTAAATGCCGTAAAAAAACAACTTGAAAATCATGTTTCCGCTCAAACGATTAGTGAAAACTCTCTTGAAAATTCTATAACTGTACTTTATAGTTTTTCACGATTATCCGAATGGGTTGCGGCAGAAAAAGCCTTATCTGACACTCCCATCATAAACGAAGTCACGCTTCAGGCTTTTGCCAACAATCGCGCCCAAATAAAATTAACTTATGTAGGAACGGAAAACAAATTGATAAAATTGCTTAATTCTCAAGGTTATACCCTCACCAATCAAGGTGCATACTACACACTCGAAAAATATTAAAAAGGAATACCCATGCTTTCACATCGCCTTACCAACCGCAACATGATTATTTGGCTCATAATATTTTGTATTTTTTGTGCGGCCGTTTATACACTGCGTTCCGTTTTACTTCCATTTGTAGCAGGTATTATCATAGGTTATTTACTAGATCCATGGGCGAGTAAGATTGAAAAATGGGGAATTAATAGAACTTTAGCCTCTGTTCTTGTTATGATAATTCTGATTCTAATTCTTATTCCGTCATTAATTGCATTATTTAGCGTCATAGATAGTCAGGTAGGACACTTTATCAGCGTTGTTCCGCAGTATCTATCATCTTTTGCCAAAAAAATTGAACCTATTTTTATCAGTTTGCAAGATCGTTTTCCCGCTCTTGAGCCAGAAAAAATTCGTGAATATCTCAATAGCAATATAAGCAACACGCTTAAACTTACCGGCAAATTAGCTCGTCGTCTTATCACCGGAGGCTTCGCGCTGGTTAACATTTTATCTTTATTACTGATAACGCCAATCGTTGCTTTTTATATGTTGCGTGACTGGGATAAATTCATTGCACAGGTTGATAGTCTCTTGCCAAAGAAATCAAAGAAATCCATAGAAAAACAAGCAAAAGAAATAGACAATATTCTCTCCTCATTCATTCGCGGACAATTTTCGGTTTGTGTATTACTTGGTAGCTTTTATGCCATAGGGCTATATATTGTAGGACTTGATCTTGGAGTTTTAGTTGGTTTTTTAGCCGGTATCATCTCATTTATCCCGTATGTTGGCAGCATTACCGGCTTTTTAATCAGCATATTAATCGCCTTTGCGCAATTCGATTCTCTCATGCCAATTTTGCAAGTAGTTGGTGTTTTTGCAGTTGGACAATTTATAGAAGGCAACTTTTTAACACCCAATTTAGTTGGGGATTCTGTCGGCTTACATCCGGTATGGATAATGTTTGCTTTACTTACGGGAGGTGTTTTACTAGGATTTTTAGGTTTAATGATAGCTGTTCCCGTAGCCGCCATCATTGGTGTTTTGACACGCCATGCCATAGAAAACTACAAAGAAAGCTCTCTCTACAAAGATTAGAATTCTGCTTGCCATATTTTCAAAAAAATATTATGATATAAGAAGATGGTGTGAGGCCATCCGAGGTTTCGAAAGCCTTATAACTGTAGTCATGCAAAAAGACTTAAATATTTTTGCAAGGTTTTTTGTGTGAAAGCACGTATTTTTAACAGTTATATTGCTTAGACCAACTAAGGATGACCAACATGACCAACACATTATATACACGCAATATTTGCGCCTATTCTCTATTTACATTTACATTTCTGGCAAGCGTTGCAGCGCAGGCTCAGACATGTGCCAAAGCCCCCTCATGCAGCGAGCTTGGCTATACCAAATCAGCATCACAATGTTCTGGCAAAACAATGCTTTATTGCCCGTTTGATAAGACAAAAGTTTTTTGTGTAGACGAAATAACTTGTGCTTCTCTAGGCTTTACCGACACAATTTCAGAATGTCCGGGCGAATATACCCTCTGCCCGTCGGATTCAAGCAAAGGTAAATGTATCTTTGAGGCTTCTCCCGGTGATTTGAAATACTCTCTACGCACATCAGATCATAACGGTTGGCTTTTGTGTAACGGAAGAACTTACTCCTCCTCTCAATATCCAGAACTTTATACCGCAATTAGTGGTTCTTTTGGCGACAGGTTACCTAATTACTCCGGTTACTTCTTAAAAGGCGCCGCCACCACATCTGCCTCAACGTTTAAAACCTATCAACAGGCAGGTCTGCCTAATATTTATGCAACATTTGCAATCGTTGGTAAAAATGCTAATAATACAGGAATCTCTGATTATACTGGCGCCATCAAATTTGATAATTGGGGAAGTGCTGGATATGATTCGGGAAAATATAATTTATGGCAAGGACGAGCTATTTTGGATGCCTCAACTTACAACTCCATTTATGGTCGTTCATCAACCGTTACTCCGCAAAACTACTCGGCGAATATCTTTATTTATGCCGGAAGGAAAAAAAGTTCTGCTCCTTCCTCTTGTTCTGCAGGAAATTTCTTTTACAGCGATGGCTCTTGTTCTTCGACATACACTTCGTCAAAAACTCTACTTGGTATGGTAAACACTGTATATAACTATTCTGACTATATGACAATAACATACGTATGGGGAGGAAACAAAACTGCTGCTAATCGCACCGCTGCAGATGCTGCGTGCCAAAGTCAAGGAGGAAGTTCAGCCTATACAGCTTGTGACCAACATGTTAAAAATTTTACATCTGTAAGCATTCCGTCTAATTCGGTCGTTGTTTCTCCCAACAGCTCCACCAAAAAATATGTTCTCTGCTTTAATGAAAACAGTTACTTTACTTGTAATTCAAGTGGATGCACTCGTGGTGGAAGCAATTATACAGGAACAAAATATTATTTCTGCTACAAAAGTGTTAACCTTTATAAATAAACAAGACTTAACCCCGGAAGCAATTCCGGGGTTAATATTTTAGGCATTAAAGTTAAGATTCCAAGTATCGTATCTTGCCGCGTCTTCCTGCCAATTCTCGCGTACTTTCACAAATAAGAACAGGTGGATGCGCTCTTCCAACAATTCTTCAAGTTCTTTACGCGCCGCCTGACCAATACGTTTAATCATTGTCCCTCCTTTGCCAAGAACAATAATTTTTTGGCTATCTCGAGCAACATAAATTGTTATTTCGGCTCGAACAGAGCCATCTTCGCGACGCTCCCACAATTCGGGCTCAACCGTCAACTCATAAGGAAGCTCTTGATGTAAAAACATAAACAACTTTTCTCTTACAATCTCGGCGCTCAGAAGTTTCAACGGCATATCAGAAATTTGATCTTCCGGATAATACCAAGGACTTTGAGGCAAATTATCAGCCAAATAATGATAAAAATCTTCTGTATTTTGTCCGGTCTGTGCCGAAATAAAAAAAGTCTCCTTAAACTCAAATTCCGCATTCAAAGCAGCACTCAAACCAAGTAGCTTCTCTTTTTGAACCAAATCAACCTTATTTAATACCAAAACAGCTTCTAATTTTCTTTTTTTCAACCGTGCGATAATACTTCTGGTTTCATCATCAAATCCTCTCTTGGCATCCACCACCAACACAATAATATCAGCATCACCGACACCATCCCAAGCAGAACCGACCATTGCACGATCAAGACGCCTTTTAGGCTTAAATATCCCTGGGGTATCAATAAAAATAATTTGGGTATTTCCTTCTATTCCTATTCCCTTAACCAAAGTACGTGTTGTTTGCACTTTGGGAGACACAATGGAAACCTTTGATCCCACAAAATTATTGGTAATGGTTGACTTCCCGGCGTTAGGCGCTCCTATCAAAGCTACAAAACCACAACGCGTCATATTTGGTTGCTGTTCAGTCACAAAATTTGCTCCAACATTTTGGACGCAGCATCAAATTCTGCTGCTTTTTTATTACGCCCAAACCCGACAACTTCATACTTATCACCAAGGTTGACAACAATCTCAAAAATCGGTTCATGCTCCGATCCGGAACGTTTTTTGAGCCGATACACCGGCTGTTCCAAATTTTTAACATGCGCAATTTCTTGCAACCGTGTTTTAGAATCTTTGGGCGGAGCAACATTTCGATCAATTAATTCACGCCAATGATTATTCACAAAATTTATGGCCTCTTCAACGCCGGCGTCAATATATATCGCGCCGATAACAGCTTCACAAACATCGCACAAAACATTTTCATTCTTGCGTATATCCTCATTGGCAACAAACATAAATTTACCTAAATTCAGCATACGACCAACTTGAGCTACTGTTTCTTTACAAACCAAACCGGTAAATCGCTGAGACAAGTTCCCCTCAGGCTCGTGTGGAAAAAGCCGATACAATAAAGACGCAATAGAGACACCCAACACGCGATCTCCAAGAAACTCCAATCTTTCATAATTATGATCAGCATGAGGATTAACGGAACTATGTGTCAATGCTTTATGCAGAAGCTCTTTGTTACGAAAATTATATTTTAAAATATTTTCCAAATCTTCTGAATTTTTCATATCAAATTAACCTATACTTGAAAATAAGCGTGACCAACGTATCTTTTTGGGCCAAGTCCAAGGTAAATACCAAGCATCTTCATCATTATGCGAAAAGAACAAAAATCGAGCTTTTCCTTCTAAATTTTCTGCCGGCACAAAACCAACGTTCACACGACTATCATCTGAACGATCTCTATTGTCTCCCATCATAAAATAGGTTCCTTGAGGCACTTCCAACTCAGCAAAATCATCATTCGGCTCGCTGTCTGATATTTCCAATATATTATGCTTAACCCCGTTTGGCAAGGTCTCCTCATATTGACGATACCTTTCTGCACTTCCGTTTGCCGTACGAATAATAAAATCATCTAATCTTTTACGTTCAACAATTTTACCGTTAATATACAACCGTCCGTTCACCAATTTAATTTTATCTCCGGGTAAACCGATAACTCTTTTAATAAAATCAGTTTTGTTATCTTGCGGATACTTAAATACCACAACATCACCACGCTCTGGTTCAGAGGCCCAAATTCTTCCCTCGAACAAAGGCAAGCTCCACGGTAACGAGTGTTTTGAATAACCATAAGTATATTTAGAGACAAACAAATAATCTCCCACATACAAAGTAGGATACATTGAACCAGAAGGGATTTTAAAAGGTTCAAACCAAACCGTACGAATTAAAATTGCAATTAATATCGCATAAAAAACCGTTTTTAGGGTATCGCCCAGACTTTCTTCTTTATCCATCAAACTTCTCTTTTCAATTTTGCTTATATAATGGTTGCATAATAACTGTTTTTTTTCAGATGACAACTAAATTTTTTCAATAATAACAACCGCTTGCGCAAAGGGATAATCATCGCTCAAACTCAACAAGACTCTTGGCTCAGAACCCTTACACAATTTTTGTGCTCGCTCTAAAGATTTGCCATTTAAACTTACTTTAGGAGCCCCAAAAGAATCATGAAAGACAACAATGTCTTTCCACTCCACCCCGTCACGAAAACCTGTCCCCAAAGCCTTCGCCGCAGCTTCTTTGGCTGCAAAATATTTAGCAGCTTTAGATGCTCTTAATCGTTCTGTTTTTGCGGCACTTTCAATATCTTTTTGCTCTGAGACGGCAAAAAATCTTTCCACAAAATGCGCTCCGAAACGAGTCAATATTTTTTCAACTCTGGCAATATTAACAATATCTGCACCCAACCCGACAATCATAATTTTTTTTCCTTTCTGCGACGAGCTATTCTTTCCAAAGCTATTTTAAAAAGATAATAACTCACCCCCCAAGAAATTATATAAAAAGGAATGCATCCCACCATCATCGGCCATAAGATAGGCCATATATCATGAAAGAACATCGTAAAATCAAAAGTCATTAACGCATGCATTCCTTTTTCAAAGACCGACAAAAAATCTACTTTTGTTGAAGGCACATCTCCCGTTCCCAAGACATAACGCCCCGTATACAAAACAGAAAGCCAAATGAAGGGAAATGTCCACGGATTACCGGCTGCTGTACCCAAAGCGCTGGCCAAAATATTTCCCCTCACCAACCAAGCCGTAATTGCCGCCAAAACAAAATGAAATCCAACAAATGGTGTAAATGAAATCGCAACTCCGCAAGCAACTCCGGCCGCAATTTCCTGAGGAGTTCCTTTTAATCGATTAAGACGCATCAAAATATATTGACCATAGCGTTTCCACCCGCCTTCCGGCCAAATCATATTCCGCAAACGAGTAGTCAAGCTTGGTTTATTCCGACGTCGAAACAAGATTTCATCCCCCCATTTACACACCAACCGCTATCATCAACCGGCTCTTGAAACATAAGAAACAACTTTTGATCCGCGCAGTGCCGCGATAATATCAGTCAAATGTTTAAGATCCTTAACCTCCACATCGACCAACAACTCAAAATAACTCACCGTCCGATTAACAATATTTAAATTACATATATTACCGTTATTGCGCGCAATCAAGTTAGACAAATCACCAAGTGACCCAGGCTCATTGGCCAGCATCAATTTCAAGCGTCCGATATGAGGTGCATCATCCACCGCGTCTCCCCATGAAATGTCTAGCCAGCGTTCAGGCTCATCAGCAAATTTTTCCAATAGCTTACAATCAATTGTATGAATAGCCACACCTTTTCCGGTTGTCACAATTCCCACAATTCTATCGCCCGGCAACGGATGACAACATCCTGCATAATGCACCGCCATTCCAGGAATCAAGCCTTTAATTTTCAGAGGTTCTGCTTTGGATTTGTCTTTTTTTGGCGTTCTGCTGAATGTTAATGATTTTACAACCTTGCCGAGCTTAGATTGTTTATACGCCGGATATACAGCTTTCATAACATCCCATGCGGTTACCAGTCCTTCGCCGACTTTTGCATAAATATCATCTATTGATTCCGCCTCAAAATTAGGCAAAACATTTACCAATCCTTTTTCATTAAACTCCAAATTTTCATTTTTGAATGTCCGTTCCAGCAATTGCTGCCCAAGCGTAATAAACTGATCCCGCTTATGAGCTCGCACATAACGACGAATTGCCGCTTTTGCCTTGCCTGTTACAACAAAACGATCCCATTCTGTTGAAGGATGTTGCGCTTTTGATGTCAATATTTCAACCTGATCACCATTTTGCAACACAGTACGCAAAGGTCTTATTTCTCCGTTGATTTTAGCACCAACACATGTATCACCGACAGAAGAATGAACGGCATATGCAAAATCAACAGGCGTTGAATTAACAGGCAAACCTATTAAATCTCCTTTTGGAGTAAAACAAAACACCTGATCATTATACATTTCCAATTTGGTATTTTCTAAAAACTCTTCCGGATTAGAAGCTTGCTCCAAAATCTCAAGCAATTCCCTAATCCATCTAAAGTTTTTACCGACGACACGTTCACCTTGTTTATAAGCCCAATGCGCCGCAACACCTTTTTCATTGACTTCGTGCATCTCATATGTGCGAATTTGAATTTCAATACGAGTATTTTCAGGCCCGATAACGCCGGTATGAATAGATTTATACCCATTGGGTTTAGGAGTAGATATATAATCCTTAAAGCGTCTTGGCACCATATGATACTTACTATGCACCACCCCAAGAGCCTGATAACAAGATCCGACATCATCAACAATAATGCGAAAAGCCATAATATCAGACAATTGCTCAAAAGAAGCGTTTTTCTGTTGCATTTTGCGCCAAATAGAATAAGGCGATTTTTCTCTTCCCGAAACGCTAGCTTTAATGCCATTGTCTTTCATGTCTTTTTCAAGCTGAGCAATAATCTTTGGCACTAAATCGCTGTCTTGCTCACGTAAGAAGTTTAAACGAGCTTGTATAGACTCATAAGCCTCTTTATGCAACTCCGCAAAAGCTATTCCCTCTAATTCGGTTTTTACTTCCTGCATACCAATACGTTCTGCCAAAGGAGCATAAATATCTAAGGTTTCTTTTGCAATACGAGCGCGCTTCTCGGGAGCGCAATAATGTAAAGTACGCATATTATGTAATCTATCAGCAAGTTTTATCAATAAAACTCTGATATCTTCAGACATAGCCAACAACAACTTACGAAAATTTTCAGCTTGTTTATTATTGGCGGATTTTTGCTCAATCATTGCCAACTTTGTCAAACCATCAACAATCTGAGCCACCTGATCACCAAATAATTTACGGATTTCCTCTACTGTTGTATCCGTATCTTCAACCGTATCATGCAACAATCCGGCGATAATTGATGTTGAATCAAGTTTAAACTTGGTCAAAATACCGGCAACCTCGACAGGATGAGAGTAATACGGATCACCTGAGGTTCTAAGCTGTGCGCCATGCTTTTTCATTGCAAATACATAAGCACGGTTTAACGCGTCCTCGTCTGCATCAGGATCATAAGATTTAACCAAATCAACTAATTCATACTGTCTTAACATAAGGCCTCGCCTGCATATTACAAAAAAAGAGTTCCAGTTATTTTAGACCTAACACATTTTTATTAAATAAGTCTAAACTTTAGGAACTCTACTTGCAATCAAACAAAAGAATTATTCTTCAAAATCATCGCCGGCATCAAAATCATCACCGCCGATTTCATTATCAAAACCTTCTCCCAAACTACCATCTAAATCAACATCATCAGCATCCAAATCAAGCGCATCATCACCGCCATGAATCTGCATATTATCATCCAGCTCAGCATCCGGCAATAATCCTGTAAATTGCTCATCCAATTCAGCTAATTCTTTTTCGGCTGCCATAATTTCGAGTTCTTCCTCTTCAGGCTCCTCAACTTCAACAAACTTCTGCAATCCCATAACCAAAGATTTTTGAAGTTCTTCAATACTGACAGTTTCTTCGGCAATTTCACGCAAAGCCACAACTGAATTTTTGTCGTTATCACGCAAAACAGTCAACGGAGCTCCGGCTGATATATCTTTCGCTCTTTGAGCAGCCACCATCAACAATTCATAACGATTAGGGATTTTATCAATACAATCTTCTACTGTAACGCGAGCCATTTTATTCACCTTGAAAAAGTTAAAAATATATTCTGAGCATGTATACAATATTTTTTTTTGCAAATGCAAGAAAAAAATTAAAAAAACATTATATATCAATTAGTTATTTCTAGCCAAAGGAGTCTCTGCCAACTGAAAATTATATTTTTTCCACTTTTCTTCCAACAGACTCCGATTCTTGCGCACTTCTTGCAAATCAATCAGCGGAACCTTATACATCTCTACAAGAGCTTGCATGGTAGAATATCGTATTGCCCTATATTTGGGACTAAGTTTATTAATTTCATCATCATAAGTACCGTTTCGATAGTTTTTCAAAGCCTGAAGCATATACCTGTTCATCAAAGAAACTCGATAAGCCTTAACAACCTTATCGCAAGTATAAGCCCATTCATGCAAAGTAAAACCTTCTTTAGCCACTCTAAAAGCCAGCTCTCTTTCTCGTCCGAGAATTTTAGCTTTAACAACTAACCTTGCACAAGGATTAACCAAATCACGTATCCCCGGGGCAATTGTTGGATCTTCAGCTGCTTCCTTTGCCATTAGCATTGATGCCACCTGAGATATCTTATAGCGATTATCACCACTTCGATACCAATCCTCTACCGCATCAATAGTATTAGCAAAAGCTCGAACATCGGCAGAGGTCAGGACAGTATTTCTATCCGGACTAATTGTGCGCATATCACTACGTGTCACCTGTTTTTTAGCCTCTCCGCCCAACATATATTTTTCTGGACGCACGATCGATTTTATCTTTTTATAAAAATTTTCATCATAAACAACTTTCGGGTGATAAGGTGTCATCTGTGGGATTTCTATATTTTTACGATTTTCCGGCCACATCTCCGGCTTCAGAATATAATATAAAAACGGTGACAAAAATTCTATATTTTCGACATCTTTCAACTGAGGAGCAATTCTTTCGGGAAACTTATTTTTTGTCTCTTTAATTTTAGGAAGATTTAAGATTTTATCAGACATATTGGGAATAAGGAACAACATTGGGCCAATATAAGGATACATATCTTCCGGCATAGAATTGATAATGGCAAGAATATCCTCTTCTTCTTCCCATTTTAAGCGTTTTTCGTTAATACCATAAGTTGCTATACGAGCATAAAAATCTTTATCAAACTCCCCCAACAGCTCCCAAACACTATGATATCGCGGATCATATAATTTATTTTCTTCATTAAAAAGTTTTTCCAATTCCGAAAAACTTGGAAAATTATCTTGCTCCAAATCTATTATAAAAGATTTTTGATAATCAGCCATTGATACGGCTCCGGCCGTTTTCACGTCCAGAGCAATCAATATAATTAATATAAATACAAATTTCCGCATCAGTTTCTTGTCTGTCTGAGTTTATAAGTTAATGTATTCTTTCCTCCTGCAGCAACATTGATTTTCCATCTTAATTTTCCGGCTGAAACACTCTCACTATCTAAACTCTCTTTTAATACGGTTGTGTCATTAGGAATTTTTTGCTCCCAAACAACATAAACATCAGATTTTCCGGCATTATAAAGCTGAATTTCATACTCGACTTCCGTCACATTTTCTGCAATTTGATTCAAATTGATAATTTTTCCGTCAGCATAAACATCATAGCTTTTTCCAATTATCAAATCTGCACTTTCGTCGACAGCTAACCTAGGCATTTGAGCAGCACCCATAAAAGAAAGCGTCCCATTTTTTTCTTTTTCATAAAAACGCACAATTCCCTCGGGCATCGGACGACCAAGTTTTTGCTTTGTATTATTAACAATTCTGTAAATGACATTGGCATGCAAACGTTCAAATATTTTTGAATAATTATTCAAAGGAGAAAGAAATTTATACTGTTTTTCATAACCGACACCTTGTTCATACCATAAACTTATCTGCTTGCTTTGTTTAGCCAACAAATCCACTTTTCCGGGAATCTCATAGCTATAATAATCTCCCATGGATTGGGCTGCAATTTCCTCTGACACAGCCTCTGTTTCAGTCATATTAACAGTATCGGCTTGTCGCAGTGCAGCCATCATCAGCGGCCGTGGAGAAGCATCTGAGGAGATATTATTTATATCACCAGATACCAAAGAAATATTAGCCATCGTAAAATCAGTTGCAGATTTATTATCAATCTCTACCCAAGACTGCAGATTCATTTTATTTTTATCCGTAATTTCTGCAACATAATTTCCTGTCCAACTCAGTCCACCACTCAAATAACTAAGAGAAATATCTTTACTATCATTCCCTTTGCTTGCCATTTTTGCAATTAAAGTCGGCTGAAGGCGAAGGTTTTTAGGAACATCAGGAAAGACAATTCTTCCCGGAAAATGCGGATCAATACCATAATCAAACTGTAACATCGGATAACCAAAATCATTATTCAGCAACACAGCTTTATCAAAAAGATTTTTACTTGTCTCATGATCAATAGTTACCGCCTTAACTTCTTTCCCAACATACGCATCCAAAAGATTTTCACGATTTAGCAAATTATAAACATAATTTTTCTCTAAAACAGTTACATTTTTTCCATCGATTAAAGTCGTTTGCGGCTGTATTTTATCAGAAACACCTTCGAATGCGACAGAAGAAATACCATCTGGCAATTTAATTTTGTATTGAGATTGAACTAAAGCCATATTTTGTTGATACACATTTAAGAACAGCCCTGCTCTATCATCAAAAGAAACCTTTATTTCCTCGGCTTGAAGAGGAGCAACAAAGACACTTAAAAGCCCAGGCAAAGTAGCAACGATATACCTATTCATATATTTCTCCTTTGGTATTTTCCGATATCTTTTAGAGAATATAATCCAAAAAAATATAAAAAAGAAGAAATAAATCAAAATTAATCTAGACTCGGTAAAAATATTGCCCTAATATAAGCCTAGTTAAGGATTTTACATTAAGAGGAGAAAGCATATGGCATGGACGGATGAAATGGTCGAAGATCTCAAAAGGATGTGGAAAGAAGGTCTTACCACCGGAGAAATCGGCAAAAGATTAAACGTATCTAAAAACTCTATTGTTGGCAAAGTGCATCGTTTAGGACTTTCTGGTCGTCCATCTCCAATTAAGAAAAAGGATGAAACGACCAAAGAAACTAAAGTCACCAAAACGAAACCGACGAAAGCAGCCTCATCCGAACCTCAATCCATAGAAAAAAAAGCTCCAATTGTTGAAAAAGAAACAAAACCTTCTAATGTACCCGCTCCTGAGAGCAAAAAAGATAAAAAAGAAATGCCGTTTCATGCAACTCCTGTCAAAATGCCAACACAAACAAGCAACCGTCCTCACAATCTGTCACTTACAGAATTAGACAATCACACCTGTCGCTGGCCAATAGGAGACCCGAAAGACGCAAATTTTCATTTTTGCGGAAAAAAAGTACGCTTAGGGCAAACTTACTGTGAAGAACATTCTGCCATTGCTTATGTTAAACCGGGAAAAAAATAATCTTTCTTAATAAAAAAGCTGTTTGCAAGATAGAGCAAACAGCTTTTTTTTGCAAATACATAACTTCAATCAACAAGGCAAAGCCCGATAAATCGTATATACCCCACATACTCACGAATATATTTACGATTAAAGCGTTCTTGTTCTTCAGAGGAACAAACGCATAAAGATTTCGGAACGAAACCAAGATGTTGCAGTCTTTCCAGCAGGACAAGCCCTTCGTCACAAAAGTTTTTGCGACAGGCAAACTCTCGAATCAAAGTATTAACAATGTCCTGAAAGCACGCTTCTTTTCGGATAAGTTCATCTCCATGAATTCCGACAAAACGTAGCAACAACGCCTGCGTTTTTGAACAAAGTCCGTATTTACTGATGTAAAATAATAAAGTTTGATACTCAAGAGTATTATAATCTCTATTTGATCTACGAGAGACAAATTCTAATACCCTTTGAATAAAACATATTTCACTTTTTGGCTGAAGCCTGTGATCGTAAAGATATTCGACCACATGAAAGATGTTTGCATTTTTTACAAAATCTCTCTCTTGAGAATATTGTACTTGTTTCATAAAATAATATTTTGAAGTTAACAAATAAATTCAATTTTTTGTTTCAAAGTAAATCTTAAAAATACATAAGTGATGCGGAATATATTCAACAAACAAAACTTTGTCAACAGAAAGAAAAAAAGATAAACAAATTAGCAATACTCTCTGATACTCCGTCCGTGATACAAAAAACACCCTAAAAAGGGTGTTTTGAAGTGGAGCGGATAACGGGAATCGAACCCGCATCCTAAGCTTGGGAAGCTCACGTTCTACCATTGAACTATATCCGCAACGCACATAGAAATAATACAAAAAAAACCGCTTGGCAAGACCTAAATTACATATCAGTCAACAACCAAAACAACACCCAGTATAATTAATACGAAACAAAAAAGTTTCTTCATCAACACCTGAGTTGATATCTTTTCATTCAACGGAATATTGTAGTATTTAAGCATATAATAGCAAAATCCCAACAAGAAAATCGGCTCTGTAGCACCAATGGAAGAGCTGACAACAGGAGATAAACCTGACATTCCGTATACCTGAGCCACCACCTCCAAAAAACAAACAAATTCATTAATTGCAAATATTTTAAACTTATCCAAATAAGGCGGAAAATTTTTGATAATATCACGTCGCCATTTTTGCCTGAATAAGAATACAAAAGGCATCAATCCTGAAATTAAATTTGGATAAACCACCATATTAACCCAGTTTACATCTTCAATCAGAACATATTTTTCAACGATTGCATAGACAGCTCGTAATAAAGAAGCAAGTACCATATAGTAAAAAGCACGACTTAATTTGGGAATGCGCGTTCCTTTAATGCTCAAGGCAACGGAAGCCATAATAATAACCATAAACCCAATATATTGCGTCAAGCTCAAAACTTCTCCCAAAAACAAAAAAGACATCAAAGGGATAGTAATTTGTCCAAGAGAAAACAACGCTGCAACTATTGAACTATCAATAACTTTCAAAGCCGTATAAAACGGATACAAATACAAAACATCAATCAAAGCCAAGACGACGTAACACAACATCGCATGCCAAGTTGGAATAGAAGGCATTCCGAACAAAAGCACTAAAGGCAAAAAGACGCAATTCATCATTGAGATATAAAAAATCATTGTTGTCTGACGTTTAAACGTACAATTAGACAAACGGCTTTCTATTATGCAGGCGGTAGCTCCGAAAGCAGGAGCAAGAAAAGCTATCAAAACATAGAGCATTAGGGATCCGTTCTCCGAATATCTCAATCAAATAGATAGGTACGTAATAACAAATTACGGTTAATCTTTCTTTAAAAAAGCCTCTGATTTAAAATCAGAGGCTAAAAAGAGTTTTGGAGCTATTCAGCTAACGCCTTAATCTTGGCATTCAAGCGTTCGATACTTGCTCTGGCATTTGCAATTTTTTCTTGGGTTTCCGAATTTTGTAGTTCTTCAGAAGACTGCCATTTTTCAATTTTTGCTTTTAAATTGGCAATTTTGTCTTCTAACTGAGCCTTGTATTCTTCAGTGCTTTCAATATTTTTCAGTTTTGCCTTATCAATTTTAGCACTTGTTTTATCAGCGACTTTCTGCACAGCATCTGCGGCTGTAGCAACTTCCCAAGCAGCAACATTTCCCGCATAAGCCAACATCAAAATAGCAGCAACAATTCCACATACTTTGTACATTTCAATCTCCTTTAACAAATTACGCAGGAATTATAAAAAAAGCATAACAGAGCTTCAACAAAAAACATCAACAAATTCAACATTTTTTTCTAGTCTTTAAAAAAAGAGTATGATATAAAACGCGCAGAAAGATTCTATTTAAATAACCGAAGGCCGGCAGATCAGGCATTAAACCGTCTAATCTGGGGTCTTTTTTATGCTAACATTAACTTAAGGATATGCTATGTCAGAAGTTAAAATGAAAATGATGGACGGTAACGAGGCAGCTGCTTCCGTTGCCCACCGCATGAATGAAGTTTGCGTCATCTACCCGATTACGCCGTCCTCCCCGATGGGTGAATGGGCTGACGCATGGTCTGCAGCCAAACAAAAGAATATCTGGGGTATTGTTCCTGAGGTTCAGGAAATGCAATCGGAAGCTGGTGCCGCCGGTGCGTGCCACGGCTCGATACAAGCAGGTGCTTTAACCACAACATTCACCGCCTCTCAAGGCCTCTTGTTAATGATTCCAAACATGTACAAAATTGCTGGTGAACTCTCACCATTTGTTATGCATGTTGCAGCTCGTTCTTTGGCATACCACGCCTTGTCCATTTTTGGAGATCATACCGACGTAATGGGTTGTCGCCAAACTGGTTTTGCAATGTTAGCTTCTAATTCCGTTCAAGAAGCCCATGATATGGCAGCCATTGCACAAACATCTACATTGCGTTCACGTGTTCCGTTTATGCATTTCTTTGACGGTTTCCGTACTTCACATGAAATCAAAAAAATTAAACTTCTCTCTGATGATGATTTAAGAGCGATGCTTGAAGGTGTTGACTATACATTCAATGCTAAGAATGCTCTTCGTCCGGAAGCTCCTGTAATTCGTGGTACGGCCCAAAACCCGGATGTCTTTTTCCAAGGACGTGAGGCTTCAAATCCGTACTACAAACAGGTTGAAGGCATCGTTCAAGAAGAAATGGACAAGTTTGCAAGAATATCCGGTCGTCAATATCACGTTGTTGACTATTATGGAGCTCAAGACGCAGATCAAGTTATCGTTATCATGGGTTCTGGCGGCGAAACAGTTGAAGAAGCAATTGATTATCTCAACGCCAATGGTCAGAAATTGGGCGTCATGAAAGTACACCTCTATCGTCCTTTCCCTGAGAAATCCTTCTTAAAAGCCCTACCCTCGACGGTTAAAACAGTTTCTGTTCTGGATCGTACCAAAGAATCAGGATCAACCGGTGAGCCACTATATCTTGATGTTGTAGCCACCTTAAGTCAGGCTTTTGCCCGCGGCGAACTCAAATCGATGCCTAAAATTGTCGGTGGTCGTTATGGACTATCTTCAAAAGAATTCACTCCCGGAATGGTAAAAGCCGTATATGACAATGGCGCATCATCTAACTCTATTAATGGTTTTTCAGTAGGTATTACGGATGATGTCAACAACACATCTTTACCTTTTGACGATTCTATTGATACAGAACCTAAAGACGTTGTCCGCGCTGTCTTTTTTGGCTTAGGCGCAGACGGCACTGTTGGAGCAAATAAAAACTCAATTAAAATCATTGCGGAAGATGCCGGCAAATATGGGCAAGGTTATTTTGTATATGATTCTCGCAAGTCCGGCTCAATGACAACATCTCACTTACGTTTTTCGGACAATCCGATTAAATCGGCTTATTTGGTAAACAAAGCAGATTTCGTTGCTTGCCACCAATTCCCGTTCATGCGTAAGGTTGATATTCTAAAAATTGCAAAACCGGGCGCAACATTTTTACTTAATGCTCCCTATGAAGGCAACGAAGTATGGAATCATTTACCCAAAGAAGTTCAACAAACCATCATTGACAAGAAACTCAATTTCTACGTCATTAATGCTGTTGATGTTGCTCGCAAGACAGGTATGGGTCAACGCATTAACACCGTTATGCAAACATGCTTCTTTGCGATTTCCAACATTCTTCCCAAAGATGAAGCAATTGCTCAAATTAAAAATGCCATCAAAAAAACATACAGTAAAAAAGGCGATGCCATTGTTCAAAAGAACTTTGAAGCAGTTGATGCCTCTTTGGAACACCTTCACAAAGTTGACGTTCCAGCGCAAGCCACTTCAGAACTGACAATGTCAGCTCCTGTTCCGGCGGATGCACCTGAATTTGTCAAGAAATTGACAGCAGAAATTATTGCCGACCGAGGCAATGAATTACCGGTGTCCGCATTTAAGGATGTTGTCGACGGAACTTGGCCGACAGGAACTACACAATATGAAAAACGTTGCATTGCAACAGAAATTCCTGTATGGGATGCTGACACATGTATTCAATGCGGCAAATGCTCTCTGGTATGTCCACATGGTGTTATCCGTATGAAAGTAGCATCTGCCGAAGAACTCAAAAATGCACCATCCACATTAAAGCATGCTGCATATAAAGGTAAAGAATTTGCAGGTAAAGAATTCATTTTGCAAATTTCTCCTGAAGACTGCACAGGCTGTGGTATTTGTACTTCAGCTTGTCCGGCAAAGAACAAATCCAATCCGGAACTCAAAGCCATCAACATGGATCATATCGAGAACCATCTTGACGCAGAAGTTGCAAACTGGAAATTCTTTGAGACGCTTCCTTATGTAAAGAGAACAGAAGTAACAAAGAATTTGCCCAAAACCACGCAAATGATTCAACCTCTGTTTGAATTTTCCGGTGCATGTGCTGGCTGTGGTGAAACCCCTTATGTCAAATTATTGACTCAACTCTTTGGTGATCGCATGGTTGTTGCAAATGCGACAGGTTGTTCTTCCATTTACTCAGGCAACTTACCAACCACGCCGTATGCCAAAGATGAAAAAGGTCATGGTCCGGCATGGGCAAACTCCTTGTTTGAAGACAATGCAGAATTTGGCTTAGGCATGAGATTCTCAATTGATCAACAAACAGGTTTTGCAAAAACCTTATTGGAAGGCTTAAAAGACAAGATTGGTGCAGAATTGGTTGAAAAGATTTTAAGCAACCCGCAATCAACCGATATTGAGATTGATGATCAACGTGCTTTGGTTAAGCAATTACGAGACAAGTTGGTCAGCCTCGACACAGCGGAAGCCAAACATCTTGATAAACTCGCCGACTATCTGATTAAGAAATCCGTATGGATTTTAGGTGGTGACGGCTGGGCTTATGATATTGGCTTTGGCGGTCTTGACCATGCTATTGCCTCAGGCAAAAACATAAATATTTTGGTTATGGACACAGGCGTATACTCCAATACCGGTGGTCAACAATCCAAAGCAACCCCGATGGGTGCATCTGCTAAATTTGCAACCGCAGGAAAGGCTCTGCCGAAAAAGGACTTAGCAATGATTGCAATGTCTTATGGCAATGTATATGTTGCTCAAGTAGCCTTTGGAGCCAATGATTCTCAAGTCATTAAAGCCATGAACGAGGCAGAAGCATATGATGGTCCATCCATCATCATAGCATACTCTCATTGTATTGCCCAAGGCTTTAATCTGGCAAATGGTTTGGAACACCAAAAAGCAGCTGTTGAGACTGGTTCTTGGCCATTGTTCCGCTACAATCCGGAAAACATAGCTCAAGGTAAAGCTCCGTTGATGCTTGATTCCAAAGCTCCAAGCAAACCACTTGCCGAATACATGGCAAACGAGACTCGTTTCCAGATTGTCAACAAAGCCAATCCTGAGCGTTATGAAACTCTATTAAATAAGGCTCAAGAACTGGCCAATGAAAAACGTTCACTTCTGGAACATATGGCTGAATTTAAAACTGCCGAATAAGTAGTTTTACAGCCCAAACACCCTGCCCTCAAAGCAGGGTGTTTTTTTTGTGTATTAATCAAGAATCCACTCGCCAAGTAACCACTGGTTTATCATAATAAAGCATACGTAATATTTTAACGGAGTCTTAGATAATGAACGATCAAAATCAATCCTATAAACTTACTCCAGAACATATCTCTAACTTATATAACCAAGAATACTTACGAGATGCTATAAAATGTGAAAAATTCAAGAGTTTGGACGGAGCCCTACAACGAGCCGTTATTGAAGAAGCTTTAATTGAAACAGAAGCGATGAAGCTGTCGACAACTTATGGTGAAGAAGCACGCCAAAAAGAAGCTTTTTATTTTAGCAAATATACCGAATACTACTCTTACCAAGCAGCAGCAGATCCTAAAAGATTTAGAGATAAGGATTCTCGCTTTCTATCAACCAACGTCATGAAAAGAGAACGGGATTCGGCTCGAGCCCTTGCAATTACGGAACGAGCTAAGACTATAGATATGCCGCACAATATAGTCAGAATGAAAGTAATAGAAGCATCTCGCCAAAAATAAATACTATTTAAGAACTTTAGTTCTTGACAAAAATAGTCTAAAAATTTTACACTATGTCCATAACAACATATTATGAACAAATTAAAATTTTGAGACATGAAAAGACTATCTGTCCCCGCCGAAGAATGTCGATATTACGACTTTTCAATGGCTGCGGCTTTTTTCAAGGAAATTGGCTGCGTTAATACTCCACAATTAGGAGTACTACAATACACATCAGGAAGCGAGAGCATAATAACCATTGGCTGGTGTAGTGAAGAAGATGACAAGTATCAAGATATTCCAATCTTCAAATCATTTGAAGACAAAGAAGAATATGACACTGTTCAATTCATGCCCATGGGCGAACGAGAAGTATTCACCGTTGACGGCCGTTTATATATCACGGTTTCAGTAGATGGCGGTTTAGGAATACGCCGAATTAATCTTCTTTACGATGAAAGCATTGTTCGAGCGCTAAACCTCATAAGAGGTATGCCGGATATGAATTATGAATTATGCCGAATATACACTATCGGTACAAAACGCTCTCTGATTGGCTATTATTGGGTTGGCAAATGGGAACCGAAAGATTTTTCAGAAAATCCTATTATGACAATTGCTCCGGTATTTGGAGGAGAAGATAATATTTTTTCTCACTATGATATTTCTGATTTAGATATCGTAGCACTCCCCAAAGGAGAATCTTTCCTCAAAAACGGAACGCTTTGGCAAGTATCTGAAGATAAAGAGTATGGAACTTCCATTTTTGCCATAATGGAAGTATACGGCAACTTTACAGACAATCAACTTCTTAACTAGAAAAACATAAAAGCCTCCGTTTATACCGAGGCTTTTATATTTTTGTAAAAATTACAATTTAACATTCAAAAACTTATTTAATAAGCGGATACCAAAAGCTGTTGCTCCTTTCGGACAAAGCTCGGTTGACTTTTCTACCCGATCCACGCCTGCAATATCAAGATGAGCCCATTTAACACCTTCAGCAACAAAACGCTGCAAGAAACAGGCAGCAGTACTTCCTCCTGCATTGGCTCCACCAATATTTTTCATATCGGCAACGGAAGAATCAACCATTTTATCATAGGCCTTATTAATTGGTAAATGCCACAAATTTTCACCGCTTTTTTCTCCGGCATCAATCAAGTCGGCAATTAATTTACTATCATTACCAAAAATACCGGCATATTCACTTCCCAGAGCTCGCATTGTAGCACCCGTCAATGTTGCAATATCAATAATTTTCTTCACTTTATATGTATCTTGAACATAGGTCAAACAATCTCCCAAGACCAACCGACCTTCAGCATCTGTATTTAATACCTCGACTGTCTGTCCTGATAATGAAGTTAAGATATCACCGGGTCTGATAGCGCTTCCGGAAGGCATATTTTCAACCAATCCGACAATTCCTACAACATTAACCGGAGCAGCTTGTAAAGCCAGAGCTTTCAAACTTGCCACGACCACGGCAGCTCCCGTCATATCACCTTTCATATCTCCCATACCGGCACCGGGTTTTAGAGAAATTCCACCGGAATCAAAGGTTACACCTTTTCCGACCAAAGCGACATCAAATTCTTCTTTATCAGGTTTTCCTTTCCATTTCAGAATAGCAACTTTGGGCTCATTAACAGAACCTTGAGCCACCCCCAATAACAGTCCGAACCCTTTTTCTTGCAATATTTTTTTATCTAAGATTTCAACATCCAGTCCCAAATATTTCAATCTATCAATATCATCGGCAAAAACTTGCGGTGTCAAATAATTGGCAGGCTCATTGCACAAATCCCGTCCATATCGGACAGCATTGGCCAAAGCAGCATATTTCTTAAATGCTTCTGCAGCTTCATCCGCTTCTTTAAGTTTGAATATAATCTGCTCCAAAGCAGGATATTCATTTTGTTGTTTTTTAGTAAAATATTTATCAAACCGATAGCTTCCGAGCATTAAACCAAAAGCCACATTATAAGAAATTTCTATTTTTGAAAGTTTACACCCTTTAATTTCATTTACAATATAACAAGCAACACTATCTTTAAACAATTTTTTTGCAAGACTTCCGCCTAATTTCTGCCATTCAATTTCTCCCGGATTTTTTCCAATTCCGGCTAAAATGATTTTACTTTTTCCACCCAGCACTTCAACGAACTGACCATTTTTCCCTTCAAATTTTGACTGTCGACAAGCTTTCAAAACAGCCTCTTTTTCATTTTGATTCAAAACATCCAATTCAAGCCGAGATTTTTCTCCGCAAACAAAAATCCTAACAGCCTCTACACCGATTCTTCCTTTTGTAAAAACAACTTCTAACATAGCTTACTCCTAACACATTATTTTTTTATATTTTAAACAAAAATAATAAATATTTTGCTAAATTTTCTCCACATAATTTCTTTTATTCTGGACACATCATAATATTCCTCTTATAATAAATTATAGACAAAAAAGAGCAAAAACATGAGCAAAGCCCAAAATGATAAAAGACTAGCCATAGAAAGAAAGCTCGTTGCCGCCATTCGAGACAAGATGACAGCCCTAGCGAACGCTCAATTTTGCAAATCGCGTTCAGATTCTAACTCAAATCGAGATCGTGGCAATTATAAACATATGTCTCGCGCTGAAAGACAGCGCATGCGAAGACTCAAAATTCAGTGGCTTAAGAATGAAATACATATGCTTTTATATGCAAACGGTCTGAAACCACACATTCGGGACCCACAAATTCCAAGAGCCACTCCAGAAGAAAGTCTCGCTATTCGTTTTGATTTTGATGGCATTTTACATCGTCCGGACAATAGTCTTCTATCAATATCTTATCTTTCAGCCAAGCAAGAATACATGGAATCTTTGAGTAATCAAGATGTTTCTCCTCCCCCCAAATATGACTATACCAATTACGCTCTTGATACTTCCCCTGTTTGGCAATGGCTGAAAAACTTTGATAATTTTCGTCAACTACGCAAAAGAATTACACACCAACTTGCTAAAAATCATATTCCGCCCACAGCAGTCCAAACAATGAATTATTATGATTTTGTTGACACCATCACAGATTATTGCAAACAAACAAATACTCGTCCTTTTGAAGGAAAACGCGCCCAAAATCTAAAAATGTTTGCGCATTGCTATCACGAAGAGTTTAGTCAGGTTATGCTTTCTCTCCATTACAAACCACGAGATGTCCAATCTATGCTCCAACAAATGCAAAAAGGCTATTGCCCTAATATATTTGACCTCCACCACAAAACTAACGTAACCAATTTTCGAGAACTTGAAGAACACAAACAAATAAATGATTTTTCCAATATGCTTTTAGCATTTATCCATCCACACCATCGTTCATTGCATTTTGATAAAGGCTATGATATAAACAAAGACATTGTTTTCTTTGGAGGATTTGACCCTGCTTACCAAATTCGCCGAAATCCGGAAAGAGAACGTCAATACCTAATCAGTAAAGGACGATTGCCTAAAGATGCAAAAACTCGTTAAACAGCTTAAAGTTTTATCCGATGCCAATGCCGGTACTCCCGTTGATAGAACACAAATAATTCTTTACCAAAAACAATTACAAGAAAATGATTTTACGACACTACCAAATGAATACGTAGAACTCTTGCATCATTTTAATGCATTTGCATGGAATGGTAGTTTTTTATACGGAATAAAACCTTTCAAAGACTTTTTTCTAGATATCCTAAGCGAGAATGTTCTGTCTTTTCATCCCCTACCATCCATAAACCTAATTTTGGGCAACAATGAATATGACTACCTCGTATGGAATTGCGCCGACATGCGCTATCAAATAATTGACAAAGAGACTTTCATGGTGCTAAATACATACTCAACTTTAGCAGATGGTATCAGACATATTTTGAAGATTGAAAATGATTTCAGTGATTTATAACAATAGCCCTGCAAATATACAACAAGCGGCCAAAATCATTAAAGACGGAGGCTTGGTTGCCTTTCCAACAGATACGGTTTATGGACTTGGAGCCAATGTTTATAATCCTAAAGCAGTTGCTGCAATTTTTGAAGCCAAAGGTCGTCCGACCTTTGATCCCCTGATATCGCACATTGCCGAAGTTGATTTTCTTTCAGAATACGCATGCACGGATGAACGCGTTCTGGAACTGGCCAAACACTTTTGGCCGGGACCTCTTACTTTTGTTCTCAAACGCAAAGATAACAACCCTTCCCTTGATTTGGTTTGTTCCGGATTGCCCCACATAGCCGTGCGTATGCCCAACCATCCTTTGGCGCTTAATCTTATAAAATCCGCCGGTGTTCCGATAGCCGCCCCTTCTGCCAACAAATTCAAATGCATATCTCCGACAACAGCTCAGCATGTAGCAGACAGCCTTGGAGATAAGGTTGATATGATTCTTGATGGCGGCCCATGCAAAATTGGCGTTGAGACAACCATTATAGATCTCACCACGCCAGAAATTGTAATGTTGCGAGCAGGCGGACTTAGCAAAGAAGATATTGAATCTTTTACCGGAGAAAAAGTTATTATCTCACACGGCGATCCCAACAAGCCAAGTGCTCCTGGACAATTACTCAAACATTATGCTCCAAGGATGCCCATGCGTATTAATGTATTAGAAGAAGATGTCCGCCCAGACGAATTTTTTATTGGTTTTGGTCAAACCCCAAAAGCTCAATTAAATTTAAGCCCCTCCGGCAATCTTAGCGAAGCAGCCAGTAATTTATTTGCTTATATGCGAATAGCGGAAACCCATACAGAATATAGCGGAATAGCCATGTCTCCCATTCCTGAAGACGGACTTGGTTTGGCGATTAATGATCGTATCCGGCGAGCCTCTTATGACAAGTAGGCATTTTTAATACCCATAAAAAAACTTTTAAATTTTTGCCAACCATTTTATTGACAAAAATTTCGCAAAGTTATACTCTATAGCTCTAATTCTTAAAACTTACAAATTATGAAAACTCTGATTATTTTTTTAGCAGTAATAGTCGTATTTTTAGGCTTCATCGGCTTAATGTTGTGTGGTATATTCTCCTTGTTGCACGACCTCAAATCCCTGCTCAAAAGAGAAAATCCCGAAGATGAAGAAATATAAAGGTTATGCTGATAATAACTTTTCTTCTAATTATTTGTATGCTATCAGGCTCATACAAATTCCGCCACAGACTATTACGTATTGTTGTAAAATTAAAAAAGCTCTGGCCTTTTTAGGTTTCCAGAGCTTTTTTTCTAAAAAACACTTATTTATTAAAATAATCCAATAAATAAGCTCGCAAATCAGCAGTATTAACCCTTATTTGCTCCATCGTATCACGATCGCGAATAGTCACAGACTCAGGTTGATTTTCAATAGTCTCAAAATCGACAGTCAAACACAAGGGTGTACCGACCTCGTCATGACGACGATAAGCCTTACCAATATTTCCAGTATTTTCCAAAGCCACGCGGCCAATACCGAGCTTAAGCAAACTCTGCTTAATTTCATGACATTTCGCCATAATTTTTTCATTATTTTTTTTCAAAGGGATAACAGCAACCTTAATCGGAGCCAAATGTTTTTTGAGTTTCAAAACAATACGGCTATTTCCACCGCCCAAATCCTCTTCTGTATAAGCCTCAGTCATCACGGCCAACACACCTCGATCAACCCCCATAGAAGGTTCAATTACGAAAGGAACCACCCATTTATTATTATCATCCATAATACATAATTTTTGGGTTGAATCAGTATTTGGATGACAATGAGAAGTCAAGTTCATTTCATCCTGAGCTTTAGTATGATTTCCCAAATCATAATCCGTACGATTGGCAATTCCCTCCAATTCTTCCATTCCATGAGGAAACTGATATTCAATATCATAACAGGCTTTGGCATAATGAGCCAAATCGTCTTTAGGCGTGGTGTAGATATTTATATTTTCTCTTTTCAGCCCCTGTTCTTCCCACCATTTAATTCTTTCATTTTTCCATATTTCATGCCATTTTTCATCTTCTCCTGGCATAACAAAATATTCCAGCTCTGCTTGTTCAAATTCCCTGACACGAAAGATAAAATTACGCGGTGTAATTTCATTTCGAAAAGACTTACCGATCTGAGCAATACCGAAAGGCAATTTACGAGAAGTAGCATCCACTACATTTTTAAACTGAGTAAAGATAGCCTGAGCAGTTTCTGGACGCAAGTAACCAAAAGAAGAACCATCATCAACAGGCCCAATAGCGGTCTTAAACATCAAGTTAAAAGGTCTTGGCTCTGTCAAATCCGTTGAACCGCAATTCGGACACTTTCCATCTTTAATATGGTCAGCCCGAAAACGACCTTTACATTTACGACAATCAGTCATCGGATCAGAAAAAGTATCTTCATGCCCGGAATAATGCAAAACTTTTTGATTAGTAAGGATAGCCGCATCCAATCCTTCAATATCATCGCGCTCATACACCATTGCGCGCCACCAAGCAGCTTTAAGGTTGTTTTTGAGTTCGACACCCAGCGGACCATAATCGTATACTCCTTGCAGACCGCCGTATATATCTGAATTTTGGAAAATAAACCCACGCCGTTTGCATAAAGAAACCAATTGATCCATAGATGTTGCAACCATTTTACAATCCTCACTGACTATGTAGTAAAAAATTAACTTATTCTTTGTATAATAACTAATTCCAAAAAGCAAGCGGAGATACTTTAAATGAGCAAAAAAACAACCAAAGTAGCTATGATATACGATTTTGACGAGACTTTAAGCGTTACCTACATGCAAGATTACATATTGATACCGTCTTTGGGCATGAAACCCGGCACATTTTGGAAAAAAGCCAATCAATGGTCCAAAGATAATTGTGCCGACCAAGTAACCGGTAGCATGTACTATTTTTTCAAAACCGCCAAAGAAAAAGGTATTAAGCTCACAAGAGAATATTTTAAGAATGCAGCCAAAAGCATCACCTACTTTGAAGGAGTTGAAGAATGGTTTGATAGAATAAACGAATACGGAAAAGAAAGAGATTTACAAATAGAACATTATATAGTTTCATCAGGCTACGAAGAAATTATAGCAGGATCAAGCATTCGCAAACATTTCAAGGATGTTTTTGGTTGCTCATATGCTTTTGGAGAAGATGGGACACCTGTTTGGCCAGCCAGAGTAGTCAATTATTCCACTAAAACACAATACTTATCAAAAATAAATAAAGGTCTGGGCAAGACGGAAGATCGAGCTGTAAATGAATTTATGCCAGATGAAGAGCGCCCTATACCTTTTCGACGTATGATTTATTTTGGAGACGGAATGACAGACATTCCATCTATGAAACTGACTAAGATACGCGGAGGAAACGCCATTGCGGTATACCAACCCAAAAGCAAACATAAAAAGAATGCCATAAAACTGCTCAGCGATAATCGAGTAAACTTTGCGCTTCCGGCAGACTATAGAGCAGGTAAGCAACTAGATATTGTTGTCAAAACCATCTTAGACAAATTAGCAACCGAAAGAGATTTGGAAGAACTCCAAGCCAAAGAAGAAAAGAAAAAAATAAGCTCACTAATAAAACGATAATCAATACATTAACGATAGCGATCACTAAAACAATTTAACAATTTCTGTAAAAGCAGCTGCCACTCCAAACATAAGATTGGAGGCAGCTTTTTTATGTTCACGATCCTCTGCCCTGAAATAAGATATATAAGGTTCAAGAAAGAATTTATTTCGCATCATAACATTCAACTTTGCGATGGTAAAAAATTCATATCTAAAATCAGTTGATTCATAGCGAGAATAGCTAAGATAATCCCGATAATAACACTCCAACTCAAAGCGATATTTTTGCGCAAAAGGATGTTTATAAGTAAAACCTATTTGCCAAGCTGTTTTTGTATCTTCATTTGCATAGGTAAAATCAAGTTCTTCCAGAGCAAGCAAATGAAAATCAGTCAATCCTTCAGTTCCATTTATCATCTTTAAACCCTGCATAGATTGTACAACTTTTCTCCTGTTAACATCCGTGTCAGAAGTAAATTCCGTTAGATAAGAAATATTGACTAAAGGTCCTAAAACAGCTGAATTATCAAAATGCCAAATTTTATAGATATATTCACTAGTCAACCGCAGCTCATCTGCATTTTCCGTATATTTCTTTTTACCAGGATTTCCATAAATACGGCTTTTACCATATTCGGCATAAATCATATTATCAAACCGATATTTTGGTTTCTCATACTCAAAAGCAAAATCAAACACACCTTTTAATACCCCTTGAGTATTCCTATTTATTTCCGAATAAGGAGAGTTTTCATATTCTTGATAATTACTAACTTTAGTAGTTGCCAGATCAAACCCAACGCGCTTAAAATTAGCATACAACCCCTCAATCTCATATGCATGCGCAGCAGAAACATAAAGTCCGATCCAAGCAACAATAATCCCCCGCTCAAACGACACAAGAAAATTTCTCAACATCTACCTCTCCTTGATTTAGACATTATTTAAGAATTACAATTATTTATTCAAGGGAATTAATAAAAGAAGGTATTAATATATTATCAAAAGACTTAAACAGGAAGGAATACAAGCAGTAAAGAATAAAGAGTAATGAGATAAAGATAAACGCCCCAACTGGAAGTAAAGGCGATAATAACATTTCAAATAGAAAAAAATATAAAAACAGAAAAAAAAGACTTGCGTTTATATTTTTTTTATTCTACATATATCAGAGCAAAAGAATGGGGTGTCGCCAAGTGGTAAGGCAACGGTTTTTGGTATCGTCATTCGTTGGTTCGAATCCAGCCACCCCAGCCAAGCAAAATGAGAAGCCATTGATTTTCAATGGCTTTTTTCTTTAGAAAAAGCCTTCAAATGTCGGGAAATGCCCTTTTGTAACATCTGAGACAGTTGGGTGAGACAGTCATGGCCTTAAAACAAAATCATTTGGAACGCAGAAATCACACCTATTATTTCCGCTATTGGATACCCAAATCACTCCAACCTTTCTTCAAAAAAACGCACGTTAGGTATTCTTTAAACACTAATGATTACAATATAGCCATCCTGCTATTGAAGCGAGAAACTTTTAAGTTTGATACGTTAATCAATGATTTGGAACGGCTGCTGATGGAAATAAAAAACAACAAACTCATTCTTTCCGATGACGATATCGAAAATATCGTTGCCAGCCGCATTAAAGAGATTCAAAACAAGTTAGACGATTCTTATTTTCAAATTAAAAATAATCAGCTCTCGGTACATGAGCTTGATATCACTATGCTCAGCCGCTCGGATTATGAACATTCCGATAGTTATGGTTCTTATGAAGATTTTAAGGATGAGCAAGTTGTCAGCTTTGTAAAGAAATATATCACTTCGCTCAAACAAAACAAACGTATTCCCCCTTCGGTATTTGATTTCTTAAAACGAACCGTTAAAAAGAACGCGGTTGAACCTGAGCCCAATCAAAGACCGGAATGGCTGGATAAGCTGGAAAATCATTTGGCTCTGGCCGATGATTATGCTCTGAACAGAGCCAATGCCATTCAAACCGACAACCGCAATTTCTACATTCCGGCAGTCATTGAGCGTTGCTTAAGTTATATAGAAGAAGAAAGAACCGCCAATACCGTTCGTTCGCCGCAAATTAAAACACATTGGAAGACTCTGTTTGAAAAATTCAGAGAATATAAGAAAAATGTCAAAGGAACCGGCGATAACACTTTATATCAAGATGAAACCTGTCTGGATGTGGTGTTCAGTTTGGTTAATAAGAAATATGTTGAAAATTTAACCGCTAAAGACTGTGATACGATTTCAACCAAAATCTATTATGTGCCACGCGGTTGGAAGAAGATGAGTGCTTCCAAACACAAAAAGCTAACCGATATGCTTTTGCCCGAGATTGGTGATAAGACCATGTCCACCACCACGGTCAAACGCTACTTACGCGTATTCAAAGAATTTTTAACCTACGCCCAGAGAAAAGGTTATGTCAGTGCGGACTTAAACGTTCAGATAGAAATTCCGGTCAAAGATAGCCGCCAAAGCTATGACCGCTTTACCAAAGCCAAGTTATTGAAGATATTTAATCCTGAATATTATCCCTATCCGGAAGATGAAAACTTTGCCTATCGCTACTTTATTCCGCTAATGGCCTTATACAGCGGTGCTCGTCTGAACGAATTATGCCAACTTTATTGCGATGACATCAAAAAAGAAAACAATATTTATTATATGATTTTTACAGATGAACGTCCCGACCAACATTTGAAAAATAAGGTTTCTAAAAGAATTGTGCCGATTCATCCCAAAATTATTGAAATGGGCTTTTTAGATTATTTGCTTTCGGTGAAATCCAAACGCAAACAACGCGTATTTTATCAGCTTACTTACGCTCAATATAATCACTATGCCGATAAAATGTCCAAATGGTTTGGCAGATATTTAGAAAGCATAGGTATCAGCGGCAAGAGAAAAGTCTTTCACAGCTTTCGCCATACGGTAAAACCGGAACTCCGCGATGCCAATGTCGGCAGAGAATATCAAAACGCTATTTGCGGATGGGAAGGTATTGATACCGGTGAAAGAGTATATGGCAGCAATTTCCCGATTGAAATCCTTTATAACGAAATCTGCAAATTGCAATATCCGTATTTGGATGAAAACTTAAAGAAAATCAAAGCCCGCGTCCCCTCACCCCGCCAAAGACTAAGAATGCGTCTTTATGGTGATAAAGCGTAGAAAGAAAGTAGTTCAATGCAAAAGCATAAAGAAGAAGAAAAAGAAATTTTAAATTATTTTCTATCAACTCCAATGGGAAAAAGATGGTATAACAAACTCAATGTAAAAGAAACTATAGAAACAGAAAGCCCTGATTTTATTTTTCTTACTCAAACAGGAAAAAAAATTGGCTTAGAAGTAACAAAATTTCTTGTTAAAAGCAAACATCGGCGTGCTCTGCAAGCATTGAAAAATACAGGAAATAAAATCTGTAATTATTCCCTAAAACATCATAATTTACCATTATCAATAATTATTGATAAATTTGATAAAAGGATTCACCAAGGAAGAACAAAGAAAGACCTTCTTGATGCCGTATATAATCCTGGATTTATTGATATATTCAACGAAAAAGAAATAAAGGCTCAAATTGAACCATTTATTGATGATAACGTAGAAAAATTAAAAAAATTTCCTAGATTAGTAAAAAAGTGGGTCAAAGTTAATGATGAATTTTTATGTTTTACAATTTCAGGTTTCCCCAATATTGATGGGCAGTACGACTGCTTCGTTAACAACGAATGCTTTAGTTTAGAAGACCCTTTTGAACAATTACAACAAACAATAGATAACAAAAATGAAAAATACAATACTTTTATAAAGAAATGTGACGAGTGCAATTTGTTAGTTTTCAATCCGAGTGTATCTGAAGGGAATTACTGTCATTTTACCAATAAAATAAAGCAACATAAATTTATATCAAAATATAAACAGACTTTTTTCTGTGGAGCTTATACTCCGTCTTGTATCAACCTAAAATAATTCACCCCTTAAATTGTTCCCTAAAAATAACAACAAAACAGGAAAATACTATTTCTTAGTCAAAGCATCTTCTTTGTACTTTTTAATTATATCATTCTTATTCTTCTGATCGATAATATCCATAGATCTTTTAATCCCCAATCTCTGTCTGCATTCCGCCGCCGATGAATTTTTAATTTTTTCTTGATATTTATTAAAGAACGCGAACATTTCTTTATCTATCTCTGCATCTAAAGCATTAAATTCATTTTTAGCGTGACAAAATGAGTAATGATGAGACCAGCCTGTTATTTTTCCATTTACAGTATTTAGCGTTTCAAAAAAACTTTTCCTTTTTATTGCTTTATCATTCAAAGCATCTGTTAGCAAATTACGTATTTCTGTTTTTATTTTGTTAAAAGCTTTTTGAGTAGGTTTTATCCGACATTTTGAAATATCAACACCTAAATATTCGATACAATTTTTTGCAAGATTAACACAATCTTTTGTTGTTTTATTTACAGAAATACCCAGCCCCAAAGCTTCCAAATCAGGCACTAATTGTTCTAAAAAAGCCTTTTCAACATCTTCTTTCGTTTTACCTAAGATAATAACATCATCTATATATCTAAGATAGGTAATATTTGAATTTGAAAGCATTTTCAAATCTAAATCATACAAATAAATATTACCAAACAACGGTGATAAACAACTTCCTTGAGGAACTCCTTCTTCCGTATAAATATACTGGTAATACAAGTCTTCTCTATCTTTGATTGTATCTAAATTAGAAACCTCTAACTGAATAGCATTTTTTAACAATTTCATAAAATCATCATCATGACAAAATTCAGCAATCCTATTTAAAACGCTATCACTCTTAATTTTAGTAAAAAATGATTTAATATCAGTTGCTTTTGCAAAAATATGCCCTTTATCTCTAAGAGAACAATATATTGTCTTTACTGCCATAGCCACATTTTTCTTTCTAAGGCCACCATAGCTCGCATCACAATTAAAATATTTTTGCATTTTAGCATGATTTTGTAAGATATCTAACAAACACTTTTGTACAATTCTACCTTCAACCGTATTTAGGTTAACAACAGGCCTTTCACTTTTTTTGTCTTTCTTTTTAATTGGTGTTGCTTCTGAACTGAATTGAAAAGTATGTTGCCGCAATTGTTCTCTGAGATTTGCCAGACTTTGTTCTATATTTTTCTGAAAATGTTCGGCCTTGCCTTTCATCTTTTCATTTTTTGATGCAGATATGCGTGCCTGAACATGCCCCCACGCACTACGCAAATTATCCAACTTGCATAGCTCATTATAAAATTTTGTTCTTATTCGACTACATTTTTTCACTTTGGGCACTCAGCAGCTCTCTCAAACCTATTCATGAAGGGGGACTGTAGCTTCAATTGGTGTAGTAGATATTATCTCTAGACCTATGTCAAGTTCTTGGACTTGTGTCCTTGTTCTTGACTTCTCGGATGTATTGACGGCTTGGGATATTTGGCTTCCTTCTGCTGTCTCTTTCCTTATTGAAACAGTCAAACTCTTTGCAAAGCGTTTCTTCTTTCGAAGTTGTGCTTTCAACTCTAAGATTCCGGAAATCTTTATTAGACAAAATTTCCAAAACAATTCTTTTGTTTGCTTTAATTTCATTTCTTTACCTCCAACTTGAGTTTAACACTTTTTGTTTTTAGTCAAGAACAAAATTTCAAGCTTCATTTCTCGCCAGCTTATCTCCAACTTCAAAGAAAATCTAGCAACCGCCTGCTGAGTTCCACTTCTGGATTGAGATACGGTTCTCTTCTTTATGAATAGGCTGACTGTAGCTTCAATTGGTGTAGTAGATATTATCTCTAGACCTATGTCAAGTTCTTGGACTTGTGTCCTTGTTCTTGACTTCTCGGATGTATTGACGGCTTGGGATATTTGGCTTCCTTCTGCTGTCTCTTTCCTTATTGAAAACTACTGGCTTTAATTATGCATAAAAAATTTGGATATTCAATAAAAAATGTTAAAGAACATACCTTTTTTAACATTTTCTTTGAAATGCTTGGAATTGCTAGGGATTTTATTTAAGCCTCTAGGGTGGCAAGGTAAAAATGTTAAACTTTGTTAGTTTTAATAACTTTTCTTAACATTTTGCCCTTTTATTTGATTTGGTATCAGTTCATTCAAGAAGCTTATTCTTCCCTAATACCCCTAGTTTTAATTTTTGAAATTTTGATTTTTTTAATTTTACTCAAAAGAAAAAGCCTTACAAAAAAATGTAAGGCTTTTTTTACTTGGAGTTGATTTGATATCACACTCTTGCATTTTCAACCGCATTTGCGAGCATATGTTCATTATAATTAAAATATCTTTGCGTGGTTGAGATGTTTTTATGATTAGCCAGCTTTTGCACCAAACAGATATTCACGCCGGAATTTACCAATTTTGATACAAACAAATGTCGGCCGAGGTGGCTGGCTCCTTTTATGCTGAATTTGCGATAAACGGAACTAAACAAACGGCTGATACTCACGCGATTGTAGGGTTTGTTTTGCTTTTGCGATGTAAATAAATAGCTCTCTTGGTTCAAATTGCTTCGTGTTTGTTGCAGATACTTCAAATATTCGGCAAATTCCTTCTTAATCTGCGAGTTCAAATAGTAGGAACATTTATTTTTGCCTTTGTTCTTGTCATAATCTAGGCAAATGGCGTCTTTGACTTTCAGGGTTTCGGTATAAACATCCTTAACCTGAAGATAACAAAAATTGATAGAACGCATACCGTTCAGCGAGCATAAAAACATCATCCGGATTTGTTCGGCGTGTTTCATTCCGCTGATATAGGTCAAAATATCTTTAATTTTCTTATCATCTACAAAAACGTCATTTACCATTGATTTTACTCTTTTTAACTTATTTATACTCATTTTGAAAGGAGACATAATAATATTGAAAGGAAATCCTAGTTTTTAATGATGGCTTGATAAAACACTTTATAACTTAAACCTTGGGTCAAAATCCCCACACCGCCTTGGCATTGCCACCCGTTTTGAAGTGCCGCATTCACATATTCAATCAGATTATCCAAACTTTCCGAACATAAAATATCATATTTCATTTTAAATAACTCCTAGTATTCATAAGCATACATCACGGTTAAAACACGGTTCGTCTGACTAGGGTCAGCTGCATTCGGCGAAGCAAATTCAAAATTGCGGTCATAATAATCAATCTTCCAAAAAATCTTTTCACCCTTGAAACTAAACGCTCCGAAATCTTTTTCGCCGTAGGGATTGTTTTCTTCACTGAAATCCTTAAAATGACGAACCTTGTTCAAAATGACTTCAATATCATCAAAACTATTGGCTCTAATTCCGGGCGTTAAAACAAAAGTTCCCAGAGATGGATTAGCTCTGAAATCATCATTAAGCTTGGCGATTGCGGCGATATTATTCATGCTCGCTTTCCTCTAACAATCTGATACAAAGATATTCGGTCATACCTTCTTGTTCGGCGGCATAATCCCAAACCGAAAGACCACGATTGTTCTTTATCTCAGCATTAGCTCCGTTATCAATCATAAAGTCCAAAATCCGAATTCGCATTAAGGCTTGGGGATGACGAACCACATATATAAAAGAAGTATTGCCGAACTTATCGCGAGCGTTAATATCTGCTCCGGCTTCAAGCAAAACCGCCAGAGTTTGCGGCGAACTGCGTTTAACTGCGGCAATCATAAAAGGTGTTTCTCCGTTGCGATTGCGAGATTTAACATCCCCGCCGGCTTGAATAAATGCTTTTATCACATCTGGCTCATAAAATTCTTTACAAACCCACATAAAAGGTGTCCAACCGTGTTTGTTATAGGGCTCATTAACATCAAAACCTTGCTTTAAGATAGATTTGATACGTTCAAAATCCATATCATAAAGTGCTTTCATCAGTATATTTTCTTCATTAACCATCTGTTTTTCCATGAATTGTTTTAAAAAGATGGTCCCCGGGGTAGCATTCAAAAATGCTAAAGTCAAGCACTTTTTATAACATTTTTCGTGTTATGTTATTGATTCTGAATGATTTTATTTTAAATTCAAAGGGTTGCAGGGAAAATATTTTTTTGTTGTTGAAAGTGAATCTATGCCAAAGGTTTAGATTTGTTTTAATTCTTCAATCAGTTCAAAGATTGTCATATCTGAGGCTTGAAGCTTGGGAACAGAAACCGGTGTCGGTTTATGTTCATCATAAATCGGACTACCAGTGCGGCGAACAAATATCGCCGAGCTGATTTGCTTTCCGAAAGTCGGCGTATATTTGTTAGCAAGGCCTTGTTCTTTGTTCCAATATCTTGATGTATTGCTGCCCGAAAGAGGACTTCCTGTTATACAATAAAAATAGGTATCTTCTTGTTTCCATGGCGAGTGTTGCCACAAAAGCAACAATTCCCCCAAACATAAAGAGAAAGTAGGAATACATAAGGCAAAAACACCGCTGCCTTGAATATGAATGTTGTAATATTTGGGATTGGATAAGATTAAATCTTGATGTTGTTGCAATAAGTCTAAGTTATCAAACAATGCTTGCAACACTTCTTTATCAGGCGTGGCCGCCTGAACATAAAATCTGGCTGTCATTATATTTCTCCTGTTTAGTCCGTTTGGTTAAAGTGGGACAAGTTGGCATAAATTCACTTTTAAGGGGATTATGTTAAATAATCCCCCGAATGTCAAGTCTTCTCAATTTTTGTAAAGCACCGCTCCGTTATCAAGCAATAGGTTAGCAATATCCAGTTCTATTCGCTCCAAGGCCAAGGTTAAGGCTGTTTCACCTTGGATATTGAGCCAATTCACATCAACACCTTTGTTTATCAACATTTGGATAGTTTGTAATTTGATATCATCTTCCATATTTTCATTCAATATTACCGACATAATAGCGTTATATCCGAATATATCGGTTCTATTGACTTCGCTTCCCTCGGCAATAAGAAAATCAAGCGGCTCTTTTTCCATACAGAAATAACAAGCCACCAAAAATAAACTGGCTCTGCGGCGATTGATTGATGAATTTAAGTTAAAATTGTTGCTTCTAATCAATTTTTTCAACTCGCTGACCGAATTGATATCAATATTACCTTCGCTCTCAAAATTATACGGCGGATTAACCGGCGTATTCTTTAATCTCTCTTCTATTTGCTTGATTTTTTCTTGGACTTCAGCCATTTCTTCGATGGTAATAAATTTGGAATAAGTTTTATCTTCGGGATTATACATTAACATTTTCACTCCTTATCTGGTTTCTCATAAGGATATTTATCGGAAATAAAACCTATTTTGTGATTTGGCAAAAAACAAACTTTGGCTAGATAAATACCTGTGTAGCTGATGGCTATGTTTCGATTATAAACACGAATTGTCTGGGTTGAGGTGTGATGTGCGAGCATGACACCTCTTTTTGTTGGGCAGCACACGGCGGACGGCTTTCTGATTTCTTTTTAATTTCCGGATGATTAAATCACCCCCAGAGGTTTGTTTTGTTTATTTGAGAGCTATTTTAAGCTAAGAAAAAAGAAAGCTATTTTAATTCCGGTTCTATTATAATAGTTCTTTTTTATATCTATTATAATACTATTATAGAGGGTAAATTTTGCTCTAAAATCCTTGTCTGATAAGGAATTGAGCAATTTAATGAGGAAATATAGCTTTCCGATGGCGGAAATAACGGTTTCCGGAACTGGAAATATAGACTTCCCCAAGTGGAAATATAGATTTCCGTTTTTGAATTTCCGGAAATAACCGTTTCCGCAAGCTTTATAAGTGGAAATAACGATTTCCGCCTCTGATTTTGTTCAATTTAAAATCTCGCATTCTCCGCAAATAAATATTTTCAGGACAAAAGTTTATAAGGAGAAAACATGAGCAAAAGTAAAGCTACATTATCTATTACCGAACGTCTGTTATTGGACTTCGTCAAATACAAAACAAATAACAATCATAAATTTTTTATGGGGAATGATAAAATCGCCATGGCTTTAGGATTAACGGTAAATTCCGCCAAAGTGATGATAAACGGACTTATCCGTGAAGGGTATCTTATCAAATCAATGGATACCCACGGCCGCAGAATATTAGAATTATCCGACAAACCATACTTAACCATCGCTTGTGTTGATTTAAGCAACGTTGATAAACGCATTATATTGCAAGAAGCCCTGAACTTTCAACGAGACGCCGAATACTACCAAAAACAATACGAATTTGAAAAAGCACGAGCCGACAGACTTCTGTCCGAACTCACACAGTTGAAGCTAAGCAGAATAGGCTAAACTCTTTTAGCTTCTTTATTTGGATTTTGTTTCAAATCATTGTATAAAGCAGCAAACAAAGCTTTTTTCATAAAATCCATCTTTTCACTATCTTGGAACAAATCCTTAAAGAACTGGTCATTTTGTTCGTATCTACTAACCATTGTTTCAGTAAAGTTTTCGTTATAAAGCCCCTTGAATAGAGTTTTATTTCTTTCTTTTCCAGCCTCAACCAAACGTTCATCCTGTTTTAAGTCTTCCATCACTTGGCTTAAAACTTTATCTTGTCCTGAAAAATTAGTTCCAAATCTTTCATTAAACTTTTCAATAATGGTTGAAAGAGGGGATTTCTCTTTTTTACTACTACCTGAACCACCCTTAGGGGCTGAAGTTGTTCCTACCTTATCTTCTAGAATAATTCTACCTTCAAAGGTCTTTTCGTTCTTATAATATTCAAGCAAAAGCTTATCATCAACGTTAATTGGAGAACCTTTTTCTCTCCTAATACATTTGATTAAAAATTTAGCAAAAACATAAAACTTTTCTAATTCAGCATCAAACATTCTAATAACTTGAGTTACAAAAGAATACATTTTCAAATAATTGTTTAAAGATGTTCTAAATTGCTCTTGTTCTACTTCTTTCATAACCTTAAAACGGTCTATTGCTGGTTGTAAAATGCTTGATAATTTTCCTAAATCATCCATATTGGCGGCAGAAGCATAATAAATATCCGCAAATCTTTCTACTTCTTGATTTTGATAAATTTGCATATCATCTAAAATTGATTTAAGTTTATATAACTCATTGGGGTCAATTTCTTTATCTAAAATTGTAGCTTGGTAATATTGCTGAAAAGATTGTTTAATATCTTCTGCTTCATTAACAAAGTCCAAAACAAAGGTATCTGTTTTTCCTTGTGTTGTTCTGTTGAGGCGAGAAAGGGTTTGAACAGCTTTCACATCATTGAGCTTTTTATCAACAAACATTGTATGCAATAAAGGTTCATCAAATCCTGTCTGATATTTTTCTGCCACAATCAGAATATTAAAATCATTGTGAAAATATTCTGGTAACTGTGTCTCTTTTATATGCTCTCCATCGGCTGTAACATTTAATTTTGTTTCAGAATAAGTAATACCATTATCTGTTAAGTCTCCAGAAAAGGCAACTAAGACATTTATATCTTTATAATCATGGTCTGCAATATATTTTCTAAATTCTTGTAAATAGCGAACAGCATGTAATCTAGACGGAGTTACCACCATTGCTTTAGCTTTTCCGCCAATTTTATTTTTGGTAATTTCGTTAAAATGCTCAACCATAATGGCTGTCTTTTGGGCAATATTATGAGGATGCAATGTTTCAAAGCGAGAAATTGCTTTTGCTCCTTTAGATGTTTCCAGTTCAGGATCATCAGCTACTTTTTTGATTAGTTTGTAATAAGTCTTATATGTCGTATAATTTTGTAAGACATCTAAAATAAATCCCTCTTCAATAGCCTGTTGCATTGAATAGATATGAAAAGGTTTAAATGTTCCGTCTGGTTGTCTTTCTCCAAATCTATTCAAAGTTTTTGCTTTAGGAGTTGCCGTAAAAGCAAAAAAGGATAAATTTTTATGATTTCCTTGTGCAGCCAATGTTTTAATCAGTAAATCTTCACTATCTTCTTTAGAAAGCTCTTTTTTACCTTCAATATCGGCATATTCTTTTAAAGTTTCTTCTAAATTTGCTAAGCCTTTAATTACTGTTCCGGCATCTTTGCCTGATTGTGAAGAATGGGCTTCATCAACAATAATGGCAAAGTTTTTATTATCTGAAGTAATATCTTTGTATATCAACGGAAACTTTTGCAATGTAGAAATAATGATTTTTGTATCACTATTGATAGCTTCCAAGAGCTCTTTTGAACCATTTTTCACTTTTTTAACCACACCTGCTACATGGTCAAATTGATAGATTGTATCTTGTAACTGAGCATCTAAAACTCTTCTGTCGGTTAAAACAATAATAGAATTAAAGATATTTTCATCATGGTTGTCGTGAAGTCCGGCCAATTGATGAGCTAGCCAAGCAATAGAGTTAGATTTTCCTGAACCAGCCGAGTGTTGAATTAAATAATTTTTTCCTACTCCGTTTGTCTTTACATCAGCTAATAGTTTGGTAACAACATCTAATTGATGATATCTTGGAAAAATCATAATTTCTTTGGTTTTGACACCTTTTTTATCTTTTATAATTTGCAAATGCAGATATTTTTGCACAATTTCCATAAAACTATCTTTAGCAAGAACTTTCTCCCAAAGGTAAGATGTTGCAAAACCATTCGGATTAACAGGATTTCCTTTACCTCCAACATTTCCGGCTCCATTTGAACCTTGGTTAAAAGGTAGAAAATAAGTGCTGTCTCCTTGTAATTTGGTTGTCATATAAACATTATACAAATCCACGGCAAAATGAACCAATACTCTATTCTTAAATTCAAAAATGGCATCTTTTCCGGCTCTGTCAAATTTATATTGAGAAATTGCATTGCTATAATCTTGTCCGGTAAATTGATTTTTTAATTCCATAGAAACTAACGGAATACCATTTAAAAACAAAACAATATCTATACTATTTTCATTAGATAACGAATAGTGCAATTGGCGAGTGCAGTGTAGAATATTTTGATTATATAAATCAACGGCCTCTTGGTTGATATGGCTTTCTGGCTTAAAATAACATAGATAAAACTTTACACCGCGGTCTTGGAAAGGTTTTCTCAAACATTTGAGCAAACCGTTATCCTTTATTGCCTTGCATAAGTTAGAAATAAAACATTCTTCCGGATTAACAGGATAATGAGTTTGATAACGTTTCCAAGCCTTAGGCTGAGTTGTTTTAATAAAATTAAGCAAAGTTTCAGTATCAAGAGCCAATTTTCGGTCAAAATTGGCTGGATTACCTTTTTGGTATCCTCCTTGGGTAATAAGAGAATGCTCAATTGCTTCTTCTAAATTTATTTCTTTTAAGTTATCTTCAGCCATTGGCGTTCTCCTAATCTTTTATGCTCAACTCTTTACGAATATAATCCTTAAATATCTCTAGTCTTGCCTGTGCTTTATCTGGCTCATCAAGCAGAGATTGTTGAATTTCATAAAATTTATTACAAATATTTTTTGAACCATAAATTTGCAAACTCATATTCAGATTATTTAGATTATCTAGCTCTTCTGGGCTGCAAATATTATCACATTTGACCCTTATTACTATATTTGCACATATTTGTAAAATTTTCGTATAAGTTTCTTCTCTCTTCCTTTTTAAGTGTAGCTTTTCTTCTCTTTTAGCTCTTAAATATTCTATAAAGAACGTAAAACCCGATGTTAAAATAGCTCCGACAATAACACCTACCAGAGAGAAAAATCCTCCCAAAAAAATATCCAAGTTTTCTTTTATAAACACACTCCAATCCATAACTTAATCCTTTATACCGAGTTCTTTACGAATTTCTTTTGCTAAGCTATTAACTTGACCTTCTGTAATTCCGTAAAATGCCTCTTTTAGAGATTCTGAAAACCATTCTTCTATATGTTGAGATGCATATACTTTTACTTCTGGGCGTAATTTTTTATGTTTTTCCCAAAAGTCCTTTATTTCAATATCACTAGGAGTCTTGTTGTCTCTATGGAGTTCCGTATATTCACTTAATAAATCTAATAATTTAAGATATACTTCTTCTCTTTTTCTTTTTAGATATAATTTTTCTTCTCTTTTAGCTCTTAAATATTCTATAAACCAAGTAAATCCTGCTGTTAAAACAGCTCCGATAATAACACCAAAGGTTTGAGATGAAAAGAAATCAGACCATGTCATACTAAGCCACCTCTTTTTTGCCGGTTACACATTCAAAGATTAAGGATTTTTTATATTCTTCCAATTTGCTAATAGTTTCTTCTTTTTGTTTAATTGCTTCATCTATTTGGTTGCATTTTTTATCTAAATACTCAGCAATTTCTTTCTGCTCAGAAAGAGGAGGAAAAGTATAAGGGATATTTTTAAAGTCATCGTATCCTAAATCCCATTGTCCTATCCGAATTCCTTCCGACAATCTACGATATTCCGGTATATAGGCTTTATTTCTAAGTAAATAATGTATATAACGAGAAAAAACTTTTATTGTAAATTCACATACATAATAAGCTGGACTAACGATACCTTGATAATTTGATACAGCTATTGAGCCTTGCCATGTTTTCATTTTATTGATAACGACGTCATTTTCTTCAACAAATTTATAATTTTCGGTATTCTCTGATGTTACGTTGAAATTATCTTCACGAGATGATTTGATGACCACCCCTAAATCTCTGTATAATGAAAGAACCTCTTCGTTTGGCTTGTTTTTAATGCCTTTTTGACGCAGAAAATGTTTTGCTTTTCTGATGTTCCAATGTTCGGGGATTGAGCCAATCCATTCAATTCCACTATCTTTCAATTTTACATTTGGGTTCAGACCTTTGGTTACGGTTTCTGTAATCAAAGATTGTTTATATTCTTTGAGCTTTTCTATGATTTGCTTCTGATTATCTATAGCAGTATCAATCTTCTCACATCTTTTATCCAAATAATCCGCTATTTTTTTCTGCTCAGAAAGAGGAGGTATGGGAATAAATATATTCTTGATTTGTTTTGTTGAAACTCCTCCTATTAAGCCACTCATACTCAAAAAGAAATCAGTCAAAAACGAACTACTTTGCAAAGAATAATACATATATTTAGATAAACACTTTCTTAATGACTTGAAACAACATAATTTATTAACAAAACAAACATCTCTCTCAGTAAAACCAATTTTTTTTCCAGCACTTCCACCTTCTATACATAACAAAGATGAATTTTTAGGAGCTATTTTAAAATTTTTATCCATACAAGAAATAAACATTCCTGTATCATATGTAATGCTATTTGTACTTACATCAATGTCTTTTGTAGAAATATAAGGAACAGAATTATCTTGATATTGATAATTATCTTTTTCATTATCACTAATGCTATTCCCTGTGTATATTAGGCTATTATATTTTATTTTTGTTAATATCCAATTTTCAGGAATTTGACCAATCCATTCAATCCCGCTATCTTTCATCGCCCTAGTCATTTATAATTCTCCAATTTTTGAAGAAAGAACTTTTTCCATAATAAATCGCTCTGTAACCTTATAATCTTTTTTATCCTTTCCTGTGTATTCATAACTTACATTATCATTATCTTCTCCAAAAACTTTATCATAATTTTTACGAAGTTCCATCTCTGTACCAGGATTTACAATAAAGATTTTGGCATTACTTTCACGAAGTGCTGACTGAAACAAGAACCTTACCGATGTATCTGTTACAGGAAAAGAAAAACCTATTATATAAATTTCTTCAGCATTTTTTAACAGCTGTTCAGCTTCTTGCCATAGAAACCTTATGGCAACATGGTTATAAAAAGCATTTTTATCCATTACCGGTGGAATAATATATGGCTTCAATCCTGCTTTTGAAACCTCGTTTTCGTTCCCCGTTGAATAGTATATAGTATCACCGGCTGATATTCCTGCCCAAAACCAATTTGCTGATCCATGCAATTTCAATATTGCAGGTGCATCTTCTATTTTATTTCTTCCCCACAGAGGCCCTTCTCTACTAGCAACAGAAAGCATCGGATATTTATAGAAATCCTCATATTTTGAGCCTTCAATTTTATCTTTTAGCAAATTCTCCAACAAAAGATCATAATTTAGAGTAATAAAATCATATTCTGTTCTATGCTCTGCTATATGCTTAGAAAAACATTCAAATTCTTCTGATATTGCCACAGTCTGTGAGCTTAGCTTTATAAACTTGTCTGATATAATTTTGCTTATTGCTGCATATAATGCTTGATTTGCATATTTAGTTGTATCTGACTTCCATGGAAAATCGGTGGAAAGATATGTTAATAAAGCTTCAACATCCTTTTTAATTTCTGGTGCTATTTCTTCATAGTGCTTTGCTACAGACCCTTTTTCTAATTGCAAATTAACATTTTCTGTTAAATCTTTTAGCAATGGATAATTTGGATTGATAGCCTTTGAGAAACCGGCACCTAAAAAAAACACTTTCTTACCCATTGTTTTTCTCCTGTTCTGCAATGAATTGAAGAAATTCTTGTCCTAATTGCGTGGTTATAGGAGCAGATAATCGTCCCCAGTTTAAAATAACTTTATCAATATGGTTGGTTGGATATATCAGTAATTCTTCTGTTAATTCTTTAATAATTATATGCTCAATTTCTCTCTGTTCATACGTGACATTTTTTGCTTCTTGGGAAAATCTTTCCCCTGATATGTGATATAGTATTGCTCCATGAATATTATGTTTTTTTATAAACGAAAAATACTTTGCAGGATTATTAAAATACATTAGTGTTTCAATATGTGCCAATGTATATCTTCTCAGCATATTCAAAAATATATGGGTTTTCATATTATCAATATTTTCATTTTTGATAGCATTGATGACAGCATTAATGTACAAACCCACTTTATCTTCTTCTATATCTTCCAATGCACCCCTTTGTGCCGTTGCTAATATATTGGCAAAATTAGACATATCCCTTATTTTTTGTTCCATATCTTGGTCTAATTTAGATAATCTTTTTATCGTTTCCTCTTTCCACAGCTCTATACGTTTTTGCCAATTGGAATTTACATAATCTTCAAAAAATTTTGAAAATGCAGAAACGACTGGCATCTGGCTTAACAGAGCCAAAGCTCCCATTTTACCAATTTCTTTTACTTCCTTACTCATCTTAAAACAATCCCTTTAAGGTTTGTTCCAAATCTTTTTGTAAAGTCATAATTTCTGATAATACCTCATCAGATGAGCGAGGTGGAACATATTTGTAAAAATATCTTGTAAATGGAATTTCATAGCCAATTTTAGTTTTGCTTTCATCTATCCAAGCATCCGGAGCAAAAGGAATCACTTCTCGCTGAAAATATTCATGAATATCTTCTGTTAAAGGCACATTTTCTGTATCTCTTAATTCAGAATCCGCTACAGGCTTACCTTTTTTCAAGATAATTTCGCCATTTTCATCCCTTTGCGGACGTTCAACTACAATCTTTGCATAGCCAAAGTCTTCGTTATTAAAAATCTTACTGATTTCATTTTCTTTGAAATCTCCGTAAATTTGTGTGATTTTATCTATATACTTTTGCGGAATGTCGTTTCTCTTATTTCCTAATGATTTACGGCGTTTTTCATATAGTCCATTAGCATTTATAAGTTGAACCTTGCCTTTTCTTTCTACAGGCTTTTTGTTGTTAAATACCCAAATATAGGTTGCAATGCCGGTATTATAAAACAAATCATTAGGTAGAGCTACGATAGCTTCTAACAAATCATTTTCTAATATATATTTGCGTATTTCTGATTGTCCGCTTCCGGCATCACCACTAAATAAAGGAGAACCATTTTGAATAATAGCAACTTTTGAACCTTCCGGTCTCATTTTGTGGATTGCTGTTTGCAAAAAGAGCATTTGCCCATCACTAATAGGCGGTAATCCAGCACCAAAACGCCCTGCAAAACCCAATTTTGCTTCTTTTTCCACGGCGTTTTTATCATTTTTCCATTCCCTACCAAAAGGCGGATTAGATAATATATAATCAAACTTATCATCTGCAAATTGGTCATCAGATAATGTATTGCCGCATTTAATATTGTTTGCATCATTTCCTTTAATGAGCATATCTCCTTTACAAATAGCAAAGGTTTGGTCATTTATCTCTTGTCCATAACAAATAAGCTTTGCGTTTTTGTTTAGCCTTGAAAGATATTCTTCTGCAACAGAAAGCATTCCACCCGTTCCTACGGTTGGGTCATATAGTGTTTTTGCAACATTTCCGGTCAATATACTATTATCATTATTGAAAAGTATATTAACCATGAGTTCTATGACTTCTCTTGGGGTATAGTGTTGTCCAGCATCTTCGTTATGAGCTTCTGAAAAGCGGCGAATAATTTCTTCAAAAATATATCCCATTTCCAAGTTGCTAACTTTTGAAGGATGTAAGTCAGCATCTGGTGTATTAAACTTTTTTATAACCATATAAAGTAAGTCATGTGAAGCTAATCTTTCAATATGGCGTTCAAATTCAAAATGCTCTAAAATATCTTTTACATTATCGGAAAAATCATTCAAATATGAACGGAAATTTATTTCAATACTGTCAGGAGCGTCTAATAATCGTTTGAAATTAAATTTACTTGTATTGTAAAACGGATGTCCGCTTGCCTTTTTTAAAAAGATATCTTTCATCGGCAAATTGCTAACTTCAGGCAATTTTTTTAATACAGCTTCCTTGGTATCTTCCAAAATACAATCAAAACGCTTAATAACCATCATTGGCAAAATAACTTCGCCATATTCATGAGGTTTATATGTTCCGGTCAAAACATCGGCTATTGACCAGATTAAATTTGCTTTTTGATTGATATTTCCGTTTATAGACATTCCAAATTCCTCTAGACTTTATTGGTATATTTCTAATGCCTCAAAGCCTAAAGTAAAAAGGTTTATTTTTCAATAAGAATATCTGTTTAATTGCAGAAATAATTACTTCCCTTCCATTTCTTTGGCAAGTTCGGAAACGAGTTTCCAGTTCTGGCTTTTGTAGGCTTCTAACAAGGGGAGATAGTAGCGAGAATTTTTGCCTTCTCCTATATATGGTATTCTTCTGACGCCGCCTGCCTTATCTTCTTTTCGCATAGCCAGCAAGGTTGTATAAGATATGCCTAAAAATGCCGCAGTTTGTTTAATATTCAACCAATTTGAACGAGCCGCAATATCAAATGCTTCTTGTTTTTTAGCACTATCAAGGTCATTTAAATAAAACTCTGATAATTCTGCGGCGTAATCACTAAACCCACTACTCTCTAATGCCTTTACAAAGGAGCGAATAGAATTACTCATAGTTTTAACAACATTTGCAGAAAATACAATCTGCTTGAAATTAACATGTTTTGTAAATGTAATATTCTTAACTCTGAGTTCATTCAAAAATATAACATTAACAATCTGACCATAATGAAAGTTTACATCAGAAAAGGATACTTTACCCCCAAAAATTGTATTGCTAAATATAATTTTCAATTTAGATATATTAGATAATAAAAAATTTGCCTGTTCTGAAAAAGTACAATTTCTTAAAATAAGAGCTGAATAACACCCTTTTTGTATTTTATCAATCTCAAAATTACCATTGAATATACAGTTTTCAAACTTTAACAAACTTATTACTGTTTGAAAATTTCTATTTAGTCCCGTTTCCCAATAACTAACCCGACAATTAAAAATGCAATTTTTGAACATAAATGATTTATCTCTTAAAAATAAACGTTCAGCTCCGCTGAAAGCACAATTCTCAAAAATTACTGTTCTGATATCTACATAATCAATAAATCTGAAAAGATTATCATTTTCTTCACTTGAAGAAATATTCATATTTTTCAAATGCAAGCACAAATTATTAAATCCTAATGATTTTAATTCTATATCAGAAAAAGGATTTTCAAAAACAGATCGAACCTCTTGCTCTGCAAAACAATACTCTTCCTCAAAGTTTTCCAAAAACTTTTTTAATTTAGCTTCATCCTTTACTATAAAATTACGATCATATCCTCTTTGGGCGTACAACTTTACTTTCTCGGACGGCAAATCAGGTTGTTTTAAATTGTAATTGAATATTGTCGCTAAAATGCACAAGAATGACTTAAGTGCATCTGCATAGTAAGGGTAATATTGGTCTAAATATTCATTTTTTACCTTTATTGGAGCTTCTTTTTTAGAAGGAAGGCTAAAAAGAAAATTTTTTACTGATTGAAAAACTTTATAATTATTTCCTGTTTCTTTTATATACTCATCATATTGAGCCATTAAATCCTTGATGGAACTACCGGCATTTTCAATATCCGGTTCTCTTAATCTTAAAAAAACATCTGACAATCTCATCATATACAGTAGGCAAAATTCTTTAAGCTGTTCCATACTATCACAGTATATATATTCTCCTTGTTGTATGGGAGCTGCGAGGCTTTTGGCATATTCTCTCGTTAAAACACCATCAAGACAACTCTTAGGAAAATCAAAACTAAAATTTTCAATATTTTGTTGGTTTAATGAAGGGATTTCTTCATCAACTTTGGCCTCACTTATGTAAGTATCTTTTTCAAATTGATAATCTTTAATATTATTCCAATTCATCATTTTTACCCCTAAAAACCAATTAAAACGATTATTATCATATATCTATTTAATTTTATTTAACACTCAAAAATTGCGATTCCTTTACATCTAAAACAAAATATTTCCATTTTCTTACAAATCTTGCAAAACTTTTTACCTTAAGAAATCTATCAATATCTATTGATATCTATTTAAAACCTACAAAGCATAAAATCATTGAAAAACAATGTGTTGACTTGCGTTTTGTTTTGAGCCAATACTGTTCTTGTCAGGTAGCAATACCCATGGTTAACAAAATTACGAAAGGAAAAACGATGACTGTTGTAGCATATATCATAGCTTCTTTGGTAAAAGCTTACCGTCTTAAAAAAGAAGCCAAACGCATGGAAAACATTGTCAGAGCCGCAGGCTTTGCATACTAACTTCGGTTTATAAAACCTAAACCTTATTTAACCCCTGAAATTTAACCGTTTTAACTTAAATGACCGACAGGAAAGCCTGTTTGTCAAACAGAATTATTATGCTCTTTTTTTAACTAAAATTCATTTTTGAAAGGAAATTAAAATGCAAAACTTTTTGAACAAATATAATGCTGTAAAACTTGAAAACACTCAAGATGAAGGAAAATTAACCCTTGATAGCAGCAAAAAGCGTATCTTAAAAATGCTTGATGAGAATATGAAACATATCAAAAACAACTCTTGGAACATTAAAAACCGTATGAACAAGTTGATTGTTGATACCGAAACCAATTCAATCTTTACTTTGCGTTTAGGGGGCAAGAAAATCATCAAATATTCTCTTTATCTCTTAAACGACCGTGAAAAGCTCAATTTCTTGTCTGATTTTTACGATAGCATTGTCAACAATGAGTTTGATACCGAGATTTTGAATTTCATATCCAAAGAACTTGAAAACTCTCAAAAACGCAGAAAAGCTTCTTTGGAACGTCGTAAACTCAAAAAGCAACAAGAAAAGGAAGAAGCAACCAAACGCACGATTGCCGCCGCCAGTTCTTTGATTGAAGAAACGATGTCGCAATCTCTGCCGCGTTATGCTCAGTTGTAGTTTCATACAACAATATTAAAAAAGGAGGCTTTTGCCTCCTTTATCTTTATAAAATAGATACTAAAATCTATAACGAT
>CALYAW010000009.1 GCA_944393685.1 uncultured Alphaproteobacteria bacterium
AGGCGTTTGCTGGCACCATTAGGGTTACACCCGCTTATGAAGAACCACCGGCTAAGCCGGTGGGTTACTTTTTTTATTCTTTTGACGCAGATGCCTGCTTCAAAGAAAAAATAATGCTTCCGGCCAGAATACTAAACGTAATTATCAATGATTGCCAGGCTTCTATTTTTATACCTATGAAGGGCAGAAAAATTTTGCTGCCGATAAAAATAAGAATAATTGCAAGAGCCGGTTTGAGATAAGTAAAACGATTAATGCTGGCCGCAAGTAAAAAGTAAAGAGCTCTTAGGCCAAGAATCGCAAAAATATTACTGGTATAGACAATGAAAACATCTTGTGTAATCAAAAAAATCGCGGGAATGCTGTCTACTGCAAAAATAATGTCCATAAACTCAATAATGATTAGCGCAAACAAAAGTGGTGTTATCAAAATCTTTTTGTTTTGTCTAACAATGAAATGTTCATCATAGAGTTTTCGGGTCATTTTGAATGTGCGTTTTACTATTTTGAAAATCCGCGTGTCTGATAAAGCGGTTTCTTCTTCTCCTTTGAGAAGCATTTTAACGCCTGTATATAGCAAGAAAAATGAGAACAGATATAATATCCAATGGAAATCACTGACAAGTTTGGCTCCAATTAAAATCATAACAGCCCGCATGACAATGGCACCTAAAATCCCCCAGAATAAAACGCGATGTTGGTATTTACTGGGAATTTTGAGGCTGGTGAATACCAGAGAAATTACAAAAATATTATCCATAGACAAACTTTTTTCAACCAAATAGCCGGTGTAATAAAGCATGCCTGCGGAAATCCCTTTTTCATAAATGATAAAGAGCCCGAAAACTAATGCAATGAGGATATAATAAATACTCATTTTAAGAGTATCGGCAATTTGCGGCTCTTCACTTTTTTTGTGAAATACAAATAAATCTAAAAAAAGAAGCACGAAAATAAGAGTGCCAAAAATGAGCCACATAATATTCGTTGGCAACACATAATGATGCTCAAGCAGATAAGTTAGTTTTTCCAATTTCAAAAATCCTGTCTGTTGTTAAAACGTTTGTTGTATACGATAAGTACATATAAGCGTCAATGCAAAGATATCGTTCTTGTGTATTTTATCCTTTTTTATTATTATTCAGAGAAGTTAAGAGTTGTTTGAGTTCTTCAAAACTGTACACTTCAGGAATTCCTTTCAAATCTTTCGGAAGATCTGTTGTAAATTCACATCTATATCTGATTGGTTGAGCTCCTACATTTATGGCGGCATATTGATTATAAATGCGGTCATCAATCAGAGCTGTTTCTTCTGCTTTCAGCTTGTATTTGGCAAAACATTCTTTGAGCATGTCTTCCTTAGCAGAATCATGCATGAATTTGCCGTGTTGAACACATTCTATCGTTAAAAAATTTGTGACCGGCGCCAAAAGTTGATTGAGAAATTTTTTCTTGGTTTCAACATCAAAGGTCGCGGAAAGAGTAAACTGCCGATAGCCTTGGTTATGAAAATATTCAAGCGTTTCTATAACGTTGGGATATAGTGGACGGTTGGTAAAAAATTCCGGAGAGTGGCAAAAGTCATAGTCCATTTCTGTGCCCAGTGTCGGGTGAGTTTTTAGTTCTAAAGCTCCGTATTTGGGGTTTATTGGCAGAGCCTTGGGGAGTTCTTCCCATTGCAAGTTTTGATACATTTTACAATAGTTTGGATGCTTGGTTAAAAAATTATAATATGCGTAATTCAAATTGGCGAGTACGCCATCGACATCCCAAAATATGTTTTTGATGGACATAGGGGTTCCTTCCTTGATTAAATAACTGTTTTTGTTTTTCCTGACCACAGCGGTATTAGATTAAAGAGTTTGCATTTACTCCGATTGTTTTTGCGAGTGTATGTGAGAAAAGGAATAAAGCCGAAAAGACTGATGCGTGTAGTTGAGGTGGCTCTTTGCTTTGCTTCGGTATAGAGATCCGGGTTTTGTTTTCTGACAAAAAAGCGTATTTTGTCGCTTACATCGGCGGTTAAACGTTTTTGACGATGCGATGTGTTATTTTTGTGGTTACGGTATGAAAATAAAATTTCCGGAATATTGTGAAATTTGGTATGAGGCAACAGGCGGCACCACAGCGCATAGTCTTCGGCCGGCGTATAGTCTGCCTCATATTGAGCCAGAGTAAACATTGTTTTACGGAGCATTGACGCTGGATGGAAAATACTACTGCGGAAAAATAAAGCCATTTTAATCTCTTCGTCTTCAATTGGTAATGGTAATTTTTTTCCGGAGACAATATCTTTGGCAAAAGAACCGACAACGCCGATATCCGGATTTTGTTCCAAGTATGCAACCTGGGTGGCTATCCGTTCTGGCTGGCTGATATCATCATGATCCATTACAGCTATGTATTTGCCTTTTGCTAAACCGACAAGTTTATTTCTAGAGCCTGAAATACCAAGATTCTTTTCATTTGTGTGGTACTTTATGCGTGCGTCGTGATAGGACAGAACAACTTTTTCAACATTTGAATCTGTTGAACAATCATTGAGTATGAGAAGTTCAAAATCATCGAAAGTTTGGGTTAAAATACTTTCTATCGCTTCACGAAGATAGCTCTCTTTGGTGTTGTAAACCGGCATCAGCACGGAGACTGTCGGATTTTTTGTCATTTTTACCTCTTTTATTTAAAAATATTTTCTTTTATATGCGGATAGTGTTCAATAACAGCTCGGAATTGTTCATCATTGCGTCCTTCGCTACAATTAACCATGGCCAGTGTGAATTCATCTGTCATGCGCATCTCTCGCTCAGGATTGATATAGGTGAGGGTCTTAATGTTGTTTTCAACTACATTAATCGGGGTGTTGTTCATTACCGCCATAGCCCAAAACCATATGTCATCAGCATAGGGTGCTAATTTTTGAAAAAGTTTTTTCTCTATGACATCTTTGTATAGACTGTGCGGGGGATAAAGAGCACCACCAGCGCCGGTAGAAAAATTGGCAAAAGATGGTAAGCCGTGACGGATGCGATGTCGCCATTTTTTGTAGGGAAGAATGTTGCCGTTTTCATCGGCAAGAAGATGATGAGCTCGATGGCAGTGTATGGCGCGAGGAGTTTTTAGATAAGATGTGTAGAGCAATTCCAACCATTGTGGGGGATAGAAAATGTCATCATCGGCTGTGATGATGATGTCGTCGGGAAATTCTTTTAATGAGGGGATTAGTTTTTTATATGAGCGCAAATCTTCACACCATTTTATGACAAGGCCGTTGTTGCGTAATTTTAGGACATCGCTCGGAATGTCTTGTTCCAGTTGAGGAAATTGTTCTTTGGCAAGCCACAGAATTACAGTATCCGGTTTAAGGCTTTGGTTTAAAAGAGAGTATATGGTGTAATGAATGTCATACATCCGCTCAGGAAATGATGTTAACGAAACAATGAGGCGGGGGGAGATTTCTCTTTTGAGTGTTCCGAGTGTATTAAAATGATTAATTTGCGTTTGTAGAGCTACTTTATCTATGTGCGGAAGGTATTTTATCTTGCGTCTGCGGTATTCTTGTTCCGAAATAATATGAAGTAAACGTAGTAGTTTGATATAAATTTTTCCAAGTTTCATTGGTTGCCTCATCGAAATTATTTTAACTGGGTTTTATATAGAGCTGCATAAACTCCGTTTTCTTTGTTGACTAGTTCTTCGTGTGTTCCGGTTTCTGCTATCTCTCCGTAATTGACAACTATAATTTTGTCTGCGTGGCGAACGGTAGAGAGACGGTGAGCTATAACAAAGACCGTGCGATCTTGCATCAAATTGTTGATGGCTTCTTGAACAATGGCTTCTGATTTGTTGTCAAGAGCGGAAGTGGCTTCATCTAAAATGACAATCGGTGCGTTTTTGATGAAGGCTCTGGCTATGGCAATCCGTTGCTTTTGTCCACCTGAGAGTAAAACACCGCGTTCACCGATGTCGGTGTCAAGGCCTTTGTCCAAAGATGCAATAAATTCATCCAGACAGGCGGATTTTACGGCTTGGTTTATTTGCTCTTGAGTGGCGCTTTTGGTGCCAAGCAAAATATTGTCACGGATTGTTCCCGCAAAAAGAAAGTTATCTTGAAAAACTATCGCTATTTTATCTCGTAGAGAGTTTAATTCGAGGTCTCGAATATCAACCCCATCGATGAGAATCTGTCCGGATTTAACATCATAAAAACGCGGCAATAGGTTGACCAGAGTGGTCTTTCCGCCACCGGAGTTGCCGACGAAAGCAACCGTTTGACCTTTTTTAATTGTTAGGTTGATATTTTTCAAAACAGGTTTTTTTGCTATGTATTCAAAACAAACATTTTTATATTCAATTTCTTTATTGATGCTTTGGAGTGGTTTCGCGTTTGGTTTGTTTTCAATTTTGGGGTGTTCATCAAGGAGTTTGAAAACACATTCCATTGCCATAAGAGATATTTGCACCGAGTTAAAGTTGTTGCCAATGCTTTTTATGGGGTTGTACAGCATAATTAGAGCCGTGATAAATGAAACAAAATTTCCAGCGGTGATTTGATGGGTTACTATTAAATAACTACCAAGCCAAATGACTGCCGCAATTCCCAAAGAGACAACAAAATGCATTATCGGTGAAAGCATACCGGTGCGTTGTATCATTTTGATGCCTAACTTAAATAGGTTTCGCAATGTCTCTTTAAAGCGTGTTAATTGATAGTCATAAAGATTGTAAGATGAAATGATGCGGTTGCCACTGTATGTTTCATTAAAATGTGTAATGACGGCCGAGCTCGAAAAAATATTTTTATCAAATAATTGTTTTAGCTTGCGGCGCAATGTTGTCAGAGGGTAAAGGGCTCCCAGAAGGACTATGACCGCAACAATGGCCAATTGCCATGAGTTGTAAAATAATACCCCAATTAGGGATAAAGAGGAAAATACTCTGGTGGTAAATAATTTCAAATTAGCCAACAGGCCATTACAGGCCGTATCTACATTAGTGTTAAATTGAAAAACAATATCTCCGGAGCGACGCTTATCAAAAAACTGGGCGTCAGAATGCATCAGTTTTTCAAAAAGGTCTATTTTAACGTCATTGGCTATTTTGCGACCCACCCAAGTGTTAAGGTAAGTTGCGGTGTAGTTTAAAAAACTCTGTAAAATACTGAATAGAATTATTAAAAGAGGTATGTATGTCGTTGAAGAAGTTGATTTTTCAACCATAACAATATCCATGTATGGTTTGAGAGACCAGGCGATAACAGCATCCATTGAACCAATTGGAATCGTAATTAGTACGGCAACAAGGGCTCGAAAGCTATAGGGCTTTATGTAAGGATACATTTTGGAGTAGTTGCTTACAATGTAGGAAGATTTTATTTTATTTGCCAGGGTGGTAAACATTATTACTCTTTTTAGTTGTTAAACAAAATGCATCTTATCAATGTTTTTAAGGTTTGGCAACAGTTATCAAAAGGCCATATATTTATGTTGAAGATAGATAATTAATGCGGCATATAATCCGGCAAAAATATCATCCAACATGACGCCCCATGCATTGAGGACTTTTTTATCTGCCCATTTGGCCGGTTGGGGCTTAGTGATGTCAAAAAGACGAAAAAGACCAAAACCAAGCAAATACGTTATCCAGGCTGTCGAATTATTTTGTAGGTAATGAGCTACAGGCGCAAAAGTCAACAGTTGCCCCGCAACTTCATCTATGACAACAAAAGAAGGATCATGTTTGGAATATTTTAAGACCTCACGCGTGCTCAGTACTCCGATTGCAAAAGTAATAATTGTTCCGCAAATAATTCCAAAAAAACCAAAAAAATATGCTAAAACAAAAGCTAAAGGAAGTGTGGCAAAAGAGCCGAATGTTCCTGGAGCAAAAGGAGCATAACCAATACCAAAAAAACTTGCTAACAAGTAAGATAATTTTTTGTACATAACAGACCTCATAAAAGTTTTTTTATTTACGTTAATATAGGGATATTATTTTGACAAGTTCTAAATCTTAGATGTGTTTATTGTGAGAATATGAGTTGCACCAACAGAATAAATTTGATACAAATTTTTGAAAAATGAACTATGAGTTGAGGATATGATGAAAATAGCTATTATCGGAACCGGATATGTCGGATTGCCTACGGGTGTCGGTTTTGCCGAGTTGGGGAACGAGGTGGTTTGTATTGATAAGGATGAAGGAAAAATTGATAAATTGAGTTCAGGTCAGGTTACTATTTTTGAGGATGGTCTGGATGAGATGTTTTCAAACAATGTGCGCAGCGGTCGATTAAAATTTACAACCTCCATGAAAGAAGGTGTTGAGATTGCAGATGTTGTAATTATAGCGGTGGGTACTCCTCCTCATCCGATTACTAAAGAAGCGGATATGCGTTATATTCATGAGGCTGCGGAAGAATTAGCCGATTTTTTGCAAGGATATACTGTTGTGGCAACAAAATCGACGGTTCCTGTCGGTACTGGGGATGAAGTGGAAAAAATTATTCGTGAACGGCATCCTCAAGCAAATTTTGATGTCGTTTCTTTGCCTGAGTTTTTGCGTGAGGGATTTGCAATACACGATTTCTTTAATCCTGACAGGATTGTTATTGGAGCCAACAGTGATAAGGCTTGCAAGGTTTTGAGAGAATTGTACAAACCGTTTGATGGAAAAACGCAGATTTTATTTGTGCGGCGTCGTTCTTCCGAAACTATCAAATATGCCGCAAATGCTTTTTTAGCTATGAAAATTCATTATATTAACGAAATGGCGAATTTTTGCGAAAAAGCAGGGGCTGATATCTATGAGGTAGCAAAAGGTATCGGTTTGGATAGCCGAATCGGACATCGCTTTTTGAATCCGGGGCCAGGGTATGGCGGTTCGTGTTTTCCGAAAGATACAAATGCTATGGCTTATATGGGGCGCCAATATGGTGTTAATTTGAGCCTTATTGAAACTGCAATAAAAGGAAATGATGAGCGTAAGACGGAAATGGCGAATCGGGTGCGAGAGGCGATTAAAGATGTTGCCGATGCACAAATTGCGGTTCTAGGTCTGGCTTTTAAGAACGGAACGGATGATTGCAGAGAGTCTCCTGCAATGCAAATTGTTTCGGAATTACTAAAGTATAATTTAAGACTGAAAGTTTATGATCCTCAAGCAATGGAAAATGCTGCTAAAATACTTGGTAACAAAGTGACATACGCTTCAAATATTAAGGAAGTTGTTGATGGAGCGGATGTCTTGGTATTGTTGACCGAATGGCCGGAATTCAAAGAAATTAATTTAGAAGAAATTAAAGATTTGATGAATACTCCTAAAATTATGGACTTGCGTAATCTTTTGGATCCTCAAAAGGTTAGAAATATTGGATTTGAGTATCATAGTATTGGGCGTTAGATTAAACCGCTATGTCTTTTTTGGGGGTGACAAATTCTTCTTTTAAGATAAATTGATTAAAAGAATTGTCGTATGTTCGAAAAACATCGGCAATTTTTTTATATTCGGAGCATAATTCAACAAGAACGGATGCGCGTTGCTTTATCATTTCCGGAGGAGTGTGGCGATGGGTTATTTCTTCTCGTTTTTTTGCGCGCAACAGGGCTTTGTTTATGTTGCATTGAATGTAGTCAATTTCAATTTCATAACCTTGAAGACGGAGGTTTTTTAATAAATCAAGGTGCGCAGCTGTGGCTCCACTATGCTCAAAAAGAATATTGAGCCGTTTTTCGATTGCACGGCGCAATAACTCATAGCCAATAACACGGGCTGGAATTTCCCAGTTTTTGAAGGCTGTCGGAGATCCATATGCCTCTATATCATGGTGATAAGCTGGAATTTGCTCCATTATATGGTCAAAGCTAATGTATATAAAATTATTTTGTTTTTGTTTCTTACAAAAAGTTGATTTTCCGGAACCTGGGATTCCTAAGGTATGAATAATCTTGGGGTTGATATTCGGCTGAAAAGAGGCCAGTGTCTTATTGAGAATGAATTCATATTCCGCTTTTTGAATTTGAGTATAATCGTAAGGAATTAGGTTTGATATTTGCGGAATAAGTGTTGTTAGCAACATAAAGGCTCCTTAATTCTAGTTTGGAGACGATTTAACATATTTGGAAAAATTTGTCTATAAAAAAATATAAAAAGCTCTTGTTTAATTTTTTTTTTGTGATATAAGCATGAACTGCAAAAACGGAATGTAGTTCAGCCTGGTAGAACGCTTCGTTCGGGACGAAGAGGTCGCTGGTTCGAGTCCAGTCATTCCGACCAGTTAAAAAAGCCGCTTCTAATAAAGCGGCTTTTTTTGTTTGGTAAAAACTCCCCGCTGTTTGCGGGGAGTGGTGGTTTTGATGCGTGTCGTTCAAAGATAGTTTTTTTGTAATTAAAATCTGAAGTCGCGGCTGCCTTGTTCAATCTTTGTAAGATTGTCCGTAACAATCTTTTGGACTTTTTCTTTGGGAATGCTTCCAATTTCTTTCTTTATCAGCTCCTCGCCAATTTTGCGCGTTTCGGGAGAGGCATAATCAACCAAATATTCTTTAAGCGTCATAATGGCGTTCGGATGACAGCAGTTTTGGATTTGTTTGCTTTTGCAGAGAGCCATAAAACGGTCTCCGGTTCGTCCTTCTCGATAACATGCCGTGCAAAAACTTGGTAAATAGCCGATTTGCATCAACCAACGGATAACTTCGTCTAATGTACGCTTGTCACTAACATCAAATTGTGAGGAGTTTTCTTCTTCCGGTTCCGGTTCTGCGTAGCCTCCGACACTAGTCTTGGAGCCGCCACTGATTTGAGAGATGCCAAGATGCAAAACTCGTTCTCTACACGATTGACTCTCTCTGGTGGATATAATCATTCCTGTATAAGGAACTGAAATGCGAATACATGCTACTATCTTGGCAAAAGTATCATCATCAATACCATTGTCAAATGCAGAAGGATCTATGTCGTCGGCGTGTTTTATACGTGGTACGCTGATAGTGTGCGGACCCACACCGTGAACAGCTTCCAAATGCTCTGCATGCATCAGGAGGCCGGCAAATTCGTAACGGTATTTTTCTAAGCCGAATAAAACACCTAGTCCTACATCGTCAATGCCTCCTTCCATAGCTCTGTCCATGGCTTCGGTATGATAAGCATAATTATGTTTAGGTCCTGTCGGATGAAGTTGCTCGTAACTTTCTTTATGATATGTTTCCTGAAATAAAATATAAGTACCTATGCCGGCTTCTTTGAGCTTGCGATAGTTTTCGACCGTGGTTGCGGCAATATTAACATTGACGCGGCGAATTGCTCCATTCTTATGTTTTATGGAATAAATGGTCTTGATTGATTCAAGAATATATTCAATCGGGTTATTGATGGGATCTTCTCCGGCCTCAAGCGCTAAACGTTTGTGTCCCATGTCTTGCAAAGCTATTACTTCTTTTTTTATCTCTTCTTGAGTCATTTTTTTGCGCGCAATATGCTTGTTTTTGGCGTGATAAGGGCAATAGACACAACCATTGACGCAATAGTTTGATAAATACAAAGGGGCAAACAAGACTATGCGGTTGCCGTAAAAATCTTTTTTTATTTGCTCCGCAAGAGCATAGATTTTATTAATTTTGTCGGTATTCTCGCATGCCAAAAGAACAGAGGCTTCTCGGTGCGTTAAACCTTTGCGCTGTTTGGCTTTTTCTATAATCTCGTCAATAAGTTTAAGATTGTTTTTGTTGATATCGGCATAAGCCAATGTTTCCATGATTTCATCATGATTGATAAATTCTTCCGCTTTGAGCGAAGAGGGATTGTACATTTTGCTTCCTTTCTTTGGGGTCAGAACGAATCTTTCCCGTCAGTTAATATGTTACTAATTCTCGCAGATACAAGTTCCAGAGATGGCTGTTTTGGCGCTGACACCTTTGAGCTTTCCGATTTTGCCGGAAATGGCATTAATCGTGTCGGCATCGGCATCTACGGCAATACTCATGACACTGATATTTTTGGCTCGATAGGGAATTCCCATACGACCAATAATAAATTGGCGGTTCTCGTGCAGAATTTCGTTAAGAGCGTCTACTGAGTTATAGTCTTCGACAATTATGCCGATAATTGCAACGCGTGTGTCCATTTTGCTTCTCCTTGTGTAATTGTATTCGTAATATAGCGCGGATGATTCGATTATTCAACAAAAGTTTTTAGCTTTTCTATGCGATTGATATTAAAACTGCGTTGTTCTTGTCTTTGTATACAAAAAGACAGTACGTTTTCATTTTTTATACGGATGGGAATAATAATGCGCTTGGAAAGTTCACCATTGGTTTTTCTGTAACTGATTTCTAACTTTTGGTGATTGAGTATGGCTTGCTTGAGAAATTGTGTTTTTTGGATAAGTGGCATCGGCGGCTTATTAACACTATTCATGAATGATACAATCTTTGGGTCTGTTGATATGTGATTGGCAGAGATTGATTTTTCTAATCTTAGGCCGCCGAATGATGTGCAGCGGCTAAGCGCAACATATAGTTGTCCTGTTGCAAATGTGCCGTCTCCAACATTCAAATTGATATAATCAAATGTTTTACCTTGGCTTTTGTGAATAGTCACTGCCCATGCCAAACGTATCGGAAATTGAGTGAAACAGCCGATTACATCGGAAATGATTTCTTTATCACAAAGAGAATATTTGTATATTTCCCACGTATAAGGAAATACATCAACAAGTTGTTTGTTGTTTTGAAGACGAATACGCAGATAACGAATTCTATCCGTGTTGATTTTGATTTCTTCAATCTTGCCAAGGCTGCCGTTTACCCAGCGTTTTTTGCTATCGTTATTCAGAAACATGATTTGCGCTCCAACTTTTAGCTTAAGTGTTTCAGAGGTCGGAAAACTATCTTTTTGAAAGTTGCCTTCTATGTTGGCTTCGGATATGTAGGCTGGGCTTTCTAGTTGTTCTAAGGCTTGTGAATTTATTTCATCGGCAAGCAGGTTGGTGGTTGTCAGATTAATATAAAACTCATTTTGAGGAAGGGAAGCATTTGAACGAGAATTAAGTAACTCAATATCTTTTTTTGTTGCCATATTGCGGCGAATACGTCCTAAAAGATTAATAAAATCTGCATCTTTCTGACGGTATATTTTAGTTAATTCTATTATATGAAAACTAATGTTTCGGAAAACCTCGGCACTAAAAAAATAGGCTGAATCATAACGAGAGGAAAAAAAAGATTGTTCTGCCGAAGAAATTACCGGAGGAAGTTGATATAAATCACCAACCAAAACAAGTTGCACTCCGCCAAAAGCTTCTTCTTTTGCAGGACCGTAAAGTCTCAAAAAAACATCAATACAATCGAGAATATCCGCTCTAAGCATGGAGACTTCGTCTATGATGAGAGTTTGGAGTTCTTTATATATGCGTTTGGTGCGAGGTTGAATTTCAGAATTTTTGATTTTTTCTGGAGTTACGTTAATCGGAAAACCAAAAAAACGATGTATGGTTTGTCCCTGCACATTAAGTGCTGCTACACCTGTCGGAGCAACAACAACCAAATTTTTGGAGCTATGTTGGCGACAATATTCAAGCAGGGTTGATTTTCCCGTTCCGGCGCTGCCGGTGATGAACAGATGTTTGTTACTATTGCACAAAAGCTCAACAGCATCATTAAATTCTGGTGTTTTTTCAAGTTGCATTGTTGTTTCCGGTTGTAAATATTTGAAACGATGATAACATAACCTTAAAACAGAACAAGAGGAATAAAACAGATATGCAATCCGATGAAGATAGACTGATTTTGATTGAAACAACTTTGGCTAATCAAGAAAAAATGCTTGATGAGCTTAATGCGGTGATTATTGAACAAGGACGAAAAATAGAGTATTTGATCAAGCAAAATCGTTATTTGTTGAATTTGGCAGAAGAAAATGGTGTTAAACCCCTTAGTGAAGAAACGCCTCCTCCTCATTATTAGTGTTAATGTATAAAACCAAGATATTGCCAATCAGGGTGAGAATAACTAATATGTACAATTGAACCATTTTGAATATCTGTTATATCTATCCCCAAATTCATAAGGGTTTGTGAAATGGTGATGCCGTGTCCGGAAATAGCCAGATTTTGGTAAGTGGTTTCGCATGCGTAGTGTGTCAGAGCTTCAATAATGCGTTGTCGAACTTCATTTTTGCTTTCTCCGCCGAGAAAACGAATGTTTTTGTTTTGATATAACGGATTGCGCCACAAAGAATAGGTTTTTGCATATTTTTTTTCTGCTAATGAAATATGCATTCCTTCAATGATTCCCATGTTAACTTCAATAAAACGATGATCTATGAAAATAGGTACATTGAGGTATTTTTGGACAATTTTTGATGTTTCTAAAGCTCGGCGCATCGGGCTTGATATGATAACTTCTATGTGTTTGTCCAGCAAGCATTGACCTACATTATGGGCTTGACGGATACCGTTTGATGTCAGCCTGCCGTTGAATCTTTGGCCTTGGATGTGACCGCTGACATTAAATGGACATTCGCCGTGCCTGAATATGTAAAAATGTTTTTCCATTTTTTATCCATTATATGTTTTTGAAAATTATATGGTGGTTTGGGAGATGTTTTTTAAGATATAAGTGATTGCGAATCTTAAAAATAAGGCTATACTTTCGGCAAGGAATGTTGCTTAAAGGAGATTGAAAATGGAAAAAATTATTCCCGCAAAATTATGTTCAGGTGATGAAATTCGTGTTGTTGCTCCGTCTACCGGATTGAAAATTATAGGTCCTGACAGTCGGGCCAACGCAGCTGCTCGGTTTGCGGAAATGGGGCTTAAAGTAAGTTTTGCTAAAAATACAAATGATGAGAATTTCGACCGTTTCGGAACATCAGATATACAAAAACGTGTCGATGATATAATGGATGCTTTTGTTGATAGTAAAGTTAAAGCAATTTTTACAATTATCGGTGGCTTTAATTCTAACCAGTTGTTGCCATACTTGGATTATAATCTGATTAAGAAAAATCCAAAAATTATTTGCGGTTTTTCGGATATTACGGCTTTGCTTAATGGAATCTATGCTCAAACCGGTCTGGTTACGTTTTTGGGTCCTCATTATAGTTCGTTCGGCATGAAGCATGGGTTTGATTATACTTGGGATATGATGAAAAAAATGCTTATGGGAGAGGCCAAAGCCGAAATTAAGCCTTCGGCAGAATGGAGTGACGATTTGTGGTTTATTAATCAGGATGAAAGAACTTTTATTCCCAATAATGGCTATTGGGTGTTGCATGAAGGAGAAGCAAGCGGACGTCTTGTAGGGGGTAATCTTTGTACGCAGATTTTGCTTTTGGGGTCTGCTTATTGGCCCGGTTTTAAGGAAGACACTGTTTTGTTGGTGGAAGATACTTCTGGTTCAGACGGTAAAACGTTTTTGCGTAATTTGCAGGCATTGGCTTATCAACCTGATTTTGACAAAGTTAAGGGTGTCGTTATCGGACGGTTTCAAAAAGGTTCACAAATCAGTCGAGAGGACTTGGTGTATATTGTCAATAGTATTCCTCAGCTGAAAAATATTCCGATTTTAGCTAATGTGGATTTTGGTCATACAACCCCCATGTTGACACTGCCTATCGGCGGAGTTGCAAAAATAACGTCTAAGGGATTATGGATTGAGATATAAAAATAAGCGATTTTGATTTGTTTTAAGGAAATTTTATGCCGGACTTTGAATGGGAAGATAAGCTCAAAGCAACAACTGTCGGAGTTGATGAGGCCGGACGCGGTCCATGGGCGGGACCTGTTGTTGCCGGAGCTGTGGTTATTTTGGATCATAATCTGGATGAATTTTTGCTAAAGGGCCTTAATGATTCTAAAAAACTTTCTGCAAAAAAACGAGAACAATTGTATGAACATTTGTTTGCCGCTCAAGACAAAGGACAAGTGTTTATTGGTATTGGGATGTCGTCAGTAAAAGAAATTGATGAAAACAATATTTTACAGGCAACTTTTTTAGCTATGCGTCGTGCTGTCGCTCAGCTGAAAATTCAGCCACAGTATGCCTTAATTGACGGAAATCAAAAGCCTAAAGAATTTTTGTGCGACTGCCATACGGTAATAAAAGGAGATGCAAAATCTTATTCTATCGCGGCAGCATCTATTATTGCCAAGGTATATAGAGATCGTTTGATGTGTGAATTGGCTCAAAAATATCCGTATTATGGTTTTGAAAAAAATGCTGGTTATGGTACGCCTGCTCATGTTTCTGGGCTTAGGCTACACGGCGTAACACCTGTGCATCGTCTTTCATATAAGCCAATTCAAAAATTTTTGCTTAAAAACGCAGGATGATACTTGACAAAAAATAGACATAATGTATACTCCGTTTATTAAAAGGTATTTATTGTTAAACAATTTTAAATTTTAATCATGAAAGAATTTGTAAAGAAATTGCAGCAAACACAGATTGTGATATCGTATTGGACAAACCAGGCGATATTCGTATCGACAGGAGAAAATGAAGAGGAGCAGCTCGGTATCGGCTTTGAACAAAGAAAAGCTACCATCTCCAAAATGGAGGGTGAGCAGGCTGAGCTTCTTCGAATCTTTGTGGATGTCGAGGGTAACTTGTACGCCAAGCTGAGCATTATTTGTGACCGTATAGGTCAGAAGATGGAAGCAGTTTTGGAAGGAGCGACATATGGCGACCGCCAAAAGCATAACAACCTCATCCAAGAGGTGAGAGAAAGTTACGCTAGGCTGCGAGCAAAAGTGCATGCGCTGTAAAAGTGCATGCGCTGTAAAAGTGCATACGGTGTAAAAAAGTAGAGAAAACCGTTGGTTGGAAAGATCAACGGTTTTTTCTTTTTAAATTTTTGGACTTGTTAATAAATTTATAACCATCTGTCGAACATACTGAGCTCATTGAACAGAATATTCACTACTTCGGTTGGTATGATGAGCGCAAAGCAGAACAAATTAATTCTTAATACTGTTATTAATGACGACTGTGTTAAGGTCATGGAGCAGATGGAAGCTAATTCGGTAGATGTGATTTTTGCGGATCCTCCGTATAATCTTCAACTTGGTGAGGCTTTGACGCGTCCGGACAATAGCAATGTGAACGGCGTTTATGAGGAGTGGGATAATTTTGAGAGTTTGGCTGCGTATGATGAATATACACGGCGATGGATGACTGCCGCGCGCAGAGTCTTGAAAGAAGACGGAGCCTTATGGGTTATTGGTTCTTATCATAATATTTTTCGCGTAGGCTATATCTTGCAAGATTTGGGGTTTTGGATTTTGAACGATATTATTTGGAATAAGACTAATCCAATGCCGAATTTTAAGGGAACACGCTTTACTAATGCTCATGAAACATTAATTTGGGCGTGCAAACACCAGAATTCAAAATACACATTTAATTATGAGGCTATGAAAGCTCTAAACGAAGACACTCAGATGCGTAGTGATTGGAATTTACCGATTTGTACCGGAAAAGAGCGCTTAAAAGGTAAAGATGGGGACAAACTTCATCCAACACAAAAACCAGAAAGCCTATTGTATCGTGTCATTATGGCCTCGTCAAAACCTGGCGATATTATTCTTGATCCGTTTTTTGGAACCGGAACAACGGGCGCTGTTGCCAAAAAATTGGGGCGTAATTTTATCGGAATTGAAAAGGACGCTCTTTATGTTAAGGGAGCAAGAGAGAGAATAGACGCTGTTGAACCAGTTAAAGATAAGATTTGTTTGGAATATAGTTCTAAAAAGCGTTTGCCCAGAGTTCCTTTTGGAAGTGTGGTCGAGAGGGGAATGCTCTCGCCGGGAGATATCTTGTATGATGTTTCTCGTAAGCATTGTGCCGTGGTACGCTCAGATGGAACAATAAAAAATGAAATTATGGAAGGTTCCATTCATCAAGTCGGAGCCGCGGCTCAAAATGCTCCGGCTTGTAACGGCTGGGTATATTGGTATTTTGAGAACGAAAATAAAGAATTGGTTTGTATTGATACATTAAGAGAAGCTATTCGAGGAAATATGTAGAATCTTTTCAAAAACGGTTTTTAGAGATAAAAGCCGTTTTTTTGATGTTTGAAATATAAAAAATATTGTGTCGATTTAATTTATGCTCTATAACAGAATCAACTTAGTATAATTTTACTTGTAAAAGATTGAAATATAAAAAATGCAAAAGTGGCATAAAAAGATAGAAACCAATCAGCAGAATCTTATGCCCCAACAAAACATCAATCCTTCCGCTGCTCAGAATTATGCGGCGATTGATTTGGGAACCAATTCTTGCAGATTGGTTATTGCAACTCCTACTCCTACCTCGTTTAGAGTTGTGGAAACTTTTTCAAAAATCACAAGGCTTGGAGAAGGAATTATAAATAATAACGAGCTTTCACGAGCGGCGGTTCGGCGTACGGTGGGCGCTTTGAAGGTATGTGCCGGCGTCTTGGCGGAATATGCTCCGATTTATCGATCACGCTTTGTGGCAACAGCCGCTTGTCGGCGCGCGGTTAATTGTCAACCTTTTTTGGAATTGGTAAAAAAAGAAACAGGACTTAGTCTGGAAATTATTTCTTCCAAAGAAGAATCACGTTTGGCGGTGGTTGGGTGTATTCCTTTATTGTCACGTAATGTAAAAAGAGCTTTGGTTTTTGATATCGGCGGAGGATCAACAGAGATTTCTCTCGCCAGAACAACAAACAGCGGTAATACCTTTATTGAGGGCTTTGTGTCTTTACCATATGGCGTGGTAACTGTTTCGGAGGCTTTCCCATCTCAGGAGATGACGGATTTGGCTTATAATACAATTGTGGAGCGAACTCATAAGCTGCTATCCGAATTTGAAGAGAAGTATCATATTCGTGAAGCCATAGCTAATCAGGAAATTCAAGTTATCGGGACATCCGGAACCGTAACGGTTTTGGGAGCTGTTCACTTAAATTTGCCCAGATATAATCGTTCGGCAGTTGATGGTATCGCCATGAGTAAACAAGATATTGATAATACAATTGCCAAAATAAAACGTTTGGGTGATGAAGGACGTAGAAGACATCCTTGTATAGGCGCGCCAAAAGCGGATTTGACAATGGCCGGTTGTGCAATTATCGAAGGGCTGATTACTTTTTGGCCTATTTCGGAAGTAACCGTTGCCGATCGAGGAATTCGCGAGGGAATTTTGCTGGATTTGATGCATGCTCGTAAAAAACACCCGCGATTTCGTCATCGCGTAAAACAGCGTTACCCATACCCATTTGGAAAAAAACGCAGTTACAAACCGGATAATAAATTTAGAGGAGCTGCCAATGACTGAAAAATATTATGCTGCCATTGATCTGGGTACAAATTCATGTCGATTGTTGATTTGTGATGAAAATGGCAAACAAGTTTGTGCACAGACGCAGCCAACACGCTTGGGAGAAGGGTTGTATAAGGGAAATAGATTTACAACCGATGCCATGGAGCGAGGTATTAAATGCTTTTTTGAATATAAGCAATTATTGGATAAATATAATGTGGTAAAACTTCGTGCTGTGGCAACGGCAGCTTGTCGGATGGCGGATAACAGCGATGAATTTTTGAAAAAAGTTTATGATGAATCTCATATTCAGCTGGAAGTTATTAATGGCTATGAAGAGGCTCGCCTGAATTTGAAAGGGGCTTTGAGCCATGTATGCGGCAAAAGTAAATACGTTGTTTTGTATGATTTGGGTGGGGGTTCAACGGAAATTACTTTGGCTACAAATACTACAAACCCCCATATTTTGCATACAATTTCCATTCCTTGGGGGGCGCGTAATGCCTCGGAGGCTTTTGACTTGGTCGAATATCGTGAAGAAAATGCCGCGAAATTGCGTCAAGATATCAAAGCCAGAGTGGAGAGCTTTGTCAAAAAATCTTATTTGGAAAATTATATTGAAGACGTGTGTTTTGTTGCAACTTCAAGTACTCCGTTGCGTTTGGCTTGTATGATTTCCGAAATGGGAAAATACGATCGAGATGCTGCAGATGGAATGAGTATGAAACGTGAAGATATGGATACAGCAATTGATAAAATTTTGCATTCACGCCGAGCAGAGATGGCGGATAATCCCTATATCGGTGATAAAAGATCTTATATTTTTATTGCCGCCAGTATTATTTTTCGTACGATTTATGAGGGGCTTGGTGTTAAGGAAATAACGGCTTCTCTTAAAAGTGCAAAAGATGGTATTGTGGCCGAATTGATTGAAAGTGATAAAAAGGATGAAAAAATTAACAAAGTCGGCTAAGGAGATTACCGGACGTCACGCTCTGAGTGTTCGAGTTAAGACTTCTAAGTTTAAGAAAAAATCTTCCAATCAATGGTTGGCTCGACAGCTTAATGATCCTTATGTGGCTGAAGCGCAAAGACAAGGGTATCGTTCTCGCGCGGCTTTTAAGTTAATTCAATTGGATGAGAAATTTAAGTTTTTGGGTAAGGGAAAAACAATTGTTGATTTAGGGTGCGCACCTGGCGGGTGGACACAAGTAGCCGTGGCTCGGAATAAAGGCAGAGGTCAGGTTGTCGGTATAGATATCTTAGAGACAAAGTATATTGATGGGGCGACTTTGTTATGTCAGGATTTTACGGATGAAGAAGCTCCGCAGATGTTAAAAGACATGCTAAAAGGCGAGCCCGATATTGTGATGAGTGATATGGCGGCCAATACGACCGGGCACCAACAGACAGATCATCTTAGAACAATAGGTTTGGTGGAGTTGGCGTATGAATTTGCCAAGGAAGTATTGGCTAAAGGGGGAATTTTTATTGCCAAAGTTTTTCAAGGTGGAGCAGAAGGCGAATTATTGGCTGATGCTAAGAAAAATTTTCAAAAAGTTGTTCATTTTAAGCCTGATGCAAGTCGAAAACAAAGTCCCGAGACATATTTGGTGGCTTTGGGGTATAAAGGTCGTTGTGAGAATAAGGCTTAATTATTACGGAGACGCTTTGGAAAATTGATGTTATGATTTTTTTGTAAGTTGGCAGAAAAGGAATATTTTATGCAATCGGGAGCCAGATATCGGGCTGTTTGGGAACTTATAAGCGAGATTTTTAAGGATGAAAAACCCGCAGATTATATTGTTAATGATTATATGCGCGCCAGAAAATATATAGGTTCAAAAGATCGCCGTTTTATTACGGAAAAAGTTTGGCAGATTATTCGTAATCGTTTGAAACTTTCGTTTGACGCAGCGTCTCTTGATCCTAGACGAATTTTATTGTGGAGTGAACGCGATAATTTAGATGAAGTCTTTGACGGATCTCAATATGGGTTGGAAGTAATAAGTGATGAAGAAAAGCTATGGTTGTCAAAAGATAATGAACAGCCTTATCCTGACTATGTTGAGGCGGAGTGTCCGCAATGGCTGTTTGCAAAAATTAAAAATATAGAGTTTTGTAAGGCGTTAAATCAGCCGGCAGAAGCGAACTTTCGTGCTCACAACCATAGTCGAGAAGATGTGTTAAAACGTCTGGAAAGTGAAGGCTTTGACGTTGTTCCGACAACTTATTCTCCTTATGGAATAAAATGCAAAAACAGGATTAGTTTACCCAATTGTATGACATATCAAGATGGGTGGATGGAAGTACAAGATGAGGCCTCACAACTAGCGGCAATTTTATGCGATGTAAAGCCAAATCATAAGATTATAGATTATTGTTGCGGGGCAGGCGGAAAAAGTTTGGCTTTGTCACATATCCTTGCTAACAAAGGAAAAATCCTGTGCTATGACGCAATCGCCAAACGTATGGAAAATATAAAGCCAAGACTGGAAAGACTTGGGGTAAAAAATATTGAGTTGACAGATATTATTGCAGATAATGATAGAGATTTTGACCGATTTATTGTAGATGCGCCGTGTTCGGGTACAGGCACTTGGCGGCGCAGTCCAGATGCAAAATTTCGTCTTAGCGAAAAATCGTTGATTGATTTAAACAAAGTTCAAATAGAAATCTTGAACACCGCTGCGGCAAAGGTAAAAATCGGCGGCTGGCTCATTTATATGACTTGTTCTGTTCTTCAAGAAGAAAACGAGCATATTATTAATCGTTTTATGGTTGAACATAAAGAATTCAGTTTTGTGAATATTAAAGATATTTGGGAAAAGCATATTGATGTGCCATATCCTCATAAAAGTGAAAATATGTTGCGGCTGTCTCCTTTGTCTACAGGAACAGACGGCTTTTTTATTTGTATTATGAGAAAACAATAAAGTTTAAAGAGTTTTATTGTTTTGCTGATATATATATGAGATGATTTCGGCAACGGCGGCAAATGCTTCTAGCGGAATTTCTTCATTTATGTCAACCGCTCGTAGAATTTGTATAAGATCGGCATCTTGACGGATTTCGATATTGTTGTCCAGGGCCAATTGGATAATTTTTTGAGCAATTTCTCCCTGACCTTTGGCTGTTACAATCGGAGCATTGTGTTTTTGTGCATCATACGATAAAGCAACCGCATAATTGCTATTATCTGTGGACAAATTGCCGGTCTTGTTGTTTTGGAAGTTGTTTGTGCTATTATCTTTATCAGACATGTGAGCCGGACCTTGGTTATGAATTACTTTTATGTATTCTAACTTTGGGATGAAAAGAAGGCAAGAGCTTTATTTGGCACGGGGCTTGCATGTTTGTTGCATGAGGGGACATGTAACCGTTAGTGGGGAGCTTTTTAAGATGGATTTTAAAAATCTTTCGGTTTTTAATACGGCCAGTCATAATATGCAGTATTTGTCGGCAAAACAAAAAGTTATTGCTGAGAATATTGCTAATGTCAATACACCAGGCTATGTGGCGCGAGATATTGAGAAGCCTTCATTCGAATCTGACGTATCTTCATCTGTCGCGTTGAAATTGACAAATCCTAAGCATATTGGTTTAAAAAATAGTCGATCTTATCGGATCTATACTCCGAATCCGACAGCCGCTCTTACAATTGACGGAAATGGCGTGATTTTGGAAGATCAAATGAATCAGGCCAGCAAAGCAAGCAGTGAATACAAAAAAACAATAACCATCCTTAATAAATATAAGTCGCTTCTACAAATAGCGAATACCAAGATTAATGCTTAAGAAAGGGAATGCCGATGCCAAATAATCTGTCTGTCAGTGCTGATATTGCCGCTTCGGGAATGCGCGTGCAAGCTGAGCGTTTGAAAGTGATTTCCCAGAATATGGCTAATGCAGATTCCGTATCTAGTGTTCCTGGTGGAGAGCCTTACCGTCGTCAGGTTGTCAGCTTTCAGAATTATGTTGATCAAGAAACCGGAGCGCAAATGGTGCGGGTGAATAAAATTGGGTATGATAATTCTCAATTTGAGAAAAAATATGAACCTAACAATCCCGGAGCAGATGCAAATGGCTATGTCTTGTTGCCAAATGTGAATCCGTTGATTGAAATGATGGATATGAAAGAAGCTCAGAGAGCTTATGAGGCAAATATGAATATGATGCGGACTGCTCGTGAAATGAGTTCCGCAGCTTTAGATATTTTGAAATAAGGGGATAAATTGTGATTAGTAATGTTTCCAGTGCGTTAAATGCATACCAACAAGCGTTAAGTCGAATTAATGCCAATGAGCAAAAAATTGCCTCCGTTGCCGGCGTCGAGCAACCCAAAGAGCAAGGTTTCGGAGATATGGTTAAAGCTGCGGTTGAAGATGTCTCCGTTTTGCATAAACAAGCGGAAATGACATCTATTTCGGCGATTCAAGGTAAAGCGGATATTCAAGATGTCGTTCTGGCGGTGTCTAATGCCGAGGTCGCTTTGGAAACTGTTGTGGCTGTTCGTGATACAGCAATAAAAGCCTATAATACAATTATGCAAATGCCTATTTAGTTTGTTTTATTCGTTATCTTATTCTTGGTATTTGATATAAGGCATGTTTGGCTGTTTTTATGCAATATAATAACTTATCATGCGTTGTTTTCTTTAATATTTATTTAGATTTGCAATGTTATAATGCGACAAAGTTTTAATTTTGAGGATAGTTCAATGTTGCAATATCTGTTTAATCTACTATCGGCACCTGATTACTTGAATACCGTTTATTCCCGTTGTTTTATGGCATTTTTTGTGGCTTTAATATTGGCTCTTTCTTTTGGAGACAGATTAATTAAGATATTGCATGCTCATCAATCAAAAGGTCAGCCAATTCGTGAAGATGGACCAAAAACGCATCTGCTTACCAAAAAAGGAACACCAACAATGGGGGGGCTGTTGATTCTTGGCGCATCCATTGTTAGTATGTTGATTTGTGCGGATTTGCTTAATCCTATGGTTTGGATTTGTATCCTAGTCTTGTTGGTCTTTGGATTTGTCGGTTTTGCAGATGATTATGTCAAAGTCACCAAGCAAACGGCTAATGCTATGACGGCAAAAATGAAACTACTTTTGCAATTTTCAACAGCTTTTTTATCTGTTGGAGTTATTTCTTATTTAATGCCTGAAAATGAACGTTTTGTTCTGCATTTTCCATATTTTGTTAATCTATTTATAGATTTGTGGTGGTTCTATGTACCATTTGCTATGGTGGTAATTGTTGGTAGTTCTAATGCCGTTAATCTTAGCGATGGTTTGGATGGTTTGGCTTCGGGATTGCTGATTATTGCCTTTACGGTATTTATGATTTTTTCCTATATTGTGGGTTCTGAATTTGTTCAAGAGTATTACTTGCAGCCTGTTCCTTACGGGGCAGAAGTGGCAGTCGTTTGCGCAGCCGTGATTGGAGCTTGTTTAGGCTTTTTGTGGTTTAATGCCGCTCCGGCTAAAGTCTTTATGGGAGATACAGGCTCTTTGGCTTTGGGCGGCTTGTTGGGGACGGTGGCTGTGATGTTAAAACAAGAAATCTTGTTGGCCGTTGTCGGGTTTGTCTTTGTCGCGGAGGCCCTATCTGTTATGATGCAGGTCTTTTGGTTTAGGCATACGGGAGGTAAGAGATTTTTTAAAATGGCGCCTATTCATCATCACTTTGAACAATGCGGTTGGCCGGAGACAAGGGTCGTATTGCGCTTTTGGATTGTTGGGGTGATTTTGGCGGTTATTGGTTTGATGGCATTGCAAATGAGATAAAAGGAAAAAATGATAAGTTTTTCGAGAAACAGCCGCAGTATTTTTGCCAATTGGTGGTGGACTATTGATAAAGTTCTGCTAGTGATGTTTGCGGCAATTATCATTCTCGGAGCTTTTTTGACTTTTTCGGCCAGTCCTTCGGTGGCAAACAGAATTGGATATGGTAGCTTCCATTTTGTAAAAAAACAGATGATGTTTTTACCGTTGGCAGTTATCGGAATGTTGTTTTTATCAATGATGTCTCTTAAAAATATTCGCCGAATTTCTGTTATTGGATATGTTGCCACTCTGTTATTAATGTTTTTGACCTTGTTTTTCGGAATTGAAAATAAAGGGGCTACGCGGTGGATATCAATATTAGGTTTTCAGTTGCAGCCATCCGAATTTGTAAAACCTTTATTTGTAATGGTGGCGGCTCTGTTGTTTGAGGCTGGTAAAAAATATCAAGATTTTCCAGGGATGATTTTGTCGGCAGGATTGTTTGGTGTAACTTCCATTTTATTGTTGGCTCAGCCTGATGTAGGGATGTTTATTGTGGTGGGCGTAATTTGGTGCTTTCAATTGTTTTTGGCCGGCCTTCCGTTGATTTTTGTATGGGTGATTATTGCTGTTGCCGTGGTCGGTGCCGTTGGAATTTATGCTTTTTTCCCCCATGTTCAGGCTCGTGTTTTGCAGTTGTTTTCTTCTGAACTCAGTTATCAAGTGAAAAAAGCAATGGCTGCTTTTGAAAATGGAGGATGGTTTGGTGTTGGACCAGGGGAAGGTGTGGCTAAACTTCATATTCCTGATGCACATACGGATTTTATTTTTGCGGTTGCTGCGGAAGAATATGGTATGGTCTTTTGCCTTGTTATGGTGGGGCTTTTTGCTGCAATTGTTATTCGTACAATGCTGTTGTCATGTAAAGAAAATAGCTTTTTTATTATTTTGGCATCTACCGGGTTGGCTGCAAGTTTTGGGTTGCAAGCAATTATTAATATGGCTTCAACACTTCATATCGGTCCGACCAAAGGAATGGCTTTGCCATTTGTTTCCTATGGTGGGTCCGCGCTTTTGGGAACAGCTCTGGGAATGGGAATGCTTCTTGCCATAACACGTAAAAATGTTCATGCGGAGGATAAAGATGAAGAATACTGAGGCAAAAAAACCGTTGATTGTGTTGACTGCGGGAGGAACGGGTGGTCATGTCTATCCAGCAGAATCTTTGGCTGAGGAATTGGAACGACGCGGTTATGATTTGATGTTGATTACTGATTGTCGCGGTAAGGATAATTACAAAGGAAAACTTGGTCAGATACCTAATGTGGCAGTGTTTTCGGGGGGAATTGTCGGTAAGTCTAAATTATTTAAATTGCAAAGTTTGTGTAAAACGTGTGTGGGGATTATTCAGGCAATGTTTGTGCTGCTGAAAAAACGTCCTGTTTGTGTGGTTGGATTTGGCGGATATGCTTCTTTTCCGGCTTCTGTTGCGGCTTTGCTTCTAGGAATAGATTTGGTTTTGCATGAACAGAATTCGGTTATGAGTAGAACTAATCGATATTTATGTAAATACGCGGCTTTGATAGCTCAGAGTTTTCGGAATGTAAAAAATGTTCCCGTAGGTGCAAAAAGTATTTTATGCGGGATGCCGGTTAGAGCAAATATTGCGGCTCTTGCAGATAAAACTTTTACTCCTCCTAAAGAAGAAAAATTTCAGATCGTGGTTTTGGGAGGAAGTCAAGGCGCTAAGATATTTGGAGAAGTTGTTCCGCAAGCCATACAGATGTTATCTCCGCAAAAACAAAAACTTTTGAAAATATTCCAGCAATGTCGTAAGGGCGAAGAAAAGCTTATTGAAAAAAAATATGAAAATACAGAAAGCGAAATCGTAGTCAGCCATTTTTTTGAAAATATGGCTGAACTTTATGCCGGAACGCATTTGATAATTTCACGTTCGGGAGCATCATCCGTATCCGAGATTGCTGTTGCCGCTATTCCTTCTGTTTTGGTTCCTTTGCCGACAGCAGCAGATGATCATCAAACCTCAAACACAAAGGATTTGCTTGATGCGGGAGGGGCTGTTGTTTTGGCTCAAGATGAATTTGCTCCTGAAAAACTTAAGCGGATACTTGAAGATTTGATGCAAGATGGTACTCTTTTAATAAAAATGTCGGCTAACGCGCGTAAAGTTGGCATTAAAGATGCGGCACGACGATTTGCAGATGCAATTGAAAAAGAAGTTCTCAAAGCATAAAGGAGAAAGGCGATGTTTGGTATAGGGCACAGAAAAAATGACTTGGTAAAACTTCTTCCCGAGGTGAGAGGACGCTATGTATGTGATGAGCCCTTGGCAAAACATACGTGGTTTGGTGTCGGAGGCCCTGCTGAGGTTATGTTCTATCCTGAAGATGATCAGGATTTGGAGTGGTTTATGCGCACAAAACCTTATAATCTTCCGATATGCGTAATTGGCGGGGGCTCAAACTTGTTGGTGCGCGATGGTGGCGTGCCGGGCGTTGTCATAAAATTGGACAGTAAGTATTATCGTCGCTGTGAAATGGGAGATGGAATGATAACTTGTGGTGCCGGAATGCGCAATGCCGAGTTAAAAAAAATTATGTTAGATAATAAACTTGGAGGGTTGGAATTTTTGGTCTCTGTTCCCGGGCATTTAGGGGGCTCAATAAAAACCAATGCCGGATGTTTTGGAAAAGAAACAAAGGATGTGTTACTGAAAGTGACTATTGTAAACGGAGAAGGAGAAAAGCGTGAAGTACCGGTGGAAGAGTTAAGACTGGGATATCGCAGCAGTTGTTTTCCCGATGATTGGATAATTACTTCTCTTACTCTTAAAACTCAACCTCAAGATCCTGAAAAAACAAAAGAAATTATGGCTGAGCAGAAGGCGTATCGTGAAAAATCTCAGCCCTATAATGTACGGACGGCAGGTTCTACTTTCAAGAATCCGGAAGGATTGCGCGCTTGGGAGTTAATTAAAAAATCGGGTTGCGCCGAGTTGCAAATAAATGGTGCCAAGGTCTCTGAAAAACATTGTAATTTTTTGGTGAATACAGGAAAAGCTACGGCTCACGATCTTGAAACATTGGGAGAAACAATTGTGCAGAAAGTCAAAGAGCACACAGCGATTACTCTGGAATGGGAAGTCAAACGTTTGGGTATACACAAGTAAATGACCGCAGAAGAGCAAAATAAAGAACAAAATATTAAAAAAAAGGGCGCTGAGCCTATTGTTGTTCGTCCACAAAAAGATTGGCCTTGGCGATTGGCGGGTAGTCTTGTTGTGTTGTTATTTATTTTGTTTTGGGCCGGAGTGGTTTTAACACTGAAAAATGATTTGGTTAATAAAAAAATAGATAATTGGAAACTTGAGTTTTTTGATTGGGCTGCTGAGCAAGGTTTTGTTCTGGATGATGTGGTTATTTCCGGACGTGATAAAACTTCTAAAGAGGAAATACTTTCTTTACTAAACTTAAAACGCGGAGACAATATTCTTAAGATTGATGTTTATGATATTAAACAGAAACTAGAAAAGTTACCATGGGTAAAAGATGTTGTCGTACATAAACGTTTTTTTCCAAATGTTTTGTATATTGAGTTGCATGAAAAAGAAGTTAAAGCTATTTGGCAAATCAATGAAAAATTTTATCCTTTGGATGCTGATGGAAAGGTGATTGAGGCTGAATATCATGTAAATGAGCCTATCTTATTGATTGTTGGTGCCGGAGCTCCTGAAAACTTTAAAAATTTAATGGAGGCTCTTAAAGATGAAAAATATGATTATTTGGAAAAGGTAAAAGTAGCTAACTTTATTTCGGGAAGACGTTGGAATTTGATTCTAAATGATATTCGTGAGGGAATAACCGTAAAATTGCCGGAAGAAAATATTGCTCAGGCATGGAAAAAATTGTTAAAACTAAATGAGACAAAAGGTATTTTTAAACGTAAATTAACTATCATTGACTTAAGATTACCTCATAAGATTGTGGTTAAAATCCGTAAAAGTAATCGTGAAGGCAAACCAAAACTTAATAAGAGTACGATAGAGCATAATATTTGAATAATAAGGAAATGGCCGTGACACATTCTTTTAATAGAGCAACAACTATTGCAGCCCTAGATATAGGCTCTTCTAAGGTGTGCTGTGTTATTGCAAAAATGGGGCGAGATCGGAAGATTAACATTGTGGGATACGGCTATAATGCTTCAAGAGGAATCAAAAATGGAGTTATTACAGATATTAATCAAGCAACTTTGTCAGTTTGTAATGCCGTGGAAACGGCCGAGCAAATGGCAAATGAACGAATAGACAGAGTAATTGTTAATATATCGGGTGAAAAAACAAAAAGCGTTATAAAAGAAGCTTCCATTACGCTTAACAAAAACAGACCGGTTAATGAAAATGATCTTATGAAAGTGGTAGAAAAAGGAATTCATAAGATTAATGTTGAAGGTTGTGAATTAGTTCATTGTCTTTCTACAAATTATCGTCTGGATGGCGGAGAAGAAATTAAAGATCCCAGAAATATTTTTGGAGAAGTTCTGTCTGTTGACATATTACTGGGTTTGGTGCCCGATATTATGTATCGAAATGTGGCAACAGTTATTGAAAATGCTCATCTGGAAATTGCGGGAAAGACTTTTTCTTCATATGCATCTGGCCTTTCTTGTCTGGTAGATGATGAAAAAGAGTTGGGCGCAACGGTTGTCGACATGGGCGGCGGAACAACATCGATTGCCAGTTTTAAACATGGGTACCCAATTTATTTTGGTGCAATTCCTGTTGGTGGCAATAATGTTACCAATGATATTGCTTATGGCTTAACAACTTCTTTTTCTCATGCGGAACGCTTAAAAACATTGCATGGATGCGCTTTCTTAACCAGTCAGGATAATCTTGAAACTATTAATGTCTATCCGGTAGGCGAGGAAGATGATAGTTGTATTAAGCAAATTCCAAGAGCTGATTTAATTAGCATTATAACGCCTCGAATCGAGGAAACTTTTGAGATGGTTAACCGAAAACTGTCTGAGGTTGGATTGCATAATGTTTCTTCGCATAGAGTGGTGCTAACTGGTGGTGCTTCGCAATTGCCAGGCGTTCGAGAGATTGCGTCCATGGTTCTTGATAAACAGGTGCGACTTGGGCGTCCTAAAAATGTTTTGAATTTACCAGATGAATTATATGGACCTGCTTTTTCAACTTGTATCGGGATGTTATTGTTTGTGCTAAATTCTCCTGAAAGAAAACCAGGAAAAATAGTTAATAAGCCGGCTGTTGCAGGAAATGGGATCGGGGCACAGATTGCTTCGTGGCTTAGAATATTGTTTTCTTAAATCAAAATTTTTTCTGAAAATAAATTTAAAAATATTTTCTTGGTAACGAAACCTTAAGGTATTTCGGTTTATTCTGCATATAAGTAAAAAATCGGATTTGGGAGTAAGAAATACCATGTCAATTAAGTTAGCAGTACCGGAAAAAAATATGATGCAGTTAAAACCGCGAATCTCGGTTATCGGTGTGGGCGGCGGCGGCGGAAATGCCGTTAATAATATGATTGCTCAGAATTTAGAAGGTGTTGACTTTATTGTTGCCAATACAGACGCTCAAGCTCTTGAAAATTCTAAATCAAGCCGCAAAATTCAGTTGGGGTTGCAGACAACCAAAGGCTTGGGCGCGGGGGCTCGGCCAGAAGTTGGAAAAATGGCCGCAGAAGAAGCTCGTGAGGAGATTGAACGTGAGCTTGAAGGGGCTAATATGGTGTTTATTACCGCCGGTATGGGAGGCGGTACGGGATCCGGCGCCGCTCCGGTTGTGGCAAAAATTGCAAAAGAAAAAGGAATCCTTACCGTCGGTGTAGTTACAAAGCCTTTTCAGTTTGAAGGAAAAAAACGTTACCAAACAGCAGAGACTGCTTTGGAGAATTTTACAAAAGAGGTTGATAGTATAATTGTTATTCCAAATCAGAATTTGTTTAGAATTGCAGATAAGAATACAACTTTGGTTGATGCTTTTGTGATGGCTGATAACGTGTTGTATGCCGGTGTGCGTTCAATTACAGATTTAATGATGATGCCTGGATTAATTAATCTTGATTTTGCGGATATTAAAGCAATTATGGAAGATAAAGGTAAGGCCATTATGGGAACCGGCGAAGCTGAAGGTGAAGACCGTGCAATTAGAGCGGCCGAGCAGGCTTTGGCTAATCCGCTGCTTGACGATTGTTCAATGCGTGGAGCAAAAGGGGTCTTGATTAATATTACCGGAGGAAATGATGTAAAATTATTCGAGATTGATGACGCGGCAAATCGAATTAAAGAAGAGGTTGATGAGGAAGCCAATATCATTTTTGGTTCCAGTTTTGATGAATCCTTAGGTGGAAAAATTCGTGTTTCCATCGTCGCAACCGGAATTGACGACGCAAAATCTGCAAAACCACAAGTTGTTAAACCGGTAATTGCTCCCAGTTATGTCGAAGAAAGTTTTGTGAAGGTTGATGCTGAACCTTCTGCTCCAAATATTAATATACAAGATAATTTGGAGAGCTTCTCAGCTGTTAAAAAAGAATTTGAGCCTGTACAGCTTGATGAAGTTATTGATAAAGCAACGGTATCCTCCTTGCTGGACGATGCCGAGGAAGAAGATGTTGTTAGTGTGGCCGTCACTCCAGAGAACGGAGTCAAATTTGATGATTTTGATTCTTTGGAAAAATCAAGCGTGATGGAAGAATTGCCTAATGCGTCTTCTTTGTTTAAAGCTATTATTAACAAGCCTGACGGTTTGAGCGAAGAAGAAATGATTGATAACGCTATTCCCTCGGCAGAAAATACCTTTAAGGCTAAGACAACCGTTCGAACGGTTGAAGAAGAGCCGGAATTATTTCCTGAACACAATCCTTTGAAGACAGCTGTACGCAAGGCGGAAGATGTTGAAGAACTGATTGTTAATGATGATGAAAGATATACAAGAACACCAACTTTTATTGAAAGAGTTACGGGGTTTTCAATTGCGAAACGAAATCAGAAAAAGCAAAAAGAAGCCGAGCGCAGACAAGAGCCTGTTTCGCCGAGCTTTTCTGATAATGGTTTCGCTCAGGAAGATAGATTAAATCTAGAAATACCATCCTTCCTGCGTAGAAAATAAATTATTAAGTTATAAACCCTAAAAGCCCCGCATAAGCGGGGTTTTTTAGGATGGTCGTTTTGTGGTCTTAAATATGTTTGAACTAAAAAAGAAATCCCTGTGCAGGAGTATCTAAAACGGAAATCGCTTCTTTTACAATAGAAATGGTAATAGCATGTTTACGTTCAAGTGAGATATTGTCTATCTCTTCTACAAGACGACGGGCATAAGAAAAAGAACGTTGCATATTGTTTAACATATAATTGATTACTTCCGGTGACGGAGTAATTTGTCTATCATCAAACAGTTTTATCAGAAGTGCCGAAAGCAAATCATTGTCCGGTGTCTTTATTTCTATGGCAGGAAGTATATTAAGGCGTGAACGTAAATCAGGCAGTGTGATTGGAAGACGGGCAGGAGCCGTATTGGCTGTAAAAAGAATGTTGCCTCCTTCATCCCGGAATAGGTTGTATATGTGAAATAAAGATTCTTGATCAGATAAATTTTCAAGATTTTCAATAATCAAGCATTTATGTTCTTCAAAATTTTTGCGTATAAGCGGTAGACTTATTTGTTCTGCCCTTATGCTGGGAACTTTATAGGGGTGTTCAGTCAGACGAGCAACATTGGTGGCAAAAACGTTAGCCAAATGTGTTTTTCCGCAACCTTCCGGACCATATATGCAGATTCCAAAATAAGGCCAGTTGGGCCAGCTGTCAATTAGAGCAACAGCTTCCGCGTTACATCGGGCAACCAAGAAATCTTCGCGGCCAAGGCTTTCTCGGTGCGGAAATTCAAGTGCAAATTGCTTGGATGTTATTGCCGGTGCGTGCATTATTTGTTCTCTTTGGTTACTTCGTATACTTTTGCCGTTAAATCGCCAAGGCTGTATGGTTTAGTAATAAAGTCGAAATCATCAAAATTGTCAAGTTCTTGACGGACAATTTCTTCTGAATAACCAGAAGCTAGGATGACTTTTATGTTGCGAAGTTTTTCTTTTACAATTTTGGTTAATTCAGCTCCGCTGATGCCTGGCATTACCATATCGGTTATAAGAAGATCGAATTTTTTGCCCATTTCTATTTGTTCAAGCGCGTTTTCGCCTGAATTACATCCTACTACATCATAGCCTTTCTTTTGGAGTGCTCGAACTCCAAAACTGCGGACAGAATCTTCATCTTCAACAAACAAAATATGCAGTTGTTTGTTGTCTTTTGAAGAAGCGGCGTGAGAGCGATCAATTGCATTAGATACATTCATCCCCATAATTATTTTTTGGTTGATATTTAGAGGTGTGCTTATTTTCTCTTGAACGCGTAAAATTGTTTGTCCTGATTTATTGGTTATGATTTCATGATCTTGTTCTTCTGTTTCTTCTGGCTTTTCTTCAAAACGAGGTAAATGAATTGAAAAAGTCGTGCCGATACCTACCGTGCTGTCAACGGTGATATATCCTTCTGTTTGGCGTACAATACCATATACCATTGCTAATCCAAGACCTGTTCCTGAGCCGACAATATTTTCTTTGGTGGAAAAAAATGGATCAAAAATTCTACTCATGTTTTCGGGCGGAATACCGCAACCGCTATCCTTTACGTCAATTACTACAAATTCTCCGGGTTTGATAGTGTCATCTCCAAAACGGAAAGACTCTTTGAGAGTGTGCGTCCGTGTGTTTATGTTTAATATGCCATCTCCGTTCATGGCGTCTTTGGCATTAACCGCTAAGTTAATAATTACTTGCGAGAGTTGTACGGGATCTACTTTAACGTACCCTAAATCTGATTGGTGGTGAATTTGTAAAATAATTTTTTCACCAAGAATGCGTTTGAGCATGTGAGAAAGTTCTGCAAAACTTTCTGTAATATCTATAAGTTTGGGTTGAAGAGGTTGTTTGCGTGAGAATGCTAATAATTGTCGGACCAAACTGGCTGCTCGGTTTGCATTTTGCTTAATTTGTATCAGATCGGCAAAAGAAGGGTCGCCAACACCATGGCGTTGAAGTAATAAGTCCGTAAAACCTATCATGGCGGTTAGTAGGTTGTTGAAATCATGCGCAACTCCTCCGGCTAATTGGCCAACAGCTTGCATCTTTTGGGCTTGTGCAAATTGTTGTTCCAAAGAGCGTTGTTTGGTGGCGTCTATTAAATAAAGGACAAAACCAAGAGAGTTTTCTTTTTGTGTTGCGTGAAAACGATGCATGCTGCTTAGGTATATAGTGGTAATCAACTCCGGACGTTCACTATTTAGATGAACATCCAGACTTAATGATACGCTCGGATTTGAACGAAGTTTCGCGCATATATCCTTAAATTTGTCCTGTTCTGCGGAGATTAACAGCTCTTGAATGCTACAGCCTTTAAGGTGAGAAGATAATTGAGAAGAGAAAAATTTGACGGCAGTAGAGTTCGTATCTGCTATCTTTGAGTTGTCGTCTGTAAAGATTATACCAACAGGCGAATTATTGAAAAGCCAGCTTATTTTATCTGTTGCTTGTTCAAGGGCCGCTTCTAATTGATTTGTACTTGGCAGACGCCCTATAACCGCTCCACGCATTTTGATCTTTTCGTTTTCGCGATAATTGCTCTGAAAGACATATCCTTCGGTAACCTCTCCTTTGCTATTGAGAAAATGCAACTTTCCTTGCCAGAGATCCTTTTTTTCTGGAAAAAGAGAGTTGGGAGCCAGATATTCATGCAAATTATGATTTTGTATGTCTGTTTCCGAATTTTGTAAAAATGTTGCAAAATTGCGGTTAACATATTCAAAGTTGTAATCTTTGTCTGTCGTATATAATCCTATAGGCATGTCATCCAGAAAATCATGCAGCTTGGCGGTTTCTTCTTTGAATATTTGTTCCATATTACGTCTTGCCGTAATATTATCGGCAGCCCAGTAAAAATACGTTTCTTTACGGATTTTTTTTATGGAAAAAGCTCCTTCAAATATTTGAGGTTTTTTTAAATATATTGGTCGTAATGAAACTTCATACCATTCTAATTCATTAAAAACTTTGTCTGTTTCAGGATGTAACGAGACAGAGAGAATAACTTTTTCGTTGCTGAGATTTTTGTATGCCGTTTTGAGGCGGCCGAGAGCGTTCTTGTTGGTCGGGCCCTCGGCCATATGCGATTCCAAAAAATGCAAAACGGTGCTTTGTTTGAATAGTTCTTTGGCCGGATCATTTTGGATAATAAATTCTCCTTGAGGGGTTTCTATTCGTCGCGCCTTAAAATCATTGCGTATTATTTCGTTGGCAAATCCACCGTAACTGATTGCGGCTTCTCCGGCGTCAAGTGTTTTAATCGTGAGCAGAAGGCAATAACAAGCACATAGGGCACAACTTGCTACCAGATATAGGTAATATTCCGGATATAAAAAGAAAAGAATTATCAGCACTGTTAAAGCTACCAGCGCAAATGCAAGTTGTATCAAACAAGATTGAAGTTGTTTGTCCGGCCTATTGTTGATTTTTGAGTTGCATAACATATCCTATTACCTCTGCGACTGCTTTAAAATGTTCTTCAGGAATGGTTTGGTCTAATTCGGTGGATGCAAATAGAGCTCTTGCCAAAGGAGGATTTTCAACAATGGGTATCTCATTTTCTTCTGCAATGGCCTTAATTCTTAGAGCTACGGTATCTATTCCTTTGGCGGTAACTTTGGGTGCATCCATTTCATTCATTTTGTATTCCAGAGCAACAGCATAGTGTGTCGGGTTTACTATGACTACGTCTGATTTTGGAACTGCTTCCATCATGCGGTGACGAGCTCTTTCCATTCGAACTTGACGAATACGCGATTTAATTAAAGGGTCGCCTTCCATTTGTTTGTATTCATCTTTAACTTCTTGCTTGGTCATTCGTAATTTTTTTAAATGACTGTATTTTTGATAAGCATAGTCGCCTAATGCAATAAGTAAAACTGCTATCGTAACCGTGAACAAAAGCATGACGACAATTTTATGAATAAATTTTAAAATGGCGATTGTTTCCATACTGGGCAAAAGTTCAACTTTGCTTAAATATGGTTTTATGACTAACAGGGCAATAAATGAGATAATGGTAATTTTAATGATACCTTTAATGGCTTCAACTACTTTTTTCATATTGATGAAATTGGCTAATGAGGCAAAAATATTTAATTTTTCCCATTTCGGTTCAAGTTTTTTGGGGGCATAGATAAATCCGGTTTGTGCGATGCTGCCAAAAACTCCTAGTGTCATAAATATCAAAAACGGAAAACTTAATATTTTTAGTAAATTAAGCGATGCATCAAGAAACAGACTGCGAAAATTTTTTGCCGTTACTTCTATGTCTCCTGCCTTTTCAATGTAATTAACCGTTCCTACATAAAACCATTTCATCATTAACGGAAATAAAAGCCAAATAACAAAGAGCATGCCCATAAGCATCAAAAAACTTTTGGCGTCTTGGGATATGGCGACATCGCCTTCTTCTTTGGCTTTGCTGATTTTGCGTTCCGAAGGTTCTTCGGTTTTCGAGGCTTCATCTTCTTCTTCGGGAGCTACCATAGTTTATTCCTCCCTAACGCAAAAACTCTTGCAAACCGTCTTCAAAATACTTGCTGAACCAGATAATCATGACCGGTGTGGTAATGAATAAAAGACCAAGCCCCAAGTATATTTGTAACGGGAGTGACAGAAAAAATATATTAAGTTGCGGCATGAGCCGAGAAACTAAACCTATTCCGCTGTAAAAAACAATTGTAAAGGCAATAAACGGAGAACTTATTTTAAAACCAATGATAAAAGATTGGTTGAAACTACTGGTTAAATTATTGGCAAAATCTCCAAAAGGAAGGTTGGTCGATACGGGAAGAAGCGTGTAACTTTCAATTACCGCACTTAACATGAGATGGTGTAAATCTGTCAAAAAAATGACGGTGAGTGCTACAATACTTAAAAATGTTTCAATAACAATTGATTGATTTTGAGTTGCCGGATCAAAAATTTGGGCATTGCCGAAGCCAATTGCCTGACCAGCCATGAAACCGGCTAGATTGAGCGCAGTAAAAAGGATTTGCATAATTAATCCAATAAATAAGCCAACAACTATTTCTGAAAGTATATACTGCAAAAACAAAAGCGTATTTTGTGGTTGTGTCGGTAAGTGCGGAGTGATGAGCGGCATGAGAATGATTGATAACGCAATTGCTATAGATAGTCTAACTTGTGTGTTGACGTAAGAACTCATAAAGCCCGGCATTATCATTAATGCTGAGCCCAAACGCAAAAATACCATTAAAAAGGTATAAATATTAAGTGATATGAGTTCTTCCATATATCTATCCGCCGGCTATTCGATTGAATAAAGATTCCGTTAAAGCTCGCATTTGTCCAAGCATAAACGGAAACAGGAGAATAATGGCTACAAAAACACTGATGATTTTGGGAACAAAAGCCAATGTCATTTCTTGGATTTGTGTCAATGCTTGAAAAATACCGATAATCAGACCGACAAATAAGGCTACCAATAAAACCGGTGTTACTACTTTGAGTAGTGTAAATACGGCGTCACGCGATATGTCTAAAACTTCAACTTCATTCATTATTTTTACTCAAGTGGGGTTTGATCTTCAAAATAAAAATGGTTTTGAATGCCGGTAAAAAAGACACCGTCAAAACCGGTGGTGATAATATCCTTAAAATGTTTTGATATTATTTTTCGCCATTCTTCATTCCAATATTGAGTGATAACGGCTTCTGGAGTGACAAATGATTTTCGTACAAGCCAAGACGGATTGCCAATTTCCCATTGTCGTTTCCAAAAATAGTCTTTAGGTGAGGTTTCGGAAATGTTCATTTCTGCAATTAATAGCCGTCTTGAACCATTTTTTTTGAATTTCATCCGATGAATATCTTCGGGGCTAAAGCGTTGGCTGTATGCGAACAACGGTTTGATGATGATGATGTCGTAATTGTTATGACTGATATCTTCAACAAATTTATCTTTTGAGCTGTAATTACTATCATCTGTCATAATCAAGATATTGCGTGCTTCCGAAACTTGGTATACATTTTTGGCTGAATCATTTATCAATGGCTGAGAAGCAATCTCCTTAAAGGCATTATCAGCATTTTCAAACGCATAAAGTATTTTCTTTTCAAAAACAGAGCGGACAATAGCTTGGTCTAATGCTTGAGAAGTGGGACAGCTGTCTATGCTAATTCGTCCAAGATTATTGTTAAAAGTTATATTTTGTTCTTGGCCTTGTCCGCAAAATAAGTTGTTGATGGCTACGGCATCAACAGAGTGAAGATATTTGTACTCCGGCGTCTCAGGCTTTGGTTGTTTGGGAATTTCGTTTTCGCGAGATAAAAACGTCGTGTCTTCTATGCTTCCTTTTTTGAGACGAGAGAGATTATAGCCATCTCGGGCATCTTCCCAAGAACTACGGTATAAGAGTTCTTGCCCCTCGTGAGTGATGATTTGGAAGTCTGGATTGTTTTCATGTGCATAATCTATCAGCATTTGCAGATTTTCTCGCATATCAGAACGATAATTGCGAATTTGCATCGGCAGATATTTCATATCAAGGATTTTTTCTTCGGAAGTATATGGATTAACATTACTAAAACCATACATTCCAGCATTGGCCGCTGATGCAGCCAATGCTGATAAAAACATCAATGTAATGCCGTATTTTAAGCTAGGTAACAACATCGGCTTGGTGTTTTCCCGTTCTTTCTGGAATTTCAGAAATTGCCATGGCAATTTTGAAAATCTCGGTTAGCATTAAAAGCGGATCATTGTTTAAATCCGTCTGACTATAGCGTTCCAGATAGACCCGGATGGTCGCTCCGGAAGATCCTGTTCCTGAAAGACGATAGACAATTCTTGAACCATCATTGAAACGTACAATTAACCCATTTTTGGTAGAACTGTGGTCAACCGGATCTTCATATACAAAGGCGCCGGCGCTGGTAACTGTATAGCCTTCAATTTCTTTTCCGCAAAGTTCAGGCAGGCGAGCTTCTAAATCTTCCATCATCTTGTCGGCAACGCTTGTCTCAACTCCTTCAAAATCAAAACGCATATAGTAGCTACGCCCATATTTTTGCCAATGCTCGTGCGTTATTTGTTCAACAGACTTTCCCGTTGCTGCAATAATGTTGAGCCAGAACAGTACGGCCCATATACCATCTTTTTCACGAATGTGAGACGAACCCGTGCCAAAACTTTCTTCTCCGCAGAAAGTAATCCTTTTCGAATCCATCAAATTAACAAAGTATTTCCATCCGGTCGGAACTTCATAATAGCCAATACCTTGTTCTTTGGCAACTCGTTCAACCGCTGTTGAGGTTGCAGCGGATTTGGCAACACCGTAAATGCCTCCTTTGTATGCCGGTATCAGCTTGAAATTGTCCGTAATGATGGCAAGAGAATCGCTTGGTGTTACGAAGAAACTTTTGCCCAGTATCATATTCCTGTCGCCGTCTCCGTCGTTGGCTGCTCCAAAATCAGCCGCTTTTTTAGAAAACATAAAGTTGACTAATTCTTTGGCATAAACCAAATTCGGATCTGGGTGAAGACCTCCAAAGTCAGGAAGAGGTTTATAGTTGACAACCGATCCTGTCGGCGCTCCAAGTATTTCTTCAAAAATCTTTTTTGCATAGGGACCGGTAACCGCATTCATGGCGTCAAAACGCATCGTAAAACCTTTCTCAAACAATCTGCGGATTGCTGGAAAGTCAAAAATATTTTGCATCATTTCAACATAATCTTTTACCGGATCAATAATTTCGATTTGCATGCCACATATGTCTTGAGTGCCAAGTTCTGAAAGATCTATATCTGGAATGTCGCAAATTTTGTATTCTTTGATGTTTAATGTTTCTTGATATATTTTATCGCTAATTGAGCTTGGAATTTGACCACCGCTCGCGTTTGAATATTTTATGCCAAAATCACCATTTTCTCCGCCGGGATTGTGTGAGGCGGAGAGAATAAAACCTCCGTCTGCTTTATTCTTGAGGATAACATTAGAGCCTGCTGGTGTTGACATAAAGCCGTTTTGCCCGATTATTAACTTCGATACACCGTTGGCTGCAGCCATTTTTATAATTTTTTGGATGGCTTTGTCATTATAGAAACGACCATCGCCTCCTACAACAAATGTCTTTCCTTTTAGGTCGCCAATCACATTGAAGATACTTTGCATGAAATTTTCAACGTAATTGGGTTGAAGAACAACTTTGGACTTACGGCGTAAGCCCGCGGTTCCCATCTTTTGATCGGTATAAGGAACTGTTGTAACGGTTTTTATCATGTTTTTTCCTTTTGTTTTAATATGTAACTTATAAGCCGAAGTTTATCACTCCGGCTTATAAAGACAAGTCTTAAAATCAACTTATCATAGGTTTAAGGACAAATGAATTCTGCAAGATTCTTAATTTCTATTTTGGCTGCTAGGTGAGATGTTGTCATGCGACGATTTAGTCCGGAAAGATTCATATCAAGGACTGTCAGTCCTTCCAGAAAAAGTTCTCGATATATTACTCTGTCTTTAAGACCGCTACAAAATCGAAAACCATAGGTCTTGCCTATTTTTTCGAGTTGTTCAAAAATGAATTCTTTATTTCGTGATCGCGTGGCTGAGATTTTATTTCCGCAGACTATCCAGTTGAGATAGTTTTTGCCGTGTGCTGCTAAGAATTTCTTTGTCTCCCATACAAAATCCGCATAGTGGCCAGGAGATTTTATGCGGTTATTGGCAATATCAATATCGGCAATGGCGCCTAAATCAATAAGACTGTCGGTCATAGGTGTAATGAGTGTGTCTGCGTATTGATGAGCTGCTTCAAACAAATAATTTTTACTTCCCGGTGTATCAATAATGATGGCATCATATCGACTTTTTATATCTAAAATTAAATCATGAATACGATTTAAGTCTTCCGGAATACGATTATAGTCATTGGTTGGCTTAACAACGTAGTGTTCCGGGATGCCAAGATGAAGATTGTTATCAGCACAAAAATTTTTGCGATTTTGAATGTATTTACTCAGGGAGCCTTGGCGTCCGTCAAAGTCCATGGTCGCAACGGAAAAACCTTCATTTAGCAATTTTATGGCAAGGTGCATGGCAATTGTAGATTTGCCGGTGCCTCCTTTTTCATTGCCAATTACGATAATATGTGCGGGAACTTTTGTTTCTGCCATTATTGTTGCTCAGCCATTGCAAGTTGTTGTGTTGGATTTGATGCAATTACTATACAGGATTTATTTTCTCTTTTCAAATGATTGCATGTTTTATCCGCTTGTTTCTTTTCCATACCTACTAATTTGGAACGATATATTATGGCGGCTCCTTTGGCGGTTGCTTCTATATCAATCTGAGCATTTTTTATATAACTGTTTTTTAGACCTCTGCGGATTTGAAGTGCATAATTACGAGCCTTAGCGTAGTTGGAAAAGGCTCCGACCTGTATACCCCAAGTCGCATTGTCTATAGATTCTGATTTTGATGCTAAATCTGCTTCTTTTTCTGCTGTTTGCATCGTTGTTTCCGCATATAAAACAGGCTTCTCAATAGTGTCTGCAAGAGCTAACTTTTGTAAGCCATTGGTCATAAGCGAGGCTACTTTGCGATCTCGTTGTTTGAGGGTGTTATGCCCCATCGTAACTGCAATTACACGATTTCCATTCTGTTCGGCTGAAGTAACAATGTTGTAACCGGCTGCATTGGTAAAACCTGTTTTCATGCCGTCTGCTCCCTTAAATGTTTTGAGCAGATGGTTGTGTGTGTACATTTTGCGGCCTTGCCATGTAAAACTTTTGGTTGAAAATAATTTATAGTATTGAGGGTAATGATGATATACTGCTGCGCCAAGAATTGCCATGTCGCGAGCCGTCGTCTTTTGAGCGCGATTGGGTAGACCGGAAGCGTTCTTGAAAGTTGTATTTTTCATACCGAGTTCGCGAGCAACTTTGGTCATGGTATTGGCAAAGTTTTCTTCGCTATAACCAATTCCTTCTGCTAAAACCGTAGCGCAGTCATTGGCTGATTTGACAATTAATGCCATAACAGCATCGTGCACAGTGATGTAGGATCCTGGTTTTAGTCCAAGGCGAGAAGGTGAACGATTGGCCGCCGTTCGCGAGACTTTTAGTTTATCGGTCATTTTCAGACGTCCGCTTTCCAGTTCTCCAAATGTAATGTAAAGAGTCATTAATTTGGTCAGCGAAGCCGGATAGCGCAGTTCGTCAGCGTTATTTGAGGAAAGAACTTTACCCGTGTTGGCGTCAATTATTATAGAGGATTGTGTGCGTGCAGCCTGTGCCGTTGATTGCACACAAAGGCTAAAAGCAATTATAAGAACGAATTTTCCGAATAAGGAATAAAATTTAGAAAAAGGTTTCATTGCTTGGACTCTTGGACTTCTGTTTACGACCTATTTCTTCCAGACTACTCGGAAAAAGAAAATAAATTATTAATTTGAAACATGAATTTGCCTCGAAAATAAAAAAATTTTTTTGAGTTAATTTTTTAGCTTGACTTTGTTTGTTATTCTTTGTAGAAGTTTGGTGATTGTTTGATGGCGGATTTAGCTCAGTTGGTTAGAGCGCTGGTTTGTGGTACCAGATGTCGTGAGTTCGAGTCTCATAATCCGCCCCATAATAAATATGCCTCCTTTAGGAGGCTTTTTTTATGCTTGAAGCTCTTTTGTTTATAGAAAAATGAAGAGAGCTCTCGGAAGAGAGCTCTCTTATTGTTTGCTTTATGAAAAACAAAATTTATTGAAGATGTTTATTATATTTTGCCCTCATAGGCTTTGAGATAAATTTCTTCAATTTCTTTAATCAGCGGATAACGCGGATTGGCTCCGGTACACTGATCATCAAAAGCAAGTTCTGAAAGTTCGCTTAGTCCGGATTTGAATTTTTGTTCGTCTACACCGGCCTCGCGAATAGACATCGGAATGCCAATATCTTTTTTGAGCTTTTGGATTGCTTTTATTAAGTTTTTGACTTTTTCATCATCATTTTTGCCGCCAAGATTAAGCATTTCGGCAATTTCGGCATAGCGCCGTTTGGCCTCAGGGTAATGATATTGCGAAAATATTCCCTGCTTGGTTGGTTTGTCACTGGCGTTAAAGTCTATTACTTGACAAATTAGCATGGCATTGGCAACACCGTGAGCAATGCCGTATGCACTGCCTAGTTTGTGAGCTAAAGAGTGGCATACTCCTAAAAAGGCCTGTGCAAAACAGATGCCTGCCATGGTTGCCGCGTAATGCATGTTTTCACGAGCTTGCGGATTGTTGGCTCCGTCGTTTACCGATTTGGATAAATTAGCAAAAATCATCTGAATTGCTTCTTTGGCAATTCCTTGCGTGAATGGTGTTGCTAAAATGGAAACATAGGCTTCAAGCGCATGAGTTAGAGAATCTATTCCTGATGCTGCGGCAAGTCCACGCGGCATGGTTTTGACCAGGTCAGGATCAATAATTGCCATGTTGGGGGTTAAAGCATAGTCAGCAATGGGATATTTGATGTGTGTTTGCGAATCGGTAATAACGGCAAACGGTGTTACTTCCGAACCAGTACCAGATGTGGTCGGTATGGCAACCATGGTTGCCTTACTGCCAAGCTCAGGGAAGGTGCAAATACGTTTGCGGATATCCATAAAACGCATGGCTAAGTCATGGAATGATACCTCCGGATGTTCGTACATTAACCAGACAATTTTGGCCGCATCCATCGGAGAACCTCCTCCTAGCGCAATAATAACATCTGGTTCTAAATTACGGACAATTTTGAGCGCATTTTCAATTGTTTCCGTATCAGGATCCGGATTAACATTGGAGAATATTTGATAGGCAATGTCGAGTTCTTCCAGAACACTGGTTATTTTGTCCGTGTAGCCAAGTCCAAAAAGCGGTTTGTCTGTGATAATGAAGGCTTTTTTGTGACCTTTGAGTTCTCGTAAGGCAAAACCTGTGGCGCCTTGTTTAAAATATATTTTTGGCGGAACTCTAAACCACAACATATTTTCTCTTCTTTCTGCTACTGTTTTGATATTAACCAAGTGTTTTACTCCTACGTTTTCGCTGGCAGCGTTGCCACCCCAAGAACCACAACCCAAAGTAAGGGAGGGATCCAATCTGAAATTGTATAAATCACCAATACCGCCTTGTGAAGCCGGTGTGTTTATCAGAATACGGCCGGTGTCAAGTTGATCGCTAAAATGTTTGATACGATCTTCATTATGTTCTGCCGTATAAAGAACAGATGTATGGCCGCGGCCGGCAAAATGAATAAGTTCAGCGGCATCCGAAACCGCGTCTTCAAAAGTGGAGGCCTTATACATTGCCAAAACCGGGGATAGTTTTTCATAAGAAAAAGGTTCTTCGGGACCGATATTAGAAACTTCTCCAATAAGGACTTTGGTTTCTGCTGGAACTTTTATGTCAGCAAGAGCTGCAATCTTATGTGCCGGTTGACCGACAATGGCCGAGTTTAATTTTCCGTCCTGGATGATTGTTTTAGATAATTTTTCTTTTTCTTTTTTATTCAAGATATAGGCACCGCGATATTCAAACTCTTCTTTAACTTTGTCATAAATATCTTTGTGTACAATAACGGATTGTTCTGAGGCGCAAATCATTCCGTTGTCAAAAGTTTTACTCATCAGAATTGAGCTAACGGCCATTTTAATGTCTGCGGTTTCATCTATGATTGCAGGTGTGTTGCCGGCGCCAACACCTAAAGCTGGCTTGCCGGAGCTGTATGCCGCTTTGACCATGCCTGGGCCGCCGGTGGCAAGAATCATCGCTATTCCTTCGTGACTCATAAGGTGTTGAGTCAATTCAATCGAAGGTTCATCAATCCAGCCGATAATGTGTTCGGGAGCTCCGGCTTTAACGGCCGCTTCCAAAAGTAGTTTAGCTGTGTATATGGTCGATTTTTTTGCTCGGGGATGAGGTGAAAAAATAATGCCGTTGCGTGTCTTGAGTGCAATTAATGTTTTAAAAATAGTTGTGGAAGTCGGATTGGTCGTCGGAATTACTCCGGCAATAACACCTACGGGTTCTGCAACTTTGGTATAGCCATTAGTTGGGTCTTGTTCTATTACTCCGCAGGTTTTGGCACAACGGTATTTATTATAGATTTCTTCTGCGGCAAAGTGGTTTTTTATGACCTTGTCTTCTACTACGCCCATGCCTGTTTCTTCTACCGTCATTTTGGCCAATGGTATACGGGCATCATTGGCTGCCAAGGCTACGGCTGCAAAAATTTTATCAACCTGTTCTTGTGTGTAGGTTGCAAATACTTCTTGTGCCGTTTTAACTCGGTCAATCACAACATTTAAATCATCAATCGTACATATTCCCTGAGGCGTTACCGCTTCGGGGTTTGCTTTCTTCAATTTCATATTTTTTCATCTCCTATTAATATGCCCTAAAACACTTACTGGGGCACAAAACGACAGTATCTTATCACAGAAAAAGCAAAAGAATCGTTAATTTTAACGATTACGACGGCTTTTACGGCGCTCTATTCTTTCTTGAATTTTGCGAGCTCGTTCATCTGCTCGCTCTTGAGCTTTTTTTTGAAAGCGGCTGAGATTTTCTTGTTTTATGATTGCATTTTCTTTTTGTTTTTGGACTGCTTGAATATCTTCTTCAATCGCTTCTTTTTGGAATCGGGATGCGCGTTCTTCACGCTCTTTGATCTTTTCTTGTTCTTTCCTTGCCCGCTCTTCCGCACGTTCTATCGCTTTTTTGCGAAAGCGGGTGGTGGCATTCTTTTTTTGCTCTTCAAAGGCTTGTTCTTTGGCTAGACGTTTTTGCTCTTTAGCGGTGAGAATTTGTTCTTCGGCTGTGGCACCTGTGAGAGAGACTGTTTCTTGGGCGTGAAGTATAAACGGAGTGAGTACTGATGTTGCTGCTATGATACCGCATAGATATATTTTCATTTACGTCTCCTAGGTAAACAGATTACCTTTCTATTTATAAATTATTTTTTTGAAAACAACAAGTTGACTGTTTGGCAATTGGTGATAAAGTTCGAAAAAACTGTTTAGAGGAATGCTAGGATGAAACGTATAGCTGCTGCTTTGTTGGTTAAAAATGGAAAATTGTTTATTGCTAAGCGCCCAGAAGGAAAAACTTTGGCTCATTATTGGGAATTTCCAGGTGGAAAACAGGAAGAAGGGGAAACTCTTCAGCAAACTTTACAGCGAGAATTGCAAGAAGAGCTTGGTATTGAAACTATTGTCGGCGATTTTTTTATGCAGTCTATATATGATTATGATTTCGGACAGGTGCAGATTAATTGTTTTTGGGTAAAATTGTGTGATGAAACTGCTTTTGTGTGCTCAAATGAACATGAGGATACCGCTTGGATTGATTTGAATGAATTAAAAAATTATCGTTTTGCTCCGGCTGATGTGGCAATCGTAAAGGCTTTGGAAAAAATTGGCAAAATATAACTTCCTATTTACGGGGTTTTATAGATATTTATGTTGTAGCCAAAGATAGAGCTAATAATCATCTCTTTTGCTTTTATATCTTGGATATATAACAAAAAAGCAAAAGGAGATGAAAATGATAGGTGCTGTTGGTTTTTCACCTTCGTTTTTTTCGGTGGCGGGAAATGTTTCAAATATAGGCAATGGTGTTTCGACATCAACGTCTGTCATTTCCTCTTCGTCATTGGTGGAAACAGGCGGATTAACTAAGGAAGGTGTGGCTTTTTTAGCATTGTTGGCGATGGCTGACGATGAGGAAAAAAAACTTACCCTGGCGCAGCGTATGGCTTTGCTTGCCGTACTTTTGGGTGCGGTTGAGCATACAAATTTGCTCAATATAAATACTTTTTCCATGAGTATGAGCGCTTCTGTGGATTCATCTGGAATGTTGTTGGGATACGAATCTTCGGGAGCTTCTGTTTCAGCCTCACCAGTTGTAGGAGCTTTGTTTAACGCCAGTATATAGGTTGGTATATTTATTTGCCAAAAGCAGATATTTTTATTATAATGAGATTATCTGCTGGGGAGAAGTATCTATGCTGCCGACAAGTGAACAATATCAGTATATTACCGATGGAAAACAAGAGCGCTCTGCGGCCTTGGAAAAAGATCAACGTATTTATGCAAAGCCGATAAATTTAGACGGAGAGATAAGTTCATCGGCGTTGGAAAAATTGCATTATATATTAGCTCCTTTATATGAAAAGCAACTTGCTTTGTTGAAAAGCGGAAGGATTGGGGATGCAAAGAAAATTGAAGCGGAAATCAGCCTCTTGTTGAAAGAAAAAGCACCTGAAACTCTAAAGGATATGTTGCCTCCAAATGCCGATAAACAAGAGCGAGACGCGCATAAAATCGTATCTTATGTGTTGGCAACAGCATTAGTTAATTATGTCAATAAAGATATTTATGATGGTTATGCTCATGTGAGGGATAAAAGCGGAGAGGTCGTTTTACAAGAGCTTAAACCTTATGAAAAAACATTTAAAGAGTATCTTTCATATTATTTAAACCGTTTTGCAGATGGTTCGCTGACGGAAGAAGAAAAACAGCTTGTCTCTCGCAAAAAAGAAGAGAATATTCGTCTTGAACGGCAGTATGAAAAAAATAAAAATGACGATATCATCCGCAAAAACTTTCGTAATCCTAAATCTCGTAAAAAAGCTCAAAGTGAGGCTTTGAGAAAAGGGCGTCCGCTTACGGAAAAAGAAGTGAAAATAATGAAGCTCAAAGCCGCGGATGGAAAAGTAAAATAAAAAAGAGCGTTACATATAAACGTAACGCTCTTTTTAAGAAGTGTTTTTTAGGAAAAGATTATTTTTTTTGTTTTTCTTTTTTTGAAAAGGCCGGATATTCCGATTTTGCTTGCCAAATCTGAAATATCAATGTTTTTCCAGTTTTGGCGGAAAAACTCTTTGTTCCTTTCCCACCTTTGAGGAGTGGCGTAGTGCTTGTATTCTTGCATAAAATTAATCGTCAAAGCGATCAAACAGCATTTTTAGTTCTTCTATCTTTTTGGTTTTGTCGGCATCATTAAAAGATTGGGCGACACAATGTTGTAGGTGTTTTGCCAAAATATTGGATTCAACTGCTTTTAAGGCCGAGCGTACGGCTCGGATTTGGATGATTATTTCGGGGCAGTAGCGCCCAGTTTCTATCATTTTTTTTATACCGTCAAGTTGACCGCTGATACGATTGAGGCGTGGCATATTTTCCATATGACTTGGGCTGTTTACTTCCATGAAAATTTCCTTATTTTGTGCCAGAACATTTGTTACCGCAATGGCAGGTTGTACCGTCACATTGGCAGTTTTCTCCACATTGGCAATTCTCACATGTGCATTTGGGGTTGTTGCATTTTGACATTGTTTTTCCTTTCTAAAACATTGTTTATTTTAAAATAAATATACTGTATGGGGGTATGTGTCAAGACTTTTTTTCTTGGCTTTTTTGGACAAAATTTTTCTTGTATTGTTTTTGAAGTTGATGTATATCTCTTTATCATTTGATATCATTAATGCCTATTACTATGAAGATATTTGTTCTATTTAGTGGTAGGTTTTGTTTAATCTTTAATAAAATTAATATGAAGTATTTCTTAATTATTGGAATAGTGGTTGCCGCAATCGGAGCTGCTATTATGTGGCTTACAAACTATCATGGAACAGGGCTGAGTACCATGGCCGTTGGCGCTGTTTTTTGCTATTGTTGGATTATTGCCGACTGGCGCAAAGCACATTGCCTTCGTTAGAAAAAAACTGTTTTTTTATAGTCCGCTTTGGCGGACTTTTTTTTATTTGTAATATTTTTTATCTTATAGCTTTTTATTTTTGTTATGAGGATAAACTAGGTTTGAGGTATCATATTTCTCGATGCCGAGAAGTCTAATTTTTTTATCTATGCCTCCGGCATAACCGGTCAGAGAACCGTTTTGCCCTATGACGCGATGGCAGGGAATAATAATGGCTATTTTGTTTTTTCCAACAGCCTGACCGACTGCTTGAGCAGACATTTTTGATATTTTCATTTGGCGCGCGAGTATTGTTGCTATTGTACCGTAAGTTGTAACTTGTCCATATGGAATATCTTGCAACAATCTCCAGACAGATATTTGGAAAGGTGTGCCAATTAGTTTCAGGGGAGGTGTGAAATTAGGTTCCTTTCCGCTAAAATAAATATCTAGCCAATAGGATGTCTCCTTAAAAATTGTTTGAGCTTTGGGAGGCATATCGTTATGTTTTGTAAAAAGTAGTTCTTGTGTATCAAATGTTATACCTAAGAGATGAGTTTCGGTAGCCGTTAACACAATCTCTCCAAGAGGGGAGGAATAGTTTGTTGCGTATTGTGTGGACATTTGTTACATATAAGCCGAGGTTGTTGCTATTATAATGTATTGAGCCAAGTTGCGATTTTATTGTCTACAGCTTGGTTGTATTTTTCGGGTAAGTTATTAAATGAAGCGCTATTTTGTAATTGGGCATTGCGAGATGCTTGTGCGAAATCTTCAAAATAGGTGCCGGTATTGCTTCCTTGGGTCGAGAAAGGAATAACTTTTTTGCCCTTGAAATCTACTTTTTGTAAAAATGCGTATACTGGGGTGGAAACAGTATACCACCAAACAGGTCCTCCTACAAATATAGTATCGTATCGGCTTAAATCCGGAATTGTATTTTCTATTTGTGGGTATTGTTTTTCTTTTAATTGTTTTTTTAATGTAAGGTAAAACCATGGTGTGCGATTTATTTTTTCGGTTGTTTTGATTTCATAAATATCTCCACCAATCATTTTCTGAATACGAAGTGCAATATCTTTGGTGTGTCCGCTGAGAGAGTAATAGACGATTAATGTTTTGCCAGAAAAGGGGTGTGCTACGATTTCCTTATTTTCATATTGCGCCATTTCTAAAGCGTTTCTCTGTGAAACTTTGTATAAATGTATTCCTCCTGCGGATAATCCGATAATGACACTTATTAAGATGAATAACAGAATGATTTTTAGCATTTTTTCCTCTTTAAAATATAAATCTATGTTTAAAATATATTAATTTAGTTGCAGTAAATCAAGTTATAATCGCTTTTTCTTGTTTTATGAAAACATCTCTCTTATTTTTGCAAAAGCTGGAGCTATTTCAGTATGTGTGCAATTACGAATAATCTGATAATCTAGATTGGTATTTAATGCTTTTAGGATTTGGTGGGAGTCTTTTCTTGTTTGGTTTATATATGTGTCCTGCTCTCCTTCAAACCAATAAATCGGTGTGTTTGATCGATTTTTATATTCGACATTATATGGCAAATCTCCGCAAATACTTATGGCGGCTTTTAGATTTAATTCTAAGGCTGTGGCAACGGCCATTCCGCCACCTTGAGAATGACCAATTAGAACGATGTCTGATAATGGAGTATTTAATGTTTGCAGATTTTTTGTTATGTAGTTTAGAGAATACAAATATTCTGTTACGACAGCTTCTTGATGATTATTGTATTCAAGCTTGTTGTACCATAAAAATTTATCTTGTTTTGTTGGATGCTCAAACGGTGCATTAAATGATATATAATCAGCTGACAGTTGTTTCATTTGCTCTTCGTAGGCTGTCCGGTCGGCTCCTTTGCCGTGAAGAAATACAAAAATCATCAAAATTCTCCGCTATTTATTGTGAGTTGGTATTTGTTTTATGTTTTCCAAAAAAGTTAGAATAGATGAAAGGGTTTCAAGAGGAGTTTGATTGCTGTTATCAATGATTATGTCAGAAAATGGCGGGTTTTGATAGCCTTGTTTATACATTTCCTCAATTCGATTGATTTCCCAAGAGTTTAACTTTCTGTTTCCACGGTTTTGTATACAAACTTTGAGGCTTGGGGATAGTGTTATATTAATAAAAAAAGTATTTTTGTCTTCAAAGTTTTTCCATTCTTTGTATAAATTTTCAGTTATAGGATATGCAAAAATAATATTTTCATAGTTTTGTTTAAGCTTTTCATCTTTTATTATATCAGAGAGGCGATGTGTTCTTTCGGCCCAGCCTTCAGTCAGAGAAAGATTTAATTTTTTTTGTTCTTCATCGGAGAGCAAATCATCCACTTCAATAAATAAAGCATTAGGTAGGTGCTTTACTAAAAGTTTTGAAATAGTGGTTTTACCGGAGTTAATTGGTCCGTTAATATTTATAATCTGCAATATTGGGCCTCCTTATTAATTAAAAATTTTTTGATTTTAATTTATGTACCAATGTTAAGATTTGTTATTGTATTATAATCAGTTTTGCGGATATGAAAAATCAAAATTTTATTTTTTATCATAAATATTGAATAACAAATTTTGTGCTTTACTATAAGGCGAAATATATATTATTCTATATAACAGTTATTCAATGCAACAAAAATACTGTGATTTATATAGGAGTAATTTTATGAAAAAGGTTATGATATCTATTCTTTTGTCTTTAGTCGTGTCAGCTTGTACAAATGCCGGACCGTTTGTTACCGCTATATCTTCTGATGGAAATAATGGTCTTATTGTTGAAAAGTGTCAGTTGCATATGAATGCGTTTATGGGTACCGTATCTAATGAAAATTGCACTAATACGCAAATTAAAGTTCGATAATACAAATCCTTCCGTTCCTATCAAATGGCAAATATGAGTATCATAACTATTATCGCCAACATAAAAACAAAAGTGAGGGTAGCCTTTTACCGATTGCCTTTATTTTAATTGAATTTATGGTAACATTATATTTAACGCTTACTTGTTTTAATTGTTCTGTTTGATTTTTAGTTAGATAGCCATAATAACTTACCGGCATACTATCTAAGTAGCAAGCATTAGGATTAGAGCAGGGAATTTATCTAGAAATGACAATGTTTTTGCCGGAAGAATACTGTGAATTCTATTACCGAATAATTTTTCGCTTTTTTTATCATAAGCTCATCCGTAAATGTATGATGATATTTATACCAAAGCTTCCTAAGTTAACTTAGGAAGCTTTGAATAAACCTTAGCTTTTGGGTTTAAGAGTAGGAAAGGCCATAACATCTCTCAGAGTAGCTGAATTTGTTAAAACTTTAGCTAGCCTGTCCATTCCCATACCGATACCTGTTGTTGGCACAAATCCGTGGTCTAGCGCGTCAAGGAAGCTCTCATCAAGCATCTGAGCCTCGTCATCTCCATTTTCTCTTGCCTTTACCTGCTCCATAAAACGTTCTCTCTGTTCAAGCGGATTAGATAATTCTGAATAACAACACCCCATTTCAATACCCATAATATAGGTATCAAAGTGCTCGACAAGTCGAGGATTGGTTCTGTGAGTTTTTGCTAAAGGCGAAACATCTTTAGGCATATCCATAACATGAATTGGATCTAAAAGATTAGCCTCTACTTTTTCATCAAAAACCTCAGTAACAACTTTTCCCCAACTGGGACAGTGATCTGCCTCAACCCCCACAGATTTAGCTAAAGCACGAGCTTCTTCTACTGTATTAGCCTCCATAAAATCAATTCCGCATTCTTTTTTTATTAAGTCAAGAATAGAAACTTTGGGAAAAGGCTTTGAAACATCAATAACACGCCCATCAATTTCGAACTGTTCTTTACCAAATACTTTTATGGCAACATAGCGGATTATGTTATAAATTAAGTCTGCTCCATCATTATAATCAGCATAAGCCATATAAGCTTCTAAACATGTAAACTCGGGATTGTGGGTTTTATCAATTCCTTCATTTCTAAAATTTTTAGCAATCTCAAATACTCTATCTATTCCAGAAACTATGAGTTTTTTTAAATATAACTCTGGAGCAACCCGTAGATAAAAATCTTTGTCTAAGGCATTGTAGTGCGTAACGAACGGTTTGGCAGATGCCCCCCCCATAATTGGGTGTAAAATAGGAGTTTCAACCTCCAAAAACTCATTGTTTGTCAAAAATTCTCTAATTGCAGACACAATTTTGCATCTGGTGATTACAACATTTTTCACATCATCATTTACTATGAAATCGACATATCTTTGGCGATATCTGGTCTCAATATCCGTAAGTCCGTGAAATTTCTCAGGTAAAGGTTCAAGTGATTTGGCAATAATATCAAACTTAGTTGCTGCTATTGATAATTCACCGCGAGGAGTGCGTCTTATAAAGCCATAAATACCAATTACATCACCCAAATCAAGACATTTTAATATTTTGAGATTTTTTTCATCTAAATTGCATTTATGACAAAAAATTTGAATTATTCCCGTTTTGTCTTTTAAGTCAATAAACATTCCATCATTACGAATAGCCATTGCTCTTCCGGCAACATGAACATAGTCTTCAGTATGTTCACCATTAGGCAAGTCTTTGTATTTTTCTTGCAGAGATGCTGCATATGCATCAGGACTAAATTTATATGGATATGGATTATATCCCATATTTTCCAGTTCACGTAATTTATTTAATCGTCCTTGGCGATGGATGCTTATCTCTTCTTTCATAAATTTACCTCTTAATTTTTTGGCAGTTTCACTAGTCCAGAAATTATAAACATAAATTGAGTAATTGCAATATTTTTTTATATGATATTAATACAAGAGCTTTGAGTTTGATTTTGAGTATTATCATTTTGCTCTAACAATTTTTTATTCTGGCATAAGGATTGATTGAATTGCTAAAACTTGAACTTGAGTTTGGTTGTGCCATTGAGGCATTTATTCTTTTCTTATAAATATTGTGTTTGTTTTATATCTTATACAACTTTTCGTTGTTAAATGAGGTTCATAGAATAAAAGGTTACACGAGAGAGATTTAAAGCTAAAAAAGAGGAAGCTTAAGCTTCTCTTTTCAACTTAGTGGTGCTTATCTTGCAGGTTACGAGCTATTTACTTGAATTTTTTTACTTCTTTCTGTAAATAATATCTAAGTGAACAGGTGTTGAGGTAGAAATGAAATTTGGTATATTTTTAACTGCTATATTCTTATTATTTTCTTGTGGTAATGAATCTTCTGAAGAGATTGATCTTTCTAGATATTTTAACGGTATTACTGGAACGGCTGTTTTTTATAATCCAGATATGTCTCATTATAAAATTTACAATGTTCCATTAAGTAATGTACAATCCTCACCTTGCTCAACATTTAAAATTATGTCTGCAAATATAGCTTTATCTGAAAGTGTAATATCAAAAGAAAATTCAAATATTGAGTGGAATGGGAAAAACTATAAAAATCCGTATTGGAATAAAAATATGAATATAAATGAGGCGTTTCGTGCATCCTGTGTATGGTATTTTCGAAAACTAATTGATAAAATACCACAACAAAAGGTTAAATCTTATTTGCAAAAACATCATTATGGCAACCAAGATATTTCAGATTGGCAAGGACTTCAAAATAATAATACAAATATTTCTGAGTTGAAAGGCTTCTGGATAGAATCATCCCTACAAATATCTCCTATAGAACAAGTCAGATTTTTGGCTCAGCTTTTTTCACAAGAAAATAAAACAATCCAAACATTGAAAGATATAATGCTTATTACGGATAATCCTATTAAAATCTATGGCAAAACTGGATTGGGAATAAAAAATGATAAAGTCGATACAGCTTGGTTTGTTGGTTTTTATGAACAAAATAAGTATAAAATTTTCTTTGCTATAAGATTATGTGATAAAGAAAATGATATAAAAGATTATCGGCACTTAGCCAGTTTTTATGCAAAACAAATTGCGTTGAAAATCATTCAAAAAGAAAAAATTTTTTGATAAAAAAGTTCGGATATCCCCCCAAAAAAATGACTATTAAAGAAAATGAAACATCCGAACTCAAGAAAAGCCTTGGAAATAAAAGAAAAAGCAGCCATTTTCATGACTGCTGTTTGAATTGGTGATACTAACGCGATGAATTTCGAACTTTGGCTAACTAAAGAGTATTATCAAGCCACAATGGAAACTTACCAATTAGCCAAAGT
>CALYAW010000010.1 GCA_944393685.1 uncultured Alphaproteobacteria bacterium
GGAGCGATTGAGTTGCCGGAAGGAACGGAGATGGTAATGCCTGGCGATAACATTCGTATGACAGCAAAATTGATACACCCGATTGCGATGAATGAAGGTTTGCGTTTTGCGATCCGTGAAGGCGGTCATACCGTCGGTGCCGGTGTCGTTTCTAAAATCTTGAAGTAATTTAGTTTCAAAAAAGCAAGATCGGTTGTCCGGTTCTGCTGAGATGAATATATGAAAACTCCCCGCTTGAGCAGCCTCAGGTCGGGAGTTTTTTCTTGTTTGACATTTTTCTATATTGATAATTTTAGCGCTTGGGTTAATTTACAAGTAATATTATGTTAAGATATATCTTTAATTATATTTTCTATTTTAACTTTTTTTGTACTGGCAGCCGTTTCGTAATAAAGGAGTGCGAATAACCGCGTTGAATATGATAATCCGAGCTTTTGATCTTTGGCATTCTCAATCATGCTTATTAGACGATTACGATTGATTTTTTCTTTTAAGCATATGTTATCAATGGCTTCCCATTCTTTGTAGCAAAGCCGCATGCTCGTTCTTCGGTTATTTATGTTAAGAATTTTGTTAGTCAGCTTCATGAATCAATAACCTTTAGTTGTTATTTTTATCCTATAATATACTAATATGGTTAATTATCAACTAATAACTGTAAAATATGTTTATAAAATTATAAATGGTAGGTGTGGCGGGTATTTTTGAGTCCTTTTTTTGTCTAAAAAGCGGTTGTTTTTTTGTTTGTAGAAGTTTCTTTTGAGAAAAGTGGTGGTGACTCAACAAGAGTCTTTGTAAGGCTTTTGAAAAAATAAAATTGATTGGGATGTCATTTTTTGCTTGCAATTAATATTTGTCTATGTTACAAGAGGCGCACAGCAAAGTTTTGGATGGGGAGACTCTGTCAAAATTTTGCGATATAGAACATACCGCACTCCTTGTATATCAAGGCTCTGCAGAGTTTAACGTTTAGATGGCAAACTTCTAGATAGTGAGTTATGCCGTCTAGTTATAGGAAAAGTATTTAATATGATGGATACACAAAATATCAGAATTCGCCTCAAGGCTTTTGATCATCGTTTGCTTGATTTGTCTACAAAAGAGATTGTGCATACGGCCAAAAGAACAGGGGCAAATGTCAGAGGGCCAATTCCTCTGCCTACCAGAATCGAGAAATTTACGGTAAACCGTTCTCCGCACGTTAATAAGAAATCTCGTGAGCAGTTCGAAATTCGTACTCATAAGAGACTTCTCGATATTGTAGATCCTACACCACAAACCGTTGATGCCTTGATGAAATTGGATTTGGCAGCCGGTGTGAATGTAGAAATTAAGTTATAATTTTAATGTTGGCTTTTGAAAGATAGAGTCAACCTATTGAAAAAAGGAAAAATAATAATGCGTACTGGTCTAATCGCAAAAAAACTTGGAATGTCTCGCATGTTTGAGGCTGACGGAACACATGTTCCGGTTACGGTCTTGCATGTGGACGGTTTGGAAGTTGTCGATGTCAGAACACAAGAGAGAGATGGTTATACGGCCGTTCAACTCGGTATCGGCAGCGTCAAGGCCAAAAATGTTTCCAAGCCGTTGAAAGGACATTTTGCAAAAGCAAATGTAGAGCCGAAGAAAAAATTGGCAGAATTCAGAGTTTCTGAAGATTGTCTTTTGTCTGTCGGCGATAAATTATCTGTAGAACATTTTGTTCCCGGTCAATTTGTTGATGTTTGCGGAACATCCATTGGTAAAGGTTTTGCCGGTGTTATGAAACGTCATAACTTTGCCGGTTTGGAGGCTTCACACGGTGTGTCTATTTCTCACCGTTCTCATGGTTCTACAGGACAAAGACAGGATCCCGGTAAGGTATTCAAAGGTAAGAAAATGGCCGGACACTTGGGAGATGAGCGGGTTACCGTTCAAAACCTTAAAGTTGTGTCTGTGGATGCTGACAAGGGTTTGATTATGGTTAAAGGTGGTGTTCCGGGTTGTGAAAACAGCTGGGTTTACATTACGGATGCCGTTAAGAAAACTGCTTCAGTACAATTGCCAATGCCTGCCGGCTTGAAAAAAGTTGATGAACCTGTTGCAGTTAAAGCCGAAGAACAAGCTCCGGCTGAGAATGCATAAGTGATAAGGATTGAAAACAATGAAACAGGACATCTTAAATTTAGATAATAAAAATGTCGGTTCTATTGAACTTGACGAATCAATTTTCGGTTTGGAAGTTCGCGCTGACATTTTGCACCGTGTCGTTGTTTGGCAGTTGGCTAAACAGCAAGCCGGTACACATAAGACCAAAGGGCGTTCTGAGGTTTCTTTGACGCCGGCCAAGCCGTTTAAGCAAAAAGGCGGTGGTCGTGCTCGTCAGGGTAGCCGTAAAGGTACGCAATTTAGAAAAGGTGGTGTCGTATTTGGTCCGGTTGTTCGTGACCACTCTCACGAGTTGACCAAGAAATTTAGACAACTTGGTTTGAAAACCGCTCTTTCTGCTAAAGCTAAAGAAGGTAATTTGGTAATTATTGACGAAGCTAAATTGGCTGAGCCCAAAACCAAAGACCTGAAAAATAAGTTGGCAGTTTGCGGTTTGACAAACAGTTTGTTTATTGATGGTAAAGAGGTTGACATGAACTTTGCTCTGGCTTCCAGAAATATTGTCGGTGTCGATATTTTGCCTACAATCGGTGCTAACGTATATGACATCTTGAGAAAAGACAAACTGGTTTTGACTAAAGATGCGGTTGTTTGCTTAGGAGAGAGATTGAAATGAGTAAGTCCAGCAAAACAAACAATGTAACTGCAAAAATGTATGATACTATCGTACGTCCGGTTATTACAGAAAAATCAATGATTTCTTCGGAAGCCGGTAAAGTTACTTTTTTAGTTCCTTTGTCTGCCAGCAAAGATGATGTTAAGGCAGCTGTTGAAGCTATTTTTAACGTTAAGGTAAACAAGGTTAATACAATTCGTCAATTTGGTAAGGAAAAACGTTTTAAAGGCTATGTCGGACAACGCTCTGATTTCAAAAAAGCCATTGTTAGCCTTGCTGAAGGTCAAAACATTGATGTTACTACAGGAATATAGAAAATGGCATTGAAAAATTATAAGCCCACATCTCCTGGACTTCGTCAACTCGTTATCGTAGACAGAAGCGAGTTGTATAAAGGTAAACCCGAAAAGACTCTGACTGTTGGTTTAACCAAAACCGGCGGTCGTGATAACTTCGGTCATGTTACAAGTCGTAGAATTGGTGGCGGTCATAAACGCAAATTGCGTATTATTGACTTCAAGCGTAATAAATTTGATACAGAGGCTACCGTTGAGAGAATCGAATATGATCCTAATCGTTCGGCTTTCATTGCTTTAATCAGCTATGAAGACGGTGAAAAGGCTTATATCTTGGCTCCTCAAAGATTAAAAGCCGGCGATAAAATCGTATCTTCTGCCAAAGCAGATATCAAACCTGGCAATGCCATGCCTCTGAAGAGCATGCCGGTCGGTACGATTATTCATAATATTGAGCTCAAAGCAGGCAAAGGCGGCCAATTGGTTCGTTCTGCCGGTTGTTATGCTCAATTGGTTGGTAAGGATGCCGGTTATGCCCAGCTCAAATTGAGCTCCGGTGAGTTAAGGGTTGTTCGTGAAGAGTGTTTGGCTACAGTCGGCGCTGTTTCGAATCCCGATAACCAAAATAAATCACTTGGTAAAGCCGGTCGCAGCCGTTGGCTCGGAAATCGTCCGGTTTCTCGTGGTGTTGCTATGAACCCGGTTGATCACCCGCATGGTGGTGGTGAAGGTCGTACTTCCGGCGGTCGCCATCCGGTTACTCCTTGGGGTAAACCTACTAAGGGTGCTAAAACTCGTACTAACAAAAAGACGGATAAATTCATTATGAGAAGCCGTCATGAAAATAAAAAGAAATAAGGAGATTTGCATATGACACGTTCCGTATGGAAAGGGCCGTTTGTTGATGGCTATCTTCTGAAAAAAGCTGAAGCTGCTAAGGCTTCAAGCCGTAATGAAGTGATTAAAATTTGGTCTCGCCGTTCTACAATGTTGCCGCAATTTGTCGGTTTGACGTTCGGTGTCCACAATGGTCACAAATTTATCCCGGTTTTGGTTACTGAGGATATGATTGGTCACAAATTTGGTGAGTTTGCTCCGACACGTACTTTCTACGGTCACGCCGCAGACAAAAAAGCTAAGAGAGGTTAATGATGAGTAAGTCTAAAGACGCAAGAAGAGTTGCTGCAAACGAGGCTTTGGCCGTTTGCCACTCTATCCGTACATCTCCTCGCAAACTGAACTTGGTTGCCCAGTCTATTCGTGGCTTGAATGCTTCTAAGGCTGTTGCCGAATTGAGCTTTTCTAAGAAGAGAATCGCAAAAGTTGCTTTGGCTGTTTTGCAATCTGCAATTGCCAATGCAGAAAACAATCACCAGTTGAACATTGATAAGCTTGTCGTTAAAGAGGCTTTCGTGGGCAAAGGTTTAGTAATGAAACGTATGCATGCGCGTGGTCGCGGCAGAGGAGCTCGTGTTTTGAAGCCCTTCTCTAATATGACCATCGTTGTTGCTGAGCGTGGGGAGTAAGTTAATGGGACAAAAAGTAAATCCTACCAGTCTTCGTTTGGGAGTTAACCGTACTTGGGACTCTCGTTGGTATGCAGATGACAAATACGCTGACTATCTCCTCGAAGATGTTAAAATCAAAGAATTTTTGAAAGAAAAGTTGGCTCAGGCCGGTATCAGCCGAATTGTGGTTGAGCGTCCTGCAAAAAAAGCCAGAGTTACAATTCATTCGGCAAGACCTGGTGTCGTTATCGGTAAAAAAGGTCAAGATATTGAGGGCTTGAGAAAAGAAATCCAAAAGATGACTTCTTCTGAAGTTCAGCTCAATATTTTGGAAGTCAGAAAGCCGGAGTTGGATGCTCAATTGGTTGCTGATAGTGTTGCTCAGCAATTGGAGCGTCGTGTTGCTTTTCGTCGTGCCATGAAGCGTGTTATGCAGTCTGCATTGCGCTTAGGTGCTGAAGGTATTAAAGTTTCTTGCTCAGGTCGTCTTGGCGGTGCTGAAATTGCAAGAACCGAATACTATCGTGAAGGTCGTGTGCCTTTGCACACATTGCGCGCCGATATTGATTACGCAACTTCAACAGCCCATACAACATATGGTGCCTGCGGCGTTAAAGTTTGGATCTATAAGGGTGATATTATGGCTCATGATCCAATGGCACAGGACAAAAAATTAGCCGAGCAAAAGTAAGGATAAAGTGAAATGTTAAGTCCGAAAAGATTAAAGTTCCGCAAACAGCATAAAGGCCGTATCCACGGCTTGGCTAAAGGTGGATCAGAATTAAGTTTTGGTTCATATGGATTGAAGGCTCTGACACCCGAGCGTGTGACGGCTCGTCAAATTGAGGCAGCTCGTCGTGCAATTACTCGTGAGATGAAAAGGGTCGGAAGATTATGGATTAGAATTTTCCCTGACGTACCAGTTTCAGACAAACCTGCTGAGGTTCGTATGGGTAAAGGTAAGGGCTCTGTCGAGTTCTGGGTTGCTCGGGTTAAACCTGGCAGAATTATGTTCGAATGTGAGGGCGTTGATGAAGCTACTGCACGTCAGGCTTTTGCACTCGGTGCTGCTAAGTTGCCGGTGAAGAGCAAATTTGTTAAAAAATTGAATTCAGAACTGGGAGCAGAATAATGGTTAAAACAAAAGATCTTCGTTCTATGAGTATTGATGAGCTCGAAGCTAAATTGTTGGAGAAGAAAAAAGAGCAATTTAACTTAAGAGTGCAACAATCTACTGGACAACTTCAAAATACTGCTGTATTAAGAAGCGTTCGTCGTGAAGTAGCAAAAATCAACACGCTCATTACAGAGCGCAAGAAGAATAGTTAGGAGAAAGATTATGCCTAAAAGAATTCTTCAAGGTGTTGTTGTTAGTGATAAACAGGATAAAACTGTCGTAGTCAGTGTTGAACGTCAAGTTATGCACCCTGTTTATAAGAAGTTCATCAAAAAGAGCAAGAAATATTCTGCTCATGATGAAAATAATCAGTTCAAGGTTGGTGATACCGTGCGTATTATTGAATCCGTACCTTATTCAAAAACCAAATGCTGGACTGTAATCGTTGATAACGCCTAAGAGAAAAGGAATTAAAAAATGATACAGATGCAAACCAACCTCGATGTAGCCGACAACTCTGGCGCACGTCAGGTGCAGTGCATTAAGGTTCTTGGAGGTTCCAAGAGAATGCATGCCTCTGTGGGTGACGTTATTGTAGTATCAATTAAAGATGCTATTCCGAGAGGTCGTGTTAAAAAAGGTGATGTTCACAAAGCTGTTATTGTTCGTACGGCTTCCGACATCAGACGTAAAGACGGATCCGTCATCCGTTTTGATAAAAATGCCGCAGTTCTGATTAATAAGGACGGCGAGCCGATTGGTACTCGTATTTTCGGCCCCGTAACCAGAGAATTGCGTGCCAAGAAGTTTATGAAAATTATTTCATTAGCACCGGAGGTATTATAATGCCTAAGTTAAAAATTAAAAAGGGTGACCAAGTTGTAATTTTGTCAGGTGATGACAAAGGCAAAACTGGTGAAGTAGTAAAAGCTATGCCTTCTGAGAATAAGGTTGTGGTACAAGGTATTAATTTGGTTAAAAGACATACTAAACCCAGCCAAACCAATCCGGGCGGTATAGTTACTAAAGAAGCGCCGATTAATGTTTCTAACGTGGCTTTGATGAACAAAGACGGAAAAGCTACCAAAGTGGGTTACAAAATCGTTGACGGTAAAAAAGTGCGCGTTGCTCGTAAATCCGGTGAAGTAATCGATAAATAGGAGAAAAATTTATGGCAAATTTTGAAACTTTGTATAATGAAGTCATAAAAAAATCTCTTGTGGAGAAATTCGGTTACACCAACCCACATGAGATTCCGAAGTTGACTAAAATCGTTTTGAATATCGGTGTCGGCGATGCTGTTACCGATAAGAAAAAACTCAATAATGCCGTTGAAGAGTTGGCTTTGATTGCCGGACAAAAGCCGGTCGTTACCAAAGCTCGTAAATCAATCGCTACTTTCAAATTAAGAGAGGGTATGCCGATCGGTTGTAAAGTTACTTTGCGTTCAACAAGAATGTATGAATTCTTGGAAAGACTTATCAATATGGCATTGCCGCGCGTTAGAGATTTCCACGGAGTTCAGGGAAAAAACTTTGACGGAAGAGGTAATTTTGCTTTTGGTATTAAAGAGCAAATTATTTTCCCTGAGATTAACTATGATAAAGTTGAAAATATCAGAGGTATGGATATTTGCATTTGTACTTCTGCAAAAACAGATGAAGAGGCTAAAGCTCTTCTTACCGGCTTCAACTTTCCTTATAAGAAATAGGTGGAGATTTTACTATGGCAAAAACAAGTTCAGTTTTTAGAAACTTGAAAAGAGCTAAAATGGCTGAGAAGTATGCTTCTCGTCGTGCGAAGCTCAAAAAGATAGTTATGGATAAAACAGTTTCTCCTGAGGAGAGATTCCAAGCTACTCTTAAATTAGCTGAGATGCCGCGTAATTCTGCAAAGAATCGTTTTCGCAATCGTTGCAAAGTTACAGGTCGTTCTCGTGGTGTTTATCGGAAATTCGGTCTGGCTCGTGTTGAACTCAGAGATATGGCCAGCTTTGGCGAAATTCCTGGTTTAGTAAAATCAAGCTGGTAGGAGGCAGAAGAATATGTCTATGTCTGATCCTTTGGGCGATATGCTCACACGCATTAGAAACGCACAAAGAGCGAAGAAAAGTGAAGTTGTATCACCTGCTTCTCGCTTGCGTGAAAATGTACTCGAAGTTTTGAAAAAAGAAGGTTACATTCTTGGTTATGAAAAAACCAACGTTCGTGCCGGAGTTGATGAACTTCGTATTAAATTGAAGTATCATGAAGGTACTTCTGTTATTACTGAAATTTACCGTGTTTCTACTCCGGGACGCAGAGTTTATTCTAGCGTTAAAGATTTGCCGAGAGTATATAACGGCTTGGGTATTTCTATCATTTCAACTCCGCAAGGTGTCATGAGTGATAATGATGCTCGCAAAGCCAATGTCGGCGGTGAAATTTTGTGCCAAGTATTTTAAGGGAGAAAATGGATGTCTAGAGTTGGAAAATATCCTGTTATCGTCCCTGAAGGCGTTAACATTGTCGTTGCAGACGGTGTGGTTACAGCTAAAGGTAAGTTGGGCGAATTAAGCCACAGTTATGATGCTGCCCATATTGATGTTAAGATTGACGGCAATCATGTTGTTGTTACTCCAAAGTCCGAAGCTAAAGAAGCTCGTGCTTTGTGGGGAACAACCAGAGCTAACATTAACGTTATTGTCAAAGGCGTAAGTGAAGGCTTTACAAAAGAATTGGAGCTGGTCGGTGTTGGTTATAAGGCTCGCGTTGAAGGTAATAAATTGATTATGTCTCTTGGCTTTTCTCACGACGTTGTCGTCGAAACTCCTAAGGGATTGAAAGTTACTTGCGCGTCTCCAACACAAATCAGCATCTCTGGTGCTGATAAGCAACTTGTCGGTCAATTGGCGGCAGAACTTCGCGAATTCAGAAAACCCGAGCCCTATAAAGGTAAAGGCGTAAAATATGTAGGCGAATATGTACGTCGTAAAGAAGGCAAGAAGAAATAAGGAAAAAATTAAATGAGTACGCCAAGAGAATTGTTTGAAAAAAGAAAAGGCCGCATTCGGTCTGCTCTTAAAAAAGCCGCTAACGGCAAAATGAGATTATCTGTTTTCCGCAGCGGTAAGCATATTTATGCTCAAGTTATTGACGATGCTAAAGGTGCAACAGTTGTTTCTGCTTCAACATTGGATAAAGAAGTTAGAGAAAACATTAAAAAGTCTTCTACCGTTGAAGCCGCCAGCTTTATTGGTAAGATTGTTGCCGAGCGTGCCGTTAAATCCGGTATAAGCGAAGTTGTTTTTGACAGAGGCGGATATATTTATCATGGTCGTGTCAAAGCTTTGGCTGATGCTGCTCGTGAAGCCGGTTTGAAGTTCTAGGAGTTGAGTAAAATGACACAACAAGCAGATCGTCGTAATAAGACAGAAAAAAAAGATGAATTGGTTGAGAGACTGGTTCACATTAATCGTGTAGCCAAGACTGTTAAGGGCGGACGTACTATGTCTTTTGCCGCAGTTGTCGTTGTCGGTGACCAAAAAGGTCGCGCAGGCTATGGCTCTGGCAAAGCTTCAGAAGTTCCGGAGGCCATTACCAAGGCTACTAATGAAGCCAAAAGAAATATGGTTCGCATTCCGTTGCGCGAAGGAAGAACTTTGCATCATGATATTGCCGGTCGTTTTGGCGCTGGTAAAGTGTTCCTGAGAACAGCTCCTGCCGGTACCGGCGTTATTGCTGGTGGCCCGATGCGTGCTATTTTCGAAGTTTTAGGTGTTCAGGATGTCGTTGCTAAATCTATGGGATCTAATAACCCCTATAACATGATTAAAGCAACTTTTAACGCTCTGGAAGGCATTAATTCACCTCGTATGGTTGCTGCAAAGCGTGGCAAAAAGGTTGGTGATATTGTTAGCCGCCGCGAAAATTCGAACAGCGCTAAACTCAGTGTTGAGGAGGCTTAAAAGATGGCTGAAAAGAAAACTATTAAAGTTACGCAAATTCGTAGCGCTATAGGTCGTCCTGCTACACAGAGAGCAACGCTGGTCGGTCTTGGTCTTAATAAGATGAACAAAACCGTTGTTTTGGAAGATACTCCTTCTATTCGCGGTATGGTTCGTAAGGTCGAGCACCTCGTTCGCGTTGAAGAGTAATTGGAAGTTTAAAAGGAAGGAATTGCGTTTTAAGGAGATTTGTTCGGATTTTGAAAAAAAAGCCTTATAAACTTCCTTCCTTGAAAAACTTTTTGTAAATCAGTTAAGGTGAAAAAAATGAAACTTAATGAAATCAAAGATAATGAGGGCGCCAGAAAGTCCCGTACGCGTGTGGCTCGCGGTATCGGAAGCGGTAAAGGTAAGACTGGTGGACGCGGACAAAAAGGTCAGAAGTCTCGTTCAGGTGTTGCTATTAACGGTTTTGAAGGCGGTCAGATGCCGATCTATCGCAGATTGCCCAAACGTGGTTTTAAGAATCCGTTTGCTAAAGTATTTGCGGTTGTTAATTTGGATACTATCCAAAAGGCTGTTGATGCCGGAAAATTAAACGCTGAGGATATTAGTGTTGATGCTTTGAAAGCAGCAGGAATTGTCAGCAAGACATTAGACGGTGTTCGTCTTTTGGCTCGCGGCGCTATCACTTCAAAAATTGTTATCAAAGTTGATTCAGCCTCTAAGGCAGCTGTTGCGGCTGTTGAAAAAGTAGGCGGCAAAGTTGAAGTTGTTGCTTAATTAGTTAAATGCTAGTTTGCGAAAAAAAGGTGGGTTTTTCTCACCTTTTTTGTTTTTTTATGTGGGGGCATTTAATTTGCCAAATCTATTCTTATTAATAGTGTTATTGCGCAAAAATAAACTTCGCTATTTTTTTATCTGTTTTTTGCGTGGAATTATGTGGTGTAAGCGGATAATTTTGTTGAATTAAAAATTTTTTAGTGTATTAATATCTTAGCGGAAAGGGGCTTTGTGCTCCGTATTGATATTTTAAATGAGTAAGGATTGTTAAAAATGGTATCATTAGCAGAGAAAATGGCAGCTAATATGGATATGTCTGCCTTTGGCAAAGCGGAAGAACTTAAGAAAAGATTATGGTTTACTATTTTGGCTTTAATCGTCTTTCGTTTGGGAACTTTTATTCCACTTCCCGGAATTGATCCTAAGATTTTGGCAGAAATTTTTGCCAGAAATTCAGGTGGTATTTTGGGAATGTTCAATATGTTTGCCGGTGGTGCTTTAGAGCGTATGACTATCTTTGCTTTGAATATTATGCCGTATATTTCAGCTTCGATTATCATTCAGCTTGGACAATCTGTTATTCCCTCTTTGCAAGCATTGAAGAAAGATGGTGAAGCGGGGCATCGTAAAGTAACGCAATATACTCGTTATTTGACGGTTTTGATTACGATTGTTCAAGGATATGGTATTGCTGTTGGATTGGAGAGTATGACTGGTTCCGCAGGATTGTCTGCTGTTGTCATGCCCGGTTTTATTTTTAAGTTTACGACAATTGTGTCTTTGGTCGGTGGAACCATGTTTATTGTTTGGCTCGGTGAACAGATTACTGCTCGCGGTGTCGGAAACGGTTCTTCATTAATCATTACTGTCGGTATCATTGCTAATATTCCTGCAGCTTTGGCTCAGACGTTTGAGTTGGGTCGTGTCGGCTCTATGTCTGCTCCGGTAATATTGATGTTGCTGGCGATGGTTTTGGCTTTGATTTATTTGATTGTTTTTGTTGAAAGAGCTCAGCGTAAAATTGTTATCCAATATCCAAAGCGTCAGGTTATGGGAAGAATGGGTGCTTCTGAAAGTTCTCATCTACCATTGAAGATTAATCCGACAGGCGTCATCCCGCCGATTTTTGCTTCGTCTTTATTGCTGTTGCCTATTACGATTGCTAATTTTAGTGCAGAAAATGGTCCTGTTTGGGTTCAGAATTTGAGCCAGATGTTGGGGCATGGACAACCTCTTTATTTGGGATTGTATGCTTTCTTAATTGCTTTTTTTGCATTCTTTTATACAGCAATTGTCTTTAATCCTGAAGAAACAGCTGAAAATCTTAAAAAACACGGAGGTTTTATTGCCGGTATTCGTCCGGGAAAAAATACTGCAGAGTATCTTGATTATGTTATTACCCGCTTAACCGTACTTGGAGCTGTTTATTTGGTTGGTTTGTGTATCTTACCTGAAATTTTAATCAGTAAATTGGCTGTTCCGTTCGTGTTGGGCGGAACTACGCTTCTGATCGTTGTTCAAGTGACTATGGATTTTGTTACTCAGATACAATCTCATTTGATTGCATATCAGTACGAATCTTTGATTAAAAAAGCATCTCTTGCTAATAGAAAGAAACGCTAAAATGAATCGAAATGGTTTAGGTCTGCATATTGTATTAACAGGAGCTCCCGGTTGCGGTAAGGGGACTCAGGCTCGTTTGTTGAAAGAGCGGGTTGCAATTCCACATTTGTCAACAGGGGAAATGTTGCGGGCGGAAGCGGCTAAGGGAACTCCCTTGGGTTTGGAGATAAAGGCCTTAATCGATGGCGGAAATCTGGTTCCTGATGAGATGATTATAAAAATGTTATCCAAAAGAATCGATGAAGCCGATTGTAAAAATGGTTTTATTTTGGATGGTTTTCCTCGGACTCTCCCTCAAGCAGAGGCTTTAGAGGAGCTTTTGACCAAAAAAGGTATTACGCTTGATGCTGTTATTGAGATACAAGTGCCTGATGAAATTATTATGGAGCGTATTCTTGGGAGATATGCCTGTATGAAATGTGGACAAGGTTATCATGATAAGTATCAAAAACCTAGAGTATATGGTGTTTGCGATGCTTGCGGCGGAACTGAATTTTATCGGAGAATCGATGATAATCGCTCGACCGTTCAGAACCGACTCGTTAATTATAGGGCTCTGACATATCCGACTATTCCGTATTTTGAGAAAAAAGGATTGTTGAGATGTGTTGACGGAACGGGTGCAATTGAGGCTGTTGCAAAAAAAATTGATAGCTTGTTAGCTGTCGGGAAATAAAAAAATTAAAAAAATGTAAGTTTTTGAATTTTTTTGTTAAATCTGTGGTTGACACAAACAAATTTTAGCCTATAATCCGGCTTAATTTTGAAAAGTGGTGATCAACTTTTTAAATGTAGTAATAATATATAGAGAAAATGGAGAGTTAATTTGGCTCGTATAGCTGGTGTAAATATTCCAACTGCCAAGAAAATTGAAGTCGCTTTGACTTATATCTATGGTATTGGTAGAAAAACTGCTCAAAACATTTGCGCAAAGTCTGGTGTCTCTTGCGACCGCCGTGTTCATGAACTGAGCGATGATGAAGTGGCTAAAATCCGTGAAGTTATCGATAATGATGTTGTCGTTGAAGGTGAACTTCGTCGTGACGTCGGTGTTAACATCAAGAGATTGATGGATTTGGGTTGTTATAGAGGTTTGCGTCATCGTAAAGGTTTGCCCGTTCGCGGACAGAGTACAAAACAAAATGCTCGTACTCGTAAAGGTAAACGCAAGACTGTTGCAAACAAGAAGAAATAAGGTAGGTCGTTAAATGGCAAAAGCAGTATCACAACGTGTTAAAAAGAAAGAAAGAAAAAATATTACGGCAGGTGTTGCCCATATTAATTCTACTTTCAACAATACAAGAGTTACAATAACAGACGCTCAAGGTAACACTGTTTCTTGGTCTACTTCCGGTGCGCAGGGTTTTAAGGGGTCTCGTAAATCAACCCCGTATGCGGCTCAGGTTGCTGCCGAAGAAGCTGGCAAAAAGGCTCAGGAACATGGTATGAAGACCTTGGAAGTTGAGGTAAAAGGTCCCGGTTCTGGTCGAGAATCTGCTATCAGAGCATTGCAAGTTATAGGATTTACCATTACGACAATTCGTGATGTTACTCCTATTCCTCACAATGGTTGTCGTTTGAGAAAGAGACGTCGCGTTTAGTCTATTTTTTTAGTCATGATTATGAGGCAAAATGCCTCATAATCTTCTAGTTTTTATGAACTTTGCATATGCAGCAATATAGAGGACATACCAGTGATTCAAAAGAATTGGCAAGAACTTATTAAACCAACTAATTTAGAAGTTACTCCTGAGGGGGAGAATAAAGCTAAAATAGTTGTAGAACCTTTGGAAAGAGGATTCGGTTTAACCCTAGGAAACGCATTGAGAAGAGTTTTGCTTTCTTCATTGCAAGGTGGTGCTGTTACAAGCATCAAAATTGATGGCGTTTTGCACGAATTCTCCGTTGTCCCCGGTGTCAGAGAAGATGTTACAGACATCGTTCTGAATATTAAGGGATTGGCTGTCGCTGTTCACAGTGAAGGTCAGAAAATGATGAGTCTTAAGGCTGAGGGACCATGTGTTGTTACCGCAGCGATGATTGAAACTGGTCATGATGTCGAAATTAAGAATCCTGACTTAGTTATTTGCAATCTGGATGCCGGTGCAAAAATTAATATTGAAATGACTGTCGGTACCGGAAAAGGTTATGTTCCGGCCGCTTTGAACAAAGCAGCCGATGCTCCAATCGGAGTCATTCCGGTCGATGCTATTTATTCTCCGGTCAGAAAAGTATCTTACAAAGTTGAAAATACTCGCGTTGGTCAAGCTACAGACTATGATAAGTTGGCTATGATTGTCGAAACTAACGGTGTGGTCGTTCCTGAAGATGCGGTTGCTTTGGCTGCCAGAATCTTACAAGATCAGCTTAAACCGTTTATTAATTTTGATGAGCCTGAAGCTGAAGTCGAGGCTGAGAAAGAAGAATTACCGTTTAACAGAAATCTGCTCAAAAAAGTTGAAGAGCTTGAGCTTTCTGTTCGTTCTGCAAATTGTCTCAAAAATGACAACATTGTATATATCGGTGATTTGGTTCAGAAGACCGAGGCCGAAATGCTCAGAACTCCAAACTTTGGGCGTAAGTCTTTGAATGAAATTAAAGAAGTTTTGGCAAAGATGGGTATTCATCTTGGTATGGATACACCTGGTTGGCCGCCAGAGAATATTGAAGAGTTAATTCGTCGTTGTGACGAGCACTTCTAAGATATTTTTAGACTTTTGAGTAAAAAAAAGAGCTTTGGAAAACCAAGGCTCTCTTTTTTTTGTATGAAAAAGATGGTTTTTGTTTGTTTGCAAAACTTTATGTTGTGAATACTGTTTTGCGTCTATATGTATTATTTAAGAGGGTTTTGGCTGTATGGGAAAATGTAAACAGAATCGTTGATGTAAGTAGATTTTTCAGCTTTAGGGTTTTAAAGCATACTTATTTTTAGATTTTTGTTTATTTATTTAATGTAAGTGTGTTGTTTTTGCTTGCAATTGTAAAGTTCATGTGTTAGAAACTCAGGCGAATGAAGAGTCTTTATGTATGTGCGGCAAGTGCCGAGTCCGTAGTAAAGGCTTTGGGTTTGATCCGTTCTGCCCTGCAGGACATAGAATTAAGAAAGGAAATGCCATGAGACATGGAATGAAACATAGAAAATTAAATATGGATACTAATGCTCGCAAAGCTTTGTTCTCTAATTTGACTGCTGCGGTATTAACCCATGAACAAATTAAAGTTACTGTTCAACGTGCTAAAGAGCTCAGAACTTTTGTCGACAAAATGATTACTCTGGGTAAAAAAGGTAATTTAAATAATCGCAGACAGGCATTGTCTTTCTTGCGTGACAATGAAGTTGTTGCAAAATTGTTCTCTACTTTGGCTGAGCGTTATAAAAATCGCAACGGCGGTTATACACGCGTTTTGCGCGCCGGTTTCCGCTATGGTGATGCCGCAGATATGGCTATCATTGAGCTGGTTGACCGCGATGTTAATGCCAAAGGCGCTAAAGATTTAGCCCGTGTTGCGGCTGAAAAAGCAGCAGCTGCCGAGGCTGCTAAAGAAGAAGCTAAAGCCTAGATTAAAGTTTGAGTGTTTGAAAAAAGAGCTTTTCAAAGGAGAAGCTCTTTTTTTTGTATTGTAACTTTTTTTGGACAAAATATATTGACAAAACATGGCCGAATCGGGTAAGATGGTTTCTATAAGAACCTATTATTTAGATAAGAATTTTGTATAACGCAGAAGCAGGCTTTAGCTTGTAGGTTCCTAATGTTTGTTTTCTGCAAAAACCCAAGTTAATATGACACAGAATGGTCAAACAATGCCATCAATTTCGCCGGATGCGGAATTAATCGGCTACAGAACAAAAAACAGCAAATCTTTCAAACAGCAATTGAAGGAATTCTTAAAGTCGGAAGATTTTCAGAATTATTGCAATCTTAAACAAAATGGAATCAAAGAAGGTTCTATGGTTTGGATTGTAAGAGGGGATTTCTTTGCAGCAATGCAGGGGACGAAAGGAGACATCTTTTCTGATTTTACCATCGTTCCTTTCAGTTGCAGAGAGTATCTCTACAAAGCGCCAAAGTTTGTTAACAAGCCGGGCATCGGAGAAACTCAGATATGCTTTTCGCAAACCTACATTGTTCGAAAAAACGGGCAAGGGCAGTGGATTGCAGAAGTGGTTCTCAAAGATGAAGATTGGCTCAAGCAAGCTCAGGTCAAGGCCGCGTTTGAAGAAATCTCTCGTCTCAAAGGCTACAGGCTGGCAGGCAATGTCAGTGTTTTTGGAGCTGAGTTCGAGGGTGTTAATACTCAGGCATGGGTATCTGTAGTCACCGTTAACGGCAAGGGACGTCTATTAATCTGTTTATTAGACAGCGGAAGGTTACTCGACAAGGCTGTCGATGAAGTAAATTTGAAAAAAACGGACTGTCCCTCAGTCGTAAAAACCAAGTTCAATTGGTTTAAGTATTGGGACGGTAGCGTTCTAATCAGAAACTAAAGATCCTGACGGAAAAAACAAAGGCTGTCGCATTCATGAGATGCGGCGGCCTTTCGCTTTTTTAAATAGGTATTAAGAATTAAAAGATATACTGGTAAAAAATATCAGGAGTTTTTTTGATGAGTAAATATCAGACTGTCGGCATTATTTCACCTTCTATTATGCTTTCCCCTCGTGATAGCTTGGATTTGGCAAAAGGAATTGCGCATTTGGAGAGACTAGGATTGCGAGTAAAAGAAGCTCCGTCGGTTGCACGCGGTATCCGCCAATATGCAGGATCGGCTAAGGATAAAGCTAATGATATTATGGCGATGTATGCGGATAAAGACGTTGATATTCTTCTTGCGGCACACGGAGGGGCCGGAGCCCTCAGAGTTTTGGAATATCTGGATTATGATTTTATCAAAAAAAATGCAAAACCAATTGTTGGTTTTAGTGATGCGACGTCTTTACAACTCGGGGTCTATGCACGGACAGGGAATCCCTTTGTTATTGGTTATTGTCCTGAATATGAGTTTCGTGCGCCAGAGGGAATTCATCCTTTGGTTGATAAAGGGCTGAGAGATGTTTTGTCTGGTCGGAGATTTAAGGCTCAAAGCGGTCGGACATTGCATGGCGGCATAGCTGAGGGAATTTTGCTTGGTGAGTGTTTGAGCACAATAAGCGATTTGAGCGGGACACCCTATTATCCTAATATAGCTGGAACTATTCTATTGTTGGAAGATGAGTGTGAGAGTTCATATAAAATTTCATTGATGTTGACGCAACTTAAATATAATCCGCAATTTAAGGATGTAAAAGGTATTGTGATTGGTCGGTTTAGCGAATGCGTTGATCACCCGACACAGGGCAGCATGGCAGAAATTATTGCCGATTTTGCCGCACAGGTTGACATCCCGATGGTTACGGATTTTGATTTTGGGCATTTTAGAGAACGTTTTGTATTGCCTGCCGGTGTCAGATATCGATTGAATGCGGATGAGTGTTGTTTAGAGCAAATAGAAGATTTATAATGTAAAAATTGTTAGATATTAAAAAAATACTTGATTTATATGGCAATCTTGTGTATCTGTATAACGCACTTGCTGATATTACAGCAACTTCGTAGGGGTATAGCTCAGTTGGTAGAGCATCGGTCTCCAAAACCGAGGGTCGTGAGTTCGAATCTTACTGCCCCTGCCATATTTGACAAGAGCCTATTTTAGCCAGTTCTAAAATAGGCTTTCTTATTGAAATAACTATATTTTTCCCGTCTAATAAAATTTCCGAACAGAGTAATTTTAAAATCTTCTGTTTTTGCTCATTTTTCGGAAAATCCCAAATCTGGTCTGCATGAAAATATAGGCTAGCCAAGTAGTTAAGCGTTATAAAGTTCTGTTGAGCTATATGATTATAGCCTAAAAGCTGCTCTGCTATTTTTTCTTTTTCTTGGGCTAGTTCTTTTATTTTTTTGCTATGTATATTCCGTGTAATACTAGCTTCGGCATACAGCTCATGCCACCGTTCTTGTTTCGTGTCACATTCAAGCAATTTTCGCTCTAAATATTTTTTATGTTCAAGCTCAATCCTATGGTCTTCATATACTAAATCCTGAAGGCAATGCGTCATCTTTTCTAACACACCGTTAGGAAGCGATTTAAGCGAGTTTAAGGCCTGTTTTATTTTTTCAATGCCTTTTCCTTCATTTATGTGCGTACCCTTGCATTTCGGGCAAAAAAGGTATTTATAAGCGATTTTTTCTCCGCCTTTCTTTTTTGCCGCATGAATACTGATATAAGGCGATATCATAGTGCCGCATTCTTTGCATTTCATTATTCCTTTGAATAGATGTTCGTGTTTTTGTTCTTTATGATTCATGCGTCCTTCTAAAACTTCTTGGCACCGGTTAAATGTCTTCCAGTCAATTAAAGTTTTATATTGATGTTTGTAATACTCTCCATAACCGTACATCTCTCCGGCGTAAAAGCGATTGCTTAAGATATTTCGTATTGTCTGTTTGTACAATTTTTTGCTTCCGGGCATTGTCAGACCTATTTCCTGTGCTTTTTTAGTTATCTGCTCTAAGTTGTAAATCCCGCTTGCATATTCTTTGAACAGAGCGGTTATAAGAAATCCCCTGTCAGGGTCAATAACAACATCACTGTTACCTTTGCTGTCTTTTACATTTTTGTAGCCTACCGGTGCTCTGTGAGCCCATTTCCCTTCTTTTCTCATCTGTTTGAAACTTCGTTTAACATTATCCGATATGCAGTCTGTATAATTTTCAGCCATAACAACAATCATTCTGTAGCAGGCTAGGTCAGAACCGTTTGTATCTTTTTCTATGACTTTATTTTCTCGTGAAAAATGCAGTTCAATTTTTCCGGCTTTTCGTAATTCTTCCAGTACCGGAACTTCTGAAACCCGCCGTTGCAGTCTGTCAACTTTATCGGAAATAATGGCGATGCGCTGTTTTTGCCGTTTTACCCAGTTAATCATATCATGGAATTGTTTTCTGTCACCTTGCGTTGAACTTTCAATAATCTCAAAAATTTTGATGATATCAATTCCTTTGCGTGCGGCATAGCTTTTTGAATTTTCAATCTGAGCATCTAAAGAGTAGCCATCCTCTTGTTCTCTTGATGAAACTCTTGCCCAAATGATACCTTTTGTTGCTGTTGCTTGAAATTTCTTTATCTGTCTTGGCATATTGTTGTTCCTTTTTTTGTCTGTTTTTTTAATTAATGGATTGCTGGTTTCTTAAAGTCAATGAAGGCCGGAATTTAATCCAGCCTTCATTTGACAAGGTAGGTGCCCTTATTCCTTATTTTCTCGGTTATGTTTCAGACGGATTTGGCATTTTTTCCAAACATCTTCCTTAACCAACCGCTCATAATAATGGGCGTAAAGTTTTCCGTTATGGCGGAATTGCCCCATATAAAACGGATTTTGCAAAATCCGAATTATGGCTTTAGTGCCCAGAGGGTTATTCTTGACAGAAGTTAATCCTGTCTTAAGGCACCAAACAGCAAGTTGTTTAAGACTGTTACCTTCTACAAATTTTTTAAATATTTCGGCAACCAATAAAGCTTTTTGTACATCGGTATAAATCCACGCCAGCCCATATTTGTTTCGTTGATTCCTGTACCCAATGGGGGCTAGTCCCGGATAGCGACCTTGTTGGCAACAAATCAATATTTTTTCACGGGTTTCTTCAGAAATCCGGTTACTAAACATTTCCGCATCAGCAGCAAGAAGACGAAATCTGTGGATGTCTGAAGCCGTAGAATCTTTAGTAAGGATCATGTTGTCTTTAACAGCATGGAGCTGCAATTTTCCTTGTTGTCGGAGTTTGTCTAGTTCCGGCACCTCATTGAATCGACGTAGAAGCCTGTCTATTTTGGTAAAAATCAGAGCGGTACAGCCGTCACATTTTTTTATATTGTTGAGCATTTGCTGAAATTCTTTTCGTTTGCCGCGAGAAGAACTTTCTTTCAGTGTGTAAACTTCAAATTGGTTAATGCCAAGATTTTTGATATATTTTTGGCATATAGCCAATTGCTGTTCCGTTGATTCTTTAACGTCCTGTTTGGAGCAGGACACTCTGGTTAGCAAAATAATATGTTTTATTGAATCGTTCAAATTGTTCATTTTTTCATCCTTTTAAGTTGAATTATGTTGTTTTCTTCTATTATCCTCTGAATTTCTAAATAATGCTTCATGAGCCAATCCTCTCTTGGGGTGATGTCTTTAATTTTCCGCAGCAAGTCGTAAATTGCAGGTGATAGTGTTTTTCCGGCATGGAAGCGAAATTCTCTCATGCCCATTTCACTTAAGACACTGGTTAGTCCGATGAGTTGCAGAGCTTTTAAGATTTTGTAACCGTTGTTAAGTAGCTGCTTGAACAAATCTGCGACATTTTCATTGCAGAGATGGTGTATCAGGCACGCTTGCATAAGTTCACCCCAGTAATAAAGGTTAACCTTGCGACAGATTTCACTTTGAAATAGATTTTCAAAAGTCAATTCTGGGACGTTAACCTCTGCTTTATTTAAGGTTTGCCGAATTGCGTCTGAATTACCGAGCTGAACCTCAAAACGCAGATATTGCTCGTCGGCTAGAGATGTCCAATCAAGTAATTGAGCATTCTCACCTACAGCCCGGCGTGGGCTAAAATTAGCTTTTCTTATGTCTGCTAACTTATCATAAAGTACGACGTTCTTATGCGTTGTTAAAAAATGCAATGAATGTCCGTCATTACGGTAAGTTTTGTTGGCAGAGTCTAGGCGTTTGCTTATGTCTGCTTTAGCTAATTCTTGCAGCAGCAATGCAGGCTTTATCTGTACTTTGCAATTTTTGCCATAATCGACACGAGTGACTTTTGCCTTTCGGATGCTTTCTGGCGAAACTCTTGCTCCAAGTTCAGATATACGCTTTTGCAAGGTCTTAACGATGGTTTCAAAATCCTCATCACAAACTTCTTCAAGGTTGTTTGACGGTTGGTTAATCAGTTTCATAGCCGAAAATTCTATTCGCAACATGACGCTATATTCTCCAACGTGGCGATGAGCAGTTAATGATAATTTAGGATAATAATGTTTCTGCTTTTCAATTGCTGTCGCGTAGCTAGAGCAATTTACCGATTGTGCGTTGCCTAAATTCCATAAAGTTTCAAGATTGGGCGAAAACCGTTCAGGTTTTGTAATCTTAATGTCTTGGTATGGAATTAGCAGAATGAAGGTGTCGGCAACATTTTTTTTATTCGATTTCGTTCTCCTTTCCTGTTTCAATTAACGTTTTCAGTTCCGGTGTTTCCTGAACCGTGTCAGACAGCAGCTTAGCGATTTGGAGCAGAGCATCACCAGCCTCGATGGCTTCCTCTTCGGAAAGCTCGGGGCAGAAACTGCGAATTTCTTCGTAATATTCTTTAAGGTGTTTGCTCAATTTCCTTATCCTTTGGTTGCTTGTTTGTAGCCGCTAAGCTGTTGTTATGACAAAAGAATATCAGAAGGCGGCTGCTGTGTCATTTGAAGCGAATTGAAGAAAATCGGATGTTTTTTGAAAAAATCAGACGCTTTTCTGAACTTTTTAGAAAAATGCAAAAATTCAAAAAAAATGACCTCAAAGTTTGAGGTCATTTGGTTGGTGTTTGCTTGCTTTACTGTTTTGGCGGAATAATATCTTGAATGTGATTCCTGATTGTCCGCTCCGTTGGATATGGTGTGCGGTAGTGGTCAAAGATTCTTCGAATCTCTATTGCCGCTTGATTTAGAGTGTAATCGGCTTCTTTCATCTTAATGGCCCAGCTCCGGTAATGTTGCTTCAGTTCCAGTTTTCCGCATTTCTGGCATATAGCATCCTTCAATTGTTCTTCTGCCTTTTCAAAATCAATAGAATCGGCTCTGCACAATACATCTAATTCATCAAATTGGACCGTGATGAAGGCGAAGCCTTCTGTACGAATATATATGCCATTGTCGGTTAATGACACGCAGGTCAGATTTTGGGCGACTATGCTATGTTGCCAGTCAAAATCATAACCGGATAATTCTTTGGGTAAAAGAACTCGTTTCAACGGTTCCCCTTTATTGTCGCGGATTATTTCCAGCGGGTAGCGGTGGCTAAAGAAAGAAGTCGGTGTATCTGGTTCAATCCAGTCGTTGTACGGATATAATGCTTGGTGTCCGTTCTCTTGCGTGACCTTTAAAAAATTGTCATCCAACGAGGAGACATCGTTAATTTCGATTTTGCCGGGAATACCGTAGAGTTTCAAGAGGCCTGTTTCAATCCAAGAACGCAAAGAGATTTTTGCCGCGTCCATTCCTTTATCACCGAAGTAGTATGTACGTTCTTTATCTAAATGGTGCGGCAATGGTACTGTTCCATTAGCGGTAAATTCAAGGGCTTGCGTAAGACTGATAAAATTATTATGGCGCATTTTGTTCTCCATATTTGTAAAATTGAAATAACCACAGCCATAGAGAACCAAAAAACATGAGAAAACTATGCTGTAGAGCTTAGTGGGTTCATCATGTTTTCTTTTCAAGCAGCAAGACCCGGAATATGCTTGACCCGGTGGGATTTGTTGGAATCGATATAATAAAAAAATTTCATTGTCAAGAGCACTTTTAAAAGAAAAAGCAGCCCCGAATAAAAAAATATCCGGGGCGGCTTCGTTTGGACTGTTTAACGCTTAAAATTTATACTTGGCGTTAATCAAGCCTGTATGGTCTTGGTAATCCTCACGGAATTTGCCTTCATAACCAAGCGAGAGTTCGACATTGTCGTTGACTTCCGCAGTTACACCGGCACCAAATTCCATTCCGAAGCGGTCAAGAGCTTCACCTTCAACAGCATAAGCTGAACCATTAGCCAAGGTTACGACAGAATTAACGTCATCGTTAAACAGGTCATAAGTCGCGGCAATTCTGGCTTCCGGTTTGATGTTCATACCATTGGACAGCTCAAAGTTTTTGCTGACTTTGGCACCAATGACACCGGTCAAAATATCGCTGTTATTGGCAGATACACGTTGGTCGGCAGAATCTTTATAAGCGTCCTGTTTAATATGAACGTAACGCAAACCGGCCTCCGGCGTAATGCCTAAGCCGTTGACATTCATATCGTATCCGGTCATAGCCTGCAAACCAAAGGTTTCGACATCGTAGTCAGCTTTGACACCAACTCCGGCGACACTCTTGCTTTCTTCATAATCAGACCAGCCATAGGTCGCAATACCATTTACATACCAGTTTGACGGTTTATATTCACCATACAGGATGGCCGTATGTGTATCAACATCAGTATCACGCATGAAACCATCAATATCGGTGTTGGTATAAGCGTAACCAATACCAACCTTGGTATCATCGTTTACAAACTTCTCGGCACCGAAGGCAATACCGTTAGAATCTGCATCAAAACCCTTTGCCTTGGGTGTATCGTCCAGTTTGGATTTGTTGAACAAGCCCTGAACCCACATTGCACCACGTTTGAAGATATTATCGCCGGAAGCCATACCTTCGCCACCGGTTGAGATTGAACCCCCGGTTAAACGGGTTGATACGGCACCAAAGACCTGATTGGCTGTTTCTGTCTGTGTTTTTTGAACCATCGGCGCAACTTCCGGAGCTACAGCCGTCAAAGCGTCAACATAGGCTTTCTGCTCGGCAGCATTTGTGCTGTTGGAAAGCTGTGCCAGTTTTTCCGTAACTGCGGCAGCAACCGGAGAGCTGGTTGAAGCACTGACGCTGTCCCATGCCTCGGCTGTTCCGGCATTGTTGGCGGAACCACCGGCATCAACAACAGCATCTGTGGCAGAACCGACAGAAGTAACATTAAAAGTTCCGTCGCCATTGTCCGTAAATTCATAACGGGAATTTTGGCTCAGGTTGGCAAACTTACCTTCGATTTCTACCGTATCAGAATCTTCACCATTAAATAATTTTAAGGTTGTTGTTTCACCTTTGGCCAAGGCGGCACCGTTTAAGGTCATATTTAAATTTGTACCGTTTTCGCTGATATTAACGTAATTGGCGTGGATTTTACCATAAGTGTCTTTATCTGTTACAGTAAAGGCCAAAGTTGAATTATCTTTGAAATGGACACCTTCACCGGAAACGGCTTTTTCACCGCCGGAATGCAAAGTATTTGTTCCTATATCAAGCGTTGCGCCTTCGCCGACAATAACGCTGGAAGCGCCGCCGTTGATTTCCTTATCATAAACCATGGTGCCTTTTTTAATTTCAAAAATATCCAATCCGCCGATTTCACCGGAAACAGCCTGGCTTAAGGTATGGCTGCCTTCAAAAATCAGGCTGGCAGCTTCAACATCACCATCAATCTTAGCACTGGAATTTTGAAAATGAATTTTGCCTCGGTCATCACCATTAATATTGGCGCTTAATGTGCCACCTAAATTAATAACCGGGGTGCTGTCTTCAGACGGATCAGCCGACATTATTATTGTTCCTTTGTTACCAAAGGTTACAACATCAAGGTCAGAATTATCTAAATCCGGTTCATCTATTTGAAAATTTTCATAAGCGAATAATGTTGCCCCTTGTTTAATATTAATGACGGCACCATCTTTAACATTAATGCTTTTACCAAAAATAACATTACCATTGTCATAAATGTCATTTGCCGAACTGCCAAGACCTACACCGCCTTTAACATTTATTACACCGCCGCTGACATCTGTTGTGCCTCCTGCATAGCTTGTGACGGTGCCTTCGACTTTTTCGGTATCTCTTCCGACAGAACCTATTTGCGTTTGGCCGTTTGCGTTAATAGTGCCGCCGGTCATGGTAAAACTATTATTCTGGCGAAGTTCCCCTTTATTAAGGTTGATTGTTCCTCCGCTGATGGTTAATTTGTTGGTGTCGATATCGCTGTCATTATTTAAATTAAGAACAGCATCTCCACTGATTTCCGTATTGCCTTTAAAAGTGTAAATGGTGGAATCATTTAAAGATAAGTTTCCACCGTTAACTGTTAAATTTTTTCCGTCAGGATAATTCAGGCTAACGGTAGAACTGTCTTTGGTTGTAACATTGCCACCGGAAATTATTACATTGTCAGTGTATTCACTTTCCAGAACTGTGTCTGAATTGATAGTTACGTCCGCATAAGCATTGCCAGACATCGAAAGTGCCACCAATGCCGTTGTCATTAATAAAGATTTTCTCATATGATTAGAATCCCTTCTTCTTTAATTGCAATTAAAAGAAAACCACCTGTATTAGAGGTGGTCGGAGAGTTCATCAATCATATAGTCGTAAATGATTCTTTTAACCTTTAGAACCATATTCTTTCAGAGATAGTAATATGGTTCCTGAACATTCGCTAAAAGCTCCCCGACCATATTGCTATGTATCGGGGATATATTTACTGTCGGCTATGATGAGTAGCTGACAATATGACGATGTTATATCCAACACCGACGACTATAAGAGCCGATGAAAGCCCCGTACCACTAAAGGTACTAAGCCCAGAAAAATTCTGAACCTGAATTTATATTATAAAGCCTTTTGAAGACAATCAAGCTAAAAGTCAAAAACCCTCTGGAATTTTTATAAATAAGCCGATATAGTCCTTTTATAAGGGGCTTAACGTATGATAAAAATATTAGTAATATTGCTGTTTCTGACCGGATGCACAGCAATCAAGGTACCGGCTGATTTTGTGTATAAAGAGGTTGAAACACGGGATTTTACTCTTGCCAGTTGGCAAAAGGTTACCAATCCGGCAGCTCCTTATAAAATATATATAGAAGGTGACGGTTATGCCTTTAATGCCCGAGGCAAAGCAACCCAAGACCCGACACCTCGCGGAACTTTAGTCCGTGAACTGGCTTTTGATGACAACAGCCCGAATGTCATATACTTAGCTAGACCATGCCAATATATTAAAAGTCCGATTTGTTCAAAAAGACTTTGGACAACCGCTCGTTTTGCACCGGAAGTTATTAATGCAGAATATGAGGCAATTAAAAATATTGTCGCTAACAATCCTGTTATTTTAATCGGATTTTCCGGCGGTGCACAGGTTGCCGGACTGGCGGCAACTGCCAAACCGGGGTTGAATGTCAAAAAAATTATAACCATTGCAGGAAATCTCGACCACTTGGCATGGATACAATATCATAATCTGCCGCCGCTTAATGAATCAATGAATTTGGAAAGCTACCGCAAACAGTTCGCTAAAATTCCACAAATCCACTATGTCGGCAGTAACGATGAAGTCATGCCACCGATATTGGCACGCGAATTTGTCGGAAACGATGATTTAATCATTGAAGTTGACGGAGCAAGCCATAATGAAGGCTGGGGAAAAATTTATAATAAAGTCTGGAGCGAAAGATGAAAAGAACCGTATGTTTATTATTTTTTCTGCTTTTATCCGCACCTGTTTTGGCTTCTGACAATTCAACCGTGGTGATGAATACCAAGACTTATATTTATCATAGCCCAACCTGTAAATGGGCAAAACGTTGTACCAAAAACTGTATAAAAACCACCAAAGACAAGGCAAAATCACAAGGTGCCAGACCTTGCAAAGTCTGCGGTGGATAGACTCATTATATAATCTAAGTTTTATAATGGGTCCTTATTTTTCAAGCGTTACAAGACTTTGAGCCTGGACTTTTATTTTATACTCATTATAATTTATTATATAGATTCAATAATATAATGAGTTAAAAACAAAAATGGCACTTAACAAACAGGCAAAAATCCTCACACCGAAGCAGCAAGAACTGGCATTGAGCTATCTGGAACGGACAAGATATCCGCTCCGCAATAAAATTATTTTTATGTTGAGTTATAAAGCAGGATTACGAGCTAAAGAAATCGCAAGTTTAAACTGGCTGATGGTTTGTGATTCAGAAGGACAATTAAGCCAAGAAATTAATCTTATTAATAAAGCCTCTAAAGGCAAACAATCCGGCCGCATTATTCCTCTGCATAAAGATTTGGCAATTTTACTGGCAGAATTGCTGATCGAACAGAAGAAGAATGAGCATTTTGCTCTAACGAATCGGATTATCACCACAGAACGTACCAACAAGACCAGCCCACAAGCAATAGTCAACTTCTTTTATAATTTATATAAAGAAATCGGCTTCGAAGGTTGCTCCTCACATAGTGGACGTAGAACCTTTATCACCACTGCTGCAAAAAATATCAGCCTTGCCGGCGGAACCTTAAATGATATTCGTATGCTGGCCGGACATTCTACCCTTGCCACGACCCAACGCTATATTGAATACAACACCGATGCTCAAAAGAAAATTGTTGAGATGGTTTAAGTTAGGCTACTTTTTTAATATTTAAAGGATTGGAATTAAAATCTAAAATTAAATTATCACTAGCAAACATAACTTCTGAACCATGATATTTAGGGCCTACGGTATATCTTAAAAGGTAAGATATACTATTTCGCTGATAGATTTCCCGAATTTCTTTTTGATTATCATAAGAAACTAGCCAATGATGCTGTAATTTAGACAATTTATCAAAAATCCTTACATGATCTTTATGTTTAAAAGAGTTCATATAAAGTTGCGCACCTTTTACATAGTAAGGTGGATCTAAATAAATTAGTGTATTTTTCACATCTAAGGTTGACACAACATCATCAAGAAACTTAACAGCATCCATATTAAAAATATGGATTTTTTTTCTGTATTTTCCTATATTTTTTATTTTTGTTATTAACGATTCCTTATTAAACCGCGCATCTATTTTCCATTTTCCGGTCTGAGAAATTCCCCCAATCACTCCTGCCATTATTATACCTGAACGATTTGTTCTATTTAGGAAAAAAGTTGAAAATCCCAAATCAAATAAATTTGCATTTTCTTTATTTAACTGTATCTCCTTTTGTTTTTTCCATTCCTCGATAGTAACATTTATACTCTCAAGGCGACAAATAAAACGTTCCGTATGATTTACAACAGAATCCCAAAATGCATAAATAGAACGGTCTTTATCATTGATAAAAATCCTATCGACTATTCCATCAAACAAAAGATTCAATGCTACGCCCGCACCACCAGCAAAAGGCTCAACATAACTCCCTCCTATTATGTTGTTATCTTTTATTAATTTAGCAACAAAGTTCGTAATTCTACTTTTGCCACCAGGATATCGTAAAGGACTTCTATTCATAATATTTCCAAACTTAATAGATGTCATATAAACTTATTATAAATATTAAGTTAATTTGCTAACATCAAGATTATTAAATAACTCAGCTTCATCATCTAATAAAAACTCAATTATGGGTATCAACTGGTTTCGGTAATTTTCAGCTAGAACTAAATCCGCAGTAATATTAGGATTATGCATAACCGCATGCAATTTTTCTAAATCAAACTGTTGTAAGGATTGTCTCTGTTTTTTATCTATAATTATTTCTGCAAACTTATTTTTTAGTCCTTCACAATATATTTTTTTATCTTTTGCTGAATATAAAGACTGAAAGTGAGTAGTATTTTTCAACAACTTTGTTTTATATTTTGTATCCTCAACTACATACTTAATTACACATTCAAGAACAGCTCTTGATAATGCGATTATTGAATTTTCATACCCCTTTGATAAGCGATATAACTCATTAATAATAGTTACAATGTTTGGATTACATTTTTTTCTTTTAATTTCTGGCTTTTTCTTAACAGATATTCTTGGTTTACGCTGTTTAGAGCGTTGGGCTTCATCTTCGGGACTGATATTATTTGAATTGTTAGAACTTGACACACTGTTTGTCGATGAAGAAGAATTATTAAAAGAATTTTCTGTTGTAACATTTTCTACACTAGTTTCATTCGATGTTATATTTATTAGTTTTTTTATTTTATTTAGATAAGTCCTAATATTGTCAATAGTATCAATTTCCGAAACTTTAAGCTTGCCCGACGTAACTTCTTCTGCAACTACAATCAGTACTTTTACAGCAGTTTCAGAAACTGATGAACTATCTAGATGTCGATTATTAAATGCTATTCCTAATTCATTCATCACAATAGATGATGTAACAAATCTTTGAAAGTTAGTAATATTTTTAAATCCTTTTTCTTCATAACGAATAAATCTGAGAATATCAATGGCTTCTTGATATTTACTAATTCCTTTAGCATCTTCTTCAAAACGGCTAATTCCCATCGCATCCCAAGGAACCCTCCCTTTACCTTCTTGTTCACCAGAATGAAGTAAGCCAATAAATGGCTTTATAGAATCATACTTGTCAAAAACTGCTACTCGAATCTTTGTAGGTATAGTTCCCAATAATGCATAACTCTCAAGTTTCTTCCTGTTTTTATTATTTTTACATAAAGCTGGATTTAAAAGCATTTTAAGAGCCGCTACGCGTCTATTCCCTTCCTTAACGACAAACCCATCGTCATTTTCTACGACACCTATATTTTCAAGCGGATTAAGTCCTCTTTCGGCAATATCTTTAGCAATATTCATTTGTTTTTCAGGCTGATCTTCTTCAAACCAACGAATAATTTCTTCTTGACTATTTTTTTCATCATGTCTGAAATTTTTATTATCAAGAATCAAATCGTCAACATTAACTTCTAAAAATTCTCTAAGCACAGTTTAGCCCCTTTTAATAACATATATTATTAGTTGCCAATACTAAGCAATGAAGTAAGTAATGTCAATGATTTTAATCAAAAAAATAGAAGCCCACATTGTAAATGCTTTATATAATCCTTCTTATTATTAGAAATATTTTTCATATCATTTTTTCAAATCTCTCTGCTAATTGATAAGTTCTAGCCTTTTTTGACTCATTAGCATATTGCAAAAAACCTTCCGCTACCCACTGGCGCAATAAAAATCTGGCTGATGGTGCTGAAAGCCCTAAAATTTCCGCAATTTGTGTACTGTTGACTTCCTTATACTCTGTAAATAGCTCTAAAACTTTGCGTTGTTTAATATCCAATTCACGCAATATCGGGCCTTTATCTATCGTGTAGCCTTTAGTTTGTTCATTTGACGCATGTTGATTAACTTTATCAAAAGCATCTGCCACACCGGACACAAAATATTCCAACCATGAGGTTATGTCTGCTTCATTCCTTCCGTAATAATAATTATGATGCGGATGTGTTTGTAATGCGTCATAATAACGGATTAAATCTTTTGCATAATATTCTTCCAAGGAATAAATCCCCTTTAGACCATAACCACCTTTACGCATAACAAAACTTGTCAATAATCGTGCGGTTCGGCCATTTCCGTCATAATAAGGGTGTATGGTTACAAACTGATAATGCACTATTCCTGCCACCAATGGAACAGGTAAATTAGTTGCATTTTGCACCCATTGGCAAAAATCTCGCATCATCTCCGGCACATCTTTGGCTTCCGGTGGCAAATAAATTTTGGCTCCGGTTTCGCTATCATAAATGGCATTTTGATTATCTCGGTATGGGATTATACTTTGGCTAGCCTCAACCAAACTATGAATATGTGCAATCAGCTCTTCATCAAAAGAATGATTAGCCACAACAGCTTCTTCCATTGCATTCCAAGCCTTATAGTAAGCCTTAACTTCCTGCTCGTCTTTTTCTCTTTGAGGAAGTTTTCGACCTTTCAGAGCTTCTGCAACCTCTTTTCCGCTCAGACGATTACCCTCAATTTGCGTTGAATAGTGAATTGTGGCCACTTTTGCACTTTCTCGCAATGATAACAGAAGTTGTGGCGATATGGGTTGATTTTCAAACTGCTGCTTAATAACTTCGATTTTTGAAAGATTTGCAAGCATCTGAGCTGTTACTGTATATTTAGGACTGAAAGCCATGATGATTTCCTTAACATTATTTCAACATTAAAATAATATTATTTAAACATTAAATCAACATTAAAATAAGTTATTCACCTTTATCTGCTCGTTCAAAAATGGCACCTAAGACTTCAAGGTTTTTAATGGTTGCTTTTAAAATTCTACTTTGTGTTGCTCGAAGCGTATAGAAGTTCTTGCTTTTATTGGATTCCATTGTTTTGACAATCATTTCAACTTCTAACCCAGTATAACAACGCAATATCTTTGTAAAAGAATTGCTGAAATGCTTTAGTGCGTAATTTAATGCCTTATCGTCCAGACAGATATAAAAGTCTTTAATCATTTTTTCTTATTTCCTTTAGCCATTGATTATATAATAAAAATATTGAGCTCAATTCGTTTTTAGAATTTTCTGAACTTGAGGATCGTCTTCTAAACTTTGAACAATAGGGTATAATTCAGTTAATTCATCAGAGTATTTTTTCCTAAGGTCATAAAGTTTGCGCTGCCACTAAAAAAAAGGTCGCCGTTAAGGTGGCTTTTTTTATTGGCAATAGAGGAAGTTGATGAGAACTCATGGAGGAAATATGTTCGACTGTTAGCAAAGGGCATAAAGAGTGTGATGGCTATAGCTAACGAACGTAAGTTTTGACGGCAAAGATTAATATGATGATTTTTGCTTTTGTAGTAATTTGTTTTTGATAATCTTATCGGCAATATTATCTGCTGTTATTACTCCCGATAAGCTGTCTTTTGCTTTGTTTTGTCGGGCTCTTATTTCTTCTTTTCTTTTGTTTAAGCGTTTGATTTGGGCTTCTACTGACGGCTGGGGCGTAGCCGCTTCGTGTTCGAGGATAAAAAGCTGTTTTTTGGTCAGTTTTTTTCCGTCGAATGAGATTATGTGCTTGGGCATTGTTGATAATTAGTTCCAAAAATTCTTTGTATTCTGGTGGGCAGGAGCTGTCAGGATTGTTTTCTATGTCGGCTAATTTCTTTGGTACGCTGTTGAGAAATTTGACAATGCCATGTTCAAATTCTCCGGCTCCCCAGCTTGTTGTCGATTTGGCATAACTTGCTGCTGAGTGGTATCTGGCATCATTATAAGATGAATAAAGCGCGCCAAAAGGACCATGGCCTTCATAACCCTGATTTTGGCGTATATTAATACTGGAGTAGGTGCCAGAATCAATATATTTTGAATAGCAATCAAAAAATTCATCAGTAAGGAGTGAAGGTGTTAAATATTTAGATAAAATGTATCTGATTTCAGCGTATTTATGTATTTATTATCAGATTTTGAAGTGCCAAGGCCATTTGCAATGATATCTTTGGCAAAATGAGAAGAGGTGCCATGATACAAGACTACCATAATGTTTTTCTCCTTAATTGATAAGTCCATATTAGCATATCCTTCAACTTGAAACAATCTTAAATGTCAATGGATTGTGATGAGCTTTATTTTCACAGATGTGACTGAAGAGAAGTTGCTCGAATAATATAAGAGTTCAAGAGTACTTAAAAATCTTGCAAAAGGTTGAGATTATTTGCGTAAAGCAAAAATATATTTATTGACATCGCAAAAATAATTTAATATGGTGGCTGCAATATGTCAGAATGTATTTTGCTGGCTTTGTTGGCTTGCTTTTTTGAATATATTCTGTCTTTTGCTTTAGCAAAGAATTGGATGTTTCTTTAATCTTTGGTTGAATGGAAAAATTTATGGCTAAGATTAGTCCTATACAGTTTTTTAGACAAGTAAAACAAGAAGTTAAAAAAGTTACATGGCCAACCAGAAAAGAGGTCGTTCAGACTTCAATTATGGTTTTGGTTATTGTGGCTATTGCTGCGACTTTCTTCTTCTTCGTTGACCAATTCTTCGGCTGGGCCGTCAAGTTAATCTTTGGTCTTGGAGTATAGACTTATGGAACCTAAATGGTATGTGGTGAATGTTCATTCCGGTTGCGAAAAAAAAGTATCGGAGTCCATTAAAGAGCAAGCTGTCGTCAAAAAAATGGAAGATAAAATCTTCGATATCATGATCCCGACAGAAGAAGTTGTCGAAGTTAAAAAAGGGACTAAAGTAACAAGTGAACGGAAATTCTTTCCCGGATATATTCTGGTGAAGATGATTATGACGGATGATGCTTGGCACTTGATTAAAAATAATCCGAATGTAAGTAATTTTTTGGGTAGTCGTAATAAGCCCTATCCGATTACCGAGGCTGAAGCTCAACGCATTATTACTCAAATGCAGGAGGGCATTGAAAGACCTCAGACCGTGGTTGAGTTTGAAGTCGGAGAGCAAGTTCGTGTTTGTGATGGGCCTTTTGCTTCCTTTGTCGGACTTATTGAAGAAGTTGATGCCGAAAAAGCAAGAGTGAAGGTTTCGGTTTCAATCTTTGGGCGTTCGACTCCCGTGGAATTGGAATATAATCAGGTCGAAAGAATATAGTTTTTTGTCCGAAAAATTTTAAAGAACAGATGTAATTGGCATCTGTTCTTTTTTTGTTTTGAGCTCAGATTCTTATTCTTTTGTAGACGCTTATTAAAAAAAGAGCGAATCGGAAATTCGCTCTTTTGGTTTACCGAAATGTTTTTATATATTTAATCGGTGATGTCAGCTTCGTAAGCGTATACAATTTTGGTGTCTTTATCTTCTTTTTCTACGCTTAGTTCGCAGACCAAAAGTTTGTCAGATTCTTGGATGCTGTCAAGGACATCGTCCGGAATGCCGTCAAGATAAACCTCGTCGGTCGGCGTGCGATGCAAAATGGCTGATTTGTTGTTGATGTCAAGTTCTATACTCGAGTCATGTGGTTCGCCTTCATGCACATAAAGAAGAAGCATAACCTCATCTTCATCGTTAATTAAAAAATCATAAGTGTTTATATCTGGTGTGGCCATTCCCTTGCCCTCTCATCAATATGTTTGTGTGAAGTATAGCTGATAAGAGTTGAAGAAGTGTTAATATATCGGAGATAAAAGATGAATTTTGTGCCGGAGTTTGTATAATACACTCTTAAGGAGAGAATAATGCAGGTGTTGATTAATAGATTTATTGAATTATGCAAATGGCCGATTGCTGTTTATATGTTGCTTTCTTTTCCGGCTTATATTCAATCTTTGGCTTATTTTAAGTTTACCAGTCTGCAGTATGTGGCTTTGTTTGGAGGGTTCTTCCTGTTTTTTATTTCCAGAAGTATGATGGATGGTTCGGTTAAAGCCAATATGGAAATTGTTGCGCATGAATTCACACATGCTTTTTTTGCTCTTTTGACCTTGCATAAAGTAAAAAGAATTTCTGTGGAAGGTGATAATTCCGGAGGAACAATTGCTTTTGAAGGCGAAGGAAATTGGCTAATCATTATTGCTCCGTATTTCTTTCCGTTGTTTGGAATGGTTTATATGATTGCTATGTCGGTGTATACTTCTTTTGCCCCGAGTAATCTTATTCTTAATGGGGTGTTAGGCTATTTTATCGGATATCATTTGGATACGGTTGGATCTCAGATACACGAAAAACAGACTGATTTGCCAAAAGTCTCTTATAAATTTTGTGCACTATTCTTACCATCTGCTAATCTTTGGGCAATTGGTTCAATGTTGGCCTTCAATACTCGCGGATGGGATGGAATCGCCACTTATATGAAGTTGATTCAATACCTTAATGCGAAAAATTTTGATTATGTTATGGCTCTTATCGGATTTTAGAGCAATGATAAAAGCTCTCGGCTAAAATCTGCCAATGAATTATCATGAGCTCCCATAATGATGATGCGATCTCCTGAGCGTGCATTTTGCAAAATAAACTCTTTTAACGGCTCTCTTGTCTTAAAAAAGACAGCATTATCATGGCCAAGTTTTTTGACATCTGTAATGATATCGTTTGATGAAATCGTATCTTTGGGAGTGAGCTCATAGATTTCCTGCATGATAAGAATATCTTCTCTATTTAGAGATGATACTAAGGCTGGAGCCATTTCGGGGCGAGTGTTGATTACAGAAAACGGGGTATGTGGTTGGTACATGGCAATAATTCGACCCGGGTGTTCTTTGAGTGCAGAAATTGAAGCTGCAAGTTTGTTTGGATTATGAGCAAAGTCGTTATAGACAATAATATCATTGGCAGAACATCCTATTTTTTCCAGTCTGACTTTTACTCCGCAAAAACTTTCAAGAGTTTGTGCCGCTGCAAATTTGTCGATACCAGCTGCCATACACGCCGCTATTGCAGCTAATGCATTGGATACGTTGAAGGTTCCAATAATACCAAGACGAAATACCTTGCCCTCTAAAGTATATTCAACGCCGTCTTTTACCGCTTTGATATTTGAAGCATAAATATCCGCCCTATCATCTTTGGTTGAAAAAGAAATTGTTTTGGCTGAAGCGGATGTTATTTTTGAGGCTATAGGACAGTCTTTGTTGATAATCAGAGCATGACTTATGTGGTTGGCAAAGTTTGAAAAATATTCTATCAATTTTTCCATGCTGGTGTGATCGTGAGAAATATTGTTGATAATGCCAATATAGGGACGGTATTTTTGGATTGAACCATCGCTTTCATCGGCTTCGATAACACAGTATTTACTGTCTTCATAATATAAATAATTCGGCATACCGGGGCGATCTTGATAGTTGCACAGCATGCCGCCATTTATCATGCAGGGTTTGTGTCCGAGTTGATCAAGAATATAACCTATCATTGCGGTGGTGGTGGTCTTGCCGGCTGTTCCGCCAACGGCAATTCCTTTTTGATATTGGCTAAATAATTCGCACAAAAGGTCTGAACGTTTTTTGATGGGGATTCCATATTTACGGGCGTTTATAACGTCTGGATTGGATTCATTGATGATTGAAGAAACGTAAAGGGTTGCTATTTCCGGTGTAATGCCACTGCCGTCTTGTCGGATAATATGCAAGCCAACTTCTTGTAATGCTTGTTTGCGGTCTTGGTCGCGTCCCTCATCAAAACTTAAGTCTGAGCCATAGACTTCAAAACCTTTTTTTATCATGATTTGTTCAAGCGGGCTGATACCGTTGCCCGAAGCGCCGCAAAATGCAATCTTAGTCATAAGTTTCGTCCTTGTGTGTATTTTTCTTTATAGCGCATCAAGAGTTTGTTCTTGTTGTGCTTTGAGTATTTTTAAATTTTTATAGTCGATGACTATATAGCTTTTTTTGTTGCCGTCAACATTTATGGCAAGTGCTGCACCGACTTCATCATTATAATAAGTGGAATAAAGAACGGCTGTTCCTTGTTGAAGTTGGGATAAAAAGTTTGAGTTGCCGATGGGGGCTTCTTTTTGAACTGTGATCTCTTTCCCTTTGGCATCCTTTTCCGTGACATCTATTTTTGCGGGGGTGAAAAATTCTTGTTTGTTGCCGTATTTTTGCGCTAAGAGATCAGAATAAATTTTGTATTCGCGAAGAACTTTTGATGCCGAGGCATCATCTTCAATCAGTTTGCCATATGCAATAATCCGCCATAATTTGTTTTCTTCTCCGAAGGTAATATCTACTTTGTCTATATCGGAAACTGGTTTGGGAAGTTTGGTCGCCGAGAAATTGTTGACGTAGTCTTTTTCTCCGATGGGGGTTAAAATAATTCCTTGATTGCGTGTTTCATTAATACTTGAGCCCCAGACAAGCCCAAACGGAGCGGCTTGGGAGCGTGTGATTATTTTAGCGGAATCGGCATGGCTTTTTTGCCGCAATTTAGGAAAATTATTTTTACGCAACGTTTGGGGGCGTTCGCGTAATAATTGGCGTGCTGAATTTACCGCATCCGCTGATGCATCTTCATCCACATAAACAACGTTTTCGTCAAGTAAAACTCTACGCAAAGTGTCTTGTGTTTGGGCTAATGCGATGCTGCCGCAGAGAAGCATCGCACATAAAATGATGATGGAACTTATTTTCATCTAATACCCCTTAAAATCTTATAAAATTAAATTGAACACTGTTCAAGTTTGGTTTATTGTAGTCTCATAATTACAAATAATTTGTTAAATACAGATATATTTTTTAGTTGAACAAAAGCAATGGTTGAGACAAAAGAAGCTAAATTAAAAATTTTTGCTAAAGAGCAAGTAAAAGCCGCGTTGTTAAAAATCGGGCGGCGTTTGACGATTGAAAAAGGACCTGATTTCTTGACTGCACGGAAATTATCAGAAGCTGCAAATACGTCTGTTGGAACAATTTATAATGCTTTTTCCTGTATGGATAATTTTATCTTGTTGCAAAATATGCAAACGCTGGATGAGCTTTATGCTCAGATGAATTTGGTCGTGTTGCAAAAGAATCCTTTTGTAAATCTTAACCGCTATATTGAGGCTTTTAGTTCTTATGTGATTGCAAATAGTCATTTGTGGATGCTGTTGTACGAGCAGCATTTACATAATAACGGTTCGCGCGCGTCTTTTGCATATGTTCGCAAATTTAAAAAAATTGAATGTTTGATTGATGCTGAAATCAGCAAAATATATGGTAATCTAAGTCATGATGAGCAACGCGTGGCTGCTCAGGTTTTGGAGATGGCGTTGTTTTCAATCAGCGGATTTTTGACGACGTCTGCTTGGGGAAGTTTGCGTCAGGTTAATAAAAGCAATATTTGTAAGTTATTGTTGAATACTTATTTAGCGGGTTTGGCTACTTTGAGACAAGGTAAATAAAATGGATATTTTATTTGAGGTATATTATAAATTTTTATCAATAATCAATAGCCCTAGTTTTTTGAGAGGTTTTTTTGATAATCGATTTTATCTTATCTTATTGGTTATTGTTTTGTTACGTTTTAAGTATACGACTTATAGCTCAATGTGGCTAAGCGCTTTGGTTAATATTCCCGGTACTATTTTGCATGAATTAATGCATTTTGTGGTCGGTTTGATTTTAAATGCTCATCCATGTAATTTTACAATCTTTCCAAGGCGCGGAGATGATGGCAATTATGTTATGGGAAGCGTTGGGTTTCGTAATATTACTTTTTATAATGCCGTACCGGCATCAATGGCGCCATTGCTACTATTGCCAATAGGTTTTTATTTGAATCGTTATTTTTTGCCGACAATGCAACCTACTTTTTTTAATTATGTCTTTTATGTTTTGTTACAAACCATTATTATTGAAAATGCCATGCCGTCGGGTGCCGATTTTAGAGTGGCGCGAATGTATTGGACAGGGGTTTTGTTGTATGGTTTTGTTGCGGTATCGTTATTTTTGATGCTGTGATTAACTCTTGTTTTGTGTTCAAACTTATTTATTTAATAGAATCTTTAGAATCTTGGGAGTAGGCTTTTGCCATAACAGGAATCTAGAATCCGTCGGGAAAGGCGGATTGTTTGTTATATTTTATTGGATTAATATTAAGGGAATCGGATATGATAAACTTACAGAAAATTGGCAAACTGTTTTTTGCAGGATTGCTGACGATGGGTTTCCTCATGGGAAACGCCTGCGCTTCCGAGATTGATTTGAAAATTCCGTCTTTGGATGTCGCATATAATATCTTCGGATTGGCTGTGACCGGTTCGCAGATTTTATTTTATGGTCTGAGCATTTGTGTATTAGGTGCATTGTTTGGACTGTATGAGTTTTTGATGATTAAGAAAATGCCGGCGCATAAATCTATGCTGGAAGTTTCTAATACCATCTACGAAACTTGTAAAACATATATGAAACAACAGGCAAAATTGCTTGTCCTTTTGGAATTGTTTATTGCCGTTTGTATCTTTTATTATTTCTTTTATCTTAATGCTACGCCTTTGCCAAAAGTATTGACTATTCTGATGTGGTCAGTTTTTGGTATTTTGGGATCTTTTATGGTGGCTTGGTTCGGAATGAGAATTAATACTTATGCTAATTCTCGTACGGCTTTCTTATCCCTTAAAGGACAGCCTTATCCGGTGATGAGTTTACCTTTGCGTTCGGGCATGTCTATCGGCGTTTTGTTGATATGTGTCGAATTGACAATGATGATTGCTATTTTGTTGTTTGTTGCAAAGGAAAATGCCGGTGCTTGCTTTGTCGGTTTTGCCATCGGAGAATCTCTTGGGGCAGCGGCTTTGCGTATCTGCGGAGGAATCTTTACCAAAATTGCCGATATCGGCGCAGATTTGATGAAAATTATTTTCAAAATTGATGAAGATGATGCCAGAAATCCGGGCGTTATTGCCGATTGTACCGGTGATAATGCCGGTGATTCAGTTGGTCCAACCGCTGACGGCTTTGAGACTTACGGTGTTACGGGGGTTGCCCTGATTAGCTTTATCGTGTTGGGTGCGGGTATGATGTATGCTCCTAACGGAGAATTAGCCCTTATTTCGGGAGGCGTTGATATTCAGGCTCGCTTGATCGTTTGGATTTTTGCCATGAGATTGTTGATGGTTGTGACTTCTATTGTCTCTTATTGGCTCAACGCAGGTGTTTCCAAAGCAATTTTTGGAAAGAAAGCTGCTTTTAATTTTGAGACTCCTTTAACTTCTTTGATTTGGTTAACCTCTATTATCTCTATTTTGGTTACTTTCGGTGTTTCTTATGTAATGATCGGATCTATGGGTGAAGATTTATGGTGGAAACTTTCAACGATCATTTCTTGCGGTACTTTGGCTGCTGCTTTGATTCCTGAATTTACCAAAATCTTTACTTCCTCGAAGTCAAAACATGTTGAAGAAGTTGTTAATGCCAGCCGAGAGGCCGGGGCTTCTCTTAATATTATTTCCGGAATTGTAGCCGGTAATTTTTCTGCGTTCTGGCAAGGTTTGGTCATGGTTGCTTTGATGGCAATCGCATTCTTTACGGCTCGTAGCGGCTTGGATGCTTATATGGTTTATCCGACCGTGTTCGCTTTTGGATTGGTAGCTTTTGGAATGCTCGGAATGGGGCCTGTTACCATTGCCGTTGATTCTTATGGTCCGGTTACAGATAATGCTCAATCAGTTTTTGAGTTGTCCCAGATTGAAAATATTAAAGGGATTAATAAAGAAATTGAAAAAGAATATGGTTTTAAGCCTAATTTTGAAGGCGGAAAACATTATCTTGAAGAGAATGACAGTGCGGGAAACACCTTTAAGGCAACTGCTAAGCCGGTGCTTATCGGGACGGCTGTTATCGGGGCTACAACAATGATATTTTCAATTATCTTGTTGTTAAATCTCCATTTGAATTTGTTAAATCCTGAGGTGCTGTTCGGTATTATCTTGGGTGGCGCTGTGATTTTTTGGTTTTCCGGAGCTTCAATGCAGGCGGTGTCAACCGGTGCATATAGAGCCGTTAACTATATCAGAAAGCATATTAATCTTGATACCTCTAAAGCAGCATCTATTGATGATTCAAAAAAGGTGGTTCAAATTTGTACTTTATATGCGCAAAAGGGAATGTTTAATATCTTTATTGTGATTTTTTCTTTCACGATAGCTTTTGCTTGTTTTGATGCAAGTTTGTTTGCCAGTTATTTGATTTCAATTGCTGTTTTTGGTCTATTCCAGGCTTTATATATGGCAAATGCTGGTGGCGCGTGGGATAATGCCAAAAAGGTGGTCGAAGTTGATTTGAACGAAAAAGGGACGCCTTTGCATGCCGCTTCCGTGGTCGGAGATACGGTTGGCGATCCTTATAAAGACACGTCTTCGGTTGCACTTAATCCGATTATCAAATTTACAACGTTGTTTGGGTTGTTGGCCGTTGAAATGGCTGTGGCCGCACCTCGTTGTGTGTCTTTAGGTCTCGGTATTGCCTTCTTTATCTTAGGTTTGATCTTTGTCTGGAGATCTTTCTATAGAATGCGTATCGAAAAATTATAAGATAGAAACTTGTTAAAAACAGGTCGGAATCTAAAAATTCCGACCTGTTTTTGTTTTATGTATTATTTTTTTGATATTAAATTAATTTCTGTATCCAATCGGTTTTCAAACAAACCGGCAGGATCTTGATGGATAATTACTTGCGCATTGGGATAGAGTTGTTTAATTTTATTTTCAACTTCATCCGAATATTTGTGGGCGTCAAAAAGACTTAAATTTCCATCAAGTTCTAAGTGTAATTCAAACATGTATTGGCCACCTAAATCTCGTGTGCGCAAGTCATGCAATCCTTCAACGTGGTCGCAACTAATGACAAGTTTTTCTATGTTTGTTCGGATGTTGGCATCAAGTTCTTTATCCATTAAGAGAGAGACAGCGTCTTTAGCGAGTTTATACGCATTTAGCAATAGATAGGCGGAAACAATTAAGGCTGTAAGGGTGTCAAACCAATTAATCTCAAATGCAGATACAACAAGCAGAGTTAAAATAATTGAGCTATTGGTGATAACGTCTACCATGTAATGGGCGGCATCGGCACGGATAGCCTGAGAGTGGGTGCGTTTGGCAACAGAACGTTGGAAAGCTATCAATAAAAGAGTTAAAATCAAACTAGTAACCATAACCAAAATACCGAACTCTGTTTCTTCCAAGGGTTGAGGATAAAAAATGCGTAAGATGCCATCATATAAAACAAATAATCCCGAACCCATAATAAAAGCGGCTTGTAGTAGGGAGCTTAAGGCTTCGGCTTTACCATGTCCGTAGCGGTGGGACATGTCTGCTGGTTGAGAAGAAACACGTACTGCAATGTAGGTGATGGTTGAAGCAAATAAATCTGATAAACTATCTATCATTGATGATAATACAGCTAAGGAGCCGGTATAAAACACACCGAGACTTTTAAGAAAAATCAAAGTTGCGGCAAGAGTGACGCTGGCAGTTGCAGCTCTTTTTTTGAGTTTATTTTGCTGCGCGGTATCCGCTGATAACATCTGAAATTTCCTTCCATTTTGTTTCCGATATTTCATAAAAAACGGACTTAGCATAACCAGAAAAAATATGCAAGTCGGTTTGAGCTGCGGTTTTCAAAAAATGGTATTGTGCATATATTTTGTTATCAGATTGGAAAAATTCAATATCAAATTCATTATCTCCTTCCGACAGAACCTGCAAAGTTTGAATTTTTTGCAGATTTGTGGGAGAAGTATCAGTTGCGGAAATAAACGGCGTATTAAGTAGTAAACGCGCCATGTCTGCCAAAAAATTAGGGTTGTTATTATTGTTAATGGATATAAAACGTCCGAAATGAAGATCCCATAAATGGCTAAAACTCCAATTATGCCAATCCAAATTAAGGCTTACAAAATCAAGATCAGAGAGCCATACTTCATATTTGTTCGGAAATTTAATATAAGCTCCGCGCAAGCCACGTCCAAGATCTATATCATATTTGCCGATTTCTAAAGTGTATAATGCCTTGTTACCAGAAGATAATTCAAGTTTTGTCATTTGAGATTCAGGTGCGGAAAGCGGCGATAAGCCAAAATAGGCAAAATTTTCTAGCTTGGCGGTGCGTTGTTCAAGCAATCTTCCTGATATAAGAGAGGTTAGTAGGCGATTAATGCGTTGCTGATTAACCATAATGTGTGGTAGATCTTTAATTTGCCATAAGTTATTTTGGCGAATAAGGGTTAGTCTTTGGGAAGTGTTGCTAAAAGAAATAGTATCTATTTGGTTGATTTTCTGAGCAAAATTATCAAAAAGCGGCTTTTCTTGCGATATATTGAGCTTGTTTTGATTAAAATGAACGCTCATTAATCCTGTTGTTAAAAGGAGTATGGAGCATGCGATAATACATAGTATCGGAGTGTTAAGTTTTGGGGATTCAAAACTTAAGCAGATACCGTGTCTTATTTTAAATAAAAGTAATCCTAAAATAATAAGCAGGGGAACGGCATATATGTTAAAAAATTTAATATATCTGCTCAGGCGATTAATGTCTGTGTTAAGAGTAGTGCGAATGGTATAGAGTTTTTGACGTTCATTATCCAGTTGACGACGGATTTTGGCTATTAAGGCTAGTTCATCAACAGAAAAATTTTCTCGATTTTCAAAGTGGCGTTTGGCGGTTATTTCATCTAGACCGATTTTAACTTTTTCTATTTCGGAAAAAATTTCTACTTCTTGAATCTTGAAATTTTGAAGCGCTTTACGTCGTATGTTCTCAACTTGGGTAAAGGGTCTGTCTATGCCTGTTTTTCCGCGCAATGGGATGAGTGTGTTGTTTCCAATCAGAAAATCAAGTGCGTTGAGTACAAAATTGGCATTGTCTAAGACAGGAACGCTATATGATGTACCAAGGATATTGCTATGACGCATCCAGAAATTATCATACAAAAGATCGCTATCGCCGACAACTATCGTTTCAAATGCTTGTTTGGGGTCGCGGCTTTTGATATATGCGGCAAAAATTTTGAGCTTATTATCGGCTTTGAAATTGCGCAGCATATAAGAAGGATGAACATTTTTATAGATAACATCGGCGGAAAAAAGTTGTGAATTACCGCCAATCAGAATCATCGGCAGAATATCAACCGGGGCTTCTTTTATCGGGGTAAAAATTGAACCGGATGTTATCAGCATTTTTTGTAGTAGACGGGTAGCCGGCAGTTGAGGGTTGAAAGAAGATTGAGGGATATAAAATTGGATTAAGTCTTGCGTGAATTCAGGGTTGTTTTGATAATCAAGCGAGGCATCAATCAAAGTTGAGTTATCAAAATCAGCGATTGTGGCTTGAGTAAGATATTTTATTCCCCAGAATTCGGGAAGGTCGCTATAGTCAGAGGCTTTGAGTACGTCTGTGGAGGGAGCAAAAATCCTTATGGCCTCCGGAGCTATATCAAAAAAAGCCAATACCTTGCCGCCGTTTTTACTGTATTTTTTTATGTTTTTTATAGTGTCTTGGGAAAGATTTTGTGGATGCGCAATTAGAAGAGCGTCTAGGTCTTCTAAGTTATTGTGATGATTATCAATGCGGCGGATGTTATAGAATTTTTGGAGTTGATTGATAATTTCCCATTGGGGCGAAGCAACATTTTCGATTACTTCTTCAAACATCGGTAAGGAGGTGAGAATTCCTAATGTTTTTTTCTGATGATTGAGAATATAAATTGCTTCGGTTAAGTCTTGCTCCAAAAGCCCAGACCGTTCCAACGGAAAAATTTTTATTATTTGTTGTTTATCGGTTTCATCTATCAAAACCAGACCAAAATAAGCGTTGATGTTACTGTCTATTAACGGGAAAGGCTGTAATCCTGCGGCGATAGCCTCATCTTCTGTGCGACTGAGAGGTTCGGGGTTGAGTATTTGTAAAGAAAACTTGCCCTCAGACAGATGACTATATTGTTCAAGAAGCAATCTGACTTTGTCAAATAACAGGCGTGTTTGAGGGCTGCGCTCGGCAAGGATTGGAGAAAAATAAAGTTTCGCACTGATTCTGTTGGGGAGAGTTTTGAGTATATCATTGGTTGAGAAAGTTAACGTAAATATTTTTTCTTGAGTAAAGTCTATTTTTAGATTACGGAACCAAACATTTGCAATCATGTTTAGTCCCGCAAAACCCAGCAACAATGATATAAAGATTATGATATAAAAACTTTTTTGTGTCGACTTGAACCAAGCCGTGGTACCTGATGTTTTAAAACTGATGATGAGGATGCTCACAAAATTGAACAGTACTATTAAAGATACGAAGAAAATAATATCTCGTAATTCAAGCAATCCGTAGCTGATTGATTCAAAATGTGATAAAAAGCTGAAAGAAGCAATCGTATCGATAACGGTTGAGGGTAAAAATGAACGCAATAAATCAAGCACATACTCTAAACCGCTTAGAAAGAAAATAAGATTGGCAAAAACGGATAATACGAGAGCAATGACTTGATTCTTGGTTAGTGTTGACATGGTTTGCGAGATTGACAGCATTGCTCCGGCCAGCAAAAAAGAACCGCAGTAGCTTCCGAAAATTACCCAATTATCTGGAGAGCCTAGAACATTGACTGTTATCCAGAATGGGAAAGTTAATAAAAGCGCGATACCACAGAAAATCCATGCGGCCAAAAATTTCCCCCAGACCAATGCGGATAGTGATACTGGCATGGTAACAATTTGAAGAATAGTTTTGGTTCGGAATTCTTCGGCCCACAGCCTCATTGCAATTCCGGGAATAAAAAGTAGGTAAAGCCATGGTTGAAAAGAAAAAACAGAAAGTAGATTGGCTTGACCGATTTCAAAAAAATGTCCAAAATAAAAAGCAAAAGACCCGTTTAGCAACAAAAAGCTAATTAAATAAACATAAGCTAAAGGTGATGTATAATAACGATAGAGCTCATTTTTTATGATGATAGCGATTTTGCGCATGTTTTTTCTCCGATTTATGCATCCAGAATAATGGCAAAAGTTAAACATATGGTGAAGATACCGCAATTATATGTTGTAGTAAAATAATCTTCTTATCGGGTGAAATCTTGTTCTATGGTTGTCAGTTTTTTGAACGCTTCTTCCAAACTTGTCGTGCGGCTTTGCCTTAAAATGCAGCTTAAACTTCCGTCTGCCTTTATTTTTCCTTGAGAAAGAATGATAATTCTGGAAGATATTGTCTCCGCCTCTTCCAATAAATGGGTTGAAATCAGGATGGTTTTTTGTTTGCCCATGTTGAAAATAAGTTGACGAATGTGTTCTTTTTGATTGGGGTCAAGTCCGTCTGTGGGCTCATCAAGAAGTAATATTAAAGGGTCGGAAAGAAGGCTTTGTGCAAAGCCGACACGGCGTAAATAGCCTTTGGAGAGAGTTTCAATTTTGCAGTTTATAACTTCGGTGATTTTTGCAAGGGATATTACTTCTTCCAAACGAGTTTTGCCGACATCTCGTAATTCTGCCATGTATTTGAGAAAAGAAATGACGTTCATGTCCGGATAAAGAGGAGCTCCTTCCGGCAAAAAACCAATATTTTGGCGAGCAAAAATGGGGGATTCTGAAATGTCCGAGCCGAGAATTTTGATTTGTCCTGAAGAGGGGGATAAATAGCCCGCTATCATATTCATAAGGGTCGATTTTCCGGCTCCGTTGGGGCCGAGAAGAGCAATAATCTCGCCGGAGCGGGCACAAAAACTAAGATTGTCAACTGCGGTGAGTGTGCCAAATTTTTTTGTTAAATTAAGCAGTTCAATACTGTTTGGCATTTGCTTTCCCATTTATTTGTTGATTTCATAAAGTACAATGGCCGCGGCTGTAGAAACATTTAGGCTTTCAACCTTTTCATTCATCGGTAATTTGACTGTAATATCGCAAGATTCTTCAACCAAACGTCTCATGCCTTTGCCTTCGGATCCCATAATGATTGCATTTTTGCCTCCTTTTTTGAGTTTGTCAATGGTGGTTTGTGCATAGCCATCCATGCCGATGGTCCAAAATCCGGCATCTTTGAGTTGATTGATGGCACGTGATAAATTTGTAACGCGAACAATTGGTAAATGTTCAATCATGCCGGCAGATGCTTTGGCCATGGAACCTGTTTCATTGGGAGAATTTTTGTCTTGGATGATAAGAGCTAACGTATTGAAGGCAACGGCAGAGCGGATGATGGCTCCGATATTTTGAGGGTCGGTTACTTGATCTAAAATCAGAACATGACAATTTTCAAGTGTTTCTGCACGAGCAATTATATCTTCCAAGGCTATGGTCGGAAGTTCTGAGCAAAAAAGAGCAAAACCCTGATGGACTGCGTCTTGAGGCAGAAGTTTATCTATTTCTTTTCTCTCAACAATTTGAGGTGAAATTTTGCTCACACGTCTAATTTCTTCGGCATTTTCTGGAGTGCATAAAATTTTGAGACATTTGCGTTTGGGATTTTGCAAAGCAGAAAGAACAGGATGACGTCCGTAAAGGATGAGTTTATTTGCTGTATTGTCTTGAGTGTTAAAAAATTTTTTAGCCATGAAAAACCTCTTTATTTGATTTTAGTATAAATGTTAAAAAATAATTGTTTATAGTATGGATTAGATTATGGATTTTGCCAAATTTAAAACGATTATTTAAGCAAAACATCATTGTCAGATTAGCCAATAACAAAGCAATTATTTTTTTATCTGGTGTTTGTGAGGCGTTGTCGCGCATGTTCTGCGGTTTTGTCAAGCTCATTGCGTAGGATTATGGGCAAGGTGTTTAGTTCATGTATCGTGTAGTTCGGGCGGATTGATCCTTTGTATTTGTTTTTGGGATCCAGTAAAATTGAACTGGCTTTCAATCCCTTGGAACGTAGATAGTCTGCAATTTTTAAATCAGCTTCGCCATCGCCTATAACTAAAATTAAATCATCTTTGTTCGGTTTGGTCTCGGATGAATTAAGAAGAGCATCTATGGCGATTGGGGAGGGCTTATCTTCTGGTTCTTCTCCGGCTCCGGCAATTTTCGAAAAATAATGAGTCATGTTTAATTTGTCGGTTTCTTGTGATAAATATTTGCCTCTTCCGTCTTTGTCCGTATTGGTCTTGTTGCTTAACAGAAGAGATACCGCTTTTTTTGTCGCCAGATACTCAAGAGCTGCATATGCGCCTTTAATCGGTTCTAATTTCTCGGCGTGTTTGGCGCTTATATACTCATAAAAATATTTTCGGGCATTTTCTTTTTTGTCTTCTCCGAAAATGTGTGCCAAAACATCTTTGTTTTGTAGAGAAGATGTTATGCGTTTGACCTCGTCAAAAGAGATTGTTTGTTCTTCCATTCCTAGTTTTTTGAATGTGTATGCATAAGCGGCGTTGGTGACAGGGTATGTGTCTGCTAAAGTAGCGTCCCAATCCCAGATTACAAAGACTGTCATTTTTGTATGACCTTTCTTAAAATTCCATTTTGTTCAGATAAAAGTGTTTCGGCATCTTCTTTGGAGCATTGTTTGATTGCCATAACGCAGGCGGTCTTGACTTTGCGTCCGCTTTGCTCAATATAAGATTTGGCGTCTTCATAAGGAATCTGCGCAATTTCCGAAACAATGCGACAACCTCGATCGATAAGTTTTTCATTCATCATACGTACGTCGATCATATAGTTTTCATAAGTTTTACCAATACGAATCATGGCTCCCGTGGACAGCATGTTTAAAATCATTTTTTGCGCGGTTCCTGATTTCAACCTAGAGGAGCCGGTAATAGCTTCTTCTCCAACAATGGGGTTGATGAATATATCTGAATATTTTTGTAATTTGGCTTCGGGATTAGAACTGATGCCTATGGTTTTGCAGCCGCGTTTTTGAGCTTCTTCCAAAATGGTTAGAACATATTTGGGGCCGCCTCCGGCAGAAATACCAACCACAATGTCATGCGGTTGAGGGGAAAAAGTCTCTAAATCTTTAAGACCAAGTTCAGAGCTGTCTTCAGAATTTTCAACGGAGAATCGTAAAGCCCTATCTCCGCCGGCAATAAAGCCGCAAACCATGCCATGTTCAACACCAAAGGTGGGCCAACATTCGGAAGCATCCAATACTCCTAAGCGGCCACTCGTTCCGGCGCCAAAATAGGCCAATCTTCCGCCTTGCAAAAAAGCTTGGGCAATTAATTCAATGGCTTGGCCGATTTGTGGCAATGTTTTTTCAACAGCTAAAGCTACTTTTTTATCTTCATTATTCAGTGTCCGGGCAATCTTATAAGAATCCATTAAGTCTATGTCTTGTGTCGCAGGGTTCCTTCTTTCGGTTAAAGCGGTATTTGCCATTTTAATATCCTTTGTAATTTATTGTTTGGTATATACTAATAATAGCTTTAATAAAAAATAATTAAGATTTGTGTAAAAATGTATTGACAAAGCGAGCAAAATGCTATTATTTGCTCATTAGCGTTATGCTAGAAGAAAAGAAATCCTCGAACCTTATTGCATAATCAAGGAGGGGTGGCAGAGCGGTCAAATGCAACGGACTGTAAATCCGTCGACTTTCGTCTACGATGGTTCGAATCCATCCCCCTCCACCAGTATTAATAAGGTTTAGCTCTTGGAATGAGAGGTCGATTAAGCGGGTGTAGCTCAATGGTAGAGCAGAAGCCTTCCAAGCTTATTACGGGGGTTCGATTCCCCTCACCCGCTCCATATTTTCCTCCATTTTTCAAGTATAGTCTTAACATATAAAACATTTAGGATATTTTGACATGGCAAAAGAGAAGTTTGAGCGGACGAAGCCGCACTGCAATATCGGAACGATAGGACACGTAGACCATGGTAAGAC
>CALYAW010000011.1 GCA_944393685.1 uncultured Alphaproteobacteria bacterium
TATTTCCGTTACCATTTTCCCGAGCGATACAAAATCCTTCTTGACTATAGAAACCGGTGGGGTATGGTGGTTATAAAATAATTAAAAGGGTGAGACAGTTGGGTGTGTTCCAGAGTTCGGCAAAAACCGCACATCCAGAAGAAAAAATCATGCTTTTTCATGAGGTTGGCTTTTGTGAGACTACGGCTTTCCAGCCACCCCAGCCAAGCAAAATGAGAAGCCATTGATTTTCAATGGCTTTTTTCTTTAGAAAAAGCCTTCAAATGTCGGGAAATGCCCTTTTGTAACATCTGAGACAGTTGGGTGAGACAGTCATGGCCTTAAAACAAAATCATTTGGAACGCAGAAATCACACCTATTATTTCCGCTATTGGATACCCAAATCACTCCAACCTTTCTTCAAAAAAACGCACGTTAGGTATTCTTTAAACACTAATGATTACAATATAGCCATCCTGCTATTGAAGCGAGAAACTTTTAAGTTTGATACGTTAATCAATGATTTGGAACGGCTGCTGATGGAAATAAAAAACAACAAACTCATTCTTTCCGATGACGATATCGAAAATATCGTTGCCAGCCGCATTAAAGAGATTCAAAACAAGTTAGACGATTCTTATTTTCAAATTAAAAATAATCAGCTCTCGGTACATGAGCTTGATATCACTATGCTCAGCCGCTCGGATTATGAACATTCCGATAGTTATGGTTCTTATGAAGATTTTAAGGATGAGCAAGTTGTCAGCTTTGTAAAGAAATATATCACTTCACTTAAACAAAACAAACGTATTCCCCCTTCGGTATTTGATTTCTTAAAACGTACCGTTAAAAAGAACGCGGTTGAACCTGAGCCCAATCAAAGATCGGTATGGCTGGGTAAATTGGAAAATCATTTGGCTCTGGCAATGATTATGCTCTGAACAGAGCCAATGCCACTCTAACCAACAACCGCAATTTCTACTGCAAACGAAAAAATAGATAATTTAATTTATCTAGGTTAAAATATTTTATCAAGGAGATAGCTTTCAATGAAAACTTTTGCTTGGCATATTTTAATTTTAGATGGATTTTACTTTGTTATCTCTTTAATATTTCTTTTGCCTCAAAGCATTGCAATCAATATAGAGAATTGAGAAACAGAAGATAAAATTTAATTAGGTGACTAATATGCCAAAGATTCTAAACAGAGCAAAAAATATTGTTGTTTTAATACTGTTGCTTACAGTTTTTCCTGCTATGTTCGTAGAAGGATTTTTGGCTTATGTATATCACTTTTCTGATGACGAGGGACTTCAATTATTCAAGCAAACATATGATGTTTTTTACAAAATATGTATGAACTCGGCATATATCAGTTTATTTTTAACCTATATCGCATCTCATTTTATAAGCAAAAGTCAAAAATTAAAATTATGGCTTAAGTGGTTACTTATCGCTTTGATTTACTTCATCTTATTTATGATTTTGATTTTTGTTATTATTTTTATCTTGGGACTGTTTTCTTAATTTTTGTAAAGCACCGCTCCATTATCAAGCAATAAGGTGATGATATCTCTCTTTATTTTTTCTCAAACCACATTTAATTTTCATTTTATAACATCTGTTATAAGCAAAAACTGATATTATATATAATCCCAAATAATATTTGGGAGCAATTCTAATGAAGAAAAATTTATTGCTGCTGCTTTTTCTTATTCTACCATCAAATGCTGCATTTTGCATAACAACCACCGTTCCTGCGGGAACCATTCAAACCGGAGGCGATATAAATACCGTGGTAACACAACAAGTTTATGGCCAAGCTGACAATTTCACGATTTACGGACACCAACAAGTAATGTCTGGTGGCATAACCAACAATTCAAATATTTACACCTATGGACAACAAACAGTTTATTCCGGAGGAACATCATATAATACCAGCATTATATCTCAAGGACTTCAAGTTATTTATGGTAAGTCATACAATTCCACAGCACAATCCAATGGTAATATCAATATTAATTCTGGAGGGACCGCTTACTCCAGCATTATTAACGGAGGAAAGATTACAGTTTTATCTGGAGGAACATCTTCAGGAACAATCCTAAATTCCGGCACTGAAAGTATTAACGGCACATCAAGCGAAACGCTGATTAATGGAGGTTTGCAACAAATCAACCGTTATGGACAATCACAAAACTCCAAACTTAACGGGGGCTCTCAAACCATTCTTGTTAGAGGAACAGCTAAAAATACCATCATCACTTCAGGAACACAAAATGTTTATGGAGATTCTATTGAAACCGAACTAAAAAGCGGCATCATGAACATATACAGCACCGGCTATGCAGAAAACACCACAATATCGGGCGGAACTATGAATGTAAATTCTGGAGGCTTTTCTTCTCAAACAACACTACAACAAGGAACACAAAATATTTATGGACAAGATATTAATGGAACTATCTTAGGCGGCATACAAAATATAATGGACGGAGGTGTTGCAGAAGACACTATTATCCAAGGAGGCATACAGAATATAGGAGCAGAAAGCTACGCCTTTAACAATGTTATTTTAGACACAGGAATACAACAAATTGCAAGTGGAGGATATTCTTATCGCTCACAAGTATCATCCGGAGGCACCATTAACACATCGGGAGAAATTTATGAGGCAAATGTTTCTTATGGAGGAACATTAAACATTTTGGATAACGCTTTAGCCCAAGATACAACTCTTAAAGGAGGTTCCATGAATATTGAAGCCAATGGAACATCTCAAAACACCTCTATTTTTGATGGCATCATGAATGTATATGGCTCTGACAATAATACTACTATCACAGGAGGGACTCAAAATATCCAAAGCAACGGCACATCAACTAATACTATTATAAAATCATCAGGAGTTCAGAATATATATGCAGAAGGAACGTCTTCCGAGGCACAAATAAACCTAGGAGGAAAACAAATAATCTTCGCCTCGGGACTAGCTAATAAATCCACACTCAACGGCGGCGTTCAAATAGTCTATGGCACTACAAATAATACTATAGTCAATAGTGGTTTGCAAGAAATTCGCTCCAATGGAACAGCTTTTTCATCTCAAATAACTCATGGCGGTATTTTAACTGTCGAAGATGGCGGCACGGCTAATAATACCTCACTTACGAACGCTACGTTACGCTTACAACCCGGAGGCAATTTAAGTGGTATAACAAATGCAACCAACAGTATAATAAATATATCTGGAGATCACACAATACCTGATTTACAGATTGACAATTCCTTAGTAAACATTACGCACAAACCACAATTTAGCACTATTCATTTTACTCAACTGGACGGTAATGGTATTTTTATTATAAATAGTGATTTAGCGGCAGGAATTTCCGATCAAATCACCATCTCCTCCGGAAATGGAGATTTTGGATTAATCATAAATGATTATAGTAACGGTCCCACCCCTTCCCAATTCAAAATTATTGACGAAAGTTCTTCTGCGGTTGACAATTTTTACCTGATTGGAGATGCTATTGATGTGGGAGCTTTCCGTTACCAATTACAACAAGAAGGAAATAATTGGTATCTCAAGTCAACCAATCATCTATCTGATGGCGTCTATATTGCTAAAAATACCTTTACTTCACTATCTTCCTTGTTTTTTTCTCACCTAAGTCCTGTTTACAATCGTCTTAATTTTCATCGAAATTTTAGTAAACATGATAATGGGCTGTGGGTTAAAGGCATTGCTCGACGCATCAAACAAAATCATAGTGATTCATCCTCCAGCAACACAGATATTTATGGGGAAAGTATTGGATTTGACCATCAAATCTATCATTCAAATAACTTAAAAGTAAGTGCTGGCATTTATAGTGGATTTACAGTCTCTGAACAAAAATTTGATATATCAGGACAAGGCGACGGTCAAACTTATAGTTTTGGCCTTTATTCAACATTGTTAAGTACCAATCGCTGGTTTTTTAATATAATGGGGACTTATTTCATACATAATCAAAAAACTAAAAGCTACACTCCCGCAGATACACAAGTTATGGGAAAATTCGACACATACGGCTGGCAGACAGCATTTTCTTTGGGCAAACGCTTTGATCTTTCTAATCACTGGTTTATTGAGCCTTTTATCGGCCTAAATTATATGTATATCAATGGTGTTTCTTATCATACCAATTTTGATACGCTTATTCAAGCTGCAGATACGGATTATCTAAGCAACACTATGGGCGTTACATTTGGTCGCTCTTTCACTATTGAAGACATAGCTTTAGACACATACGCACAAGCTGATATTACTTATGACTGGGATGCTAAAAATTCAATCCAAGTTGCTGACTATTCAACAAATGACAATATGGCATCTTTACATTATGAATTGACTGCGGGTATTAATGCTTCTTGGAATATGAACAGTTCTTCATACCTCGAACTAACAACCCAGCTTGGAAATAAAGTTCATATTCCTTGGGAGTTAAGTCTTGGATATCAATATGAATTTTAATATTGCAACAAATTAATCAACGAATTAACAGATATTTAATAAGATTCACATTATATTTTAAATAATTTTGATAACGGACAACAATATTTACAAAATAGACAAAAAATTATTGCAAAAATATAAATTATATGCTATTTATAAAACATATAATAACGAAATACACAAACTAGGAGACATAAAATGAATAAAACTACAAGCAAAATACAAGAACTATATCGTAGAAAGACATTGACAATCGCTACTGCAGCTCTTCTAGGATCATCTCCTGCTTTCGGACAAACAGCTACTCAACAAAGTCAAGATGCAGATTTTATCAAAACATCTGTCAAAATTCAACAGACGGATCTAACAAGTACACGCCTAAATATAGTATTTAACGAATTTCAACAACAAGAATGTTTTAAAGATTTAAAACAATATATGGCAAAAAATAATCTATCAAATAACGATACATTTACCTATAATGGTCCAAACGGCTCAACTTACCAACAATATGAAGGAAATTTTGGCTTGGACGCAAAAAAAGGATTTTGCCGCGAATGGTCTACTCCAACAGGAAATATACAAACAATAAAATTTGAAAACGGAAATTCTCTTGTCACTTTATTTAGCGAAGAATGCAATTTAACTGCCACATTTGATAAAAATGGTAACGCAATAGAGTATTATGATCATAAAGGGGATAAACTCAACCTCAATGAAAATGAACCTCTAAGTCAAATAGGATACTTTGCTCGCGCTAATAACCTCCCATCAGGTAACAAAAAAAGTAACACCATTAATTGGCAGGCCGCACAAAAAATTGCTCAGCATGTAAAATAAATTTTATCTTATAGCAAAAAATACCGCTTATTATTAGCAGTATTTTTATATATACACTTAATTTTAGCGTTAAGAAAAAAATTAATTCAGTAAATACACATAAAAGAAAACGATATAAGTTTATTCTTGCAAAAAATTTTCTCACCGCTAAACTAAAAACGATACCAACGAACATGGAAACTATTTATGTCTGAATACACAATTGCTGAATTATTGTTATTTCAAGCTGTTTTAATTTTTTTTAATGCCATTTTTGCCTGTGCAGAAATTGCGGTAATTTCCATCAACGATAACAAACTCAAAAAACTAGCTGAAAATGGTGATAAAAGAGCCATCCGTCTTTCCTCTCTTACGGTTCAACCCGCAAAATTTTTAGCAACCATTCAAGTCGGCATAACTCTTGCCGGTTTTTTAGGAAGTGCATTTGCCGCAGATAATTTTTCTGATAGAATTGTTTCATGGCTTGTTTCTTTAGGTGTCACAATATCTCCTGCTAAACTTGATGTTTTGGCTGTTATTGGTATTACTTTAGTCTTATCTTATATCACGCTTATCTGGGGAGAGCTTGTCCCCAAAAGAATAGCCATGCAGCATGCAGAAAAAATTGGCTTATTAATGTCATCTTTAATATATACTATTGCCAAAATATTTTCTCCGATTGTATGGTTTCTTACCGTTTCGACCAATATGTCCTTACGTTCAATTGGAATTAATCCTGAAGAAAAAAATGAAAATGTCACCGAAGAAGAAATTCGTATAATGATTGATGTCGGAAGTGAAAATGGTACAATTGACGACACCGAAAAAAAGATGATTCATAACGTATTTGAATTTGATGATAAAGCTGTCTACGAAGTAATGACACATCGAACAAATGTACAGCTTTTAAATATTGATGACAATATTGATACATGGGAAAAAATTATGATAAAAACAAGATATTCCGTGTATCCGATATATCAAAATAATTATGACAACATCTTAGGTATTCTAAATATAAAAGACTATTTCAAATATAAACCGCAAGGAAAATCCGCTATTATAAACCAAGCAGTAAAACCCGTATTATTTATTCCTGAAACATTATATATTGATGATTTGTTTCAAAATATGCAAAAAAGTAGGATTCACTTTGCCATTGTTGTTGATGAATACGGAAGCATCTCCGGCATAATCACTATGAATGACTTACTTGAAGAAATTGTTGGAGATTTAGAAGATGATGCCAATGCTCCCCCGAGCATCCCCAACATAAAACAAATTAACCAAAACTCGTGGCTCATTCAAGGCACAACACCTATAGAAGATGTGTCCAAAACATTAAACATAGAATTTACAGATATTGATTGCGATACATTTGCCGGATTTGTTTTATCTTTAATGAAAGAAATCCCTCTAAACAAAAAAAATATAAAATTATCCTATAAGAATATTCGTCTCAAACTATTAAAAACAAACGGACATCGAATAGAACAAGTAATATTGCAAAAGATCAAAGAAAAAAAATAAAGAGACACCGACATGACTGATATAAAAAAGTTGCTCGATGGGTTTGAACAATTTCATCAAAAATATTTTGTTGAAACACCTCATCTATACCAAGAACTTTCAAACAAAGGACAAGCCCCAAAAACCTTGATAATTTCATGTAGTGACTCACGAGTAGATCCTTCTATTCTATTAAATACTTCTCCCGGAGACATTTTTGTTATTCGTAACGTCGCCAATTTAGTTCCCACCTTTGACTGTGACATGAGTCATTGTCACGGCACCTCCGCTGCCATTGAATATGCCGTAAAACATCTCAAAGTAAAAAACATTATTATTTTAGGACACAGCCACTGCGGAGGGATTAAAACACTGGTTGAAGAACATAATCATCAACATAATTTCATTGATACTTGGCTAGAAATTGCTGATACTCCCAAAATGCGTAAAATATGCGAAAATCATCCCATTGAAGAAGCATGCAGCCTATGCGAAAAAGAGAGCATCCGCATATCGTTAAACAACTTAAAAACCTTTCCGTTTATTTCCGAAGCAATCAAAAACAACAAGCTAAACATTCACGGCTGGTATTTTGATATGCGAAATGGTAAGCTGGAAATTATATCGTAGCTAAAAAATAAAAAAGCTCTTGACTTAGAGTTAGCTCTAAGAAATATGATATCACAAAAAACGATTCTAACCCTAATGATAGGAGACTATTATGAACTATCTTAATACAATAAATTCGCCGCAAGATTTAAAAAAATTAGAAATACACGAATTAGATACCGTTGCAAAAGAAATACGCGAAGCAGTTTTAAATCGTGACAGTAAAATAGGCGGACATGTTGGTCCCAATCTTGGAATTGTAGAAACAACCATTGCCCTTCACTATGTATTTAACTCTCCCCAAGATAAAATTGTTTTTGACGTATCCCACCAATGTTACCCACACAAAATATTAACCGGACGTCAAAAAGGATTTATTGGTAGTGATGAAGAAATTGCAACAATATCAGGCTATACCAATCCAACTGAAAGTGTACATGACTTTTTCGTTGTAGGACATACTTCCACTTCTGTAAGTCTTGCTTGTGGTCTTGCCAAAGCCAGAGATTTAAAAAACGAGAAACATAATATCATTGCTCTTATTGGAGATGGCTCGCTGAGCGGTGGCGAAGCATTAGAGGGCTTAAGTAACGCAGCTGTTCTTGGAAGCAATATCATTATTATCTTAAACGATAACGAAATGTCAATTGCCGAAAATCACGGTGGTCTTTACACTAATCTAAGGCTTTTGCGTCAAACAAATGGAACTGCAGAATGCAATATGTTTAAGGCTCTTGGATTTGAATACCGCTATATAGAAGAGGGTAACTCAATTTCCAAACTTATTGAAACATTCAAACAAATTAAAGACAGTCCACATCCTGTTCTTTTACACATCCATACGACCAAAGGAAAAGGCTATCTTCCAGCAGAAGAAGACAAAGAAAAATGGCACTGGAACCTTCCGTTTGATATTAAAAGCGGTCAAAATACCCTTTCGTTCGACAATTCTGAAAACTACACAGATATCACATTTAATTACCTTAATAAACGCCTTGAACAAGACAAAAACATTGTGGTCGTTACAGCAGGCACCCCTGGCGCAGTAGGACTGACACCGGAAAGGAGAAGCCAATTAGGACAAAATTACGTTGATGTCGGCATTGCAGAAGAGCACGCCGTTGCTTTTTCCTCGGCCCTTGCCAAAGGTGGCTGCAAACCAGTCTTTTGTGTATGGAGTTCTTTTGTACAGAGAACTTATGATCAATTATCACAAGACTTGGCTCTAAATAACAATCCTGCAGTTATTTTAGTTTTCTCTGGTGCAATATCGGCAATGGATGCTACTCATCTTGGCTGTTTTGATATCCCGCTCATCTCTAATATTCCCAATATCGTTTATCTAGCCCCGACAACAAAAGAAGAATACCTTTCCATGCTCAATTGGGGACTTGAACAAACCTCTCATCCCGTAGTTATACGCGTTCCGACAAAGGTCATCTCAGACAAACGCAAAATCTCGGACAATTATGATAATCTCAATACTTATGAGATTGTAAAACAAGGTCGAGATATTGCGGTTTTGGCATTGGGAAGTTTCTTCAATCTTGGCCAAGAAGTATGCAAGAAATTACATCTCAACGGAATTGATGCAACACTTATTAATCCTCGTTATATAAGCGGCATTGATCAAACATTGCTAAGCAATCTAAAAAAAGACCACAAAATCATTGTCACCATAGAAGATGGCGTGTTAAACGGTGGGTTTGGAGAAAAAATTTCTCGTTTTTACGGTGGCGATGATATAAAAGTATTAAATTTTGGAGCTCAGAAAGAATTTACGGATCGTATCCCATTAAACGTCCTTTATCAACGTTATCATCTCACTCCTGATTTAATAGTAGAAGATATTTTGAAATTAAAATAAAAACTTCACCATCAAAGGCATCATATTTATGATGCCTTTTTTATTAGTTGCCTTACAGAAAACCCCGAGTTTACTCGGGGCTGAATGCCAAGGTGTTGGAACAACACCGCTCCACGCCAACGAGCGTGGTCAAACCGTAAGGTTTGTAGCTGTTATAGAACCCCCAGTTTACTGGGGGATATCTATTCTGTGGCTGGAGACGACGTGCTGAATCCGAGCCAAAAACAAAGGGTTAGCACAAAATTTTAGACTTTTTGACCTCAATGACAATAGGTTTTTCGGAGTAAAATAGATTGGCGTAGTGTATGAAATCCAAATTTTTACTATTTTAACTCAAACTATATAAATCTCACAACTCAAAAATATAATCGTTTGGTTGCATCTGTAAAAAATTATCACTAAATATAGATTGTTTAGATAATTTGAGGTGTTAACATAATGAATAACAGTAATTTGTCTTTTGATTTTAGACAATGGAAACAAAGTTCAAAATTTGAGGTTGCTCAAAAAGCTCACAATCGAAGAATTAGCCAAATCAGCTGATGTTTCCGAAGAAAGTCTTAAATCAATTGAATGTCAAAAGATAGAATTGATAACTACAGACTTGACCAAGATTGCCAATGCCCTAAATGTAGATGTGGACTTATTGTTAGATTCAACAATGAATATGGATAATCAGGATTTGTATTGGCTGAGAAATATTTTGCAAAATCATAAGACAGAGATAGATTTTTCACAACTGCAAGCACAAATAATGAATTTGATAAATATTATTTTGTATAAAAACCGAGAGCAATGGAGTGAAATGCGTAAAAATTCGATTGAATCATTATGTAAATGTGAAAGAAAAAATTGTGCCCGCAAGGTCAGAAAGTTAAGAGATGAAAAATATGCTCCTTTTAGGGAATATTTCAAAAAAATACAATATGAAAAATTTATGCAATATCATCAAGCCGGTAAAATATTATCAGCAAACTATTTTGCTATGTGGTATTTGACATATAAATCGGAAGATATGCCAATTCCTTATGTAAAACAAAATATTGCCAATAAATTAGTGCAATTGGCACAATATAATAACCGCGAATTCAAAAAGCTTTTACGCGAAGAAGCTGATACATCTATCGTTATGGAGGATTGATTTTAATATAAGATATTTATTGATCTATATTTCTAACATTAACAATAATGGAGGGAAATATGGACTTTGAAACTTATAAAAGAAAATTATTAGAAGAAAATGAACGCAACCGTTTATCTGAATTGCAAACCAAATATAATGGGATTAAGACACCTGATTATGCGAATATGAGCTTGCGAGATGAATTACAAACCAGGTTTGATTTAGATGAGCTTAATAATTTGCAGCAAAAGTACGGTGTTCAACAAACACAAACTCTTAAGCCTAAAATCACAGCTCCGGCATCACAGCCAAGTTATGGGCAACAGACCTCATCTCAACAACCAAATTCGCAGTCATCAACTTGGGATAATACCTTGCGGAAACTCAAAGATGGAGCAACAATTGCTTGGGATACTATTAAATACACGCCTAGCTCCTTGGCTGAAATAGGAATGGCTATCAGTGATTTAAATAGAAATTATTGGGACATGAAAAAAGATAATACGGTTAATGGTGATGATTATTTTCATTGCAAAGCTAATTATGAAGCGGCCAGCAGAGGAACCATCGGTGCAAAAACAGCTGAAATATTAGGGGATGCCAAAGAAAATTATTTTGATTATTGGGATAATCAAATCAGAAAAGGTTTAACAAAATCAGAGGCGGATATTGATAAAAGCCATGATAAGCAAGTTAATAAAATAGGTAGACAACGAGCGCAAAGTGGTTTATATTCTAATTCTCGAGATGCTTGTAATTCATATAGAGTTAATGGGATAAATGATAAATATTAATTTAAGCAAAATAACACCATATCTGCGGCAGGCTTTTAAAGTGCTAACTTTTATTGTCGGAATGGTTGTAATAGTCGTAATCTGTTACGCTGGGTATTTGATGATGGATGATAAAGCTTGGTGTTTAAGTGAAGGACATGGTGTTTGGGACGCCGATAAGCGTGAATGCAGACAAGATTGTCTGACCTGGCGAGAGGATATTGGTTGTGTTCCAATAACCAAAGAAAATATCACAAAAAAAGAAAAAGGGCTATTATAAGCCTAAAGCAAAAAGCAGAATGGAGGTTCTGCTTTTTTTGTATTAATGCCTTACAGACTACCCCCATTTTAATGGGGGTTGAATGCTCACGACGACGATGCTATAAGAAGGTATGGAATTCGTACAAGGTCAACATAGTGTTTATCGTTTAAGTTACCACATAGTTTGGGTGTGTAAGTATCGTCGTCGTGTCCTAAAGCCTGGCGTCGTAGATTATATAAAGAAATTATTACCCAAGCTACTAAGAAGTATCCCCGGATGTGAGATAGAGAAGATTGGCTTTGATAAAGACCATATTCATTTTGTGATGACAATTCCACCAAGATATGCAATAGCCGATGTAATGGCTAAATTGAAAAGCCAATCTTCCTCGCAAATAAGAGCCAAGTTTACTTGGCTCAGCAAAGTATATTTTAAGGAAAATGTATTTTGGTCACGGGGATACTTCGTCAGTAGCGTTGGCTTAGATGAAGATAAAATTAAACATTATGTAGAATTTCAAGGACGACAGGATTTAGGTCAGCTCCGTTTGGAGCTGTAAGGAAAAGGCACCCGAAAGTGCCTTTTCTATAGAACCCCCAGTTTACTGGGGGATATCTATTAGATATTTTATTTCCACAATTTTGACAGTAAAATAAATTATTATAATAAAACCAAGCAGTTCTCTTGTTAATCCAAAACGCGCTTTAGAAACAAGGAATAAATCAATAATTATGCAAGATTGAGCATCAATGCTGCCTCACGAAGAATTTCAGGATTATATAGCAAAAAGATTTCTTCATCACGCGAGAAATCAGGAGTTTTCTGATAGCTGACATAATTATCCAGCTTAATTTTGGCATTATCTGTAATCTCCGTTGAAAACTCCGGTGCCGGTCCGTTGCTATCAAGCAAAGCATTATGAACTTCCAATAAATAAGGATTTTTGATAAGAGAAACAACGCCTTGATTTTGTGAAATATTCAAAAAATTATAAGCATCCTTTGCCAAACTGGCGATATCTGGTTTTGTCAATTCTTCGGGAATAACAAACCATTTATGTTTTAAGAAAAAATCGCCGACAGAACTTTTAGAAGACAGCACCGAAACAGGCACAGACAACATCAAGCCAATTGTCACCGGCAATATCCAATAAAACAAAGGATTAATATACTTCCAAACCACGATAGTTGTAATAATACCCAAAATCATATGTCCGAAATGACGATGCCATGCTTCGCTCCAAGAAGTACTCCCCCCACGATTTTGAGTATTCCATCCGGCATCTTGCCCGGTAAATATCTCCCATACAAACTTACTTTGAAAAACCATCATAATCGGAGCAGTTAATGCCGAAAAGAAAATTTCAGCCACTAAACTTTTTAATGCACCACACACTCCTCCGATTTGAGAAGATTTATTATTTTTAATATATAAAATAATCCCTAAAAATTTTGGAAAAATAAGCATGGACATTGAAATCACAAATAAAGCAATTGTTCCTATCTTATCAAAAATAGGCCATATCGGAAACAAAGTCTGCTCTTTTTCAAAATACTCTGGTGGAAAATACTCATGTCCCAAAGCCACCAACATCCCTACAATAAGAAAACTCAGCCACAGAGGAGAAGATAAATAAGACATAATGCCGATTGTAAAATGAACTCTACTCACCGGATGCAAATGTTTAGACACCAAAATCTTCAAATGTTGCATATTTCCTTGACACCAACGACGATCTCGCATTGCAAAATCAATCATCGTTGGAGGGCACTCCTCATAGCTTCCTCTCAACTCCGGCAACAACCAAGCCTGCCATCCCCCTCTGCGGATTAATGCAGCCTCAACAAAGTCATGGCTCAAAATATGCCCGCCAAAAGGCTTTCTTCCGCTCAACACAGGCAATCCACAACAATCAATAAAAGCCTTAACTCTGATAATGGCGTTATGCCCCCAATAATTACTGTCGCCAATTTGCCAATAAGCCAAACCGGCGGATACAATCGGACCATAAACGCGTCCCGCAAATTGTTGTATTCTGGCAAATAAGGAATGGCTGTTAATACACATTGGCGGAGCTTGAATAATACCGGTATCCGAATTAGCTTCCATTAACTGAGACATTCTCAACATGGTATGTCCGTCCAAAAGACTATCAGCATCCAAAACAATCATATAATCATAAAGTACGCCCCACTTATGACAAAAATCTTCAATGTTTCCACTTTTACGAGCCACATTTTTTGGACGACGCCGATAATAAAGATTAATTTTTTTAGGCATCAATTTACGAGCTTGGTTCCATACATCTTCTTCCTCTATCCAACATTTAGGATTTGTTGTATCGCTCAAAACAAAAATATCAAAATGTTCACCCTGCCCTGTCTGAGATAAGCTCCGGGCCATAGCCAATAAATTAGCAAATACTTGATGAGGATTTTCATTATAAACAGGCATTAAAACCGCAGTTTTAGTCTTTAACGCCGTAGTTTCGGCAACCCATTTAACCCCTGGTACATTTCGCCCGCGTAACAATTCAAAAAAGCCGAACAAACTGGAAAAGAAAAACAAAGAAATCCACGCAGAAGTCAACAAAAACAATGTTGTCATAATAATTTTTGCCGCCAAATTTGCTTCAGTCGGCATCGCAGATATCCATTTAATTCCCAGCAACAATGTTGCCAAAGCCATCAAACCGAACACATACACACGCCGCCGTCTGATTTGAGACAAACTGATTAATCTGGTTTTAATCATTTGAAGCGTCTCCACCCAACTTAAAAAATAATTTTAATTTATGCACCAAAGAAGGCTTAAAAGATTCCAATTCTTGCCTTGGCATTTCAGAATAGCAACACTCCGGAACAGATTTAAAAACATGCTCTCTCATCAATTTTACATATTGAGGATCTTCATACCGAGAGGATAATGGAGCGCTTCCCCACTTTTGAGCCCCGTTAAGCTCCACATAAAGAGCTTTATACAAAGCCGTGGCTTTTTGTCGAGACAATTCCGGCGGCAACACTTTTGCTGCGGCAGCATAAATCAAACCATCCAATAGAGCAGAGATATCCTCCTCACTTCGTCCATCAAGTTCCGGATGTTCTTTCAAAAAAGCCTCAACATCATATTCTTCAGAGAATCCCATACCTTTTAAATATGCTTGAATCACCTCACGCTCTTTGCGAATGACTATCTTAACCATTGATAACTCCACACCTCTGAAATAACGTTTCCGTCTTTGCTCAAAGAAATTCGTAATTCATCTGAATTTTCTTTTGGCAAATAATCCGCATAAACAGTAATTCCTTTGGTTACGGGATTGTACATACTTCCAACATGTGTAAATTTTCCTGTCTGAGCAGAGACTTCAGGACGGATATTTTGGTCTTGATATTTTTCATCCAATCCCTCGCCAACGAAATCAATTACAAATTTGCGTTTATCACTATTTTCCATCATACCTGAAACACCGCCCACGCCGGTTCTGGTTGCGGCAATAAATCCGAGTTTTTTATCTTTCATCACTTCATTAAGCCAGATTAATTTGTATGAAAAACGATACTCTTTTCCAGCCTTAATACTTTTCTGAGGAACCCAATAAGCCACAATATTATCATGTATTTCTTGTCTGGAAGGAATTTCAACCAATTGAACCATTCCTTTTCCCCATCCCTCCAGAGGTTCGACCCAAGCACTCGGACGAGCCTGATAATAAGCCTCAAAATCTAAATAATGTTCAATATTTCTGTCTCGTTGCAACAAACCAAATCCCTTAGGGTTCTCATCCACAAAAGAACTGACGCGCAAATTTTTTGAATTATCCAAAGGACGCCACAACCACTCATCATTTCCGTTATGAATAAGCAATCCATCACTATCATGAACTTCGGGACGATAATCATCAAATTGATTTTTATTGTTTTCTCCAAACAAAAACATCGATGTCAACGGAGCCACTCCGAGTTTTTTAATATCCTCACGAGCAAACAGCACAGTCTGAATCTCCATCACGGTATTTGTTCCCGGAATAATCTTAAAGCTATAAGCTCCACTAATGCTTCTACTGTCAAGTAGAGCGTACAATTGAATAAATTTATCTCCAACTTTAGGTTTCTCAATCCAAAATTCTTTAAAAACCGGAAATTCTTCTCCGCTGAGTTCCGCTGTATCAATAGCCAAACCCCGAGCAGAAAGACCGTATCTTTGCCCCTTTGCTAAACCACGAAAATAACTTGCACCCAAAAAAGCAACTAACTCGTCAAAATAAGAAGATGTATTCAGAGGATTATGCAACCGAAAACCGGCATACCCCAAATCCGTAAAATCTTTTGTATTTAGGCTGTTCTTTCCATAATCAAAAAAAGCCGCAGAATATTTAATCGGTCTTGCCTGGCCGTCTATAATTTCATTAATAGGCACGGATATCTTAAAAATATTTCCCAAATGAAAAAATTGAATTTCATAAGGAAGATGCTGATTATACCAAGGACCGTTTTCTCTAACAAATCGAATATCACGATGTTGATCATATGAAAGATTATCCAGTTCTGCAGGCAAAGCATTGTCAAAATCCTTATAAGGCTGCAAAGCTAAATTTTTAGCACGCGACACAACACTTTCAAAACTAAAATTTTTCTCAATATCATTTTTTTTCGCAATGCCTTTTTGTTGATAGCAAAAGAAATACCAACCTCCGCCAGCAACAATTCCTAAAATCAAAAAAAACCAAATAATCTTTTTCAACATAATAGCGTCCTTTTATCTCAAAACAAATCTATTAAAAAGCACCCTCGACAAGAGGGTGCTTTTTAATTATCTCACAAATATTATTGTTGAGATTTTGCTGTATTCATACGAGCCTTTCTCATCTCTTCCATTTGTGCTTTGCGAGCTTCAATAACAGCCTGTCTTTCTGCTTCCATGGCATCATAAATTTGTTTCTGATCCGAGTTCAGAATTTTTTCAAATTCTGCTTTTTCTTCGGCTTGGATAGCCTCTATTTTATCTTGATAAACTCTCATTTCTTTATAAACAGCTTCAATTTTTTTTCTAGATTCTGCGCGAATTTCATCGTATTTTTTTTGTTGTTCGGCAGACAACTCCAAACTTCCAGAAGAAGATCCAGCCTGCAACATTGCTGAATTTTGTTGAGCCCGAAGCGAAACCGCACCCATAGCTACGACAGCAACCACAGCAACCGTTAATAAAGTTTTTTTCATTTTCACTCTCCTCAAATATAATACCTATCGTTCATAATATTATAAGTTGCACTTCAAAAGTCAAATTAAATATTTTATTGTCTTAAACCACGAGCAATAGAAACAATGGAAAAACGAGAAATATCACTAACTGCAGACCAAATTTGCATATTAAAATAATCATGAGGATAATTATCCAACATATAAAAATCATTATAGCTCAGCCCTCGCACTCGCAAAGGTGAATTATAATAGCTTCCATACGAAGATGCAAAATAATCATTTTCATATCCGTCATAATAAGAAACGCAACTGCTTAATACAGTAAGCATCAAAAGCACCCATATATTTTTTAGCATACGATATCCTCCGTCTCTCTTTTCAATAATATCTAAAAAAGGTAAATTATCAAATAACAAATAAACCAAACTATATATACTTGACAAATAATCAGATAAGAATAATTTAAAAACGCGCATAAATAAATTAAGGCAAAAAACATTGGAACATATCCTCAACAAAAATGCGATGGAAATTTTGCTAAAAGGAGACTTCCTTGGCTTTGATGACAATCAAAGCAAGGAAGATTTAATATCTCAAATTACACAATCTTCTATCACAAAAATTGTAATTGATGCATCTGAACTAAAAAAATGGGATTCATCTTTATTAGCCTTAATTTTTGAAATATCAAAACTTGCTCATCAAAAGGGCATAATCATAGAATACAAACAATTCCCTCAAAATTTAAAAAAGCTCACCGAACTAGCATTCCTTGTCAATCGCAAGCCAGATACTACAGCCAAAGAAGAGCTCTCTATTTTTGAATCTCTTGGAGAAATAGGTATTTCAATTTTTCAAACATCTCTCAAAGGCCTATCATTTATACGCCAAACAAGTCTTTCTATCGGACGTTTTTTTACAGGTTCCGCCATCATGCGTCGAATAGACTTTATGTTTGCGCTAGAGGATTGTAGTTATAAAGCAGTTGGAATTGTTTCTTTGGTCAGTTTTATGGTCGGTTTAATTCTGGCCTTTGTCGGTGCCATACAGCTTAAGGCTTTTGGAGCTCAAATCTATGTAGCAAGTCTGGTTGCCATTGGAATGACACGTATTATGGGGGCCATTATGGTTGGCATCATTATGGCTGGACGAACCGGAGCCTCCTACGCCGCCACCATTGGCACCATGCAAGTAAATGAAGAAATAGACGCTCTTAAAACCATGGGAATATCCACTCAAGATTTTTTGGTCTTACCTCGTATCTTGGCTCTTACCATTACAATACCAATGCTCACGATTTTGTCTGACTTTATGGGAATTTTAGGAGGAGCAGCTGTCGGCATAGGTATACTGGATATTTCCGCGCCTGAATATATAAATTATACCTATAAAGCTCTTGATATGAACAACTTTATGGTTGGTTTATTTCATGCTTTAATATACGGCATTATCATCTCCCTTTGCGGATGCTATTACGGCATGAATTGCGGTCGCAATGCGGACAGTGTCGGCAAATCAACCACTCTTGCTGTTGTCTCATCTATTGTCTGGATGATTGTTGCGACCGGAATTATCACTCTTTTATTTGAGGTATTAGGCATATGAAAACACCCCACCCCCAGATAGAAGTACGTAATTTAAGTATCGCATACGGCGACTTTGTTTTGCTGAAAAATCTAAATTTCACGGTTAATCGCGGAGATATTTTTATCATTATGGGAGGCAGCGGTTGCGGAAAAAGCAGTCTTCTCCGTGTATTAACAGGCTTAACACCGATTAGCGGCGGTCAAGTTATAATTGACGGAACAAATTTTGGCAACGCTACAACAGAAACAAAAAATAAAATTATGCGACGCTGCGGCATTTTATATCAAAGCGGTGCTCTGTTCAGTTCCATGACACTTGCTGAAAACATCGCTTTACCACTACAACAATATACAAACTACTCCCCACAGTTAATAAAAGAACTTGTTGAGCTTAAATTAGCGTTGGTGGGATTGGCCGGCTTTGAAGATTTTTACCCATCTGAAATCAGCGGCGGCATGAAAAAGAGAGCCGGTCTTGCGCGAGCTTTAGCTCTGGATCCTGAAATTGTCTATTTTGATGAACCTTCTGCCGGACTGGACCCCATAAGTTCAAAACTTCTTGATGATTTAATAATAGATATAAATCAAAGTCTTGGCACCACAATTGTAGTAGTAACCCATGAACTAGCTTCTATTTTCAATATTGGTACTAATTCAATTTTTTTGGACGGCAATTCCAAGAGTATAACCGGCAGCGGCAATCCCAACGAATTATTAAAGAATCCCCCCAATGAACAAATTTATAACTTTTTAACCCGAGGAACAAAATAACATGCGCAAAGAACCCAATAAAAGACTTATCGGTTTATTTATTATCAGCGGGCTTTCCGTTTTACTGATTGTTATCGGACTATTTCTGCGAGAAAAAATTTTTTATGGCAACAACGGCAAAATTCTGGTTATGTACTTTGAAGAATCAATCAACGGATTAAACGTCGGAGCCCCCGTTGTCTTTAAGGGAGTGCAGATAGGCAAAGTCGTAGACATTGACTTAATTGCCGATACGAAAACACTTGACTTTAGTATTCCTGTATACGTCAGAATGGTTCAAAGCAGCCAAGACACTATTTCTTCTGAAGAGTTTAACACCAAGATAGAACTTCTCAATGCCCTAGTAGAAAAGGGATTGCGAGCACGATTAACAACCCAAAGTTACTTAACAGGTCTCTTGATGATAGAGCTTGAAATGTTACCAGATACAAAAGTTGTCCGCCGTAATCCAGAAAACAGTCCTTATCTTGAAATCCCGACGGCACTTTCTCCCATGGGAGAACTCTCTAAAGGTATCCAAGATATCCCCATCCGACAAAGTGTCCAAAAATTTAATTTATTCATAGATAATCTTAACACAAAAGTAATGCCTCAGGTTGAGCAAATAGTCACCAACATCAATCGTAGTATCAGTGGCAACAAAGGAGCCTCGACCGAAACGATGGTTAACCTAAACAGAGCCATTAACAACATTGCCGAGGCAGCCAAATCGATGCGCAACTTCACAGACTATCTGGAACGTCATCCGGAAGCTCTGCTCAAAGGGAAAGGGAGATATTAAGATGCAAAAACTCTTTGCTTTTATTACAGTTATTATGCTAAGTGGTTGTCTTGGAGGATTTAGTACTCCGTCACGATTTTACAGTTTAACCCCACAAGAGGTTCCGGCTCAAACATATAAAAGCAAACACCTTTTTATAGGAATTGAACCGGTAAAAATTCCTGTTTATTTAGACAAGCCCCAAATTGTAACACGCAATTCCAACAAAGTTGAGCTCAACATTTCCGAAAACAACCGTTGGGCCGAACCATTGAGTGATGCTATACAAAGTGTTCTTGCGACAGATTTAGGGGCTCTTTTACCACAAGCAGTTGTCAAACCAAGCTCTTTTAGAAAAGAAGGATTTGACTATATCATCTGGCTTGAAGTTAACAAATTTGAAGGAATATGGAATCAACAAACAAAGTTGGAAGCATGGTGGAGCATCATAAACCAAGACAACCAAGTTATCGCTCGCCAGAAAGCATCTCTGTCGCGACCTCTTGGCGACACGTATGATAATTTGGCACAACAACAAAGTGGTTTAATTGAAGAACTTGCAACACAAATAGCCAAGCAGCTTTCTAAACTACCCAAATAAAATATTTCATTTGTTGTACTCATTGGAAAACTCAGAAAAATGATTAATTCATTAGATGAGTAAAATACATTCAAGGAGAAAACAAATGACCACCACCTTAAGAAATGTTAGTTTATGGCATCTTATTGCGGGTATTATCATGAGCGTTTTGGGAATTTATCTTTGGTTTAATCCCATGCTAAGCCTCATGGCTTTGGCAGTTTATCTTGGTATAGCCTTCATCATTGTTGGTCTTGGTTATATAAGTGCATCTTTTTCATTTAGTTCTGGTTGGTACCTCGTTGTAGGTATAATGGATTTATTTGTCGGTATACTTTTTGTAGCAAACATCGGCATAACAGCTCTAACATTGCCGATAATTTTTGCCATATGGAGCATGGCTGTTGGAGGGGTTCAAATTTTTTCATCTTTCCAACTCAAAAAGAATGGCCTACCCTGGAGCTGGTCGCTTACGGCAGGTCTTCTAGGCCTAATTTTTGGTTTTTGGATACTAGCCTATCCGACTATAGGAGCTATTGCCATTACAGGACTCATGGGAGCCTATATTTTGCTTTATGGAATAATTGAAATTTTAGAATACAGTACAAACAAACGCTCTCTAATACTAAACTAATCTGTCTAAAAATAAAAAAACCTCCATTAATGGAGGTTTTTTTATTTTTATTCCGCAATTTGAGTTTTATGAGATTTTTGTTGATAAACATTAGGCATTTCTTTTTTGCCTTCAATATCCATATCCGGATTTACAAAATTGACTTGCCCTTTTTCATAAAAATAAAAATCACGGCGAATTTTTGTTTTATCCTTAATAGACAACTGGTTCCACTCAGCCTCAGTCATTCCGTAAGGATACGTAGCCTTCGGAGCGGAAGCACAAGCTGCAGTTAAGGTAACTAAACACAACGCAATAAGTTTTTTCATTTTGACCTCCAGAATCACGTATCGGGCAATATTATAAAATATTTTTACAAAACAACTAGGAGAAAAAAAGTTTTATACAGAATTTATAGTATATAAAAAGTAACCCACCGGCTTAGCCGGTGGTTCTTCATAAGCGGGTGTAACCCTAATGGTGCCAGCAAACGCCTTAAG
>CALYAW010000012.1 GCA_944393685.1 uncultured Alphaproteobacteria bacterium
TTCATTATTGATATTAATTCGCTATATAATGTTTTTGTACTGTAGCTAAAAGGTTCCATATTCGGGAGCTTAACGACCATCAAGAAGATCCTCAATATTATCCATATGAAGTAACAATGTTATTAAATTCTCTGTTTGGAATATTAATCGTTCCTGAAGAAAACTTAGACATATTAGATAGTGTGAATATAGAATTTTTACAAAGTAAATATAGAGGTGATGCCAAAAATTTTTTTAGGCATATGAGAAATTCTTTATCTCATGGACACTTTATAAATGGTATAATGGTAGATTCTGAGACAAAAGAAATAGTTTCTATCAAATTTAAAGATATTGATAACGAAAGAGAAACCTTTGATATTACCTTAAATGTTAATGAATTGAATGAATTGATAACACATATAAAAGCTATTTTTTAATTTCAATTATTTGATTTTCCTTAATTTTTATTTGTTTTAAACTTGCAATTTATATTAGAATGTGATATAATATATTATATTTGAAGTTGAGTCGATTCGTTTTGACTTCAAATATAAATCACCAAAATTTAGGCCTATGTAGTCTGCTTTTTCATCAGAGCGGATAAGGTTTTGTTTTGGTGTGAAAGTGAGGCGATATGTTCATAATTTACGAACGAGAAAATAAGTTTGTTTTGGGCATATCGTCCACCCAAATTGTAACGTTTTGAGCTTCAACCTAGTGTTGAGGCTCTTTTTTTATTTTAAAGGAGTAAAACAATGACAAATATAAAACATCCGGAAATTATGGTTCAGCTTTCGGGACAAGACGGTAATGCATTTATGATTTTAGGCTTATGCAAAAGAGCTATGGAAAGAGCACACCTTCCACAAGAAGAAATCGACCAATTTATGAAAGAAGCTATGTCTGGGGACTATAATCATTTATTAGCCACAACGATGGCTTGGTTTGATGTTGAGTAAAAAGGAGGTGCGCTATGGGAAATAAAATTGATGTGAAAAAAATTGCAGCTCAAAACGATAAGTTTAGAAAAACCTTTGAAGGTGGCAAGGTGCTGTTGACTTGCGGTATATCAGCTTTATCACTGATGCAACAACAAGAGATTATGCAAAAAGTCAGAGCCTTTGATAATTTTACCGAAGATAATGATCCTTACGGTGAACACGACTTTGGCTGTTTTGAATATCAAGGGCAACAAATATTCTGGAAGATAGACCTTTATGATATCAATTATGAGTTTTATTCTCCGCAGCCCGATGACGAAACACAAACTAACCGCGTCTTAACTATTATGTTTGCTGAGGAGTACTGATGAAAGCTTTTAACCAAGGATATTTTTCAAGGTATTGTTGCGTGTACTCAACACTGAATGCGCTACAAGCTCTTGGCTTAAAGCTCAAATATAACGAATGGCAGGAACTTTACGACCACCTGATATTTGGGATTAGTTGCTTAGATGTTTTATTCGATTTAAATGCTAATGGAGCTGACTACCGACTTTTAGAAGTTGTTTTCAAATATGCAAATGAGTGGCTGACAACTAACTGCAATAAAAAGTTTGTGTATTATCGTCCATTTTGGAATAAGCGTCTTACTTTAACCGAATTTATCGATTATGTAAAACAACAATCCGCAGAGGGTAAGGTTACTCACATTCGTATTAGAAGCGAGAAAATCGACCACTACACCGTTATAAGAAGAATAACCAAAAGCCAAATACAATTTTATGATAGCTCCGACTTAGAATATATCCCTCTCAAGAGCATAGATACCGCTGATTTCAAAAAGTATCAAATATGTCTTAGACAGGTATATTTTCTCTCTCTGGAGGCTGTGTAATTAAAGTATAACTTAAATAAACAATAAACTTAGCTAAAAAAGTGTGTAATTAAAATATATTTTAAGGCTATTTTACAAATGTATAGTGACAACTAAATGTTAAATAAACAACTAAGGAGAAAAAATGTTATTTCATTATGCAAGGGTTTCAACAACAGACCAAAACCTTGACCGACAAATACAAGAAGTCAAATGCGACAGGTTATACTGTGATAAACAATCCGGTAAAAATGTTAATAGAGAACAACTGCAAGCTATGTTATCAAATTTACGTGAAGGAGATAAAATTTCTTGTTTGTCAATGGATCGGTTAAGTCGTTCATTAACTGATTTGATTAATCTGGTTAAAGAGATTACTTCAAAAGGAGCCACAATTAGTTTTGAAAAAGAACATTTAACATTCACTCCCGATAGGAACGATCCTTTTCAGAACTTAATGCTTTCGATGCTTGGAGCCATAAATCAATTTTATAGAGAAAACTTGTTAGAAATTCAAAGAGAGGGAATTCGATGTGCAAAACAACGCGGAGCTTATTCAAAGGAAAGAAAGAAGAAATTATCGAAAGAACAAATAAATGAAATCAAAATTAAAATGGCTGATAGGAATACGAATGCAACAGCTCTCGCCCAAGAATACAAAATCAGTCGATGTTTGTTGTATCAAGTCTTAAAGTTATAAAAAAAATCGGTATATGATAAATAAACCACATACCGAGAAAAAGTCTTTATACACTGTCAGATAAGATATTTCAAAAAACTGGAGCCTTTAACATAGATACCATTCCGATAGCAGTCATTTAAGGAAGTTATAGCTAAATATCTTTTCGCTCTAGTTATAGCCACATAAAGGACTCTACGTTCTTCTTCAATATTGCTATTTTTACTAGGAAATACACCATCTTCTAAGCCTAACAGTATAACATAATCAAATTCAAGACCTTTGGCTTTATGGATTGTTGAACAATGTGCTTTAGTATTAATAACTTCTTGGTCAATAACATTTGAATTCCTGTATAACACCCCAATATTTTTAGGATTAACACCTTTTTTTATTAACTCATTAATGTAGCTGACACACCACTCTGTTTCGTTCTTTTGAGACTTAAACTTTTTTGTATCAAAAGTAAATTTGGAATTGTTACACCCTCGTAGCTTCCTAGTTGTTTTTCTGTCAGATATGAAAGACAATAATCTATTTGATATGTCTGCCAGTTGAGGAGTTAACCGGTAACTATATGTAAGCTTATAAATTGAAAGTTCTTGCTTATAATGACGTTTCAGTCTCGACACATTAACATTTTTAACTCCAGACCATTCCAAAATCTGTTGATATTCATCACCTACAGCAAAAAGGTAATTATTGTTTCCAACTAAAGCTTTAATAAAATTAAATCTTGTTTCGGAAGTATCTTGAAACTCATCAACAAATATATATTGAGGTGCATTACTTTGTGGAATATATTTTGTAGCCACTTTTACAATCCTTGCAAAATCATAAGCCCCACTTCTTTTGAGCTCATTTTTAAATGCATCATAAAATGATTTATACCTTTCGTCATAATTTTTTATGCAGCTATTGTTTTCTCGACATTTAGAAACCATATTAATGACCAAAGAGATTTCATCCTTAGCATTCTTAGGGTTTTTACTTTTTATTTTATTTACCTTCTTAAAGTTACTCCAACTATTTCTAATAAACTTTTCAAAAACAGCTTCATTAAGCAATTCTTTTTTTATAACAACATTATTCGCTAGCACTTTACGAGCATAACCGTGGATTGTGTAAATATTAATCTTTTCTGCTCTTTTAATTCCAACTTTTTCAGTAAACTTTTTTTTCAGTTCTTCAACAATTTTGTTATTAAAAGCTAACACAATGATATTCCATGGTTCCACCTCTAATTCAATACATTTGACAACTCTCTCTATAAGAGTAGTCGTTTTACCAGTTCCAGCCCCTGCATCAACATAAGTAATGCGTGTTTGAGTTTGAATAGCTTTTAACTGCTCCGCATTAAGCTTTACCATTATTTATTTCCTTCAAAATATGGTTTAAAACTTTCTTACCTTTACCTCCAGCAAACATTCCGTAGTAAATTGGATAATGCTTTAGTTTTACAAAATTTTGATAATATGAAAAAAGACTCAGTTTAACTCTCCTAAAGCTGGTATGACCGTTTTTATCTGTAATTTTTACCTTACCCCCAAATGGACTTTTAAAAGCATAGTAAATCGCATCAATTAGCCTTTCATATGAAGTAGTCTTAAAAGGAGTTATTTTATGACCTTTTCTTTTGACTTTATCATTAATTCTCTTGATGCTCCAACGACTAGGCTTATCAAAAATAATCCCGTGAACGTGCCAAGACATTAAAGTTCCATCATTAATATATTGCTCCCTTGGAAATTCATCTAAAGCTACAGTAGCCACATAATCATAACCGTTAAGTAGCCTTTTAGTTTCATCTTGCAATTTTTTATAGTCATTGTTCCAGTTATCCTTACCAAAGTTAAACCCTGTAACTAAAGTAAACATAAGATATTTACCTTCATTATTAGGCTTAATCTCTTTTTTCAGATTTTTGTATATTATATTTGCAAATGGTCTTAAGGATAATGGTTGCATTAACTTAAGATTCTTCTTTCCTATATACTTTTGATTCTTACTTAGTTCGTCAATATCATCACAATACCTAATATTAGCCTTATTCAGTGAACTCATTTGTTTTTTTGCATCTTCATCATAATTACTTGCAAAATACTTTCTCATACTTTTCCTCTTATTTAACTGTTTTTTCATTGAATTTGTTGTGTATACATCAATGCAGTCCCATATCGATGACACAAAAACGTTATTTAATAACGTTTTTTAAACGCTTTTTAAGAATCTTGTTACTTATCCGTGAGCTCCTCTATTAACTCATCAATTTCTGTAGTCTTCACTGGATTCTTTTTAAGAGATAACAAATTTAGTATTCGATTTATCTCTTTTTTCTTTTTGCATACTTGTATTTTATCGTTAGCATCTTTAATTATAACGAGACGCTTGTAGTGTAGCTTGTTACTAGATAAAATCCTTTTTAACCCTTTAAAACTTTCTTTTTTTTCAAGCCTTTTTTGTTCTTCTGTGGATGTTACATCATTGGTATCATATGAGTTATTGCATGATGATGTTATACCTTCATCTTCGTACTCATCATCATCTTCTTCTTCATCCTCATCCTCATTTTCGGTATAACTTGTATTATCCTTGCGAGTGTTGTTAACTTTTTTAGTATCATTGTCTATTGCCGCCAAATTTCCAATAGCATAGACTCCATATATCTCTAAAAAATGACAAGCCTCATCTTCGCTTAAGTCTTTTAAAATAAATTTTTCTAAAACGCGTTTATACATTCTAAGACGGGCAGTATTCTGTTTATATCTAACGTCATCATCTGTTTTTTTATCCTTGGTAGGTTTTCCCATTGTAAGCCATAAAACATATTTAGCTCTATTTTTTATCTTAAATCTTTTTTCTTTGATAAGGTTTTCTTTTATAAGTAATTCCTTGAGTTCTTGCTCTTTAATATATAAAATTATTTTATAGCAAGAGCATAAAGCATCTTTTAAAGGTTTATGCCCTTGCTTTTCTAGACTTAAACACTCATCAAAACCATCTTTTGCTTTTTTAATTAAATCCAAAACATTTGAAGTGTCATATTTATCAACCATAAGATCTGTCTCCATATTTATTAAAACATAAATTTTAAACTAACGTTCTAAAAATTAAGAATTTTTTTGTATCAAGAAGCATCATGAATTTGACTTTCTTGATACAGAAGGAGAAACAAATTTAATAAATTGTCATAGATAGCCTTAACTTCATCATCAGACAAAGTTTCATTCGGATACCATGATTTAATTATATCTTCTTTTCTCATTTCTTCATATTTAGACAAAATTAATTTGCAGTCAAAGTGACTGGAAAGACAAGTTATTTGCCTTACCTTTGAACTCTTAACAAATGGATTATTGTTTAGGAATTTGCTTGTTTACAACGATTTGACCTTTATATTGAAAATAATACAATGATGTCTAAACGATTATTGTAAAAAGCTAATAATCATAATTATAAATATACAATTTGCTTGTTTTGTCTAAAATCATATAATATTATGGTTTTAAGTACTTGGGGATTTAGAAATGATTAAAAATGCTGTTTTATTAAGACGTGTGTCCACGGTAATGCAAGAAAAAGATGGAAACTCTCTCCAAAATCAACAGGAAATGTTAACACAGTATTGCTCACGAAAAGATTTGACTATTATTAAAGATGCTGAATTAGTTGAAAGTTCAACAAAAGGTGAGCGGAAAAAGTTTATGGAAGTGATAAAATTTTGTAAACAACAGCGAGGTGGTATAGCCTTGGTTTGCTTAAAGACAGACCGTTTGTTCCGTAACTTTAAAAATTACACCTTAATTGATGAAATGAGAAAATCTGGGCAACTTGAACTTCATTTGGTTCAAGAAAATTTAGTCCTTAATAAAGATTCTAAAGCCGGAGATTTAACTATATTAGGCTTAAATGTTGTTATGGCTCAAAACTATGCTTTAAGTCTTCGAGATAATGTTGTTTATGGAATGGATTATTCTGTTAACCAAGGACGATGTATGACAAAAGCTCCAGCAGGTTATTTAAATATAAGAAATCCTGATGGAAAAGCGGCTGTTATAATTGACTCTGAACGAGCTCCATTGATTCAAAAGCTCTTTGAACGATATGCAACGGGACTTTATTCTGTTAAAGATATGGCTAAAATGTGCAAAGAATGGGGTTTGGTGAGTCGTTTTTCAGGAAAGCCTTTTGATACTGCAACTATACACCGTATATTAAATAATAAATTTTATATTGGTGAAATGTTCTATAAAGACCAATGGTATAAACATAATTATGAAACCTTAATAGCTCCTGCATTGTTTAAAGCGTGTCAAGACATTATGCACGGACGCAAACCTGAATCACCAAAACATTTTAAAACAACCGACAAACCGTTTATTTTTCGCGGATTAATAACTTGTGGAGAATGTGGTTGTATGATTAGCAGTGACCGTAAAATAAAACCCAGTGGACGAGAATATGTTTACTTAAAATGTTCTCATTTCAAAGGAAATTGCAAAAATCCGCAGGTCAACGAGAATATAATTTTGCAACAAATTGAAGATGAATTAAAAAACTTGTCCTTACCCCAAGAAATTATGGGATATCTTAAAACTGATATGGAAAGAATCATTAACAAACAAAATGAAGCCCATAATCGTGAAGTAAAGGCTGTACGTAAACAATATGATGACTGTCAGGATAAAATTAAACGTCTACGCTCTTTGCTTCTTGAAGGACATATTACACCGGAAGAATACCGAGATATGAATGAAGATCTAAAAAAAGAACAATATGAACTTGAAGGGAAATCAGAACTGTTAACAAAAGCGGATGAAAAATTTTCAATTGCAATATCCACAATACTTTCCTTAGGCAATAATGCATATCAAATTTTTCAGAGTTCGAAAGTAGAAACCAAAAGAGAGATTTTACACCTTTTACTTTCGAACTTGAAATTACAAGACCGTAGAATCTCGTATAACCTTAGAAAACCGTTCGATTACATAAGTTCTTTAAACAAAAAAACACCCCCGAAAATCGAGGGTGTTGCGATTGGTGATCCCAACGGGATTCGAACCCATATTACCACCGTGAAAGGGTGATGTCCTAACCATTAGACGATGGGACCATTGCTTAAGACTAGGGCATATATAAATGGAAAATTCTTTTTGGTCAAGAGATTTTTTATACTTAATTTAATTTTTTTTTGCTGCGGTTTGTTTTTTTTGAAAATTTGGGTGAAGAGTGTAAATGATTTTACTCAGCGGGATTAGCTTAATGCCTTTTTCAGGTAAACTAGGCAACCATTCTTTTAATGCTGCGTATGTTTGACTCTTGGGATGACCTATAGCTATGGCATATCCATTTCTAAGAGCTATATTTTCTGCTTTTTTTAATTGTGAGAGGATATAAGCTTTATCATTATTGTTGTCAATAAAAACATGGCGGTGGGCGTAGGCAACATTATGTGCAGAGGCTGATTCTTCCGCGTGCGAGTTTGCAGACGTTTTGGAATCTAAAAAGAACAAACCGCGATTATAAAGAATTTCCATAACCGCATCCATGCGCTGTTTGTCTTCCGTTAGTTTGCTTCCCATGTGGTTGTTTATACCTTTTATTTGTTCAAATTTATCAAGCATTGAGATGAGTTTTTGTTGTATCTCTGTTGGTGTCATGCTTGTTGTTAAGACATCTGGTGCTACATCTATATTACTTTTGGCCTCCATGGGTACATGCACCATAATTTCATGGCCGGAATTGCGAGCTACTTGAATTTGTTCTGCTAGTTTATGTCCGTATGTCAGAAAAGAAGATGTCAACGGAGCTCGTAAAGAAGATATATCTGCCGTGCGTTTAAGACTAATTCCCATGTCGTCAATTACAATTGCCAATGAGGGGGTTGGAAAATGAGGTGGTTTGCGTTCGGGAATGATGTGTAATGAATATGCCTTGGATGTATATACATCACTGGCTTCAATGATATCTTCCGGCAAATCTTCTTCATAGGTGGCTTCTATGTTTGCCGCATCTTCCAATAATTCTGGTGAAAATTCTTCTTGCGCCATTATTGCGACCGGTGTGTCACTATCCTCTTGATATAAAAAATCTTCAGGCTTTTGTTGATCCCAACAGGTACTTATTGGGTTGCGGCGGCAATATTCTTCAAAGCTCAGTTTTTGAGGTGTTGAATTGAGTGGTCTTATATCATCTCTCTTTTCAGTAAAAGAAATTGTAATCTCGGTTTGGGCATCTGTTTGTTGGTCGGAATCTTTTGGAAACGAACGGATGCCTGTATATATATACAGCAAACCTATAATACATACGATATATATTATTAGCTTTTTTATTCGACCATGAGGTGAATTATGTCGGATGTGTTGGGTCACGATGCGGTCCTATTGTCTAATCTTTCTATGCCTATACCCAGGTCTCCGATCGGTGGAAATCCATTTTCAAGAGCAGTGGCAAAATCTTCGTCAAATATTTGAGCTTTTTCATCTTCGGTCTCTCTTTCAGCAATCTAAGATGTCATGTCGGCATAAAAATGTGTCGCTGTTGTGTACAATCGTAGCATGAGCAGCAGAGATTGCAATTTGACCAGACGGGCCTCTCGATAAATGTTAGTTCCTGTTGTCATTATATTTTTATTGGGCTCAATTTAAACACAATCATTTCCAATAATAAACAATGCAGATTTTTTTTCAATAAAATTATTCAGAAAAAACAAGTTGACATAAAATAAGAACTAAATTAGAACAATATATGTATATTTTGTGAGGGTTTTTGAGATGTTGACACCAAAACAATATAAATTATTGCAATATATCAACAAAACAATAAAAGAGACAGGATGTTGTCCTTCTTTTGATGAAATGAAGCAAGCTGTCGGCTTGAAATCAAAGTCCGGAATTCATGCTTTGATTGAGGCGTTGGTTGAGCGCAACTTTCTGCGCCGCTTGCCTCATAAGGCGCGTTCTTTAGAAGTTGTTCGATTACCTAAACTTAAGCCTTCCTCCATCGTTGAAGAAGAAAAAAAACGAGATCAGGCTTTGTTGGATGCCATGGTTGAAATTCCTCTTTATGGAAAAATTGCGGCAGGTATTCCTATTGAGGCTGTTGCAAATGAAATTGAAAAATTTGCCGTTCCGTATGAAACTGTTCGAGGCGGGCAGTTCTATGCTCTCACTGTTGAGGGAGATTCCATGATTGATATGGGAATTTTGGATGGTGATACCGTTGTGATTAAAAAATCTCAGTCCGCTAATAATGGTGATATTGTGGTTGCTTTGGTAGATGATTGTGAAGCAACACTTAAGCAAATTAAACGTGATGGACAGGATGTTTTGCTTATTCCTAAAAATGATGCTTATGAAACCAGAAGATTGCCCGCGGCCCGTGTTAAAGTTCAGGGAATATTAAGCTCTTTATACCGAAAATATCAATAACTTTTTGTTCCTTTAATCAATTGAAATTTCTTATAAAGAGATTAGCTCTATGGCAGCGGGTGGTTTTGATTGCCGCTGATACTTTGAAGAAAAATTTATTTGTTGCCATAAGAGGAATAAAAACTGATGAGTGTTGGAAAGTTTTTCTGTTTTGGGCGCAAGCATTGGTTTGTTGTCTTTTGTGCTGTATTTTTATTTGCGGGATGTGCTACAAATACAGAACAAAAAGCAAAATTAAACGCGCTTGTCGGACAAAATATTCAGCAACTGATTGATTATATGGGAAAGCCCAGTGCTCGTAAGATATTGAACGATGGACGTGAGGTGTGGACTTATACGAAAGTGGATGACGTTTATGTTCCTTCGGAATTCTATTTATATAATCAAGGAGCTTTTTCTAATGAATATGGTGGTTTATATGCGCCATTTATGGATCAATACGATTTTTCTCCTTATGAGCAAGGTTTTGGATATACGGTTCAATATGTTTGTCAGACATCATTTTTAATTCAACATCAATTGGTAATTGCTTGGAAACAGATTGGTAATGGTTGTGAGACAAATTAAAAATATCTTTTCAAGCTAAACTAATTTTTAACTTTAATTTGTTTCTCTGGATATAAGAACAAAAGGACGAATCTGTCAGTTTTGTTTTGGGGATGTCGTTGCTATTGAAAGATATGGAAAAAATGGAAATCTGGGGTGACATTAAAAATTATTTAAAAAATTCAAGTTTGTTGTTATTGGCTGTTTTTGTTGGGGTATATTTTGCTTTTTATGCCGTGAATGGGGAGAGAGGAATAATTAAATATATGGCTTTGCGCCAGGAAATAAGCGAGGCTCAAAAAATTGCAGCAACATATCGACAGCAACGGACTTCTTTGGAAGAAAAAGTAAAACATCTGTCTAATTCGAGTTTGGATTTAGATCTCTTGGAAGAAAGGGCAAGAATCGTGCTTAATATGGCTGCTCAGGACGAATTTATTATCCTTGATGAAGAATAAAATCCTCGTAAAAACAATAAACTAGAGCTGTTTTTGGGATAAGTGTGCAAAAAAAGCTGTATTTTTTTGAAAATTTTGTTATACCTATCGTGATTGTAGTAAATATCTGCATGTAGGTTTAACAACTTAGGTCGGTGAATGAAAAACAAGACTCGTTTAGGAAATAAAAAGGCTTATTCTCCAAAATATATTGAGAAAAAGCCGTTTTTTTCGGAGAAAGAGATTATCTTTAGAAGTGCCGGCCGGGCCAAGGTTTTCAAGATATCTTCTCGTCTTCAGGTTATTTTTATTGCGTTGGTGTGTTGTATCAGCGCATGGAGTACTTATTCTTATCATATGTATCATAAATCAGGAAGAATTATTAATCATAAGGATCAAGAGCTTATAGAAACAAGAGACGCATATGTTGATTTGATGAGTGATTTTGTTACTATTCATAAAAATATTGATAATGTGTTGGATGCTCTGGAAAAAAAGAATGGAAAAGGTTCTTCCGAGTTTGACAGGTATAAGCGGCAGGCTATGGCTGTGGAAGATAAAATAAAGCAAATTACAGCAGAAAAAGATTGGGCTGATGATAAAAAACTTAATGAAAAAATGAGTCTTAATGAGGCTATGCTGCAGCGAGACATGGCAATTTCAGAAAGAGATGAGTTGCGTCGTCAATTGGCTGAATTGGAAGAGGCCGTTAAAGATATCAAAGAAGCAGAATTGGAGGTCTTTGCAAGAGTGGAGTCTTTGGCTCTACGTGAAATTAACAAAATTAAAAGTGCTTTTAATTCCGTTAATGTTCCTTTGAAAAAACAAGGGCTTTATTTTAATCCTTTGGCAAATAGTAAGAAAAAAAATTCTCAAGGCGGTTTGTTTGTGCCAGCTTCAACCTCTAAAATTCAAGATAAGGCAATTACTGATAAGATTTCGAGTATTTATAAGGCTGTTGATGATTTAGAATATTATCGTGAGGTTGTGCAATATGTTCCTCTTGGAAAACCTGTTTGGAGTTATTGGGTGACTTCTAGATTTGGGTATCGCAGTGATCCTTTTAATAGGAAAAAAGCTGCTCACAAAGGGATTGATTTAGCCAGTAGAACCGGAAATAAAATTCAAGTTAAAGCCAAAGGACGTGTTATCAAAGTGGAGTATTCCAACCGAGGATATGGTAATAATGTGACGGTTGATCATGGTAATGGTTTTAAAACAAAGTATGCGCATATGCATAAGATTTATGTTAAAAAAGGTGATTATTTGAAAATTAACGATACAATAGGAGAAGTAGGAAATACCGGGCGTTCAACTGGTCCGCATCTTCATTATGAGGTATTGTATAATAATCGTCCTGTTGATCCTTTGCCGTTTATGCAAGCAAAGGCTTTGTAATTTATAGAGAGGCAAGCATGAAAAAGTTAAAAAGACTTTTATATTTGAAATTAGCAAGACGTTTGAGCCGCAGTACAACGGGAGCTCCCGTGCCCAGTATTATCAGTGAAAACAGTAAAGTAACAGGTGATATCATCAGTGATGGAATTATTCATGTGGATGGTCGAGTTGAGGGTGACATTAGTTGTGATGAATTGATTATAGGGGTTAAAGGAACTGTTGTTGGTGCTGTAACGGCTGCAAACTTGCAATTATATGGTGTCTTGAACGGAAAAGCCAACGCTGACAATTTGTTTATTGCTAAATCTGCGCGATTAATTGGTGATGCTACTCACAACACCATTGCTATTGAGCCTGGTGCTTATGTGGATGGGCGTTGTATGCGTATTGGAGCTCCGATACCGGCAGAACAAGGCAAGCCAGATTTAATGCTGGTAGATGCTCGTAAAGCTAAGAGCAAGTCTGTCGGAGAATAAAAAAAGCAAAAGTGAAAAAAACGCCTCAATGTGAGGCGTTTTTTGTTCTTTTTTATTTTGTGGCATAAAAATTGCATCTATGTTTCTGGGATTATTAGAATTGAGAGGTTAAAATGGCTTTAAATGCGTTTTTTGCCGCAAATACAGGAATGGAGGCACAGAGTCATGCCTTGTCTACTATTGCCGGAAATATTGCTAATATTAATACAACCGGATATAAGACAAATCAAACAATGTTTTATACATTGCTTGGTTCGCAGCCTGTCGTTAAGAATAATGCTTCGGGTTTGAGTTCTTCTCGTGTTGATGTAAATGGTGTAGGATTTTATGACCGGACAAATATTCTTGATCAGGGCGTCGTTACTTCTACGGGAGGAAATTTTGATGCGGCAATTTCGGGTAATGATAATGCTTTCTTTACTTTGAAAGATGCTTTTAATAATACCTATTACACACGCGCAGGTGATTTTGGAACCAGGACCGAAAATGGCGTTACATATCTTATTGCCAGCAATGGCCTTAAGGTGCAGGGATTCCCAGCTATTGACGGGGGAGATGTTTTTGGGGCCGGAATAGAGGATATTATTATTAAATATCCAGAAGTGTTGCCCCCTCAGCCGACAACAGAGGCAAAAATTACCGCGAATGTTCCTGCTACCGGAGTGGATAGCTCTAGTTATTCGATTACGGTTTATGCTCCTCAACATGACGGTGAAACACTAAATATGATTTTTAAGAAAGTTGTCGGTATGGACAATACATGGGATTTGTCATTTAGTGTGGAGGGAGGAACTGCAACAGGATCTGAGACAAGAGTTCAATTTGACTCTAAAGGTGAACTTATTAGTCCCAAAAATCTGACAGTTGATATTGCTTGGGATGATGGTGATACAAATAATATTGCTCTTAATCTGACGAATATGACACAGTTGGCCGGAGGCTCAGGAACAACTTATGTGGAACAAGACGGAAAAGAGTCCGGAAATTATTTGAAAAGCTATATTGATAAAGATGGAGTAGTAAAAGCATATTACAGCAATGGAGAAAGTTATAATTTTGGAAAACTTGCTCTTACGGGTTTTTCTGCTCCAGAGAATTTAACGCCATTATCCGGAACTTTATTTGAAGCCAATGGTACGACAGGAGAGGCGTTTTTCTTGGCGGATAATAGTGTTATTCAACCACAGTCGTTGGAGCGTTCGGCAACTAATGTTGAAGCTGAATTTGGAGAGATGATTAAAGTTCAGCGGGCTTATGGCGTTAATACTCAGACTTTTCAAGCTGCAAATGAAATGTTACAACTTTTGTATGATTTGAAAGCTTGATAGTTTTATATATAAAAAAAGCTCTCTAAGAGAGCTTTTTTTATTACTTGGAATACAAAATTTATTTAGATTTCCGAGATGTTTTTTTGGTGGAAGATGTATTTTTTGAATTGTTTGCCATTCTCAAAGATACGGTTTTGCTGCTGGCAGATTTGAGAGCTGCAGCTTTGATGAGAGTTGATTTATTCAAAGAGGATTTTTTTGTAGCCAATCTTTTGGATGCTGATTTTACAGCGCTCATGGCAGAAAGCTGGCTAATGGCGGCAGCCCAATCTTGAGCTTGTGTATTGGCGGGGCAGCCGTTGTTTTGCCAGATATAGTATGCTGCTTCTGCGATTGCTTTGTTATCGAATTTCATTGTATAGTCTCCAAATAAAGTATTTATCAAATCAAGTTATAAAAATAGTATTGAAAGTTTAAGATAAAGTAAAAAATAAGATTTTTTTTTGCAAAAATAAGAAGATAGCTTTTGTGTTGAAGTAATCATGATGGAGTGAGAATAATTTTATAAAAATTGTTTGCATTTTATTTTTAGTTGGTATATAAAATGCGACACAGTATGATTGCTCCATCGTCTAATGGTAGGACAGCGGACTCTGACTCCGTTAATCGTGGTTCGAATCCATGTGGAGCAGCCAATAATCAAACACCGCTCATTGTGGCGGTGTTTTTTTGTAACAAGAAAACTACCGGCTAGGCCGGTAGTTCCAAAGAGCTTACAGCTTTACAGATAAAAAACTCCTT